>NZ_JAZKUG010000001.1:0-1298599 GCF_036625195.1 Accumulibacter sp.
GACAACACCCTGATCGCCGGCGACAGCGACTTCGAATGGGCGCAGTTCCTGATCGGCAAGGGGATCCTCGACCGCGACCTGTACGAAGCGAAGAACCTCGAATTCTACGAGCAGTACAAGGCCGGTACGCTCGACATCGACCTCTTTCTCGACTTCCAGCTGCATCCGCTGTCGCGCTTCCCACGCAGCCAGCTCGACCTCTGGCAACGCGAGTTCCTGTCGCGCCACATCCTGCCGCTGGTCGGCGACAAGGCCCGTTCGCTGGTCGGCGGGCATCTCGCGCGCGGCGCCCTGTGCGCGATCGTCACCGCCACCAACAGCTTCGTCACCGGACCGATCATCCGCGAGTTCGGCATCGCGCACCTGATCGCGACGATTCCGGCCCAGGAGGATGGCCGCTTCACCGGCAAGGTGCGCGGCCTGCCTTCCTTCCGCGAAGGCAAGATCGTCCGCGTCGAAGCCTGGCTCGAGGCGATGGGGCTGTGGTGGAGCAGTTTCGAGCGCAGCTGGTTCTACAGCGACTCGCTCAACGACCTGCCGCTGCTGTCGCGGGTCAGCAACCCGGTGGCCGTCGACCCGGACCCCACGCTGCGGGCGCACGCCGCAGGAGCCGGCTGGCCGGTTCTCAGCCTGCGCGACTGAGCTGACCGGGCATTCTCCGGGCCGACGACGACGATTTGGGCTATGATGACGGCACAAGAGCACGAGAACGAGAACGAGACAAGCCCCCGTTAATGATCCGCAAGTTCATCTCCCGCGTCCTCGGACGCAAGGCTGCCGGCAAGCCCAGCGAACCGGCGGTCATCGCCGTCACCCAGCATGGCCTGCAGCGTGACGACATCAGCCGCGGCAGCCGGCGCACGGTCGAAGCCCTGCAGGAAAGCGGTTACCAGGCGTTCATCGTCGGCGGCGCGGTGCGCGACCTGCTCGCCGGGCTGAAGCCGAAGGACTTCGACGTCGCCACCAGCGCGACGCCGGAACAGGTGCGACACTGCTTCCGTCGCTCGCGCATCATCGGCCGCCGCTTCCAGATCGTGCACGTCAGCATGGGCGCCGAGACCATCGAGGTCACCACCTTCCGCGGCCATCATGGCGAAAACGGTAGCGGCAAGGCGCTGGTCGACGAGCAGGGGCGGGTTCTGCGCGACAACGTCTTCGGCAGCCAGGCGGAAGACGCCGCACGGCGCGACTTCACCGTCAATGCCCTCTATTACGACCCTTCTTCGGAGACCATCGTCGACTACCACCATGGCGTCGCCGACCTGCGGCAGAAGACGCTGCGCATGATCGGCGAGCCGAAGACCCGCTACCGTGAAGACCCGGTACGCATGCTGCGCGCCGTCCGCCTGGCGGCCAAACTGGGGTTGTCGATCGATCCCGAGGCGCGGCACCCGATCCGTGAGATGAGCAGCCTGATCGAGAACGTTCCGCCCTCACGCCTGCTCGACGAGATCCTCAAGCTGCTCACCTGCGGCCACGCCGTGCGCTGCGTCGAGCAACTGCGCGAAGAGGGGCTGCATCACGGCCTGTTTCCCCTCCTCGACATCATTCTCGACCAGTCGAGCGGCGAACGTTTCGTCAGCCTGGCGCTCGCCAGCACCGATCGCCGGGTGCGCGACGGCAAGCCGGTGTCGCCCGGCTTCCTCTTCGCCGCCCTGCTCTGGCATGAACTGCTCGCCAAGTGGGAACCGCTCAGGGCGGCCGGTGAACCTTTGCTGCCGTCGCTGTTCCTGGCGATGGACGAGGTCCTCGACGGACAGGCGGAGAAACTGGCGATCACGCGCCGGATCAGCGGCGACATCAAGGACATCTGGGCGCTGCAGCCACGCTTCGAACAGCGCAGCGGCAAGCGCCCGTACGGCATCCTGCAGCAGCCGCGCTTCAAGGCGGCCTACGACTTCCTGCTCTTGCGCATCGAGGCGGGCGAAGTCGAGCGCGAGGTGGGCGACTGGTGGAGCGCGTTCCTTGCCGCCAGCGACGAGGGCCGGGCAGCCATGCTGCTGCCGCAGGCGGCGGCAGCGCCCCGCCGCCGGCGTCGCCGCCGCGCGGCCGGCGAACGAAGCACAGCCAGCCCGGCCGAGTGACACACCGGGCAGCGCCATCGGACCTCTTTCGCCTCACCTGAGCCGGTCCTCGCACCAGGCCTTTGTCGCGCTTGGCGCCAACCTCGCCGACCCCGTCGCTCAGGTACGCGCCGCCGCTGAGGCGCTGACCAGGCTGCCGCAGTCACGCGTGCTGCGGGTTTCCTCGTTCTACCGCACGGCTCCGGTGGGAATCCGGGGACAGCCCGACTTCATCAATGCCGTCGCCGCGCTCGTCACGACGCTGGCGCCGCACGAGTTGCTCGACGAACTGTTCGTCGTCGAGCGGCAATTCGGTCGCCGGCGGGATTTTCCACAGGCGCCACGGACACTCGACCTCGACCTGCTGCTCTACGACCAATTGTCGCTCGACGGCGAACGACTCCGCCTGCCACACCCGCGCATGCACCTGCGGGCTTTCGTCATCGCGCCGCTGCTCGAGATCGCCCCGGACTGCCACATTCCGGGCCGCGGCAGCGCCGCTGCCTGGCTGCCGGCGCTCAGCCAGCAACGCATCGAACGACTCGCGCCCTGAGCGATCGGGAAGCAGTCGTTACCAGCGTGGGTCGCGGTAGGGCCGCCACCACCCGCCCGGGCCACGGTAGCGCCAGCCGGGGGCAACGACCACCGCCGGCGGTGCTGCGTAGGCCCGTGGCGGAGCGAGCACGACTGGCGGCGGCGGGTAAGCGTAGGCTGGCGGTGGCGCAACGGCCGGCGGCAGGGGGGTGACGACACAGCCGCCAAGGAAAGCGGCAGCCAGCAGCGCAGCGAGGGTGGTTTTCATCTTGCGTGTCTCCCGGATCGATAACCGGTCAACGCGGCAGGCGGCCAATACGACAGGGCATTTTCGTAACGGGATGTTGCAGTCCGTTGCGCGCAACGCAAGCACGCCAGCGCACGGCACGGCGCCGCGAGCGGCGCGGGCCAGTTTTTTTGCGTTGCGACAGCACGCAAACTTGCCCATTCGTCGGCCGCTCTGTGTATCCTAGGCGCCGTTTTGCGATGGTGGCGCCGGATCGCCACCGGACCTTGGAACCGATGCGGGAAAACGGGGGACGACGATGCCTTTTTTCGGTGGTGGGGAGCGGATGCGCCGCCTCGAACGGCGAATCAGCGAGCTCGAAGCGGAGAACGCCGGCCTGCGCGGCCAGATCTCGGCCGGACAGGCCGGACAGGCGCAGGCCGGACAGCGGGACGCACAGGCGACTCGCCAGGCGGCGGAAATGCAGCGCCTGTTCGTCGCCTTGCGCTCGTACCGGAAGTCGCTCGCCGCTTCGCAGCAGAGCTTGCTGGCGCTCGCCGACGGCCTGCGTGGCAAACGGCGTGAAACCCTGTCCGCCGCCAGCATGGCGGCGAACAGCCGCGACTCGGTGAACCGCATCAGCGCCGACCTCAATGAACTCGCCGACAACTCGCGCCAGGCGCTGGACAAGATACACGGTCTGCAGGGCAGCGCGCAGAAGATCGGCGGCATCGTTCATCTGATCAAGGAGATCGCCGATCAGACCAACCTCCTCGCGCTCAACGCGGCGATCGAGGCGGCGCGTGCCGGCGAGGCGGGACGAGGCTTTGCCGTCGTCGCCGACGAAGTGCGCAAGCTCGCCGACCGGACGACGCACGCGACCAGCGACATCTCGCAACTGGTCAACGCGATCCAGGGTGAGACCGTCACCGCCCAGCACAGCATCGGCCGCCTCGCCGAGCAGTCGGACGCGTTCGGCGAGCAGGGCCAGCAAGCCTCGACGACGATCGCCGGCATCACCGACCTGGCGCACGGGATGGAACAGGCGATCAGCATCGCGGCGCTGCGCAGCTTCGCCGAACTGGCGAAGATGGACCATCTGCTGTTCAAGTTCGACATCTACCAGGCGCTCCTCGGAACCGCCGACAGGAGCGCCGGCGAACTTGCCACGCACACCTCGTGTCGCCTCGGAAAGTGGTACTACGAGGGCGAAGGCAGAAGCTTTGCGCAACTCGATGGCCATCGGGCGATGGAAACGCCGCACGCCGACGTGCATCGGCACGGACGCAGCGCCCTCGAGGCCCAGCAGGCCGGCGATCTCGCCGCCGCGGTGAACGCGGTCGAACGCATGGAGGCAGCCAGCGCCGGCGTGCAACAGTGCCTCGAACGGATGGTGATGGACGGCGCCACCCGGCCCGAGATCCTGTTCCGCGACCACTGAGCCATCCGCCGGACCGCCTGCCACCGTGCCCTGCCCTACCCTCACCGCCAACAACCGCATCGCCATCGGAGGCATGCGCGGACAGCGGGAATTCTTCAACCGCGGAGAGTGATTCCATGTCCACCCACGTTGCGACGCGCCGCCTGACGCATGTCGACCTGGCCAGGATGCGCGCCAGCGGCGAAAAGATCGCGGTCCTCACCTGCTACGACGCCAGCTTCGCCCAGCTCTGTGAAGCCGCGGGCGTCGATGCCCTGCTCATCGGCGACTCGCTCGGCATGGTCCTGCAGGGGCACGACTCGACCCTGCCGGTCACCCTCGCCGACATCGCCTACCACACCGCGAGCGTCGCCCGCGCGAGCCGGCGACCGCTGGTGATTGCCGACATGCCTTTCGGGACCTTCCAGGAAAGCCCGCAAAGGGCGCTGCGCAACGCCGTCCGCCTGATGGCCGCCGGCGCCCAGATGGTCAAGCTCGAGGGTGGCAGCGAGATGGCCGCGACGACCCATTTCCTGACCGCCCGTGGCATCCCCGTCTGCGGACACGTCGGACTGACGCCGCAGTCCGTGCATCAGCTCGGGGGCTACCGCGTCCAGGGCCGGGATGAGTCGGCTGCCGCCCGCCTGCACGCCGATGCCCTGGCGCAACAGGAAGCCGGCGCCGGGCTGCTGGTGCTGGAAGCGATTCCCGAGACATTGGCAGCGGAGGTGAGCGACAGGCTCAGCGTGCCGACGATCGGTATCGGCGCCAGCCGCGCGTGTTCCGGACAGGTGCTCGTCCTGCATGACATGCTCGACATCTCGAGCGGCCGGAGGGCGCGCTTCGTCAGGAACTTCATGCTCGGCCAGCCATCGATCGCGGCGGCGATCGCCGCCTACGTCGCAGCGGTCAAGGATGGCAGCTTCCCGGCCGCCGAGCACTGCTACTGAAGCGAAGGCTGCCGACCAGGCCGAACCTGGAGCAGCGAGCAGACGGCAGCGGAGCCTGCCGACAAGACCGCAGCGCATGCCTGCGGCACGTTGAGAGAGGTTGAGCCGGAAGATGCAGATTCACTCGTCGATCCCCGAACTGCGCGCCGCGTTGCGGGAACGCGCCCGTATCGCCTTCGTGCCGACCATGGGCAACCTGCACGCGGGCCACATCGCCCTGATGCAGGAAGCGCGCGCGCACGGCGATACGGTCGTCGCCAGCATCTTCGTCAACCGCCTGCAGTTCGGCCCCAACGACGACTTCGACCGCTACCCAAGAACCTTCGACGCCGACTGCACACAGCTCGTCGCCGCCGGTGTCGACCTGCTCTTCGCCCCCGGCGAACAGGAGCTCTACCCCGAGCCGCAGGAATACCACGTCGAGCCGCCGGCAACACAGAACCAGCTCGATGGCGAGTTCCGGCCCGGCCACTTCCGCGGCGTCGCCACCGTCGTCCTCAAGCTGTTCAACATCGTCCAGCCGCAGGTGGCGCTCTTCGGCAAGAAGGACTACCAGCAGCTGATGGTCCTGCGCAACATGAGCCGGCAACTGGCGCTGCCGATCGAGATCGTCGGCGGCGAGACCGTTCGTGCCGCCGATGGCCTCGCCCTGTCGTCGCGCAACGGCTACCTGTCGCCCGGCGAGCGAGCCGAGGCGCCGCGGCTGCACCGACTGTTGCAGCGCATCGCCACCGCCGTCGCTGCCGGCGATGCCGACTTCGCCCGCCTCGAGGCGGACGCGGCCGCCGAACTCGACCGCAACGGCTGGCAAACCGACTATGTTGCGTTGCGGCGACAGGCCGATCTGCAGCCACCGCGCAGCCCCGACGACGGCCCGCTGGTCGTCCTCGCGGCCAGTCGCCTGGGCAGCGCGCGACTCATCGACAATGTCGAAATCCCGGCCTGCGACGGCCGTTGACAGGTCGCGATCAGCAGCTACAATGCGCTTCCCCAAACTCCCAAACCGGTGAATCCATGCAGAGGACCATGTTGAAGTCGAAGCTGCACCGCGTCAGCGCCACGCACGCCGAGCTTCACTACGAGGGCTCATGCGCCATCGACGAGGATCTGCTCGATGCCGCGAACATCCGCGAGTACGAGCAGATCGATATCTGGAACGTCAATAACGGCGAGCGCTTCACGACCTACGCCCTCCGCGCCGAGCGCGGCTCGGGAGTCATCTCGGTGAATGGGTCGGCGGCACGCCGCGCCGCGCCGGGCGACATCCTGATCATCGCCAGTTTTGCGGTGTACAACGAGGTCGAACTCGCCAAGTATGCGCCGTTGCTGATCTACGTCGACACGCAGAACCGGATCGTTCGCATGGCCGGCCAGATTCCCGCACAGGCTGCAGCCTGACGACGCCGGGCGCCGCCCACCAGCCAGCGAAGCCGCGACCGCCGTCGCGGCTTTCGCGTTTACGGGGCAGGCAGCGGCGCCCGCATGCTCAGGCGACGTCGACCGGTGCCTTCGGCTTGCGTGGACGCCGTGGCCGAGCGGCCGGCTTCCTCGCCGGCGGCACGGCCGCCGCATCCGCGGCAGGACCGACCTCACCCACCTCGCCTGCCGCAGCCACCTCGCCGACTTCGCCCACCTCGCCTGCTCCAGCCACCTCGCTGACCGCGGCCGGCGGAACTGCGGCAGCCTGCTCCGGCGCATCGATCGGCGTCAACACCACCGCCACCGGCTGCGGGGCACTCGCGACAGGCTCGGCGCCCACCCCGGACCAGTCGACGGCAGCCGCTGCCTCTGCTGTCGGCGGCACGTCCGTCAGCGCGACGACGCCGCTTTCCCCGGCCTCCTTCGGCGCACGCGCCCCTCGCTTGCCGCCCTTGTCGACCGCCTTGCGCCGACCCTCGCTCTTGCGGCGCGGGGCGGGCTCGCCGGCGGCGGCTGCCGCCGGCTCGTCGGTCGCGCGCGGCGCTTCGGGCACCGCCACCGGCGGCGAATCGCGCGTCTCGTCGAGCGGCAGTTCGGCGCCGGATTCGCCAGCGGCCGCCAAGCCGTTGCGCCGGAAGACGTAGGTACCGGACTTCTCGTCGCGGCCGATCGCCAGCAGACCGCGTGCCTGCGCCTCCTCGAGCAGGTTGCCGAAGGCGCGGAAACCGTAGTAGGACTCGTTGAAATCCGGCTTGCGGCGCTTGATCGCCTCCTTCAGCATCGAAGCCCAGATCTTGCCGCTGTCGCCGCGTTCGTCGACCATCGCGTCGAAGGTCGCGACCGCCAGCTCGATCGCCTTGCTCCGCCGCGCCTCGAGTTCGGCACGCCGCTCGGCATCCTCCTCCGGCGTCCGCCTGGTCGCCTGCGGCGCCTCGCGCGAGTCGCGCCGCGCCGCGCGCTGCATCTCGCGCACCAGGTCGTCGTAGAAGATGAACTCGTCGCAGTTGCCGATCAGCAGATCCGAAGTCGATTGCTTGACACCGACGCCGATGACGTATTTCGCGTTCTCGCGCAGCTTCGAGACCAGCGGCGAGAAATCCGAGTCGCCGCTGATGATGACGAAGGTATCGACGTGCGACTTCGTGTAGCACAGGTCGAGGGCGTCGACGACCAGCCGGATGTCGGCCGAATTCTTGCCCGACTGCCGCAGGTGCGGGATCTCGATCAGCTCGAAACTCGCTTCGTGCATCGTCGACTTGAAACCCTTGTAGCGCTCCCAGTCGCAGTAGGCCTTCTTGACGACGATGCTGCCCTTGAGCAGCAGCCTTTCGAGGACCGGCTTGATGTCGAACTTGTCGTACTTCGCGTCACGCACGCCAAGGGCGACGTTCTCGAAGTCGCAGTACAGCGCCATGATGGCGGTTTCGGGCGCTACGGCCATGATTCATCTTCTCCGCAAAGGAAGGTTGCGCCACGCCGGCGGGTGGCGGCCCGCGGCATGCTCGATGCCGGCGGGCGGTGGCGCAGGATACCCAAGGCCAAGATGGTAAACCCTTGGCGACAGGAAGCAAGCGCGACGCGTGCCGGCGGATCGCCGTGGCGGCGGCGACTCAGGCTGGCGACCGGTCGGCGGCCGGCACTTCGGCCACGTCGACCACCTGGCCGCCGGTCATCGCTAGCAACTCCTGTGGCGACAGGCTGAAGACGCAGTGCGGATGGCCGGCGGCGGCCCAGATCCGGTCGAAGGCCAGCAGCAGCCGATCGACGAGGACGATCGTCGACCGCGGGTGGCCCAGGGGGCAGACGCCGCCGATCGCGTAACCGGTGTGCTCGCGGACGAAGGCGGCATCCGCCTTGCCGAGCGGACCGACCAGCGCCGCCACCCTGCCCTCATCCACCCGGTACGCGCCGCTGGCGACGACCATCACCGCCGTGTCGTCGGCCAGTTGCCGGAAGACGATCGACTTGGCGATCTCGGCGACGCTGCAGCCGAGCCCCGCAGCGGCTTCCGCCGAGGTCCTGCCACTCGCCGGCAGCCGCACCACCGGTGGGCGGTGGCCCAGCGTACGCAGCAGATCGGCCACTCTCTGCGCGCTCTCGGGAAGTGCGTTCTCCATGGCTGTCGATTCGTCCTGGCTCATTCACGAGGTTGCCGGCGTGCCGGCGGCGCCAGTCTACTGCAACCGGAACCGCCGGCGATAGTCTGTCGCCGGGCGACCGACGGCCGCCGCTGGCAGATGGTGTAAACTGCCGCCGACCAGCACGAGGATCGCCATGCAAACCACCGCCGACCTGCACCCGGAAATCCGCGAGGCCGTCCGCGATCTCTGCCGGCAGTTCCCCGACGAGTACTTTCGCCGTATCGACGAGCAGCGCGCTTACCCCGACGACTTCGTCACCGCCTTGCTCGACGCCGGCTGGCTGGCGGCGATGATCCCCGAGGAGTACGGCGGCTCCGGCCTCGGGCTGACCGCCGCCAGCGTCATCATGGAGGAGATCAACCGCTGCGGTGGCAACGCCGCCGCCGTGCATGGCCAGATGTACAACATGGGCACGCTGCTGCGCAACGGCAGCCCGGCGCAGAAGGAAAGATACCTGCCGGCGATCGCCGCCGGCAGACTGCGCATCCAGTCGATGGCGGTCACCGAACCGACGACCGGCAGCGACACCACCCGCCTGCGCACCACCGCGGTGCGCAAGGATGGATGCTATGTGGTCAGTGGCCAGAAGGTCTGGATCTCGCGCGTCCGCCATTCCGACCTGATGATCCTGCTCGCCCGGACGACGCCGCTCGCCGAGGTGCGCCGGAAAGCCGAGGGCCTGTCGATCTTCATCATCGACCTGCGCCAGGCGATCGGCAACGGGCTCGAGGTGCGACCGATCGCCAACATGGTCAATCACGAGACCAACGAACTCTTCTTCGACGGACTCGAGGTGCCGGCGGAGAACCTGATCGGCGAGGAAGGCCAGGGTTTCCGCTACCTGCTCGACGGACTCAACGCCGAGCGCGCGCTGATCGCCGCCGAGTGCATCGGCGACGGTTACTGGTTCATCGAGCGTGCCACCCGCTATGCCGGCGAGCGCATCGTCTTCGAGCGGCCGATCGGCAGCAACCAGGGCGTGCAGTTCCCGATCGCCGAGGCCTTCATCGACATCGAGGCGGCCAACCTGATGCGCTACGAGGCCTGCGCCCGCTTCGACGCGCAGCGGCGCTGCGGCGCCCAGGCGAACATGGCGAAGCACCTCGCCGCCAGGGCCTCATGGCAGGCGGCCAACGTCTGCCTGCAGACGCACGGCGGTTTCGGTTTCGCCAGCGAGTACGACGTCGAGCGCAAGTTCCGCGAGACGCGCCTCTACCAGGTGGCGCCGATCTCGACCAACCTGATCTTCGCCTACGTCGCCGAGCACCTGCTCGGGCTGCCGCGCTCGTACTGATCTGCGGAGCCCGGCATGCGCCCACTCGACGGCATCACCGTCGTCACCCTCGAACACGCCATCGCCGCGCCCTTCTGCACGCGCCAGCTCGCCGACCTCGGCGCGCGCGTGATCAAGGTCGAGCGGCCCGGCAGCGGCGACTTCGCCCGCGCCTACGACCAGCGCGTGCACGGCCTGGCCTCGCACTTCGTGTGGACCAACCGCTCGAAGGAAAGCCTGACGCTCGACCTCAAGCATGCCGCGGCGCCGGCGCTGCTCGCCCGGCTTCTCGCCAGGGCCGACGTCCTGGTGCAGAACCTCGCACCGGGTGCGGCCGCGCGACTCGGCCTGTCCTACGAGGAGCTGCGCGCGGCCTGCCCGCGGCTGATCGTCTGCGACCTCTCGGGCTACGGCGACGACGGCCCGTATCGCGACCGCAAGGCCTACGACCTGCTGATCCAGAGCGAAGCCGGCTTCCTCTCGGTCACCGGCAGCGCCGACGCGCCGGCCAAGGCCGGCTGCTCGATCGCCGACATCGCCGCCGGCATGTACGCCTACAGCGGCATCCTCGCCGCCCTGCTGCAGCGTGCGCAGAGCGGCTGCGGCTGCCGGATCGAAGTCTCGATGCTCGAGAGCATGGTCGAATGGATGGGCTACCCGCTCTACTACGCCAGCGACGGCGCCGCACCGCCGCCACGCGCCGGCGCCGCGCACGCGACGATCTACCCCTACGGCCCCTTCGCCGCCGGCGACGGCAAACTGGTCATGCTCGGCGTGCAGAACGAACGCGAGTGGCAACTCTTCTGCCGGCAGGTCCTCGAGCGACCGGATCTGGCGGAGGATGCCCGCTACGCGTCGAACGCCAGCCGCAGCGCCGCACGCGACGAGTTGCAGGCGCTGATCGTCGAACAGTTCTCCCGCCTCGACAGCGAGCAGCTGATCGCCCGCCTCGACGGCGCGCGCATCGCCAACGCGCGCATCAACGACATGCACGAAGTCTGGCAGCACCCGCAGCTCGCGGCACGCAAGCGCTGGACCGAAGTGGCGACCCCGGCCGGCCCGATTCCGGCTCTGCTGCCGCCGGGCAGCAACAGCGGCTTCACGCCGCGCATGGACGCGGTGCCCGCCCTCGGCCAGCACACCGATGCCATTCTCGGCGAACTCGGCTGCGACGCAGCGGCGATCGACGCCCTGCGCGCCGCCGGCGCCGTGTGAACGCAGCCCGCCGCCAAATCCTTCGCGGACGGCCTGCGTGCGTTCTGCTACAGTGGCTCCCGGCGCGGGCTGTCGCGCGGTTTGGCAGCGCGGCCCCCGGGCAACCGATGGAGATCGACGCACAATGAACCACTGGACACCAGGCTCGTTTTTCCTCGCACTCGCAGCGGTCATCCTGCTGCCGGCGCTGGTCATTCATTACACCCTCGGCCGCAAGGGCGGTCACCACCTGTTCGGCGACCTGCCGCGGGAAAAGGCGAGGGATCTGCCGTTCGCCATGCTCCGCTTCAACCTGCGCAACGATCTTCGCGGATCGCTGGCGACGCTGGCCGGGCTCGGACTGGCCCTCGCGGCCTACCCGCTGGCCTGCCGCCTGGGCCTGCCGATCAATTTCCTCGGCCTTTCCGAAAAACAACTCTTCTTCGCGCTGTTCCTTGGCGGCGGCCTGCTCGTGCTCGTCGTCCTGTCGCTCCTGCGCCGGCGAAGGCCGGACTGAGCACCGCCACACCCCACCACCGCGACGATGACCCGCAAGCGTACGCGCCGGTCTGCACTGCCGGCGACTGCCGCGGCCCCGGCGGCATCTGCCGTGCGGACCGCGCCGCCGCTGCGGCGACCGGTCGTGCTGCTGGTCGGACTGCTCCTGCTCAGCATTGTCGCCGCCGGCATCGTCCTGCATGCGACGCGCAGCGGCACAGCCGACCCGCCAGCGCAGACCGCCGCCACCACCACGACCGCAGCCGGCGACGGCGGCCGGGCGCCGCGCTTCGTTGGCGCCGCCGCCTGCCGCAGCTGCCACGAAGTTGAATACCGGGCGTGGTCCGGATCGAACCACGACCGCGCGATGCAGACTGCGACTCCGGACACGGTACTCGGCGACTTCGCAAACGCCACGTTCCGCCAGCATGGCGTCGAATCCCGCTTCTACCGGCGCGGCGACCGCTTCTTCGTGCGCACCGAGGGAGCGGACGGCAAGCTCGCCGACTACGAGATCGGCTACACCTTCGGCGTCTACCCGCTGCAGCAGTACCTGGTCGCCTTCCCAGGCGGCCGCTACCAGGCGCTGTCGATCGCCTGGGACTCGCGCCCGAAGGAGAAGGGTGGGCAGCGCTGGTTCCACCTGCAACCCGAGCGCCGGGTCGACCACAAGGATGCGCTGCACTGGACCGGCAACTATCAGAACTGGGCCCTGCAGTGCGCGGAATGCCACTCGACCAACCTGCGCAAGGGCTACGACGCCGCCAGCCACACCTACCGCAGCACCTTCAGCGAGATCAATGTCGCCTGCGAAGCCTGCCATGGTCCCGGTTCGCGGCATGTGGCGTGGGCCGCCGGGGCCAAGCCACCGCATCCGGCGCAGGGCGACATCGGGCTGCCACGACTCGGCAGCCGCTGGCTCGATGCGTGGAAATTTCCCACCGCCGACGCCCGCGTCGCCGTGCGCGACAAGCCCTCCGACCCTGCCGGCATGAACGTCTGCGCCGCCTGCCACGCGCGCCGATCGACCCTGAGCGAAGAGCGCAAGCCCGGCGCAGTACTCGCCGACAGCCACCGGCTGGCGATGCTCACCGCCCCCAACTACCACGCCGATGGCCAGCAGCGGGAAGAGGTCTATGTCTGGGGCTCCTTCCTGCAGAGCCGGATGCAGCAGAGCGGCGTCACCTGCATGGACTGCCACGAGCCGCACTCGCTGCAGACCCGCGCCAGGGGCAACGCCCTCTGCAACCGCTGCCACAACGCCGCCCAGCACGATGTGCCCGCACACCACCGGCACCAGACCGGTGGCCCGGGCGCGCAGTGCATCGACTGCCACATGCCGACGCAGAACTACATGGTCATCCACGCCCGGCAGGACCACAGCCTCCGCGTTCCGCGCCCCGACCTCTCGCTCTCGCTCGGCACGCCGAACGCCTGCAACCAGTGCCATGCAGACCGCAAGCCGGAGTGGGCTGCGCAAGCGATGGATCGGTGGTACGGCAGGGCCTGGCGCGATCGCCCGAGCTACGGGCCGACCCTGCACGCGGGGGCAACGCGCGGCATGCAGGGCTTGCCCGGCCTGCTCGATCTCGCGCGCAACCCGGCGGCACCGGGCATCATCCGGGCGACGGCTGCGACCCTCGCCCAGCCACACACCACCCCGGAGACGCTGCAGACGGCGCACACGCTGCTCGCCGACCCGGATCCCCTGCTGCGCATCGCGGCACTCGGGCTGCTCGATGCGGCACCGCCCGAGGTGCGCCTGCAGATCGCCGCGCCACTCCTCTCCGACCCCGTGCGCGGCGTCCGCATCGAGGCGGCGCGCCTCCTCGCCGACGTTCCCAGCGAGCGATTCGGCGCCGCAGGGCGGGCAGCGCAGGCGGCGGCGATGCAGGAATACCAGAATGCACTCGATCTCGAGGCCGACTGGCCATCTGGCCGCCTCAACATCGGCATCCTGCGACTGCGCCAGGGGCGTGGCGACGAGGCGCTGCTGGCTTTCGAACAGGCAATCGCACTCGATCCACTGTTCGAGCCGGCTTACGTCAATCTCGCCGACACCCTGCGCCGGCTCGGCCGCGACGCCGACGGAGAAAGGGTGCTGCGGCAGGGACTCGCCCTGCTGCCGCGAAGTGCCGAGCTGCACCACGCGCTCGGTCTGCTGCTCGTACGCCAGGGCGACCAGCGAGCCGCACTCCGCGAGCTCTCGGCGGCCGCGCGCCTCGCCCCCGAAAACCCGCGCTTCCTCTACGTCGAAGCGATCGCCCTGCACAGTGCCGGCAGAAAGAGCGAAGCCCTCGCACTCCTGCGCCGCGCCGACCAACGCCACACTTTCGGTGACAGTATACAAAACTCGCCGCTGCCGGCATCACCCAGGCGGTGAAAGCGCCTCCTCGTCACCAGCTTCCGGCCGCGGTCTGGGGCCGCGCTTCTGCGGTCGGAGCCTCCGATTCAGCCGACCTTCCAGTTCCTCGACGAACGCTTCCTCGCCCAGCGGTCGACCGGTCCGGGTGTGGGCATGGATCTTGTCGACCAGGGGCTGCTCCACCGCTGCACCCAGGTACTCGGGCCAGTTCCCAACCATGGCGAGCAGCGGCGCCACCCTTGCCAAGCCGTCGTCCTCTCCCCGCAAGTGTGCGCGGACACTCGACCACGGCCATTCCTCGGCATGCGCGCAGAGGCCGGCCCGAACCGGGTTGTTCTCGACGTAGCGCACGGCGGCCAGCAGGTGCGTCTCATCGAGCAGGAACGAATGGAATCGCTCCTGCCAGAGATGGCCCTGCCATCCCTCGCGGAGATTGATGCGTCGCGTGAATCGCCGGTGGGTCTCGCTGATCGCGCGGCGCAGGCCATCGGGATCCTGCGGCACCATGATCAGGTGGACATGGTTCGGCATCAGGCAATAAGCCCAGACCTCGGTCCCGGCACGATTGCATGAATCCGACATCAGGTGCAGGTACTCGCGATAATCGTCATCGCAGAAGAAGGTCTGCTGACGCCGGTTGCCCCGCTGCGTCACGTGATGCGGATAACCCGCTGCCACCACCCTCGCAAGTCTCGCCACTGCTGTCCTCCGGATAAGCGTTCAATGGGAGTTAAGTATACTGTCCCCGCTGTGTGCAAGGGACAAACCGCACGCGGGACGGCACATGGCCTGGAGTTAAGTATACTGTCACCGCATTAGACGAGTTGCGCCAGGTAGTAACAGAAACTTTGAGTGGTGGAGGTGAACTGATGCAGACGATTGCCGAGCAATGCGTGCATTACGGTGACAGTATATTCAATAGCAATGCCGATGGCACACTTGGACCGCCCAGCCGCTGCTGCGCCCCCCAGAAGCCACGCCCCACACCCTCCCGTGCCGGACTCCACGCCCGCTTTGTCCGACAAGAGGCTGGCGCCGACGCAGCGTCCCGACTTCGCGCAGGCAGTCGTGGCTCTGGCGCAAGCGCACGGAAAGGCCGCGGTCATGATCAACGACGATGCGCAGCTGGCTCATGCGGTCGGCGCCCAGGGACTGCATCTCTCGTCGAGTCGGCTGAGGGAGATCGATCAACGTCCGGATTTCGAGCGGATCGCCGCCTCGTGTCACAGCGCCGCCGATCTGGCGCGGGCAGCCCAACTCGGTCTCGACGTTGTCGTCCTTGGCCCGGTGTTGCCGACCGCCAGCCACCCGCGGTCGAACGGTATCGGCGGGACGGAGTTTTCGCGCTGGTGGTGCAGCATACCTCTTTTTCTATCCGCACCCCGGAGCTACCGCTTGCAGGAAAGTGGAAACGCGGGCTGGTTCGAAAGTTTCCCCTATTCTCCGCAGTCGCTTGTGAACTCATCATTGGGCAATCATTGAGCTTGATTGTTGGCCACCGGAACATGCCTGGGCAAGTCCATGCTGTCATGAAGCAATCGGAGGACCCCCAACAGAAGAAGCTGTTCGACACCGTCGCCCTGCCCGAGCCCTCCGCTAGACGTCTGTAGTGCCAATTCCGAACCGGTGAATTGCGCACAAACAATCACTTAGCCGTATTTTTGTCGAACTCGGGGGCGCAGTACTCTGCCTGGCGAGCGCCGAAGTTCTCAGCAGTCCATGCGGTGATGTCGAGAAAATCCAGTTCGGTTCGCGCTGCCAACCGGATCTGCCAGACAAAGCTCATGCAGCCGCAATCGCTTTGTCGGTGATGAATTTGAGGTGGCCCCGCAGCGATTCTTTGGTTGCAAAGGTCTTGAATCGGCCAGCCTCAATGTCTGCGATCCCCACTTGCGCAGCAGACCGAAGCGCCTCAAGACGGCAAGCATCTTTGGCCTCTAGGGAAGCGCTGATTTAACCAAGAATGGGAAATCCCCCGGCTCTGCCGGGGGACTGGAGAAGTTTGACATTTCAGGGAGTCCATCAGGAAACTTCAAGCCGTGAGCCGCCAAGCACACGACTATGGAGAATCCCGATGGACGAGTCCGAAAGCCTAAGCCACTCGAAGTGGGAGTGCAAATACCACGTAGTGTTCATCCCGAAGTGCCGACGGCGTACGCTGTATGAGCAGCTACGTCGCCACCTCGGGGAAGTGTTCCGCAAACTGGCGGAGCAGAGGGAGAGTCGGATCGAAGAGGGGCATCTGATGCAGGATCACGTGCACATGCTGATTTCGATTCCCCCGAAGTACGCTGTGTCGCATGTGGTGGGGTACATCAAGGGCAAGAGCGCGATTCACTTGGCCCGAGTGTACGGTGAGCAGAAGAGGAACTTCGTCGGCCAGAGCTTCTGGGCAAGAGGGTACTTCGTCTCGACCGTTGGTCGAGACGAGACGTTGATCCGGGAGTACATCCGAGACCAGGAGCAGGAGGACAAGCGACTGGATCAACTGAGCCTGTGGCGCTGAGTTGCCACCTTTAGGTGGCGCAAGAGAGTCAGGGTCGCGTTAGCGACCCTGTCTAGCCGCTTTGAGCGGCTCACATAATGAAAGCCCCCGGCTTTGCCGGGGGATGGTTACTCGCCCTCGCTCACGATGCCTCTGGTATAATGTGCACGTTGGTGAGAATGGGATTGGCCAGTGAAACAGATCAGTTTTTCGGAAGCCGAGTTTGCGGCGAAGAGGCGGGTCACCAGACGCGAGCGCTTTCTTGCGGACATGGAACAGGTCATTCCCTGGCGAGATGTGCTGGCGATCATCGAACCGCACTACCCGAAGGGGAAGCGCGGCCGGCCGCCGATCGGGCTGGAGCGCATGCTTCGGGTGTATTTGGTCCAGCAATGGTACGGCCTGTCGGACGAGGGGGTGGAGGATGCGATCACCGACAGCCAGGCGTTGCGGGGATTCGTGCGGATCGATCTGTCGCGAGAGGCGGTTCCGGATGCGACGACGCTGCTGCAGTTTCGCCACTTGCTGGAAGAGAAGGAATTGTCGCAGGGCGTCTTCGCGGCGATCAACGCGGCACTGACGGCCAAGGGACTGATGATGCGCGAGGGAACGATTGCCGACGCGACGATCCTTGCCGCACCGCCGTCGGTGAAGAACGAAGCGAAGGCCCGGGATCCGGAGATGCACCAGACGAAGAAGGGCAACCAGTGGCACTTCGGCATGAAGGCGCACATCGGCGTCGATGCCGAGAGCGGGCTGGTTCATACGGTAGTCGGAACGGCGGCGAACGTCGCCGACGTGGCGCAGACCGCCGAAGTGCTGCACGGCGAAGAGAAGGTCGTCTATCTGGATGCCGGCTACACCGGCGTCGAGAAGCGCGAAGAACTGAAAGACCGGGACATCGACTGGCAGGTCGCGACCAAGCGCAGCAAGCTGAAGGCGATCCCCAAGGAGAGCCAGCTCGGGACGCTGCTGCGTCGTCTGGAATCGGTCAAGGCGAGCATTCGCTCGAAGGTCGAGCATCCCTTCCACATCGTGAAGAATCTCTTCGGTCACCGCAAGGTCCGCTACAGGGGCCTGAAGAAGAACACGGCCCAGTTGCACATCCTCTTTGCGCTGGCCAATCTGGTCATCGCCAGGCGGCAGCTTCTGGCCGTCCACAGCCAAGGTGCGTCCTGAGTCAGCCGAAGGACCCGAGAAGGGGGCGGAAAGGTCGAAACCGGGCTTTGACGACCGGCGAAGCCGACTCGAAGAGTGCGACTGCTGACTCCGAGCGGCCGGGTTCCCGCCATGGAACGGGTTTGGCGCGTGTCAAGGTCCATTGATCAGCGGTTCCCTAGTTGCTCAACGAGACGAAGACCCTCACGCAGAACTTCACTGGCGTTTTGGTAACGACCGCCGGTGACGACCCGCTCGACCAGCGAGGCTTGGTGCTCGGTGAGCACAACATTGCGCGTAGGCATGCCGACCTCCATCTAGTGGCTATTGGCAGATTACGCCAACCCCGACGGCTTGGGTCAATCGCTGGCAGCCGTCAAGACCACGTTGCGAACCACCAGCAGTTGATGACCCAGAAAGAACTGGCCAAGCGCTGGAGCGTTGCCGAGGCCACCGTGGAACGATGGCGCAATACTCCAGCCCGAGGCCGCGGACCCGGGCCGGGTCGAAAAGGTTGCGGCCGTCGAAGATCAACGGCTGCTTGAGCAACCCAGCGTACGCTCGCAGTCCGGAGTCTTCAAGTCAGTTCTCTCGGTGGCGAATGACAGCGTATCCCCTTGGCGCAACGTGTCAGCCAGGTTGCGAGGGCTGGTGGTCAGTCGAGTACGCCGACCCGACTTTTCTCTCGCTTCAGGGTGGCGACGTCCGTCCTGACAGTGGTAGGATGAAAGCGCAGCGAGTTGGCGGAGATCGCACATGACGGCGTTGAACAGCCCTCACGACCGCTTTTTCAAGGCGGTGTTCGGGCGGACCGAGGTGGCGGCGGAGTTCCTCGAGCGGTATCTGCCGGCGCCAGCCGTAGAGGCACTGGATTGGAAGACCTTGCGCACCGCCAAGGATTCGTTTCTCGATCCGGAACTTGCGCTTCATCCTGCAGACCTGCTGTACTCCGTCGATCTCCGCGGCGGCGGAACCGGGTATGTGCACGTGCTGTTCGAACACAAGAGCTACGTCGAGTCGCGAATCGGCCTGGACCTCCTGCGTTATCGTGTACGGATCTGGGAACAATGGCTGAATGCCGGGAATTCCGGCCACCTGCCAGTCATCGTGCCGGTCGTGGTGCATCACGGCACGGCAACCTGGCGCGTGAGCCGGCAATTCGCCGACGAGGTGGAAGACGTTCCGCCGCTGCGCGACTATGTGCCGGCATGTGTCTATCACCTGATCGACTTGAGCGGATACCGGGACGACGAGTTGCAGGGCGCGGTCATGCTGCATACGGCGCTGCTCACCCTGAAGTACATCTTCCGGAACGAGTTGCGCGAACGGCTGCCGGACATCCTGGGACTGCTGCGGGACCTCGCGCAGAGCTCGATGGGCTTGGACTATGTCCGTACGCTTTTACGCTACCTGGCGCAGGCGGCGAGCGTCGACCGGTTGAGCGGTGACGAGTTGCGCCAGGTAGTGACAGAAACTTTGAGTGGTGGAGGTGAACTGATGCAGACGATTGCCGAGCAATGGGAACAACAGGCGATGGATAGAGGGATCGAAAAGGGGATCCAAAGAGGAATTGAAAAGGGGATCGAAAAGGGAATCGAGCAAGGCGAAGCACGGTTGCTGAAGCAGTTGTTGACCTGGCGCTTCGGAGCCTTGCCGCCTTGGGTGGAGAGCCAGCTCGCAGGCGCTGAACCGGAGCGCCTGGAGGCGTGGGCGAAGCGCGCGCTCGACGCACAGACCCTGGACGCCGTGTTCGTGGAAGGGATACGGTGACAATACATTCAACTGCAAGCTTGGACAGATCACACGCCGCCGCACCCACCCCTCCAGCGCCATCTTCGCAAAAACAACCCGCGGGGTACTGCCCCCCCCCGCTGGCACTGCGGGCTGGGGTGGCTTGAAGCAGCCTCAGGACAGCGCTTGGCTGGCACGCCCCACTTTATGCTGTAGAAGCCCGATTCATTGGGCGATTAGAACTGAGCGTGAGGTGGAAATCCTCCCGGCGACGTCGACCGCCAGCAACGATCCGCCGCCTGTCGGCCAGAAGCACTCAGAGATAAATATACTGTCACCGAATTACCACCGAATTACGTCGAATTACGTCGAATTACGTCGAATTACGTCGAATTACGTCGAATTACGTCACCGAATTACGTTGTTTCAGGGTATGCACAGGCGTCGGTTCCACCTCGCCCCCCCGAGCGCGTGCCAAGGCAGAGAGGATTCGCTCTGCGTTCTTTGGGGAACGCAGAAGGTGAGCGGTTTCTGTCAGACTCTCCAGTTCGTCCGCAGCAATCATGGCCACTGCCCCACCGGAACGGCGACGCACCACCACAATCTCGCGATCATCCACGGCCCGATCCATCAGCGCTTTCAACTGATCACGGGCCTGGCTATATGTTGTCTCGATGGTCATGTCCAACTCCAGATGACTTGTACAGCATTATTGTACATGAAGCCCTGTTGCATCCTGCACCTTTGGAATACGGTGACAGTATATTCAATTGCAAGCTCGGACAGCTCACACCTCGCCGCCCTCATCCCTCCAGCGCCACCTTTCGCAACAACAACCCGCGGGGTAATTGACCACACCCCCCGCTGGCACGATGGGCTGGGGTGGATTGAAGCAACCTCAGGGCAGCGCTTGGCTGGCACGCCTCCCGCATTACGCTGTAGGAGCCCGTTTCATCGGGCGATTTGAACTGACCGTGAGGTGGAAATCCTCCCGGCCACGTCGACCGCGAGCGACAATCCGCCGACTGTCGGCCAGAAGCACTCAGAGATACATATACTGTCCCCGAATTACCGACACCACCACCTACCAGGCGGATGGCCAGCAACTGGCCGGGATGATCGCCGCACTGCCGGGCTACAACGTCACGCAGCGCAACCTCAATTCAGCGGTGTACTCGGACTACGCCAACTTCGACCAGGTCTGGGTGTATGACCTGGTCACCGGTCTCAACAACAGCGCGAACCAGGTCGCCAACTATCAGAACATCGCCGCCTGGTACAACAGCCTGAGCCAGAAGAACCTCATCGTCGACGGACGGATCATTTCGTCGGCACCATTCTGGACAACCTCCGGTGGATTCCCGCCCGAGAACGCCTGGATCCAGAGCTACGCCAAGGCGCTCGACGGCGCAGACGGCGGCCTGGTGCTCGGAACCGACCACAACGACTTTCAGGACGGCATCAACCAGATCAACGCCGGCATCGGCATCGACCCCTTCACCGGATTCTTTGGCAACTACCCGACGAGCCAGGCCGTCGTCGATACCCAGTCACCGCTCTACGTGGCGATTGGTCCGTGCACTGCAGCCCCGGCGCTGGCATGCATCAACGACAACTCGACGACTGGCTTCGTGCCCACCGGGACGCAGCCGAACGGCCAGTTCCTGACCCCCGTGGCCTACCACGGGACAACCTCGACCGCTTTCGACAATGCCGCAGTCGCCTCGACCTTTGGCAGCGTGACCTTTCCGGCTCCCGAACCGACCAGCCCAGCGCTGGTTCTCGGCGCCCTTGGTCTGCTCGGCCTGCTGACTCGTCGCCGCGGGCTGTAAATGGTAATTGGGTGACGGTATCCTCAATGGGAGTCTGACAGGCTTGCTGCTTCTGCCGCGTGACTCGGATGAATTAAGTATACTGTCCCCTTATTCCCGCGAAGCTTTCCAGCAGCAGGGGCTCGAAGCCCCAATGTTCGAGCCAGTCGCTGCGCGCACGACGCGCGAGTTGGCCGAGCACCTGGCTGGCCAGATGCGGTACGCGAACGTGCGGGAAGATCAGGAAGCGACTGTTGTTGAGTACCCGTGGCAGGTTGTGGCGCCGGGTCTGAGCGGTCCAGCCGATCCAGTCGTCGCGCACGGCCACCGCCCGGGCGGCACCGGACAACAGGACACAACCGAGCCGCAGCTCGCCCGCCGTGATGAAGTAACGCAACCGGTAGCCGAAGGCACCCTGGAAACCGAGCGGGTGCCAGCGCGCCATCAGATCATCCCATTGCTTCGCCAAGGCGGTGTCGCGGATCACTTCCAGGCGGACCGGGGCCAGGGCCGACAGCGAAACCTCCACCGGAGTCGGCTCGACCATCGGCTCGGCAACGGCCCGGGGCCGCGCCGGGCAGCGTGGCGTCGAACGGGATACCCGCGCGGCCCGCTGTGCGGGCAGGACGAGCAGGCAGGCCGCCTGCAAGCGCTGCAGGAACTCCAGGCAGGCGCCGGTCTTCGCCGTCCCCGTCAGCGTCACCCAGCCCAGATGCTCGCACAGCGTCGCCGCCAGTTCATGGCGCGCCAACCCGGGCAGCCACGCCACCGTCGCGCAGATGTCGGCAACCTCTCGCGCACTGAACTCCCGGCCGCAGTGCACCCAACTGCTCGGCGTCATCACATCCATCGCACAACCTTCACCAGAAACGCAGATCCGCCAACCTCAGCCTATTCTGCCAAAGGCCCCGAAAATTGTCTAGCCCTTCTTTGCGAAAGCTTTTTTTTGCGGTGGCCGCCAAGCCTTGCTACGACTGGGCTGCGCGGGTCATGCTTCAGGGCTGTGCAAGCAAGCATCCCCGATTCAGCGATCGCTCATGCCCGGGCTTATTGAGAAGTTACTACCAGCGGTCCTGCGAGCAGCGATCCGGACTTGACGAAACTGCACGCCAAGATCGGACAGCTGACGCTGGAGAAGGATTTTTTAGAACATGCGCTCACCAAGGCGGGCTTGCTGAGCGCAAGAAGATGATTGACCGCAAGCACAAGCTCCCTGTCGCGCATCAGTGCTCCCTCCTCGGGGTGGCCCGTTCGAGCGCGTACTACACGCCCCGCGAGGTCTCGGCGGAGGATCTGGCGCTGATGCGCCGGATCGACGAGTTGCATCTGGAGCACCCCTTCGCCGGCGCCCGCATGTTGCGCGATCTGCTGCGCCCCGAGGGCTTCCAGGCCGGCCGCCGACACATCGGCACCCTGATGGCGCGCATGGGCATCGAGGCCTTGTATCGGAAGCCCAACACCTCTCGTCGTCGGCGCGGCGACGAAATCCATCCGTATCTCCTGCGCGATCTTGCCGTCGAGCGGCCCAACCAGGTGTGGGCGGCGGACATCACCACCATTCCGATGCGCCGGGGCTTCCTCTACCTGTTCGCCGTGATCGACTGGTACTCGCGGCGGGTGCTCGCCTGGCGGCTGTCGAACACCTTGACGACCGACTTCTGTCTGGACGCGGTCCGGGAAGCCATCCACCGGCACGGCTGCCCGGAGATCTTCAACACCGATCAGGGTTGCCAGTTCACCAGCGGCGAATTCACCGGGATGCTCAAGGCGCACGGCATCCGGATCAGCATGGACGGCAAGGGGTCCTGGCGGGACAACGTCTTTGTCGAGCGCCTGTGGAAGACGCTCAAGTACGAGGAAGTGTATCTCAAGGCCTATGACAGCGTCGCCGATGCAAGAGCCAACCTGGCCACGTACGTCCGCTTCTACAACGAGCGCCGACCGCATCGCGCCCTGGACGGCAAGACGCCGGACACCGCCTACTTCGCTGCCCTCGCGTCGGCCATCCGAGCCGCGGCGTAAGGCATGGGGAAGGGGCTCCGTGGATTTGTGGACGATGCGCTAGCGCGCACCGGGCCGCTTGCCGTGGAAAAGTCTGGCGACTTTCCCACCGCACGTCCCTTCGCCCACAAGCTCCACCGAGCTCTATTCGGTTCGGATAAAATCCCAGAAGGTCAAAACCAACCGCATCACCGGTCAGCCGACCGGAACTGGCAGGGCTCCACTTATCGAAGAGCCTTTGCTGTCCAAACAAGCGGGGCCACCTCTCACTTCCTTAAGCGCGGGATTTTTTTGGATTTAACTCCGGATGCACAGGGTCAAAGCCGTCCGCCAATCCGGCAACCGCACGCCAAACACCCGCTCCAGCTTGTCATTGTTCAGCCGCGAGTTAAGCGGGCGTTTCGCCAGTGTAGGATACTCCTCGCTGGAAATGGGCAACAGCCGCGACTGAAACTCGCCGTCGTCAGGCGCCTGGATGGCTTGCGCAAAGCCGTGCCAGGAGGTCTCGCCGCCATTGGTCATGTGATACACCCCCCAGGGCTCCGGACGATCGGCGCCACGGTCGGGCGATAGTTGTTGGGCCAGGATCAGGGCGGTGGCCTCGGCCAGCATGCGGCTCCAAGTGGGGGCCCCGATCTGGTCGGCGACGATCCTGAGCTCAGGCCGCTCCCGCATCAGCCGGCGCATGGTGAGGAGAAAGTTCGCCCCGCGTGCGCCATACACCCAGGAGGTACGAAAGATGAGATGGCGGCGGCAGACCGCCTGGATCGCCAGTTCTCCGGCCAGCTTGCTGGCTCCATAGACGTTGAGGGGACCGGTAGCGGCGTCCTCACGCCAAGAAGCGTCGCCCGAGCCATCGAACACATAGTCGGTGGAATAATGCACCAGCAGTGCACCCAGTTTCTCGGCTTCATCGCCGAGGATGCCTGGCGCGGTGGAGTTGATGACATAGGCGCGGTCGCTTGCGCTCTCGGCCTTGTCCACCGCGGTGTAGGCCGCAGAATTGACGATGATCCGGGGAGCCACCTCCCGCACCACGCGACGGATCGCGTCTGCGTCGGTGAGGTCCATCTGCGCCGAATCCACGGCCACCACTTCGCCCAGACAGGCGAGAGTGCGGTGCAACTCCCAGCCCACTTGTCCGCCACTGCCAGTCAGGAGAATGTTCATGGATAAATCTGCGCGTCCTTCAGCAAGCTACCGGCCTTGTCCTTGGCGGACAGCGCCGGCTCGGCCTCGAGCGGCCAACGAATGCCGATGGCCGGGTCGTTCCAGAGCACGCTGTGCTCGTGTTCCGGTGCGTAGTAATCGGTAGTCTTGTAGAGAAAGTCGGCGGATTCGGAAAGCACGAGAAAGCCGTGCGCGAAGCCGGGCGGCACCCACAGCATGTGCTTGTTTTCGGCGTTGAGTTCATGGCCGGTCCATTTGCCGAAGTTTGGCGAGCTTCTGCGCAGGTCGACGGCAACATCGTAGACCGCGCCACTGGTCACCCGCACCAGCTTGCCCTGCGGCTGCCGGAGTTGGTAATGCAAACCGCGCAGCACTCCCTTGCCAGAGCAGGAGTGGTTGTCCTGCACGAAATCGACATTGAGCCCGATGCTGGCGAAAGTTGTGCGGTTCCAGCTTTCCATGAAGAATCCGCGGGAATCGCCAAAGACTTTCGGTTCAATCCGCAGCACTTCCGGCAGTTGCGTTGGGATGAGTTTCATCACAAGACCTTTTCATTGAGCATGGCCAGCAGATACTGGCCGTAGGCGTTCTTCTGCAGCGGTGTGGCGAGCTTTTCGACTTGAGCCGCGTCGATGTAGCCCCGCCGGTAGGCGATCTCTTCCGGGCAGGCGATCTTGAGGCCCTGCCGCTTTTCGATGGTTTGAACGAACAGGCTGGCTCCCAGCAGAGACTCGTGGGTGCCGGTGTCGAGCCAGGCACGCCCGCGCCCCATGATGGAAACGCTCAGTTCGTTCCATTCCAAGTAGCGGCGGTTGACGTCGGTGATCTCCAGTTCCCCGCGCGGCGAGGGCTTCATGGTACGGGCGATGTCAACCACACGGTTATCGTAGAAGTACAGGCCGGTAACGGCGTAGTTGGATTTCGGCGCCTTGGGCTTTTCTTCTAGGCTGATGGCTTTGCCGACGGTATCGAACTCAACCACGCCGTAGCGCTCGGGGTCGTGCACCCGGTAGGCAAAGACGGTCGCGCCGCTTGCCTGTTCGTTGGCGACGCCCAGGTCGTGCGCCATGTCATGACCATAGAAGATGTTGTCGCCGAGCATCAGGGCGGTCGCATCGCTGCCGACGAAATCGGCACCGATGATGAAGGCTTGCGCCAGGCCATCCGGACTCGGTTGCACGGCATAGCGCAGATGGATTCCCCACCGGCTACCGTCACCCAGAAGTTGTTCAAAACGTGGCGTATCCTGAGGGGTGGAGATGATCAGGATCTCGCGGATGCCGGCCAGCATGAGGGTGGTCAGCGGATGGTAGATCATCGGTTTGTCGTAGATCGGCAGCAGTTGCTTGGACACCGCGAGGGTGGCTGGGTACAGCCGGCTGCCGGAACCACCGGCAAGGATGATGCCTTTGCGCGTCACTGCTTTCTCTCCGTGTAGTTGGTCTCCAGCCATTTTCGATACTCGCCGCTAGCCACATGTTCCACCCAGCTCATGTTGTCCAGATACCACTTCACCGTTTTGCGGATGCCGGTGGCGAAGGTCTCGGCGGGTCTCCAGCCGAGTTCGCGGTGGATCTTGGTGGCGTCGATGGCGTAGCGGCGGTCGTGGCCGGGGCGATCCTTGACGTAGGTGATGAGGCGGGTGGCAGGTCCCTCGGGACTGGGTTGCCACTCGTCGAGCAGAGTACAGACACGGAGGACGATGTCTATGTTGGGCATCTCGTTCCAGCCTCCGATGTTGTAGGTCTCCCCTACCCTTCCCTGTTCCAGCACCACGCGAATGGCCGAGCAGTGGTCGGAGACGTACAGCCAGTCGCGCACGTTCTTGCCATCGCCGTAAATTGGCAGGGCTCTGCCACGGGTCGCGTTGAGGATCATCAGCGGGATGAGTTTCTCGGGGAACTGGTGGGGTCCGTAGTTATTGGAGCAGTTCGTGGTGAGCACCGGCAGCCCGTAGGTGTGGTGGTAGGCGCGCACCAAGTGGTCGCTCGCAGCCTTGCTGGCGGAGTAGGGGCTGTTGGGGGCGAACGGGGTGTTCTCGGTGAACGCGGGTGCTCCCGTGTCGAGTGAGCCGTAGACCTCGTCGGTGGAGACGTGGAGGAAGCGGAACGTGGATCTTTCTGCTTCGCCGAGGCCGTTCCAGTAGCCGCGCACTTCTTCGAGCAGGTTGAAGGTGCCAACGATGTTGGTCTGAATGAAGTCTTCCGGGCCGTGTATGGAGCGGTCCACGTGGGACTCCGCAGCGAAGTTGATGATGGCGCGTGGCCGGTGCTCGGCCAGCAGCTTGCCGACCAGCGCGCGGTCACCGATGTCGCCTTGCGCGAACAGGTAACGCGCATCGCCTTGCACGCTGGCGAGGCTCTCCAGGTTGCCGGCATAGGTGAGTTTGTCGAGGTTGAGCACGAGCTCGTGATTCAGTTTCAGCCAGTCGATTACGAAATTGGCGCCGATGAAGCCGGCACCGCCAGTCACGATGATCACGCCAAGACTCCTGGATTTTAATGTAACCATCCCCCGGCAAAACCGGGGGCTTTCATTATGTGAACCGCTCAAAGCGGCTAAACAGGGTCGCTAACGCGACCCTGCCTCTCTTGCGCCACCTAAAGGTGGCAACGGTGGTCTCCACTTAAGGCGATATCCGCAAGACGTCATACCAGCAGCCATGGTGGCAGGCTTGTCTGATTAGATATGGTCTCTTGCTCATAGTGTTGTATGCGACACTTCGAGTCAGTTCTCAGATTGTTGGAGTCACTGATGAAGGTCGCCATGGTAAGTGAAGGGGGGGTTTCTCTTGAAGCCAGTCATGTGGAAGACATCCGGCTTGCGTCGAGCAAGATGACGGGATCGGAGCGCCGGGCGTTTCAGGCGGAGATGGCGGTGAAGTACTGTAGCGGCAGCGCTCGGTGCGCAGAGGAGGTTTTCGGCTGGAGTCGGGAGGCTGTTCGGCTTGGTCTGAACGAGAAACGCACCGGGATCGTTTGTGTGGGGCATCACGCGTTCTGTGGTGCGAAGTTGTGGGAGCAGAAACACCCGGAGGTGGCGGAAGCGCTGTGGAGACTGGCGGAGAGTCATGCCCAGCAGGATCCGACTTTTCGCACGACCTTGTCGTTCACCCGCTTGACGGCGGAGGAGGCCCGCAAGCAGTTGCAAGCGCTGGGATTTGCCGACGAGGTGTTGCCGTCCCGAAGCTGCATGTCGGAAGTGTTGAACCGGAACGGGTACCGGCTGCGTCCGGTGCTCAAGGCCAAACCCCAAAAAAAGTCCCCGAAACCGACGCCATCTTCGCCAACATCCGGGAACATGACCGGGATTGCCAAGGCGCAGCGGTCATGCGCCTGAGCATGGACTGCAAGGCGACGGTGAATATTGGCGACTACTCGCGCGGTGGCAAGACGCGGGGTGACAACCAGGCGGCAGACCACGACATGGGGTGCCAAGAGAAGCACACCCCATTTGGTGTCGTCAACGAAGACAGTGGCTCCCTTCATCTGTCCTTCGGAAGCTCGGCGAAGACCAGCGATTTCATCATCGACAGCCTGTACGCCAGGTGGGCATGTCAAGACCCCGATGCGTGTGCGCGCGTCACCCACATCCAGATCAAGGCCGACAACGGACCCGAGAGCAATGGTCGGCGCACGCAGTTTCTCAAGCGCATGGTCGAGTTCGCCGACCACATCGGCAAGTCCATTCGCCTCCTCTACTATCCGCCGTACCACAGCAAATACAATCCCGTCGAGCGCTGCTGGGGAATCCTCGAGAAGCACTGGAACGGCGCCAAGCTGACCGATACCGAAACAATGTTGGCGTGGGCGAAAAGCATGACCTGGAAAGGCATCCATCCCGTCGTCCAACTGAGCCGGACGGCCTATCAAAAAGGAGTCACCGTGGCCAAGGTTGCCATGCAGGCTGTTGAGTCCCGACTGGCAAGAAACCCGCTCCTGCCCAAGTGGGACATCCTGATCCGGCCAGCCTCCACGGTATGACTATTCGCGGCAATCACCCAAGATCAACCGCACCTTGGAAATCGACGAGATCAAACGACAGATCGGCCGTTGGCTCCCGGCTACAACCGCCGCCGCTCGCCGCCTCAAGCCGATCCTCGAGGAGATCGCGTTGAACCTCCAGAAGTTCGTCCCCAATCGCTCCCAACCTCGAAAACCGCAGCCGAAACCCCACCTCTCCCACGCTTACAATTACTAAGCAATAAATAAATTGCGTGCATTGAGCTCTGGCGCGCGGACGAGTTTCATGTATAATGCTCGCCATGAACTTTCATTCGATTCCCCCAAGGCCGGTTTTCACTTCTCGCCGCATGGAACAGCAATGGATACGCATGCAAAGCGTCAAAATGGTTCGGTCTGGTATGCCGGCGAGTGACGTGGCGCGCCATTTTGATGTCTCGGTGCGCGCGGTTTTCAAATGGGTGGCGGCATTTTACGACGGTGGTCAGAACGCGTTGCTTGCCCGAGAAGGCGCGGGTCGGCCGCCGAAGGTCAGCCCGGATCAGTTGCGCTGGATTGCCGATACGGTTCGCGACCGCACGCCCGACCAGTTGAAGTTTGACTTCGGGTTGTGGACCTTGCGCCTGATCGGCAGCCTGATCGAACGGCAGTTTCAGATGACGCTGAGCCTGCCGACCTTGGGCAAGGTCATGCGGCAACTCGGATTCACTGCCCAGCGCCCGCTGTACCGTGCCTATCAGCAGGATGCGGCGCTGGTGCAGCGCTGGCACACGGAGGAGTACCCCGCTCTCCAGGCACGTGCGAGGGCTCGTGGGGCGTTGATCATGTTCGCTGACGAGGCTGGGATGCGCTCGGACTACCACGCGGGCACGACCTGGGCGCCTCGCGGCCGGACGCCGGTGGCACGCACCACAGGCCAGCGCGTCTCCGTCCAGATGCTGTCGGCAGTTGGCACGGGCGGGCAACTTCAGTTCATGCTTCACGAGGGTCTGGTCAACGCCGCGGTGTTCCGTACCTTCCTCGAACAACTCATGCTCGGCGCGACGCAGCCCATTTTCCTGGTTGTCGATGGTCATTCGATTCACAAAGCGAAGCTGGTGAGCGAATACGTCGCGTCCACCAACGGCATGCTGGAACTGCACTTCCTGCCGCCTTACTCGCCGCAACTCAATCCGGACGAGCAAGTGTGGAAGAGTGTCAAGGAACGCGTGGCGAAACAGAAGCCGCTCGACAAAATCAGCCTGCGGCGTCTCATTCAGGGGGCGCTGGAGCGCCTTCAAACTCTTCCAGAGATCGTTCGAGGGTTTTTTCGGCATCCGGATTGCGCTCGTACAATATGAACAGAAGACGTTTATTGCTTAGTAACAATGACAATAGGCTAACTTTCGAGGATTGCAAAGCGACGTGGGGTGATCACGAAAACCCCTGATGGTCGGGTTTCCTCGATCTTCATATGCCCTCTACTAGTTCGAAATATGCACGACCAACGGTTTCCCATGTATAACGGCGCTGTGCGATCTCGCGCATCGCTGTTCCGATGATGCGCCCCTGCTCATCATCAAGCCCTTCAACGGCCGTAATCAACTCTTCAGGCGTGCTGAAGTACGAGGCGCTTTCTTCCGTCGTGAAGCGATTGAATGTGCATCCATGCGCAAAGACCGGAATACCGAAATGCATCATTTCGACCAGCGACGGATTGGTTCCGCCAGCGGAATGGCCATGAATATAGGCAACGGTACGATCCCGTATCCAGCGCAATATGCCCGGATCGTAGATCGGATCAAGCAGAGTGATATTTGAATGCTCTCCGTACGTCCGGCGCACGTCTTTTCCGTAGTCACTTTGGTTCCAGTTCCCGACGAAAACCAAAGCACGTTCGGGCATCCGGGAGAAGGCCTCCAAGATCATCGCGACATTGTTCTCGGGTTCGACGCGACACAATGCAAGTGCAAAGTCGTCAGGCAGCTTGATTTCCGGGGCTTTGGTCGACTCAGCCTCGACGGCATGGTCGCCCCCATAGGGGATAACCTTGCATTTTATCCCATAGCTTGCCTTTACGTGTTCTGCGATGGCCGCATTATCCGCTATTACGACATGAGACCAGTGGACTGCGGCAAACTCAGACCATTTGAGGATCATTCTCGCTAATCCGCGCCACTTTGCCCGCTTCCACTCAATACCATCAACATTCGTCAAAATGCGTGCGCGAGAAATCAGGCGTATAAATGGCAATGCGAGCGCGCCCGATACACCCAATAAGAGAATGACATCGCTTTTTTGCCGCACAGCACTGAAGAGTGACAAGATATCATATGGAATGGACTGGGGCCCATTCGCGTACAGATTGATGTAGCGCAGGTCTGCATCATAAAATTTTGATCGCTGCTCAGGGAAACTCTTGCTCGAACAGTACACGGTTAGGTGTGCATTTAGTTCAAGGGCAGCATGATACCTCACCAAGTTCTCTGCCAGCGTCTCAAAGCCCCCGTAGTTCCCCGGAACACCAACTGTTCCGAGTATCGACAGCTTGGCTCTGGGCATCAAGACCGCCTCGAACCAGCAAGTGCCGCAGAGGTACTCCCGAACAGTGCTTCAAGCTCCTTCGGCAGCGGGAAGTCTGTTTTGGGTTTTAGCGGGCTGAGCGTTGACTTTGCATAGTCGAGGGACACCGGGACCGGAGGCAACTGGGCAAATTCGGATATGCGCGCACAGGCCTCCTCGGGATGAGCGCAAAGATCAGCATGGGAGCCATGCACAACATCTTTACGGTGGGAATCGACAAGCCTCAGCCCCTCGCGCATCGTGACGATCCATTCGGTCCCGGCCATTGCACGATTGTCCGTCAATTCGCTCAGGCTTTCGGCATGGGGTGCGGGATGAGGGTCCTCCGGGATGATCTGATCTTCGAGAAGCATGCACTTGCGCCGGTTCACGCCCCACCAATCATGGGTCTCTGCTCCGACATTCGAACCACGGCGCGCGGACCAGTGCTCGATTGACGCGCATGTGTCCCGTCCATCACGGGACAGAAACAGAAATTTCGCGTCTGGGAAAATCTGCCGAACAAAAGGAACATGGAAAGTAAGTGCTGGATGCTTGTTGACAACACGCTGCGTCAGCGTAAGGCGCAAATACGCCCCGTAGCCGCGATGCGCATCGTTGATCAGGGAAAGAGACGCATCTTCTTCCGCAACACGATACCGCGCGGGACCACGATGATAGCTGCCGATCAGATCTTCATCATCGCGCAGGGTTGACCATATTGCCTCCGGTTCATTCAGGTACCCGACATCACGATGCCTCGACAATACGATCCCGATAATGGTTGTCCCGGAGCGCCCCGTGCTCAGTATGAAAATCAGCGCCTTGACTTTGCGCATCTGTGGTGGTCGTTTCTGCAACGCGAACCGGCGAAACAGGAGTGGATTGACGAACTGGCCGCGAGTGGTGAACGGGCGCCCTTCGAACAGGCCATCACTTAGCAGCCAGCTCCAGAGACGCGCGGGACGCGCTTTCAGATAATCAACATCGATTTGTGCGACCATGGGGAGTTACTTCTCGGCCAAATGATCTTTTAGCCATTTCCATGTCAAGCCAATCCCATCCTTCAGTGATATTGCTGGCGCCCAGGATAGTCGTTCGCGGATCGCAGATATGTCGAGCACCACGCGCGGCACATCGAAACCGCGCCCCGGCTTGTAGTCTGGCTGCACAGCGTGACCCGTCACTGTTCTAATCACGTCAAGTACCTCGTTGATAGAGGCCCCCTGTCCGCTGCCGGCATTGAATACGCCGCAGACCTCTTGCGTCGCGCAGTTGACGCAAAGGCGGGCCAGATCATCCACATAAATGAAATCGCGGACGATGTTGCCATTCCCCCAGATCTGGATCGGCTCCGCTCGCGCGATACGCCACACGAAGGTTCCGATCACACCCTGAACGCCACCATGCCCCTGACGTGGGCCGTAAGGGTTGGACGCCCGCAGGATCGTCGGGCGCAGCCCATGAAGGTGCTGCTCCATCAACAGGTATTTCTCGATCGCGGATTTGACGATCCCGTATGAACTTATCGGGCACTCGGGGTGGGTTTCGGGCACAGGGTCCGCCTGAGTGGGGCCATAGACTGTTCCGCCCGACGACAGATACACCATGCGCCGGACACCGGCGCTGCGCATCAGTTCCAGCAACCGCACGGTTCCGATGAGGTTGCCCTGGATATCCGTGACGGGATCGAGATTCGAAGTGGAGGGAACCGAGGTGCTGAGCATGTGAAACACCACATCCACATCGACCAGCGCTTCCGCGAGGGAGTTGGTGTCGGTAAAATCACCTTGCCGGAAATCAACAGCGGCAGGGGTGCACCGGAAGCGCTCCCTGGCGCGATCATAGACGCGGACTCGCATCCCATCTGCAAGCAACTGATCTACAACATGCGAACCGAGAAAACCACTTCCACCAATAATCAGACCTCTCATCCCAGCACCCTCTCGTAAATTCTCTTCAGATCGGCATATATTTTTTTGTCGCTGAACTGTGCAGCCACGTAACTCTGCGCTGATTGTCCCATTTCAAGGATCCTATGGTCTTCCAAAACCCGCACCTTTTCCATCAGGGCGGAAAGCGTATCCACATCAAGTGGATCGAAGAGCCAACCATGCGGTCCGGCGCAGACCAATTCAGGAATGCCGCCTCGGTCAGCACCAATGACGGGCTTGCCCGCGGCGAAGGCCTGCAGGATCACATAGGGAAAATTCTCATGCCACCGCGATGGCACGACCACAGCCCGCGCGCCGTGCAACCATGTCTTCAGATCTTCCCCCCAGGCCGGGCCGACAACGCGCACATTGTCAAGGCTGGCCGCGATCTGTTCTAGCTTGGGCCGGTCAGGGCCTTCCCCGACGATCACCACCGGCACATCCGGGGCGCCGCGGGCGGCTTCGACCAGCACATCAACGCCCTTCTCGTCGATCAGGCGTCCGAAATACAGCATGTACCCGCCCGCATGCACGGGCACATGATGGGCCGCTGCATCGAACGGGTTGCGCAGGAAGTCCATCGGAACCCGGCCCTTGCCCCAGAATTCCTCGGTCTTGGTGGCCATGAAGCGGCTGGCGAAGAGGAACGTATCGACATTCTTGCGCCAGATATCCATGCGGTCATGCGCATAGGCTTCCAGCATCGACACCACGCTGACTGCGAGGTTGTCATGGCAGCAGCGATTTCGCAGGGCGCTGTGGAACCGCCCGCCCTTGCAGTCTTCGCAGAGTTTGCCGTGGTGGAACAGTTTGTAATTCGGGCAGATATGCTTGTAATCGTTGCAAGACAGCACCACCGGCACCCCGGCCGCGCGGGCGGCATCGAGGATTGACGGGGTGAGCCGTCCATATATCGCAAAGCCGTGGATCAGGTCGGGGCGAAACTCGGCGATGAGCCGGGCCATGCGGGCGCGAGCGTCGCGGTTGTAGATGACGCTGGGCACGCGGGCGGCCTTGGAGAGCAGGCTACCGCTGGCGTAATGGGGCACGTGGGGGAAAAAGCTGCCCTGCGGGGCGTCCAACCCTTCCTCGGCGCAGGAAAACCGCGCGACCTCATGGCCATTGGCCTCGAGCATCCGGCCGATCTCATGATAGAAGACCTCGGCCCCGCCTTGGACGGAATAGTTGTTATGGGTGAGGAGAATGCGCATTTGCCTTCGTTCTTGAGTGAAGCGAGACCAACAAACCCAAAAAAACGAATAACAGGTAATTGTTAAAGTTCATTGACAAGAATAGCTTTGTGACGAAAAAAATACTAAAAAAAATTCTCAGAAAAAAAGCGGCATCACTAACGCTTAATTTTGAAAGAATTCTGGCACGACTTTTTGAAAAGATGGCACATGACAGCATAGCTTTTGCGTATACCAACAAGAAGGCCGCAACGGCAAGCCAACCACCTTCTATCAACAAGCGAAAGTAGTATGAATCTAATCTAATGTCTATTCTTTCGATCAGATCACTTCGATAGCCTTCGCCAAGAATTCCTATAAATTGGTTAGACGTGACTTCTGCGGGTATTGCAGTCCATTGATTTGCGCGACTAATAAGGCTCGGGAGACTAGAAACATCATCAACAATAAGAAAAGAGAACAAATCAATATAGTTTTCAATATCTGCAAGAATGGCAGACAAAGAAAAGACTGCAACAAGAATAGCCATCAGCAAGGATAGTATAAGAACCTTCTGGGCAGTTGCGCTGGCCGTTTTCAAGAAACGGAATATAATATAAGACAAGAAAATAATCACGACTACAACAAATGCGAACCTCGCGCCAGTTGAAAAGGTGGCCACAAGCATCACAACCCCAACGACAGCGTAAGCCCAGCCATTGCGCGCGTTAGTTTTTCTAAATAGAAATAAAAACATAACCGATGTGTACAACAAGAACTCAGCGAAGCTAAGAGGATTGTCAAAAAAACTCTGCGCCCGATATCTGCCGTCGCGAGCGAAGCCTTCGAAAACACCCTCTCCAACAATGGTGACTGTAACATTCAAGAAATAGCTGAGTACTGGCCTCTGTCCCAGAACCTCAATCATTAGAAAGGCAAGTAACAGAACCGAAGAGACGCTATATACTGTTCTTAACTCTAAAATACTTTTGTTATTTATGAATACGCGAGTTGAAAGCAAAAGAAGTGAGAAAATTAGGATAAACTCATCCAATACATAGAACATCATGCGAGGTTCTTGATATACTATTGTCGAAACTGCCCTCGAAACGGTCAAAATAATAAATGCGGCGACAATCGCTTTCTCCCTCATCCAGCATCGCCACACGCCAACCCAACTGTTCGGATCTGAAATTAATGAGGCAACGAAAACCAAAAATATTGAATAAGATGCCAATCTAAAAGCAGATATGCCGCTTCCATCGCTTCCAAGGGGAAAGGCAATGTATCCGGGCAGAAATGGGCTTAATAGTAAAAAAACGAGGAAGGCACGTTGTAGACTGTACGCTGAAAGAAAGAAAAAGCCAAAGAATATCGCCATTGATATAGGCCCGGTGTTCACTTGAGGGCGCTTTCTATTTTATCCAATTGGGATCCGGCAGAAAAATTCTCAATCGCACTAAAATATGCGTGTTCTGAGATCGCTCGAGATAAGCCCGGATTGTTCAACAGCAAGGTCAGTGCAGTATAAATCCCAGAGCTGCTCTCTGGTGCGACTAATATCCCATTCCGCTTATCCTGAATCGCATCAACATTCCCATTCACTGCCGTCGCGATCACCGGCCGCTTCATATACATCGCGTCCAGCAAAGTACGCGGCAACCCCTCATACCGGGAGGGTTGCACGTAAATGTCAATCGCGTTCAGAAAGGCATTGTAATCATCCCCCTGGGCTGTGCCCGTGAAGATGATGTCAGGGTGCCCATCAGCCTCGTCGCGCATCTCCTGCATGCGCGGGCCGTCGCCAACAAGCAACAATTTCAGATCAGATCGCGTCTCCGCAAGCTCGCGGAAGGCTCTGATCAGAAACTCTTGCCCTTTTTGTTCGTGCATACGACCAACGCACCCGATGATCGTCTTGTCTTGCGCAATCCCTAAACGCTCCCTTATGGCGCTTGGTGATTGCGATACCACACGAGAGGAGAAATCCACCCAGTTGTTCACGACTTTGATACTGTCTTCCGACTGGCCGTGCGCCAAAAGGTAATGCTTGATGTCACTACAACCCGCAATCAACACGTCGAAGCGCCGCAAGATTGCTCTATCCAGTTTCGGATAGGCCATTGCCTTTGCAACGGTTTGAAGAGACAGCAACCGGGCAGGTAAGAACTTCGAAATCAGAAATGCTAGCAAGTTCCCAGTAAAGGAAGTTGATATAATAGCATCTGGCTTGATTCTTCGTCCAAAGTTTACAGCTTTTAAAAGCTGACCAATCGCCCCAATCTTTCTTTGGTAGGGAGAGGTCTGGTAGGGAAAAGAAAAAAGAGGTATCTGTGATGTCAATTCGAAATGCTTGACAGCTTGATCCCCATGGATACTAACCACACTTACTGTGTGATTTCTGGACATATGTTGCGCAAGCTCCAAAAATTGCAATTCAGCGCCACCGACATTATGTCCGTTGAAAATCATGAGTACGTTCATTTTTGCTGTAATTCACCTGGACTTATCAAGCTAATACCTAATCTTCGATGCACAAATATTGTATTTCCAAAGCTCATTGCGGCGACCCCAATCGCTGCAGAGATTGCAGCGCCAGTTGAAGTATAAATTGGAGTGAGAGTTAGTGCTGCAATTAACATGAAGAATGCTGCAATAATTGCCACATTCCTCATCTCTCTAAAATGGCCAGAAACAAGTAATATATATCCCATAGACCCCATAAGTAGAAGAGTCATCTGGCTTATCAAAAGTATGGCTAAGACCGGGGCACCGCTACCAAAATCACGTCCGAAGAGAAGCATCACATCGAGGCGGAAGTAGAACAATGCCGCGAGCACGGGCAATCCCGCCAGTGTAAAGGTCAGAGCCGAACGCCGTGCAACTTGTCCAAGCATGTCGATCTGGCCAGTATTGTATAGCTCTGCGTACTTCGGAACCAAGATTGTGATAGAGGCCGTGTAGAAAAGCGCAATGATCATGGACACCCGCGTCGCTGCCGCAAATACCCCGGCATCCGCCGCTGTCCCCCAGATGCCCAGCAAGAACAGTGGTGCCCATGGCAGGACCGCGCGGTTGATCAGGTCCATCACCCAGAGCGGGCGGGCACTTTGCCAGAGCGTCGCGCGCTCGAAGGCAGGCTCTGGCGCCGCATGATTGCGGATATTCGCACGCCACATCGCATAGCCGATCGCCGCCGCACCGCCCGTACCCAGCACATAGGCCAGCGCTGCCCCTGTCGGCCCGAACAGGCTTGCGAGTGGCCAGATCAGGACAAGCGCGATCAACGGGTACAGCACGCCGGAGACCAGCATCGAGTCGCGGATGCGTTTGAGGCCCTTGAGACATTCGGACAGAAGCATCATCATCGCGAATGTGAAGATGCCAGCGCTGATCGCCCGGAAAGGCCCCACAAGCGCCGGTTCCCCGAAGAGATGCTCTGACATTAGCGGCGCGGCCGCGAACACGGTTATTGCCCCGCCCAGGCTGGCCGCTCCGGCCAGGCGCGTGCCAGTTCGAAAAGCTCCGACAACGCGGTTCCAGTCTGCCAAGCTGGCCCCCGCCGCCACGAAGCGCAGCAATGTGTTGTCCAGCCCCAGCTTGGTGACCACCGCCCCGATGCTGGCCACTGAAAGCGCAAGGAAATAGAGGCCGGCCCCTTCGGCCCCCAACATCCGTCCGATTACAACATTTAGTGCGAATGCCAACCCGGCCCCGATGCCGCGAAGGACAAAAGCAATCCCCGCCCCGCGCAGCACTTCGACCATGTGGTGGTCTTTTGCGGTCATTTACAATTAACCTGGAGTAGAAGAAGATTTGTGGTCACTTTCTCGGAAAAGAGTATCTTTCGCATTTGATGTACTAAGGAAGCGCTGATCAACGCACCTGTCCGACGGACCCGACGGACCCGACGCCGGTTCCACACGAAACGGAGTAAGCCCTATTAAATCCGTGGTTCCCTAGGTTCGCATGCCATCACTCGATAGTGCGCATTAGTCGAGACAAAAAGCGCTCAGTTCTCTAGTAATATAATTTATCTGACTTGAGAGCCCCGACTTCCTCCAAAGTCCGATGTTCCGCAAAGATTTCTCTGCGTCAAAAAGTTTTTTTTCACTTTGGTACGCGCCAACTACAACACCATTCGCGACAAAACTATTCCAAATTTTTTCACGCAAGCCAGACTGATTTCTTATAAAGCATTCAAAGTTTGTATCAAATATCTTCACATTTTTTTCCTCAGCGCAATCTTCCATGAATGAATTTATTGAGTTTTGATATTTTAAATACTCGCCAACGAAACCCTTGTGAGAATGCGCGAATGTCGTCAAGCTATTCGCTACTCTATCTACAAACTGGTCCCTGGGGTCGCGCGTAACAATAATAACATAGACATTGTCAAATCGAGAAAAGTCAATGTATTTCACATAATCTAAAAAATACCCAGATATCGCATTGTCGAGTACTGTAATTTTTTCAGAGTCTGCATGGCGATCAAGGAAGTGATGAATTATATTACTAAAGATGTACTCTAGCTGCTCGCGGCTGTCCTTGCTGATGTCACGCCCAGAATTTTCGCTCCTTATTTTCTGCAATGTGTCAAAAAAGAGTGATACATCTCTTAAATAATGCTCGTCGGTTCTAAATTCCCCACGAAGCAGATTCGACAGCGACGAATCCATTCTTTGGAGTAATTTTTTTCTTGCGGCCTTATATAAATAATATTTTATCCGACTAAAAAAAAGCATTAACGATACATGCGGATTGGAATTCGCAAAGCTTTTGTTGATTTGATGCTTCATTAACTTGCTGTCAGGTAATAAGGCATATGCTGACAAGACCGCATCTAAATATGTATTTCTTTCCGCTGCTCTAAGCCCACGACAAAGCCCGAAGCTAATTGGAAGGATCTCTTGCTCGATCCCTGGTTGAGAAAAATTCCCCGAATCATAAAGCCAATCGGCAACAGCGCTTGATCCAGACCAGCCAAAACCACACAACAAAACAATGTTCTTCATTCGCAGCTCTTTATTTTAATAATGCAAACTCTAGCCGGGCAAGCTGATCGGCACAGTATCTTCCGTCCAAACTTTACGGCACGATTCTTGAAACCTGTTACTCAAGATCGCGCTCGATGATACGCGTCAGGAGGTCATGATCGATTTGCAGGATGAAATTTTCACTACGCCCCGGGGTGTACATATCAGCGAGCAGCGCGATCACCGCGTCCCGTTTGGGAAGTTCAGTCGCCAAAAAGCGACGAAGGTCTGTGGTCTGCAGCACAGAGTCGAGCTGCTGAACCAGCGAAATCGCGTTGGTCAGCCCGTTCAGCGCTGCCACCTCGGCCAGTCCGGCGGGCTTGGCAGTTAGCACCTCATGCGCTACAGCAGACATCGTGGCAGCACAGGCCAGCCCATGGGCGATACCAAAATGAGCGGTCAGTGGATACGACATGGAGTGGCAGATCGCCGTGCGGGTCTGGCTGATACACAGCCCCGCTAGCAAACTGGCTTCGGCGATAAACGTGCGACCGTCATGGTCATCAAGATCAACGGCAAGGCGTGGGATGGCCACGAACGCCAGCTTGATGGCGCGTGCGGCCATCAGCGTGGTCAAAGGCGTACGGTTGCGGTTCCAGACCGATTCAAAAGCCTGGTTCATGGCGTCCAGGCTGGTTGATAGCGTGGCGGCGCGCGGCAGCCCGTGTGTCAGTTCCGGATCCACAATCGCCGTGACAGGGAATAGGCGCGGGCTGGCTAGAGAAAGTTTCTTGCGGTTTTGATGGTCCCAGATGGTAGCGAAGGGGGTCACCTCGGCCCCGGTGCCGGATGTTGTGCTTACGGCATAGATGGGCAACAAGGGCTTGGTCAGATGCCTGCCAGGATCAGAGATCAGCGTGGCTAAGTCGCGGCAGGCCAGCCCTGGGGTCAGCGCGGCGGTCATCGTCTTGGCCGCGTCCATGGCCGAGCCGCCGCCGAACGCCAGGACAGCATCGAATGCCTGTCCCGACAGCCGGTCGATTTCCGCTTGGATGTCGGTCAGGCCGGGGTTGGAGTTGACGCGGTCCGACCAAGTGATGTCCGATTCCAGCATGCCCAGATGCGGATCAGCAGTGAACTGCGCCCGCCCGCGCGCGGTCGTCACCACCAGCAGCTTGTGCCGCGAGAGGCCAGTGGCCAGCACCTTGCGGCAACCGGCGCCAAAATGCACCTTCACGGGGTTGTGAAAATTCCACGGTGGGGACGGCATAGGTTCCTTCATTCTTATCTGGACGCAAGGAGCGGCTGGCGGCGTCATCCGCGCAGCCGCGCGATGAAATGCGCCTTGTTTTCCGCGGGGCTTTCCTTTGGTCGGCCCAGATCAGCGCGCGAACCAGGGCGGACGCGCACCTCCAGGAACCGCCTGCCCGGCACTTGCGCCAGACGTGCGACCTCTGCGCGGATATCGGCCTCATTCTCCAGCGGACCGGCTACGACGTCGTAGCCGCAGGCCGTCGCGATCGCCGTGAGAGAGATCTGCTGGGCCACTGTAGGCTGACCGCCGACCGAGTCATGCGCGCCATTATTAAGTACGATATGCAACAGATCCCCGACCTCGCTCGTGCCGACGGTTGCCATACCGCCCAGATGCATAAGCGCCGCCCCGTCGCCATCGAGGCAGACCACCTTCGCATCGGGTTTCGCTCGCGCGATACCTAGCGCGATTTGTGAGGCATGCCCCATCGAGCCGACGGTCAGGAAGTCGCTAGAACGGTCCTGTCCGAGTGCAACGCGGCTGTCATAAAGCTCGCGCGAGATCATTCCGGTGGTCGCTACGATCGTGGCCCCTGCAGGCAGGGCGGCCGTCACCAACAGAATCGCAGCCTCGCGCGCCAGCATCCTCTCAGGCATCGCGCGCGGGGGGCGCTTTTCCTCGGCCTTCCCGAAAGCGCCTTTGTGCACCAGCAGCACCACCGGCGCGCTCGTCGCGCGTGCTGTCTCAGCTGCCCAGCTTGCCGCCTCTGCGGCCGCTTTGGGATCGCCCTCGAGCATCTTATAGGGGATTTCCATCGCCTCCAGCATCGCCGGCGTCACCCGACCCTGCTTGAGATGCTGCGGCTCGTCCTTGACACCGGGAGCGCCTCGCCAGCCCACCAGCACGATCATCGGGATGGCATAGACTTCCGGATCGGCCAGCGACAGCAGCGGGTTGACCGCGTTGCCCAAGCCCGAATTCTGAAGATAGACCATCGGCAGACCGCCCGTCGCCAGATGATGCCCGGCCGCGAGACCAACCGCGGTACCCTCATTGGCGGCAATCACATGGCTTTCGGGAGGGAGCACCGCATCGACATAGGCACAGAAATCCTTGAGCAGCGAATCCGGGACCCCAGCTAGAAAATCGACGCCTTCGGCTGCGAAAGCCGAATGAAATGCTTTTGGCGATATCATCACTTCGTACCCGGAATGAGTTCGAGGATCTGCTTGATCGGCATCATGCGGCTGTCGCATTCCGCCGAGCGTGAATGTTCGAGGATCGATAGCGCGGTCTCCATCATCGCGGGATAGGCCGAGCGCAAGAGCTGGTTGGCATAAATCACCACATTGACCCCGTTGGCCGCGAGTTCCTCCTCGGTCACCTTGTTGTAGGACGAGGGCACTGCGACCAGCGGCTTGCGGCGCTCCAGCCTGTTGTAGCGGGCGCAGAACTCGAAGACCTCGTCGGGGGTCTTTTCGCGCGAATGGATCATGATCCCGTCGGCTCCGGCCTCGATGAAGGCCTCGGCCCGTTCCATCGCATGATCAACCCCCTTGCCCAAAATCAGGCTTTCCAGGCGTGCGATGATCATAAAATCATCGGTCTGCTGGGCCATCTTGCCCATGCGGATCTTGTCGGAAAACGCTTCGATACTGTCCTGCGTCTGATCGACATCGGTGCCGAAAAGCGAGTTTTTCTTCAGCCCCGCCTTGTCCTCGATGATGATGGCCGAAATACCCAGACGCTCCAGCGTGCGCACCGTGAACTGGAAATGCTCGGGCTTGCCGCCTGTATCACCATCATAGATGATCGGCTTGGTGGTAACCTCCAGTACTTCATTGAGCGTATTGACACGCCCAGTAGTGTCCACTGCCTCGGTATCAGGTTTGCCCTTCGATGTCGCGTCGGTGAGTGAGCTGGCCCACATCCCGTCGAATTCCTTGCGCCCGGTCGGCGTGTCGATCCCCGCCTTCTCAGTGATCAGGCCCGAAAGCGCGTTGTGCAGATCAAGGAAGCGCAGGATGGGCTTGGCATGCAGCATCCGGCGCAGGCTGGCACGGCGAATGTCCGGTGTGGTGCCAATCTCCCTTATGGCACCTTGCAATTTGGTTGATGAAATTCCGCGAGTATAAGGAACCTCGAGAAGCTCGCCGTCCCATTCAGCAAGCACGTCAATCACCGCCTGACGTGTCTTGGCTTGAACACCGGTTTGCCAATCGTCACCGTGGACAACATAGTCGGGCTTATATTCACGAAGGTTGGGTACATAATCCAAGGTATGCTGGGGCACCACTCGAACCACGCCCTTTAGGCTCTCGACGACTTCAGCGCGTTGCTCCCATGCCATGAAAGGGACACGCTTGTAAGATGCGATGGCTTTATCAGTCAGCAAACCGATCGTAACATCACCCAATTCAGCCGCGCGTTTAATGATATTGGTGTGGCCTGGATGGATGAGGTCAGCGCTCATCGCAACATAAACAGACTTTCTCATCGGCAGTCCTTGTTCCTATGTTGGAATTGTTTCGACAATATGTGCCTCTCTAACCGCAAAGGCTTACAACCTTTGCATCTTATCAGAGCCTACTACTAAGCAATAAACAAATTCCGTGCATTGCGTTCTCGTGCGCCGAGTAACCAAACACCCCCCTACCGAGACGGCGGGCAAAGGCGGCATCGGTAGTCCCCGGCGGCCGGCCTGAAGAGCGGCGGTGAGCTAATCCCAAGCGGACGCTTTCCTTGCGCGACAAGTATCGATGATGCTGGCGAGCAGCGCAAACGCTCGCGTTCCTTGCTCGCTGCGGGTACCGAAGCTCAGGCGACGGGCGATGACCCAGTGGCGCAACAGACGTTCGGCCGCATTGTTGGTGAGCGGCAGGCTGGGGTCGAGTAGCGGCCGGATGATCGCTTCCCAATCGTTGAGCATCTCGCGGCAGAATTCGCCGAGTTTGACGAAGGGACTGTGTTGGTGGCGTTCGCACAAGGCCTTGAGTTGGGCGAGGGCTGGTGCCTGTCGCTCGGCCAAGTCGTCGAAAGGGCCATCGCGGGCAGCCTGGGTCGCCTGTATCAGGCCACCCATGAGGTCGAGGAGTTGCTGCCCGACCTGACTGGTGTGCCGGCAAGTGGCCTCGGTCAGTCCGCGGGCCTTGCGCACGAGATACGCCAGGCAGCGAATGCGGTTGAGGTACGAACGCTAAACTGCGTAACCATCGCTCATCAGGCAGCCAGCGAAACCGCCCTGCAGGGCATTGATGAAGATCTCGGAGCTGCGTGCGCCGATGAAATGGACCACCGTCGTCACAGCGTTGAACACCCACAGCCACAGCAACTGACCACGTTCTCGCCACGGCGTCTCGTCCAGGTGCAGCAGGCCGGCGCGCTCGATCTCCTGCAGCAGCAGGTCTTCGACCAGCGCGACCTGGCCGGCGCTTTGCCGTATGGTCTGGTCGATGAGTCCGGCGGACAGTTGCAGTCCGAGCAACTCACAGAGGAGCTTTCGTCGTAGCGCCCGTACGCTTGACCCACCGGTTCGGCTGCGAAGGGCTCGTCACAGGCCGCGCATCGCTCCGGCCAATGATCGATCACAGCGTTGACCGTCAGCTTCTGGCTTCGACCAAACCCGGGCGCGCCCGGCTGCCGCCCCGGGCGACGCGCCGCAGGGGCAGCCGCGCCGGAAGGCGTTATCGTCACCGCAGCGCCGTCGTCGCTCGCCTCAAGCGCCTCTCCTGGTTCGCCGGTCGTTGTCGTTGGCGGCGACCCAGACGCACCGTCCGTCGGCGGATCACGCTCCGCGGCAGCACGGGGTTGGCGATAGACCGAATCGCTGCCGGGCGGACGCGAACTGGTGCGGGAGCCTTGGTTCAATCGGTCCCGCGCCTCCTTGAGGTCAGCCAGCAGGCGCTCCGCCAACCGCCGCAACGACTCTTCCTCAAGCCGCGACAGGGCATCGCGGTCGAGTTGGCGAAGATCGTGGTCGGTCAGATGCATGGCACGACGGGCTTGGCTGCGGGCAACGGCGCTCAGTCCAAAGCAACTCACGCTCAGCTCCCACGAAATCGCAGGTGGTTTCTCAGCTTACGTCGATAAGCTGTTGAGAAAAAGCGATGGGGCGGTTTGTCTGATCGCCCACGACGGCATGGGCACCGGCGCGCAGCGGTATCGAGCTCCGTCGTCCGTCCACAGGAACGGCCGCGGGGGCTGCTGGCCAATCGGCGGTGAGGGGGAGTGAACGGTGACACTGGCACACCAGCCAACGCAACCCTTGCTACTGTCGGCGTTGATTGAAGATTTCGTCCAGGGACTTGGCGTCGAGCACACTGATTGCCCATTCTTCCAACTGATCGATCGTGGCGGTGGTCAGCCGGACCTGCACCGCATCGGGGAGCGTGCCAAAGCGACGCGCGAGCAGGCGCTTCAGGAGGGCAGCCTCGCCTTCCTGCCGGCCTTTCTCGATTCCGAAGCGTTCTGCAGAGGTGACGTAAGGCATGATGACCTTCCCTTCCAGTGTGTAGACTTCCTGCAGCAGCCGTTGCTCAAGGTCTGTCGGCAGCCGCATCAGCCAGTCGATGACCCCGAACAGATCGATGATGCGCTGCTTGTCCCAATTGCGTTCGGAGAGCAGCTTTGCCTGGAAACCCGGCCTGGCCGCGGCAAGGTAACCTGCATGCCCCACCAGCCGCAGCATCACTCCTCGACGGATCGTCGTTGCTCGCTTTATGCCGCTCGCGCACTTGTTTCATCCAGTAGCCAATCGCGGGCTGCAACGAGGGTCATGCCGGCAGGGACTTCCAGCACGGCTGGTCGGCCCAGGCGTGATCTGCGCCCTGCTGTCGCGTAGGAACTCCGAGGCGACATCCTGCAAGGCCCGGATTTCTCGAACGAAGTCTCCGGGTGATCCACACTGGCGCAGACATGAATCAGTTCTTCGTGGCCATCGAGATGGCTCAGGTAACTGTGCAGGGTGTCTTTGCCGACCGCAATACCTTGAGATTTCAGGTCGATTTGCAATTTGTTGATACTGAGGGTTCCCGCCGCGCTGCCGAGCAACTGGCACACCAGCCAACGCAACCCTTGCTACTGTCGGCGTTGATTGAAGACTTCGTCCAGGGACTCGGCGTCGAGCACACTGATCGCCCATTCTTCCAACTGATCGATCGTGGCGGTGGTCAGCCGGACCTGGACCGCATCGGGGAGCGTGCCAAAGCGACGCGCAAGCAGGCGCTTCAGGAGGGAAGCCTCGCCTTCCTGTCGGCCTTCCTGTCGGCCTTCCTGTCGGCCTTCCTGCCGGCCTTTCTCGATTCCGAAGCGTTCTGCAGAGGTGACGTAAGGCATGATGACCTTCCTTTCCAGTGTGTAGACTTCCTGCAGCAGCCGTTGCTCAAGGTCTGTCGGCAGCCGCATCAGCCAGTCGATGACCCCGAACAGATCGATGATGCGCTGCTTGTCCCAATTGCGTTCGTAGAGCAGCTTGGCCAGACGCCATTTTGCCGCATAGCGCTGTTCGGGGTCACCCTTTGTGCGCCGGGTAAGAAGGTGAGCCGCGGTGACCAGTGCGAAGGGGTTGGGGTCTTCGAGCAGGGATTCGGTCTGGTTGGCGTAGTCGAGGAGCTTGACCACGGGAAAGCGGATGCCGACCTCGCAGCCGAACAGTTGATAGCCAAACCCGTCCGGCTGCCAGTTTTCACGTTCGTCGGCCAGCACGGCCAGGCTGGCAACCGGACGACGGTAGCGGTCGTAGAGACGGTAGTTGTAGGTGAACAGGCGCTCGGGGAAGTCGGCATCCTGCTGGCCCTGGACTTCGACGTGGATGTAGACCCATTGCTCACCTGCGTCCCGCGTCGCGACCTGCACCAGGCAGTCAATCAGGCGCTTGCCGAGCTGGGCGTCCTGCACCACCTGGGCGAGTTCCTGCTCCAGGAAAATGTGCGGCTGCCGCCAGTCGATCTCGCCGTGGGCTCGCGGGAAGTAGAAGGCCATGAACTCGGGGAAGTAGCGCGTCAGCGCGTCTTTCCACGGGGTGTCGTAGTCGTCGCTGGGTAGGGTCGGTTTTTCCATCGGTCTGTGCTTGGCGGAGATGGGCAATTAGAGAAACAGTATATGAAATACCTTCCCAAAAGCGCCCACTCGATAACCTCCACTGGGATAAGGGCACAGTCTCCTTGTTTCCGCAAGAGCAGAAACGCATTTGCGCCGCCCTTCCCGGCCTCCGTTCCTGCCCGCCGTGGACCCTAGTCTGCCCCAAAAATCTCGGCAAAGAACACCTCCTTGTCCAGATCTCTTTGCCATGCTCTGTGTCGTTCCACAGACTCCGGACGGCCTTCGCGGCTTAGGGTGAGAAAGCGGGTGCAAAAAAGGGGACAGTATATTAAATACCTTCCAGAGACGCGCCCACTCAATAACCTCAGCTGACCTCGGCCATGGCGCGGGGCCGCGGGGGCTGCAAGAATTGGGGCGGCGCCAGCAAACCCTCATTCCCGCGCAAGCGCGAACGCAGTTCGTACAACCAGTTTTCCTCAAAAACAATCAGATAAACCAGTTGGATTTCCGCGTGAGTGCTGAGCGATCCATCGCCATGAGCGTATCGAAGTCGTGCGCCAGCCAATGATCCTGACCCCGACAGCATGCCTGCTCCTGCCTGGCTGACGGTTGATCCATTGCCGTGCAGCCGCCGCCGTACCTTCGCTGGTACTGCGCAAGCCTTTGTCCGCATGGTGACGTGACGGCGCCGGGGATCGGCTACTCGCGATGCGTGTCTTCAGGCATCCGGTCGCCAGGCATCATTGAGGACTTCTTCTTCCATCGCCCACGGACGGGCGTCGGGAAAGCAATCGAGGCCGGTTTCGCCAAGCGCGTGAGCCACTCACTCGCCTCATTCGCCCGATGAATCGGGCTCCTACGGGATGCTGACGTGGCTCGGTGGCCCTTGGGCTATCTCCTGGTGCAGCGCGGGTGTTCCGGCCGCACCATCGGTGCCCGGTCGTTCCATGATGAGCATTCGGCCACGCTACCGCCATGCCCGAATGTCTCAGCATTCAGCAAGTTGAGGTCACAGGCCACAACCAGTGAACACGGTCCAGTGCCCCTCCGGCTTCGCCAAGTGGCCCGTAACGGTGAGGCCGACCAGGCAGCGTGGTCAATTCGTCGTTAGCCAGGGCCCGCGACCATCCTGGACCGCTTGACAAACAAGCAACCGGATTTTCCCGCTGAGTCAGCGGACTGAACAGGAAATAGTTCATCATTTCCCGAAACCATGGGCGAAGATGGCTGGCAACAAAGGGCCAGCTGGGCCGCCTTCGGGTCTTTCTGCAACGCGGATAGAGCGTGTGGCGTAACCAATCACTCCCCCACTGAAATCGCGGGCAAAGGCGGCATCGGTAGTCCCTGGCGGCCGGCCTGAAGGGCGGCGGTGAGGTCATCCCAAGCGGACGCTTTCCTTGCGCGACACGTATCGATGATGCTGGCGAGCAGCGCAAACGCTCGAGTTCCTTGCTCGCTGCGGGTACCGAAGCTCAGGCGACGGGCGATGACCCACTGGCGCAACAGACGTTCGGCCGCATTGTTGGTGAGCGGCAGGCTGGGGTCGAGTGGCGGCCGGATGATCGCTTCCCAAGCGTTGAGCATCTCGCGGCAGAATTCGCCGAGTTTGACGAAGGGACTGTGTCGGTGGCGTTCGCACAAGGCCTTGAGCTGGGCGAGGGCTGGTGCCTGGCGCTCGGCCCAGTCGTCGAAAGGGCCATCGCGGGCAGCCTGGGTCGCCTGTATCAGGCCACCCATGAGGTCGAGGAGTTGCTGCCCGACCTGACTGGTGTGCCGGCAAGTGGCTTCGGTCAGTCCGCGGGCCTTGCGCAGGAGATGCGCCAGGCAGCGAATACGGTTGCGGTACGAACGCTAAACTGCGTAGCCGTCGCTCATCAGGCAGCCAGCGAAACCGCCCTGCAGGGCATTGATGAAAATCTCGGCGCTGCGTGCGCCGATGAAATGGACCACCGTCGTCACGGCGTTGAACACCCACAGCAACTGGCCACGTTCTCGCCACGGCGTCTCGTCCAGGTGCAGCAGGCCGGCGCGCTCGATCTCCTCCAGCAGCAGGTCTTCGACCGGCGCGACCTGGCCGGCGCTTTGCCGTATGGTCTGGTCGATGAGTCCGGCGGACAGTTGCAGTCCGAGCAACTCACCGAGGAGCTCTCGAACCTTGGCGCGCGAGAGCCGATAGCGCAGGCAGAGCATGACGATCAGACTGGCCAGGCGCGGCCCGAGCATCTGCTGGGCATCCACCCGCGCGCCTTGCCATTCGGGCAGGACCAACGCACGCGGCGGCTGATGGCGGCTGCAGTGGCCGCACCCGCACGGGGCTTCCCAGAACCGGTGCTGCGTCACCCACAGCCGCAGGCCTGGGGCGTTCGGGTCGGCCGACAGCACTTCGATTTCGTCGTAGCCCCCGTAGGCTTGACCCACCGGTTCGGCTGCGAAGGGTTCACCACAGGCCGCGCATCGCTCCGGCCAATGAGCGAGCACAGCGTCGATGGTCAGCTTCTGTGCAGGGTGTCTTTGCCAACCGCAACACCTTGAGATTTCAGGTCGACCTGGAATTTCTTGATACTGAAGGTTCCCTCGGCGCTGCCGAGCAACTGGCACACCAGCCAACGCAACACGAGGGGTTGGGAAATCGCGTGACGCTCGAATACATCGTGCAGCAGAACGACATGGACCGCGCCTTGGTTGGCCTTCTCCGAGGACTCAGGCCGCTGCAGTCATGTTGCAGTTCTCATGCAGTCGTGCCGGCGAGAGTTCCAGGCCGTTCGGCCAGCATAACGCGCCCGCATCGACAAACAGGAGCTTGAAGAAGTTCTCATCGCGCAGCGCTTCTATCAGCGTTCCGTGGCGTTGTAGCAAACTTGTACCGTCAAAAACCCCTTCCCTATTGTCAGAGAAGACAAGTGCAACTTGATAGTTGCCAAGATAGCGTGCCGTCATCACCTTAATCATCGTGGTCTGCTCCAACTATACGTTGCAACGATTCAAATTTCTGCGCGCGCTCCCAGTTCGTCATCAGCTCATCTTGATGCCGCAGGCACCATTCCTTGACGAGGGCCGCAGCTTTCCTCGGTAGCCGCCCTTCGCTGATCTCGCCCGTTCGAATTTCGACAAAGGCCTCGAATCCCTGATACTCGACGTGAACATGGGGCGGCGGATGGTCATCATGCCACATGCGAACGATGATGCCAAAGAAGACTGACAGTATAGGCATGGGAGTCTACGGTGAATAAAAGGGACGGTATATGAAATACCTTGAGAGACGAGTCAACCCGGGAACCTCAGGTAGGCTGGGTTATGCTCCCTGCAGCCTGTGTGAGCCTTGACCCAGCGCGTGCGGACTCCTGCCGTGCGGCTCGATGGTGAGTCGCGTTTCATCGCCATGTCGCTGTCCCCACTGGGCGGCCGGAGCGCGGGATCAGCACGCCGCGCTGGCTGGATGCACCCAGGGGACGATCATTGCCTACCAGGAAACGATGGTTCTACTCGAGTGCGGCCAGCGCTAGCTCGGGTGCCTTGTCCAACACTTTGGACGTAACCAATCACTCCCCCACTGAAATCGCGGGCAAAGGTGGCATCGGTAGTCCTTGGCGGCCGGCCTGAAGGGCGGTGGTGAGGTAATCCCAAGCGGACGCCTTCCTTGCGCGACAAGTATCGATGATGCCGGCGAACAGCGCAAACGCTCGAGTTCCTTGCTCGCTGCGGGTACCGAATCTCAGGCGACGGGCGATGACCCAGTGGCGCAACAGGCGTTCGGCCGCATTGTTGGTGAGCGGCAGGCTGGGGTCCAGTAGCGGCCGGATGATCGCTTCCCAATCGTTGAGCATCTCGCGGCAGAATTCGTTGAGTTTGACGAAGGGACTGTGTCGGTGGCGTTCGCACAAGGCCTTGAGCTGGGCGATGGCTGGTGCTTGGCGCTCGGCCCAGTCGTCGAAAGGGCCATCGCGGGCAGCCTGGGTCGCCTGTATCAGGCCACCCATCAGGTCGAGGAGTTGCTGCCCGACCTGACTGGTGTGCCGGCAAGTGGCCTCGGTCAGTCCGCGTGCCTCGCGCAGGAGATGCGCCAGGCAGCGAATACGGTTGAGGTACGAACGCTAAACTGCGTAGCCGTCGCTCATCAGGCAGCCAGCGAAACCGCCCTGGAGGGCATTGATGAAGATCTCGGCGCTGCGTGCGCCGATGAAATGGACTACCGTCGTCACGGCGTTGAACACCCACAGCCACAGCAACTGGCCACGTTCTCGCCACGGCGTCTCGTCCAGGTGCAGCAGGCCGGCGCGCTCGATCTCCTCCAGCAGCAGGTCTTCGACCAGTGCGACCTGTCCGGCGCTTTGCCGTATGGTCTGGTCGATGAGTCCGGCGGACAGTTGCAGTCCGAGCAACTCACAGAGGAGCTTTCGTCGTAGCGCCCGTAGGCTTACCGGTTCGGCTGCGAAGGGCTCGTCACAGGCCGCGCATCGCTCCGGCCAATGATCGATCACAGCGTTGACCGTCAGCTTCTGGGTTCGACCAAACCCGGGCGCGCCCGGCTGCCGACCCGGGCGACGCGCCGCAGGGGCAGCCGCGCCGGAAGGCGTTATCGTCACCGCAGCGCCGTCGTCGCTCGCCTCAAGCGCCTCTCCTGGTTCGCCGGTCGTTGTCGTTGGTGGCGCCCCAGACGCACCGTCCGTCGGCGGATCACGCTCCGCGGCCGCACGTGGTTGGCGATAGACCGAATCGCTGCCGGGCGGACGCGAACTGGTGCGGGAGCCTTGGTTCAATCGGTCCCGCGCCTCCTTGAGGTCAGCCAGCAGGCGCTCCGCCAACCGCCGCAACGACTCTTCCTCAAGCCGCGACAGGGCATCGCGGTCGAGTTGGCGAAGATCGTGGTCGGTCAGATGCATGGCACGACGGGCTGGGCCGTGGGCAACGGGGCTCAGTCCAATGCAACGCACGCTCAGCTCCCACAATATCGCAGGTGGTTTTTCAGCTTACGTCGGTAAGCTGTTGAGCAAAAGCGATGGGGCGGATGGTCTGATCGCCCACGACGGCATGGGCACCGGCGCGCAGCGGTCACGAGCTCCGTCGTTCGCCCAAAGGCACGGCCGCGGAGGCTGCTGGCCAATCGGCGGTGAGGGGGACTGAACGGTTACCGCAATGACGGGGTTGTTGTGGGGGCACATTGATGTCGCATGCCATACCGTGAGGGCGCATTACTTACTAGCCAAACGAAGTTTTCTTGCCCTTTCGGCGAGGGAGGCAACTGTTTCGCCCAGCCATTGATTCCTGCGCCATTCGGTGTAATCGAAGCGTTCGCGGTTGATCAGTGCGATAAATCGCTCCGCTTCGATGGGCCCAAGGTTTTTTATGAGCATCGCTACGCCTTCATGGCGGATTTCGGTATCAGTTCTCATGGTTTTTGTCCTGTTGTGTTTTAATGAAATCCACAGGGTCAATTACACGAACGCGCGGTTCAACAGCCATCTTTTTCAGTAGTTGCTTGTCTGTCGTGAGCAGATAGGTTGCACCAGCGGCGATTGCGCTGGCGACATGGAGGGCATCCATGGGTTTGACACCAATACTGGCGAATTCTTCTGCCAGGGATTCAATTTGTGGTGTTGCGTCCATGTCGATTACCGCGAGTGGTTTCCATCCCTCGATGGCCTTGCTCCGTTCGATATCGGCATTTGCGGTGTTTTCCAAGTCCAGCACTGCCGACCAGACCAGGGCGAGTTTCTCTTCTCTTACGGATTGCTGGATGTCGAGCTTGGCTTCAGTCTGCAACCGGACCAGCAGTTGCCCCTGATCGTCAAATGGGCGGTTGCGTCGAAAAAGGGGACAGTATATGAAATTCCACCCAGAGACCAGCCCGCTCAGCAAGCGCTTCGAGCGCTGTCCGCGGATGGCTCAGGAGTGTTGCATGCGATACTTCGAGTCAGTTCTCAAATTGTTGGAGTCACTGATGAAGGGCGCCACGGCAAGTGAAGGGAAGGTTTCCCTTGAAGCCGTCATCAAGCAGTTCTACGACCGCCTCGTCGCCGCAGGTAAACCCAAAAAGGTTGCCATCGTCGCCCGCATGCGCAAGCTCCTGACTATCCTCAACGCCATGCTCAGAACCGGTAGAGCATGGGACGATTCTCTTCATACCGCTTGACTCGAAAGACAGTTGCTTACTCGTTGAGCTCCACGATTACAAGGCCGCGATGAATTCGTCGGGTGACACATCGGCTTGGCGCAAGACGCCTGCCAATGTGCCGACTTTGACCTCGCTGTGCATCGGGACGACGCAGCCTCTAGAACCACGGCGCATGATGACGTGACTTCCAGATTGGCGCAGCTTCTCGAAACCCATCCGCTCCAACGCCCGTACTACGATGGCGCCCGAAACACGAGGCAGCTTAGGCATGCGCGGGAACGCTGAACGTTGTTACCAGCGGATGCCCTGGCGGAGGGATGGGAAACTCCGAGAGATACAGTTCGGTAGCCTCTCGCAGGTTGGCGATAGCCTCCTCGACGGTTTCACCTTGCGTAGTGGTACCGGTCTCAGGATTCAGGGCAACGTAACCACCTTCTTCGGCGGCAGTAAGTACCGCGATCAGTTCCATGGCTTAACTCCGGTGGGAAAAGCGCAATTCTCGCTCATTCTGGTTTGGGGTGCCCAAAAAAACGGGGACAGTATATGAAATACCTTGAGGGACGAGTCACCCCGGGAACCTCAGGTAGGCTGGGTCATGTTCCCTGCAGCCTGTGCGAGCCTTGACCCAGCGCGTGCGGACTCCTGCCGTGCGGCTCGATGGTGAGTCGCGTTTCATCGCCATGTCGCTGTCCCCGCTGGGCGGCCGGGGCGCGGGATCAGCGCGCCGCGCTGGCTGGATGCACCCAGGGGACGATCATTGCCTACCAGGAAACGATGGCTCTACTCGAGTGCGGCCAGCGCTAGCTCGGGTGCCTTGTCCAACAGAACAATGAAAAAAAGGGGACAGTATATTAAATGCCTTCCAGAGACGCGCCCACTCAATGACCTCAACTGACCTCGGTCATGGCGCGGGGCCGCGGGGGCCGCAAGAATTGCGGGCGGCGCCAGCAAACCCTCATTCCCGCGCAAGCGCGAACGCAGTTCGTACAACCAGTTGTCCTCAAAAACAATCAGATAAACCAGTTGGATTTCCGCGTGAGTGCTGAGCGATCCATCGCCATGAGCGTATCGAAGTCGTGCGCCAGCCAGTGATCCTGACCACGACAGCATGCCTGCTCCTGCCCGGCTGACGGTTGATCCATTGCCGTGCAGCCGCCGCCGTACCTTCGCTGGTACTGCGTAAGCCTTTGTCCGCATGGTGACGTGACGGCGCCGGGGATCGGCTACTCGCGATGCGTGTCTTCAGGCATCCGGTCGCCAGGCATCATTGTGACAAAAAACGGTGACAGTATATGAAATACCTTCCAGAGACCAACCCACTCACCGAGCCCTTCAAGCGCAGCCCGCGGATGGCTCAGGTAGATCAGGCAGGCCTCCTCGCCGCAGACGCGCCGGGCCGATTCCATGGCAACCGGGGCGTGCGCAGTCGCGGTCGCGCCCCCGTGGTGGGAAAAGGTATGCGAGCAGCGTCCGGCTCGGCGCTTCGCGCAGGTCTTCGGTGTTCCGCTTGAATGCCAGTCCCCAGACGGCAATATGGCGTCCGTCGACGTCGCCGCAGCCTACGGTCCAGGCAAGAAAAGCATACTGTCACCGCTTCTCGTCACCGCTTCTCGATCCGGATGATGCCGCCGACCGTGTTCGACTCGTCGGCCAATTACGCTTCCTCGAGCAGAAAGCAGCGGTTCGTCGGGCGATAGCACTTCCGGCTGCCCGACAGTTCGTCGATCAGCTCGCCAACGCGCGGGAGGCGCCCCACGGATCGCGGCCATTGTAGATAACCAACGGGAACACCGCCGGCCGTTTCTCGCCTCGGCTCACTTCGCCCATGCGACTCAGGTCTTGGTACAACAGGCCGGCATACACGAGGATCCGTAGCGCCAGCCACGGGTCGACGGCACGCTGGAATTCGAGCAGCAGGTGTTCGACGACGACAGCGTGCGAAAAGATCAGCTTGTAGCCGGTATCCTGTGCGGAGCCGGCGGCCAGGAAAGGTCCTCATTGCCACAGTGACCGGAACCGATGGGCCGCCGCAAAGCCGACCCCGCCCCGCAACCCGTGCGACGCTCGTCCCTTGGCTACTGCGGACGCTGATCGAAGACTGCGTCCAGAGACTCGGCATCGAGCACCCTGATCGCCCATTCTTCCAACTGATCGATCGTGGCGGTGGTCAACCGCACCTGGACGGTATCGGGGAGCGTGCCAAAGCGACGCGCGAGCTGGCGCTTCAGGAGGGAAGCCTCGCCTTCCTGTCGGCCTTCCTGTCGGCCTTTCTCGATTCCGAAGCGTTCTGCAGAGGTGACGTAAGGCATGATGACCTTCCTTTCCAGTGTGTAGACTTCCTGCAGCAGCCGTTGCTCAAGCTCTGTCGGCAGCCGCATCAGCCAGTCGATGACCCCGAACAGATCGATGATGCGCTGCTTGTCCCAATTGCGTTCGTAGAGCAGCTTGGCCAGACGCCATTTTGCCGCATAGCGCTGTTCCGGGTCACCCTTTGTGCGCCGGGTAAAGAGGTGAGCCGCGGTGACCAGTGCGAAGGGGTTGGGGTCTTCGAGCAGGGATTCGGTCTGGTTGGCGTAGTCGAGGAGCTTGACCACGGGAAAGCGGATGCCAACCTCGCAGCCGAACAGCTGATAGCTGAACCGCGTCGGCTTCCAGTTTTCACGTTCGTCGGCCAGCACGGCCAGGCTGGCAACCGGACGACGGTAGCGGTCATAGAGGCGGTAGTTGTAGGTGAAGAGGCGCTCGGCAAAGTCGGCATCCTGCTGGCCCTGGACTTCGACGTGGATGTAGACCCACTGCTCCCCTCCGTCCCGCGTTGCGATCTGCACCAGACAGTCAACCAGCCGCTTGCCGAGCTGTGCGTCCTGCACCACCTGGGCGAGTTCCTGGTCCAGGAAAACGTGCGGCTGCCGCCAGTCGATCTCGGCGTGGGCTCGCGGAAAGTAGAAGGCCATGAACTCCGGGAAGTAGCGCGTCAGCGCGTCTTTCCAAGGCGTGTCGTAGTCATCGTTTGACGGCATCGGGCTTGCCATGGGTGACGGATAACAAGGGGACGCTGATACCGGAACAGTATAGGTCGTGTGCCGCCGCAAGCAGCGCCTTCGAGGAACTCCCTGCCGCAGGATGCCAGTTGCACGGAGCGGGCCTGGGCCTTGGCATCACCCCGGCATCCCGAGGACGAGCCGCCAAGCGGCCCGCTGTCGCGTCCGCCTGAAGCGGTCCGCGACGGGCGACCGGTCGATTGACTGATGCAGCAGCAACCTGACCGGCAGCGAGGCCGGGCCGCTTGGCAGCGTTCCGCACCCGGCTGTGCGCCTGCCCCTGGCTGTGCCCGCGAACCGTGCCCGTGGCCAGCGGGCGGGACGGCTTGGTGTCGCGGGCGGCCTCGTATGCTGGTCCGAGCGGTGTCTGGCCCCCTTCCGGATACGCTCCGGTGAAGACGTTCTGCAGCCCGCCTGCACGCCGGAGAACTCGGCGAACCCCGGGCACACTACCGCCATGCCCGAACGCTTCGGCATTCAGCAGATCGATGGGCGGTCAGCGGCGATCGCGCAGCGCAGCGACAGGCGTTGCGGCGCGGGTTGTTCTGCTGTGCTCGCTGCGCCGGAGGCTGCGTGGCGGTCGCTCGGCACCTGCGGGGAACCATGGGCAAGCCGCTCCTTTCGCTCGGGAGCGCGGCCGGTCAGCGGTGTGCGCTTCTCCGCGAGGCTGCCAATGATCACCCAGGGCGCCTTTGCCAAGCGTGACTGTCTTCACGTTTCCTGCTCGCGCGCCGCGCCGGAAGCCCCGTCGGGCGGCAGGAAGCCGCGGCGAGGCGGCGGGGACACGGTTGGGCGCAGCGGCATGCGGCCCGACGCAACCAGCGGGCGACGCAGTCGGAATCACCAGCCTCCCGGGAGCGAGGCAGAGGTCTTGGCAGGCGGTCAGCTCGCGTACTTGCGGAGCGTGCCATCGGCGTAGGCGATGACTCGGGGCACGGTGGCCAGGAGCGTCGGTGCCAGCGCGGCCACCGCAGCATGGATCTCGGGCATCTTCTCGGTCGCGTATTCGTGGGCGATCAGGTTTCTCAACTCGCGAATGCGGATCAGCTGCGCGGCCTCTACCCAGCCTCGCTTCTCTGCGCGGTAGATTCGGTCGAGCAGCGAGCCACCGCCGATCAACTCGATTTCATCGATCAGGCGGAATACGCGCTGAGTGAGCAAGTCGGCGAGGCGCGCGAAGCGGCTGGTGAAGGATTCGAGGCGCTCCAGTTGCTCCGGCGACCAAGCCTCCTGACCCAGCAGGTCCCGGCAGCGCTCGATCGAGTACTGGAGGTGGTCGGCGGCAAGCTGCAGGCGCGCCAGTTCCTCCCTCAGGAGTTCTGCCTTGACGGGCGTCACAACGGCACGCCTTCTTCCAGGACCATTCGAGGAAAGGGCCGGGAAGCATCCGGATAGACGACGAGGTCGATCCTGCGCTCGCCGAACTGCTGATGAAGCCGGGCGAGAATATCCAGCTTGCTCATCAGGTCGATCCTGCCCGATAGCACGAGCAGGTCGATGTCCCCACCCTTGGCTGAGTCATCGACGCGTGAGCCAAACAGGTAGATCGAGGCGTGTGCATCGGCCTCGTGAATCGTTTTGCGGATCGCGGACTGTTCCCCTGCTGTGAGTCTCATATTTTCCTTCCGGCAGACGAACCGGCGGACCGGGTCAGTGCTCCTTCAATCGCTTCGATATCCTTCCACGACCTCTGTTCCAGGGCATCCGGCAGTCGCATCATCCGGTCGAGCACCGCGAAGAGATCGAGGGTGCGTTTTCGCTCCCATCGATGTCGATACACCAGGCGGTCGAGGTTGCGCTTGACCTGGTAACGCGCTTCGGCGTCATGCCACGTCTGCCATATGTATTCCCGCCACATCGAGAACAGGCTGACGCTTTCTGGCTACCGTTCCAGACCTTGAGGTTCCTGCCCTCGTTCAATTCCGAAGCGGACGGAGCTGTAGGTACGCAAGATGAGGCCTGTGTACGAAAATTCCTTGAGAGAAGAGTCACCCCGGGAACTTCAGCTGGGCTGGGCCATGTTGCCTGCAGCCTGCGCGAGATTCAACTCTGCACTTACCGATTCCGGCCGTGCGGCTCGACGGTGAGTCGCGCTTCATTGCCATGGCACCGCACTCTCCGTGCGGAAGGAGCACGGGACGACCCTCGCCGGGCTCGCTGGATGACCCCACGTAACGATCAGTGCCAATCTGGAAACCATGGTTCTACTCGAGTGCGGCCAGCGCTGGCTCGGGTGCCTCGTCCAACACTTTGAAAGGATCGTCGCTACTCGCTTCATGCCGCTCGCGCAATTGTTTCATCCAGTAGCCAGTCGCGGGCTGCACCGGACGACGGTAGCGCCGCAGTTTCGGCCGGGTTGCTCGGCTCGGCCTTGAGTTGCCCGATGCGTACCAGCTTATCCAGAGCGGGCAGACTCATGGGACGCCCCGATCAGAGGGATGATGTCCTGGGCCAGAACACGATTCACGAAGGACCCCGATTCGGCTCGCCGCCGCTCGAATTCGGCCGGCGTATAGCAAGAGGTGGCCTCATAGTTGTGGATGGCGATGTTGCGAAATCCGACCGATTTTTTCATGCGGCTGGCCAGAGCCGGGCTGATCAGACCAGTGCTGGCGAGGGCTTCGAACGCTTGCCCCATGGTATTTGGCGCCGGTACGTCCCGGCTGGCGATCAGGTGGGCGGCCAAATCGACGGAAAGTTGAACGGCGCGGGTGAGATTCAGGGTAATGATGTCCTGGGCATCGATATCGCGTACCAGGCTTTCGGCGTCGACCGGGCACTTTTCCTTCACCCTGAGCAGGCAGCGCCGTAGAGACTCGAGCTTCTGTTCGATTACCTGTCGATCCATACGCGCCTCCGTTCGGCCAATATGCGGCTGCTATACGGCGCGAAATCCGCGTCATCGATCAGATGCCGGCACAACAGTTGTGCAAAGCGTTCATCGCTTCCCAGGATGCGGCGCCCGTGCGTGAGGATTTGTCCAAGCAGCGGTTCGCCGGCGCTGGTCAGGTCAATCAGATCGACCGGCCGGCCCACACGCTCGGCGAGATCGGCAACCAACGCCATCTTGGCATCCACACCCAAGGGCTTGTCATCCGCCACCGCCAGATCGAGGTCGCTGTCCGGCCGAGCCTTACCCGCTGCCAGCGACCCAAACAGCACCGCCAGCTTGATATGCGGGTGGCGCAGCAGCACCGAGCCAATCAATTCGGTCGTCGTCATGTAAACGAAAAGGGGACAGTATATTAAATATCTGGTTCGCCTCGGCGGCGAAGAGGTCGGTGAACAGCGTCCGCCTCGGTGCTCCGCCCAAGTCGCTGGTGTTCGGCTTGAATGCCAGTCGCCCGATGGCAAGATGGCGTCCGAGGAGGTCGCTGAGGCGTACCTTCCAGGCAAGAAATGTATACCGTCACCGTTTTTGCAGATGCGTCTCCTCAGGCATCCGGTAGCCAGTCATCATTGAGAACTTCTTCTTCCATCATCCACGGACAGGCGTCGGGAAAGCAATCAAGGCCGGTTTCCCCAACTGCCTGAGCGACAGCCTTGGCCCACACCATCGCAAGCCATCGAGTTTCGTGAAGCTTGGGGGAGAGGGTTGGGGCTTCACTCAGTCCATAGGCAATCTCCTTGCGCTGCGCGAGGATGGTCTTTTCCCAACTGGCTCCCCGTCGCTCCGGCTGATATCGCCACTTGAGCAGATGGGCCATGAGAACCGACATCCCGCTGGCAAGCTCGCGCTGTTCGCTCTTGCCCACGTCTTCAATTTCCTCCGCGATGTGGTCGCGGTCGAGCAGATCGAACCGCCCGGCACGAAGAAGGCTGGCCTGCTCGTTTGCCCATGCCACGACATCGGTCTCGTACTTGGTGCTCATATCGACCTCCCTCGGTAAAAACGGGGACAGTATATGAAATGCCTTTCAGAGGCCAGTCCACTTGCCAAGCCCTTCAAGCGCAGCGCCCGGACGGCTCACGCAGATCAGTCGCGCCTCGTGGCTGGAGACGCTCAGAACCGCTTCCATGAAGACCGGGTCGTGCGCTGTCGCAGTCGCCTCCGCGGCGAAGAGGTCGGTGAACAGCGTCCGCCTCGGCGCTTCGCCCAAGTCGCTGGTGTTCGGCTTGAATGCCAGTCGCGCGATGGCAACATGTCACCCGAGGAAGTCGCCGAGGCGTACCTTCCAGGCAAGAAATGTATACCGTCACCGTTTCTGGGCTCAGTGATCCTTGAAGACGTCCTCCAGCGTCGTGGCGTCAAGGATGTTGTCGGCCCACTGTTCCAGCTGTTCAACCGTGGCGGCCTGCAGCCGAGCCAGGGTCTCCGCGCTGGGTGGGCCGAAGCGGCGCGTGAGTTGACGTTCGAGGAGAGCAGACTCCCCTTGCCGAATGCCTTGCTGCATGCCTTGCTGGATGCCCTTCTCAATGCCGATGCGTTCTACCGAGGTGATGTAGGGCATGGTTCGGTTCCTCTCCAGTTGTTCGATGTCTTGCCAGAGTTGATTCTGCAGGTCCTTCGGCACCTGCATCATCCAATCGATGACGCTGAACAGGTCAATGATGCGTTGCTTGTCCCAGTTCCGTTCGTAAAGCAGTTTGGCCAGACGCCATTTTGCAGCAAGCCTTTGCCGGTCGTCGCCCTTGGTCTGCTGGGTGAGCAGATGAGCGGCAGTAACCAGGGCGAAAGGGTTGGGATCAACCAGCAGGGCTTGCGCTTGCGGCTGGTAGTCGAGCAGCTTTACGGTGGGAAATTCGAGGTAGTGCCGACAACCGAGGAGTTCATATCCATAGCTTTGCGGCTTCCAATGTGGGCGATCGTCAGCAAGAACGGCGAGGCTGGCGATCGGGCGCCGGTATTTGTCGTAGAGGCGGTAGTTGTAGGTGAACAGACCAAGACAAGAGGAACCGTATGTGACCTCCCCTCCGAAGGCAAGAAAAGTATACCGTCCCCGTTTTTCGCACGCTACCGCCATGCCCGGATGCTCGAGAGCATTCAGCACGGTTCACTTGTCGCCGGCCCGGAAGCAGCCGTCAGGTCAGTAACGCTCCTCCTGCACACCCAGTTCGGCGCGCATGGCGTCGATCTCGGCCTTCACGGCCAGGTACACTCCTGCTCCTTGCGCGCCAGGTAGTTGCGCGTGAGCTGCAGCTTGGCACTGATGCCTTCCGGCGTGAGCAGGTAGACATACTTCGCCTTGTCCTCGGCGCGCAGGAAATTGCCGGCCTTGATGTGGCCCTTGTCCAGCAGCGCCTTGAGCAGATAGTTGATCTTGCCGAGGCTGACCCCGAGTCGTTCGGCAAGCTGCCGCTGGCTGATGGCCGGCTCGGCATCGACGATCTTGAGGATGCGCAGCTGTGCCTGTTCCGCCGGAGTCATGGTTTCTGTTCAATGGATGAACGCGAATGATAGGGCAAGCCTGAGCGCGAGACAAGCGCCCCACAGCACGCGCCGCCCCCGGCGATCAGGGCACCAGCACCTCGATCCCGGGATGCCGCTCGCGGATCGCCGCCGCCAGCGCCCGCTTCGCGGATTCCTCGCCATGCACCAGGCGCACCTGCCGCGGCGGCCGGCGCATGCGGCCGATGAAGTTGAGGAGGTCCTTCTGGTCGGCGTGCGCGGAGTAGCCTCCGAGAGTGTGCACGGCGGCCCGGATCGGGTAGCGCTGACCATCGAGTTCGACATGGCCGCCTTTCGGGCCGTAGCGCTGGATGTCGCGGCCCGGCGTCCCCGCCGCCTGATAACCGGTGAACAGGATGTCGTGCCGTGGGTCGCCGAGCATCGCCTTGAGGTAGTTGACGATGCGCCCGCCGCTGCACATGCCGCTGGCGGCGATGACGACCACCGGCCGGGCGGTGCGCGCCAGGTACTCGACGGCGCGCAGGTGGGTGGCATGGTCGTCGATGGTGGTCAGTTGCTCGAAGTCGAGCGGATGGCGACCGGCGGCGAGCTTGCGGCGGGCTTCGGCGTCCCAGTGCTGGCGCAGCTGCATGTAACCATTGGTGAAGTCGGCGGCGAGTGGCGAATCGACGATGATGTCGAGGTCCTCCCAGCGGACCCCGGGAGCGGCGGCGCGCTGGCGGTTGCGGTGGATGATCTCTTCGAGTTCGTAGAGCAGCTCCTGTGTGCGGCCGATGCTGAAGGCGGGGATGAGCAGTGCCCCCTTGTTGCCGAAGGCGTGTTCGCAGACCGCCTGCAGCCGCTGCCGGCGGTCCCGCCGGCTGTCGTGGCAGCGGTCGCCGTAGGTGCTCTCGAGGACGACGACGTCGGCCGCGTAGGGTGACTGCGGCGCCGGCAGCAGGGGCGTGTGCGGCGCGCCGAGGTCGCCGGAGAAGACGATCCGCTGCCGCTCGCTGCCCTGTCGCAGTTCACATTCGACGTAGGCCGAGCCGAGGATGTGGCCGGCCGGCGAGAGCTTGACGCGCAGCTCGACCTCGCCGTCGACGACCGTCTGCCATTCCTTGTACGGCAAGGCGACGATCTGCCTGCGGATCTGCTCGAGAAAGCGTTCGGCGAGCGCCCGCTCGCGCGTGAAGCCGACCTTGATGGCATCCTCGAGAACCAGCGGCAGCAGCTTCGCCGATGCCTCGCTGCAGATGATCGGCGCGCGGTAGCCGGCGGCGAGGAGATGCGGCAGGCGCCCGACATGGTCGATATGGACGTGCGTGACGACCAGGGCACGCACCCGAGCGACCGGGAAGTTGACCGCGAGGCGCTCGGCGCTGGCGCCCTCGCGCGAGGTCTCGGCACCCTGGAAGAGACCGCAGTCGATCAGCAGCGACTGCCCGTCAGCGAGACTGAGCTGGTGGCACGAGCCGGTGACGCCATCGACCGCGCCGTGGTGGCTGATGCGCCAGGCCGGCAGCGGCTCAGCGTTGCAGGAAGTCGGCATAGGCCTGCCGCAGGCCCTCTGCGAGCCCGATCCCGGCGCGGCAGCCGAGCGCGTGCAGCCGCGAGACGTCGAGCAGCTTGCGTGGGGTGCCGTCGGGCTTGCTGGGATCGAACTCGATGCGGCCGCCGTAACCGACGACCTGCGCCACCGTTTCCGCCAGTTGCCGGATGCTGAGATCCTCACCGGTACCGACGTTGATGTGCGACAGCATCGGTTGCGTGTGGGCGTCGTAGCTCGCCTTGTCGAGGTTCATCACGTGCACGCTGGCGGCCGCCATGTCGTCCACATGGAGGAACTCACGCTTCGGCGTGCCGGTCCCCCAGAGCGTCAGGCAGGGTGCCAGACCGGCATTGCTGGTGCCGTGCAGCTGTTGCCGCAGTTCGTCGGGGATCGGGCCGTTGCGCGCCTCGTCGCGCGCGATTCCCGGCCAGTCGTGTGCCGCCGCCAGCTTGGCGAGATGCAGCTTGCGGATCATCGCCGGGATGACATGGCTGTTCTGCAGGTCGTAGTGGTCGCCCGGGCCGTACAGGTTGGTCGGCATGACGCTGCGGTAATCGGTGGCGTACTGCCGGTTGTAGCTTTCGCAGAGCTTGATGCCGGCGATCTTGGCGACGGCGTAGGCTTCGTTGGTTGGCTCGAGGGTGCCGGTGAGCAGCGCGTCCTCGGCCATCGGCTGCGCCGCGAGCTTGGGATAGATGCAGCTGCTGCCAAGGAAGAGCAACCTGCGGACGCCGGCACGCCAAGCCTGGTGGATGATGTTGGCCTCGATCATCAGGTTCTGGTAGATGAACTCGGCCGGGTAGGTATTGTTGGCGTGGATGCCGCCGACACGGGCGGCGGCGAGATAGACCTGCTCGGGCTTCTCGCTGGCGAAGAACTGGCGCACTGCGGCCTGGTCGGTGAGATCGAGTTCGGCGTGGCTGCGGGTGATCAGGTGCGGTTGCCCCTGGCCCTGCAGGATGCGGACGATCGCCGAGCCGACCATGCCGCGGTGGCCGGCGACGTAGATGCGGGGTTCAGTCATCGTCGTCGGCCGTCATTCGTGATGATCGAAGGTCTGGAATCCGGCGAGCTTGACCATCGCATCGCGCCGCGCCGAGCTGTAGTCGGCGAGGACCATTTCCCGCACCAGTTGCTGCACGCTGGTGGTCGGCGTCCAGCCGAGTTTCTCGCGCGCCCGCGTCGGATCGCCGAGCAGCGTTTCGACTTCGGTCGGCCGGAAATAGCGCGGGTCCACGCGGACGATGACGTCGCCGGGCTTGACCTTGGCGCGCGTGCCCTCGACCCGGCTGACGATGCCCACCTCATCGACGCCCTCGCCCTCGAAGCGGACGCCGATTCCGAGTTCGGCGGCGGCGAACTCGACGAACTGGCGAACGCTGTACTGCACGCCGGTGGCGATGACGAAGTCCTCGGGGTGGTCCTGTTGCAGCATCAGCCACTGCATCTCGACATAGTCGCGGGCGTGCCCCCAGTCGCGCAGGGCACTGAGGTTGCCGAGGTAGAGGCAGTCCTGCAGCCCGAGCGCGATGCGCGCGATGGCACGCGTGATCTTGCGCGTGACGAAGGTTTCGCCGCGCACCGGACTCTCGTGGTTGAACAGGATGCCGTTGCAGGCATAGATGCCATAGGCTTCGCGGTAGTTGACGGTGATCCAGTAGGCGTAGAGCTTGGCGACCGCATACGGGCTGCGCGGGTAGAACGGCGTCGTCTCCTTCTGCGGTATTTCCTGGACGAGGCCGTAGAGTTCCGAGGTGCTCGCCTGATAGAAGCGGGTCTTCTTCTCGAGGCCGAGGATGCGGATCGCCTCGAGCAGGCGCAGGGCGCCGATGCCGTCGGCGTTGGCCGTGTATTCGGGTTCCTCGAAGCTGACTGCGACGTGGCTTTGCGCCGCCAGGTTGTAGATCTCGTCCGGCTGCACCTGCTGGATGACGCGGATCAGGCTCGTCGAGTCGGTCAGGTCGCCGTGATGCAGGATGAAGCGGCGGTCCTGCTCGTGCGGATCCTGGTACAGGTGGTCGATGCGGTCGGTGTTGAACAGCGAGCTGCGGCGCTTGATGCCGTGAACCTCGTAACCCTTGGCGAGCAGGAGCTCGGCGAGGTAGGCGCCATCCTGGCCGGTGACGCCGGTGATCAGGGCAATCTTCTTCTGCACGGTCATGCTGGTTCTTCTCCTCAAGGTCGGGTTGGAGTCTGTCAGGGCACCCATTCTGCCGTCACCCGGCGATTCCGGCGCGGGACTATATCACGCCAGGGTGAGGTGGGCGGCCGGTACGGCGACCGGCTTCTCGCGCCCGAGCAGGCTGAGCATGACGGTGACGCGCTCGGCGGCCACCGCCGAGACGATGCCCGACATCCCCTTCAGCGGCCCGTCGGCGATGTCGACCGTGTCGCCGGCACGAAACGGCGTGCGCCCCGCCGCGACGGCGCCCGCCTGCTTGTCGACGAGCGCGCGCAGCGCCTCGATGATGGTTTCGTCGAGGGTCGCCGGCTGGTTGCCGAAGGTGACCAGTCCGCTGACCCCGGGCGTGCTGCGGATCGGCGCGATGCTCTGGCCGCTGCGGCCACAGCGCAGGAAGCAGTAGCGCGGGAACATCACCTGCTGCTGCGGCCGCCAGCCGTCCTTCGCCTTCTCCCAGCGCGTCAGCAACGGCAGGAAGACGTCGTAGCCCTGCTCCTCCAGCTTGCGCAACGCAAACGCCTCGCGTCGCGGCTTGCAGAAGCAGACGTACCAGGAATTGTCGGGAGGTGCGGTGAGTGACACGCGTTGTCGGCCGGCAGGGCGGTCTGCCGCCAGACGGCGCAGAACCGCGTGGGGAAGGAGTCAAACAGCCAAACGGCAGGACGAAGTATCCCCGCAAATCGCACCGCCGGTCAATTCGCCTGCCGCTGCGGCAGCCTGAAACATTTGCTAACGCCAGGCGAGCGCAACGAGCCGCTGGCAATGCGGCGGAATCGGTCGCGGGCTGGCTATACTAGCGGCCGATGAGCCCCCTGCCCTTTCGCCAACCGGCGAGCGTTGCCCACTCTTCCGCCACCGCCCGGTACCGCCTCGTCGTCGCCGGCCTGCTCGCGCTTCTCAGCGCCGAGTTGCCGGCGTTCGAGCTCGGCGATCCCTTCGCCACCCGCGACATCACGCCCGAGCGGCCGGCACTGCGCATCGACGGCCGCGCCCTGCCGTGCCAGCTGCCGGCGGCGGATGCGCCCTACGGCATCGTCGAGGCGGTCGACCTGGCGCTGTGCCGCAACCCGACGACGCGCGAGATCTGGTCCGCGGCGCGCATACAGGCGGCCGACGTCGGCCTGGCGCAGGCCGAGTTCCTGCCGACCATCGATGGCCGCGCCACCGCCAGCCGCGTCCGTGTCGACTCGCGCAGCGCCAACCAGCGCAACGCCTCATTGACCCTGTCGTGGCTGCTCTTCGACTTCGGCGCCCGCTCGGCCAACCTCGAAGTGGCGCGGCAACTGATGCGCGCCGCCACCTCGACGCTCGACGCGGGCGTGCAGACGGTCTTCCTCAACGCCATGCAGGCCTACTACAACGCGCAGGCGGCGCGGGCGGCGGTCGCCGCGGCGATCGAGTCGGAGAAGGCGAGCCGCGAGAGCCTGAACGCGGCGGAGGTCCGCTATCGCGTCGGCACCGGCACGCCGGCAGACCGGCTGCAGGCGCAGACGGCGGCGTCGCAGGCGACGCTGACCCGCATCCGTGCCGAGGGCGTGCGCGAAAACAGCCTCGGGCGACTGGCCAACGTCATGGGACTCGATGCCAACCAGCCGCTGCGCCTCGACGACCCCCCGTCGGCGAAGCCGGACGAGCGTTTCAGCGATGACGTCGCGGCGCTGATCGGCGAAGCACGCCTGCGGCGGCCGGACCTGCAGGCGGCGGAAGCGGAGTACCGCGCCAGCGTGGCCGGCATCGACTACGCGCGTGCGAGCGGCCTGCCGACTCTGTCGCTCGGTGCCGGCCCGAGCTGGGAGAACATCGGCGGCGTCTCGGCGAATGCCAGCTCGATCGGCCTGACGATCAACCTGCCGTTGTTCTCGGGCTTCAACACCACCTACAACGTGCGCGCCGCGCAGGCGCGCAGCGACGTCGCCGGCGCGCGCCGCGACAACGTCCGCCAACAGGTGGCGCTGGAGGTCTGGGAGTCCTGGCAGAGCCTGAATACCGCGACGCAGACGCTGCGCACGACCGCCGACCTGCTGGCCAGCGCCGAACATTCGGAGCGCGTCGCCCTCGGTCGCTACAAGGCCGGCGTCGGCAACATCCTCGACGTGCTCAACGCGCAGAGCGCGCTCGCCAACGCCCGCCTGCAGCGGGTGCAGGCGGCGCTCGACTGGCACGTCTCGCGCGCCACGCTGGCCCGCGCACTCGGCATCCTCGACGGCCAGTTGCTGTCATCGACCCCCAGCCGGCAGGACGAAGCACGATGAAGATTTCCGCCCGCAAACCCCTGCTGCTCGTCGCCGCCGCCGCGCTGGCCGCCGGCGCTTTCTGGTGGTACCGCCAGAGCGGCAGCGAGTCGCTCGAACAGCGCTACAAGCTGCAGACCATCGAACGGGGTGACATCACGCAGACGGTGTCGGCCAACGGCACGCTGAATCCGATCGTGCTGGTCAATGTCGGCACACAGGTTTCCGGCACCGTCACCAGGCTTTACGTGGATTTCAACGACCAGGTCGAGAAGGGCCAGGCGCTGCTCGAACTCGACGACCGCCTGCTCGCCGCACAGGCCCGCCAGTCGGCGGCGAACGTGCTCAATGTCGCCGCCGCGGTCGACCTGGCGCGAGCCAACGAGGCACGCCTGCAGGCGCTCTTCAAGGAGGAGTATGTCTCGCGGCAGGAACTCGAACAGGCGATCCAGGCACGCCGCTCGAGCGAGGCACAACTGGCGCAGGCGAAGGCGGCGGCCGACAAGGACGAGGTCAACCTGCGCTACACGACGATCCGCTCGCCGGTTTCGGGCGTCGTCGTCGACCGCGTCGTCGACCTCGGGCAGACGGTTGCCGCCAGCCTGCAGACGCCGACGCTGATCAAGATCGCGCAGGATCTGTCGGAGATGCGCATCGACTCGAGCTTCGCCGAGGCCGACATCGGCAAGATTCGCGAGGGACAGAAGGTGCGTTTCACCGTCGACGCCTTTCCCAATCGCAGCTTCCACGGCGAAGTGCAGCAGATCCGGCTCAACCCGACGACGCAGCAGAACGTCGTCACCTACAACGTGCGCGTCTCGCTGTCGAACCCGGACCACATCCTGTTGCCGGGAATGACCGCCTACGTCAGCATCGGTGTCGCCAGCCGGCAGGACGTGCTGCTGGTGCCGAACGCGGCGCTGCGTTTCAAGCCGGCCGACGGCAACGGCGCCCGCCCACCGACGGCGGCGGGCAGTGGCCAGCGACCGCCCGGCGAGGGTCCCGCGCGCAAGCGCGAGGCCGCCGCCAGCGGCACCGTCTATCGCATCGAGCAGGGCGCACTGAAGCCGGTCAGCGTGCAGCTCGGCATCACCGACAACCGCAACACCGAGGTCGTCGGCGGCGAGCTGAAGGCCGGCGACAGCGTGGTCGTCGGCGAGAACGTCGCGACGCCGAGCGGCAAGCCGAGCAGCGTCGGGATGCGGCTGTTCTGATGCCCGGGGCAGTCATCCGGACGGTCGGCCTGGGCAAGACCTACCAGACCGCGGCCGGTTCGTTCGCTGCCTTGAAGGGGGTCGACCTGAGCATCGCCAGCGGCGAGTTCGTCGCCATCATGGGGCCTTCCGGATCGGGCAAGTCGACCTTCATGAACCTGCTCGGCTGCCTCGACACACCGAGCAGTGGCGACTACTTCCTCGTCGGCAGCAACGTCGCCCACCTCAGCCGGGATGAACTCGCCGCCCTGCGCAACCGCTGCATCGGCTTCGTCTTCCAGGGCTTCAACCTGTTGCCGCGCATGAGCCTCGAGGACAACGTCGCGCTGCCGCTGGTCTACGCCGGTTGCCGGCGCGACGAACGGCGGCAGCGGGCGCGGCGCGAGCTGGCGCGGGTCGGCCTCGCCGACTACGAAAAAGCGCGACCGAACCAGATCTCGGGCGGCCAGCAGCAGCGGGTGGCGATCGCCCGCGCACTGGTGAATGCGCCGCAACTGATCCTCGCCGACGAGCCGACGGGCAACCTCGACAGCCACACCAGCGCCGAGATCATGGGCCTGTTCACCGACCTCAACCGGCAGGGGATCAGCATCGTCCTCGTCACCCACGAAGCGGACATCGCCGCCTGCGCCGCCCGCCAGGTGCGTTTCCGCGACGGCCAGCTGGTCAGCGACGAGCCGACCCGGCAGGAGGCGCCATGCTGAAGGCGATGCTTGGCGAAGCCTGGCAGGCGATGGGCGCCAACCGACTGCGCAGCGGCCTGACGATGCTCGGCATGGTGATCGGCGTCGGCTCGGTGGTGCTGATGCTGGCCATCGGCCAGGGTGCGCAGTATTCGGTTGCGCAGACGATCAGCACGATGGGCAGCAACCTGTACATCGTCATCTCCGGCTCGACGAGCGCCGGCGGACTGCGCAGCGGCAGCGGCGGCGGGCCGACGTTGACCATCGCCGACGCTGAGGCGATCGCCGAGCTCGACGGCGTCGCCAACGTGGCGCCGGTGCAGCAGGGAACGCAGCAACTCGTGCACGGGCCGAACAACTGGAGCGCGACGGTCGTCGGCACGACGCCACCGTACCTCGATGCGCGCGCATGGACACTGCAGAGCGGCTATCCCTTCGGCGATTCCGACGTGCGCGCGGCGACGCGCGTGGCGTTGATCGGGCAGACCGCGGCCGACAACCTGTTCCCCAACGACGATCCGCTCGGGCAGACGGTGCGCATCCGCCAGAGCCCGTTCGTGATCATCGGCGTCCTCGCCCGCAAGGGCCAGAATCTCGACGGCCGCGACCAGGACGATACGCTGATCATCCCGCTGACGACCGCGCAGCGGAAGGTTTTCGGCAACCCGTTTCCCGGCTCGGTGCGGATGATCATGGTGCAGGCGGCGTCGGCCGAGGCGATGCCGGCGGTCGAGGCGGGCATGGTCGCGCTGTTGCGCCAGCGGCACCGCCTGCGCGAGGGACAGGACAACGACTTCTACCTGCGCAACCTGGCGGCGGCCGCCGACTCGGCAGCCGAGACGACGCGCGTGATGTCGCTGCTGCTCGGCGCGATCGCTTCCGTGTCGCTGCTCGTCGGCGGCATCGGCATCATGAACATCATGCTCGTCTCGGTCACCGAGCGGACGCGCGAGATCGGCATCCGCATGGCGATCGGCGCCCGCCAGCGCGACATCCTGGCGCAGTTCCTCTTCGAGGCGTTGATGATCTCGGTCGCCGGCTGCCTGATCGGGCTCTTCGTCGGCGTCGGCGGCGCGCTGCTGACGAACGCGCTGACCGACATGGTGATCGTCATCTCCGGCACCTCGGTGCTCGTCAGCTTCGCCGTCGCTGCCGGTGTCGGCGTCTTCTTCGGCTACTATCCGGCCCGCCGCGCCGCCGCGCTCGACCCGATCGAGGCACTGCGCCATCAGTAGCCGCAGCGGGCGCGACGCAGGCTACAATCCGCCCATCCCCACCACAGCGAGTCCATTCCCATGCCCATCTACCTTCTCGGCAGCCGCCGCCCGCAGCTCGACCCGCAAAGCTGGGTCGCCCCCAACGCGATCGTCATCGGCGACGTCCGCCTGGCGAAGAACGCATCGATCTGGTGGAACGCGACGGTGCGCGGCGACAACGATCCGATCAGCATCGGTGAGGACAGCAACATCCAGGACCAGTGTGTGCTGCACACCGACGAGGGGGTGCCGCTGACGATCGGTCGCGAGGTCACCGTCGGTCACCTGGTGATGCTGCACGGCTGCACGATCGGCGACGGCTCGCTGATCGGCATCGGTTCGGTGCTGCTCAACCGGGCGGTGATCGGCCAGGGCTGCATCGTCGGCGCCAACACGCTGATTCCCGAAGGCAAGGTCTTTCCCGACCATTCGCTGATCGTCGGTTCACCGGGCAAGGTCGTGCGCCAGCTCGACGCCGACCAGGTCGCGCGCATCCGCCTCAGCGCGGCGCATTACGTGCACAACTGGCAGCGTTACCAGAGCGAACTGCAGGCGATCTGAGCCACCCGGCGGCGGCGAGCGATCGGCGGAGGCCATTCTTGCTGCACCGCAAGAACTTTTTTTGATTCTGATCTGAATCAAAAAAAAGCCTTCGCGGCCGATTTAGAGTGTGCGCCTGAAGCACGATCGGGCGGCCGCCTGCGGCAGCTTTTCGCATGCCGCCCGGGCTGCTTGCCAACCCGGAGCGACCCGCCTACATGAACATCTCCAGCGTGCTGGTGCACGCGCTCCCGCACGCACTGCCCGAGGTGCAGGCGGCGCTGTCGGCACTCGCCGGCGTCGAGGTGCACGCCGTGACCGAAGAGGGTCGCCTCATCGTCACCATCGAAAGCGATTCGCTGCAGGGCAGCAGCGAACTCTTCACCCAGATCAACCAGCAGCCGGGAGTGCTCTCGGCGTCCATGGTCTATCACCAGTTCGAACCCGACACCGATAAGGAAGCCTGAAATGAAACTGAGCCTGACCCGTCGTGACTTCATCAAGAGCCAGGCGGTTGCCGCCGCCGCCAGCGTCGCCGGCATCAGCGTTCCCGGCCTGGTGCAGGCGGCCGCGGCGAAGGCGGATGATGGCGTCCGCTGGGACAAGGGCGCCTGCCGCTACTGCGGCACCGGCTGCGGCGTTCTCGTCGGCACCCGGAATGGTCGCATCGTCGCCACCCAGGGCGATCCGGACGCGCCGGTCAACAAGGGGCTGAACTGCATCAAGGGTTACTTCCTGTCGAAGGTCCAGTATGGCAAGGACCGCCTGACGACACCCCTGCTGCGCATGAAGGACGGCAAGTTCGACAAGAATGGCGAGTTCACGCCGATCTCCTGGGAGCAGGCCTTCGACATCATGGCCGACAAGTGCAAGGCGGCGATGAAGAAGGGCGGCCCGCGCAACATCGCCATGTTCGGCTCCGGCCAATGGACGATCTGGGAGGGCTACGCCGCCGCCAAACTGATGAAGGCGGGCCTGCTGAGCAACAACATCGATCCCAACGCGCGCCACTGCATGGCGTCGGCGGTCGCCGGCTTCATGCGCACCTTCGGCATCGACGAACCGATGGGCTGCTACGACGACATCGAACACGCCGACGCGTTCGTTCTCTGGGGTTCGAACATGGCCGAGATGCACCCGATCCTCTGGTCGCGCGTCACCGACCGTCGGCTGACCGGCAAGGACGTCAAGATCCACGTGCTCTCGACCTTCGGCCACCGCTCGACCGAACTCGCCGACAACGAACTGATCTTCAAACCGCAGAGTGACCTGGCGATCCTCAACTACATCTGCAACCACATCATCCAGAACAACGCGGTCAACCAGGACTTCGTCGCCCGCAACGTGAACTTCAAGAAGGGTGTCACCGACATCGGCTACGGCCTGCGGCCGAACCACCCGCTCGAGAAGGTGGCAATGAACAACGGTTATCCGGGCGAGGACGGCAAGCCGAAGGGCAACCCGAACAATGCCAGCCCGATGAGTTTCGACGAGTTCAAGGCTTTCGTCGCCGAGTACACGCTCGACCGGGCGCACGAACTCTCGGGTGTGCCGAAGGACAGGCTGGAGGCACTGGCCCGGGCTTACGCCGATCCGAAGGTCAAGGTCACCTCGTTCTGGACCATGGGCTTCAACCAGCACACGCGCGGCACCTGGGTCAACAACATGGTCTACAACGTGCACCTGCTGGTCGGCAAGATCTCGGAACCCGGCAACAGCCCGTTCTCGCTCACAGGACAGCCCTCGGCCTGCGGCACGGCGCGCGAGGTCGGCACCTTCTCGCATCGCCTGCCGGCCGACATGGTGGTGATGAATCCGAAGCACCGGGAAGCCTCCGAGAAGGTGTGGAAGCTGCCGGCGGGAACGATCCCCGACTGGATCGGCGCGCACGCCGTCGCGCAGAGCCGCCTGCTCAAGGACGGCAAGATCAACTTCTACTGGACGACGACGACCAACAACATGCAGGCCGGTCCGAACGTCAATGACGAGATCTTCCCCGGCTGGCGCAATCCGGACAACTTCATCGTCGTCTCCGACGCCTACCCGACGGTGTCGGCGATGTCGGCCGACCTGATCCTGCCCGCGGCGATGTGGATGGAAAAGGAAGGCGCCTTTGGCAACGCCGAGCGCCGCACGCAGTTCTGGCGGCAGCAGGTGAAGGCGCCCGGCCAGGCACGCTCGGACCTCTGGCAGTACATCGAGTTCTCCAAGCGCTTCACCACCGACGAGGTGTGGCCGGCCGCCCTGCTCGAGAAGAATCCGGAGTACAAGGGCAAGACGCTCTACCAGGTGCTGTTCGCCAATGGCCAGGCCGACCGGTTCCCGCTCAGCCAGACCTACAAGGGATTCGACAACGACGAGTCGAAGGCGCTCGGCTTCTACGTGCAGAAGGGTCTGTTCGAGGAGTACGCGGCGTTTGGCCGCGGTCATGCGCACGACCTCGCCGCCTTCGACGTCTACCACAAGGCGCGCGGCCTGCGCTGGCCGGTGGTCGACAACAAGGAAACGCTGTGGCGCTTCCGCGAGGGCTACGATCCCTACGTGAAGAAGGGTGAGGGCGTGAAGTTCTACGGCCATCCCGACGGCAAGGCGGTGATCTTCGCCCTGCCCTACCAGCCGGCGGCCGAGATGCCCGACAAGGACTACGACCTCTGGTTGTGCACCGGCCGCGTGCTCGAACACTGGCACACGGGGTCGATGACCCGCCGCATTCCCGAGCTCTACAAGGCGATGCCCGATGCCTGGCTGTACATGCATCCGGACGATGCGAAGAAGCGCAACCTGCAGCGCGGCGACGTCGTCAAGCTGAGCACCCGGCGGGGCGAGATCCAGGTGCGGGTCGAGACGCGCGGGCGCAACAAGCCGCCGGTCGGCCTGGTCTTCGTTCCGTTCTTCGATGAGCACCGGCTGGTGAACAAGCTGACGCTCGACGCCACCTGCCCGATCTCCAAGGAAACCGACTTCAAGAAGTGTGCGTGCAAGGTGGTCAAGGCCTGAGTGACTGCGGGCCGCGGCGGCGCCAGCGAAACAATCAGGGAGTGCCCGGGCGGGCGGATCATTGCCCGCCCAGCGGCTGCCCGGGTTTCCTGCAGCGCCCGCTGCAACCGCCATGCCCAGGTAGCCCATAGCCATGTCGAGGACCTCCGACCAGCCCCGTCAGCGCGGGGCAAGCGCATCCGGCAGCGACAGCACGCGGTCGCCGGCGCGTCGCCAGTTCGTCTTCGATACGGCGCGGCTGCTCTGCGGCGTCGGCATCCTCGGTCTCGGCCTCGCCGGCTACCAGCGCAACGCGCTGGCGCGACCGCCGCTGGCGATCCGTCCGCCGGGCGCCGGCGCCGAAGAGGACTTCCTGGGTGCGTGCATCCGCTGCGGCATGTGCGTGCGCGACTGTCCCTACGACATTCTCGCGCTGGCGAGACCGGAGTCGCCCGTCGCCAGCGGTACGCCGCACTTCACCGCGCGCAGCGGGCCGTGCGAGATGTGCGAGGACATCCCCTGCGTCAAGGCCTGTCCGACCGGTGCCCTCGACCATTCGCTGACCGACATCAACCAGTCGCGAATGGGGCTCGCGATCCTCTCCGACCAGGAGACCTGCCTCAACTTCCTCGGCCTGCGCTGCGACGTCTGCTACCGCGTCTGCCCGGTCATCGACAAGGCGATCACGCTCGAACTGCGGCCCAACACGCGTACCGGACGGCACACGATGTTCATTCCGACGGTGCATTCCGAGCACTGTACCGGCTGCGGCAAGTGCGAGAACGCGTGCGTCACCGAGGAGGCATCGATCAGGGTGCTGCCGGCGCCCCTGATCAAGGGATCGCTCGGCGAACACTACCGCCTCGGCTGGGAGGAGAAAAGGAAGGCCGGCGGTCACTCGCTGGTCGAGGAGCGCGGCATCGTCGACCTGCCCGACCGCCTGCCCGATGGAATGAAGCTCGACGGACACTTCGATCCGGGCAGCGAACGACTGCCCCCGGGGATGCCGGGAAGCGGCGATGCGCAGCTCATTCCCAGCCTGCCGCCCGGCCTCGGTGGTACGGCGCCGACAGGCAACGGCGGCGCCACGGCGGCAGGCAAGGGTGCCGGCGGCAGGACGCTGCCGATGGAGGCCGGGCGATGAACGGCCGTCGCGCCGGTGCCGAAGCGGTGGCGGAAAAGGGATGGCTGGCAGCGCACCGATGGCTGCTGGCCAGGCGCTTGTGCCAGGTCGCGATCCTCGCCCTCTTCCTCGTCGGTCCGCTGGCCGGAATCTGGCTCGTCAAGGGCAATCTCGCCTACAGCCTGACCCTCGACACGCTGCCGCTGACCGACCCCTACGTCCTGCTCCAGTCCCTGCTCGCCGGCCACCGGCCGGAAAGACTCGGGCTGATCGGCGCGGCGATCGTCCTCGCCTTCTATCTGCTCGTCGGCGGTCGCGTTTACTGCTCGTGGGTCTGCCCGCTGAATGCGGTCACCGACCTCGCCGGCTGGCTGCGTGACCGCCTCGGCATCCGCGGCAGCGCGCACGTCGCGCGCAGCACCCGCTACTGGATCCTGGCGATGACGCTGCTGCTCGCGGCGCTCAGCGGCAGCATCGCCTGGGAACTGGTCAATCCGGTGTCGATGCTGCAGCGCGGCCTGATCTTCGGTCTCGGCGCCGCCTGGATGCTGGCTCTGGCGGTCTTCGTCTTCGATCTCTTCGTCATGAGCCGCGGCTGGTGCGGCCACCTCTGTCCGGTCGGCGCGTTCTACAGCCTGCTCGCCAGGTGGAGCCCGCTGCGCGTGACGGCCGCGAAGCGCGCGGCGTGCAACGACTGCATGGACTGTTTCGAGGTCTGCCCGGAACCGCAGGTCATCCGCCCGGCGCTGAAGGGCGCCGGCCAGGGACGCGGACCGGTGATCCTTGCCGCCAACTGCACCAATTGCGGGCGCTGCATCGATGTCTGCTCGAAGGACGTCTTCGCCTTCGGGCCGCGCTTCAACAATCACCCCGACGACGGCGCGCAGCCGGCAGCGCCGTCGTCGACCGCCGCCAGCTGAAAGCCGGGTAATCACCGCCAACAGAGCCCGCATGCCAATCCGTCGCAACGCCTGCAACCATCCCTTGAAGTGGAGGAAACGCCAACCATGAACCAGTCACTGAAACTCATCCTGGCGATCGCCGCGAGCTCCCTGGCAGCGCTGGCGTTTGCTGCCGACAGCGCGAGTTCAATGCGCGGCGCCGACGTTGCCGCCCCCGACCAGGCGCCGGAGGTGAAGACCTACGTCGGCAAGCGGCCCGGCACCGAAGCACCGGTGGCACGGACCTTCAGCACGCAGCCGCCGGTCATTCCGCACGCCGTCGAGAACTTCGACGAGATCAACCTCGAGGGCAACCAGTGCATGGACTGCCACTCGGCCGCGACCTACAGGAAGAAGAACGCGCCGAAGATCGGCGACAGCCACTTCGTCGACCGTGACGGCAAGAAGCACGCCGAAGCCACCGGTGGTCGCTACAACTGCGTGCAGTGCCACGTGCCGCAGGTCGACGCGCCGCCGCTGGTCGACAACACCTTCAAGGGTGATGCCGTCAAGAAGGTCGTCAAGAAGAACTGATCGCGTCTCGTCGGCGGGCGGTGGGCACGGACTCAGGCTTCGAGGTCGTGCTCGCCGCAAAGCGGCAACATGGCCCGGCGGCAGGCGTCGCGCAGCCGCACCGCCGCCGCCCAGTCGTCACCTTGCGGCGGCAGGAGCGGCCCGAGGCCGAAGGCGAGCGGGCCACGCCTCGGCATCCAGGTGCGGTCGCGCAGGGCGCTGCGCGTCCCGCGCAGCCCACCGACCAGCGCCGGGACGCCGGCGCGCACGGCGGCGACGAAGGCGCCCATGCGAAAGGGCTTGAGCCCGGCCTCGCGCGAAAAGGTGCCTTCGGGAAAGACGAGCACCTTCTGCCCGCGCGCCAGCGCGGCGATGATCTCGTCGACATCCTCGACGCTCCGCAGCGCATCGAAGCGCTCGACGAAGAGCGTTCCGAGTGCACGCAGAAAGGCGTGCACCAGTGGCTGGCCGACGAACTCGCGCTTGGCGACGAAACTGTAGGCGGCAGCCGGCGGCAGCACGGCACAGAGAACGAGCGAGTCGAGATAGCTGCAGTGGTTGACCAGCAGCAGGTGGGGTCCGGCCGGCAGGGCGCCAGCGGCGACGACGGGTACGGGCATGCCGGCGAGGCGCAGGAAGGCGCGCCCGGCATGATGGACGATGCGTCGGCCGGCTGGCGGTGAGCGCAGGGCGAGCACCAGCGCCATCACCGGCAGCGCGAGCAGCAGGAAGACCGTCCAGCACCAGGCGCCGTAGGCTCGCCGCGCGAATCTCCGCGCGGCGTCGGCCGCGCGTGCCTGCCCGGCGGCGATCGCCAGGCGCACGAGCTGCCGCCGGGAACTGGCGCCGGCGACGCCGAGCAGGCCGCGTTCGAAGGCTTCGCGCGAGGCGTTGCGGCGGATCTTGCCGCTGGAGGTCTTGAGCACCGAATTCGGCGGCGCCAGCACGACTTCGTCGGCCGGCAGGCCGATCGCGGTCACTGCCGCCTCGTTGATCATCTGCCGCAGTTCCTCGCGTCGCTGCGGATCCTCCTCGCGGGTCTCGGCGACGACGACCAGGCGCTCGCTGGCGTTGACCGGGTCGTTGCTGGCGAAGACCGCGACACAGCCGCGACGCACTCCGGGCAGGTTGCCGACCGCCTGCTCGAGTTCGTAGGGATAGAGGTTGCGGCCACCGCGGATGATCAGGTCCTTGACCCGCCCGGTGAGGTAGATCTCGCCCTCGACGGTGTACGCGAAATCGCCGGAGTCGAGCCAGCCGTCGCGGAAGAGCGATTGCGTCGCCGCCGGATTGCGGTGGTAACCGGCGGTCGCCGACGGGCCGCGGAACTGCAGCGCACCGACCTGCCGGTCGGGCAGTTCGCCACCGTCGGCGCCGACGATGCGGATTTCGTGCCGCGGCAACGGGCGACCGCAGGCGGGCACGCGCACGACATCGCTGGCCTCGGCAGCCGCCGGCACGGCGAGCTTGCGTTGCAACAGCGCGGCGCGCTCGATGACGTCGATGCGCGGCCCGCGCCCGAGCGGCGGGAAGGCGAGACCGACCGAGCATTCGGCGAGGCCATAGACCGGCGTGATCGCCGTTCGCCGCAGTCCGCAGGGAGCGAAACGATCGGCAAAGGCCTGCAGCGTCGCCGGGCTCACCGGCTCGGCGCCGTTCAGCGCCAGCCGCCACGAGCCGAGATCGAGCCCGGCGAGATCGGCGTCGGCGAGCTTGCGCGCGCACAGGTCATAGGCGAAGTTGGGCGCCGGCGACAGCGTGCCGCGATGCCGCGAGATCATCTGCAGCCAGCGCACCGGTCGCGAGAGGAAGGCGAGCGGCGACATCAGGACGAGCAGCATGCCGAAGTAGAGCGAGCCGAACCAGGCGCCGATGAGGCCCATGTCGTGATAGAGCGGCAGCCAGGACACGAAGACGTCGTCACTGGTCACGGCGACGGCCTCGCCCATCGCCCGCAGGTTGGCGAGCAGGTTGGCATGGCTGAGAACGACGCCCTTCGGGTCGCCGGTACTGCCCGAGGTGTACTGCAGGAAGGCGGTGTCGCTCGCTGCCGGCCGGTAGAGCAGCGGCATCGCCACCGCCGACAGTTCGTCGGGCGTCAGCACTTCGCTCAGCGTCGGTGCCTGGGCGCGCAGCAGGGCGGCGACGCCCTTCGCCTGCGGCACGGTGATGATGAACACGGCTTCGGCATTCGCCAGGATGCGTGCATGCCGCTGCAGGTGGTCCTCGATCTGCGCCAGCCGCGCCGGCGGGTAGATCGGCACCGGGATGCCACCGGCGAGCATGACGCCGAAGAAGCTGGCGAGATAGTCGCGACCGGTTGGCAGCATCAACGCCACCGCCTGCCGCGGCTGCAGGCCGCGCGACACCAGCGCCGTGGCGACGCGGCGCGACTCGACGAGCAGTTCGCCATACGACAGGGGCGTGCAGCGCGGTTCGCCGGTGGTGGCATCGATGTCACCGTACACCAGCACGTGACACCGCCCCGGCTGGCGCTCGGCGTGCCACTCGAGGACGTCGACCAGCGTCTCTGCCCGCTCGGGAAGACTGATCGGCCCGCCGGCGGCAACCCGGTCCATGGCGACCACCGGCAGCGTCGCAGCACCGGCGCGGTCGATCAGGCGCAGCAGATCGGCGGGCGTCTCGGCTTCACTGAGTGCGGCCTCGGGCAGCGAGCGGCCGAATTCGCTGCCGACGCGCAGGAGGAGTTCGACGCGCGCCAGGCTGTCGAGCCCGAGATCGCGTTCGAGGTGGCTGTGCAGGCCGACGCGGCCGGCGCGGCCGGGGCGCGTCTCCTCGACCAGCAGGCTGACCACGCGCAGCAGGCGCGCTGACGCGTCGGCCGCCGCCGAGTCGGCCGGCCCGGCCTCGTCGTGCCGATCGCTGCTCATCGCAGCCGCTCAGCCGACATCGCTGCCCTCGGCAACGACGATCGCCCGCGCCGGACAAGGGGCGACGCAGGCGCCGCAGCCGGTGCAGCGCGTCGCGTCGAGCAGCGGCAGCGCAGCGCCACCCCGCTGCGGCAGGAAGCGGATCGCCGCCGCCGCGCAGAGATCGCCGCAGACGCGGCATTCGACCCGCTGTCGCGCGAGGCACGCATCGCCGATCGCCGCGCGCAGCGACCACGGCGACTGGCCATCCTGCCGCTGCAACGCGCAGCTCCGGCAGGCCGCCACGCAGGCACCGCAGAAGCTGCACTCGCCACGCGCGAAGTCGAGTGTCGGATAGCCCGCGTCGCCGGCAACGATGACGCGCGTCGGACAGGCGGCTGCACAGTCGCCGCAACGGGTGCACAGCTGCGCGAAGTCCACACCGGCATGCGCCCACGGCGGACGCAGCGGCGGCACGCGGACAGCGAAACGGCCACGCAGGAAGTTGCGGCGGCTGAGTGCCTCGCCCATCTTCAGGCAGCAGAGCCGCCCGGCCTGCCGTCGCGCTTCGCGCCGGCAGCCGGCGCGGCGGCCGGCGATGCGTCGGCGAGGACGAAGTCGATGCGCCCGGTTTCGAGATCGGCGCGCACCAGCCGTACGACCAGGCGGTCGCCCAGGCGATGGCGCTTGCCACTGCGTTCGCCCAGCATCTGGTGACGCGTGGCGTCGAACTGGAAGTATTCGTCGCCGAGTTCCGAGACATGCACCAGACCCTCGACGTAGACCTCGTCGAGGGCAACGAAGAGGCCGAAGGGGACGACGGCGGCGATCGTTCCGGCGAAGGTCTCGCCGATCCGCTCGCGCATGTAATAGCACTTGAGCCAGTTGGCGACGTCGCGGGTCGCCTCGTCGGCCCGGCGCTCGGTCAGCGAACAGTGCACGCCGATCTCCTGCCATTTCCCCGGCGTGTATGTTCCGCCGGCGAGCGCCGCCTTGATCGAGCGATGCACCAGCAGATCGGGATAGCGACGGATCGGCGAGGTGAAATGGGTGTAGTGCTCGTAGGCGAGGCCGAAATGGCCGACGTTGTCGGGACTGTAGACGGCCTGGCGGAGCGAGCGCAGCATGACCGTCTGCAGCAGCTGGACGTCGGGACGACCCTGGATGCCCGCCAGCAGGTCGGCGTAATCGCGTGCCGACGGCTCGTCGCCGCCACCGAGCGCGAGGCCGAACTCGGCGAGGAAACGGCGCAGGGCGTCCAGCTTCTCGGGGGTCGGGCCTTCGTGAATCCGGTACAGGCAGGCCTGCTTCCGCACCTGCAGGAAGTCCGAGGCGCAGACGTTGGCGGCGAGCATGCACTCCTCGATCAGCCGATGCGCATCGTTGCGGACTACCGGGACGATGCTCTCGATCTTGCCCTGGTCGTTGAAGAGCATCATCGTCTCGATGGTCTCGAAGTCGATCGCACCACGTTTGCCACGCGCCTCGACGAGCACCCGATAGAGCGCGTAGAGCGCCTGCAGATGCGGCAGCAGGCGGCGATGGCGCTCGTCCGCGGGTTCGCTCGCCTGCGACAGCCAACTCCACACTTCGTCGTAGGTGAGTCGCGCGTGCGAACGGAAGACGGCTTCGGCGAAACGGTAGCCGCCGATCCCGCCCGCGTCGTCGATCGTCATGTCACAGACCATCGCCAGGCGGTCGACTTCCGGATTCAGCGAGCACAGGCCGTTCGACAGTTTCTCCGGCAACATCGGAATCACCCGCCGCGGGAAGTAGACCGAGTTGCCGCGCTCGCAGGCGGCGCGATCGAGCGCCGAGGCAGGCTGCACGTAGTGGCTGACGTCGGCGATCGCCACCACCAGTCGCCAGCCATGCTCCTGCCGCTCGGCGAACACGGCGTCGTCGAAATCCTTCGCCGTCACGCCGTCGATCGTCACCAGCGGCAGCGCACGCAAGTCGACGCGCCCCTGCCAGGAATGCGGGGCCACCATTTCCGGCAGGCTGGCCGCCTCAGCCAGCGCCGCCGGCGAGAACTCGAAGGGCAGCGCGTGCTTGCGCAGCGCGATCTCGATCTCCATACCGGGATCGGCGTAGTTGCCGAGCACCTCGACGATCCGCCCCAGCGGCTTGGTATGGCGATCGGGCTGCTCGATGATCTCGACCGTCACCACCGCTCCGGCACGCACGTCGTGCACATCTTCCGGCGCAATCAGGATGTCCTGGTTGATTCGCCGGTCCTCGGGCACCACCAGCGTGATGCCATGCTCGACGAGGACGCGACCGACGACGCGACTGTTGGCGCGCTCGAGGACCTCGACGATGACCGCCTCACGGCGCCCGCGACGGTCTACGCCGACGACACGCGCCAGCGCCCGGTCGCGATGCAGCACCTTCGACATCTGCCGCGCTTCGAGCGACAGATGCTCGCTGCCATCATCGGGAATGAGGAAGCCGTAACCGTCGGGATGCCCCTCGACCCGACCGGCAATCAGGCTGGCGCGCTGCGGCAGCAGGTAGCACTCCCGGCGGTTGCGCAACAGCTGTCCTTCCCGCTCCATCGCCCGCAGGCGGCGCTGGAAGGCGCCGGACTCTTCGTCCTGGATGTCGAGCAACTCCTGCAGCGCCTCGCAGGCGACCGGCCTGCCCTGTTCGGCCAGCACCTGCAGGATGTACTCACGCGACGGCAGCGGTTGCTCGTAGCGCTTCTGCTCACGCTCGAGTTGCGGATCGCGGCGGCGGATCGCCGACAGGCTGGTCATTGACATCTGCTGATGTTCCTATAGAATTCGGGCTTCGCTGGAAATGCCCAGGTGGCGAAATTGGTAGACGCGCTAGGTTCAGGTCCTAGTGGTGGCAACACCGTGGAGGTTCGATTCCTCTCTTGGGCACCAGCCGCAACAACTCAAGCCCGACGATTCGAAAGCCCCGAGAAAGCTCACTTTCTTCGGGGCTTTTGCGTTTCTGTCGTCCACCCATTGACCGGCATCCTCGCCGGCATCGGTTCCCCGCATCAGCTTCGCATTCTACGCCAGGACGGCCGGATTGCCGCGGCAATCGGTTCGCCGGGACGCGCCGACGGCTCCGGCCGCCGCCGCGTGCGGCCGCTCCCGATCGCGCAACAGGAAAGAATTTTTTTCGAACCACTAGTCAACACAAGGCAAAGTATGGATACTACGCTGCCGGGAGCTCGCCAGCAGGTCGCTGCTGAAAAATGAGAATCAGTTCAGGCTCAGACACCGATAGGAATCCACATGACCATAAAACCGGAGTTGATCGACAAGCTGCGCGCCAAGCGCGACAAGCTGATTGACCATGTCAGCCCCGAGAAGCTGGAAGCCCTGCACGCGAAAGGACTGCTGTCCGCCCGCGAACGGCTTCTGACCCTCTTCGACGAGGGCACCTTCCAGGAACTCGGGCTCTATGCCTCGCACGCCGCGACCTCCTTCGGCCTTGCCGGGCGCACGCTGCCGGCCGATGGCGTCATCGCCGGCAACGGCTACTTTGGAACGTTGCAGATCGCGGCGTTCAGCCAGGACTTCAATGTCGTCGCCGGCACGCTCGGCAAGATGCAGGCGCGCAAGATCACGCGCATCATGCGCCACGCGCTGAAGACCGGGGTGCCGCTGGTCGCCTTCAAGGATTCCGGCGGCGCCCGCATCCAGGAGGGCGTCGATGCCCTCTCGGGCTACGGCGACGTCTTCTACACCAACGTCCTGCTCTCCGGCGTCGTGCCGCAGATCGCGGTGATCTGCGGACCCTGCGCCGGCGGCGCGGCGTACTCGCCGGCGCTGATGGACTTCGTCATCATGACGCGGCACAACGCGCACATGTTCCTCACCGGTCCGGAAGTCATCAAGGCGGTGACCGGCCGCGCGACGACGATGGCCGAGGTCGGCGGCGCCGAGATGCATTCGACGGTCAGCGGCAACGCGCACTTCGTCGCCGAGGACGACCGGCACGCGATCACGCTGGTGAAGCAGATCCTCTCCTACCTGCCGGCGAACAATACCGAGGATCCGCCGCACGACCTGTCGGTGCCGATCGAGGAACTCGACGACCCCGGCATCAACGACTGCATCCCGGACAGCCCCTCCGAGCCGCTCGACATGTATTCGATCATCCGCCGGCTGGTCGACAAGGGCGAACTGCTGGAAGTGCATGCCGGCTTCGCGCGCAACGTCATCGTCGGCTTCGCGCGGATCAGCGGCGTGGTCATCGGCCTCGTCGCCAACCAGCCGATGGTGATGGCCGGCGCCCTCGACCTCAACGCCGCCGACAAGGTGGCGCGCTTCGTCCGCACCTGCAACATCTTCAACGTGCCGGTGGTCACCCTCGTCGATGTGCCGGGCTTTTTGCCCGGAGTCGAGCAGGAACGCGGCGGCATCATCCGCCACGGCGCCAAGATGCTCTCGGCCTACGGATCCTGCACCTCGCCGAAGATCACCGTCATCCTGCGCAAGGCCTACGGGGGTTCGTACCTGGCGATGTGCGCGCAGGAAATGGGTGCCGACATGGTCTATGCGTGGCCGACGGCCGAGATCGCCGTCATGGGCGCCGAAGCAGCGGTCAAGATCCTCTATCGCAAGGAACTCGAGCAGGCCGAGGATCGCCAGGCGAGGGCCGCCGAGCTGGCGCAGGAGTACCGCGACGAGTTCGCCTCACCCTACGTCTCGGCGAGCAACTTCTACATCACCGACGTCATCGAGCCGCAGGACACGCGCTGGATGGTCGCACTCGCGCTGCGCAAGACGCTCGACAAGCGCGAGATGCGGCCGGCCAAGAAGCACGGCAACATTCCCATGTAACCGGCGAGCAAAGGAACCCGCATCATGCTGACTGCCGCAATCATCAAGTCCCTGCAGGTCTACGGCATCGCCATCGTCATCTCGATGATCGTCGCGGTGATCATCAAGCTGATGGTGGTGCTGACCGCGCGCGCCGAAAAGTCCAGGCCGGTCGAGATGCCCACCGGCACGGTCTGCCCGGTCGGCCCCGGCGTTCCCGACGAGGACGTCGCCGCCCTCTCGGCAGCGATCTTCGCCGCGATGGGCCCGCACCGCATCCTGCACATTGCGCCCGCGAGCCACGGCTGGTCCAGCGAAGGACGCGCCGCCCAACATCATTCACACCTGCCGGGGTCTGCGGGCCGCGGCAGCAGATAACAGGAGCAAGAACATGCCCAGAAAATTCAAGGTCACGGTCAACGGACGCGAGTACGACGTGACCGTGCTCGAACTCACCGCCGGCCAGTCGGCATCGCCTGTCGCGGCGCCGGCTGTCGCGGCGCCGGTGGCAGCGGCGGGGAGCGCCAGCATTGCGGCACCGGCTGCGGTGGCTCCGGCTGCGGCGTCTGTCGCCGGCGCCGGTGACGAGGTCGCCGGCATGGGGGGCGTCGTCGTCGAGGTGCTCGTCAAGGTCGGCCAGACGGTGGCCAGCGGGGATCAGTTGCTCGTGCTCGAAGCGATGAAGATGAAGACACCGGTCATTGCCAGCCGCGGCGGCCAGGTGACGCGCGTTCTCGTCGCGCCCGGTGACGCGGTCGAGGGCGGGCAGCCGCTGGTGACGATCGGCTGAACCGGCTGAGCAACAGGCAGGAAGCTCTTTCCTGCCGCCTGCAATTCGCTGCGCCGGCCGGCTGTGACCTCGGCACCCGGCGCGAGGACTGACGCGTATGGAAGGCATCAACTTTCTCGATCTGTTCCAGGGCATCGCCACGCTGGCGGCCTCCGAACCGAAGATCATGTTCGGGCGCATCTTCCTGATGCTGCTCGGTTTCCTGCTCATCTACCTGGGCTCGAAGAACGTCCTCGAGCCGCTGCTGATGATTCCGATGGGGCTCGGCATGTCGTCGGTCAACGCCGGCGTGATGTTCCTCGACGCCAAACGCATGGGAACGCTCTTCGTCGACCCGCTGCTGGCGGACCCGATCGACCTGATGAACATCATGCAGATCGACTGGCTGCAGCCGGTCTACACGCTGACCTTCAGCAACGGCCTGATCGCCTGTCTGGTGTTCATGGGCATCGGCGTCCTGCTCGACGTCGGCTATGTCATGGCGCGCCCCTTCCAGAGCATGATCATCGCCCTCTTCGCGGAGTTGGGGACGATCGCCGTTTTCCCGATCGCCGTCGGCCTCGGCCTGAACGAGGGCCAGTCGGCGGCAGTGGCGACGATCGGCGGTGCCGATGGGCCGATGGTGCTGTTCACCTCGCTCGTCCTGGCCAAGGATCTCTTCGTCCCGATCACCGTCGTCGGCTACCTCTACCTCGGCCTCACCTATGGCGCCTATCCGTACCTGATCAAGTGGCTGGTGCCCGAGCACATCCGCGGCATCAGCATGGTCGAGGATCGCGGGCCGAAGATCTCCCGCCAGCAGAAGCTGACCTTCGCCGTCGTCGCCTGTACGCTGCTCTGCCTGCTGTTTCCGGTGGCGGCACCGCTCTTCTTCTCGCTCTTCCTCGGCGTCGCGGTGCGCGAGAGCGGCATCGACGCCTTCACCAAGCTGCTGAGCGAGGTGTTCCTCTACGCCGCGACCTTCTTCCTCGGCCTGACGCTGGGTGTCCTCTGCGAAGCGAACACCCTGCTCGAACCAACCGTACTCAAGCTGCTGCTGCTCGGCATGCTGGCGCTGACGATCTCGGCCCTGGGCGGTCTGCTCGGCGGCTACATCCTCTACTTCTGGTCCGGCGGCAAGTTCAACCCGATCGTCGGCATTGCCGGCGTCAGTTGCGTACCGACGACGGCGAAGATCGTGCAGAAGGTTGCCAGCGCGGCAAACGCCCGCGCCATCATCATGCCGCAGGCACTCGGCGCCAACATCAGCGGCGTCATCACATCGGCGATCATCGCCGCGACCTTCATCGCGCTCCTGCGGCAGTAGGGCCGCAGAGCAGCTGCCAGTTCGACAACCTGGCCGGCCGGCTGCGGCGCAAGCGGCAGCCGGTCGCCTGCGGCCGCGGCGGCAATGCGCCGAGTGACCGCGAAGGCTGCGACTAGGTGTCTACATCGCTTTCGCGCCGGCTCTCTGCTTCAGCCTGGAAACCGGGCAACGGCAGTCCGGTGAACAGGGTCCGCGTCTGCGTCTTCAGCTGATCCTGCATCTGATGCAGCATCTTGCGGCTCTGCTCCATGTAGGTCGCCATCATGGTCTGCATCGCCGGGCCCTGGAAGTTCATGAACTGCGACCACATGTCGGCGTGCACCTGGCTGTTGCTTTCTCCGTAGAGCTGCTGCGATTGCTCCTGCAGCTTCTTCTGGAAGTCGACGAAGGACTTGATGTTCGTTTCCAGGTACTTGCCGAGGACGCCCTGCATCGCGTGCCCGTAGAAGCGGATCATCTGCGCCAGCAGGTCGGTGGTGAACAGCGGGATGCCGGCAGCCTCCTCCTCGAGAATGATCTGCAGCAGGATGCTGCGCGTGATGTCCTCGCTGGTCTTGGCATCCAGCACGTTGAAGTTCTCGCGGGCAAGGACCAGATCCTTGACATCACTGAGGGTGATGTAGGCGCTCGTCCGGGTGTCGTAGAGACGACGGTTCGGGTATTTCTTGATCAGTCGCGGCTGCTCGGGCATGGCGACCCTTCCTCCTTCTCGAGATGACTCGGCGGACGCTCGCCGGCGCCCGGGCCGTGATGGTCGCCCAGACAGCCCGGACCCCGGCAGTCATCCGCCTCGGACACGCTCGGCGATCGACGAGCCAGGCTCGTGATCTCCTGCCATCCGGGCCAACGAGCGAGCATCACGGCTGTTTGGTGCGGTGCAGCACCATTATACGCCAGCAAAAAAAAACAGGCCCCATCTGGAGCCTGTCTGGGCCGAACGGCAGAAAAAAGTTTCTCTTACTGGTAGTAGAGACCGCCGCAGATGTTCATCGTCGAACCAGTCATGAAGCCGGCGATGTCGGACGCGAGGTAGACACAGGCGCCGCCGATCTCCTCCGGCTTCGCCAGGCGCTTCATCGGCACGGTGTCGACGATTCCCTGCAGGATCTCCGGCTTGATCGCCATGACCATCGCCGTCGCGACGTAGCCCGGAGTGATCGCGTTCACCGTCACGCCCTTGGCAGCGACCTCGGCGGCCAGCGCCTTGGTGAAGCCGATGACGCCGGCCTTGGCCGCCGAGTAGTTCGTCTGGCCGGCCTGGCCGCGCAGACCGTTCACCGACGAGATGTTGATGATGCGGCCCCAACCCCGCTCCGCCATCTTGCCCGACACCTGCTTGGTCATGTTGAACAGGCTGTTGAGGTTGGTCGAAATCACCGCATTCCACTGCGCCGGCTCCATGCGGGCGAACATCTTGTCACGCGTGATGCCGGCATTGTTGACCAGGATGTCGATCGGCCCGGCCTTGGCTTCAGCCTCGGCAACCAGCGCGACGCAGGAATCGTAATCGGAAACATCGCCGGCGACACAGATGAAATCGTTGAAACCGGCTTCGGCCATCGCCTTGGTCCACTCTTCCGGCTTGTCGAACTCCGGATGATAGGCAGCAACCACCTTGTGACCGGCTTTCGCCAGTTCCTGGCAGATGGCGGTACCGATCCCCCCCATGGCACCCGTAACCAATGCAACACGTTGCGTCATCGATGTTTCCTTTCCTGTTGAAGGTTGAACGCTCTTATCCTGACCAACTAAGGCCGTCGGCGATTCTGCATTGCAGCATCGGTGCTGTCAACGCCGGCAGGCAAAGTTTTCGCTTCTGCATCGCCGCGCGGCCCGCCTGCGTCGTGACCGCGCATCGAGCGAAGGTTCGGCGCGCCTATAATCGCGGCATGCACATCGTCGCCCTCGCCTGGCTGTACGTGACCGTGCTGATGGCCCTGACCGAAAGCAATGTCGTCGCCGGCATCCTCACCCTGCTGTTCTACGGCATCCTGCCGCTCGCCCTCCTGCTCTGGATCTTCGGTGCGCCGGGGCGCCGGCGCCGGGCGGCCCGCAAGGCGGCGCAGGCTACCGCTGGCGATCAGCCGGACCCGCCACCCTGACCGCTCTGTCGCCCCGCCAGGCCAATGCATGGAAGCTCGTCTTCGCCCGCCAGCCGCGGTCGGCAGGTGGTGCCGGGAGCCTGTCAGGGAATCGCTGCGAACCGGCATCAATCACCCTGGCCCGCCGGCGACGCAACCGACTGGCGCTCGCCGGCAAGCCAGATCAGCGACGCCATGCGGCCGGTGACGCCGTCACGGCGATAGGAAAAGAAGAGGTCCTGCTGCCGCAGCGTGCAGTGCTCGCCACCGTGAACCGACCCGACGCCGAGCCGCGACAACCGCTGCCGCGCCAGCAGGTAAAGATCGGCCAGCCAGCCGCCGCCGGCACGCCCGCCGTCCGACTGCCGCGGATCACGGCCGGCTGGCGCACCGCCGGCGGCCGTACCGGCACCGTTCGCCAGCCTGCTGAACGCACGCGCCGCGGCCGGATCGGTGGCGATGAAAGCCTGCCGCACCTCGTCGCCGACCTCGAAAGCCTGCGCGCCGATCGCCGGCCCGAGGTAGGCCAGGAGGCTGGCGGCGGGTACTCCCATCGCCGCGACCGTCCGCTCGAGGATGCCGGCCTGCAGACCGCGCCAGCCCGCATGCGCGGCAGCGACGACGCTGCCGGAGTGGTCACAGAGCAGGACCGGCAGGCAGTCGGCGGTCATCACGACGCAGACGACGCCCGGCGCGCGGGCAAACGATGCATCGGCGACTGCGGGCGCGGCGGCGCCAACCGCCAGCGCGGCGTCGACCACCGTCGTGCCATGCACTTGCTGCAACCAGCACGGCGGGGCCGGCAGCCGCTGGCCGAGCCGCCGCCGATTGGCGGCCACCGCCAACGGGTCGTCGCCGACGTGATCGGCGAGATTGAGGCTGCCGTAGGGCGGCAGGCTGACGCCGTCGTGGCGCGTCGTCAACAGGCTGCGTACCGGCGCCGGCGCCGGCCAGTCGGGAATGATCCAGCCGGCGCCGCTCATCGCCGGCCGGCAACGGCAGCGCGCAGCGGCAAGCGGCTGGCGACAAGGGCACCCCTATGGCGCGAGCAGATCCTCATCCTCATCCTCGAACTCGTCGTCATCGTCCGCAAGGATCGCGGCCGCTGCTTCCTGCCAAGTCGCCTCATCGCCGTCATCGACAGGCGCTTCGTCGGCGGCCAGCGCCGCCTGCCGCCGCAGATGGTCGAGCAACTCCGCCATGTCCGCCGGCAGGTCCGATCGCCACTGCATCGCTTCGCCGCGCAGCGGATGCCGCAGCGCCAGACGACAGGCGTGCAGCGCCTGCCGGGAAAATGGCGGGCCCTTGGGCAGCCGGCTGACACCGCGGCCGTAGGTCGGGTCACCAACCAGCGGATAACCGGCGGCCGTCATGTGCACCCGGATCTGATGCGTTCGTCCGCTCTCCAGCGCACACTCGATCAGCGAGCAGTCGATGAAGCGCTCGAGCACCCGGTAGTGCGTACGCGCCGCCTTGCCCGTGCTGACGACCGCCATCCGTGTACGCTGCGTGGGATGGCGGCCGATCGGTGCGTCAACGGTACCGGACGCTTCGACCCGCCCGCGCGCCACCGCCTGATAGTGCCGCCGCACGCTGCGCGCCTGCAACTGCCGGACGAGATCGGTCTGCGCTTCAAGGGTCCTGGCGACGACCAGCAGGCCGCTGGTGTCCTTGTCGAGGCGATGGACGATACCCGCCCGCGGCAGCCGGGCGAGTTCCGGCCAGCGATGCAGCAGCGCATTCAGCAGCGTGCCGCTCCAGTTGCCGTTACCCGGATGCACCACCAGGCCGGCCGGCTTGTCGATCACCAACAGGCTCTCGTCCTCATGGACCACCTGCAGAGGGATGTCCTCGGGCGTAGACGATTCGGCGCGTTCGTCCGCTGCCTCCGCCAGCTCGATCGTTTCGCCCGCCCAGAGCCGCTGCCGTGGTTCCAGCACGGGCGTGCCACCGACGGCCACCCTGCCGGCGCGGATCCACCCCTGCAAGCGACTGCGCGAATGCTGCGCCAACAGCCGAGCCAGAATCTGGTCGAGCCGCTGACCGCCACACTCGGCCGGGACCTTCAGGGCTGTCCGGGGGTTTGCGCTATAATCGCCCGGCCCCACGCGCGGCTCCGGCGCTCCGGCCGCGGCCTTCTTCTTCTCTGGGTTCTTCATCATGCGTAGTTTAGCGATTATCGCATCCCTCTTTCTCGCTTCGTTGCTCGCCGGCTGCGGACTCTTTCCGGAAAGCAAGGACGAAACGATCGGCTGGTCAGCCAACAAGCTCTACAGCGAAGCCAAGGAGGCGCTCAACGAAGGCGCGTATGCACGTGCCGTCAAGTACTTCGAAAAACTTGAGTCACGCTATCCCTATGGCCGCTACGCACAGCAGGCGCAGATCGACATTGCCTATGCCTACTGGAAGGACCAGGAACCGGCATCGGCGATCGCCGCCTGTGACCGTTTCATCAAGCTGCATCCAAACCATCCGAACGTCGACTACGTCTACTACCTGAAGGGCCTGATCAACTTCAACGAAGACCTCGGGATGCTCGGCATCGTCAGCAACCAGGACATGACCGAACGCGACCCGAAGGGCGCACGCGAGTCCTTCGACGCGTTCCGCGAGTTGGTGACCCGCTTTCCGGACAGCAAGTACACGCCCGACGCGATCCTGCGCATGAAGTACCTGGTCAACGCCCTCGCCTCGCTCGAACTGCATGTCGCGCGCTACTACATGAAACGCGCCGCCTATCTCGCCGCTGCCAACCGCGCCCAGTATGCGGTCCTCAACTACCCGAACGCACCCGCCACCGAAGAAGCGCTGTTCATCATGGTCAAGGCCTACGACGCCCTTGGCCTGACCGATCTGCGTGACGACGCCGAGCGCATCATGCGCCGCAACTTCCCGAACAGCGCCTACTACGTCCGCGGCCTCGAGCGCAAGGAGCCGTGGTGGAAACTCTGGTAGCAGGCAGACGGCCCCCGGAGATCGGTCAGCCCGACTGCTTGATCGCCAGCACCGCCTGATTGCGCAGGGTTCGCAGCAGAGAGAGTTCCTGTCCGGAAATGAGAATCTCACCGGGCAGCGCCCGGTCGGCGTAGATCATCGCCACCGGGCTGCGCTTGATGGACAGAGGCAGGACGACGAAGGTCTCGGCCGCCACCGCCTTGCGAAACCAGTCCGGGATGCGCGCCGCGATCTTCGGGTCGTTGGTGTCGCTGATCAGGATGTCGACGCCATTGGCCAGCGCGGCATGGAAGATGTCGGGCGAGAAGACGAGGGAGAAGCGAAAGCGCTTTGCCACCTCCAGCGCATCGGGACCAAAACCAAAGCGACCGAGCATCGAATTGCTGCGCTGGTCCCGCACGCACAGGATCACCCGCCGGAAACCCATGGCGCGGTACATCGTCTCGAGGGTGATGCGCAGGACGTCGTTGAGCCGGAAATCGCTGACCAGGGCGTTGCTCACGTCCTGGATCCCGGCGAGCAGGGTGGCTGTCCGCGCACCGCCGTCGTTGCTGCCGGCGATGCCGGCAAGAACCGCCTCCACTGCCTCGGGAGCCTGGTCGGCCACTGGCGGCACTGCGGCAAGCTCAGGCAGGGCGCTGCCGCCCAGCCCGTCGTCAGCCGGCGGCGGCGGAGCGACCAGGCTGGCCTGTGACGCGCCCCAGGCCTTGAGCTGGCGACCTACGCGCGTCTGCTGCAGGTTCAGGCGAATGCTGCGCGCGAAGTCCGCCACCTGTTCGAGCGACCGGTCGACGGCCTGCCGCAGGTCCTGCTCGTCGACTGCAATCGCTTCGGCGAAGCGGCCGGCGATGCGCCGCAGTTCCTTGGGCTGCTGCTCGCTGGGGTGTTCTGCGATGACCCCGCACAACTCGTTCGACAGCGCGGCCAGGACACGGAAGCGGTCTTCGCTGCCGAGAGGACGCCGGACGCTGCCTTGCGGGAGGCGTCGCATGCTGGTGACGATCTGCCGCGGGAAACCCCAGGTCTGGGCGATGGCCATCCCCAGATCGGCGAAGGAGATACCGAGCACCTGCTGCGCCGCGGCGTCTTCGGCGCAGTTCCTCTGCAGCAGGACACGACGAATCTCGGCGCTCTCCTCCGGAAAGTAATACTGGCTCAGCAAGCGCCCGAGATTGTGGAACATCGCGCAGATGAACGCCTCCTCGCCCTCGGAGCGGCCGGCAACCTTGCTGCCGATGTCGCGCGCCAGAACACCGGCGAGATTGGCGCGCAGGAACTCGTCCTTGAGTTGGTCGGCGTTCTCCTTGTTCTGCAGGTGCTCGAGAAGCAGCACGGTGATCGCCATGCTGCGTACGGCATCGAGTCCAAGAACGACGACGGCGCGCGAGACGGTGCTGATGTTGCCGCCACCCGCCTGCTGGTAGTACGCGGAGTTGACCATGCGCAGGATCTTGTTGGTCAACGAGAAGTCCTTCAGGATCGTGTTGGCAAGCTGCGACACGCTCTGGTTTTCGGCGGTGGCGATCCGGTTGATCGCACTCACCGACTCCGAGAGCGCCGGAAAGTCGCTCTTGTGGCGCATGCGCCGCAACAGGAAGTCGATCGTGCTCTGGCGCGCGTCGCCGGCTTCGCCAATGGGCGACGGATGCAGATGCTCGTCGAGCGCCTCGCGCATCTGCGCGGCGGATTCGTAGCGGTTCGCCGGATCGCGTTCGAGGGCCCGGTGCACCAGGTGCACGAGGCGCTCGTCGAGCAGGCCGATCGTCTCCGCGGGCAAGCGGATATCCTCGCCGACGAGCCGTCGCATCACCTGCTGCACGTCACTGCCGGCCAGCGCGCGGCAGCCGACGAGCAACTCGTAGAGGACCAGGCCAGCGGCGAAGATGTCCGAGCGCTCACTGCTGCGGCGCTCGGCAATGTACTCCGGCGCCATGTAAGCCGGCGTCCCCGTCAGTTGGCCACCGTCGGTCGACCGCGCCTCGGCACGCGCCGCGATGCCGAAATCCATCACCCGCACCACTGCATCGTCGTCGATCAGGATGTTGCTCGGCTTCAGGTCGCGATGAATGATGCCGGCCGCGTGGGCATGGGCCACCGCGTCGAGGATCGCCAGCATGATCGGCAACGCGCGCGCCGGCGGCAAGGCACCGGTGATCTGCAGGTGCTCGGCCAGGTTCCTGCCCGGGACGAGCTGGAAAACCAGATACAGGTCGCCCTGCTCTTCCGCCGCCTCGAAGATCGGTACGATGTTCGGATGCCGCAACTGGCTGACCATCCGCGCCTCGGCCAGCAACTGGCTGTTCTGCTGTGCATCCGGACGGGCAAAATGCAGCGTCTTGATCGCCACCTGCCGCTGCAGATGGGGGTCGCGCGCCAGATAGACGACGCTCTGCGCACCGCGGCCGAGTTCGCGAATGATCTCGAAACGCCCGACCTTCCTGCTCAAGCGCCTCCCTCCGGCGGATCGCCATCCGTCACCTGCGCGAGATCAGCGAGCCGCTGCTGCGCTTCGCCGACTGGCAGCGCCTCGACGTCCTTCAGCTTGCGCTCGATCTGCCGTGTCCGCACGCCAGCCGACTCGATGCTCCTGCTCGCCTGCTCGAGCTTGCGGCGCGTCGCCTCGAGAACCTCGCCAAATCTGCCGAACTCGGTCTTCACCGCACCCAGGACCGCCCACACCTCCGACGAACGACGCTCGATCGCCAACGTTCGGAAGCCCATCTGCAGGCTGTTGAGCAGCGCCGCCAGCGTCGTCGGTCCGGCGACACAGACGCGCAGCTCCCGCTGCAGTCCATCGGCCAGACCGGGACGCCGCAGGACCTCGGCGTAGAGACCTTCGGTCGGCAGGTAGAGAATGGCGAAGTCGGTGGTGTGCGGTGGCTCGATGTACTTCTCGCGAATCTTTCGCGCCTCTTCCCGCAAGCGGCCCTCGAGCGCCCGCATCGCCAGCTCGAGCGCGGCCGCGTCGCTCCGTTCCTGCGCATCGACCAGGCGCTGGTAGTCCTCGAGCGGAAACTTGGCGTCGATCGGCAGCCATACCGGCCGCTGCTCGTCGGCCCCCGGCAGACGGATGGCGAATTCGACGCGATCGTTGCAGTTGGGTCGCGTCGCCACGTTGCGCGCATACTGGTCGGCGGTCAGCAGCTGGTCGAGAAGCGCATCGAGCTGCACCTCGCCCCAGGTACCACGAGCCTTGACGTTGCTCAGGACGCGCTTCAGATCACCGACGCCGGTGGCCAGTGTCTGCATCTCGCCAAGCCCGCGGTGCACCTGCTCGAGTCGGTCGCTGACCAGGCGGAATGAGTCTCCCAGCCGCTGCTCGAGAGTGGCGTGCAGCTTTTCGTCCACGGTCTGGCGGATTTCTTCGAGCTTGCGCGCGTTGTCGGTCTGCAGCAACGACAGGCGTGCCTCGAGTGCCAGGCGCAGGCTTTCGAAGCGCTGCTCGTTGCTGTTGGTCAGCCGCGACAGCTGTTGCGCGAAGGATTCGAGCTGCTGCGCCTGCAGTTCGCCGAGCCGCCCGAGTTCGCCGGCAAGCGCCTGCGACAGTCGGCCAAGCGCCAGCGCCTGCTCCTCGCGATCGCCACGCGCAGCCGCCACTGCCTCCTGCCGTCCGCGCGCGAGTTCATCGCGCAGCTCACGCGCGAGCTGCGCGATCGAGCGCTGCACCTCGCGCAGGCCGGCATCGAGTGTCTGGCGGGCGTGCGCGGCACGGGCGAGGACGGCGACCTGCAGCAGGAGAAGCGCAATGCCGATGGCCAGCAAGGCCTGCGGGATGCCTTCGCTCATCTGCCGGTCGGACGCGAAACGCCGCGCCTACTTGAGCGACAACGCGACCCGGCTCTCGCGCGCCTGGGCAGCGACATCGGCCTTGCCGTCGGATGCGACGAGCTTCACCGGCAACAGGAACAGCCGCTCGGCCGACACCTCACGCGCCAGCAGGCGATCGAGTACGGCCTTCGCGCGCCGGTCGGCGAGATCGCGCAGTTCCTCCTCATCGGCCACGGTATTGGCCAGGATCAGTTTCTCCATCTCGTCGACCGGCAAACCCTTGACCATGCCGATGAGGTTGCGTGGCTTGGGAAACTTCTCGGCTCGATAGACGCGCTCAAGGAGCACCGGATACTCCTTGGCGTCGACCTCGACGCTCTCCAGCGAGCCGCTTTCAATGCCCTTCTTCGTCAGGTCCTCGCGTTTCAGCGCGCGCACCTTGCTCTGCAGACGATCGCGCTTCAATCCCTCGGGGTCGCTCTGCAAATCGGCGCGCCCCTCGATCTCGAGCTTCAGGGCTGGCCGGTCGATCAGCGCCTTGCCGAGCGTGTCGAGGCGCTTCTCTGCCTCGGCCGTCAACCTTGCCTCGCCGACTGCGAAGTCGATCGTCGACAGCTCCTCGCCACCGCCGAAGATCGACCCAAGCAGTGCGAATGGCGAGGTCACCGCCTTCATGAGGACATTGACGATGACACGCACGATGAGACCACCGATGCTGAACTGCGGATCATCGAGCGAACCCGAAATCGGCAGGTTGATGTCGATCTCGCCGTTGCGGTTCTTCAGCAGGGCGACCGCGAGCGTCACCGGCAGCTTGGTCGCATCCGGGCTGGCAACCGGCTCGCCGAAGGTGAGCTGATCGAGAAACACCCGGTTCTCGGCCGTTAGCTGCCGGTTCTCGATCCTGTACTTGACGAACAGCGACATCTTGCCTTTCTCGATCGCGTAGCCGGCATACTTGCCGGAGTACGGCGACAGCGAGGTCATCTCGATCCCCTTGACGTCCGCCTGCAGATCGAGGCGTGGGTCTGGCGACAACGGATTGAGCTGGCCGCTGACGGTCAGCGGTGCGATGTTGTCGTAACTGCCGCGCAGGTCGAGCTTCGCCGAACTGTCGGCCGCCGACGACAGACCGCTGATCGTGCCACCGATCTTCCTCAGGTGAGCCGAGTAATTGGGCTTGATGAAGTTGTCGCTGAAGCGGACATCACCGCCCTGCAGCGTGATCCTGGCGATGTTGATCGGCATGCGCGGCTTCTTCGCTGCCCCGCCAACCGGCGCCACCGCCTTGCCCTCGCCGGCAACCACCGGCGGCGCGGCCGGCACCGCCTCTGGCTGCGCTGGTCCGTCCTGGCGAACGATCTGCAGCAGGTTCAGTTTGCCCTCGCGGCTGATGATCACGCGGGCGAAGAAATCACTCAACGCCACCTCGCCGACCGCCAGCGAAGCGGGCTGCAGGCGCAGGTCGATCGTGCCGAGATGGAGCGACTTCCATTTCACGAGGTCGGCCGAGTTGATCTTGTCGACGGCCTGGAAGTCGCCGACCGTCAGCTCGCCGCGGAAACCGCCGGCAAGCGCAGCCGGGTCGAGCCGGCCGCTGCCCGTCTGGCGAAGTTGCAGTGCCCCGTCGGCGCTCAGCAGACCGCGCGTGAGCTCGACGTTGAGGTGCTCGGTGACGTAGGGCTGCAGCGGCAGCAGTTCGAGAGTCCGCACGGCCAGCTTGAGGTCGGCGTCGAGCGGCAGCGCCCGGACACTGCCGGCGAGCTCGACCTCGCCCTTGCGATTGAGCCGGAAACTGGTCTTCAGCTGGGCGGTGCTGCCGGCCACCGTGGACAGATTCTCTCCGTCGAAACGCAGGCCGTCGACCGTGTGCGTGACCGGTGGCGACACCGCGGCGTCCTCGAAACGCAGGCCGATCTCCTCGGCGTGGTTCCTGGCGATGGTGATCTCCCAGGCGGCACCCGGATCCTTCTGGGCAGCCGCGGCAGCGCGCAGGACAGGCGGCTGCACGAAATCGATGCTGCCGTTCGCGGCGCGACGCAGCAGCAACTGCGTTCCGCGCGACGTCAGCTGATCGATGAGGACCCGCCGCTTGGCGAGATCGAGCTGTCCACCGGTCACCGCGAGTGTGCCCCCCTTGATCCAGGGTTCTCCCTGAAAACGCATCGCGAGTTCGAACTTCGCTGGCGAAGCGCCCTTGCCGTCGACATCGCGGATGCCGAGATCAAGGCCTTCGATGCTGGCGTTGAAGGGCTTGCCGTGCGATTCGTCGAGCCAGCGCAGCGCACCGCCACTGACCCTGCCTTCGCCCAGCGACCAGCTCACCGGCGCCGCCGGCTGCTCCGCCGCGGTCACGGTTGCCGCTGCCGGCGGCGAACGCGCGGCAAGTTCCTGATTGAAGAAGTCGATCCAGTTGATCGTCCCCTGCGGACTGACGCGCGCATGGATCTCGGGTGCCTCCAGAGCCACCCGTTCGATGGCGAAGACGCGCTGCAGCGGATCGATCCTGGACAGCACCACGTGCAACTGCTTCAACGACAGCAGCGGCGCGCCGGCGGTGTCCTTGACCGAGAGATCCCTCAGCGTGGCACTTCCCGACAGGCCGAGTGACGGATGATCATCCTCGCCGCGGCGAAAGACGAGCTTCAGCTCGCCGTCGACGGCGCCTGAAACGAGCTGGATCGGCAGGCGCAACGGCAGATAGTCGAGGTAGGGAGCGAGCTGCACCTCGCGCAGGTCGACCGCCAGCTCGCTCTCCTGCGTCGCCGAGAAGGGCTTGCTCCGGCCCTGTACCGCCACCGGCGCGCCGTTGAGCGAAGCCGAGAATGCCGGCTCGACGAAGATCTCGACCGAATTCGGCAGGCTGGAAACGAAGGGCAAGGCCACGTTGACCTCGCTGAGCTGCTGCTTCTCGCCGAGCATCCGGTCGTCGAAGTCCACCTTGCCACCAGTGATCTGGATGTTGTTCACGGAAAAGCGCGGCGTTGGCTCGGTCGATGCGGGCCGGGCCATGAACTCGTCGACCAGGTCGGAGACGTTGAACCGCCCGTCAGGCAGGCGCACCAGCGACAACTCGGGGCCAACCAGTTTCAGTTCGCTGATCACTGGCCCGAGACGAAAGAGCGAACTCGACTCCAGGTTGACGAACAACTGCTCGAAACCGGCCACCTTGTCGCCGCCGCCCTTTTCCTGGATCACCAGGCCGTCGACTTGCAGGGACAAGCTGTACGGGTTTATCCTCAGACTCTCGATGCTGACCGGCCGGTGCAGTGCCGCGGCGAGTTGATCCACCAGCAGCCACTTGACCAGCGGCGGCACGACGAGGAAACCGAGGACACCGATGAGCAGCAGGGCAAGCGCAATCCGCAGCCCGTATTTCTTCATTCGCAGAGAGGCGGTCGCGGTGTTGGGAGAGGTGTCTTCGGTCATCACGGCAGCCCCTGGGCTGACTGGGGAAAGCGCCAATTTAGCACGAAGCAGCCACTGCCGCGCCGCCACGCGGTCCTCGCCAGGTTGCCGGCCGGGATGAGCACCCTGTCACGTCCCAGCGTCCTCATCGTCGACGACAACGACCTGATGCGCAGCCTGTTGCGCAGCATGCTGCGTGACAGCGAATACGATGTCATCGGCGAGGCACGCAATGGCGTCGCCGCACTCGAACTCACCGAGCGCCTGCGGCCGAAGATCGTCTGCATGGACGTGGTGATGCCGGAGATGAATGGCCTCGAAGCGCTGCAGGCGATCAAGGCGCGACACCCCGAAACCATCGTCATCATGCTCGCCGGCAGTCCGAGCGTCGACCATGTCCGCTCATCGATCGAGAACGGGGCCAGCGGCTTCGTCGTCAAGCCCTTCAATGCCGGCAAGGTGCTCGACACTGTCGATCGCGCCTGGCGCGCGGCGCGGCAGGCCGACAACCGCGATCCGGCCGCCTGAGAGGTCGCGAACAGGTCGATTCGGTTCGTGGGTGGAACCGAGTGGGCAGCCCACAGCACGGGTCGGCCGCGCGACAGATGGATTCACAGCGGGCGCACCGAGCCCGGCAGGGACACCGAAACGAAGCTCGTCCGGTGCGCACGATCCGCCGGCTGCGAATCCTCAGAAGCCGTTCTTCCACTCGCGCAGCGCGGCGAAGACCGCCACTGCGTCGGCCGCAGCAGCTCCGTGACGCTGCGCAGCGGCCACGACCTCCGGCTCGGCGCAGCGCAGGAAGGGGTTGCTGGCCTTCTCGCAGGCGATCGTCGAGGGCACCGTCGCCTGACCACTGGCACGCGCCGCGGCGACCTCCGCCGCGCGAACCTGCAGGTAGCGATTTCCCGGCTCGACGGCGAGCGCAAAGCACAGGTTGGCCTGCGTATACTCGTGCGCGCAGTAGACGACGGTCTCGTCCGGCAAAGCCGCGAGGGACGCCAGCGAGGCCGCCATCTGTACCGCCGTTCCCTCGAAAAGCCGACCACAGCCACCGGCGAACAGTGTGTCGCCACAGAACAGGCAGCCTGCGCCATAATATGCGAGGTGACCCAACGTATGCCCGGGCACGGCGAGGACGGCGAAGCTGCTGTCACAGCCGGCCGGTTGGATCGTCTCACCACCGCGCAACGGCCGGTTGATGCCGCCGATCGCTTCTGCTGCCGGCCCGAATACCTCGGCACGATGGTGTGCCAGCAACTCGGCAACGCCGCCCTGGTGGTCGGCATGGTGGTGCGTGACGAGGATGCTGGCGAGAGTCAGCCGCTCGCGCTCGAGGACCTCGAGCACCGGGCGTGCGTCGCCTGGATCGACCACCGTTGCCGCAGCGCCTTTGCGCAGCAACCAGATGTAGTTATCCTTGAAGGCTGGGATACGGATGACGTCAAACATCGCTGAATTTTGGAAGAACTGCAGAAAATGTCAATTCCTGTTTTCGGCGACTGGCTGCAAAGCCCGCAAGGGCGCTACGTCATGGCTTGGGAACGGGCCAGCATCGATGCCGCGGTGGCCGATCTCTTCGGCTACAACGCCATCCAGATCGGCTTGCCGGAGATCCGGTTGCTGGCGCAGAACCGTATCCCTTTGCGCCAGGTGACCGGCGAGTCGGGCCTGGTCGACGTCCTTTGCGACCTGCGGCAGCTGCCGTTTGCCGCCCACAGCATCGATCTGGTGGTCATGGCGCATGTCCTCGAGTTCCACGACGACCCGCACCAGATCCTGCGCGAGGTCGAGCGCATCCTGATTCCGGAAGGCGAAGCGATCATCACCGGCTTCAACCCGTTCTCGGCCTGGGGCCTGCGGCGCAAGCTGCCGAACTGCCCGGCCGGGACTCCCTGGAATGGCGACTACCTCTCACCGGGGCGCCTGCGCGACTGGCTGCAACTGCTGGGATTCGAGGTCGAACGTGGCAGCTTCGGCTGCTACGCACCGCCCTGCTCGAGCGAGCGCTGGCTGCGCCGCTGGCAGTTCATCGAAGCTGCCGGCAATCGCTGGTGGAGCTTTGCCGGTGGCGTCTATCTGCTGCGCGCAATCAAGCGCGTCCATGGCATGCGGCTGATCCTGCCCAGCTGGAAGCGGCAGCGATCAGCGCCGAAGGCCCTGTCGGCCGTGAGCAAGAAGAGGGCAAACCGGCATGAGTGAGGAGGCCATCGTGACGATCTACGCCGACGGTGGCTGCCGCGGCAACCCTGGTCGAGGCGGCTGGGGCGTCGTGCTGCAAAGCGGCGAACACGCGAAGGAACTCTGGGGCGGTGAAGCGGCGACGACCAACAACCGCATGGAGCTGACGGCCGCGATTCGCGCACTCGAGGCGCTCCGCCGACCAGCGACCGTGCATCTGCACAGCGATTCACAGTACCTGCAGAAAGGCATCACCGAGTGGATCCGCAACTGGCAGCGCAACGGCTGGCGCACCGCGGACCGGCAGCCAGTGAAGAATGCCGACCTTTGGCAGCGGCTCGCAGAGCTGGCCGGGCAGCATCGGGTCAAGTGGTGCTGGGTCCGCGGACATGCGGGAAACGCCGGCAATGAACGTGCCGACGCGCTGGCGAATCGCGGCATGGATGAGTTGCGGCAGAGCCGCGCTCCCCGTTAGCACACGGTGCGGAAAGAGCAGCGATGCGAATGATCTTCCTGGATACCGAAACGACCGGCCTCGAGCACAAGCTGGGGCATCGCATCATCGAGATCGGCGGCGTCGAGATGCGCAACCGCCGCCTGACGCAACAGCACTTCCACGTCTACCTGAACCCGGACCGCGAAATCGACGCCGGCGCGCTGTCGGTGCACGGCATCAGTCGCGAATTCCTTCTCGACAAGCCCCGCTTCGCCGACATCGCCGGCGACTTTCTCGACTTCATTCGCGGCGCCGAACTGGTCATCCACAACGCCGCTTTCGACCTCGGCTTCCTCAACGCCGAACTCGCCCTGCTCGACATGGCGCCAGTCGAGACCGTCTGCCATGGCGTCTGCGACACCTTGCGCATGGCCAAGGAACTGCACCCGGGCAAGAAGAACAACCTGAACGCGCTCTGCGAACGCTATGCGGTGGACAACTCACGGCGCACGCTGCACGGGGCCCTGCTCGACGCCGAGATCCTGGCCGAAGTCTATCTGGCGATGACCCGTGGGCAGGAGAGCCTGATCATCGATCTGGCCGACGAGCCGGCGCAGCGGAGCGAGACCGGTCACCGTCCCGCTGCCGTCGGTGCAGCGCGCACGCAACTGGTCCGGCGCGCCAGCCCGGAAGAACTCGCCGAGCACGAGAAGCTGCTGGCAGCGATCGAGCAGGCGAGCAAGGGCAGGTGCCTGTGGCTGCATCGCGAGTCGGCCGCCTGAGGCGACCGGCCCGGTTGCCGGCGGCATTCGCCGCCGCCAGCCTCGGAATCCTGTTTGGCCTCGTCCTCGCCACCGCCGAAGGGACGGGCAGCGACGCCCCGGCGCCATCGCTGCAGCCCTGGATCGACGCCACACCGAGTGGCGGCATCCTGCAGCTGCCGGCCGGGACCTACTCCGGTCCGGTGTTGATCAGCCGCCCGATCCTGATCGACGGCCGCGAAGAAATCACCATCGACGGTGGCGGCAAGGGAACGGTGGTGACGGTGCGCGCCAGCGGCGTCGTCCTCCGCCGGCTGCATCTCAGGAACTCCGGCGACTCGCACGACCGCATCGACTCCGGTGTGCTGGTCGAGGACGGACAGCACAACCTGATCGAGGACAACCGGATCGATGAAGTGCTGTTCGGCATCACCCTGCAACAGGCCAACGACAACCGCATCGTCGGCAACCGCATCCGCTCGCTGGCGCTGGCGCCGGCGGATCGCGGCGACGGGATCCGGCTCTGGTACAGCATGGGCAACCGCATCGAGCGCAACGAGCTGCGCGGCGTTCGCGACATCACGGTCAGCAACTCGCTGCGCAACCGCTTCGTCGGCAACAGCGTCCACGACAGCCGCCGTGCAATGAACCTGCTCTTCGCCCACCGCACACTGATCGAGGCCAACCATCTGCGCGACAACTCGTCCGGGATCACCGCGCTCAACTCGGATGGGCTGGTCATCCGCCGCAACCAGATCCTGCACGCCATCGACGCCAGCGGCGCCGGCGTCGCGCTCAAGGAGAGCGGCACGACGCTGCTGCACGACAACGAGATCATCCATTGCGCGGTCGGCATCCTGTCGGACTCGCCGCGGCACGCGATCAACCGCATGGCGGTGATCGACAATCGCATCGCGCACAACATCACCGGCATCAGCTTCTACGGCGAACGCGGCGGTCACCTGGTCCTGCGCAACCGCTTCGAGCACAATCTCTGGCCGGCGCTCGTCGGCGCCGGCGACAGCGACGATGCCAATCAGTGGTGGGGGAACTACTGGGACAGCTACCTGGGATTCGACCTCGACGACGACGGCATCGGCGATACGCCGCACGAGGTGTGGGCACACGCCGACCGAATCTGGATGGAGACGCCGATGGCGGCCTTCTTCCGCAACGCGCCGGCGCTGGAAATGCTCGATTTTCTCGAACGTCTCGCACCCTTTGCACCGCCGACGCTGCTGCTGCGCGACCCGGAGCCGCTTGCCCGGCAACCGCTCAGGGGCAGTGGGCGATGATGACGGCCGAAGCGACGCTGGCAATGCGGCAGCGGACCAAGACCCGGGACGACAGCAGCGGGCAGGGCAGCTCAGCTCTCGCCGGGCGTCTCCGTTGGGCGCCGGGGCCGCCGCATGTGCCGCCGCGGTGGCCGCGAATCCGCCGCGCGCGGCTCGCCGGGCACGTCGCCCGCAGGTTCCGGCCGCGGCCCCTGTGGCTTGGGCTCCTGCCTTGGTGCCGGCGGTTTGGCTGCTGGCTTGCGTTGCTCGGGCCGACGACCGGGACCGTGCGCCCCCTGCCGCCTGTCGGGCTGCCGCTCGCCGGGCCGGTCCGAGTTGCGATCGGACTCACGGTTTCCCGGCGCGAGCGTGATCTCGATCTCGATGATCTCGTCCCACTGCTCGTCGGTGCGGTCGCGTTCGGCTATGGCGAGCAATTCGCGCAGCCGCCGCCGCGGATCCTGGGGGGGGGAATCGTTCATGCCGACATTATGACTCACACTGCAGTCGTCGTTCAACAGGCATGACCGATCCAGCCGCGCCGCAGGAGGGAAATGCAGCCATGCATCCCCGCCGCGCGCAACAGGCCGCTTGCGGCGCGGGTGCTCCAGCGCGGCCAGGCTTCAGGGGAGAGAGGGTGCGACGAGTCCGCTGCCGGGCGAAGCCAGCGGCGGTGGGTGATCAGTGGTCAGCGCGCAGGCTGGCGGTGAAGGTGCTGTGCAGAACTTCGGGAAACTGGAAGCGGGCGAGGGTACGCTGGATGTCGTCCTGGTTGACACCGCTGCTGCTGTCCTGGAAGCGGATTCCGAGCGGACGGCCGTTGGCCGCCAGGGTGGCAAAGGCGAAACGCCAGCGTTGAGCCTCCGCCAGCCGCTCGCGCAGTTCATCCTCGTTGCTGATCTGCACGCCAGCCTGCTTGAGTGAATCGAGAAACTGGTCGAAGGACTCGTTGCTCAGGCTACCCATGTCGTTCTCCTCTCCAAGTGTTGGCGGTCACTGTGCCGCGCATGCGCCGACTAACGCCCGCCGCGGGTTGCGGTTGACAAGAAGATTCAAGCTTCCGTCGGGTAGGTGCACGGCCCTTGCAGGCCCGGCGACTGGCTGCCCCGCGGCGCGCTGGCCGACACCTCTGACGAAGCCGAACACCGTTGGCCGGAGCGTATAGAATGCCACCATTGCCCACTCAAACCCGCACATGCAGAAGACCCGGCAGCACCTGGAACTCCTCGCTCCGGCGAAGAATGCCGATTTCGGGATCGAGGCCATCATTCACGGCGCCGATGCGGTCTACATCGGCGGCCCGGAGTTCGGCGCACGCGCGCGGGCCGGCAATTCGGTCGCCGATATCGGCCGCCTCGTCGAGCATGCGCACCGCTACGACGCGCAGGTCCTGGTTGCGCTCAACACCCTGCTGCGCGACGACGAGCTGGAAGCGGCCCGGCAACTGGCGTGGCAACTGCACGAGGTCGGCGCCGATGCGCTGATCATCCAGGACATGGGACTGCTCGAGCTCGACCTGCCGCCGATCGAGTTGCACGCCAGCACCCAGACCAACATCCGCTCGCCCGAGAAGGCCGCGTTCCTCGCCGCCGTCGGCTTCTCGCAGATCGTCCTCGCGCGCGAACTGGCGCTCGACCAGATCAGCGCCATCGCCAACGCGACCGACGCCATTCTCGAGTTCTTCGTGCACGGTGCCCTCTGCGTCAGCTACAGCGGCCAGTGCAACCTGAGTTACGCGCAGACCGGGCGCAGCGCCAACCGTGGCGACTGTGCGCAATCCTGCCGTCTCCCCTATACCCTGGCCAGCGGCGATGGCCAGGTGGTCGCCGCCGACCGGCACCTGCTGTCGCTGAAGGACAACGATCAGAGCAGCAATCTGCGGGCACTGGTCGACGCCGGCATCAGTTCGTTCAAGATCGAGGGACGCCTCAAGGATCTGGCCTACGTCAAGAACATCACCGCCCACTATCGCCAGTTGCTCGACGAGATCATCGCCGAGCGCCCGGGTCATCGCCGCAGTTCGTCCGGGCAGAGCAGCTTCCTTTTCGTCCCGCAACCGGAGAAGACCTTCAACCGGGGCGCCACCGACTATTTCGTCAGGGGCCGCAGGGCCGACATCGGGGCCTTCGCGACACCGAAGTTCGTCGGTGACGAAATCGGCACGGTCACCCGCATCGGCAGCGACCACTTCGACCTCGACTGCCGGCAGTCGGTGCACAACGGTGACGGGGTCGCCTGGTTCGACGCCACCGGCGAGTTGCACGGCCTGCAGATCAACCGCGTCGAAAAGCAGGACGACGGCAGCTGCCGACTGTTTCCGCAGCTCGCGGCCGACGCACTGCCGGCCGTCCTGCAGCCCGGCACCCGCATCCACCGCAACCGCGACCAGGAGTTCGCCCGCTGCCTGGCAAGGAAGTCGGCAGCCCGCAGGATCGCGGTCGATCTGGTCCTGCACGAGGATGCGCATGGCCTGGTGCTGACGATCAGCGATGAGCGCGGCGTGACGGCGCAGGCGACGCTGGCGCAGCAGCGACAGCCTGCGCGTGACGCCGAGCGGGCGCGGGCGGGGATGCGCGACAGCCTCAGCCGGCTTGGCGCGACGATCTACAGTGCACGGAGCATCGCCATCGACCTCGCGAGCGACTGGTTCCTGCCGATCGCCACGCTCAACCAGTTGCGTCGCGATGCGCTGGCTGCGCTCGACGCGGCCCGCCGCGCCGCCTATGAGCGGCCGGCGCGTCGACCGGCCGCTGTCCCGCCAGCGCCCTGCCCCGACCGCTCGCTCGACTACCTGGCGGGCGTCAGCAACCGCAGCGCGCGCGCCTTCTACGCCCGCCACGGCGTCGAGTTCATCGAGCCAGCCTACGAATGCGGCCAACGGAAGGGCGAGGTGTCGCTGATGATCACCAAGCACTGCCTGCGCTACAGCTTCAACCTCTGTCCAAAGCTGGTGAAAGGCATCCGTGCCGAACCGATGCTCCTGATCAACGGCAGCGAACGCCTGACGCTGCGCTTCGACTGCAAGCCCTGCGAGATGCACGTCATCGGCCGGCTGGGCAGGCAGCGTGCGCTGCGGCTGCTGGCGCAGTAGCGGCTTCGCCGACGGCCATGACTGACCGGCTCCGGGAGGACCGTACGCAGGCGCCGCCGGTGGCTGACGCCGATGCGCCGGCCGGGCGCAACCGGCGGCGCAACCTTGCCAAGGGTCGGCAAGCCGATGCCGGGGCGTGCGCCGAGGTGCGCCGGAGCATCGGCGAGCCTGGCCCGGCGGGCTACCGGCGTGACCTGCTGATCGAGTTCCTGCATCGTCTGCAGGATGCCCACGGAGCGCTGCGCGCGCGTCACCTGGTGGCGCTCGCGCACCTGATGAGACTGCCGCTGGCGGAGGTCTACGAGGTCGCCAGCTTCTACCATCACTTCGACATCGTCGCCGACGACGCAGCCCTGCCCCGGTTGACGCTGCGCGTCTGCACCGGCCTCAGTTGCTCGCTCGCCGGCGCCGACCACCTGCTGGCGGAGACACGGCGGCAAGTCGCAGCGGCTGGCGTGCGGCTGCTCGCCGCCCCCTGCATCGGCCGCTGCGAGCAGGCGCCGGCGGCGCTGGTCGGCCAGCATGCCGTGCCGCAGGCGACGCCGGCCGCCCTGCTGCAGGCGGTCGCGCAACGGGCGACGACGGCGTCCTCGCCGACGCAGGATCCGTCGCCGCCCGGATCGGTCGCCGCCTTCGACCCGGCGGCGCTCGCCGGACGCGCGGTGACGCCGGTGCCGGGACAGGATCCGGCACGGGTGCCGCACGCCGACTACGCGACCTACCGGGCCACTGGCGGCTATCTCCTGGCCGCCGCCGTCGCCAGTGGCTCGCTCCCGGCCGCAAGGGTGCTGCAGGCGATGAACGATTCCGGGCTGCGCGGCCTCGGCGGCGCCGGCTTCCCGGCCGGCCGCAAGTGGCAACTGGTGGCCGACCAGCCAGCGCCGCGGATGCTGGCAGTGAACATCGACGAAGGCGAACCGGGCACCTTCAAGGACCGCACCTGGCTCGAGCGCGACCCGCACCGCTTCCTCGAGGGCGTCCTCATCGCGGCGCACGTCGTCGGTATCGCCGCGGTCTATGTCTACGTGCGCGACGAGTACCACGCGGCACGCGCGCTGCTCGCCTCGGCTCTGGCAGACCTCGTCGCGGCGGCGCCGTGCCGCCTGCCGGCGATCGAACTGCGCCGCGGTGCCGGCGCCTACATCTGTGGCGAGGAGTCGGCGATGATCGAGAGCATCGAGGGCCGCCGTGGCGAGCCACGCCTGCGCCCACCGTACGTCGCGCAACGCGGGCTGTTCGGCGCACCGACGCTGGCGCACAACTTCGAGACGCTCTACTGGGTGCGCGACATCGTCGAGCGCGGGCCAGCCTGGTTTGCCGGCTTTGGCCGCCATGGCCGCCACGGTCTGCGCAGCTTCAGCGTCAGCGGTCGCGTCCGGCAGCCCGGGGTGAAGCTGGCGCCGGCGGGGATCACGCTGCGTGAGCTGGTCGACGAATACTGCGGCGGCATGGCCGACGGCCACACGCTCTACGCCTACCTGCCCGGTGGCGCTGCCGGCGGTATCCTGCCGGCAAGGCTCGCCGACGTGCCGCTGGATTTCGACACCCTGCAGCCGAGTGGCGGCTTCATCGGTTCGGCGGGCGTCATCGTGCTCGGCCAGCACGACCGCGCGCGCGACGCCGCGCTGGCGATGATGCGCTTCTTCGCCGCCGAGAGCTGTGGTCAGTGCACGCCCTGCCGCGTCGGCACGGCGCGTGCGGCGGCGCTGATGGCCGCCGCCGACTGGCAGCACGAGCTGCTCGACGATCTGGCTCAGGTGATGGCGGACGCCTCGATCTGCGGCCTCGGGCAGGCGGCGCCAAACGTCCTGCGCAGCGTGCAGATCCATTTCGCCGGCGAAGTCGCGGCAGGACCGCGATGAGCGGCGGCGCCGGCGAACCGCACGCGGCGACCGTCGCCTTCACCCTCGACGGTCAGTGGCTGACGGCGCGCGCCGGCGAGAGCATTCTCGACGCCGCGCTGCGGCACGGCTTCGACATCCCGCATCTGTGCCTCGGGCGCGGGCTGCGACCAGCCGGCAACTGTCGCGCTTGCGTCGTCGAGATCGACGGCGAGCGAGCCCTGGCCGCCAGCTGCTGCCGCGTGCCAACGCCCGGGATGAGCGTCCATGCGCGCAGCGAGCGGGCACGCCGGAGCCGCGACATGGTGCTCGAACTGCTGCTCGCCGAGATGCCCGCGAGTGGTCACAAGTGGCTCGACGCCGACGGCACGCTGCCGCATGGCGAGCTGTCGGCGGCAGCGGCCCGCGCCGGCGTGCACGTCCGCCCGCAGCTGCAGGCGGACCGCCGGCCGCAGCCGCCGGCGGACGAATCCCACCCGGCGATGATCGTCAACCTCGACGCCTGCATCCAATGCACGCGCTGTGTCCGCGCCTGCCGCGAGACACAGGTCAACGACGTCATCGGCTACGCCTGGCGCGGCGAGTCGACAAGGATCGTCTTCGACCTCGACGACCCGCTGGGCGAGAGCAGTTGCGTCGCCTGCGGCGAGTGCGTGCAGGCCTGTCCAACCGGCGCCCTCAGCGCCCGCTCGCGCGACGGCAGCCAGGTCGTCGACCGTCAGGTGGACACGGTATGCCCGTATTGCGGCGTCGGCTGCCTGATCACCTGCAACGTGCGTGACGAACGCATCGTCGGCGTCGATGGCCGCGACGGACCGGCCAACCGATCACGCCTGTGCGTCAAGGGCCGCTTCGGCCTCGACTACGTGCACCACCCGCAGCGCCTGACGCGGCCACTGATCCGCCTCGCCGGCGCCGCCAAGGATGCCGCTGCGGCAGCCTGCCCCGGCGACTGGCGCGCGCTGTTCCGCGAGGCGAGCTGGGAGGAAGCGCTGGCGCTGGCCAGCGGCCGCTTCCGGGAGCTGCGTGAACGGCACGGCGCCCGCACGCTGGCCGGTTTCGGTTCGGCCAAGGGCAGCAACGAGGAGGCCTATCTGTTCCAGAAGCTGGTGCGGACCGGCTTCGGCAGCAACAACGTCGATCACTGCACCCGCCTCTGCCACGCTTCCAGCGTCACCGCGCTGCTCGAGGCGGTCGGCTCGGGTGCGGTCAGCAACCCGGTCAGCGACGTCCGGGACGCCGAGCTGATCTTCCTCATCGGCTGCAATCCGACGGTCAACCACCCGGTCGCCGCCACCTGGATGAAGAATGCCGCCCGACGCGGCGCGCGGATCGTCGTCGCCGACCCGCGCGGCACCGACATCGGTCGCCACGCCTGGCGCCAGCTGCGCTTCCGTGCCGACAGCGATGTCGCCATGCTCAACGCGCTGATCCACACCGTCATCGACGAGGGACTGGCCGACGCGGACTTCATCCGTCGGCGGGTCGAGAACTACGAAGCGCTGCGCGAGCAGGTGAAACGCTTCAGCCCGGAGGCGATGGCGCCCCTCTGCGGCATCCCGGCGGCGACGCTGCGCGAGGTGGCGCGCGCCTTCGCCCGTGCGCGCAGCGCAATGATCCTCTGGGGCATGGGCGTCAGCCAGCATGTGCACGGCACCGACAACGCCCGCTGCCTGATCGCCCTGTGCGCGGTGACCGGCCAGATCGGCCGACCGGGAACGGGTCTGCACCCGCTGCGCGGACAGAACAACGTGCAGGGAGCGAGCGACGCCGGCCTGATCCCGATGATGCTCCCCGGCTACCAGCGCATCAGCGACCCGGCGGCGCGGCGCCGCTTCGAGGACTTCTGGCGGCTGCCGCTGGATGAGCGGCCGGGCTACACCGTGGTCGAGATCCTCAACCTGGCGCTGGCCGCCGAGAGCGATCCGGACAAGGTGCGCGGCATGTACATCATGGGCGAGAACCCGGCCATGAGCGACCCCGACCTCAACCACGCACGGCAGGCCCTGGCCAGCCTGCGGCACCTCGTCGTCCAGGACCTCTTCATGACCGAGACGGCCTGGCTGGCCGACGTCGTCCTGCCGGCATCGGCCTGGCTCGAGAAGACCGGCACCGTCACCAACACCGACCGCATGCTGCAACTCGGCCGGCGGGTGCTGCAGCCCCCCGGCGACGCCCGAGCCGACCTCTGGATCGTGCAACGTATGGCCCGCGGACTCGGCCTCGACTGGCACTACCCGGGCGAGGAATGCGGCGTCGCGGCAGTCTTCGAAGAGATGCGCCAGGCCATGCCGTCGCTGATCGGCGGCATCTCGTGGCAACGGCTGCAACAGCAGGGCAGCGTCACCTACCCCTGCCTGGACGCCGACGATCCCGGCCAGCCGATCGTCTTCATCGACCGCTTCCCGACCGCCAGCGGCCGCCTGCGGCTGGTGCCGGCCGACTTGGTCAGCGCCGACGAGACGCCCGACGCCGATTACCCCTTCGTCCTCATCACCGGCCGCCAGCTCGAGCACTGGCACACCGGCAGCATGACCCGGCGGACACGCGTGCTCGACGCGATCGAGCCGTTGCCGACGGTCGCGCTCAACGGCAGCGACATGGCTGCGCTGTCGCTGCGGCCGGGCGACCTGGTCACCGTGCAGTCGCGGCGCGGCGAGGTGGTCATGCATGCGCGCGCCGACGCGGGAACTCCGGCCGGTACGATGTTCATGCCCTTCGCCTACCACGAAGCGGCCGCCAACCTGTTGACCAACGCCGCTCTCGACCCGGCTGCGCGCATCCCCGAACTCAAGTACTGCGCCGTGCGGCTGCGGCGCGGCGGCCGCATCGGAGCGGCTACCGGCTACGCCCGGACGGCGCCGGACGCCGATGCCGACTGAGCGCGATCCCGGCCTGCCGCGACTGACGCGGGCGACGGCCAGCCTGACCCGGGAGATTCGCGTGCTCGACGCGGCGGGCGAGGAGCGCATGATGCGCATCCCGGTCGAGCGACCGCTGACCCTCTACGTCGACCGGCGCGAGCTGGTGACGCTGATGACGCTCGGCCAGTACCCGGAGTGGCTGGCGCTCGGCTACCTGCTCAACCAGCGGCTGCTCGACGACGCGCGGCAGGTGGCTTCGGTGACGGTCGACTGGTCGGTCGACGCGGCTGCGCTGCGGACGCGCAACGGCCATGGCGGCAGCAAGGCACTGCGGACAGGCGGCGTACGCCCAGTGCTCGGCACCGGTTGCGCCCAGGGGACGATGTTCGCCGAGCAGATGGCCGACCTCGCGACCCTGCGCCTGCCGGCCGTCGATCTGCCGCGCGTCGATCGGACGACGCTGCTGGCGGCACTCGAATGCATGCGGGCACAGCCCAGCGTCTACCGCGAGGCCGGCTCGGTGCACGGCACGGCGCTCTGCCACGGCAGCGAGCTGCTGTTCTTCGTCGAGGACGTCGGCCGCCACAATGCCGTCGACACGGTCGCCGGCTGGATGGCGATGCACACCGTCGACGGCGGCGACAAGCTGCTGCTCACCACCGGCCGGCTGACCAGCGAGATGGTACTCAAGGCGGCACGCATGGGCGTGCCGACCGTGGTCTCGCGCAATGGCATCACCGCCATGGGTCATTCGCTCGCCGAGCGGCTCGGAATGACCCTGGTCGGACGCGCCGCCGGTGGGCGCTTTCTCTGTTACACCGGCGCCATTCGCTTCGACCACGCTCCGCCCGGCACCGCCGTGCCGCAGGCGCCGCCGCTGCGCTAGCGGCTCCGGCACGCCCGCTACCCGCGGTGACACGGCCCGGCGGGCTGCACGCCGCGTGGCGACCAAGCCCGCTCCCGCACCGCGCTGTCGGTTTTCTTTACACCCACCGCCACGGGCGACCCCGAGTTCATCCCAACACGCTGTTGCAGTGCGTATTTCTGTTCCGGGACCAGTTCTTGCTTATCGCACTCGTTCGCATCCTGTGCGAACCATCTGCCGTCTCACCACCGCGTCATCAGCGAAAGGAATACAGTCATGAACCTGATCTGCAAGTCCGCAGGCGCTCTTGCCGCCATGCTGCTGGCCCCTGCGGCGAGCGCCGCCCTGATCGTCTTCGAGGCCGCCGGCACCAATGCCGCAGCCATCACCCCCACGCGCGATGCCTTTCGCGCGGCCGTCGGCGGCGGCACCACTGCCGGCGCCAATGGTTCCTTCGGCGGCCTTCGCCGCGAAATCAACTGGGATGGCGTGCCCGACAACCGCGCCGACGCCAACCCCCTGCCGGCCGACTTCTTCAACCTCAACTCGCCGCGCGGAGCGGTGTTCAGCACGCCCGGAACCGGTTTCCTGGTCAGTGCCAACGCCGGCCAGGCCGCACCGATCCTGTTCGGCTTCCCGAACGACTTCCAGACCTTCAGCGCGCAACGACTGTTCACCGCCGTCGGCAGCAACATCACGGACGTCAGCTTCTTTGTCCCCGGGACGACGACGGCTGCCACGACGAGCGCTTTCGCTGCCATCTTCACCGATGTCGAGGTCGCTGGCCTGACGACGATGGAGTTCTTCGACGAGAGCGGGTCGTCGATCTTCGCACGCGACGTCCTCGTCGGCGGCAACCAGGGGTTGAGCTTCCTCGGCGCGGTTGCCGGTGCGGGGGAGCGGATCAGCCGCGTCCGACTGACTTCCGGACTCAATACCATTGTCGCGAACGGTGTGCTCGGCAACCCCAACGACGATGTCGTCGTGATGGACGACTTTCTCTATGCCGAACCCAGCCGGTCCGTGCCGGAGCCATCCAGTCTGGCGCTCGCCGGCCTCGGCCTGCTGGCTGGCCTGGGCGGGCTGCGCCGCCGGCGGCAGGATACCTGACGCGCCGTAGCGGCGAGCCACGTGCCCGTTGCGTGAGCGTGCTCAACTGATCGCCGCCACGGAACGGGCAGAACGCCCGGCGCTCCCGCCGCCGCACGCCTACGTGCGGCATGTCCCCGGTCGTCGTTGACGAAGCGCTGCCGGCCGTTTCCTGTCGACTGGTCATGAGCCTTGCGCCAGGCCGAGTTCCAGAGCCGGCCCGAGGCGCTGTGCGTTGACGCCCTGCCTGCGATCCAGGGTAGCAAATCGCCGAACGCCCAGATCCTGCGCGACGGCAATATGCAGGGCGTCTGCGCCGCGAAGCCCCTGCTCGAAATCATCCACCAGTACCGCCGCTGAGCGGTAGGCAACACGCGAGACGGGTACCAGCGTCAGGCCGCCGGCACCGGGTCGTTCGAACAAAACCAGCACGTCACTGGCCTGCCGGCGGAGCAGTTGGCCGCTTCGGGTCTTGAGGGCAATGGCGCTGTGGAACTCGGTCAATGTCCAGTCAGCACTGACCGGGGTCTCGGAGAGATTTTCGAACCACCGTTCCACCCGGGCCGTTCCTGTCTCCGGTGTCAACAAGGCCACCCAGACGCTGGCGTCAGCGTAGATCATCAGAAGCGATCGGATTCCAGCATGGCCTCGACAACCTGTTCGCCCATCGGCAGATGGGCGCGCAGTGCCTGCACCTGTTTCACGAATGCCGTCTTGTCAAACAGCTCCACCGGCAAGGGGCGCAGGCACAGATCGCCCGTCGTCGTGACTTCGATTTCCAGAGCATCGCCGGCCTTGAGATGCGCCTGACGGGCGCACTCGCCAGGAATGCGTACCGCTAGGCTATTGCCCCACTTGGCCAGATGTACCTTCATGCGCCGGTCCTCCACGATGTATAGCCGCGTATCTACAATATCATGCCGGGCCGATCCTGAACTTCGAGCGCGGCTTGGAACGCTGCGAAGTTTGCCGCGCTGCCGAAGTCAGTCCCGGCGCCGGCAACCCAGGCGCAGCTGGCGCAATCCTCACAAGTTAGCATATAGGCATAATCACTTATAGGCGTGCGACAGGTGCGGTTTCGGCTGCGGTTTTCGCGGTTGGGAGCGATTGGGGACGAACTTCTGGAGGTTCAGGGCGATTTCCTCGAGGATGGGCTTGAGGCGGCGAGTGGTGGCGGTTGCAGCCAGGAGCCAACGACCGATCTGTCGCTTGATCTTGTCGATTTCCAAGGTGCGGTTGATCTTGTAGGACGAACCGGGGTCGAGAAGGGTGTGGGTCGCGACATAGGCGGCCAGTGCGTTGAGGTTGTCGAAGACCGCCTTGGCGCCGAAATCCTGGCGCGCCGCATGCCAGGACAAGCCGGAGGTATGTTCCAGTTGCAGCCGGTGCTTGATCCGTTTGAACGCCTCTTCGATTCGCCAGCGGCCGTGGTACAGCTCGGCAAACGCGGCGGCGGGAAAGGTCACTGGATCGAGGAGCGAGGTCATCACCACATGCACCCGTCCGTTCGGTGTCGTCACCCGCACCAAGCGAACCGTGGTCGGCGTGGCCGGGCATTCATAGTCCTCGGCATCACGGGCATTGGGCGCGCGCAAGACGACGACCTGCTCGCTTCGACCGGACTGCAGGAACTCGCGTACCACTTTGAATCCTTGAGACAAATCGCAGCGGATGCAGAAGGGGATGCGACGTGCCGTCAGCGCCGACACCAGCCAACGACATGGAAAGCCGCGGTCCATCACGAGCACATCGTCGGAGCGCAGACAATCGATCGCCTCGAAGAACATCTGACGCTCATCGGACAAAGGCTCATGCAGGCGGAAGTTCAGGAACAGCTCGATCCCCGGCAGGTAGAGGCCGAAAGCCATGCCTGTGACGATCGACCGGACGTTGTCCTTCATCATCGTCAGGCGAACCGCGCTGCCATCCACAGCGACCACCCGAAAGCCTCTCCAGCGCGGGATCGGCAAGTGTTCCTCCACCAGTCCCATCAGGTGCTGATTGACCTCGCCGAACACCAGCGCGTTGATCTTGTAACGTGCCTGGTAGAAGGCTTGAGCGGTGACCTCACGGACCGAGTCGGCGCGATTGCGCAGGTTGGCGAAGTGTCAGCGATCGGCACATTGGAGCCACTTGAGGATCGGCGTATAGGGTCCAGCGCATGATCGGCGTAATGGAGCCAGGCCATGATCGGCATATGGGATCCACACGATGATCGGCGTATTGGGGCCACGGGCCCTGAAGAAGTAAGCAACGGGCATTTCGGATTTCACCGATTCAACGCTACCCTCGGCGACTTTTTTCCGAGGGAAGTGATGAGTAAAAGGAAGATCGAAATGCACCACTATCGACAAGCCCTGCTGCGTATGCGGCAAGGCGACTCTGATCGCGACATTTCCCGAAGTGGCCTCATGGGGCGGCGGACAGCAGCCAGTCTACGAACCCTGGCCAGCGCACGCGGTTGGCTCGCCGGCGACTTGGCCGCCCCCGACGATGCGACGATTGCCGAAGGGCTGGCGCCCGCCAGGCGCGCGGCCACCACCGTTTCCAGTCTCGAAGCGCATCGAGAACGCATCGCGGCTTGGCTGGGTCAAGGCGTTTCCGGCGTCGTCATTCACACGGTGCTCAAGCGCGAACACGACTATACCGGCAGCTACTCGGCGGTACGCCGGATGCTCGGCACGTTGAAACGGGCGATCCCGCCACAGACCACCGTCCGCCTGAGCTTCGCCCCCGGCGAAGCGGCCCAGGTCGATTTCGGTGCCGGCCCGTTCCTGGAGCACCCGGCCGGTGGGCCACGCCGCACCTGGGCCTTCGTCATGACGCTTTGCTTCTCGCGGCACCAGTACGTCGAGTTTGTCTGGGACCAGACGGTGGCGACCTGGCTCGGCTGTCATCGTCGCGCCTTCGAATGGTTCGCCGCCGTTCCGGCACGACTCATCATCGACAACGCCAAGTGCGCGATCATCAAGGCGTGCATCCATGACCCGCAGGTTCAACGCTCGTATGCCGATTGCGCCGAGGGCTACGGCTTCAAGATCGATGCCTGCCCGCCACATGATCCGCAAAAAAAAGGCATCGTCGAGTCGGGGGTGAAATACCTCAAGGGCAACTTTCTGCCGCTCAAGACCTTCCTCGATCTGGCCGATCTCAATCGCCAAGCCAAAGCCTGGGTCATGGACGAAGCCGGCACCCGCCGGCATGGCACCACCGGCGAGGCGCCGACCGATCTCTTCGCGCTTGAGCGTGCGGTCCTTCTGCCGCTTCCCGGCGTGGCGCCGGACCTCGGCGTCTGGTCGCAGGCGACCGTTCACCCCGACTGCCATATCCAGTTCGAGCGCGCCTACTATTCCGTCTCGTTCACCTTGGTCGGCAAGCGTCTCTGGTTCAAGGCCAGCGACGGCATGGTGACGATTTATCATGAGTTCAAGCCCGTCGCCGCGCATGCCCGAGCGTTCAAGGCCGGTGAGCGGCGGACCGTCAAGGATCATCTGCCGCCCGACGCCCGAGCCTTCTTTGCCCATGACCGAGCGTGGTGCGTGGAGCAGGCAGTACGGGTTGGGCCGGCCTGCGCCGCGTTGATCGAGCGTCTGCTCGCCGACCGCATCGTTGAACGACTGCGTGCGGCACAAGGCGTGCTGCATTTGCAGAAATCCTACCCCGCCACCCGCCTGGACGCCGCGTGCGCCCGGGCCCTGGCGCATGAGTCGCCCTTCTACCGCACGGTGAAGACGATTCTGGCCGGCGGTCATGACTTGCGGGCCGACACCTGGGCGGCAACCGCGCCCGAGCCCACTCCGCATTCGGGGCGCTTTGCCCGCAATGCCGCCAGTTTGTTTGCGGCATCGACCACGGTGCAGTGAGCGCCGCGCTGTTCTCCATGGCTGAATCCGGCACTCTGCCGTCTTCAGCCACGGCGAAGCGTATCTCCCGCGTCCGGGCGTCAAGGTTTCGCTGCGCCGGGCGTTGCCCGACCTTGACCCCCGGCCGCGGGAATTCCAGGCCCTCCGGCCTATGTCAACCTGAAGGACTGATCGTGAATCCCATCCCTGAACTTGCTCCCCATCTCAAGCAGTTGCGCCTCTCCGGCATCCTCGGTTCGCTCGAGGCGAGAAATCGCCAAGCCATTGAATCGAAATTGGCTTATACCGAATTCCTGTCCCTCTTGATCCACGATGAGGTCGCGCGTCGCGACCAGACGAAATTCGCCTTGCGGCTGCGCCGCGCCGCGTTCCGCTCCGGGAAGTCGCTCGAAGGTTTCGATTTCGCGCGCTTGCCGAATCTGAACCAGGCCTTGATCCATGATCTGGCCACCGGGCGCTATCTGCAGGAGAAGGCGCCCGTCCTCATCGTCGGACCGTGCGGCACGGGCAAGAGCCATCTGGCGCAAGCGCTCGGCCATTGCGCCGTGCGTCAGGGCGTTGACGTCCTGTTCACTACCCAGGCTCAGCTGTGTGCCACCCTGACGACGGCTCGCGCCGTCGGCACCGTCGAGCGCAAGATCGCCACGCTCTCACGGGTTCCACTTTTGATCGTCGACGACTTTGGACTCAAACCGCTCCGCGCCTCCGCCGACGAGGATTTCCATGACCTCATCGCAGAACGCTACGAGCGCGCGGCGACCATCGTCACCAGCAATCTTGATTTCTCCGAGTGGGATCAGGCCTTTCCCGCCAACCGCCTGCTCGCCTCCGCGACCCTCGATCGCCTGCGCCATAACGCCTATTGCCTGACCCTCGATGGTGAGTCGTACCGCTCACCAAAATTGGCGCCAACGGCACCAAAATCAGCACCGCAAAAACAGGTAAAATCCGCCACCCTTTAAGCCCCGAGTTAGCCCGTTTTTAACTCTTCAAACTGGCTCCATTACGCCGATCATCGGTGGCTCCATAACGGCGATCAATGACAGCGAAGAACTGATCGAGTTCCGACTGGACGGCGGCGTGGACGCTGGAGAGCAGAAAACTGAGGACGGTTGGCAGGGTGAGGGTACGGCAGCGGGTGAAGTGTTTGGGGTCGAGGCGAGCCACTTGGAGCAACTCTTGAGAAAACAGATACTTGGAGAGCTTACCAAGTATGTTGGCATATTCAGGCCGTCATGCGATTCTCCTTTATAAACAATTGGTTACAGCTCTATTTTGCCGCAGGAGCGCAGCCGACACAAGGCCTGCCGCGCAATATGCTGATATGCTAACTTGTGAGGATTGGCAGCTGGCGTTGGCGCCGATGCCAAGGCAGTTGATCCTCCCCGTCAGCCACGCTTCGCGCCATGATCCAACCGGTTCCATTGCAGTGCCCGGTGCCGCCAGTGCCCAGCAATCTGCTGCGTGAAATCGGCCCGCACCAGCTTCGCCCTCGACTGCAGCCAGGAATCGTCCTCGCGCCGGATGACGACCCCCTCGAGCGGTCCGTCGCGAAATACACTCCGGCGATCGATCGCCAACTGCCGCAACTCCTGCAAGCTGTGCTGGCCCCGCATCAATGTGGGAACGGTGACCAGACCCAGGCTCCCGGCCCAGCGGTCACGCCGCTCCGTGCTCCAGAAGCGACCGGCTCGCCGGTCATAAACATCGAAGAGCAACCACCAGTCGGGCAGGGCCGTGTAGGCCAGTGAGTGACGCGCCGCGCACCATTCCCCGAAGGCGACAAGATGTTCGCCAAGCGCATCAAACAAAGCCTCCTCGCGCGGCGTCAGCCACTGACCCAGACGCGCGAACTGCCCGGCATGGGGTGCACTGAGGTAATGCCCACGGTTCTGGGCGCGGAGGGCGCCATCCGGAGTAACCGAGAATCCGAGATTGGCGCCATCGAGCTTTTCTTCCACCACCACCTGCTCTGCGAGCAGAGCATCAGCCTCGACGACAGACAGCACCTTGTCGTCGCGCGGGATGCCGCCTCCCATCCAAGCCAGGTGCGGCGTGTGCGGAAAGCGGAAAAAGGCGCTCATGGCCTGGGTGGCAAAGCCGGCAGATCACGTTCCGGGAACTTCTTCGCGTAGAACCGCTCCACGTCCGCCGGACAGAGAAAATGGACCCCAACACCTTGGGCTGCCAGTTGCGGCCACCAGTCCAGCCACTTGCTGTCGGCTGCCTGCCAGATCGGCGGCTTGTCCGGATGCGCGTTCGCCACGGCCGCAAATTTCCTGTCGGGCGGGTCGAAACGCTCCTCCAGCAACGGATCGGGAAACTCTACGAAACGGTCCGGCCCGGTCTCCGTGATGTGCACACGGCACACGCGGCTGGCATTGGACTGATTCTGCAGCAGCCACTTGAGGAAGACGTCACCCACGCCCTTTGGCTCATTCGGACACGTCCTGTTTCGGTACTCGCCGAGAATGCGGTAACCATCGTCGATCACCACCCTGCCCGACGCCTTTCTGGCAAGGAGCGCCCTGACGCAAGCCGCGCGGCATTCGTCTGTGACCTCCTGATGGCTTCCGTTGGCTACCAGCAACACGTTGGTATCGATGACCACCGGCGTCATGCCCTCTCCCCCGCAGCCTGGCGGCTGATCGCCTCAAGAGTGCGCGCCGCGATGTCGCCCATCTCGTCGCCAAAGAAGTTCACTGGCCAGTTTTCGATCTCACCGAAAAGATTGAGACGTAGGGCCTCCAGTTCCGCGTTCGCACCCTCTCGCCTAACGAAATACACCGCGACGTCGGTCGGCGCGATCCTGCGCTCCGCCACCCGGCGCTGCAGACGCGTGAGGAAATGCTCGGAGTGCGTCTCGATGATCAACTGGGTACCGCGGGCGCTGCCGCTCTCGTTGGACTGCACCGCGCTGATGAAGGCATCCGCCAGGTTGGCCTGGGCCGAAGGATGCAGATGGATTTCCGGTTGCTCCATCCAGACCACCGAATTGGACGGTGAATGGAAAGCCTGTACCAGTGCCGGCAGCACCTGCGAGACGCCCACCCCGACGTCCGTCAGCTTGACCACTGGCGACTCGGCATGGGTCCGCACCAGAACCTCGTATTCCTTGCGCCCCTCGGCGACCGGGTGGACCTCGAAGCTGTCGATGACCCCCAAGTCGCGCAACCAGCCAGCGATGAACACGTCAAAGGGCTGCAGCTTCTGCTTTGGGCCGCGGTTCAGTTTGCGCCCCTGCCCGGTCGCCGCCAGCAGTGCGGCAATCGTATGCTCACCAAGCGCTCCGACATGCGGCGGGGTTTCGCCCGACCACTGGTAGACACGCCGGGCTGGCTGCCGCAGCGGGCCGAGGTAGTACATCCGCTCCAGCATTTCTTCCGCCTGCAGCGCAAAGCCGGCCAGGAAGTCGGCGTTCTGATAGCGAAGGAGCGTGCGATCGGCAAAGCGGTAAAACTTCTCCGGCTGCTCCAGCGGCCACTTGCGGCCTATTGCCTTCACCAAGTTCAACGGTTCGCAGTCGAGTGACATCCTGTCGCCACGCCGATGCGTCACCGCCAGTGACTCGGCGTCGCCCTGCAACAGCCGATAGGTAAACCACTCGGTCTCCGGCTGGCCGTTCTTGTCCGCGCGCAGCGTTGACGACAACTCGAGCTCGCTGCCCTTGAACACTTCCAAGGAATTCAACGGGTTCCTGACGGTCAATACCTGCGGCAGCCGCCAGCGGAGGGAAAACATGATCTTCTGGGCCAGATCGTGCCCATGGACGCAATCAGCGAAGGTGCCGAGGTCAATCAGGGACTTCTCGTCTCCCAAGTGCAATGCGCGCTTTCGGTCGGCCAACTGTACCGTCTGCTTCAGGGCCAGCAGAAGGTGGCCAAGGCTGGACTTGCCGGAACTGTTGGTGCCGAAAATCACGGTCAAGGGCGCGAGCTCAACGCTCTTGGTGTCCTTCCACGCCTTGAAGTTCTGCATCTGCATCCGGGTCAGCATGAGGGCTCCTTTCGTTCAGCGGGCATTATGCAGCGCATCCCCCACCGCCCGCACCGGGCGGCGGGTGCGATACTCGCCGAGTTCGCGGGTTGCATTCCTGTCGAGGACGCACAAGGGCTTCGGTGCTTGTCGACCACAAGAACCATGACTGCGGGCAGAAGCTTCGTTCATCGACGGAAGAACTGCCGATGCCAGACCAGGTAGCCGATGCGTGGCGCGGCCAACTCCGCAAGCCGCCAGGCCCGGCTGCACCCCAAGCAGCACCCGCTGCTCGCCCAACAGTTCAGGGCTCACCAGCACACCGCCATCGTCGTCGAAACTGATCCAGCCGCCATCGAACAGCGCGTCCACATGCGGCGCCAGTAACAGGCCATTGAACACGTCGAGGGGCTCGGCGTCGCTCTCGCACTGCGCTCTGGGCTTGATGTGCGGGGCGCGCAGCAGCGGCAGAGCGTCGAGCCCGGAGACGGCGCAGCGCCCCTCCTGCCAGTAGTCGATCAGCGACCGGCGGAGGATGTCCTGCGCGACACGCCCAGCGCGCTCAACCATGGGATCAGCGGCCACGCAAATCCGGATCGAACGCCTCCGAATACTCGAGTACCTCGATGTGTGCCAACTTGTTCCGATACCGTCGAAGTTTCTCGGTCGCCTGCTGAATTGCGTGGTTCAGCGTCTGAGATCGTGCAACGTATGCCAGCTGGCCAATTTCCAGTTCGTTGAGATCGTTAACCTTCGTTTCATTCACGCGAATCGGCAGTCTGACCACCGGGCGCATCCGCTGCACCCAATAACGACGACTCAATTCAAGAAGTGGCAGGAGTTCGCCTGCCTGAGCTTGCCACAAACGTTCCACCAATTTCCCGTGCTCGACGGGATGACGCAGCAGAAGCATTGAATGTTCAAGTTCCATTCCGTCGAACTTGATCTTACCGCCCGCTTCCCAAGTTGCCGCAAACTCATCCGGTCGTCCCAAAGCATCGGCCGCACCACGCAACGCGGCGACAGGATCGAAGAGCTCGCGCTCATTGATGCCGGCCAGGTATTCGGCCAGCTCAAAATCCCAAAGTGCGAGCTTGGTGACGATTCGCGAAAGCAGTTTCTCTTTCCCCCCTTCGAGGTGCTTGACGCGCATTGCCTCCCGCACAAACAGGAGAACGTCGAGTTCACCCACTACGTCTTGCCAGGGGGTTGTCAGCAATGCAGGAGCGCGTTCGGGAAAGTTGGAGAGTGGAACCCCCGTCACGACGGCAACCACCAGCGGCCTGTCAAATTTTGAGACGACACGACTAGCCGCCTCGTACTCAGTCATGAAATGCTCCCAGGACCGCCAGTGATCGCCATCGATACCTTGCACGATGACGACTTGTCCCGGATCAAGACTGTCCCTCAACTTCCCGATCGATCGCCGTTTAACATCGTTGTCCCCGACGTCTAGCCAAGCGTAGAGCTGATCAATCGGGTTCTGGTCCTCGTCATCAAAGGGCCCGGCAACTCGCCAACCCTCATCCAACAAGTTCCGCCGCAGAGTCTCAGCCAATTCCGCGACACCACGCACCGGTGTCGGCAAAACGAGGTTGTATCCGGCCCGCAAGGCCTCCACGTTCCTGGCAATGAAATTGCTGGGACCCGGCAGCTTCCACCAACTCATCAAATCTTCACTGCCAGCAGAGTCCGTCGCACCACGGGGTCGAGCACCCAGAAATCACCGCCCTCCCGTTTTGCGAGCCCGATCCGTTCAGCCCACCGCAACGCCCGCTCAACTTGATCCAGCCCACACTCAGACATTTCGGCGAGTTCGCTCGCCTCGGCTGGCTGCTCACCCCAGTTCGCGAGAGTAGTGAGTATCTGTTGCGGCAAGCGAACATTGAGTCCGAAATCCGCGAGACGCTTTCGCACCTCTTCAGGATCTTTCCAACTCTGTTCAATTGCCTCTATGCGGCGATCAAGTTCACGGGCAGTAATACCTTCCTCAATCAGCGAATAAAGGAGCGTTGGCCAGAACCCAGTCGCTGCGCCGAGCGCGCCCGTTGCATTCGGCAGTTTCAAGTCCTCAAGCCACTGCCGAACGAAGCTCTCCCGCCAAGGCAACATTGACATCCATGGGATTTCGAGTTCTTGCAGAGCCTCGTCGGCCAATGCACCCCACATCATCTCGGGATCCGCCACGAATACCAAGGAAACGAAGCGGTTCGCCATATGCAAGCCGTCGAGAACACGCTTGGCGTCTCTGACCCAGATACCACTCCAAGGCACGGTGTTCGGGACAACAATGACTGTCAGTCCTTCATTTTGCTTATTCCTGGTGATCCTCTTCAGGGTATTGGCAAATGAAAGGTGATCACCGCAGCCATCAATCTCCACAAGTACACCGCTACCTGTCAGATCGAGATAGTCTTTTAGTGCCGGAATGAGACCGGCAGATCCGCCAGCAAGTGATCCGGCTAGCGCCAGGACGGAGTTTTCGTGCCGCAGTAGCTCGCTCAACTGCTGATAGGTAAGAGGATTCCTTTGCGGGCTGTCCGGCTTGTCTCGGAAATGTGCCCTGAAGGCTGCAGAATCGAACTCACCAGTCGGCTGCCGCGACTTGACCAGCACCGTCTCGATTTCTTCCTGGTTACCGAGCAACAAGAAGATGTTCGGATTGCGCAGGCTATAGCGGCCCTCCGGTGTGCGAGAAAGCACCCCCAGTGCCACCATCTCGTCGAGCAGGACTCGAAAATCCAACTCGCTGGTATCGTGAAACCCTTCGGGCCACCATTGCATGGCACCGTTCTGCCAGATGCTCCGCCAGTCCATCCCCTCGTTGTGTGTGTAGCGGCCGGAAAGCGCCTCCAGTGCCATCGCATAGGCGACTACCTCGTAGCGGAGATCAAGTTGCAGCGTCAACCGGAATTTGTTGCGTATCTCATCCCGAAGGTCTCCGCTGGAATAGACCGCTTCGATGTCCTGGTTGGTAATGCGATACCGCGGTCCGTGCGGCCGCTGAGCGCTACCAACCTTGGTCAGCATGTGGCGCAACAGGTGATGGCAATAAAGCTGGATGAGGCTCGGGTAGTAATTCGTCTGGGCCAGGATGCGTATCACGAGGCTTGGGGCATCGAATTCGAAGCCGGCAGCCAACAAGGGCTTGCGCACGAGTTCTTGAGCCTCTCTGATCTCATGCTCATCGATGAAGGGGCCGATCTTGATCGGCTCGCCGAAATGCGCCATGGGATGATTTGCACGTTCCGTCATCCGGAAGACATTGTGCAATCCGGCAAAGACAACCTTGAAACGCCGCTGGGTAACATCCATCAACTGTTTAAGGCGGCGGGTCTCGGCAAAGTCATGTCTTCCGTCCTGCTCGAAGAATCGGTCGGCTTCGTCAAGAAGCAGGAGAATGCGCCGCTCCACATTTTTTACGAGGAATGTACGCACCTCGTCGACCAACGTATCCACCCCGCCTTTCTTTGCCAGAGAGGCAGAAGAAACCGGCGAACCCAGAGCACCGACACCTCTGAGGCTGGCAGCCAGCGGTAGCCAGATCTCGAATGCCGCACGATTTACGCCGATGCCCTCAGCGCGCAAATCGATCCAGATAGAATACCGCCCGTTCGGGGGCGCGTGAAACGCCTGCTCGGCACGCCGCATCAGGGCGGTCTTGCCCAACTGGCGCCCCCCATAGATGAAGCAGCGGCCATTCATTCCGAGAATGGCGTTGAGCTCTGACGTCCGACCAAAGAACATTTCTGGTGGCACCAAGCCGGCAGTCGCGTCGTACGGATCGGAGTAGCCAAATGGGAGGCTGGTCGAGAAAAATGCCGCCAGCCGAGACCCTCCCTGTCCCGCCAGAAACAGAAGCATGACTTCGTCCATAAGGACAAAGCTCTTGTGTGCAAGCTTCGTCTTCCGGCTGATATCACGCCACTTGCGCTCTGACATGCGACCGAAATAGAGAACGATTGTTGCCCGATGCAGACTCGAATCGCCGACCATCTGGACAATGTCGTCCTCGGTTGGCCGCTCCCACAGACAGATGACGCGATAGTTTCCCTTGGCGCCGGAACCGAAGTGCGGGATCGGACAAACGCCACGGTCTTCAACCGTTCCCGTGCTCATGTTCCAAACCTCCATTTTTGGAGTCTTGCTCTCCCTGGAGGGCGGGTTGGGGAGCACAAATCCAAGGCCACTGAAGAACGATTGCAGTCGAATCGCTTCAGCTTCCCGCCGTGACTTGAGCTGCGCCCAGTCTGTAAACATCTTCGCCGCCTGATCCCGTTGCGCCCCGTCAACCTTTCCTAGTTCGAGTCCCGGTATCGACTCGCCCTTCTTGATCGTCGTATCGATGGACTCCTTGCTTCTCCGACTGCTCAGCCAATCCTCCAACTCGCCAATGCCGGCTAAGAAAGAATGGAACGGGTCAGCTTCAACGGCCTCGTCCGGCCAAGGCGGCAGACCGCGGCGAACGCGCTGCAACAACTCGTTGGCGGTTGCGATATCACGCTCGCGGAGGGCTTTCTCAACTTCGGCCAAGTCGGCCGGATCCTTTCCAAATCCCGCCAGATCGGAAATCGCGGCGCCTACTTCCCCAGCCTTTTTGTCGTGGTTCCCGCGAATCTGCGCGGAAATATCAGAAATAGCGCTCAGTGCCACATCGAAACGCCCTTGTTCAGCAGTTTGTGCCTCCAGGAAAACCAGACCGCTCTCCCAGGAGCTGCGCTCGGCGTCCGAAACGTAGCCGTAGGCTGAGCCCACCTCGATATCACGACGCGCCACAAGGAGAGAAGCCTTGAGCTTCGCGCACCAGCTATCGCGCGCACGCCGAAGACTGTCCCCCGTGTCGCTTCCCGAATCCTCGTCGTCCGCGCCCTGCAACAACAAGTTTGCCCCGAACACATCACCCACATGAAGCCGTTGCTCGAAAGCCTGACCGAGCGAAACTGGATTTGCAGTCCACGTTCGGATAGCAGAGACAATCGTCGTTTCCGGGGTTTCAACTGACCAGTTGGCCCCTACACGAATCTCAGGCACAAGTAGGAGTTCGCCCACAATCACTTGGTCGGCCGGCGGCTCGGATGCAGGCAGTGGCGACTCCGGATCGAAGAGGCCGTGAAGCGCCTGAAGCTCTCTCCAGACCACGGCCTGTGCGCTCGCCACAAGCCCCCACTGGTCAGTGGCGGACGCAACGAGTTCCGACTCAATTGGCTGCATCGATTGGTCCAACTTCTCACGAACCTGCAACAATAGCTTGCGCATCTGGTCACTCGAAGGGCTCTGGGCCTCGACCAGTGCGGTCCAACGCCGAGCGAATCCAAGAGCCTCCTGAGCACATCGACCGAGATGATCGAGGGCACCGGAGTGAATGTCCTCGCCTTTCACCCGCCCGTTCTCCGTCCGGTCTGTCTTGCGAATCAGCTTTCGCAACTCAGCTTGGTCTGACAGCGAGCGGATCAGTCCCTTGACCTCGGCGACTGCCGCCGGCTTGTTCTCCGCCACTGGCGACACTAACCGTGACATCACGCCCTCTGGCTTCAGCCACGCATGCCAGACCTTGGTCGCTGGAGCGAACTTGATCGTCATCGCAGGCGCCTGCGTTCGCAACCAGTCGCGCGCCTCGGCTTGGAGCCCCGAAAAGTCCTTGCTGATCGCCGCTTGGGAACGCGCCGAGCGAATCGACGCCAGTTCGATCCGGAAACGAAGAAGGCGCTCACTGGACTCGCGGAGGGCCTGAACGAGCAAATAGAGCGACTTGTACCGCCCCTGACTGTCAAGATGCAGATAGCCGGCAATCGCCGAGGCGCCGCTTTCCGGACAGAGCACCATCGGCCGCAACGTCGCCGCCACGAGTAGCAGGTTTAGCGCCGTATGCCACGAATGCGGACCGTCCTCGTGAAACCATGCCTCGGATAGGTTCTGAAGCCTGGCTGCCACCGACTCACGCAAGCGACCGTCAGGAAAAACCAAAGAATGTGCCAGTGCCAGCGATTCCAACAGTTCGAGTGGCGGTGTTCGGATGCCCCCGTTCGCTTTCGTCAGGGCCCTGGCGTACTGGTATGCCATCGACAGGTTCCCTCGCCCCAGCAGGGTCCAGATTGGACGGCATGCCTCGCCAGCGTCTGGGGAATACATCTCCTCACGAGTGCTTTCTGGCGCGGCGCCACCCGCAACCACGATGCCATGGCTGACCTCAGTCCGGGCTGGCATGACGTGCTCAGCCAAGGGCTTGGGGCTCGGCTCAGGCGCTGGGTCAGGCGTAGGCTCCGATACCGGTTCAATACCCGGAGCCGGTAGTGGTTGGATCTGAGGTTCGTCCTCTGGCATAGGCTCTGTTACCGAAGGCGGCGGCACTTCCTCGGGTTCTCCTGGCATCACCGCAAGCGCGGGCTCAACCGGAGCGACAGCGACCCCTCCAGTACACTCTTCCCCCTCGAACTGCCGAGGATCATGCTCCTGCGTCTCAAACGATCGGCAATAGGGGCTGGCGGCCGACAAGAAGGCATCCTGCAGTGACTCGAGCTTCTCGTCCAAGTCCAGCAACGCTCTCTCCCGCTCGCGGCGCTTCCTTTCGATCGGCTTGCGCTCGAGCGACGATTTCGCCGCGCGTACTTGTCGATCCAGAGCATCGTGGCTTTCCTGCAAGGTTTGGCGCCCGCCGGCCTCGGACTCGAAGGTCGCGCCGGCGAGAGAAGTCCGCTCGAGAGCGGCATTCGCATCGACTGACAGTTCTTCGAGGCTTGCCTCCGGCTCGCCGAGCGCATCCTCCCAGCGTTTTTCGAGCGCCAGCAGCACCGCCTCGTCCAGCCAGGCAAACTCCGGCTTGCCACTCCACTCGTGGCAAAGTTTGATCAGCGCGTCCACTTTGGCCTTGATCTCCTCGCGTAGCGTGTCCTCCGCTACAGGCAAGTGCGCTGCCAGCACCCCGAACTCTTCGCCAATCCTCATCAAGTCGGCGACGGACTGCATGGATGGACAGCGACGCAATTCGTCGCGGATCTGATCGAGCCTTTCCATAAGCGCATCCCAATCCGCCTGAAACCCAGCCGGGCTCAATTCCCCGGCGACAGGCGCCTGTTCGGCTTGCTCTGGTTGAACGGCCTGATCGACTAACTGGAAGTCGCTGCTCAAATCCGGGCACAGTCCGATAGCCCTTCGTGCGAACCATTCGTTCGCCGACGCCGAGCAGAGCGCGAAGACAGCATGACTCACCGCCCGCCGTCGCACATCGTCAAGTTCCGGCCAACGTTCTAGTTCTTCGGCAATCTGCGGCCAGAGCATGAAGACGTTGAACGAAAGCTTCGCGCTTGACGACCCCATAGCTCTTTCAATACCAGACCGGATATCCCGCCAATCCGTGCAGCTGTCGAGCAGCGTCTCCTCGTCGAACGTGAGGGCGGTCCAGTCGCTGTCGTATTCCTCGAGGAAAACCAGGTCCACGGACTGCGCATAGTCCATCGCTGTGAACCGGTCGCGCCCTGCTGGACCTGCTCGGCGCGCAGCCCAGAAAGAACCCATACGCTGCATGGGATTCGACCAGCGGCGGACGAGTTGCTTGTCCGCTTCCGCAAGGTGGGCGACCCGCTCGCCTAGAGACTCGGCAATCATTCCGGCAAAGTAGTCGGCTCCCTTGGAATGCTCGCTCAGTTTGCGCTTGACGTCGCGGTTCAGACCCTTGGCCTGCAACAGCTTGATCAGGACGATGCTCTTGCCGTCCGGTTGCAGGACGTCATCTGGCAGGCCGAACAGCACTGATTTCTTCTTGATATCGTTCATGGCGTGATGGTTTTCCAGGCGATCATTGCAGTTTAGATGAAGCTAGGCGCTCACGGTGGATGCGCTGCATCCGGTGAGCCGGTACCGGTGGTCAGGGCGTAGCTGGCGCCCGTCTGGGCGAAGCCGATCGCCTCCTCCTGGTGCTTGAAGAGCTGCAGCGATGTGCCGGCCGAAGCGGCCCCCTTGCCCGCCCGAAAGATCCGCGCACATTCGGCGTGCAGGCTGCCGGCCGAGACCAGTTGGTCAACGGAGCGCTCGTTCCTGAAGTTCGGATTCACCTGGACCAGCGGCGCGGGCCAGTCGCGTTGCGACTCATACGCGGCGGCGACGAAGGACGCGATGTCCGCCGAGCTGATACACGTCAACCGGCGGGTGAACTCGCTGTACTCACCGACCAGCCGCTCGCGAAACTTGAAAACGTCCATGCGTACCCTGCTTCCGGCGATTTCTGCGGCGCGGCGGCAGCGGCCGCAGCGCGAGCACGTAATCTACTTGAGATTCGACCTGTGTGCGCGGCTGCGGGCCGTCCGGCGTTCGGGTTCGAGCAGCGGTTCGTGCGGGAAAAGGGGGTGCAGGACCCGCCATGCGGGAGCGGTGATGCCCGATGTCCACCCACACCAGGCGGGCGGCATCCTTCGGGAATCCGCCGTGAACCGGCAGCGCCGTTTTCTGGCGTAGAGGAGAACCGGGCGGGAACGCACCGCTTCTTGACGATGAGGTGCTGCAGGGAAGATACTCGCGCGACATGGTCCAGTTTCCAATGCCTTTTCCCGACCTCGCTCGCGGGCCTTCAAGCACCGCCCTGCGCAGGGCTTGGTCACCGCACCGCCACACGCCGGCAATCCCGACTCTTCTCGCCCGTCGCCATGAAAATGCCTTCAGTTGTTCGTTGCCTGCGAATTCGCACGCAAATATTCATCATCATCGGCTCGATCGTGATCCTCTTCGGGACAGGCTTGGCGGTCGCCATCACCGGCATCGGAACGACCTCCGGCCGGTTCTCCACTTTCGTGGACAAGGACCAGGCCGAACTCCTCGCCTTCACGGAAATGTATGCCCAAGGTCTGCAGATGGGTCAAGCGCTGCGCAACATGCAACTGGAACCAGAGAACCGAAAGGCATTTGACAATTTTGCGAAGGCAGCGGCCGACTTCGGCAAGGCGCTGCAGCAGGCGCAAAGCCTCGCTGGCCGCAACGACTCCGCAGCCGGATCGCTGCAGAGGATTGCGACCCTGCGCGAGAAGCAACGCCAGATTCAGGAGACGATCGTCAGCCGCGTCACGGCCAATGAACTTGCCGCGGCACGGGAGTTGACGATTGCCGCCGAAACGCCGCTGTGGCGGGAGATCAAGCAGATCATCGTCGATCATATCGAGGCATCGCGCCGACAGGCGGCCGAATCACGCACTCAGGTCATCGAGTCGGCGCGTCACACGCAGGAACTCTCCGTCCTGATCGCGATGGTCGCTGTCCTGGCCGGGTTGTTCCTGTCGTTTTTCATCGTGCGCCGCATCAACCGGGCACTTGACCTCGCCGTGCAGGTCGCCAACTGCGTGGCGGAAGGGAAACTCGACAACGCGATCGAAGTCAGGTCCGGCGATGAGGCCGGGGAGATGTTGCTGGCACTCGACAAGATGCAGCACAGGTTGCAGATCATCTTGAAGGAAATCGACGACTGTGGCCGCAACATGGAGCAATCCGCCTATCAGGTAGCCGCCATCTCGAACGAAATCGCCGACGTCAGCGAACAGCAGGAATGCCATTCGGACGAGGTCGGCAAGGCCATGCAGCATGTCCACCAGATTTCTTCCGAGGTGCAGGCACGAGCCATCGATACGGCAAACCGCTCGGATCAGGTGGAGGAACTCGCCCGGAAAGGCATCGACAACGTGCGCCAGAACATCGCATCGATGGAGCTTACGGCGCGCGAGGTCGGTCACGCATCCGGCGAAATCCTGGAACTGGAGCGCTTTGCCCAGATGATCCACAACATCGTGAACGTCATCAAGGAAATCGCCGGGCAAACCAACTTGCTGGCATTGAATGCGGCGATCGAGGCAGCGCGGGCCGGGGAATCGGGGCGTGGCTTTGCCGTGGTCGCCGACGAAGTGCGGAAACTGGCGGAGCGCACGACCCACTCGGCCTCCGAGGTCAGCGCGATCATCGGACAACTGTCGGAGAAGGTCCAGCACGTGGTCACTTCAATGAATGTGGTCGTCGAAAAAGTCGGCGCGACGCAGGAGGAAGCACGCAGGACGGCACAGAGCATCGAGGGCATCGCGACGACTGCCGTCGAGACGGCCAGGGCGAACCAGGCCATTTCCCAGGCCAGCCAACAGCAGGTCGACGAATTCGCCCGCCTCGAATCCCGGCAGGACGACCTGTTCCATACCCTGCACGCCAATGGAATGAAGGTGCAGACGACGGCGGCCATCGGCGAGGATCTGCGCGCCGTCGCCGGCCGGCTCAACAACATCATGGAAGGATTCACGTTCACGGGAGAGCTGGCGATCGCACCGGCACAGCACGAAAAGCGGCGCGCGCCGCGCGCCCAGAACACGCTGCGGGTCAGACTCTTGCTCGGAACGACAGCGGCTGAAGCCGTCGCCAGCGATTTCTCGATGCAGGGCCTGCGACTGAGAACCCGCAACATGTTGCCGCAGAATGAGCCGCTCCGCCTGCAGCTCTACTTGCCCAACAGCGATCTGCAAGCGTACGAGAAGCAGAACCCACTGAGCATCGAAGCGCGACTGGCTTGGCAGAAACGAGAGGCAGACGGATTCCTGTGCGGCGTCGAGTTCAGCGGCCTCGACGCGGCGCAGACGGCGCAACTGCGGAACTGCTTCCGCTTCTATCGCAAGAGCCCGGAATTTCATGCCACGCCTTCGGACACGGCATGAAACGGCCTTGATATCGGGAAGAAGCGCTTGCACATTCCCTGGCACGGTGAATGATGGTGCCCATCGGCCTGTCCCGGATTCACTCTGGTTGATCGCCGTTGGTCACCAGCGTGCTGGCGCTGCCCGGCGCTCGACGTCGACCGGTGATCGAAAGAGTGGCGGCTGTCGCTGGTTCGCTGCCCAGATCTAGCGCGTCAACGCCATGAACAGTTCCGGCAGCCGCTGTGGCAGCCGTTCGATGCGGTCGATCACCGAATGGCGGTGACCGAAGATGTGAGCGACGTAATCGTCCGCCTTGGCATCGAGGCTGATGCAGTAGCTGAAGATCCCCTGCCGGTCGAGCTCGCCCACCGCCTTGCGCGCGTCCTCGATCAGTAGCCGGCCGTCCGGCACGTCGACGTCCGACGGCTGGCCATCGGTGAGGACCAGCAGCAGCTTCTTCTCGGCCCGCTGCGCCGCGAGGTAGTGCGCCGCGTGCCGCAGAGCGGCGCCGATGCGCGTCGAGTAGCCGGCCTGCATCGCCGCCAGGCGCTGCTTGACGGCGTCGCCCCAGGGCTCGCTGCTGCCCTTGAGATGCAGGTAACGGACGTCGTGCCGGGTATCCGAATGGAAGCCGGCGATGGCGAACGGGTCGCCGAGCTGGTCGATCGACCAGGCGAGCAGCGAGACCGCCTCTTGGCTGAGTTCGAGCACCGTCTGCTCGCCATCGCCGCTGCCGACCTTGTCCGCCAGTGACTCGGAAAGATCGAGGAGCAGCAGGACGGTGAGGTTGCGGCCGTTGCTGCGATGGTTCATGTTGATCCGCGGATCGGGCGTGACGCCGCTGCGGCAGTCGATCAGCGAGCGGACGGCGACATCGAGGTCGAGGTCGCTGCCATCCTCCTGAAAACGCTGGCGAACCCGGTCCTGCGGCTTGAGGATGTCGAGCAGGCGCTTGAGCCGACGGGCGAGTGCGGCGTGCCGGTCGAGCAGCCGGTCGATCAGCGCCGCGTCGCCCGACGGGTGCAGCGATTCGTAGAGGCTCACCCAGTCGGGACGGTAGCTCTGGCTGTGATCGTCCCACTCCGGGTAATGGTGCGGTGGCAGGCGGTGGATTTCGGCGCTGGCGCTCGCCGGACGGTTTTCGACGAACATCTCCTCGTCGTCGGAGAGTTCGTGGAAGCGCCAGAGATGGCGGTTGTCGTCGCGGTAGTCGACCAGCGTATCGGTGAAGTAGAGCTCGGGCAACTGGTCGCTCTGCCGGCGGGTGCGGGCCACGTAAGCGAGCGCCAGCTCGCTCATCGCCAGGCTGCTTGCCTCGCCATCGGCCAGCGCCTGGCGGAAGCGGGCAACGAATTCGCGCAGGTCTCCGTCGCTGTCGCCGTGTTCGCCATCGAGCAGGGCGCGCGACAGCATGACCAGGCGATGGCGCAGGCAGGAGAAGCGTTGCGGGTCGCAGGCGCCGGCAACCGGGCGCGGATGCAGCGCACCGAAGATGCGCCGCATGCCCGGGTAGCGGCGGACGATCAGCGTGTCGATGCGGCTGTCCTCGAAGGTCTCGACCGCCAGGCGCTGCATCGGGCTGAGGTTGTCGGCGAACAGCGGCGTGCTCCAGCGCCGGTGGCCAGCGATGTGCGCCAGTGCGGCGCGGTAGCGGTCGATGCCGCTGACGCCAGGCGCATCATCGAGGACGTCGGGCAGGCGGATGCCATCCGCGTCGTCGTAGGGCTGCACCGGCGACGCCGGGTTGGCGGCCTCGCTGGCGACGGCGTACGGGACGAGCTGCGCCTGCTCGCCCCAGAGCCCCCGCAAATAGAGCTCGAGCAGGCGCTCGTGGTCGACCAGCAGGGTCCCGTGCCGTTCGCGCTGGAAGACGGCGCGGCTGTCGGCCGACTGCAGGCGGAAGTAGTCACGCTGACGTTCGGGGTGGCTGGCGTAATTGCGCACGCCGAAGTCGACCCAGTTCGTCAGCCCAGCGATGCTCAGGCCGGCAAGCAGCGTCGGCGCCTGGACCAGGAAGTCGGGCAGGCCGGGGCTGGCGAAGGTCTGGTGGATGCCGTGGATCGATCCCGAAGTGCGCTCCATCAGGCGCAGCGTCAGGTCGAGGTAGCGCTGCAATTGCCCGCCGGCGGCAAGCCGCCGTGACACGGCGGCGAGGCTCTGCAGGAACGGGGCGATGGCCTTGCCGTTCGGCGACTTGTGCAAACGCTGCAGCGTCGCGACCACTGCCGGCAAGCTCTCTTCGCCGACGCAGCGCGCGACTGCCGGCCACTCCTCGAGGAAGGCGAGCAGCGGTTCGGCGCCACGGCCGATGCGTCCGAGGAAGCGGGCGCAGTCGAGGTAGGCGTCGACGCCCGCCGGCGTGAGAACGGCGATGGCTTCGCGCAGGCAGTCGGCGAAGACGCCGTCGACCTGCGGCAGCCGGCAGTCGAGCCGAGCACGGCAGGCGGCCAGACGATCCGCCGAGAGCGCCGGGGGAGTCTCGCTGCCGCGCATGCCAAGTCCCGTTCTCAGGCGAAGATGGCGTCGATTGCGTGCTCGAGCGTCTCGCGGATGTCGCGGTCGTCGGTGATCGGACGCACGAGCGCCATGCGGCAGGCGTCGCCGGCAGCGACCCCGTTCCGGATCAGCGTCGCCGCATAGACGAGCAGGCGGGTCGACACGCCTTCGTCGAGACCATGCCCCTTGAGGCGGCGCGCGGCAGCGCCGACGGCGACCAGTTGCGCCGCCAACGCGCGATCGATGCCGCTTTCGCTGGCCAGGATCGTCGCTTCGAGTTCGGCCTCCGGGTAGTCGAAATCGAAGGCGGTGAAACGTTGTTTGGTCGACTGCTTGAGATCCTTCATCAGGCTCTGGTAGCCGGGGTTGTACGAAATGACGAGCTGGAAGTCCGCATGCGCGCGCAGCAGTTCGCCCTTCTTGTCGAGCGGCAGCGTCCGCCGGTGGTCGGTCAGCGGATGGATGACGACGGTCGTGTCCTGGCGGGCCTCGACGATCTCGTCGAGGTAGCAGATGGCGCCGATACGCGCGGCGGTGGTCAGCGGACCGTCGAGCCAGCGCGTGCCGCCCGCTTCCAGGAGGTAGCGGCCGACCAGATCCGAGGCCGTCATGTCCTCGTTGCAGGCCACCGTGATCAGCGGCCGGTCGAGCTTCCAGGCCATGTATTCGATGAAGCGCGACTTGCCGCAACCCGTCGGCCCCTTGACCATCACCGGCAGGCGGGCGGCGTAGGCAGCGGCATAGAGCGCGACCTCGTTGCCCTGCTGGCGGTAGAAAGGTTCCCGGCGAACCCGGTACTGCTCGCTGTCGGTCATTGCCTGCCCCTGCCCAGCCGGCAGCGAGCCGCCGGCGTGCCGTTGTCGGTCGTCGGTCGGCCCGCGACCGCCGCTCGTTGGTCTCAGCGATGCACGCCGAGCCGGTCCCGCCAGCCCGGATGCAGCATGTCGGCATCGCCAGGGAAGGATTCGAAGGCGCGGGCGAACTCGCGGTGCTGGCGCGCCCATTCGATCGGGTCGGCGCCGGCCTTCCAGCACTCGTAGGCCTGCCGCAGCGAGATCGCGCCGGCGGCCGGGCTGTCGATGTGGCCGTACGCGCCGCCACCGGCGGTATTGATGACGTTGCCGTGACCGAGGTTGGCGAAGAATCCCGGCAGGCGCAGGGCGTTCATGCCGCCCGAGATGATCGGCGTCGTCGGCTTCATGCCGTACCACTTCTGGTGATAGGCCGGACCCTGGTATTCGTCGCGTTCGATGATGTAGGCGATCGAGCGGTCGTCGGCGTCGCCTTCCATCTTGCCGAAGCCCATCGTGCCGACGTGTATTCCCGAGGCCCCCTGCAACCGCGCCATCTTCGCCAGGACATAGGCGGTATAGCCGCGCTTCGAGCTTGGCGAGGTGACGGCCCCATGGCCGGCGCGGTGGTAATGCAGATACTGGTTCGGGTACTGGCGACGCGCGGTGGTGACCATGCCGGGGCCACCGACATAGCCGTCGACGAGAAACGCCACCTTGTCGGCATCCGGACCGAAAGTCTCGAGGATGTAGTCGGCGCGTGCGCACATCTCGTAATGGTCATCGGCGGTGATGTTGGCGGAGAAGATCTTGGCCTGCCCGGTTTCGTCCTGCGCCCGCTTCATGGCGTCGTAGACGAGCGGCATGACCTTCTTCATCGGCGCAAAGACCTGGTTGCCCTGTGGTTCGTCGTTCTTGATGAAGTCGCCACCGAGCCAGAACTGGTAGGCGGCTGCGGCGAATGGTTCCGGGCGCAGGCCAAGCTTCGGCTTGATGATCGTGCCGGCGATGTAGCCACCGTCGCGGATCGGCCGGCCGAGGATGCGCCAGAGATCGGAGATGTCCTTCGCCGGCCCGTCGAAGAGCTGCAGCGCGCGCTGCGGGACGTGGAAGTCGTAGATCTTGGCGTGCTCGATGTCGCCCATTCCCTGGTTGTTGCCGATGCACAGCGTCAGGAAGGAGACGATCATCATGCGGCCGTCGGTGACATTGCGGTCGAAGAGTTCGAGCGGATAAGCGATGCGCATCTCCTCGCTCGCTTCGTCGATGTGGTAGACGAGGGCGTCGACGCCGCGCGTGAAGTCGTCGGTCGTACTCACCTCGACGTTGGTGCCGGTCGACGATTCGGCAGCGAAGTGGGCGGCTGCCGGCAGGTAATCGTAACCCGCCTTCGGCTTCATCTTGTAAGCGACGAGGATGTGCCGACCACCCTCGATAAGGTCCTCTTCCCGGAGGCTGAGGTCGGCGTAACGGTTCGATTGGTCCATGCTTGTCTCCCTGCGTGGAGGTGGAATAGAGCGAGCGGAACGGGTCTGCGGATCGGAGTGCGCGCAGTTTAGGTGCTCACATAGATTATTTGAAGTTAAACTTTTTGCAAATTATCGTTAGCGATCACTTTCCAACGAAGCCCCCCCTGTTTCGCCGGCACGTGCGCCGCGGCCAGACCGGCCTCGCCGCCAACGCCAGCCGCCGCGAGGCGGGCGCGGCCGGCGGCGCGCTGACGGCGCTGCGGCGAGGAAGGTGGCAAAAGTGCCGCTTTTGGCGGATAATCCGCACATGCGATTCAACCTCCTGCCCCGGACTCGCGAAGCATCGTGCCCAAACCATTTTCCCCCCTGACCAGCGTCATCCGCGCCCTCGCCATGGACGCGGTGCAACAGGCCAACTCCGGTCACCCCGGGATGCCGATGGGGATGGCCGAAATCGCGGAAGTGCTCTGGCGTCGCCACCTGCGCCACAACCCGGCGGATCCTGGCTGGCCGGACCGTGACCGCTTCGTCCTCTCGAACGGTCATGGCTCGATGCTCCTCTATGCGCTGCTCCATCTCAGCGGCTACGACGTTTCGCTCGACGACCTGAAGAAGTTCCGCCAGTTCCGCTCGCGGACACCGGGCCACCCCGAGGTCGGGCACACGGCCGGCGTCGAGACGACGACCGGCCCGCTCGGGCAGGGGCTGGCCAACGCGGTCGGCATGGCGATCGCCGAACGGATGCTCGCCGCCGAGTTCAACCGGCCCGGGCACGAGATCGTCGACCACGCGACCTACGTCTTTGTCGGCGATGGCTGCCTGATGGAGGGCATCTCGCACGAGGCATGCTCGCTCGCCGGCACCCTCGGGCTCGGCAAGCTGGTCGCCATCTACGACGACAACGGCATTTCGATCGATGGCCACGTCGCCGGCTGGTTCACCGACGATACCCGGCAACGCTTCGAGGCCTACGGCTGGCGGGTGATCGCCGACATCGACGGCCACGACACGCAGGCGATCGACGCGGCGCTGCTGGCCGCTCGCAGCGATGGTGAGCGACCGACGCTGATCTGCTGCCGGACGCAGATCGGCTTTGGCGCGCCCAGCAAGGCGGGCAGTCACGACGCGCACGGTGCACCGCTGGGAGCCACCGAAGTCGCCGCGACGCGCGCCCACATCGGCTGGCCGCACGCGCCTTTCGAGATTCCCGTCGAGGTCTACGCACAGTGGGACGGCCGTGTCCGCGGCAGCTTCTTCCAGGACAACTGGCGGAAGCGCTTTGCCGCCTACGCCGACGCCTTCCCCGAACTGGCTGCCGAGTTCAGCCGCCGCATCGAGGGTGCGCTGCCGGAAGGCTGGCAGGATGCCGTTGCGGGTTGCCTGGCCGGAGCTGCCCGTGCCGGCACCATCGCCACGCGCAAGGCCTCGCAAAGCGCCATCACTGCCCTGGCGCCGTGCCTGCCGGAGCTGGTCGGTGGCTCGGCGGACCTGACCGGATCGAACCTGACCTGGTGGCCGGGCGCGCAAGCGATCACTGGTCAGCAGGGCGGCAACTACATCTACTACGGCGTGCGTGAGTTCGCCATGACGGCGATCGCCAACGGCCTGGCGCTGCACGGGGGGCTGCTGCCCTACACCGCCACCTTCCTGGTGTTCTCCGACTACGCACGCAACGCCATCCGCATGGCGGCACTGATGCAGTTGCGGCAGATCATGGTCTATACCCATGACTCGATCGGCCTCGGCGAGGATGGACCGACGCACCAGCCGATCGAGCATCTCGCCTGCCTGCGACTGATCCCCGGGGTCGACCTGTGGCGGCCGGCCGACGCCGTTGAAACCGCGGTCGCCTGGGTGGCCGGCGTCGAGCGTCGCCACGGGCCGACCATTCTCGCCCTTTCGCGGCAGAACCTGCCGCTCGTCAGCAGCGCTGCAGCCGCTTCGACGATCCGCCGTGGCGGCTATGTGCTGGCCAACTGCCCGGCGCCGCGCGTCATCCTGATCGCCACCGGCTCGGAGGTTCGCCTGGCGCTCGACGCACAGCGCGCACTGGCGGCGGACGGCATCGCGGCGCGTGTGGTTTCGCTGCCCTGCTGCGAGGTTTTCGACCGCCAGGAGCCGGCCTATCGCGACGCCGTGCTGCCGCGAGCGGTGCCGCGGGTGGCGATCGAAGCCGGCGTGAGCGGCTTCTGGTACAAGTACGTTGGACTCGACGGCGCCGTCCTCGGCATCGATCGATTTGGAGAGTCGGCGCCCGCCGACCAGTTGTTTGACTCTTTCGGTTTCACCGTGGCCAATGTGGTCAGGATCGTGAAATCACTGCTGTAATTTCTCAAGGAGACCGTTTCAATGACTATCAAGGTAGGCATCAATGGCTTTGGGCGTATCGGCCGCATGGTTTTCCGCGCTGCCGTCAAGAACTTCCCGGACATCGAGGTGGTCGGCATCAATGACCTGCTCGAACCGGACTATCTGGCGTACATGCTCAAGTACGATTCGGTCCATCGCCGCTTCGACGGTGACATCTCCGTCGATGGCAACACGCTGGTGGTCAATGGCAAGAGAATCCGCCTGACCGCCGTCAAGGATCCCGCCGAGCTGAAGTGGAATGAAGTCGGCGCTGACGTCGTCGTCGAGTCGACCGGCCTCTTCCTGACCCTCGACAGCTGCCAGAAGCACATCGCCGCCGGCGCCAGGAAGGTCATCCAGAGCGCCCCGAGCAAGGACGATACGCCGATGTTCGTCTTCGGCGTCAATGACGCGACCTATGCCGGCCAGGCGATCATCTCGAACGCGTCGTGCACGACCAACTGCCTGGCACCGGTGGCCAAGGTCCTCAATGACAACTGGGGCATCAAGCGCGGCCTGATGACCACCGTACACGCCGCCACCGCCACCCAGAAGACCGTCGATGGCCCGTCGAACAAGGACTGGCGCGGTGGTCGCGGCATCCTCGAGAACATCATCCCGTCCTCGACCGGTGCCGCCAAGGCAGTCGGCAAGGTCATCCCCGAGCTCAACAAGAAGCTCACCGGCATGGCTTTCCGCGTTCCGACCTCGGACGTCTCCGTCGTCGACCTGACCTGCGAACTGAGCAAGGAAGCCACCTACGAGCAGATCTGCGCCGCCATGAAGGCCGCTTCCGAGGGTCCGATGAAGGGCGTTCTCGGTTACACCAACGAGAAGGTCGTGGCGACCGACTTCCGCGGCGAAAGCTGCACCTCGGTGTTCGATGCCGAAGCGGGCATGGCACTCGATGGCACCTTCGTCAAGATCGTCTCGTGGTACGACAACGAATGGGGCTACTCCTGCAAGGTGCTGGAGATGGTCCGGGTGATGACTCGCTGAGCGAGTGAGAAGGGGGGGCGCCTGCGGGCGCCCCCCCTGGCTGCAGCCGCCAACAACCAACCACAGAAGAAGAATGTCACGAGATACCAAGATCGTCGCCACCCTGGGCCCGGCATCGTCGAGCAGCGAAGTGCTGGAACGGATGATTCGCGCCGGCGTCGATGTCGTGCGCCTCAATTTTTCGCATGGCACGGCCGACGACCACATCGCGCGCGCCCAGATGGTGCGTGAAGTGGCGGCCCGCGTGCAACGGCCGGTCGGCATCCTCGCCGACCTGCAGGGGCCAAAGATCCGGGTTGGCAAGTTCGCCGAGGGCAAGATCTGGCTCGAACAGGGCGCCCGTTTCATCCTCGACTCGCGCTGCGAAGTGGGCGACGGCGAGCGCGTGGGTCTCGACTACAAGGACCTGACGCGCGACGTTTCCGCCGGCAGCGTCCTCCTGCTTGACGATGGGCGCATCGTCCTCGACGTCGAACGCGTCATCGGCAGCGAGATCTTCACCACCGTTCGTCACGGCGGCGAACTCTCCAACAACAAGGGAATCAACCGCCAGGGCGGCGGCCTGTCGGCACCGGCGCTGACGGCCAAGGACATGGACGACATCCGTACGGCAGCGAGCATCGGTGTCGATTTCGTCGCCGTGTCGTTTCCCAAGAGTGCCGCCGACATGTACATGGCGAAGCAGCTGATCCACGCCGCGGGCGGCCAGGCGGCGACCATCGCCAAGATCGAACGGGTCGAGGCCGTGGCGGCGCTGGAGGAGATCATCGCCTCGTCGGACGGCATCATGGTCGCGCGCGGTGATCTGGCGGTCGAGGTGGGCGATGCGGCCGTGCCGGCACTGCAGAAGCGAATGATCCAGATGGCACGGGAGAAGAACAAGCTGGCGATCACCGCGACGCAGATGATGGAGTCGATGATCCTCGCACCGACACCGACGCGGGCCGAGGTTTCGGACGTCGCCAACGCCGTCCTCGATGGCACCGATGCCGTGATGCTCTCGGCCGAGACGGCTTCCGGCAGATATCCGGTCGAGACCGTCGAAGCGATGACCAGGATCTGCCAGGCCGCCGAGCGATCGGCCGAGGTCACCCTCGACAGTGCCTTCCTCAATCAGGTCTTCACGCGCATCGACCAGACGATTTCGCTGGCCGCGATCTGGACGGCGCACCATCTCAAGGTCAAGGCGATCGCCGCGCTCACCGAGTCCGGCGCGACGGCGCTCTGGATGAGCCGCCTCAACTGCGGCGTTCCGGTCTACGCACTGACCCCGCGCCCCGAAGCGCTGACCCGGATGTGCCTGTACCGCGCGGTCTATCCATTGTTCATGACGCAGCGACCGACCACCCGCGACGAGCTGCTGCACGATGCCGAGGAACTGCTGACCAGCGCCGGCATCGTCGACAAGGGCGACTTCATCGTCCTCACTGCCGGCGACCCGATGGGCAGCAGCGGCAGCACCAACACGCTGAAGATCGTCCGGGTCGGCGATCGACAGGCTTACCAGGTCTGAGGGGAGCAGCGAGCTTCCTCCGGCATCCTCTGCTCGCTCCATGCGGACCATTCTTCCCGGCAAGCCGCACAGGCGGCTTGCCCCGCCCGCCACGGCGGGCAACAACTGGAGATGACAATCATGCCAATCGTATCGATGCGTCAATTGCTCGACCACGCCGCCGAGAACGGCTATGGTCTGCCCGCTTTCAACGTCAACAACATGGAACAGGTGTGGGCGATCATGGAAGCCGCCGCCGAGGTCGACGCGCCGGTGATCATGCAGGCCTCAGCCGGCGCCCGCAAGTACGCCGGCGAGCCCTTCCTTCGCCACCAGATCCTCGCGGCACTCGAAGCCTATCCGCACATCCCGATCGTCATGCACCAGGACCATGGCCAGTCGCCGGCCGTCTGCATGTCGGCCATCCGCTCCGGCTTTTCGTCGGTGATGATGGACGGCTCGCTGATGGCCGACGGCAAGAGCGTCGCCTCCTATGAGTACAACGTCGAGGTCACCAGCAAGGTCGTCGAATTCGCCCATGCCATCGGCGTCTCGGTCGAAGGTGAACTGGGCGTCCTCGGCTCGCTGGAAACGATGCGCGGCGACAAGGAGGATGGGCACGGCGCGGAAGGCACGATGACCCGCGAGCAACTGCTGACCGACGTCGAGCAGGCAGCCGATTTCGTCAGGCAGACGCAGTGCGACGCACTGGCGATCGCCATCGGCACCTCGCACGGCGCCTACAAGTTCAGCAAGAAGCCGACCGGCGACATCCTGGCGATCGACCGCATCCGCGAGATCAACCAGCGCATCCCGAACTGCCACCTGGTGATGCATGGCTCGTCGTCGGTACCGCAGGAACTGCTCGAGGAGATTCGCCAGTTCGGCGGCGACATGAAGGAAACCTACGGCGTGCCGGTCGAAGAGATCGTCACCGGAATCAAGCATGGTGTGCGCAAGGTCAACATCGACACCGACATCCGTCTGGCGATGACCGGGGCGATTCGCCGCTATTTCGCCGAGAATCCAACCAAGTTCGATCCACGCGACTACCTCAAGCCGGCGCGCGAGGCGGCCAAGAAGATCTGTCGCGCCCGCTTCGAGGCCTTCGGTACCGCCGGTCAGGCGAGCCGGATCAAGGTCATCCCGCTCGACCGGATGGCCGAACGCTACCGTAGCGGCGAGCTGAAGCAGACCGTCGTCTGATCGAGCAAGCAGCGGCTGCGGCGCTCGCGAGGGTTGCAGCCGCTTCCTGACCGATGGCACCGCAGCCCGAGCAGCCACTTGCCGGCCTCGCGCAGCACCCGCTGCGCCAGTTGCTCAACGACGAGTTCCATGCCCGCCCGGCGCCCCCCCTGGTGGCGCCGGTTCTCGTCTCGCACCTCGCGTTCACCCACGATGCCGCCTCGCTCGCGGCCGAAGGCCAGCGCGTCCACGACGCCGCCCGTCAAGCCGGCATGGACCGGCTGAGCGGCTCGGGCGACTCGGTCCTCTTCGCCGGTGCCGGCTTCATCCTGCGCTGGGAGCGGCACACGGAGTTTTCCTGCCACACGGTGTTCTGCTCGCCGGCCGCCGTTGACGAGACCGCGGCAGCCACCCGCGCACTCGACCTGCTGCCGCGCGCGTACCTGGACGGGATACCCGGACGACTGATCGTCGCCACCCACGTGGAGCTGCGATCGGCGAACGAAGTCTCGCCGCAATCGGTCACCGGCAACCTGTCCCCGACCGGTCGGCAGATGATCGCAGCCCAGGTTGCCGACCAGGCTGCCTGGGCATTCACCGATTTCATGCTCGAGCAGGACGCGACGAACTTTCTCGTCCTCGACCGCTCGCTGACCCCACGGCAGGCGGGGCGCACGGTACAGCGCCTGCTCGAGATCGAGACCTATCGCCTGCTGGCACTGCTGGCGCTGCCGGTGGCGCGCGAGATCGGCGCCTGGATGCATGACGCCGAAGAGGACCTGGCGACGATGGTCGACCACATCGGTGAGGCCAGTTCGCCGAGCGACGAGAGCCGGGTTCTCGGCGAGCTGACGCGACTGGCGGCGAAGGTCGAGCATTCGCTGGCGCGTACCACCTTCCGCTTTGGCGCCGCGCGCGCCTATCACGAGCTGGTGATGCAGCGCATCAGCGAGCTGCGCGAGACGCGCGTCAGCGGCTGCCCAAGCTTTCACGAGATCATGCAGCGTCGTCTGCTGCCGGCCATGCAGACCTGCAAGGCAATGGCCAGCCGCCAGGACGAGCTGTCGGACCGACTGGCGCGCACCAGCCAGCTCTTGCGCACGCGCGTGGACGTCGAGGTCGAAAGGCAGAACCAGCAGCTGTTGACGCAAATGAACCGGCGCGCCCACCTGCAGTTGCGTTTGCAGGAGACCGTCGAGGGACTGTCGGTGGTCGCCATCACCTACTACGCTTCGCAACTGGTGCACTATCTCGCCAAGGGTGGCGCGCACCTGCTGCCGTGGATCTCGCCCGAACTGGCGACGGCGGCCTCGATTCCGCCGATCGCAGCCTGCGCCCTGCTGGGCATCCGCCGCCTGCGCCGGCGGCTGCAGCAGAGGGAAGACGCCGCGCATTGAGAGGCACCGCCGGGCCGCGCGCTTTCTGTCCTATAATCGCGGGCTTCGACCGTCTCTCCCGCCATCGCAGCCCCCCGGAACAAGAACGTGAGCGCAGCCCTGTTCGAATCGAGCATCACCAGTCTGCCGCTGCTCGGCCGCGGCAAGGTGCGCGACATCTACGGGGTCGGCAGCGACCGTCTGTTGATCGTCACCAGCGACCGCCTGTCGGCTTTCGACGTCGTCCTGCCCGACCCGGTGCCTGACAAGGGCCGCGTGCTGACGCGCCTCGCCCGCTTCTGGTTCGACCGCCTCGCGGCGATCATCCCCAACCAGCTCACCGGCATCGACCCGGAGTCGGTCGTCGCTGCCGACGAACGCTGGCAGGTGCGCGGGCGTGCGCTGGTCGTCAAGCGCCTGCGGCCACTGCCGATCGAGGCGGTGGTGCGGGGCTACCTGATCGGCTCCGGCTGGCAGGATTACCAGACAAACGGCGCCGTCTGCGGCATCGCCCTGCCCGCCGGCCTGCAACTCGCCAGCCGCCTGCCGCAGCCGATCTTCACGCCGGCGACCAAGGCGGCGTTCGGCGATCACGACGAGAACATCACCTTCGAACGCGCTGCTGCCGAATGCGCACGCGCACTCGCCGACCTGCTGCCGGCCAACGGACGCAGCGGCGGGGAGGTCGCCGGGCAGGCACGAGAGGCAGCCGTCGCACTGTACACTGCCGCCGCCGCACATGCGGCCGCCCGCGGCATCATCATCGCCGACACCAAGTTCGAGTTCGGACTCGACGCCAGCGGCGTCCTGCACCTGATCGACGAGGCCCTGACCCCGGACTCGTCACGCTTCTGGCCAGCCGACGCCCATCGCGAGGGCTTCAGCCCGCCATCCTTCGACAAGCAGTACGTGCGCGATTACCTGGAAACACTCGCCTGGAACAAGCGGCCCCCGGCCCCCCGCCTGCCGGCCGAGGTGCTCGCCGGCACACGCGCCCGCTACGTCGAAGCCTGCGAACGGCTGACCGGCGAGACATTCATCGACTGATCGACTGCCCGGCGCACCGCGCATCGCCGCGGTCAGCGCCCCTCTCGCAGAAGGAGTGCGCATGCGTGTGGAGACAAGCCCAACAACCGAGCGCCATGATTCGGTGCCCGCGGTACGCAGCGTCGGCGTCGGCCGGCCGTTGGCCTGGCTCGCTGCGGGTTGGCGCGACCTGCTCGCCAACCCGATCGCCAGTCTCGCCTATGGCCTGCTGTTCGCCATTGCCGGCGACCTGATCACCATCTTCGCCTGGCGCAACGGACAGATCTTCATCGTCGCCACCTCTGGCTTCTTCCTCGTCGCCCCGCTGCTCGCCGGTGGCCTGTACGAGATCAGCCGGCGCCTGGAAAGCGGCCACAAGTCGACTTTCATCGGCTCGCTCTCCGGTGGTCGACGCAACGCCATCGAGCTGGCCAAGCTGGGGCTGTTGCTGGCATTGTTCGGCCTCGCGTGGGAACGGGTCTCGAGCTTCCTGTTCGCCTTCCTGGCGCCCGGAATTGCTCCCGACCTGCTGGCCCTGCTGGCCGAGATTCATCTCTCGGTCGAGCACCGCGACCTGCTGCTGATCTGGATTCTCGCCGGGGGAATCCAGGCGCTGCTGGTATTTTCGCTGACCGTCGTCTCGGTCCCCATGCTGCTCGACCGACCGGTGACCGTCGGCACCGCCATCCGCACCAGCCTGCGCGCCGTCGACGCCAACCTGTTGCCGATGCTCGTCTGGGGCGCGACCGTCGTCGTCCTGACGGCGCTGGGCTTCCTCACCCTGTTCTTCGGCCTCGTCGTCCTCATGCCGCTGCTCGGCCACGCGACCTGGCACGCCTATCGCGAGCTGGTGGAATAGGCGACAGCCTCACGGGCGCCGGCCGTCGCCGCCAGCAACGCTCACTTGCCAACCCGGGTGAGACCATGCCGGGTCGTTCCTTGACCGGCTCGAGCTCCCTGGAGACGGGCCAGGACGAAGTGGGGCGGGTCATCGGCGACAGGGTGCCGTCGGCGAAGAGGCGATCCAGGCGGCCCATCCGCGTCACCCGACTGCCAAGAATCGTCAGCTTGACCCCTCCTGCCCCACCGCAGCGGTCGCGGCGCACGCACTTCCTGCCGTGCCAGCCGCACGACCGGGAATGCTCCTACTGCGCCGAACTCGCAATAGTGGCTGCCATCAGGAGATTGCGCGCATCGGTCTGCGCCGCCTTGTCCTCCCCTTTCGCGACGAACTCGGCGAACCGGGGCACTGCGATGGCGGACAGAATGCCGATGATCGCGAGGACGATCATCAACTCGATCAGGGTGAATCCCCCGGACGGCCTGTTGGTCTTCTGAAACATGTCCCGTTGCTCTTGAGTGAAGACATGCGACCGCCAGCAAGTTCCATGCCATCGTACGGACAGGGGTGCGCAGACCCGCCGTCACCTGGCGCCGCTCGGCCATGCCACGTGGCGCTCCCAGCGCGACCTAGTACAATAGCCAGCACTCGCACCGGCACCGGCCGCCGGCACCGACAGAGCCCTCTTCCCACCTGGAAACACCATGAACCAGCCCAACAGCCTGCAGGACAACCCGCTGCTCGATCTTTCCGGACTGCCGCGTTTCGACCTGCTGTCACCGGACGATGTGCAGCCGGCGATCACCGAGTTGCTCGCGCGCTGCCGCAGCCTGGTCGACCGACTCGCGTCCGCTGCCGTCGCCGCCACGTGGTCGGATTTCGCGGCGCCGCTGGCCGACGGTTTTGAGCAGCTGGCGCGCGCCTGGGGAATCGTCGGCCATGTGCACTCGGTCAACGACGTGCCGGCATGGCGCGACGCCTACAACCGGATGCTGCCTGAGGTCTCGCGCTTCTACGCCGAGGTCGGTCAGAACCTGCAACTGTTCGCCAAGTACCGGGCGATCGCCGCCGGCAGCGAGTTCGCCACCCTGTCGCCGGCGCAGCAGCGGGTCGTCGAGCACGAGGTGCGCGACTTTCGCCTGGCGGGCGCCGAGCTGCCGGCGGCGAGCAAGCCGCGCTTCCAGGAAATCAGCGAAGAACTGGCACAGCTGGCGGCACGCTTCTCCGAGAACCTGCTCGACGCGACCAACGCCTTCAGCGAACTGGTGACCGACGCCAGCGAACTGGCCGGCCTGCCCGACGACGTGCGTCAGGCGGCGCGCGAGGCCGCCGAGCGCGACGGCAGCAGCGGCTGGAAGTTCACCCTGCACATGCCATCCTACCTGCCGGTGATGCAGTACGCCGACAGCCGTCGCCTGCGCGCCACGCTCTACCGTGCCTATGCCACACGTGCCGCCGAGTCCGGCCCGGCCGAGCTCGACAATACCCCGCTGATCCGGCGGATTCTCGAACTGCGTCATGAGCAGGCGCGGATGCTCGGCTACGGCAGCTTTGCCGAGGTCTCGCTGGTGCCCAAGATGGCCGACTCGGTCGCCCAGATCCTCGCCTTCCTGCGCGACCTGGCAACCCGGGCACGGCCCTTCGCCGAAAGGGACGTCGCCGACCTGCGTGCCTTCGCGAGTGGCGAACTCGGCTTGCCGACAATGGAGGCCTGGGATGTTGCCTATGTCTCGGAAAAGCTGCTGCAGGCGCGCTACGCGTTCTCCGAGCAGGAGGTGAAGCAGTACTTCACCGAGGACAAGGTTCTTGCCGGCCTGTTCTCGGTCATCGAAAGCCTGTTCGATGTCCGCCTGCGGCCCGACCGGGCGCCCGTCTGGCACGAGGACGTTCGCTTCTTCCGCATCGAGAACCCAGCCGGCGAACTCGTCGGGCAGTTCTACCTTGATCTCTACGCGCGCGAGACGAAGCGCGGCGGCGCCTGGATGGACGAAGCGATCGGCCGCCGCCGCATTGGCCTGCAGTCGCCCGACGGCAGCAGCGACACCATCCAGAAGCCGGTCGCCTACCTCAACTGCAACTTCTCGCGACCGGTCGGCGAGAGGGACGGACAGCCGCGACCGGCGATCTTCACCCACGACGAAGTCAGCACCCTGTTCCACGAAACCGGCCATGGTCTGCACCACTTGTTGACGCAGGTCGACGAAGCGGGCGTTGCGGGAATCCACGGCGTCGAATGGGACGCCGTCGAGCTGCCCTCGCAGTTCATGGAAAACTACTGCTGGGAGTGGACAGTCCTGGAAGGGATGACCGCCCACATCGACAGCGGCGAAAGCCTGCCGCGTGCGCTCTTCGACAGGATGTTGGCGGCAAGGAATTTCCAGAGCGGCATGCAGATGCTGCGGCAGGTCGAGTTCTCGCTCTTCGACCTGCTGCTGCACAGCGACTTCGATCCGGCCGGCGAGCGCAGCGTGCTCGACCTGCTTGCCGAAGTGCGGCGCGAAGTCGCCGTCCTCGTGCCGCCGCCATGGCACCGCTTCCCGAACGGCTTCTCGCACATTTTTGCCGGCGGCTACGCCGCCGGTTACTACAGTTACAAGTGGGCCGAGGTTCTTTCGGCCGACTGTTACGGCGCCTTCGAAGAGGCCGAAAACCCATTCGACCGGAGGACCGGCGAGCGCTTCCTGCGCGAGATCCTTTCGGTTGGCGGCAGCCGGCCGGCGATCGACAGCTTCCGCGCCTTCCGCGGTCGCGAGCCGCAAGTCGACGCCCTGCTGCGTCACTGCGGGATGGTCGCGGCCTGAACAGCAAGGGACCAACCGCATGTGCACACCGACAATCCGCGGCGGCAGCCGCTTCTTCCTTGCCCTGTCCCTGCTCTGGCTGCTGCTGACCAGCGCCGGCGCCAGCGCCGAGACGATCACCTATCGCTGGGTCGACCCGAGCACCGGCGGCACGGTCATCTCCGACATGCCGCCGCCGCCAGGCGCGAGGAACGTCAGCCGATCCACGACGAGCGCCAGCAGCAGCGAGGAGCGACCGCTCCCCTATGCCGTGCGCCAGGCGAGCGAGAAGTTTCCCGTCGTGCTCTACACCACAGAGCGCTGTGGAACGGGCTGCCAGGACGCGCGTGAGCTGCTCAGGCAGCGTGACGTCCCATTCACGGAGAAGATACTCAGGAGCGAGGAGGAATTTGCCGATCTCAGCCGCCTGCTCGCTAGCGAAGCGGCCTTTCCCAGCGTCAGCGTCGGCCGCCAGCACCTGCGCGGCTTCGACGCGCCCAGCTGGAATTCCCTGCTCGATGCCGCCGGCTACCCCGCCCGCGGCAACCGGCCGGCCGCCGCGCGCAGCCCGTGATAGTCGACGCCAAAGCGGCCGCCGCGCGTGCCCGTCAGAGCAGGTTGTCGGCGGTGCCGCCGCCGCGGCGAATGATGCGCCGCAACTGATCGATGGCTTCGATCTGGATCTGGCGCACCCGCTCGCGCGTCAGGTTCATATCGAGGGCGATCTCCTCGAGCGTGCAGGGCTCGATTCCGCCCAGCCCGTAACGACGCTGCAGCACCTCCTGTTGCTTGTCACCCAGCTGCGCCAGCCAGCGCACCAGGAGATCGCCGATCTCGTTGGCCTGCAGCAGCTCGTCGGGCTCGAGCAACTGCTCGTCGGGAATCACGTCGCCGATCGTTCGGCTGGGATCGACCTGCAGCGGCGCATCGAGCGAAGCGATCCGCTCGTTCAGCGCCATCACCCGCCGCACCTCGTCACCGGTCCGATCGATCAGGTGGGCAATCTGGTCGATGCAGATGTCACGGCCACTGGCGACCTCGAGATGGCGAATCGCCCGCAGGACGAGGTTGATCTCCTTGACCACGTGTACCGGCAGGCGAATCGTCCGCGACTGGTTCATGATCGCGCGCTCGATGGCCTGTCTGATCCACCACGTCGCATAGGTCGAAAAACGAAAGCCGCGCTCGGGATCGAACTTCTCGATGGCGTGGATCAGGCCGAGATTCCCCTCCTCGATCATGTCGAGCAGCGGCAAACCACGGTTCAGGTAATGCTTGGCGATGTTGACCACCAGCCGCAGGTTGTGCTCGATCATCTTCTGCCGCGCGAGGAAATCCCCGGACCGCGCCCGGCGCGCCCAATTGGCCTCCTCGGCCGGTGAAAACAGCGGCTTGGCGCCGATCTCGTTGAGGTAATGCTGCGTCACGTCGTTGAGCAGTTCGGCCTCGGCTGACGGCAGCGAATCGACGACCTCGGGCACCGGATCGGCTTCGCCAGCGGCCCACTGCTCCGCCTCGATCTCGTCGGCGAAAGGATCCAACCCGGCGTCGTAGGGAGCGGGCATGATCAGCGTCCGGGCAGGAGCTTCAGCGGGTCGACCGGCTTGCCCTGACGCCGGATCTCGAAGTGCAGCTTGACCTGGTCGGCGTCGGTGTTGCCCATTTCGGCGATCTTCTGCCCCTTGCCCACCGACTGGCCCTCCTTGACCAGCACGTTCTGGTTGTGCGCGTAGGCCGTCAGGAAGGTGTTGTTGTGCTTGACGATCACCAGCTTGCCATAACCACGCAAACCGCTGCCGCTGTAAACGACCTTGCCACTGCCGGCAGCCACGACGCTGTCGCCAGCCTTGCCTGCGATGTCGATTCCCTTGTTGCCGCCCTCGCTGAAGGTGGCGACCAGCTTGCCGTTCGCCGGCCACATCCAGCTGACCTCGTCATTGCCGGAGGCGTCACCGCTGCGGGCCTCGTTGTCAGCCTTCGCCTCCGGCCGGGCCTCCGCCTTGGCCTCGGGCTTCATCTCGGTCTTCACCTCGGGCTTGCCCTCGGGCCTGGCTTCCGCCTTTGCCGCCGCGGGAGCCACCGCCACTACCGGCTCCGCTGCCTGCGCCTGCGCGCGTGCCAGCGCTTGCTCCGAGTAGGGCTCCTTGCCTGCCAGCGGCGCCCGCTTGAACAGGTCCGCCGCCGCGGCTGGCGAACGCTGTTCGCCAGCCGGCGGAGCGCTCGCCGTCAGTGGTCGCTGTTCGACCGCCGCGCCGGCGGCAATCGGCCGCACGACGACCCCCTCGGCGGCAGGAGCCGCGCCTGGGGCCCGGACGCGCAGCACCTGACCGACCAGGATCCGGTTCGGATTGTCGATGTTGTTCCACGCTGCCAGTTCCCGGTAGTCCAGCCCGTGATCCAGCGCGATCGAATAAAGCGTGTCGCCACGCTTGACGACGTAGCCGTCCCGGCTGCCCGGGGTCGCGGGCCCCGCCTGCCGCGCCGGCACCCGCGCAGTCTCCTCGGCCGGCGCCGACCCCTTGCCGGCGCAGCCTGCCAGACCGAGCTGCACCGCCAGCAGGACCGCCAGAAGACGAATCGGAAGAGCTGGGAGAGGCACCTGATCCTTCATTGGACCCCCGACAGGAGCGGAACGAAGCGCACGGTGTCGAGGCGGGACTCGACCAATCCCTCGCGGCCTCGTTCGATCAGCACGAGTTGCTGCGCACTCGCACCGAGCGGCAGGATGAGGCGGCCATTCTCCGCCAGTTGTTGCAGCAGCGGCGGTGGCACGCGGGCCGCCGCCGCCGCGACGATGATCGTGTCGAAGGGCGCCGCCTCCGCCAGACCGAGCTGTCCATCGGCATGCTTGAGGCGAACCTCGGACTTGCCGATCGCGCGCAGGTTGGCCCTCGCCTTGGTGAGCAATGGTCCGATCCGCTCGACCGCATAGACCTCGTCGGTCAACTGCGCCAGAACCGCCGCCTGGTAGCCGCAGCCGGCGCCGATCTCGAGTGTCTTGCCGAGTCGCTGACGGCCGGCACGCAACGCCTCGATCATCCGCGCCACGACGTAGGGCTGCGAAATCGTCTGCGAAAAGCCCAGGGGCAGTGCCGTGTCCTCGTAGGCGCGCGACGCCAGTGCCTCCTCGACGAAGACGTGTCGCGGCACGGCGGCAATCGCCGCCAGCACCTCCTCATCGGCAATTCCCTGTTCGCGCAGGCGCTCGATCATGCGCGTGCGCGTGCGCTGCGAAGTCATTCCGAAACCGGCAACGGCGCCGCTCATTGCGCCAGCCACGAGCGCACCAGCGACAATTGGGCCGTGTGGGTGAGGTCGATCTGCAACGGCGTCACGGATACCTGGTTGTTCTGCACGGCGAAAAAGTCGGTGCCCTCGCCGGCATCCTGTGCCTCGCCGGCAGCACCGACCCAGAAGACCGTCTCATTGCGCGGCGAGATCGTGCGCACCACCGGCTCCGCCTTGTGGCGCTTGCCGAGGCGGGTGACGCCGATGCCCGCCAGTTCCTCATGGCTGACATCGGGAACATTGACGTTGAGCAGGACCGGCGAACGCAGGGGCTGCCGCTGCAGCAGCAGGACCAGTTCGCGCGTGACCCGGGCGGCGGTCGCAAAATGACCGCCGGTCTTGCTGCACAGCGAAACAGCCAGCGACGGCACGCCGAGGAGGAAACCCTCGGTGGCGGCGGCGACGGTGCCCGAATAGATCGTGTCGTCACCCATGTTGGCACCAATGTTGATGCCCGAGATCACCATGTCCGGCAGTTGTTCGAGCATGCCGGTGACCGCCAGATGGACACAGTCGGTCGGCGTCCCGTTGACATAGTAGAACCCGTTCGCCGCCCGTTTCAGCGACAGCGGGCGATCGAGCGTCAGCGAGTTGCTGGCACCGCTGCGGTCGCGCTCGGGCGCAACGACGGTGATCTCGGCGACATCGGCCAGTGCCCGCGCCAGGTGTTCGATTCCTGGTGCGAAATAGCCATCATCATTGCAAAGCAGGATCCGCATCTCGATTCAGGAAAGGTGTCGCACACCGACAAGCCACAAGGCAAGCACCATCTGGCGGGCCACGAGGGTGAGGTCCCGGATTACCCGCCCAGCCGCCGTGCATTATAGCGACCTGCCGGGTTTGCTCAAAGCACGCAGCGGGTCTCGCGCCAGGGTCCCGCTTGCCACCGGCTGCCGGCAACCGCGGCCCGTAGCCAGGCAAACGTGAATTCCGACACGGATTCGCCCTGCTTCGTTCCGGATTCCGCTTTACTTTCTGCCGCCGCTGGATTAGAGTGACAGCGTTTTTCGGTGGGTGCGAGTCTGGCCATTGTGGTCGGTCCTTGCACCCTGTCAATGGCAAACGGAGGGAAACCTCCGGACGCAAAGCCACGGACCCTACCCCGAGTTGCCACAACGGCTCGGAAGGGTGGCCGGGTTGCCCGAATGGCGCGCGCCCTTTGCGCTGATCGAGTGCCTCCTCCAGCTTTGCGTCCACGCGGCAGAGGGAGTCGATATGGCACTCGCATCGTGGACCCAGCAACAGATCCTGGACCAGCTGATCTCTGGATACCGGTGGAGCGGGTCGACCATCACCTACGCTTTTCCGACGACGGCCTCCGGCATCTACGGCGGCAACAATGAGCTGCCCGGTTTCGTCGGCCTCAATGTCGCGCAACAGACAGCCGCCGAACGTGCCTTGCAGACTTGGGACGACCTCATCGCGCCCAACCTCGTGCGCACCAGCCCAGGCAACTCGAACATCGAGATCGGCACCTCGAGCACCGGCGTCAGCTACGCCCATGCCTACTATCCGTCGATCGGCAGCGTCTGGTTCAACCGCGCCTACGCTGATCTGATGTCGCCGCAGGTCGGCCAGTACTCCTTCCAGGTCTACGTACACGAACTCGGACACGCCTTCGGCCTCGACCACATGGGCGAGTACAACGGCACGGGCAACTGGACGCCATCGTCGTTCCAGGACAGCCAGGTCTACTCGGTGATGTCGTACTTCGGCCCCAACACCGGCCGTGGCAGCAGCAGCCAGATCGCCTGGGCGGACTGGGTCGGTCGCGACGGCCGCACCTACTCACCGCAGACGCCGATGCTCAACGACGTCCTCGCCATCCAGACGATCTACGGCGCCGACACGACCACCCGCACCGGCGACACGGTCTATGGCTTCGGCAGCAACGTCAGCGGCTCGATGGCGGCGATCTTCGACTTCACCGTCAACGCCAATCCGATCCTGACGATCTACGACGCCGCTGGCGTCGATACGCTCAACCTCAGTGGCTGGGACACGAACTGCATGATCAATCTGGCGCCGGGCTCGTTCTCGTCCGGCAACAGCATGACGAACAACATCGCCATCGCCTACTCGTGCTTCATCGAGAATGCCGTCGGCGGTTCGGCGGCAGACCAGATCACTGGCAATGCGCTGGCCAACCGGCTCGATGGCGGCGCCGGCAACGACAGCCTGTTTGGCAGCGACGGTGACGACGTCCTCATCGCCGGCCTCGGCGACGACCTGCTCGACGGCGGCGACGGCAACGACAGCGTCGTCTTCGGCGGCAGCTATGGCAGCTACACCTACACCTATACGGAGAATGTCGGTTTCAACTTCTACGGTACCGTCAGCGGCTCGGATACCGTCCGTGAGATGGAGCTCTTCGTCTTTGCCGACGGCAGCAAGTCGCTCAGCGAGCTCCTCGGCGGTAGCTCGCTGCGCTCGCTGGTGTCGATCAGCGCCGACGTCGCCCAGCAGCTCGAAGGCCATAGCGGCGCAGCGGTCTTCACCTACAAGGTGAAGCTGAACACCGCCAGCGCGTCGGTGCAGACGTTGAGCTGGAGTGTGCAGGGAACGGGAAGCTCGCCGACCGATCCGGCAACCGATTTCTCCGGCCCGACCTCGGGCAGCATCACCTTCGCGATCGGCGAGACGGAGAAAACCATCACGGTCACGGTGCAGGGCGACCGCGTGATCGAGGCCAACGAATCCTTCGTCGTCACCCTGTCGAACCCGTCGTCCGGCCTCGGCTTCAGGACATCGAGCGCAACCGGCACCATCCTGAACGACGACACGGCGAACAGTGACGACTACGGCGCCACGCCTGCCACTGCCGGCTCCTTGGCCGTCGGCGGCGAGCCGCTCAGCGGCTGGCTCGAACGTTCCACCGACCGCGACCTCTTTGCCGTCAGCCTCAGCGCCGGAACGACCTACGTCTTCGATCTCCAGGCACCGGGATCGGCAGTGGATGCGTACCTGTCGCTGCATGGCCCGACCACGGCGGCCACCCTGCCGTCGCCGATCGCCAGCAACGACAACGCCGCCGCCGAAACCAGCAGCGCACAGATCATCCATGCCGTGACCACCACGGGCACCTACTACCTGCTCGCCCGCGACGCACGCGGCGGTAGCGGCAGCTACACGCTGCAGGCTGCCACCTTCGCCGGCAGGGCGATGACTGGCGACGCCAGCGGCAACCAGCTCACCGGAACGCCTGGCAACGACGAACTCTACGGACTGGGCGGCGCCGACAACCTCGTCGGCGATGCCGGCAACGACCTCCTCGACGGCGGCGCCGGCGCCGACTTGATGAATGGCGGCGCCGGCAACGACAGCTACGTGGTCGACGACGTCGGCGATGTCGTCGTCGAAAGCAGCACAACCGGTGGCACCGACCGGGTCTTCTCGTCGGTGAGCTTCGTGCTTGGCAACAACCTCGAGGAACTGGTGCTGACCGGCGCGGCAGGCGTCAACGGCACCGGCAACGCCCAAGCCAACCGTCTGAGCGGCAACAGCGGCAACAACGTCCTCGACGGCCAGGCCGGAATCGACACCTTCGCCGGTGGTGCCGGCGACGACACCTATGTCCTCAACGCCGCGGCCGAGCTGGCCAACGTCAGCGAGGGCACTGGCGAAGGCAACGACAGCTTGCAGATCGTCTACGCCAGCTCGGCGCCGCAATCCATCAGCCTGACTGGCATCCTCGCCCACTTCGAGAACGTCGAGCTGCGCGGCAACGGACCGTTCAGCGTGATCGGCAACGGCGCCGCCAACCTGCTCCGCGGCAACGCCCAGAGCAACCGGCTCGAGGGCGCCGACGGCAACGACACGCTCGACGGCCAGCGCGGCGCCGATCAGCTAGTCGGTGGCGACGGCGACGATGTCTATCTCGTCGACCACATCGGCGACGTCGTCATCGAGGCAGCGAACGCCGGCAGCGACAGCGTCCTCGTGGCGATCAACACCAACGGAGCCAGCTTCGTCCTCGGCGCCGACGTCGACAACGCCAGCGTCGTCGGCAGCTTCGCCAACAACCTGATCGGCAACGATCTGGCCAACGTCCTCACCGGCAACGCCCTCGCCAACCGTCTTGACGGCGGCGCCGGCGTCGACACGCTGACTGGCGGCAACGGCGGCGACACCTACGTCGTCGACCACACCGCCGACACCATCATCGAGGCCTCGACGCTGGCGAGCGAGATCGACACGGTCGTCAGCAGCGTCAACTGGACACTCGCCGCCAACCTCGAGAATCTCTCACTTTTCGGCAGCGCCGACCTGGTGGCGAGCGGCAACTCGTTGAACAACGTGCTGACCGGCAACAGCGGCGCCAACCGCCTCGACGGCGGCGCTGGCGCCGACACGATGTTCGGTGGCGCAGGCAACGATAGCTACGTCGTCGATAGCGCCGGCGACGTGGTTTACGAAACGGCGAGCGCCAGCAGCCGTGTCGATGCCGGCGGCACCGACACGGTCGAGAGCAGCGTCAGCTGGACCCTCGGCAACTTCGTCGAGAACCTTCTGCTCGGCGGCAGCGGCAACCTCGGCGCCACCGGCAACGCCCTCGCCAACACGCTGCGCGGCAACGCCGGAAACAACCTGCTCGACGGCAAGGCGGGTATCGACGTGCTCGACGGCGGCGAAGGTTCCGACATCTACCTGATCGGCCTGGCGAGCGACCATCCGGCGGCCGAGATCGCCGACAGCGGCTCAAGCGGCATCGACGAAGTCCGTTTCGCGGCGACCGCCGCCAGCACGCTGACGCTCCTTCCCCGTGACGTCGGAGTCGAGCGCGTGGTCATCGGCAGCGGGCTCGGCGAAGCCGCGAACAGCAGCGGCACGGGCGCGCTGAACATCGACGCCGCACTCGTCGGCAACGCGCTGTCGATCGTCGGCAACGCCGGCGCCAACGTCCTCACCGGCACCGCCTTCGCCGACCGCATCGACGGCGGCGCGGGCGCCGACCGGCTGATCGGCGGTGGCAGCAGCGACACCCTGATCGGCGGTGCAGGCAACGACGTCTACGTCGCCGATACGAGCGATTCGGTCATCGAGACGTCCACCCTGGCGAGCGAGATCGACACGATCGAAACGAGTTCCTCCTGGACGCTGGGAGCCAACCTCGAAAAGCTCACACTGCTCGGATCCGCGGAACTCGCCGGCACCGGCAACGCCCTGAACAACGTCCTGACCGGCAACGGCGGCGCCAATCTCCTGGACGGTGGTCTCGGCGCCGACACGATGTTCGGCGGCGCCGGCGATGACACCTACGTCGTCGACAACCTCGCCGACAAGGTCTTCGAAACGGCGACAGCCAGCAGCCCGGTCGACAGCGGCGGCAGCGATACCGTGCGCAGCAGCATCAGCTGGACCCTCGGCAACTTCGTCGAGAACCTCGTGCTCGAGGGCAGCGGCAATCTCGGCGCCACCGGCAACGCCCTCGCCAACACGCTGCGCGGCAACGCCGGCAACAACCTGCTCGACGGCAAGGCGGGTATCGACGTGCTTGACGGCGGCGAGGGCTCGGACCTCTATCTGATTGCCGCGGCGAGCGATCATCCGGCAGTCGAGATTGCCGACAGCGGCTCGAGCGGCATAGACGAAATCCGTTTCGCAGCAACCGCCGCCAGCACGCTCACGCTCTTCGCCGGCGACAGCGGCATCGAGCGCGTGGTGATCGGCAGCGGACTCGGCGAGGTCGCAGCCAGCAGCGGCACCGTCGCGCTGAACGTCGACGCCGCGCTGGTCGGCGACTCGCTGTCGATCGTCGGCAACGCCGGCGCCAACGCCCTCATCGGAACCGCCAACGCCGACACGATCAGCGGTGGTGGCGGCGCCGACCGGCTGATCGGCGGTGGCGGCAACGACCGGCTGATCGGAGGTAGCGGCAACGACAGCCTGACCGGTGGTGCCGGAGCGGACCGCTTCGTCCTCGATCAGGCACCCAGCGCATCCAGCAACCGCGATCTGCTGACCGACTTCAGCCCGAACAGCGACACGATCGAACTGAGCCTGGCGATCTTCCGCGCGCTCGGATCGAGTCCGGGCGGCTTGGGCGCCGACCAGTTCCACTCCGGCGCCGGCATCACGCGGGCACACGACGCGACCGACCGCATCATCTACAACACGACGAGCGGTGAGCTCTTCTACGACGCCGACGGCAACGGCAGCGGCGCCGCGGTTGCCATCGCCATCATCGGCGCCGAGACCCATCCGCTGCTCAGTCATGCCGACTTTGCCCTGATCGCCTGAGCGGCGGCCCCGCTCCGGGGCACTGCCTGCGCACTGCCCGGTATGCAGCGAAGCCTGCTGCATACCGGGCAATCCCGATCACCCGGATCTGGCCAACCGACCTGCGGCACGCCGGCGACCGTCGCCAGGGCCACCTCGCCGCCTGCCGGCGCATCTCCAGAAGCGAGTGGTTTCATCGCCGGATGGCACCGGAACACTCAACTTCCGTGCCGCCGTGCCGCTGGGAAATTCATACGCCCGGCCGCGGGAAAAAACCTAAAGTTCCTTCGCCGCACGTCGTTACAGGAAATGTCAGCGGGCAAAACTCGCTACCGGGGATGAGCCGGAAGACGTAGAGGTCACCGGCAACCGAAGTCAATCTGATCTCGACAGGAGAAGGAAAATGCCGCAAATCATCAATACCAACGTCGCGTCGCTGAACTCGCAACGCAGCCTCAACAGCTCCCAGAACTCGCTGGCCAGCTCGCTGCAGCGCCTGTCGTCGGGCCTGCGCATCAACAGCGCCAAGGACGATGCCGCCGGCCTCGCCATCTCGGCGCGCATGACCTCGCAGATCAACGGCCTCAACCAGGCCTCGCGCAATGCCAACGACGGCATCTCGCTGGCGCAGACGGCCGAAGGTGGCCTGCAGAGCGTCACCGAATCGCTGCAGCGGATGCGTGAGCTGGCCGTGCAGGCCTCCAACGCCACCAACACCGCCACCGACCGGGCGGCCCTGCAACAGGAAGTCGACCAGCTCGTGCAGCAGATCAACACGGTCGCCAGCCAGACCGCTTTCAACGGCGTCAAGCTGCTCGACGGTACCTTCAACTCGCAATCGTTCCAGATCGGCGCCAACACCGGCGAGCAGATCTCGATCAGCACCATCGCCAGCGCCAAGGCGGATTCGCTGGGCGTCGGCACCAATTCGTCGTACGTGACCTCGCTCTCGGCAACGGTCAGCAACGGCGCCATCTCCACCGGCGGCATCACGGTCAACGGCTACGGCGTCGGCCCGTCGCTGACCGACGGCGTGTCGAGTTCGGTGAGCTACACGGCCAGCCTGGTCACCGCCACCGGCGCTCTGGCCGATGGCGACCTCAAGATCAACGGTGTCTCCGTCGGTTCCGTCACGGCTGGCGCGGATGCGACCGCACAGGCTGCCGCCGTGGCCACGGCAATCAACGGGCAGACGGGAACGACCGGCGTCGTCGCATCGGCCAGTGCCGGCGTGCTCACACTCGCTTCGATCGATGGTCACGACATCAAGGTGGAACTCGCGGGTACTGCGACCGCCACGGAAACCGGCCTGACCGCCGGAACGACCAAGGTCGGTTCCGACAGCGCGATCGCCAAGGCCGCCGCCTTCAATACAGTCACCGGCCAGACCGGGGTTTCTGCTGTCGCGACGGCAAGCACTGTCTCCGGCGGCGCGATCACGGCCAACGCCGCAGTCGACGGCGGTGCGACGAACTACATCAAGATCAACGGCGTCAAGCTCGGAGCGATCTCGGCTGGTGTCGCGGCCGATTTCACTGACCAAGGCAACAACGTCGTCGCCGCGATCAACGCCGTGTCGAACCAGACCGGTGTCACCGCCACCTTTGACAGCAGCAGCATGAAGGTCAGCATGACGGCTGCCGACGGGCGCACGATCACCGTCGAGGCTGCGGGTACGGCGGACACGACCAACTTCGGCTTCGCTACCGGTTCGGTCAGCAACACTTACGGTGGCGTCAAGCTGTCCTCGACGAGCAGCGCCGGCATCAACCTCGGTGGCGCCAACATCGCTTCGACCAACCTGACGGCCGGCTACACGGCGGCGACGGCCACGTTCGGCGCCGGCATCGCAAGCGTCGATCTGCGCACGGCGAGCGGTGCCTCCAACGCCATCTCGACGATCGATTCGGCACTGGCCAACATCAACTCGAGCCGCGCGAACCTGGGTGCCGTGCAGAACCGGTTCAGCAGCGTCGTCAGCAACCTCGCCGCGACGTCCGAGAACCTGTCGGCCTCGCGCAGCCGGATACTGGACGCCGACTTCGCGACCGAAACCGCCAACCTGTCGCGGGCGCAGATCCTGCAGCAGGCCGGCACGGCGATGCTGGCACAGGCGAATGCCCTGCCGCAGAACGTGCTCTCACTGCTGCGCGGCTAAGCATCCGCCGCCAATTTGGGGGTAAGATCGGGGGCGTGAACGTGGCAACACGACGACGCCCCCGAAGCCACTTGCCGAAGGAGTGAAAGATGAACATCCAGCCTAGCGGCACTTCGCTGACCGCGCATGCCCAGCCGATGCCCAATCTGGCCGAACACCAAGCGAAGCGGATTGGCGAAGGGGCTGGCATCGCCGCCGGGCGCGAGCCGTTACCGACGGCGAAGCTGCAGCCCGCGGCCCGCGAACAACTCGAAGCGGCGACCGAAAGTGTGCGCAGCTTCGTACAGCCGATCAACAGCGACATCGAGTTCAGCGTGAATGATGACACCGGACAACTGGTGGTGAAGATCATCGACCGCAGCACCAAGGAAGTGATCCGCCAGATGCCGTCGGCCGAAATGATCGCCATCGCCAAAACGCTCGACAGTATCAAGGGGCTCTTCGTCAAGCAATCGGCCTGAACGCGGTCGCGCCAGCCACTGAGTAGCACGGGAGAAGCCGATGGCGATTTCATCACCGGGCCTGGGCTCGAATCTCGACGTCAACAGCATCGTCAGCCAACTGATGGCGCTCGAGCAGCGCCCGCTGACCGCGTTGGCGAAGAAGGAAGCGGGATTCCAGGCCAAGATCTCGGCCCTCGGGTCACTGCAGAGCGCCGTCTCGGCGCTGCAGACGGCAGCCGGCAACCTCGTCCCGGCGACCGGCTCGACGCCGCTGCAAAAGTTCTCGGTCTTCCGGACAGCACTCAGCGACGCGACGATCGCTTCGGCGAGCGCTTCGTCGGGCGCCGTCGCCGGCAGCTACCGGCTTGAGGTGACGCGCCTCGCCAGCCAGCATGTCATCGCCAGCGCGACCGGGGCCGCCAGTCCCTTCTCCGGCACCGGCACGACGCTGCCCACCGGCGGCACCCTGACGCTATCGCTCGACAGCGCTGGCGGCAGCAGCCCGCACAAGAGCACGGCGATCACGATTGCCGACGGCGCGACGCCGGAGAATGTCCGTGATGCCATCAATTCTGCCAGTGCCGGCGTTTCGGCAGTGGTGATCAACGGCACGGCCGGCAAGCAACTGGTGCTGACCAGCGATGCCGCGGGCAGCAATCAGATCGTCACGCTGGCAGGGATTCCTGGCCTCGCCTACGACCCGAACGCGACGCCGGTACCGGCCACCGATCCTTTCGCCCAGACGCAGGCCGCGCAGGGCTCCGCCTTCAAGCTCAACGGCATCGCCGTCGAAGCAAGCAGCAACACCGTGACGACGGCGATCGACGGCGTGACGATCAACCTGCTCAAGGGTCCCGAACTGCCGGCGACCTCAGTCAGCACGACGCTGACGATCAGCCGCGACACCACCAGCCTGAACAATGGCGTCAACGCGCTCGTCAAGGCCTTCAACGAGTTCCACACCACCGCCAGCAGCCTCGGCAGCTACGACGCAGCGACGAAGAAGGCTGGCGCACTCAATGGCGACAGCACGCTGCGCAACGCACAGGAGAACGTCCGGACAGCGCTCGGCACGGTGCCGACAGAACTGGCGAGCGCCAGCCTGCAACGTCTGACGGACATCGGCGTCACCTTGCAGAAGGACGGGAAGTTGAACGTCGACGCGACAAATCTGAGCAAGGCGATCAGCGACGACCTCACCGGTGTTGCCAACCTCGTCGCTGCGTATGGCAAGGCGTTTCGCACGGCAACCGAAGGACTGACCGGCGTCGGTGGCCTCATCGCCGCACGCAGCGAGGGGCTGAGCACTTCGATCAAGGGCCTCGGTCAGCAGTCGGAGATCATCGCGGCCCGCCTGACACAGATCGAGGCCCGCTATCGCAGGCAGTTCACTGCGCTCGATACGCTGATGGCGGGAATGACCAAGACCAGCAGCTTCCTGCAACAGCAGCTCGCCAACCTGCCCACCTACAACCAGGGGTCCTGAATGTTCGCCAATGCCCGCAATGCGATTTCCGCCTACCGCAAGGTCGGGGTGGACGCCGCCATCGAGGTCGCCGATCCGTATCGCCTGATCCTGCTGCTCTTCGCCGGTGCCCAAGCAGCCATCGGCAATGCGCGCGCCGCGATGCAGCAGCAGCAGATCGCCGCCAAGGGCGAAGCCATCTCGAAAGCCATCGACATCATTGGCAACGGCCTCAAGATCAGCCTTGACCTGGAAAAGGGAGGCGAGATCGCCGAGCGACTGGACGCCCTGTACGACTATCTGGTCCTGCGTCTGCTGCGCGCCAACCTCGACAATGACCTGGCGGCGCTGGAAGAGGTCGCCAGCCTGCTCGAGGAGATTCACAGTGCCTGGCGTGAAATCTCGCCCGATCGCCTGCAGCAGTCGGTGGCATGAACCCCACTCTGGGAGCCCTGCAGCAACTGTCCTCACTCTCGCAGGTGATGCTGGCAGATGCCCGGGGCAGCGACTGGGAATCGCTGCTGCAGCATGATGCGCAGCGGCGGACGCTGATCGCGGCCCTGCCCGCCGACTTCGCCGCCGAGCTGCCGGCCGCTGCCGCGGACGAGGCCCGGACACTGATCGAGAGCTGCCAGCGATGCGACACCGGCATCAGCGCTCTGGTTGCCCGCCGGCAGGCCGAACTGCGCGTCGTGCTCCGCCAGCCGGCAGGCGTGATGAACCGCCCTGCCCACTCCGAACGCTGACCCCCGGCGGCGATGATTCGTACTGATTTCGCCAACCGCCTGCAACCGGCGGCCGACTTGGCGCTGCGGCCGACGCCGCCGGCACAGGAGATCGCCGACCGGCTCACCGGGCTGGTCGTCGGCCAGAGACTGCTGGCCGAGATTCAGGCCCTGCTGCCGAACGGTAGCTACCGCGCCATGATCAACCAGCGCAGCGTGACGCTCGCGCTGCCCTTTGCCGCCCAGACGGGCGACGCGATCGAACTCGAGGTGGCCGAGAGCGATGGCCGGCTGACGCTGGCAGTCGTGGCCGGCGGCAGGACGGCGGCGGCCGATGGCGAATCGGCGGCGACGACGCTCAGTCGCACCGGGCAGCTGATCGGCAGCCTGCTGGTCGACGGCAGCCGCTCCGGCCGGACCGGTTCGCAGGCTCTGCCGCTGAACGAGAACCAGCCGCTTGCTCCCAGTCCGCCGCGCCAGGGCCAGGACTTGCTGCCGCTGCTGCAGCAGGCGATCAGTCGCAGCGGGATGTTCTACGAGGCACACCAGGCACAATGGATCGACGGACGCCATGCCAAGGCACAGCTGCTGGCCGAGCCGCAGGGCAGGCTCAGTCCGTTGCCGGCCGACACGGCAGCACCGGCGCGTGTCGTGCCCGGCGACGAACCTGTCGTGCGCGCCGCCAGCGGCACCTTGCCACCCCTACCGGCGCGCGAGGCCGGCAGCGCGGCCCCGCTCGGCCAGGCACCGGCGCCCGCACCGTCGCCAGTGGCGCCACAGGCGCAGGCGATCGTGCAGCAGCAACTCGAAGCCTACGCGACACAGGTCTACTCGTGGCAAGGCCAGATCTGGCCCGGGCAGGACATCCGTTGGGAGATCGGGAGCCCACCTGAGCGCTCGGCTGCCGCCGCTGCCGAGGACGATGCCCCCTGGCAGACGCGCCTGCTGCTGAACCTGCCCCTGCTGGGCGAGGTGGATGCCCGGCTGTCCCTCGTCAGGGAGCGACTCAGCATCACCGTCACCGCCGCCGGGCCGGAGGTGACCGCCCTCCTGCGCGACGGATCGACTGTCCTCCGACAACAGATGGAGCGGGCCGGCATCGCCCTCACTGGGGTTTCCTTCGCCGAGCGCACGGCGACTGGCGAGGATGCAAGACTTGCCGGCTGAACTGGACAGCTCGGCGCTGGACAGCACTGCGCCACCGGCCATCGGCCTCGACGAAACGCTGTCGCGGGCACTGGCGAAGGCCCGCCAGTGTCATCAGTCAGGACTCGTGCGTGAAGCCGAGGAACTTTACCGTGCCATCCTGCTGGCGCAACCCGAGCATGCAGCCGCCAACCACGGGCTCGGCGTCCTGCAGGTCGAAGGTACGCAGCCAGCTGCCGCGCTGCCGCACTTCATGGCTGCGCTGGCAGCGGACCCGCAGTCCCGCCTCCACTGGCTGAGTTACATCGACGCGCTGCTGCGCAGCGGCGAAGCTTGCCAAGCGCGCGAGGTTCTCGGGCTCGGTGAGCAGCATGGGCTCGACGGCGCCGAAGTGGAGGAGCTGCGACGGCAACTGGCATCAACCCCGGTCACCCGTGGCGAACGAAAGGAAGCCCGGCGCGGGCCAGGCGGAGCGACCGCCGCGCGCGCCGCCGCACGGCCACCAGCCGGATCGGACGCCACGGACGGGTCGAGCGCGACGCAGGCCGCTGCGGCGATCGATCTCTACCAGCGCGGCGAGTACGCCGCCGCCGAAGTGGTCGCACGCCGTCTGACGGAAGCCCATCCGCAGGATGGTCTCGGCTGGAAGATTCTCGGCGCCCTGCTCAAGGCGCAGGGCCACGGCGCGGAAGCTTTGGCCGCGATGCAGTGCGCGGCCGATCTGCTGCCAGAAGACGCACAGGTTCTCAGCAATCTCGGTCTGGTGCTCGCTGACCTTGGCCAGCTGGCGCAGGCCGAAGGCTGCCAGCGGCGCGCGCTCGCCGTCAGAGACGACTTCGCCGAAGCGCACTACAACCTCGGAAATACCCTCTTGTTGCAGCGGAGACACGAGGATGCCGTGATCAGCTACCAGCGCGCAACGGAGTTGCGCGCCGACTTCGCTCTCGCCCACGGCAACCTGGGCAACGCCTTGATGGAACTCGACCGCCTGCAGGATGCCGAGAGTGCGTACCAACGGGCACTGGCGCTGCAGCCGGATCTCGCCGAGGCCCACAACAACCTGGGTCGCAACCTGAAGGCGCAGGGCCGCCTGCAGGAGGCGGAAACCTGTTACCGGCGCGCGCTGGCGCTACAGCCGGACTATCCGGAAGCGTACTGCAACCTCGGCGAAGTCCTGACCGTCCAGGGCCAGTTCGGCGAGGGTGAGGCCGCACTGCGCCAGGCATTGCTGCTCAAGCGGGATCTCGCCGCCGCGCACTACAACCTGGGCAACAACCTGGACGAGCAGAAGCGAAGCGAAGAGGCGGAAAGCGCCTGGCAATCGGCAATCAGCTGCCAGCCGGATTTCGCCGAAGCCATGGTCGTCCTCGCGGCCTCGCGGCGCGCACGGAATCGGCTCGAAGACGCCGAAGCGGATCTGCGGCAAGCGATCGCCTGCCGTCCGGACTTCGCCGTAGCGCATTACAACCTGGGCAACGTGCTCAACCAAGCCGATCGACTCAACGAAGCCGAGGCGAGCTACCGCTCGGCAATCGCCCTCGCACCCGATCTCGCGAATGCGCATCTCAATCTGGGCGTCGTCCTGACCGCACTCGGACGCTACCCCGAAGCCGATACCGCGCTGCGGCGGGCGATTCGGCTCAAACCCGATTCGCTGCTGGCACGCAGCAACCTGCTCTACACCCTCAGTCACCATCAGGCGATCGACGCCGCAGCACTGTTCGCCGAGCATCGGCAATTCGGCGAGATGATCGAGGCACCCTGGCGTGACCACCGCCGGCCACACCACAATCGGCGCGACCCAGACCGCTGCCTGCACGTCGGTCTGGTCTCCGCCGACTTCCGCAACCATGCCGTCGCCAGCTTCATCGAGCCGGTTCTCGTCGAGCTGTCCGGCTACCCCAGCCTGGCGCTGCATGCCTACTACAACCATGCGCAGGAGGATCACGTCACGCAGCGCCTGCGTCGGCACTTCGCGCACTGGCAACCTGTGGCCGACCTGAGCGACGCTGATCTGGCGGAGCAGATCCGTGCCGACGGCATCGACATCCTGATCGACCTCAGCGGTCACACCGCGCATCACCGTCTGCCCACCTTCGCCCTCAAGCCAGCGCCGATACAGGCAAGCTGGATCGGTTACCCCGGAACCACCGGCCTGCAAACCGTCGACTATTTCCTCGCGGACCGCTTCTTCCTCCCGCCCGGCGAGTTCGACCACCAGTTCACCGAGAAGATCATCCGCCTGCCGGCCAGCGCGCCCTTTCTGCCCTTCGCCGAAGCACCGGACATCGCCCCGCTGCCCGCGCTCACATGCGGCCACCTCACCTTCGGCAGCTTCAATCGCCCGACCAAGATCAGTCCACCGGTCGTCGCTCTGTGGAGCGCCCTGCTGCGCGCCCTGCCCGACGCCAGCATGCTGCTCGCCGCAATGCGGCCGGACCGGAACGCCGAGCGTCTGGCGGACGAGTTTGCCCGCAACGGAATCGCCCCTGATCGACTGGTCTTCCACCCGCGTTGCGACATGCACGCCTATCTCGCGCTGCATCAGCAGGTCGACATCTGTCTCGACACCTTCCCCTACACCGGCGGCACGACCACCCTGCACGCCTGCTGGATGGGCGTGCCAACGTTGACCCTCGCGGGCACGACGGTTCCCGGACGCGCCGCGGCCTCGACTCTCGGACATGTCGGGCTGCCCGGATTCATCGCCCACGACAGGTCCGGCTGCACTGACCGGTGCGCGAATGGGGAAAATCCCCCATCCGTCCACATGCAGGAGAACCCTTGCCAGCAACCGTCGGTGTCCGATTGCGCATCGCTGGCGCGGTCTACGGACCCTCGAACATCGGCGCCATGGAGCAGGCCAGCGCGCGGCACGCAAGGCGACCTGCGCTGCCTCCCGCACACTGGCATACGGCACCGCATGGGGGAAACCGAAGGGACGGCCGGAGTGCTGACGTTCTGCCGCTTGCGAGAGAGCGATGGTGACGCCCATGCAACCCGATGATGCGCGCAAGACCGTGGTGGCGCTCGCCTACAACCAAGCCGAAGCGGCACCGCGGGTGGTCGCCAAGGGGCGAGGCCTGGTTGCCGAACAGATCATCGCGCGCGCCCATGAGCATGGGGTCTATGTGCACGAATCGGCAGAACTGGTATCGCTGCTGCTCCAGGTCGATCTCGATCAGCATATCCCGCCACACCTGTACGTAGCCGTCGCCGAGTTGCTGGCCTGGCTCTATCAGCTGGAGAATGGCCAGGCATCGTCTCCAGCGCCCCTGTTCGAGGGCTTGCCGGCAAGCTAGACTTGCGACGACAGCGCGCCGTTCGTTGCCAGAACGGTCCGAGGCAAAGCTGCGAGGCCATGGTACGCCGTGCCGAAGGTCAGTATGACGCCAAACAGACGCCGACAGCCCGAGAAGATGCCCGCGCAGCAAGACCCGTGTCCGGAACGTTTGCTGCGCACCAGCGCTCGCACGGCATTAGGGAAGGAGTGTTCGCGTGAAGTTGACGCCGACTACGGGCACCGACCGGTTGGGATTCAGATGAGTTTCCTGGGGTTCCCGACACCAACCTGGACATTGCGGTCCGTTGATGGGGCTCATCTACTGCCCATGGTGCAGTTGGAGTTCATCTCCTCCGTCAACGCCTACCGCGAGATCACATATCACCCGGCGCCGCTCGATCTGTTCTCGCACCAGTTCGAGTTGGCGCGCGTGAACGCGGCTCGCGAGAGCACCTTGGGCGGTGTCCTCGGCCGGCTGCGCACGCCGGAACGTCGCAGCCCCCCAGGCGCACCGGGACGACCATGACCAACGTGATGGTGGCCCTTTCTTGTCTCTGCCCGTTGCAACTGCCCGCCACCGGCCGGCGCCGCTGTCCGCGAGAGCGGGGACCGTGCGCCATCGCTCGCACTCTTTCCATTGGACGAGATCGTCATGTCTGAAACCAAACCCATCTACGTTACGCGCTCGCACCTGCCACCACTGGAGGAGTTCATTCCGCTACTTGAGGAAATCTGGTCGTCCCGCGTGCTCACGAACGGCGGCCCCTTCCATGCACGCCTGGAGAAGGAGTTGGCCGAGTATCTGGGCGTGCCACACATCGCCCTGTTCTGCAACGGCACCATCGCGCTCGTCACCGCCTTACAGGCCTTGCGCATCACCGGCGAGGCCATTACCACGCCTTACTCCTTCGTGGCTACCGCGCACTCGCTGCTCTGGAACGGCATCAAGCCAGTATTTGTGGATGTCGACCCCAAGACGCTCAACATCGACCCCGGCAAGATCGAGGCCGCGATCACGCCCCAAACAACCGCGATACTGCCCGTGCATTGCTACGGCCACCCCTGTGACGTGGACGCCATCCAGCAGATCGCCGACATCTACAACCTGAAGGTCATCTATGACGCCGCGCACGCCTTCGGCGTGCAGTGCCACTGTGGCAGCGTCTTGACGCACGGCGACCTCTCCGTGCTGAGTTTTCACGCGACCAAGGTGTTCACCACTTTCGAGGGTGGGGCGGTCGTGTGCCCCGACGCGCGTACCAAGGCACGCATCGACCAACTCAAGAACTTCGGCCATGCGGGTGAGACCAACGTCGTCGCACCCGGAATTAATGGCAAAATGAGCGAAGTCAACGCTGCGCTGGGCCTGCTGCAGTTGAAGTACATCGACCAGGCACTGGCACGGCGGCGTGAGATCGACCACGCCTACCGCGAAAGGCTGCGCGAAGTGCCTGGCATCCTCTGCCTGGGGGATTCGGGGGAACGGCGGGCGAACCATGCGTACTTCCCCATCCTCGTCCAACCGGAGTACCCGATCAGCCGGGACGAACTGAACCAGCGCCTTCGCGGCGCCGGCATCTATCCCCGCCGCTACTTCTATCCGCTGATCTCCGAGTTCTCGATGTACCGCGGCCTGCCGTCGGCGCAGCGCGACCGCCTGCCGGTGGCGAGTGCGGCGGCCCAGCAGGTGCTGTGCCTGCCCATCTACCCTGATCTTGCCGATGCGCAGGTGACGGAGGTCTGCCGCGTGATCGCGGCGCTGTGAGTGCTGACAGCATGCCGCCGCGATTGCTTGCACGAGGTGCCCCTTGAGGCTGGCGATCATGCAGCCCTACTTTCTGCCCTACATCGGCTATTTCCAACTGATGAGCGCGGTGAACGTGTTCGTGATCTACGACGAGATCAAGTACACCAAGAAGGGCTGGATCAACCGCAACCGCTTCCTGCGCAACGGGGCCGACGAGGTGTTCACGCTGCCACTGAAGAAAGGCTCCGACTCACTGCAGATCGTCGAGCGCCACCTCGCCGAAGAATTCGACGGGCGCAAGCTGCTGGCCCAGTTCTCCGGCGCCTACCGACACGCGCCCTGCTTCGACAGCACGTTCGACGTGCTGCAGACCATCGTCCTCCATCCCGAACGTAATCTCTTCGGCTACCTCCACCACTCGCTATCGGTCCTCGCGGCACAACTCGACATCGGTGCAGAGATCCGAGCGTCGTCGTCCATCGACTTCGACTCGCAACTGAAGGCGCAGGAGAAGGTCCTCGCCATCTGCGAAGCCTGCGGCGCCAGCGAATACATCAACTCGATCGGAGGTACCGAACTCTACTCCAGGGAGGCTTTCGCGGCTCGGGGCATCGAACTGCGCTTTCTGCGCCCTCACCCCCTCGAGTATGCGCAAAGCGGGAAGCCGTTCGTCCCCTGTCTTTCAATCGTCGATGTGCTAATGTTCAACCCTGCTTCGCGGGTCGCGTCCAGCATGTTGAGCGCGTACGACTTGATCTGAACCGCGCCGCCCATCCGGCAGCCGCGGGATCGCCTTGTCAGGAAACCTTTTTTGATGCCTGCTACCAACGCACTCGACCAACACGTCAGGGCCTACCAAGGCGACAACATCTACGACTTCGACAACGAGATCCTGCTCAAGTGGTACCCGACGCGCGTTCTGAAGTTCTCCGAGAACGCCGCGTCGCTGCTCGAACTCGGTCTGGGCCACGGCATCGCCGCCCGCGTCTTCGGCAAGCACTTCGGCCGGCACGTGATCGTCGATGCGTCGCCGGCGGTAATCGCCAACTTCAATCAGAAATATTCGGACTCCGACGCCGAGATCGTCGAGTCGTACTTCGAGACCTTTGAGAGCAAAGAGCGCTTCGACATCATCGTCTTCGGGTTCGTGCTCGAACACGTCGACGATCCCGTGCAGGTACTCGAGCACTTCGGGCAATTCCTCAACCCGCGCGGACGCATGTTCGTCACCGTGCCCAACGCCGAGGTGCTGAACCGCCGCCTGGGGCACCTCGCCGGGATGCTGTCGGACATGCAGGAACTCTCACACCATGACCGGTTGCTCGGCCACAAGCGCTACTACACGGTGCAGACGCTGCGCCGCGACATCGAACGTGCCGGCTACGAGATCAAGCGACTCGAGGGCCTCTACCTGAAGCCCCTGTCCACGCGGCAGATGCTAATGCACGACTTCGACGACCGGGTCATCGAGGCGTTCTGCACGGTCGGCATCGACTACCCGGAACTTTCGTGCGGTCTGCTTGCTGAGTTGGCGCTTCGCCCCTCTTCTGCGGCATGACCAAGCACCGGATCATGGTCTTCCCCGCAGGCTCCGAGATCGGGCTGGAGATCTACCATTCGCTGAAGTATAGCCATCACGTTGAATTGTTCGGAGCCTCGGGCAAGAACGACCATGCGTCCTTCCTGTACGAGGCAGATCGTTACATCGAGGATCCCCTTCTGTACGTCGATCGACCGGATTTCGTCGAGCGACTGAACGGCTACCTGTGTGCGCACGCGATCGAGTTCATCTATCCCACGCACGACACGATCTGCAGCTTCCTGGCAGCGCAGCAAGCTCGCCTGACAGCCCGGGTGGTCACCTCCAGCGCGAAGACGAATCGAATCGCCCGTCACAAGTCGCTGACCTACGAAGCGCTCAAGGGCTTCGACTTCTGCCCGCGGCTGTTCGGTCGTTCGGATCCGTCGCTGCAGTTCCCGCGGTTCCTGAAACCGGACGACGGGCAAGGCGGTAAGCGAGCATACCGCGCGGACACGCCGGACGAACTTGCATTCCTGCTGTCCAGGCATCCCGACCTGCTCGTGATGGAATACCTGCCGGGTGACGAGCTCAGCGTGGACTGTTTCTCCGACTACTGCGGCCAGTTGCTCTTCATCGGGCCGCGCACGCGCGAGCGTGTGCAGATGGGCATATCCTTCCGTTCCACCGCCGTGCCCTTGAGCGACGAGGTTCGGCGCATTGCTCAGGTCATCCACGACAGCTTCCAACTGGACGGCGCGTGGTTTTTTCAGGTCAAGCAAGATGCGCAAGGCCGCTTCAAGCTGCTGGAGTTCGCGCCGCGCCAGTCCAGCACCATGGGGCTTTATCGGCACGCTGGCGTCAACTTCGCGCTGCTGAGCCTGTTCAATGCGCTGCGCATCCCGGTCACGATACGGCGCAATGACTACGCGCTGCAGCTCGACCGCTGCCTGCACAACCGTTTTCGCAGCGATCTTGTCTATCGCAGGGTCTACATCGACTTCGACGAGACGATCGTTGATGGTGAGCGAGTGCACGGGAGGGTCATGGACTACCTTTATCAGTGCAGGAACAACGGCATCGAGATCGTCCTGCTGACCAAGCACCGGCAAGACCTGGGCGAGACGCTGCGCCGGTGCGCCATCGCAGAGTCGCTGTTTCACCGGACCGTGCAACTCGCCAACGACGAGGACAAGTCCGACCACATCGACCCGCGCGATGCGATCTTCATCGACAATTACTGGCGCGACCGTCGCGCCGTCAGCGCGAAACTGGGTATCCCGGTCTTTGATGTCGACGCGATCGAGTGTCTGATGCGCTGATACACAGCCCTCGTACTCCACCATGTTCATCTGGCAAAAGCTTGGCAAGCTGTTCGACCCGCGCGACCTCAACGGCGAATCGTGGATGCACGAATTCGCGCAGTCGCCATCGACGATCGTCCTGGACGATCGCGTGCGCGTCTACTTCTGTTCGCGCCCAAAGCCGGACCGGCAAGGCCTCTATGTCAGCTACATCGCCTACCTGGACCTGGATCGTAATGATCCGACGCGTGTCCTTAGGGTCTGCGACGCGCCGCTCCTGCCACTGGGCAAACTTGGCACCTTCGACGAGTTCGGCACCAACCCGGTCTCGGCCATCAGGATTGGGGACGAAGTACGGATCTACTATGCGGGTTGGACACGCTGCGAGTCGGTGCCCATCAACGGCGCCATCGGCGTGGCCGTGAGTCAAGACGGCGGCGAGACCTTCAAGCGGATCGGACCCGGCCCGGTTATCCCGTACAGTCCAGAGGAGCCGTTCATGATGGGCAGCCCGCGAATCCGCAAGTTCGGCGATCGATGGATCCTCTTCTATGTCAGTGGGAAGCAGTGGATTCGGCACGAGCGCGGACGGCCCGAGCCAGTCTACAAGATCAGGATGGCAACTTCCGTCGACGGCATTCACTGGATGAAGCACGGCACTGACTTGATCGCCGACCGTGTGGGTGACGACGAATGTCAGGCCTGCGCCGACGTCACGTTCCGCGACGGCCTGTACCACATGTTCTTCTCGTATCGCCACAGCCACGGGTACAAGTGCTCCGCTGGAGGCTACCGTATCGGCTACGCTCGATCAACAGACATGCGTCACTGGTCCCGACATGACGAACTGGCGGGGATGACCACATCCGCGACTGGCTGGGACTCGCAGATGGTCAGCTATGCGCACCTCTTCGGCTTGAATGAGCAGTGCTACATGCTCTACCAAGGCAACGGGATGGGACGCGAGGGGATCGGGCTGGCGAGATTGATGTCGCCGTTGGACTGGGGTCGGCCGTGATGTGGGTCAAACGCGGGCTCATCTTCCAGCCGTCGAAGTACCGCTTGCCCTTCGAAAACGTGGGCTTTGCGCAGTCTCCTCAGGCGCTGGTTCTGCACGACCGCATCCGCGTCTACTTTTCGACACGGGAGCGCGACGCCAGCGGCAAGTTCCTGAGCCACGTCGCGTTCGTCGATTTCGACCGCCGTCTCGAGCAACTTCTAGGGGTGTCGACAAGTCCAGTCATACCTCTGGGCGGCCTCGGTTGCTTCGATGAGCACGGTATTTTTCCCTTCCATGTCTTCGACGACGGCAACCGCATTCTCGCGTACACGACCGGGTGGAACCGCAAGGTCTCAGTCTCGGCCGATGCGGCGATCGGCCTCGCAATCAGTGCCGATGACGGCGTCACGTTTCAACGGCATGGCACCGGACCGATTCTTGCGGCCACACTCCACGAGCCGTTCTTGGTCGGAGATGCCTTCGTTACGAAACACGAATTCACCTACCACATGTGGTACATTTTCGGCCTGCGTTGGATACGCGAAGACGCATCCGCGCCCCCTGACCGGGTGTACAAGATTGCGCACGCGGTCTCGCAAGACGGCATCACTTGGCACCGGAATTCACGGCAGGTCGTGCCCGATCGCCTGAACGCTGACGAGTGCCAGGCGCTGCCGACGGTAATCAGCATTGACGGCACGTATCACATGTACTTCTGCTATCGCGAAGCGCATGGCTTCCGCAATCACACTTCCGCCACCTACCGTATCGGATACGCCTGGTCGACGGATTTGATCCACTGGCAGCGCGACGACACTCGGGCGGGAATCGATTTGTCGGCCGGCAATTGCTGGGACTCACAGATGCAGTGCTACCCACACGTATTTGCCTGCGACGGTCGCGTCCATCTGCTGTACAACGGCAACGAGTTCGGTCGCCATGGCTTCGGCCACGCGACACTCGAGCACTGAGGCTCATGCCCCGTTCCTCAACCATCCGCCGAACCGCACCCGCCATGTCGCAACGAGACTACAACCGCGAAATCGACGACACCAGTAACGAGGCCCACGAGAAGTACGCCTACAGCTTTGACTTCGACGTCCTGCACCCCTACATGCTCAAGTCGTTCGCGGTCTTCACGCGTCCGGGCAGCGTGCTGGAACTCGGGAGCCACAAGGGCAACTTCACGCGGCGCCTGATGGCGCTCTTCAGGGACATCACCTGCGTTGAGGCGTCGGACCTCGCCATCACCGAAGCAAAGAATGCCTTGGGCCCAGGGCCCACCTACTTCAACGCGCTCTTCGAGTCGGTGCAGCTGCCTAGACGCTACGACAACATCGTGATGACCCACGTACTGGAGCACCTCGACGACCCGGTCGGCGTCCTGCGCCGAGTCAACGACGAGTGGCTCGAGGACGGCGGCCGCTTCTTCCTGGCCTGCCCCAACGCGAATGCCGCCTCCCGACAGATCGCGGTGAAGATGGGCGTGATCAGCCACAACGCAGCGGTCACGCCAGCCGAAGCCCAGCATGGCCACCGCCGCACCTACTCGCTTGACACGCTGGAGCGCGACGTGATCTCGGCTGGCATGACAGTCGTTCATCGTTCAGGCATCTTCTTCAAGGCACTCGCGAACTTCCAGTGGGACCGCCTGCTGCAGACCGACATCATTTCGAAGGAATACCTCGAAGGCAGCTACCAGCTCGGCAAGCTGTATCCCGATCTGTGTTCGAGCATCTTCCTGGTCTGCGAGCAAGGTGCGGCGCGCAGGTGACGCAACGACGCACGGTCCTTGCCAGCCTGGCGAGCGGGAGTTGTACAGCACATTCATGGGCATCCTCCTGCTGCGATGGGCGCGCACTACTTGGGGCACACCAGGCGCGCCTGAGCCCGCCCGGCAGCGCTTTCTGCGTTAAACTGCCGCCTGCAGATGACCCCAGGAATGGCAATGGAAGAAACGGATTCCCAGATACTGGCCGAGCAGCAACCGATTCACCTGGAGATCGAGCGGCCCGAGGACTACGCCCGCTTTCTCCTGCAATCGAAGGTTGAGATCGTCGCTGTCTTGCGCAGTCTGGTGCAGCGCCGGTCTCTGGTCAGCGCCTACTTTGACGAAGGCCGCTCATTCATCCTGACATCGGTGCTGCAGGTGGATGCGGCAGCAGACCAGCTTCTCATCGACAGCGGCCGCGACGAAGCGATCAACCGCCAGGTGCTGCTCGCCGAGCGACTGTTTCTCGTCAGTACGCTGGACAAGGTGAAGATCCAGTTCAGTCTCGGGAGACTGTCGCAAACGCACAACGGCGGCCTGCCGGCGTTCGCCGCGGCGCTGCCCGACCAGCTGCTGCGGCTGCAGCGGCGCGAGTACTTTCGCCTGACGACGCCGGTGACCAAGCCCGTACGCCTGGTCGCCACGCTCCGGCGTGCCGACGGGAGCGCCCTGCCGGTGGACACCTCGATCCTCGACATCAGTGGCGGTGGTGTCGGGCTGATGGCGACGCCCAGCCTCGCCACGCTGCTGCCACGTGGCCAGCGCCTCGACGACGGCAGGATCAGCCTGCCCGACGAAGGTCTGCTGAGCGCCAACCTGCTGGTCTGCAACAAGGGGGAGGAGGCCACTCGCGGCGGCGCGCGTTACTTTCGCGTCGGCTGCGAGTTCATCGGCCTCGCCGGTGCGCGGATGAACATGCTGCAGCGCTACATCACGCGCATCGAGCGCGAACGCAAGGCGAGACTGAGCGGCATGGCCTGACGAAAAGGACGGCGCGCAGTGGCCGGTCCGCTCGCCCAGCCACTGCGCACTGTGCCGCTAGCAGCCTGTCGGACTTTGGGCTTGCTTCCGACCGGATATGCTAAGATCATGCCTGTTGAAGCAACCGAGGTCCGGCATGTCCCACTTCATCGTCACCGACCGTAAGACCGACTACCTGCTACCGCCGTCACTGGATGATTGGCTAAACCAGGATCATCTGGCGCGCTTTATTGTGGAGGTGGTCGACCAGCTGGACCTGTCGAAGCTGACGCGACAGTACGCTGGACGTGGGTCAAAGGCGTACCATCCGGCGACCCTGCTGGCGATTCTGGTCTATGGCTACGCCACGGGTATTTTCTCCAGCCGCAGGCTGGAGCGGGCAACGTACGATTCGGTGGCCTTCCGCTACATTGCCGCCGGAAGCCATCCCGATCACGACAGCCTGGCGACGTTCCGCCGGCGTTTTCTGGACGAACTGAGCGAGCTGTTTCTGCAGGTGCTGGCGATGGCCAAGGAAATGAAATTGCTCAAGCTGGGTAACGTCTGTCTTGACGGTACCAAGATTGAGGCCAACGCATCAAGGCACAGCGCGCTCTCCCACGGACACATCGAAAAGCTGGAAGCCCAGCTCAAGGCTGAGGTGCAGGAACTCTTCAGCTTGGCGGAGCAGGCGGATCAAGCCGACGTTCCGGACGGCGTCAGCCTGCCCGAAGAAATCAAGCGCCGTGAAGATCGGCTGGCGGCGATGGCCGTGGCCAAGGCGAAGATTGCTGCCCGGGCCGAGGAGCGCTACCAGCGAGAGAAAGCCGAGTACGACGAGAAAATGGCCCGGCGCGCGGCCAAGGAAGAAGCGGCCGGCAAAAAGTTGGGCGGCAAGCCGCCGAAAGCCCCCGAGCCCGGCGCACGGGACAGTGACCAGATCAATCTGACCGACGAAGAATCCCGCATCATGCCGGTGGCCGGTGGCGGCTTCGAACAGGCGTACAACGCCCAGGCCGGGGTTGATGCGGCGACGATGCTGGTGGTCGCGGTTGGCGTAGCGCAAGCCACCAATGACAAAGAGCAGGTCGAGCCGATGCTCGCGACGCTCAAGGCACAGGCCGAGGTACTGGCCGATCGCCAGCAGCGCGTAGGCGGCGATCAGCGTGCCGAGCAGGGCGCTGCCGTAACACAGCAGCTTCGCGCCGGTGCCGGCGTGGATACCGATATCGTGCAGGCTGTGGAAGATGCGGTGCGCCGCATGCCACAGGAAGAGCGCGATGATCGCGAAGATGAAGCCCTTGCCGATGATGTTCTGGGCGAAGGCGAGCATCTTCGGATAGCTCATCGTGTCCGCCGGCAGCAGCAGGCCGAGCGGCAAAGCGAGGCCGGTGATGAAGACCAGCATCGGCCCGAACAGCGCCGACAGCATGCCGCCGGCGCCGAACAGCGCCCAGAAGATCGGTGCGTTGGAGCGTTTCAACGGCGCTTTCATCGTGCCATCCCCCATACCAGAGCGAGCAGACCGAGACAGGACGCAGCGGCAGCCGCGAGGCCGCCGGCAGTGATCACCCAGCCCGGCAGGCGCTCGCCGCCGACGACCACCGGCGGCATCGTGCGCGGCATGATCTTGAACCAGGTGTAGGTGTGGTAACTCAGCGCCGCCAGCGCCGCCACGTGAAAGGCGATGTACCAGGGGTTCTTCAGGGCAGCCAGCCAGGCATTCCAGGCGGCCTCGCCCTGCGACAGGCGATACAGCCCGGTGAGCAGGACGCCGGCGTAGGCGGCGACGAAGAGGGCGGTACCTTCGTGGATCATGTACTCGACAAAGAACGGGTTCTTGCGCCACCAGCCGTCCATCGAGCGCACATAGGGACGTCGCTTGTTCACTTGGCACCTCCTTTCGGAGCGAGGAAACGCAGGAAATAGTCGGCTGCGCTGTTGGTCTTGTTCTGGTTGACGGCGTTCGCCGGGTCCACGTGCTTCGGACAGACCTCCGAACAGTAGCCGACTGCCGTGCAGTTGAACACGCCTTCCTCGGAATTGATCAGTTCCATCCGCTCGGCCTTGCCGCCATCCCGCGAATCGACGTTGTAGCGGTGCAGCAGCGCCGTCGCCGCCGGTCCGATGAAGCTCGAATTGAGACCGAACTGCGGGCAGGCAGCGTAGCAGAGCAGACAATTGATGCACGAGCTGAACTGCTCATAGGCATTGAGCTGCTCGGGCGTCTGCAGATACTCGCCCTGCGCCAGAGTGCGCTCCTCCTTCGGGATGATGTAGGGCTGGATGCTCTCGAGTTTCTCGATGAAGCCTTCCATGTTGATCACCAGGTCGCGCTCGATCGGGAAGTGGGCCAGCGCTTCGACGCGCACGCGCGCCGGGTAGTAATCGCGCAGGAAGGTCTGGCACGACAGGCTCGGTATGCCGTTGATCATCATGCCGCAACTGCCGCAGATGGCCATCCGGCACGACCAGCGAAAGCTCAGGGAGCCGTCGAGGTAATCCTTGATGTACTGCACGCCCTGCAGGACCGACATGTCGTCGGTGAACGGCACCTCGAACACCTGCCGGTGCGGCTCCCTGTCCTTTTCCGGGTGGTAGCGAAGGACCTCGATTTCGATCGTCTTTTGCATCTCAGACATTGGACGCCTTCCTTTCCTGCTCGGCCTTTTCTCCTGCGGCCCCATAAGCCCGTGTGCCCGGCTGCGACTTGGTGATCCTGACCGGTCCGTAGTCGATCCGCGGCGGACCGCCGGCGACGTAGTGCGCCTGCGAGTGCGCCAGGAACTTGACATCGTCGCGCTGCTCGTAACCGTCGAGGCGCTGATGGGCGCCACGCGACTCGCGCCGCTGGATCGCCGAACAGGCCATCGACTGCGCGACGTCGAGCTGATACTCGAGCTCGATGGCGAGCAGCCATTCGGTGTTCCAGACGCTCGACTTGTCCTCGAGATTGACGTTGCGGAAACGATCCTTGAGCTCGTCGAGCTTGTCGCAGGTCTTCTGCATGCTGTCGGCAAGACGGTAGATACCGCAGCCGTCCTCCATCGTCTGCGCCATTTCCTTGCGCAGCGTGGCGATGCGCTCGCTGCCGCCGCTCTTCGTCTTCAGTCCCTGGACGCGCTGCTCGACCGCCTGCGCCTGCTTCAGCAGCCGGGCGGAATCGCCAGGAGGCACCGAGCGTGCATGCCGGGCAGCCTCGACGCCGGCGACCTTGCCGAAGACGAGCAGTTCCGACAGCGAGTTGGAACCCAGCCGGTTGGCGCCGTGGATGCCGACGCTGGAACACTCGCCGGCGGCATAGAGCCCCGGCAACGGCGCCGCGCAGCGGCCGTCGACGAGAATGCCGCCCATCGTGTAGTGCACCGCCGGGCGCACCGGGATCGGCGCATGCGCCGGGTCGACGCCCATGAACTGCTCGGCCAGCTCATAGATCTGCGGCAAGCGTTCGCGCAGCTTATGCTCTCCGAGGTGACGCAGATCAAGGTGGACCACCGAGCCGTGCGGCCCCTCGATCGTCCGGCCCTTCTGCTGCTCGTACCAGAAGGCCTGGCTCAGGCGGTCGCGCGGTCCGAGTTCCATCGCCTTGTTGCGTGGCGTCGGTTCGGCCGGCCCCAGCCCATAGTCCTGCAGGTAGCGATAGCCGTCCTTGTTGACCAGGAAGCCACCCTCGCCCCGACAGGCCTCGGTGAACAGCAGACCGGTTCCCGGCATGCAGGTCGGATGGTACTGGACGAACTCCATGTCGCGCAGCGGCACACCGTGCCGATAGGCCAGCGCCATGCCGTCGCCGGTGACGACGCCGCCGTTGGTGTTCTCGCGAAACACCCGGCCGGCACCGCCAGTGGCGATCACCACCGAGCGCGCCTCGACCAGCGTGAATTCGCCGGAAGCGATCTCGATGGCGACGACACCCTGCACGCGCCCATCCTCGACGATCAGGTCAACGCAGAAATGCTCGTCGAAACGCTTGATCGACGGATACTTGATCGAGGTCTGGAACAGCGTGTGCAGCATGTGGAAGCCGGTCTTGTCGGCGGCGAACCACGTCCGCTCGATCTTCATGCCACCGAAGGCACGGACGTTGACGTGGCCGTCGGGCGTCCGGCTCCACGGGCAACCCCAATGCTCGAGTTGCGTCAGCTCCTCCGTACAGTGGGCGACGAAGTACTCGACCACATCCTGCTCGCAGAGCCAGTCACCACCATGCACGGTATCGTTGAAGTGATACTCGAGGCTGTCGCTCGCCTGCTTCACGCCCGCCGAACCCCCCTCGGCAGCGACGGTGTGGCTGCGCATCGGATAGACCTTCGACACCAGCGCGATCTGCAGCGCAGGGTCGGCCTCGGCAACGGCGATTGCCGCCCGCAGGCCGGCCCCGCCGCCACCCACGATCACCACGTCTGCCTTGTAACTCTCCATGCTTGATCCTTTCTCGCACCGACCCGGAGCCGGTGACGATCATCCTGCGGAAAGCCGCGGCAGCACGGTGCGCCGCGGCCAGTCGATTGCGCGTCCGCCTGCCCGCTACCCACTGGCACCGGCGACGACGCGGAGCGTCAACATCTGGTACATGCCCCCGAAGAAACGTTGCTTGCTGACCATGACCGAACGACCGTCGCGCGGCAGCCAGGCGGCCACCTCCTCGCTGAAGAGATCCCGCGCAAACGGCTCCAGGCGGTCGAGAACCGGTTTCCAGAAGTAGCGCAGCGGATTCAGGCGGCTCGGCGGCGCATAATCCACGATGGTCAGCGTTCCGCCCGGTCGAACCACGCGCAGCGCCTCGGCCAGCGTCTTCTCGCGAACCGCCTGCGGCTGCTCGTGCAGGAGGAAGAACAGCAGGGCGCGATCGAAAGCGGCGTCAGCAAAGCTCAACGCCGCCGAATCCATGCAATGCATGCGCACCGGCGCCGCCGCCGCCAGCTTGCCGGAGAGGTTATCGAGCTGGATCGGCAGGATATCGACGATCTCGAGCATGCCGCCGGGCGCCACGCATGCCGCCAGACGCGGCGTCAAATCGCCGTAGGCGCAGGCGATCTGCAGCGTGCGCCCGGGCAGATGGTGCCCGTACTCCTGCAGCAGCGCATTGCACAGGCGCTTGTAATTGCCCCAGAGAATCAGGTTCACCAGCCACTGCCGCTCGAATACGTGGATGGCGCGCGGGTGGACGTATGCCCACCAGTAGTGCGCCTGCAGGTACTGCGGGATCGCAGGCACGACTTTCTTCAGTGCCACGGTCGTGGCAACAGGTCGATCGAAGCTGTTTTTCATGATGGAAAACGCCAACGTTTGCGCTCGCAGAGGAGTCCGTCGAGATCGACCACACAGTCGCCGCAACCGACATGGGAAACGCTGAACCAATCCCGGAATGCTGCCCGCGCCATCAGATCGTTGTGCTGTCAGATCGTTCCTCACCTGGTCCCCGACACGCACAGGGAGAACAGCCCGACGCCCTCAGGCCGTACCCTACCCGATCAATCGTCCGAAAGCAACCGAGGCAGCGCGGCGCGCGCGTTGCCGCTGGTCACGCGCGCCAGCTCGTCGACACCGATGTCGCGCAGTTCAGCCAGCAGGGCGCCGATCCGCGGCAGCTCGGCCGGCGAGTTGCGTCCTCCCGCAAGCCAGGCTGGCGGCATGTCCGGCGCATCGGTCTCGAGGACGATCGACGACAACGGCAGGGTCGCCGCCAGTTGCCGGATGTGTCGCGCGCGGTCGAAGCTCAGCGCGCCGCCGAAACCGAGCCTGAAGCCGAGCGCGATGAACTCGTCCGCCTGCTGTCGGCTGCCATTGAAGGCATGCGCGATGCCACCCGGCACCGGCACACGCCGCAGGTACTTGAGCACCTGATCGACCGCACGGCGCACGTGCAGCAGAACCGGCAGGCCAAAGTCACGCGCAATCCGCAGCTGTTCGACAAAGAAATATTCCTGCCGCTCGACATCGGCGCCGGCAACATGGAAGTCGAGGCCGATCTCACCCAGTGCGATCACCGATCTTCGCGCCGACATCGCCTGCTCGAGCCATTCGCGCAGCAGCCGCATATCGCCCTCGCCCGCCTGCGACACGTGCAGCGGATGGATTCCGTACGCGGCGGCGCAACCGGGAACGATCGCGCAGCACTCGCTGACGGCGGCGAAACTCGCCAGATCGACCGCCGGCACGACGATCGTCACCACCCCGACGGCACGCGCCGCTGCGGCCACCGCCGTGCGGTCGTCGGCGAACTCCCCGGCAGCGAGGTGGCAGTGCGTGTCGACCAGCAGCACAGGGCGCTACGAACGGGCGTATGCAGCCGGCCGCCGTTCGAAGAAGGCTGCCAGTCCTTCGCCAAAGTCCGCCTCGGCGGCGCAGGCGGCAAAGGCCTCCTGCTCGGCATGCAACTGTTCGGCCAAGGGCGTTGCCAGCGACTGGTTGAGCAGCGCCTTGGTCCGCGCCAGGGCGCCGGTCGGGCCGCTCGCCAGTCGCTGCGCCAGCGCCATTGCCGCTGCCGGCAACTCTGCCGCTGGCACGACCCGATTGAGCAGTCCGAGTTCGCACGCGCGCGCAGCGTCGAAACGATCGCCCAGGAGGGCGATCTCCATCGCCTGCTTCAGGCCCACCTGTCGCGGCAGCGACCAGGTCGCTCCACCATCTGGGGAGAGCGCGATGTTGCTGTAGGCAAGCGTGAAGTAGGCATCGTCCGCTGCCACGACGAGATCGCAGGCCATCATCAGCGACATCCCGAAACCGGCGACCGCGCCCTGCACGGCGGCGACGACCGGCTTCGACATGCTCTTCAGGTTGAGTATCGCGAAGTGCACGTCGGCGATCACCCGCTCGAAACGCATCTGCCTCTGCCCGGCAGGCTGCGTCACCTGCTCGCGGAACCACCGAAGGTCACCGCCGGCCATGAAGTGAGCACCGGCTGCGCGCAGGAGCACGGCGCGCACCTCGGGCGCGAAGGCGGCGCGTGCTGTCGTCTCGCGCAGGTCTTCGATCATCGCCAGGTCGAGCGCGTTGAGCGCCTGCGGCCGGTTGAGGGTGAGGATGGCGACATGGTCGCTGACTTCGTAGCTGACGCTGCTCATGCGGTCTCCAGGCGTTCAGAGGAAGTGGAACGGCGGCTCGGGCGAGCGGCCGCTGATGATGTCGGCGAGGGCGGCGCCGGAGCCACAGGCCATCGTCCAGCCAAGCGTCCCGTGGCCGGTGTTGAGATAGAGATTGGCGATCGACGAGCGCCCGACAAGCGGCACGTTGGACGGCGTCGCCGGCCGCAACCCGGCCCAGAACTCGATCTCACCAGCCGGCTGCAGGTCGGGAAAGAGCTGCTTGGCTCGTACCATGAGCGCCTCGCAGCGCACCGGGTTGAGCGCCGTGTCGTAGCCATTGAACTCGGCCGTACCGGCGATTCGCAGTCGCTGTCCGAGGCGGGAAAAGACGATCCGGTGCGCATCGTCGATCAGGCTGACGGTCGGGGCGACACTGGCCGCAGCCAGCGGCACCGTCGCCGAGTAGCCCTTCGCCGGGTAAACCGGCAGGCGCAGCCCGAGCGGCCGCAGCAACAACGGCGTGTAGCTGCCGAGCGCAGCCACGTAGGCGTCGGCCTGGTGCAGTTCGCCGCCGGCAAGCGCCCCCTGCACCCTGCCGCCAGCAGTACGCAGCGAAGCAACGCTGACCCCGTAGCGGAAGACCACGCCGGCCACCGCGCAGTGGCTCGCCAGCTGCCGCGTGAATCGGTGCGCGTCGCCCGATTCGTCGGCGGCCGTGTAGTCGGCACCGACGAGCAGCGGGCGCGCTGACGCCAGTGCCGGCTCGATGGCGACGCACTCGTCCACGCTCAATGGCCGCCGCTCGCAACCATGCTCGCGCATCATCGCAGCGGCGCCGAGCGCCGCCGCGAAGTCGCGACGATCGGTGTACAGGTGCAGGATACCCCGTTCGAGCTGATCGTAGGCCAGTGGCAGTTCGGCGCGCAGCGCCTGCAGCTGGCGTCGGCTGTAGAGCGCCAGGCTGACGATCTGGCGCACGTTGGCACGCGTTCGCCATGGCGAGCACTCGCGCAGGAAGCGCAGCGCCCAGTCGAACAGGGCGGCATCACAGCGCAGCCGGAAGAGCAGGGGCGAGTCCTCGCGCCGCATCCAGGCGAGCGCACGCAGCGGGGTATGCGGATTGGCCCACGGTTCGGCGTGCGACACCGAGATCTGGCCGCCGTTGGCAAAGCTGGTTTCCATCCCGGCCGCCGGCTGGCGGTCGAGGACGCAGACCTCGTGGCCAGCCCGGGAGAGATACCAGGCCGTGCAGACGCCGACGACGCCGGCACCGAGGACGAGCACCTTCAAGCCGGTACGCGCCGCTGCTCAGGCGTCGTCGAGTGGCCGGAACGGCGCGACTTCAAGCAGCCTGCCCCTGCTCACGTGCAATGCGGATCACCTCCGGCAGACGGCGGAGGCTGCGCATCAATCGCGCCAGAGCGGTGCGGCCGGCCACCTGCACGGTGAAGTTGATCGTCGTATACAGGCCGGGATGCTTCTCGTCCATGTTGACATGGACGATGTTGATCCCCGACTGCGAGATCTCGGTCGCGATTCGCCCCAGGGCACCGACGGTGTTCTGCACCGTCAGGCGCAGGCGGACGCTGAATAGCCTACCCGGCTCCGGCTCCCACTCGACGTCGATCCACTTCGTCGGTTTGGCGCTGCGCAGCTTGCGAATCGCCGGGCAATCATGGGTATGGATCACCAGGCCCTTGCCCTTCCAGATCGAGCCGATGATCGGGTCACCGGGAATCGGTTGACAGCACGGGGCAAACTGCACGGCCATTCCCTCGCTGCCGCGAATGACCAGCGATGCGGGCGCCCTGGCCGCTGCCGGTGACGCATCCTCGCGCACCAGCAGACGACGTGCGACGACGCCGGCGAGACGAAAACCGAGTCCGATATCGGTGTAGACTTCCTTGATCAGCTTGTTTCCGGAATCGCGCAGGACGTTCTTCCAGCTCGACACCGGCAGTTCGGAAGCGGCCACACCGAGTGCCCGCAGTTCCTGATCGAGCATCTTCTCGCCCAGCAGCGTCGACTCGTCATGCTGGACGCTCTTCAGGTAATGGCGGATCTTGCTGCGCGCACGACCGGTCTTGACCGTATTCAGCCACGCCAGGCTCGGATGGGCATCGGCCGCGGTGATGATCTCGACCCGGTCGCCGTTGGTCAGTTCGGTGACGAGCGGCATCGGCTGGAAGTTGATGTTGGCAGCAACACAGTGGTTGCCGATGTCGGAGTGCACCGCGTACGCCAGATCAATCGCCGTCGCGCCGCGCGGCAGCGCGATGATCCTCCCCTTCGGCGTGAAGACGTAGATCTCGTGCGGAAAGAGGTCGACCTTGACGTGTTCGAGGAAATCGCCCGACTCGTCGCTCGTGCTCTGCAGGTCGAGCAGCGAGTGGAACCAGGTGGAAGTCTTCTGTTGCAGTTCGGCGCCAAACTGCTCGCTGTCCTTGTACAACCAGTGTGAGGCAACGCCTTCCTGCGCCAGATTGTCCATCGCCTCGGTGCGAATCTGCAACTCGAATGGGGTACCGTGCGGGCCGATCAGCGTCGTGTGCAGCGACTGGTAACCGTTCTGTTTCGGGATCGCGATGTAGTCCTTGAACTTCCCCGGCACCGGCTTGTAGAGCGCGTGCAGGACGCCGAGCGCAACGTAGCAGGTCGTCTCATCGCCCACCAGCACGCGAAAGCCGTAGACGTCGAGGACTTGCGAGAACGACAGCCGCTTGTCGAGCATCTTGCGGTAGATCGAATACAGGCTCTTCTCGCGACCAGAGGTGCGTGCCTCGATCCCCGCCTCCTGCAGCCGCCGGCTGAGGCCGTCGAGGATGCGCGACAGGAGTTCGCGCCGGTTGCCGCGCGCCGCCTTCAGCGCACGCGCCAGGACGCGCGCGCGGAGCGGATAGATGAGTTGGAAGGAGAGATCCTGCAGTTCGTGGTAGAGCTTGTTGAGGCCCAGCCGGTTGGCGATCGGCGCGTAGATCTCGAGGGTCTCGCGGGCGATGCGGCGGCGCTTCTCCGGCCGCACGGCAGCCATCGTCTGCAGATTGTGGTGACGATCAGCAAGCTTGATCAGGACCACGCGCAGATCACGCGCCATCGCCATCAGCATCTTGCGGAAGTTTTCGGCCTGCGCTTCCTCGGCCGACTGGAATTCGAGCTTGTCGAGCTTCGACAGGCCGTCGACGAGATCGGCAACTGGCTTGCCGAAGCGCTCGGCGATGGTGCTCTTGCTGACCGGCGTGTCCTCCATCACGTCGTGCAGCAGAGCGGCGATCACCCCCTCGACGTCCATCTGCCATTCGGCGATCTCGCCGGCGACGGCCAGCGGGTGCGTGATGTAGGGCTCGCCCGACTGTCTCTTCTGCCCCCGATGCGCAGCCTCGCTGAAACGATAGGCCTCCTCGACGAGTTCAACCTCTTCCGGTGGCAGATACATCAGGCTGTCGATGAAGACCCGGTAGGCAGGATCATCCTCGGCAGCAGGAAGTGCCTCGTTGCTTTCCTGCGGCAATGGCTCCACCTCCGCAGCAGCGTCGACGCTGGCCGGCGCAGGTGGCGCGAGTGCCGCCGCGCCACTCACCGGAACCACCGGACTGGTCTCGACAACGGGTGCGTCAGCCGCGTCAGTCGCCACTTCCTGCGACACCTCCGAGCGCAGCGCCGGCCCGTCGCCGCATTCAGGCCCCACAGGTTCGCCGACGCCAGGCTGTGCCGGCCCTCTTGCCGCGCCGAGAGCAGCCGCCGCGACAGCAGCCTCTTCGCTCCGAGCACCGGCATCCACGGCTGCGCCTCGGCAATTTGGTATGCGAAGGCTCAGGCCTGGCCGCGGTTGAGCACTTCCAGACCGACCTTGCCCAGTGCAATCTCGCGCAGCGCCGTGACGGTCGGCTTGTCACGGTTGGCATCGATCAACGGCGAAGCGCCGGCGGTGATCTGGCGCGCCCGATAGGTGGCGGCCAGCGTCATCTGGAAACGGTTCGGGATGCGGGTCAGACAATCGTCTACGGTCACTCTTGCCATGCGAATCTCCAGGGGCTCAGATCATGGTTGCGAACAGGGTGGAATGTCGCCGACACTGCGTGGCGTAGCGCAGTCGCGCCGCACGGGTCACCGCCAACAGATCGTGCAACGCACGTTGCAGGTCATCGTTGATGATAACATAGTCGAAATCGCCGACATGCCGCAACTCTTCCCGCGCCGCCACCAGGCGACGCCCGATCGTGTCCGCGCTGTCGGTCGCACGCGCGCTCAGCCGTCGTTCCAGTTCAACCAGCGAAGGCGGCAGGATGAAGATGCCGATCGCCCCCGGAAAGAGCTGCCGTACCTGTTGCGCGCCCTGCCAGTCGATCTCCAGCAGTATGTCGCGGCCACCAAGCAGGGCGGCTTCGACGCCACTTCGGGCCGTGCCGTAGTAGTTGCCGTGGACTTCTGCCCATTCCAGAAAGCCGCCGGCAGCCACCTGGGCAAGAAACTCGGCGACACCGACGAAGTGATACTCGCGGCCGTCCTGTTCCCCGCTGCGCGGCGCGCGCGTGCAGTGCGAGACGGAGACGTCGAGCGCCGGGTCGTTGTCCCGCAACAGTCGCACCAGGGTCGTCTTGCCGGCGCCGGATGGCGCGCTGACGATGAAGAGCTGTCCGGTCATGGGCTCGCTTCGATGAGGGATGCAGGCCCTCCATTGTACTCGTCTGCCTGGACTGTCGGAGCCCGCCAACAAACGGTAGCCGTTTCCGGCGTTCGCCCTCGACAGGCATGGACTCGCCCCCGGCAACCGACGAAAATGGCACTGTCTACACTCAGTCCAATCAGCACGGAGCCACTCGATGTCCCGCTGCCACCCGCTGGCAAACGCCGTCCTGCTGCTGGCCACACTGGCGACGCCCAACACCGATGCGGCTCTGCCACTCAAGATCGTCGGCTTCGACGACATGTCCTGCCGCGCCTGGGTGGCGTCAAGGAACGATACGGAGCAGCGCGCGGTCTATGTCGCCTGGATCCGGGGCGTCCTCACCGGGCACAATTACGCCAATCCGGGCCAGCAGGTATCGGCCATTTCGAGCAACACGGTCGAGCAGCATGTCGATCGCCATTGCAGCGAGAAACCGCAGGGCAGCTTCAGCGATGCTGCCCTGCGCCTCAGTGATCGCCTCTCCGGTCGCAACGCGCCAATCACCAAGTAGGGCCGAGCACGACGGGGCGGCAGACCACCTCTGACTGGGAGAACGGGCACATGAACACCACTGGCGCCAGCGGCAGGTCGACACCCTCTGCGCCATCCAGGGCCTTGCCGACTCATTCGCCGGGCGGAGCGGGCCGATGAACGAAATCCTGTGGATCGTCGCTTTCGCGGCCATGCTGCTCGGGCTGCTCGGTGTCTTTCTGCCGCTGCTCCCCGGTGTGCCGCTGCTCTATGGCGGCATGCTGCTGGCCGCGTGGCTCGACGACTTCGCACGCATCGGGGTGCCGACACTGATCGGGCTCGCCGTCCTCACGCTGGCCGCTTGGCTGGGTGAGACGCTCGCTTCGGTCTGGGGCGTCAAGCGTGCCGGCGCCAGCGGCATGGCGATCGCCGGTGCCGGCGTCGGAGCGCTGCTCGGCTTGTTCCTGGGCCTGCCAGGGCTGATCCTCGGCCCGATACTCGGAGCCGTCTGCGGCGAATACATCGCCCGACGCGATCAGCGCCGCGCCGCCCGCGCCGGCGTCGCCGCCGGCATCGGTTTTCTCGTCGCCATCGTCGCCAAGCTGGCGATCGCCGTGACCATGCTCGCCGTCTTCGCCTTCGCCTGGTTTGCCTGACACTGCAGAGCGGCCGAGGCTGCGATCACGCGCCCTGTTGACCCACTCCGGCCACCGTCACTGCCTGCCTGCGTCGCTGCACGAACTGCCTTGCGGGCAACGCCGTGGCGCCGCCACACGGGCACCGCCTTGCAGGTCTTCGCTGCTGTTGAGGTTGGCGAAGGCCGCCGGCTGATCTTCGAAGCCCACCTCGACCAGCCGCAGCGAATTCAGCCAGCGCTCGATCCGCCGCCCGCCAGCGGCAAGATGCTCGCTCAGCGCCGGCAAGACGGTACGCCGGCACAGGCAGAAGACCGGTTGCACCCGCCCCAGGCTGGTCGCGACCGCCAGTTCGGCGCCGCTCGCGTCGAGTGCTGCGCGCAAGCGTGCGACCAGATCGCCCGGCAGGAACGGCGAATCGCAGGGAACCGTCGCGAGCAGGGGATGACGGGCAACCGAAAGCGCCGCATGCAGCCCGGCCAACGGGCCGGCAAAGCCTTCGATGCGGTCGGCCACGACGCGATGACCGAAGGCTGCGTAGCGTTCGGCGTTGCGGTTGGCGTTGATCAGCAGTTCGTCCACCTGCGGCGCCAGACGCTCGATCACCCAGCCCACCAGCGGCCTGCCTTCGAACTCTTGCAGCCCCTTGTCGACGCCGCCCATCCGCCGCCCCAGACCGCCGGCGAGGACGACACCACTGATCCCGCAAGTGTTCATGCGCTCGATTCTACGGCAGCTTGCGGCTCGTCGCTGCACCTTGTCGGCAGGCACGGGCGCCAGGGCGAGGACCGCCGCGTCGTCACGGCCAGATCCCGTCAACCCGACCGGCATGGGGCCGGCAGAAATCCGCCAGCCGGTCTAGAATGAGGCTGCCCCACCCGCGCGCTGCCGGCCGGCGCCGCGGACTCCTGCCGTACCGACCCTCTCTGCGAAAGCTCACAGCCATGCGACCCTCCCCTCTCGCCGGCCTGCGCGTGCTCGATCTGACGCGCCTGTTGCCGGGCCCGCTTGCCAGCATGCACCTCGCCGATCTCGGCGCCGACGTGATCAAGATCGAAGACACCGGAGCCGGCGACTACGCGCGCAGCGCCGGCGCGGTACACGGCGCCGTCAGCTACTTCCAGCTGGTCAATCGCAACAAGCGCAGCCTCAGGCTCGACCTCAAGCAGGCGGCTGGCGTGGACGCGTTCATGCGCCTGGCGACGACCGCCGACGTGATTCTCGAAGGTTTCCGACCCGGCGTGGTAGACAAGCTGGGGATCGGCTACGCGGCGGTAGCGGCGATCAACCCGCGCATCGCATACTGCGCAATCACCGGCTATGGCCAGGACGGCCCCTACCGGGACCGCGCCGGGCACGACCTCAACTACCTCGGCTACTGTGGTCTGCTCGACCAGATCGGCACTGCCGGCGGTGCGCCGGCGATCCCCAACTTCCAGATCGGCGACCTGCTGGGCGGTTCGCTGAGCGCGCTGGTCGGTGTCCTCGCCGCGGTCATCGACGCCCGCGCGACCGGGCATGGCCGCTACGTCGATGTCTCGATGACCGACGCCGTCTTCGCCCACACGCTGTTCCCGCTGCTCGCGGTCCTCGGCCTCGGTCATTCCGTGCCGCGCGGCGAGGACGTTCTCTCGGGCGGCATGCCGAGCTACGGCGTCTACGCGACGAGCGACGGCCGCCATCTCGCGGTCAGCGCGATGGAACCGAAGTTCTGGCAAATGCTGTGTACGACCATCGGACGTCCCGATCTCGCACCCTTCGCCTTCGCCACCGGCAGCGACGGCCAGCGCATCCGCCGCGAGCTCGAGGCGGCATTCGCCAGCCGCAGCCTGGCTGAATGGAGCGCCGTGTTCGAACAGGTGGACTGTTGCGTGACCCCGGTCCTGCGCTTCGAGGAGAGCATCGAGAACGAGCACCTGCAGGCCCGCGGCATGCTCGTCGAGGACAATGGCGTACGCCAGTTCGCGCCGCCGTTCAAGCTCAGCGAGTTACCATTCGCCGTCCGCCTGCCGCCACCCGAGGCCGGCGCACACAGCGACGAAATCCTCCTGGCAAACGGCTTCAGCAACGACGAGATCGCCGGCCTGCGCGCGCAGAAGGTGATCTGATGCCGCCGCCGGCAGCGGATCGGGCTTCGCTCCGGCGACACGACCCGTGCCGGCGTGCTCTCTCCACTCAGGGCCCGCTGGCAGCAAGTGTCCCGCCGAGGACGCTACGACGGCTGGGCTTTCTCGTTCTCGAGGCCCTTTGCGGTGATCTCCTCGTAAAGGTCGGCCATCTTGGCCGCCAGTTCCTGGTACTCGGGATGCTCCCAGACCACCTTTTGCGCCGCCTGCATGTCGCCAAAGACCCGTTCGAGAAAGGCGATGTCAAGTTCGTCCAGTCGCTCTCCGCCGTCGACTTTTGCCTTGAGGTCGAGTGCTCGAGGCAGACGCTCCCTTTCCAGTCGTTCCAGCATGACTGTCGCAAGGCCCAGACTATCGGATTCCTGACTCATCGCACCCTCCTCTCGGGTCATGGCAGCGAAGCTGATGGCGCGGTCCCGCGCTGCCCCGCCGCCGGGATCAACAAAGCTCGAGCGACGAATCATGCCAGCTTCCTGTGGTCACAGGCAATAGCACTCCCTCGCCGCGGCTGCCACGACGCCTGAACGCAAGTCACATGCCGTTACACAAGGGAACACAGCGGCAACAGACTGTCCTGCCGGCGGTTGCTAATCTTCGCTCCGTCGCTGCCACGCTCTCCTCCCCCCTCCTCCGCATGGCGGCGATGCAGTACCCGGCCCGCGCAGCCCTCCCTCTGTGCGGGCCTTTCCACGTTCTGGCAGGCGGGAATCTGCCAACCCCGACAATCTGCCAGGCTCTTTGCCGACGAGAGGGCGCCATTGCGGGCCGCCAGCTCGGCAGCCATGAGCCGGATGGAGCGCGCAATGAACAACTCGAGCACGATGGTGAGCGGCTTTCTGGCGTGGCTGACGCTGGCGCTACTGCCGCTCACAGCCTTCGCCGAGCCGGCGAAAGCCATCCGTCTCCCTACCGGTGTCACGCATGTCGCCACGGTCGAGGGAATCAACGAGTACCGACTGGCCAACGGCTTGCGCGCGGTCCTCTTCCCTGACGCCGGCAAACCGACCGCCACCGTCAATGTCACCTACCTCGTCGGGTCACGGCACGAGAACTACGGCGAGACCGGTATGGCGCACCTGCTCGAGCACCTGATCTTCAAGGGCTCGAAACGCTTCCCGGACCCGGCGCGACAGTTCCAGGCACGTGGCTTCGACATCAATGGCTCGACCTCGCTCGACCGCACCAACTACTACCTCACCTTCCCGGCGAACGACGGCAACCTCCGCTGGGCCCTCGACTGGAGCGCCGACGCGATGGTCAATTCGTTCATCACGCGCAAGGACCTCGAGAGCGAGATGAGCGTCGTCCGCAACGAGTTCGAGATGGGCGAGAACGAGCCGGCGAGCGTCCTGTTCAAGCGCATGCAGTCGCTGCTCTTCGACTGGCACAACTACGGCAACAGCACGATCGGCGCGTGCAGCGACATCGAGAACGTCCGCATCGAGAACCTGCAGGCTTTCTATCGCCGCTTCTACCAGCCGGACAACGCCGTGCTGACGGTCGCCGGCAAGTTCGACGAGCAGCAGGCGCTCGACTGGATCGCCGCCAGCTTCGGCAAGCTGCCGCGACCGAAACGGCTGCTGCCGGAGCAATGGACCGTCGAACCGACTGCCGACGGTGAGCGCCAGTTCGTCATCCGGCGCAAGGGCGAGGTGCAACTGCTGACCGTCGCCTACCGCACGCCCGCCAGCCTGCACCCCGATTCCGAGGCGATCGCCCTCGCCAGCGACGTCCTCGGCGACACACCAAACGGTCGTCTCTACCGCGCCCTGGTGCAGACCGGCATGGCGACGCAGGTGTTCGCCTCGCCGGTCGAGACCCGTGAACCGGGCTTCGTCCTCTTCGGCGCCGTCCTGGCCAAGGATCAGTCGATCGACCGCGTTCGCGAAGTGATGATCGAGGCCATCGAAGGCGGTCTGGCACGGCAGCCGACGACCGCCGGCGAACTCGAACGCGCTCTGGCGGAAGCACGCACCTCTTACGAGCGCGCGCTGACCGATCCCGAGTCGTTCGCCGTGATGCTGTCCGAGTACATTGCCCTGGGCGACTGGCGGCTGTTCTTCCACGCCCGCGATCAGCTCAACCGAATGACGACGGAACGGGTGGATGCGGCCGCCGCCCGCTACCTCGTGCGCGACAACCGCGTCGTCGGCGTTTTCATCCCGGACGATTCGCCACAGCGCGCCGTGCTGCCCAAGGCGCCGACGGCCGCCGAGTTGCTGGCAAGCTATCGGCCCGCGACTCGCGGCGACGCCGGCGAGGCTTTCGACCCCACTTATGAAAACCTTGGCCGGCGGACGCGGCTGAGCCGCTTTGGCGATCTGCAGATCGCCCTGCTGCCCAAGAAGAACCGGGGCCAGACCGTCAACGTCTCGATGAGCTTCCGCTGGGGTGACGAGCAGTCGCTGCGCGACCGCAAGATGGCCGGTGCGCTGGCGATCGCCATGCTGCCGCGCGGCAGCCGGCAGTTGAGCCGGCAGCAGATCGCCGATGAAATGACCAGGCTGAAGGTTCGTGGCGGCCTGACACAGTTCGAGACGACACGCGACAGGCTGCCCGAGGCGCTTGCCCTGGCAGCGCAACTGCTTGGCGAGCCGAGCTTCCCGCCGACCGAGTTTGAGGAACTGCGGCGGGAATACCTGACCGCCCTGCAGGCGCAGCTCGATAGCCCCGAGGACCTCGCCAGCGACGCCCTCGCGGCGCATTTCAATACCTACCCGGCAGGCGACCCGCGCCACCACACGCCACTGCCGGAGCGGATCGAGCAACTGCGCCGGCTGAAACTCGCCGATGTCGTCGACTACCAGCACCAACTCGTCGGCACGGCGCGCGGCGAGATCGCGATCGTTGGCGATTTCGATGCGCAGGCGATCGAGGAGCAACTGCGGCGGCTGTTCGCCGACGCCCGCTCGCGATCGCCCTACGAGCGCCTCGAGCGGGAGTTCCGCCCGGTGCCGCCGGCACGGATCGTCATCGACACGCCGGACAGGGAGAATGCCGTCCTGCGGGCGCGGCTCGACATCGACCTGCACCGTGACGATGCCGACGCCGCGGCACTGTTCGTCGCCAACTACATCTTCGGCAACAGCGGCGGCCTGACCAGCCGTCTGATGGACCGCCTGCGGCAGCAGGACGGGCTCAGCTACAGCGTCGCCTCGAGCCTGTCAATCGGCCAGCGCCAGCGCCTGACCACCTGGACGGTGGCCGCCATGGTCGCACCGCAGAACGCGGCGCGCGCCGAGCAGGCACTGGGCGAGGAGATTCGCCGGGCGCGCGACAAGGGCTTCACCGCGGCTGAAGTGGCTGCCGCCCGCAAGGGCATCGTCGAGGCCAGCGCGGTCGCGCGCTCGCAGGACTCGACGATCGCCTCGCGCTGGACATCGCTGCTCGATCTCGGCCGCGACTGGCGCGATTCGCAGGCCTTCGAAACCCGGATCATGGCGGTGAGCGCCGAACAGGCCAGCGCCGCATTCCGCAAGTACATCGATCCCGAGCGGATGACCCTGGTGCTCGCCGGTGACGCCAGCAAAGGCCTCGGCAAGTGAGAACTGAGCCCCAGCGCAACCGACTCGCTCGCGGCAGCGGCGAACGAGCCCGGCGGGAACGCGTGCCTACTTCTTGAGGCTGTCGCGGATCTCGCGCAGGAGCAGCACATCCTCGGGCGTCTCGGGGGCGGCCGCCGGTGCCGGCGCCGCTGCGGGTTCGGGCTCCGTCCGCTTGAGGCGGTTCATCTGCTTGATCATGATGAAGATGATGAATGCGAGGATGATGAAGTTGACCAGGATGGTGACGAAGTTGCCGTAGGCGAAAACCGGGACCTGTGCCCTGCGCAGCGCGTCGAGCGTCATCGCCGTGCCTTCCGGCACCTTGCCAAGAACCAGGAACATGCCCGAAAAATCGAGCCTGCCCCCCATGATCCAGGCGATGAAAGGCATGATCAGGTCGCCAACCACCGAATCGACAATCTTGCCAAAAGCACCGCCAATGATCACGCCGACGGCGAGATCCATGACGTTGCCCTTCATGGCGAATTCCTTGAACTCCTGCAGCATGCTCATCGCATCTCCTTTCTTCGGGCTTGGTACGGTTTGGGGACAGCAAGAAGACGAACCGCAGCGCGGCCGCGCTGTGACCTCGAATCACCAAGCGGCAGACAGAGCGATCCGAGATGGACAAACAGTCTTTCGCCGCGACGCCTCCTGCCGACTCGATCGATCGCTCGTCGCAATGCGCCGAGTGGCCGGTTCGGCGCGCATACTATACTGTCCCGGAAAGATTGTCCCCGGAGAATTTACGGGAAGTTACCGTCGCCGCTCAACGGCAGCAACCAACGTGCCGCATCGATGCATTTAGTATACCGTCACCGAATCCAGGCGCTGGCTGCCGCCTGCAATCGCAATCGCTACAGGCGGCGCAGCCGCTCGCCGGCGGCGGCGAGCGTCGCCTCCTGCTTGGCGAAGCAGAAGCGGACGACGCGGTCATCGGCACCGTCGTGGCGGAAGACCGAAACCGGGATCGCCGCGACCCCGGCCTCGCGCGTCAGCCAGCAGGCGAACTCACCGTCCGGAAGGTCGGAAATCGCCGCGTAGCGGGCGAGCTGGAAGTAGGTTCCGTGACAGGGCAGCAGCTCGAAGCGTGAGGCCGCCAGTTGCTCGCGGAAGAAGTCGCGTTTCGCCTGATAGAAGCGCGCCAGCCCGAGGTGGCGCGACGCATCCTGCATGTACTCGGCGATGCCGAACTGGCACGGCGCATTGACCGTGAACACGTTGAACTGATGCACCTTGCGAAACTCGGCCATCAGTTCCCGCGCGGCGAGGACGTAGCCGACCTTCCAGCCGGTGATGTGGTAGGTCTTGCCGAATGACGAGACGACGATGCTGCGCGCGGCGAGTTCGCCGTGCATGGCGACGCTCGCGTGCTGGCGCCCATCGAAGACGATGTGCTCATACACCTCATCGGCGAGGACGACGATGTCGCTGCCGCGCGTCAGTTCGGCGAGCCGATCGAGGTCTTCGCCACGCAGCAGGCTGCCGGTCGGGTTGTGCGGCGAGTTGATGATGATCATCCGCGTCCGTGGCCCGAGCAGCGAGCGGACCTGATCCCAGTCCGGCCGGTAGTCAGGAAAGCGCAGGCTGGCGAAAACCGCCAGGCCGCCGACCGTCTCGATCGCCGGCACGTAACTGTCATAGACCGGATCGAGGACGACGACCTCGTCGCCGGCGCGCACGAAGGCGGCAATGGCCGTGAAGATCGCCTGGGTCGCGCCAGCGGTGACGGTGATCTCGTCCTCGACATCGTAATCGGTGCCGTAGAGCGTGCGCACCTTGCCGGCGATTGCCGTACGCAGTTCGACGATGCCGGCCATCGGCGGATACTGGTTTCGGCCGGCGCGCATCGCGCGGCTGGTTGCATCGAAGAGCGCTTCGTCGGCCTGGAAATCCGGGAAACCCTGCGACAGGTTGATCGCGCCGCAATCGGCGGCAAGCCGCGACATGACGGTGAAGATCGTGGTCCCGACTCGTGGCAGTTTCGAGTCCACGGCAACGGCAGAATTCGGCATGGCGATCCGCGCCCGGCGCGGCCGAGAGTGAGCGAGGGCACAGTGTAAAGGTGCGCCAGCCCGGCAACAAGGCTGGCCGATCGACCCCACTGCCGGGGCAGCGGCGAGCCCGGCCCCAGGCAGAATCTGCTAGCATGGCCGCTGCCGCTTGCGCCACTCTTCCAGGAAATCAGCTCGATGAAAACGCACCCCGGCTCGTGGCGCGGCTTCGCTGCCTTGCTCGTCCTCGCCGTCGTCGCCAGTGTCCGCAGCGGCCTCGCCGCACCACCCCTGCCGGCACTGGCGGCAGATCTGTCGCAACTGACCGTGTCGGGGATTTCTTCCGGCGGCTACATGGCGGTCCAGTTCCAGGTGGCGCATTCGCGCCTGGTGCGCGGCGCCGGTGTCCTCGCCGGCGGCCCCTACGATTGCGCTGACGATTCCATCTGGCGGGCGCTGACGCGCTGCATGTCACCTTCCTGGTGGGCGCCGCTGCCGCCGGTCGGCGAGCTGCGCGCCCGCGCCGAGGCACACGCACGCGGCGGACGAATCGACCCGCTGGATCATCTGCGCGATGACCGGGTGTGGCTGCTTTCCGGCGGCCAGGACGACAAGGTGACAAGCGCGGTCGTCGACCGACTCGCCGCCTTTTACGGCGAGTGGCTGCCGCCAGCGGCGATCCGTTTCGTGCGCGTGCCCGAGGCAGCACACGCGATGATTTCGGTCGCTGACCCGCAAGCCGCCGGCTGCGGCAGCACGGCATCGCCCTTCATCAACCGCTGCGGCGACCTCGATCCAGCCGGGGAAATGCTCGGCCACATGCTCGGCCCGTTGCAGCCCCCGGCGGCCGACGATCGTGGCGAGATGCTGGCGTTCGACCAGCGCCCCTTCGCAGCCGGTCCGGCGATCGACTCCGGTCTCGCCGACGAAGCCTATCTCTACGTTCCGGCCGCCTGCCGGGAATCCCCCTGCCGCGTCCATGTCGCCTTTCATGGCTGCCGCCAGAGTACGGCGCAGATCGGGCGACGCTTCGTCGACGGCGCCGGCTACAACCGCTGGGCCGAGAGCAACCGCCTGCTCGTCCTCTACCCGCAGACCGCACCGCGCCACGGCTTGGCGTCGGGTTCGCGGAGATGGATCAGCAACCCCTTCGCCTGCTGGGACTGGTGGGGCTACACCGGCAGCGACTACCCGACCCACAACGGCCTGCAGATCAGGGCGGTACGCGCCATGCTCGAGCGGCTGGCGGCGCCCCGCCAGCCCGAGTAGTCAGGGCAGGCGCCGGCGAGCGCGCTGCGGCACGACGCGGCAGCCGCTCAGAGGGGCGGAATGCGCAGCACCTGGCCGGGATAGATCCTGTCCGGATGGCCGAGCATCGGCCTGTTGGCCTCGAAGATCAGCGGGTACTTGTTGGCGTCGCCATAATGCGCCTTGGCGATCTTCGACAGGTTGTCACCCGAGACGACGGTGTAGAAGCTTGCTTCGGCAGAGCTTTGATCGACCGACAGCATGTCGTTGACCTGCGCCACGCCGGCGACGTTGCCGCAGCAGAGCAGGATCTTCTCCTTGCTGGCTTGGTCGCCGGCGACACCGAAAACCGTCGCCGCGCCAGTGGCGCCATCGAAGCTCACGGTCAGACCGGTCACCGGCAGATCCTGCGTCCGGATGTAGGCCTCGATCGCATCACCCGCGGTCCGGTTCAGTTCTTCAAGGCGGTCCCTCGCCGCCTGATCGTCGGGTGCAGCCGCAGCGGCGGCCGCTGCCGAATCGGTGTCTCCGGCACGAAACAGCTTCTCGCCGGCTGCCTTGACGAAATCGAACAATCCCATCTTCGTTCCTCCCAGAATGCCCCGCGCCGACCGGCGCTGCGTGAACCCGCCCGCCAATGGACACGGCACGGACCACTGGCCGCGCCGGAGTCTAACAGCCGACCGTGCAATCACCAATACCGGGGCTGGCGACGTGGCGGCGCTTTCACCCACCGCCGACGGCACGATCGGCAAAGCGCTGGCAGACGCGGGCGGCAGGGTCTATGCTGTCGGCTCATCCCGCGACAGAGCCTGCCGGCTCACCATACCTGCCTCCGGACCACCCTGATCATGCGCCAGACATTACGCCCCGCGTCGCCGTTTGTCACCCTGCCCGCCATCGGCTGCCTGCTCGCCGCCTGCCAGGGCTTGCCACCGCCGGCACCCGGCCCGGCGACGGGTATCGAGATCCATATCGCCCACATCAACGATCACCACTCGAACCTGGAGCCGCAGCCGGACTTCGAGCTGCGGCTCGACGGCGTGCCGACACGCGTCGCCGCCGGTGGCTTTCCACGCCTGACGGCGCTCTTCAAGGCCAGCTCGGAGTTGCCGAACCTGCTGAAGATTCACGCCGGCGACGCCATGACCGGCACGCTCTACCACACGCTGTACAACGGCGAGGCCGACGCGGTGCTGATGAACACCGTCTGTTTCGACGTCTTCGAACTGGGCAACCATGAGTTTGACGAAGGTGATGCCGGACTGCGGCGCTTTCTCGACCACCTGCGTCAGGGACCGTGTCGGACCACCGTCCTCGCGGCCAATGTCGAGCCCGCGATCGGCTCGCCACTGGCGCCGACAGGCGCCAATGACTACCTGCAGCCCTACCTGCTGCGGCAGTTCGGCGATATCCGCGTCGGCATCATCGGCATCGAGGTGCGTGGCAAGACGATGAACTCCTCGCGCCCACTGCCGAGCACGCGCTTCCACGACGAGGTCGAGACGGCGCAGAAGGTCATCGACCAGTTGCGCGCCATGGGCATCCGCCACATCATCCTCGTCACCCACCAGGGCTACGAGGCCGACCAGGCCATGGCGGCGCGGCTGAGCGAGGTCGATGTGATCATCGGCGGAGATTCGCACACGCTGCTCGGCGATTTTTCGGCGATCGGCATGGCTTCCGCCGCTGGCCCCTACCCGACGGTCGCCCGCAACCGCGATGGCGATCCGGTGTGCATCGGGCAGGCCTGGGAATACGCCAAGATTTTCGGCCTGATGCGGGTCCGTTTTGATGCGCACGGTGCGGTGGCAAGCTGCGGCGGCTCGCCGACGCTGCCGATCGGCGACGACTTCCGGCAGCAGGACGGCAGCGGCACCTTTGTCGCCGTCGACGCGACGACGCGCGCCCATATCCTCGACGCACTGCGCGGCACGGATGCCCGCCCCGTCATTCCCGATCCTGTGGCGCAGGCGGAACTTCTCCGCTTCGCCAGCCGCCTCGACGAGATGAAGCGGCAGCGGATCGGCACCGCCACGGACCCGCTGTGCCTCGTGCGCGTCCCCGGTGAAACGACCAACCGCAGCGCTGGTGTCAGCGGCTGCGAGAACGCCAACCGGCTGGCGCGTGGCAGTGACATCGCGCAGGCAGTTGCCGAAGCCTATCGCCAGGCGAGCAGGCTTGCCGACATCGCCCTGCAGAATGGCGGCGGTATCCGCACGCCATTGCCGCGGGGCGAGGTCACCTATGGCACGGCCTACACCGTCCTGCCATACACCAACGTCCTGTACGAACTGCAACTGACCGGTCGCCAGGTCACCGAGGTGCTCGAGGATGCGGTCGGCAACTACCTCGACCGCGGCGGCTCGGATGGCTCGCACCCTTACGCTGCCGGCCTGCGCTGGCACCTCGACCTGCGGCAGGCACGCGGCAGCCGCTTCACCCGCATCGAGGTGCGCGCCAGGGACCGTGATGACTGGCAGGCGCTCGACCCCGAGCGCACCTATACCGTCGTCACCAGCGACTACCTGGCAACCGGCGGCGATGGCTACGGCACGCTCGCCCGGATCAATCAGGCCGGCCGCAGTGTGAACACCTATCTCAGCTACACGCAGACCTTCGTCGACTACCTGCAGGCACGCGGTACGGTGGAACGACCGCCGGCTGCCGAGTACAGCCACCAGCGCGTGATTGCGCGTGACGGTACGGTCCTGCCGTGAGGCAACGGCAGCAGAGGGGACAGACCACTACTTGCTGAGCAGACGCATGCCCCGCTCGAGACCGTCGAGCGTCAGCGGAAACATGCGGCCGCCGAGCAGATTGCGGATCAGCGCCGTCGACTGCCGGTACTGCCAGGAGTGCTCGGATTCCGGGTTGAGCCAGATGGTGTGCGGCCAGGTGTCGGCCAGACGGCGCAACCAGGCGGCACCCGGCTCGGCGTTGTTGAACTCGATGCTGCCGTTCGGCTGCAGCAGTTCGTAGGGGCTCATCGCCGCGTCGCCGACGAAGATCAGCTTGTAGTCGCTGCCGTACCGGTGCAGTAGGTCGTGCGTCGCGATGCGTTCGCTGTGCCGCCGGCGGTTGTCGCGCCACAGGTGATCGTAGACACAGTTGTGGAAGTAGTAATGTTCGAGGTGTTTGAACTCGCTGCGGCAGGCGGAGAACAATTCCTCGCAGACGCGGATGTGATCATCCATCGAGCCGCCGATGTCGAGGAGCAGCAGCACCTTGACGGCGTTGTGCCGCTCAGGCCGCAGCTTCAGGTCGAGCCAGCCGGCATTGCGCGCGGTGCCGGCGATCGTTCCTTCGAGGTCGAGTTCCTCGGCTGCGCCCTCGCGCGCGAAGCGGCGCAGGCGGCGCAGCGCGACCTTGATGTTGCGCGTGCCGAGTTCGACGCTGTCATCGAGGTTGCGGTATTCACGCCGCTCCCAGACCTTGACCGCCGAGCGATTCTCGCTCCGGCCGCCCAGCCGGATGCCTTCCGGATGCGTGCCACCGTGGCCGAAGGGAGAACTGCCGCCGCTGCCGATCCACTTGCTGCCACCCGAATGGCGCTCCTTCTGTTCGGCCAGCCGCTGCCGGAAGGTCTCCATCAGCTTCTCCCAGCCGAGCTTCTCGAGCCGCGCGCGCTCGGCGTCGCTGAGATGTTTCTTGACCGCCCGCCGCAGCCACTCCTCCGGGATCAGCACCTCCATCCCGGGCAGCGCCTCGACGCCCCTGAAATACTCGCCGAAGGCCCGGTCGAACTTGTCGAAGTGGCTCTCGTCCTTGACCAGGACGGTGCGCGAGAGCAGATAGAAGTCGTCGATGCTGTGCTCGATGACGTGCTGCCGCAACGCATCGAGCAGCGTCAGGAACTCCTTGATCGATACCGGCAGGCGGCTCGCCTTGAGGTGCAGGAAGAAGTCGATCAGCATCGTCGGCGGTCGTCGGCGCCACTCACGACGCGGACGCGTGCGACCTCACGGTCGCCTCAGCGATTGTGGCGCGCCATGAAAATCAGGCGCTCGAACAGGTGGACGTCCTGCTCGTTCTTCAGCAGGGCACCGTGCAGCGGCGGTATGGCGGCCTTCTGCTCCTTGCTGCGCAGCACCTCGGGCGGAATGTCCTCGGCCAGCAGGAGCTTGAGCCAGTCGAGCAGTTCCGAGGTCGATGGCTTCTTCTTCAGGCCGGGAATCTCGCGCAGCTCGAAGAAGACCTCAAGCGCCTCGCGCAGCAACGCCGGCTTGAGGCCGGGAAAATGGACATCGACGATCGACTTCATCGTCTCCCGGTCGGGAAAGCGGATGTAGTGGAAGAAGCAGCGGCGGAGAAAAGCGTCGGGCAGTTCCTTCTCGTTGTTCGAGGTGATGACGACGACCGGCCGCTGCCGGGCGCGAACGGTCTGCCGCGTCTCATAGACGAAGAACTCCATCCGGTCGAGTTCGCGCAGCAGGTCATTGGGAAACTCGATGTCCGCCTTGTCGATCTCGTCGATCAGTACGACCGATGCCGTCTCGCACTCGAAGGCCTGCCACAGCACGCCCTTGACGATGTAGCTGCCGATGTCGGCGACCCTCGCCTCGCCGAGCTGCGAGTCGCGCAGGCGCGACACCGCATCATACTCATAGAGGCCCTGCTGCGCCTTGGTGGTCGACTTGATGTGCCACTGGAAGAGCGGCAGGCCGAGCGCAGCCGCGACTTCCTCGGCGAGCATGGTCTTGCCGGTGCCCGGCTCACCCTTGATCAGCAGCGGCCGCTGCAGGGTGATGGCGGCATTCACCGCCAGGTTGAGGTCATGGGTCGTGACGTAACTGGTTGATCCGGAGAAGCGCATGGTGAAAATCCCTCGGCAAGTACCACCGATTGTACCCGCAATCACGCGGCACGTTCAGTGCCCACTGCGACCGCCGTGCGCCGCCGGGGTGCCGCTCAGGTGAAGGTGGCGCGTTGCACGTCCTCGCGATCGCCGTTCGCAACCATTGCCCGGATCCGAGGCGGATGCGCCGACTGCAACTCTGGATCATGAAGCTCCTGGCACCTCCATCGGGATGGTGGCCAGCCACTGCGGCGCTCCGGTCCCGTTGATCCGAAAGATACTGCCGCCCCCAGCCGGGGGCGTTGCCGGGGTGAAGGCATTCACCACGACTTGATGGGTGACCAGGATCACCGGCGGGCCATCGACGGGTAACCTGGCGAGGAAAGCCCGCAAGCCGTCGAGAATCGCTTGCCTGTCGTCCGGCCTCTCGAAAAACGAATTCAGTGCGGGCATGGGCTCTACGCGGCCAAGGTCGAGCAGGCGGGCCGTTTCGAGCGCGCGGCACCACTGGCTTGCGAAGACGCTCGCTTTCGCCACGCCGGCCGCACGCAGACGCTCTCCGAGCCGTCGCGCCTGAGCCCGGCCACTGGCATCGAGATTGCGCTGTGTGGAACAATCACCGATGACGAAATTCGGCGGGTCGCCGATCCCCGGCGCGTGGGCATGCCGGAGCATCAGCACCCGACCTGGCTTGGCCAGTTCGCCAAGCGGCAAGGACGGCTCATCGGCGCCCGCCGGCACGACGGAGGACATGAGCACAAGAGACAGAATGAACCGTTTGAACATCGTCGTGCTTCCTTCAGCAAACCAGTTCGATTGTCCGCAGATCGAGCTTGAACGGACCCCACTGTCGATCGGCGATCAGCAGACCGACCTGTCGTGCGCGTGAGGGGTCAGGCGGTGACAGATGGTCGAGGACGCGGCCGTGCCAGGTCGGGACAAAATCGGCTGCGGCCAGTCGCAGTATCGTCCATTCGCCGGCAGGTGGCTGCAATGACCCGTGCAAACCTGGAGCAGCGTCCGCCAGGAGTGGCCGAGGTGTTTGCATCTGGTCTGCTTCGCTCATCGCCGACGATGTGGTCTCGACTCCCATCCGACTCGACAGAAGCCCGGCACACTGGGCATGCAATCCATCGCCACGAGGGCTGCTAACGGCCATCCGACAAATCCGGGCTTTCCGAATCGTCGACGGGATAAGCGTCCGCCACGTAAGCCGGACCTTTCATCACCATGACGATGAACGCGGCAATCGCGACCGTCAGCACCACCGTCCCGTGCAGGACCAGAAGACTGATCGCCACAATGTCGACCGTCTGGATACGAGTGCTGGCCTCCACCGCATCCCCGGCGGCGAAGAAGATCCTCGCGGCGAGCGACGGCAGGGCCAGAAGCAGCGTGCCGAAGACCAGCGCGCGGGGCAACAGCCGCAGTACATCGCGCTCTCGCCCAGCCGGCGTCTGCACGAATCCCGGAAGTCTGTTGAAGGCGTTCATCGGATCCCTCTTGTTCGACGGCTGTTGAAAGATCACGCGGCTTCAGCGAACGCCCCTGCGATCAGGCGAAGGAAGGCCGCGGTAGTCAGCCGGAAGCGCAACGGCAGATACCAGGCCGGGAAGTGGCTGGCGGCGATCAGAAACGGCAGCAGCCCGCCGTAACCGAGCCAGGCAACACTGCGCGGAAGGGGAGCGGGCCGAGGTTGCTCCATGCCGCCTTACCTGACCAGTGGCCGAATGGTGGAGAAGCTGGCGTCCAGAGACCACACCTGGCCGGTCACCCGCGCTGCCTTGTCCGAGAGCAGCCAGACCATCAGTTCGGCCAGTTCGTCAGCGGAACCGATTCCCGGCAAGGGGTACTGCCGAGCCGCCGCGTCGCGACCCAGCGCGCTGCCCAGAATGGCGGTCGCGGCGGGTGTGTCCATGATGCCGGGGGCGATGGCGTTGATGCGGATGCCATTGCCCGCATAGGTCGCCGCCGCGCTGCGTACCAGACCTTCGACGCCGGCCTTCGTGGCCGCTACCGCCTCATGATTGGGAGTGCCGATGCGGGCAGCAGCGGACGAGACCGGCACCGCTGACCCGGGAGACCTGGCGTCGCGCAAGGCGCCGACGAAAGCCGCCAGCGTATGGAAGGCACTGATCAGGTTGGCGTTGAGGCAGGCAGCGAAGTCGTCCTCGGCCTGCCGATGCAACGCGCCCAGGCGAATGTTGCCGACGCAGTGCGCGAATGCCGTGGGCAGCATCCGATGTGCCTTGGCCACTTCGAGAATGTGGCGCGATCCGACCACGCTGGAGCAGTCAGCGACCACCTGAAGATGGTTGTCGCCGAAGGTGCCGGCCAGGCGCTCGCCATTCCGGCTGGTCACGATCAGTCGCCAGCCTGCCTCAACCAGCTTGGCCGCCACCGCTTGACCCACGCCGCCTGCCGCTCCCGTGACCAAGGCTATTTTTCCCATCACATCTCCGCGTCAGTCCTTTCTCTGCCCAGCAGGCTCCTGGTCTTGCCGAAGCTCCAGACGCGTCGATGCCCCAGGAAGTATCAGACACAATGTCGTGGACAACTCTGCCGCAAAACGTTCAATTGAATCGACGTCATTGCACAATCCAGGCAATGCCGTTCCGGTTGTCCATGACACAACTTCGGTGGCCATGAAGAGCATGAATACGACTCCGCATGTTGCACTGATCGGCGGCAGCATCGCTGGCCTGTCCTGTGCCACGCTACTGCAGCACGCTGGCATCTCCTGGTACGACGGGAACTCGCTGGGACGAAACTCAAATTCGGCCTGTCCAATGCCAAGCCCAGGGCTTGGTTGCGCCCCTTGGCGGAAGTGCAGGGAGCGCACCGTTTCGCCGAGCAGTCCCTCCGGGAGGCCAAGAGCGAATCGCCAATCGTGAGACGGCTGAGCTGATCTCTTGCCGCGGCTTGGTGGAGATCATGCGCCAAGGACGGCTGCCCACCAAGATCGTCACCGACGAAGAGCCCGCGGAATCCATCGTCAACAGGCATCGACGGCGGTGCCAAGCCATGGACTACGCCTATAGAAAGCCAGCCGCCATGCTCTCGGCATTAGAGCGAAAGGCAATCTGACAAAGTAGGACTACTTCGGCGCGGAGCCTTCTAGTTCAACGAAATATTTACACTATCTTTATATCTTTTTTTGGATTCTTTTACACCATCTTTATATATGTTTTTGGATACTGAATGGGTTCGGCCTTATGGATCCTTAGCGTGTCATCGTTGAAATATCAGACTGCAACTGTCAGGCATGGTCAAATTGACTTTATAACGACCCTGTCCGGAATCAGGGCATGAAAATCCTGATTCTCGGTGCAGGCCAGGTTGGGGCAAGCGTCGCGGAGGCGCTATCATCCGAAGCCAACGACATCACCATCATCGACCAAGATCGCGAAGCCTTGGTGAATCTGGCCGACCGCTTTGACGTTCGCACGCTCGCTGGGAATGCCGCCTATCCGTCCGTGCTGCGTGATGCCGGCATCGAAGATGCGGAAATGCTAGTGGCCGTCACTCAGTCAGATCAAACCAATCTGGTGGCCTGCAAGATTGCCCGCAATCTCTTTCATGTGCCGACGCGACTTGCCCGGCTCCGGTCTCCGGACTTTCTCAGTGATGAACTGCTGTCGGACAACAACTTTGCCGTCGATTACGCGATCTGCCCGGAACAGGACATCACCGACTACATCATCAAGCTGATCGAGTTTCCCGAGGCATTGCAGGTTCTGGAGGAAACATCGGCGCTCGAGTGGCGGCCACATTGGAAGGAAAGTACCAGGTCAAACTACTCGAAACAAATCCGGAGCGAGCCAGACAGGTTGCCGCGCGGCTTTCAAACGCCATCGTTTTGCGTGGCGAGGCGACCGACGAAGCGCTTTTGACCCACGAAAGCATCGACGAGATCGACATGTATCTGGCGTTGACCAATGATGATGAAGACAACATCATGGCGGCATCCCTCGCCAAGCGGTTGGGATGCAAGCGGGTATTGGCGCTGATCAACCGCCGAGCTTACGCAGAAATGGTGCAGGGTGGCCCCATCGACATCGGCATTTCACCCGCGCAGATTTCCATCGGATCCTTGCTGACCCATGTCCGGCGCGGGGATGTGGCAAAAGTCCATAGTCTGCGCCGCGGCGCGGCGGAGGCGCTAGAACTGGTCGCGAATGGCGATCGGGACACGTCCAAGGTGGTTGGGAGGCGTATCGAAGAATTGCCCAAGATCGCGGGGGTGCATATCGGCGCGATCGTTCGCCGTGTCAAGGAGGCTGATGTCACTCAGCATGAAGGCTTCCTTGTCGACGAGGTGCGCAACCAGGTCATCATTCCGCATCACGATACCGTGATTGAAGCGAACGACCATGTGATCGTTTTCTGCATGCGCAAGCGGCAGGTAACGGAAGTCGAGAAGTTGTTCCAAGTCTCGGCAGGGTTTCTCTGATGACATCGCGCATCTGGCCCGTCCTGCACGTACTTGGCGGCATGCTGATGTTCTTCAGCCTGACCTACCTGATGCCGATCGTCGCTGGGGTCGTCTACAACGACGGCACGGGAATCGATTTTGTGCTGGCCATGGCGATTGCCTTTGCTTTTGGAGCAATCCTGCATGTTCTTGGTCGCAGCAAGAAGCGGGAACTCAAACCAAGGGACGGATTTATCCTGGTGACGCTGGCCTGGATCCTGATGGCGTGCATCGCAACCGTGCCCCTGATGTTCGTGATCGATGACCTGTCCTTCACTGATGCGTTCTTCGAGACAATGTCTGGCCTGACGACGACTGGGGCAACAGTATTAACAGGGCTTGAGAAACTACCGCCGGCCATCAACATCTGGCGGCATGAACTGAACTGGCTCGGCGGTATGGGCATCATTGTGCTGGCGGTTGCCATCCTGCCGTTGCTGGGCGTCGGTGGCATGCAGCTCTACAAGGCCGAAGCGACGGGCATCAACAAAGATTCCAAGCTGACGGCACGGATTGCCGATACCGCCAAGGTGTTGTGGCTGGTCTATCTCTTCATCACACTCGCATGCATTGCCGCTCTAAAGTTGGTTGGCATGAGTTGGCTGGATGCTGTTTGTCATGCTTTTGCCGCTATGTCGTTGGGAGGATTCTCGACTTACGATGCGAGCGTCGGACAGTTCGATTCGCCGATGATCGAAGCGGTGTTGATCGTCTTCATGACCATCGCGGCGATCAACTTTGCTTCCCACTTTCTGGCGTGGCATAAGCGTTCTCTGGCGGTGTATTGGCACGATACGGAAGCAAAGGCGGTCGTCGCCGTCTTGGCCAGTTCGACCTTGGTGTGCGCGATCTATATTTCCGTTTCTGGGGTCTATCCCGACTTCATGACCAGTCTGCGCCATGTCGCCTTCAACCTCGTCTCGATTGCCACTGACTGTGGCTTTGCCAGCCAGGATTACGACAAGTGGCCGATCTTCGTGCCATTGTGGATGCTGTTTCTCTCCTGCATTACCGTGAGCTCTGGGTCCACCGGCGGCGGTATCAAGATGATCCGTACCCTGATTCTGGCGCAACAGGGACTGCTGGAGTTGAAGCGGCTGGTTCACCCGCGCATCGTCGCCCCCTTGCGCATCGGCGACAAGGCGATTCCTGCTCCCATTGCCGGTGCCGTGCTGGGGTTCATCTTTCTTTACATCCTCGCTGCCGGCGAGCTGACCTTTTTTCTTGTGGCCTCGGGCCTCGATTTTACCTCATCAATTACCGCCATCATTGCCTGCATCAACAATGCTGGCCCAGGCCTGAATCAATGCTCTCAACCTAGCACCCAATACGCATAAATCGATAGGCCGACTGAGAAGCCGCTTGCGTGCTAGGCGAGCACAGGGCAAAGTAGGTATCCCCTTGATATGGATGTAGAATTTTATATGCCGTGATCTTTATGTCAACGTCGTTGACTCGTTCTCCAAATATCTTGTTTCTCAAGCATTTTTCCTTCACGCGCGGCTTTCGGAGAAAGCCTTTTCGCGGACCGGCGTTCTCAGTTTTGCCCGTCTGATGGCCTGCCTGCTCGGCGGATACACGTCGAAAGTGCAGTCTGAACTGGACGCGTTCTTCGCCAATCTGGCGAACCGCGCCGAGCTGCTGCGAAAAGTCTCCGCGCAGGCCTTTGCCCAAGCCCGGAAGCAGGTGTCGGCCACCGCTTTCGGACTGCTCAACGATCAGTTCCTCACTCTGGTCGATGAGCAGTTCGGCTTTCCATTGTGGAACGGGCTGCGCGTGGTGGCCGGCGATGCGACCGTCCTGCGCTTGACCCTGTTCGGCAAGACCCGCGACGGCAAGTCGTTCGCTCGCCATGTGGTCGATGCCATCGGCTTCGCGCTTTACCTGCCAGGGATCGAAATGACCCTCGCCGCCAAGCTGTATTCTCCCGACGTCGGCGAGCGTCAGATGCTCTTCGAGCACCTCGACAAACTGCGCGACAACGACATCCTGGTGCTTGATCGCGGTTACCCAGCCTACTGGCTCTTCGCCGCCTTGACGCAGCGAGGACGCCACTTCTGCATGCGTGCCGACAGCCTCAATTTCGGCGCCGTCCGAACCTTCCGCCGATCCGGGCTCGTCGAGCAGATCGTGACCCTGCCCGCCCCTGGCAAACAGGATGCCCTCGACTACGAAATTGCCGCAACGCCCTGCAAAGTCCGCCTCATTCGCCAAGTGTTCGGCCAGAAGGTCCGTGTCCTCGTGACCTCGCTCCTGGACCGCGACGCCTACCCCGCTCACCAATTCGGAGCACTGTATCACTCCCGATGGAGAATCGAGGAGGCATTCCGCCGGATCAAGCACCGCCTGGCCCTGGAGCACTTGTCAGGCATGTCCTGGCTGGCGGCACAACAAGACTTCGGCGCAAAAGTCCTCTGCGACAACCTCAATGCCTTGGCCGTCCATGCCGCCAGCGAAGCCCTCGATCCCAACACCCGCGCTCGCTACTTCATCAACCGCGGCGACACCTTCTCTCGCATCAAGCGCACCCTCGGCCGCTGGCTTCTCCAAGGCCTCGATGCTCTCGACAACGTCGCCTCCGTCTTCAACCAACTCATCAAGAATCTCGTCCAGATCAAGCCAAACCGATCATACCCAAGAGACTTCACCAACAAACCACACTTATCACACGCCTACAAGGGATCGGTATGACCATGTTCTGATAGGTTGAGAGCATTGAGGCCTGAATGTCGTGGGCCCCGCCCAGAACTACCAGTCGCTCAATGACTTCCAGACGTGGGTCTGCACGGCGGCAATGTTGATCGGCCGCCTGGAAGTCCTGACGGTCTTCGTACTCTTCACCCCAACTTTCTGGCGGTCCTGAGGTTATTTCCACGCATGGTCATACCGTGCAGGCTGGGCGGATCAAGGTGTCCCACTTGGGTAGGATCTGGTTTATTCAGGCAAGCGGACGGTCTTGTGCGAGGAACCAAGACGTGCGACCTTGTTTCTTGCGAGTGCTGACGCGCACGCTCAGATCCGATCCGCCGTTTCCTTGCAGAAGCCCGGTTGGACAGTCCATTGCCGCTGCTGTGTCACCAGCATTGCCTGGTAGGCGGCGATGGCGACCAACTGCGCATCGTCGTACTTGGCGATCATCCGGACCATGTCCGGGTGGCTGTTGCGGCGCCTGCCATCACGGATATCGACCATCTGCTGCAGCAGGTAGCGGTAGTGCTGGCCGGCGAGCACCGGGTAGAACTTCTCCGCGGCGCCGTCCCCGTTCGGCTGGTGGCACTGGACGCATTCCCGGTTGTACAGCACCTTTCCGGCAGCGATCAGCTTCGCCGCGTTGGGGCCCTCGTACTTCCCTGAATCACGTGGCACACAAAGCGTGGCGAGATAGGCGGCGACGTTCGCCAGTGCCTGCGCGTCGCGCAGCTTCATCGCAAAGGGATACATCGTCGGGTTGGAACGTAGGCCCGAGCGAATGTCGGCAAGTTGCTTGATGACCACGGTCGGATGCTGTCCGGCGAGTTGCGGAATGCTGCCGTGCGGATTGCCGCGACCATTCGGCAAGTGGCAGGCTTCGCAATACGCCTTGTAGTCTTCCTGCCCTGCCTGGACATCGCCCTTGAGTCGGAGGGCCTCGGCCATCTCGGCATTCTTTTCGTTCCACTTGTCATTCCGGCTCCCGCCCACGGCGGCGCCTCTTTCGTCGGGGGGTGCTGCCGGAGACAGGGTGGCAACCAGCGACAGTGTGGCGACAACGATCAGTCCCTTGCACATGCCCGTCTCCTCCTGGCGTTGTTGGAAGGTGCAGTCCACAGCGACTTCGCGGGCCAGTATCGTTCGTTGCCGCAGCTTGGTCAAGCGGGCGACGGTCGTGGCGCCATCAGTCGGCAGCAAAGGCCGTGCCGGCGTCGGGCGAAGAACAGGTCGCTGGCTGCGCAGTTCGGCGCCGCGGGCAACGGCTTCCCGCTGCGGCAGCGACGGCGTTCAACCAAGCTCGCGCGCGACCGTCGCCACCGAAGCGGCGTCGGGCAGGCGCGCGAGCTGTGCCAGCATGTGGTCCTTGACCAGCGCCAGCAGTTCGTCGACGCGCACCGGGGACATGCCGATCCCGTTGGCCACCGCCGCCACGGCGGACAGTTCGTCGGCGCTCAGGGCGCCGTCGGCATAGGCGACCATGAGGCAGAAGGCAACGACGAGGTCGCGCTGTGCCGGCTCGGCGAAGGTCTGGCTGAACTCGCCAACGCCGACCGCCTGCAGGCTGGCAAAATCCGGCCATGCCGCCCCTTCACCGGCGCCCTCGTAGAATGAACGAATCAGCGCTACCTCCTCGGCGGTCTGTGCACCATCGACGTGCGCGATGTGCAGCAGCAGACGGGTCGCGGCGATAGTCTGGTCGGTGTCGAGGGATACGTCTGCGAGCAGTGGGAACATGAGGACTCCTTCAGGGTAGGATCTGACGCCGCAGGTCGGCGAGGCGCTCCTGCACCTCGACTGCCGACAGCGAGCGGAAACGCTGCGGCAGCAGCGAGCGACGCGAGGTTTCGGCAACCGCCAGCATCTCCATGTAGCACACCATGGCCGTTTCCTGCGGTGGCATGAAGTCGTCGCTGGCCTGCGCCAGCAGCGCCGGCGTCACCGCAGCGTTGCTGCCGGCAGCGGCCGCTGCTGCGCCGCCGGCGAGGCGCGCTTCGCGTTCGCCAAACTCGGCGGCAAGCAGTGCGAGCGCTTCGAGATCGGCGTTCGAGTAACCGGCGAGGGACTCGCAGGCCGCCAGCAGCGTGTCCTCGGGGACCGCGAGCGGCACCCGGTAGCGCGCACAGACGGCGCTGATGACGGCGGCACGCTCGGCAGCGTCTTCGGCGTAAAAAAACGGGATCTTGCGATCGAGGCGACCCGGGCGCTTGATGTCGGTGTCGAGCTTGTCCGGCCGGTTGGTCATCAGGATGAACAGCACCTGGCCGCGGTTCTCCGGATCGGACATGAACTCCTTGAGGCGGGCGATGACACGCGAACTGGTGCCACCGTCGGCATCGTCACCCTGACGTCCGAAGCTGCGGTCGCCTTCGTCGATCACCAGCGCAATCGGACCCATCGCCTTGACCGTCGCCAGTACCCGCTCGAGATTGGCTTCAGTGGAGCCGACCCATTTCGAGCGAAAATTCTTCAGCGCGATGCCGGACAGTCCGGCCTCCTTGAGAAAGGCCTTGATGACGAAGGTCTTTCCGGCACCCATCGGCCCCACCGCCAGCAGTCCCATCGGCGCCCGCGTGCGGTCGCCGCTCTGGATAAGGCGCGCGATGTCGCGCAGTTCACCCTTGATGTGGGCATTGCCGCCGACGGTTTCGAGCCCGTGCCGCGGCTCGATGAACTCGATCAGGCCGGCGCATTCCTTTTCGATCAGTTCGCGCTTGCGCTGGCGGACGACCGCCAGCACCTCGCCCGCCGGGTCGTCGCCCGCCGGCAATTTGCGTGTCGGGTCGACGATCTGGCGAATCTCGGCCGGCGTCATGCCGGCAGTGATCGCCGCCAGCTTCTCGGCGCGCTCGGCAGCCTGTGGACTGCCCTGCAACAGCTCGGCAATGAGCGTCCGCCGCTGCGCATGATTCATCCCCTGCGGTGCCTCGCCGGCAACGATGCTGGCGAGCTGGATCAGGCGCAGGCCGGCGGTCTGCCCCGCCAGTTCATCGGCCTCGCCCGGCGGCATGGCCGGCGCGTAATGGCGGATCGCCGCCAACCGGCTGGCATGGTCGGGCATCGGCAGCTCGATGGCGACGACCCGCGGATTGGTGAGCAGTGCCGGGCTGAGGTCGGCGAGCGATTCACTGACCAGAATGACGACGTTGTCCCGGTCGGCCAACTCCGCGTCCAGAGACCAGCGGTGCAGCGCGGCGAACGCACCGCGCTCGTCGAGCGAGAGAAAATGCAGTTCGGCGGCCGGGAAGATCGTCCCGGCGTAGGGGATCAGCAGGGCGCTCGATCGCTGCTCACGCATCTGCCGTTCCAGCGACTCGAAGATGCCGCTCAGCCCCTTGCCTTCGAGATGCCGGTAGAGCTCGGCGCGCTCGCCGGCGCTGCCCCCCTGAATGACCCGCACACCCCGGTCGATGCTGAGCTCGAAGATGTTCTGCTTGTTGTCCCGCAGCAGCACCTCGCTGAGGAAGGGCTGCAACGTGCGATAGCCGTCACCCGCCCGGTAACGGTCGAAGACGTTGCGGTAGAGGACGAACACCGCCGCCTCGCCAGCGAGGTACTTCTGGCGCAGCGTTTCTGCCCACACCGGCAGCGGCGGCCGGCCCTCGCCGCCGCCGCTCACCGGCGCACTCCGGCTGCGGCGACCATCACATGCTCTTGCCGGCTGCTTCGCCCTGCGCCGCCCGCGCCCGCTTCATCTCCTCGAGCTGCTGCCGGGCGGTGATCGCGCCGCTGCTCTGGCGCAGCCGTGCCAGCTTGACGTCGAGGTCGGAGTCGCGCAGCTCGCTGCCCATCTTGGCCTCGGCGACGGTATTCCTGATGTGCTCGCGGACATTGTCGAGCGCGCGCACTTCGGCATCGACCGACAGCCCTTCGAGCTGGTTCTGGATCTTCAGGCGTGCCTGCGCGCTCTGCATCTGCGCCAGCATGCGGTCCTTCTCGTCCTTCAGTTTCTGGATCTCGGACTTGACACCGAGCAGCGAATCCTTCGCTTCCTGCGCGTCGTTGCGCGCCTGTTCCATCTCCTGCTCGAGCGTCTTGACGCTGGCTTCGAGCGCGTTCTTCTTCTGGATGAGAACGATGCCGAGTTCGTCCTGGCCAGTGGCAAGGGCGGCGCTGAGGTCGGCAGAGATGGCGGCCAGCTCGCCGCGTTCGTTCTCCAGCCGTGTCGAGATCTCCTCGCGCCGGCGCATGATCGCCGCCGTCGCGCTCTTCAGCTTGCCATACTTCTCGATCATCGAGTCGATGGCGTTCTGGTAGGCGATCTCGGGATGCCGCTTCTCGACATCGGTGATCCACAGCGAGACGAAGCCCGACCAGAGGTTCGACAGTCGTCCGAGAAAATTGATGTCAGCCATCGCCTTCTTCCTTTCTGCGGCCGCATTGGCGGCAAAAAAATGGTTTGACGGGTGTTGCTCCGCCCCTCGTGCCCGTTCGTCGGCCAAGCCGGCCCTAGGCGCCGCGCCGCCCGCCGCTGACAGCCACCAGCCGCCGCTGCCGCGCGGCATCGGCTGCCGGTTGTGGCATCGCCACACCGGGCAGCGCTTCGGCGAGGTCGCCCGCCAGGTCGGCCTCGATGTCTTCCTGCAGGCGCAGCCGGCCAATCGCCTCCTCGAGCCGCACGCCGACCTCTTCGGTCACCGGCAGGGTCATGATGGTCTGGTAGATTTCGTCGACCTGATCGGGCATCGACAGCATCGCCGCTTCCAGTGCCCGCCGGCGGCTCTGCATCCGGTTGTGACGTTCGATCACCGCCGCGTAGTCGGCACGCGCCTTGTGCAGCTGGCGCAGGTCGGTGCCGCTGCGCGGCGCAGCCAGTTCCCGATCGACCGCCGCCAGCTTGGCCTCGACCTCGCGCGGGTTCACCGACTCGGCGCGGTCGTCCATCACCAGCAGGGCGAGCCACATCGCCAGGTACTCGAGGGTGACGTCGTCGAGTTGTTCGACATCGCGCCAGGCGAGGCGTCCCTGCCCGCTCTCGGCACGCTGGTAGAGCGACTGCACGCGTTCGTACATGCGCTGGTAGGTACGCAGGGCGGCGGCCGGCAGCGCACGCTTGCCGGCGCGCTTCTGGATCTCGTCGATCAGCTGCGTGCGCGACGCCTGCCGCAGTTTCGCCCGCCAGCGCCGGTCAACGCCGTCGCGAAAGGTCGGCAGCGAGGGAATGTGCAGCGCCGCGAGGATATCCCCGGCGGCGAAGGCGATCAGCGGGATGGCGCCAACGCCGAAACCGAAGGGAATCGAGAGAACGGCACCGAGCGCCAACGAACCGAGGAAGGCGTAGAGGTTGGTCTGACTGGTCAGGACCTCGCGGACGTAGGACGGCTTGCCCTCGGCCATCGCTAGATGGTCACCCTGAGCTGGCCCTTGCCCGGGCTCGCCTGGTGCAATTGGTCGAGAATGCGCTCCTCGAGCGCGAGCGTCTCGCGCGCCCGCTGCCAGGATGCCGACCGTGGGCGCGGCTCGCTGATCTGGAAATCGTCGGCGACCCGCGCCGGCTGCGTCGACAGCACGATCACGCGGTCCCCCAGCACCAGCGCCTCGGTGACATCGTGCGTGACGAAGACCACCAGACAGGGCCAGGAGCGGTGCAGCTCGATCAGCAACCGCTGCATCTCGTCGCGCGTCTGCGCGTCGAGGGCGCCGAAGGGCTCGTCCATCAACAGAATGCGCGGACGCAGGACGAGTGCCCGCGCCAGCGCGACGCGCTGGTTCTGGCCCCCGGAGAGCTGCGCCGGACGCAGGCCGCGCTTGTCAGACAGGCCGACCGCCTTGAGGATGTCCTCGACCCGCTGCCGCCACTCCGCTTCGCCAACGCGCTCGCGCCAGAGCCTGAGCCGGAAGGGAAAGGCGACATTGTCGAACACCGTCAGGTCCGGACGATTCGCATAGCGCTGGAAAACCATCACCGCGTCGTCGTGCGGACCCGAGCACTCGACACCGTCGATCAGCACGCGACCGGCGCTCGGCGAGACCACACCCAGCGGACGCACGCCGCCGAGCATGTGCAGCAGGGTGCTCTTGCCGCAGCCGGACGGACCCAGCAGCATGTTTATTCCCGGCTGGTCGAAGCGAAGCGAAACGCGGTCGATGATGCGCGTCACGCCCCCCCCCGGCGCCGGATACTCCTGGACGATATCGTCGAGGACGACCGACAGCGGCTTCGCGGCCGACTCTGCAGCCGCAGCCTCTGGCTGTTCGGCGCTCACTGCTCGGTCTCCCAGGGGTACAACCGGCGCTTCAACCAGACCATGAACTGGTAAGTCGCCAGAGCCAGGGCAATGATCACGATGATGCCGGCGAACACCTGATCCCAGGCACTGAAGCGCCGCGCATTCTGGATCAGTTGCCCGAGTCCCTGGCGTGCATTGACGTACTCGGCGACCGTGATGTAAGTCCACATGACCGAGAAACCGACGATGACCGCATCGGCGATGCGCGGCATGGCCATCGGGATGACGGCGCGCTGCACGCACTCCCACGGCGTCGCACCGAGGTCGCGGGCGCCGATCCAGTAGCTCTGCGGCACCGCCTGGATGGCATCACGCACCATCGGAATCAGGTACACGACGGCGCCGATGAACAGGAATGCGATCTTCATCGTCTCGCCGATTCCCAGCCACATCACGAGGATCGGCAGCAGCGCCACCACCGGCGCCGAACGGAAGGGGTCGACGAGTGGCGAGAGGAGCGCATTGACCCTCGGTGCAGCGCCCATGGCGATGCCAACGGGGATGCCGATGGCGATCACCAACGCGCCGGCGACGAGCAGGCGACCGACCGACCACAGCGTCGCCGTTAGCAGCATGCTCTGCCCTTCATGCCAGCCGAGGTAGGCCAGTGCCGCGAGCACGTCCCACGGCGCCGGCAGTTTCGTCGCACTGACCAGGCCAGAGACGGCAAGCAGGCTCCACAGCAGCAGCAGCGCGGCAACCGCGCCCACCCCCAGCAGGCGTCGCTGCGGCGCGGCGAGCGCCGCGTAAGGGTTCCAGAAGTCGCTCATCAGCCGGCAATCACCGGACAGCCGGTCAGCGGCCGCCGTAAACGGCCACCCGCGTCGTCCGGTTCAAGGCGCGACAATCGTCGATGCCCAGGCCTTCGGCGGCGGCGTTGGCCTCGACGCAAAGCGGCCGGTCGGGGCCGTTGCCGACGATCTTGAAGCGCTCGCGCGGAAACTCCCACTGCGTCACCAGGTAGTCGACGACGGCGCGCGCGCGCGCTGCCGAAAGGCGCAGATTCGTCTCACGGGCGCCGGTCGAGTCCGAATTGCCGCTCACCTCGAAATACGCCTTGCCGTTGTTCTCGATGAACGGCACCATCTCGCTGTCGACCGTCTTCTGCGCGCGCTTCGTCAGTTCCGCACTGCCCGAGGCAAAGCCGACGGTCACCGGCTTGGTGACCATCGCCTGCTTCTGCGTCGCCTCGCTCAGCGCCGACTGGGTGAAGGTCTCCTGGGGCTTTGCAGCCGCCTCCGCCGCCGCCCTGTTCTCGGCCAGCAGCGCCTTGATGAAGCGATAATCGAAGCTGTCCTGCGGTGCGATCACCGGCGACTTGGGATTCGCCAGCGCCCCTGCCTTGCGGTAGATCTCGTCGAATCGCTTGTAGACCCGCTCATAGTGGTTGGTACCGCCGGCGAGCCCGAGGATCCGGGCGTTGTCCTCGACACCGGTCCATACCAGGTTGGCGAACAGGCTCCTGACGAAGGGCTTGCCTTCCTTGTCGGCGAGCAGCTTGAAGAACTCCTGCGTCCGCACCAGCGCGTCGACCGCATTGTCCGGACTGGCACGCGCCGCCAGCACCCCGTCCATCCAGCCGGCGACGAATTTCTGCACCACCGCCTGCCCTTCCGGCTTCGCCAGCAGGCGCGAGTCGCAGACCATCACGTCGAAGATCAGGTTGGTCGCCGTCTTCGTCGAATAGACGACGTGCGCGCCCTTGACGTTGCGCAGTGCGAGCGCGAGATCGGGATCCCAGAGTACCGCCGCGTCGACCGCAGCGGATTCGAGCGCGGCGCGAACGCCGGCGGTTCCTTCCTCGGCGTTGATGAACACCATCTTGACGCTGTCCTTGCGGCGCGCGGTCAGCGACGAGTTGTCGATGGCGTCGATCAGCATGCCGTGCGAGGGAGTGAACTGCAGCAGCGCGACGCTCCGCCCGGCCAGGTCCTCGACCGCCTTCACCGCCGGATCCCGGGCAATGACCGCATCGCCGCCCTGTGTGTTGTCGACGATCATCACCGCCCGACCGTCGAGGCCGGCGTTGCGCAGGTTCGGCTGCTCCTGCGCCCAGAAATCCGAGGTCCGCCAGGCACATTGCGCCGCCCCGGATTCGAAGATGGTGGCCAGGGTCGGGATGTCGTCCTGGATGACGAAGCGCACATGTACCCCGAGCTTGCCGTAGATCGACCCCGGCTGCGTCGTCAGCGCGTTGCCGTTGGCGACCAGCGCCGGAGCGTAACCGTGGAAGCTGACCAGGCTGACCTTGAGCGGGTTGGCGGCACTGCCGAGCGGTGCGTTGCGGTCCTCGGCCGGCACTGCCGCCTTCGCCGGCGCCTCGGCGCGGGGTTTCGGCGTCGCCTCTGGTGCGGTGCCGACGACGACGGGCTTGCCGGTGGCAGTCTCGCCACCGCCGGCGAAGCGCTCCTTGAGGCCGAAGTTCCAGGCCAGCGAACCGGCAACGCCGATGACGATCACCGTGATCAGCCCTTTGGCAAGCGGGGTCAGTTGTGCCATCTGTCTTCTCCTTGACCGACTCTCAGTGGCCGGCGGCCGGCGGTCTGAAACTGTTGGGGATCTCGCGCAGACGTTCGATCTCGCCGTCGATGCGCCGCGTCTCCCGCGCCACCGACTCGCGGGCCGCGCGCAGGCCGGCTTCGACGCTGGTGGTTTCCTGCGCGGCGCGCGTCACCTCGCGCTCACGCAGCTGCTCGAGTTCGGAGATCTGCTGCCGGATCGCTGCCGTCGCCTCGTCGAGGGTCAGCCTGATCTGCTCGACGATCGCGGCCGACTGCCGCTCGCGACTCTCCATCTGCGCCGCCAGCCTGCTCTTGTGCTCCTCGAGCGCGGCGATCTTCAGCTCGGCATCGCGCAGGCAGTCGTCGATCTGCCAGTTGTCATCGGCAGCGTCCATCGCCAGCACGGCTGCCTTGCGCGTCACCGCATCCATGGCGCGCAGGCCGTCGAGCAGGCGCAGCAGCTTTTCGGCCGGATACGGCGACGGCGGGATGGCAGCACCGGCGAAGATGTCGGCAAAGGACTCGCTCTCGACGTCCGCGCAGGCTTCGGCCAGCGACGGCAGCTCACCGGCTGCCGGCAAGGGCGCCGCAGTGAGCTCCGCCGGGCGCTGTGCGACCGGTTCCATGGGAGCCACGGCGGGCGCTGCGGGAGGCGCGGGCACCGCCGGACGCTCATCGTCGGAGAGCTCGACAAGCTTTGCCTTCGCCAAGAGATTCAGGATACCCTTCATTCCGACTCCCGCTGTGAGCACCCGGCGACAGACCGGGTGGAGTCGAGGATTATACGAAGCAGGCAAGGCAATGCAAGGATTTGCACCACGATGACTGCACCCACCGGTGATCCGACGACCGCCCGACCCGTGCCGGAATCCCGGCAGCCGCTGCGTTCGCTGCTCGGCGTCTTGCTGCTGATCGCCATCGCCTGGCAGTTGCCGCATGGCCGGACGCTCCTCTACCCAGTGTCACTGCTCGCCACCTGCGCCCACGAACTCGGCCATGGATTGACGGCACTGCTCCTCGGCGCCCACTTCGAGAGCTTCGCCCTGCATGCGGACGGTTCGGGAGTGGCTCTCTGGCGGGGCACACCCGGGCGGCTCGACAGCGCACTGGTCGCTGCTGGCGGCCTGCTCGCCCCGAGCATCGCCGGCAGCCTGCTGCTCATGCTCAGCCGCTGGCCGCGCCTGGCGCGCGCGCTGCTCGCGCTGATCGGCGGCAGCCTGCTGCTGGTCGTCGCGCTGTGGGCGCACAACCTTTTCGGCATCACCTTTCTCCTGTGCGCAGCGCTGTCGTTCCTTCTCGCCGCGCTCTGGCTGAGCGAGCGCGGCGCCACGTTCGTCCTGCGCCTGACCGCCGCCATCCTCTGCCTGAGCTGGCTGCAGGACGTCGACTACATGTTCTCCGCCAGCGCCAGCATCGACGGCCTGCCGCATGCTTCCGATACGGCGATCATGGCACAGGCGCTGTGGCTGCCCTATTGGTTCTGGGGTGGCGTCATCGCGACCCTGTCGTTCGCCATCCTTGCCCTCGGCCTGTGGTTTGCCGTGCGACCGTCGCGCCTTTGATGTGAAAGTCGCGTCAGCGACTCGCCAATCGCCCCTCTCCCGCGTGCGGGAGAACGCCCATCTCCCGCACGCGGGAGATGGGTCGGGGATGAGGGGAACGGTCATGACTTTCATCACCAGGTGTGCCTCGGCAGTCATGACCGTTGGCGGACGGTGGTCGCACGGGGCGACGAAAAAGCCCCCGCCGGAAGGGGCCGGTCGGGGGCGAAGGCTGCGGACAACGAATCGCCGTCCGCCGAGGGAAGGATCGGGAAGCCGCTTACTGGATCTGCTGGATGCCCGCGAGAGTCCAGCCGCCACGCCCTTCGCGTGGCTTGACCATGTGCCAGATCTCGTCGAAGGGCTCGGCAGCGGCGTTTGCCTGCTCACGAATCAGGCCATTGAAGCGCACGCTGACGATGTAACGCGCCGCTTCCTCGGCCACGTCGAGAACAGTCGCTTCGATGCTGACGACGTCGGTCTCCTGCGTCGCCGAAGCGCGCTCCTTGAAGGCCATGCTGATCTCGGCAAACATCTCCGGCGTGGTGAATTCGCGGATGTCGTCGAGGTTGCCGGCGTCGTTCGCCGCCTGCAGACGAATGAAGTTCACTTTCGCATTGCGCTCGAAGGCAGCGGTATCGAAGTCCGAGGGGATGGTCCCGGAATGGGCCGCAGCAGCGACGGGGGCAGCGAACGGAGCAGCAGGAGCAGTGCTCGACGCGGGCAGCGCCACTTCGTCGAAGCTGCGCCGACTGCCGATGTGGTCGGCTCCGGCACCTGCGTACCGCAAGTCGCCCGGCCCGGCCTGCGCTGCGGCACGACGCCGCATGATCAGACCAACGACGACCATCACCGCCATCACCAAGAGGCCGATGAGCAGCATCGACGCGAGTTCCTCGCCGAAACCGAAGTGCGAGGCGAGGGCTGCCAGGCCGAGGCCGGCTGCGAGACCGGCCAGCGGTCCCATCCACGAGCGCTTTGGCGCTGCCGGCGGCGCCGCCGCCGGTGCTCTGGCCGGCGCCGGTGCCATCGCCGGTGACGCCGGGCGATCGGCGGTCACCGATTCGCGCTGCATGCCGGAAGACTTGCCGCTGCCGAGGCGCTTGGCTTCGGCGTCACCAACCGCCAGAGTCAGGCCGAACGCCAGGACAGCGGTCAGCAGGGAAAGGGTTTTCATTGGTGTCTCCTGTTGTCAATGGGGAACGAGAAAGAAAGATAGGGGCTCATCAGCCAATAAAAAAGCAGAATTATTTGTACAAATACATCCAGAAAAACGATGCATTGCCCGGCTCAGCCAAGGATTCTTGGCAGGCGCGACCGCCGCCGCTGGCGAATGGCGGCGGCAGCCCCCTCGCCGCTGCCTGCGGCGCCGGCATCGCTGGCAGTACGGAAGACCTCGTCCCGCGCGGTCTGGCTGATGGCAACGGTGGCCGGATGGCTCAGGCGACGCTCGCTGGTGATCGCGAACAGCTGCTCGCTGACGGCCTCGATACGGCCGACGCGGAGGACGTGATACTGGTCGACGACGTCGTCGGCAATCGCCGTCGGCGCCACGAACAGGCCGGCCCCGGCACGCCCGAATGCCTGCAACAGGGCATTGTCGTCAAACTCGCCAACGACCCGCGGCTGCAGCCGCTTTGCCTGCAACCACTGCTCGAGCCGCGGCCGGATGGCGATGTCGTCGCCCGGCATCAGGAAGGGCGCGCCTTCGAGCAACGCGGGAAAGTCGCTGGACAGGGTGTGGACCAGTCCGGCGGCGCCAAAGACCGTCAGGTCACTCTCGCCGAGCAGATGGCTGTAACCGCGCACGTTCAGATTGCCGGGCAACGGCCGGTCGGCGATCACCATGTCCAGGCGATGCACGGCGAGGTCGCCGAGGAGCGTCGTCAGGCGACCTTCACGACAGACCAGCCGGACTGCTTCGGGCAGCTGCAGCGCCGGCGCGACGACGCGATGGGCAACCGTTTTGGCAACCGAATCGGCAATGCCGACGACGAAAGGCAGGCTCTTGCGGCTGGTCTGGTCGCGCGCCACGGCAAGCAGTTCGTCGCCGAGTGCGAAGATCTCCTCGGCATAACTGAGAATGCGCCGGCCGACATCGGTCAGCTCGAGGCCGCGCCCAGCGCGGCGAAACAGCTCCACATCGAGAGCTTCCTCGAGTTCCCGCAGCTGACCGCTGATCGCCTGCGGTGTCAGGTGCAGTTGCTCGCAGGCGCGCGCGATCGTTCCGGACTTGGCAACCATCCAGAAGTAACGCAGGTGCTTGAAATTGAGGTTTGCCATCGCCGGAAAAACTCCAGAAAAACGGAAGTATCGCCCAAGTATATTCGATTTTTCATACGACCCTCGGCTATCCTAGACTGCCGGCTCGAGACAACCCGACTGGAGCCCAGCCATGCAGATCAGCATTCACGCCAGGAACATCGATGCCGATGCCGCTGTGCGCGAACACGTGCAGCGTCGCCTGCACTTCGCCCTCGGTTGGGCGCAGCAGCACCTCGGTCGGGTGTCGGTCGTCCTCTGCGACCTCAACGGTCCCCGTGGCGGCGCGGACAAGTGCTGCCGATTGCGTTGCGCTCTGCCCGGCACGCCGGAGATGGTCATCGAGGACACGCAGGCCGACCTGGCAACGGCCATCGACCGGGTCGCCGACCGTGCCGGGCGAACGCTGGCGCGGCGGCTTGCGCGAGAACGCGATGGTCGCCACACGCGTGCTCGCCCGACAGTGCCGGACGACGAACTGCGGCCGGCGCCAGCAAGCGGTGCGACCGCGACCGCAGTCCGCGAGAACCGTGGGCAGTAGTGAAACGGATGCAGGCTGCTGCGCGCAGTGGAAAGCGCCGCATGGCGCTGCGATCGTCCGCCCCTCTTGAAGAACGGCTTCTCGTCGCCATTTCTACGCCACAATGTCCGGTATGCTGCGGGGCCTGCGCTTCATCCACACCGCCACAGCCGCCCTCTTGTCCTTGGAGGTTTGACTCATGAAACGAATCGTTCTGCTCGTCGCCACCAACCTGGCGATCATGCTGGTGCTCGGCACCGTCGTCACACTGACGGGGGCCAACCGGTTCTTTGCCGACAGCGGCCTCGACCTCGGCAAGCTGCTGTTGTTCGCCTTCATCATGGGCTTTGGAGGCGCCTTCATCTCGCTGCTGATGTCGAAGACCATTGCCAAACGGAGCACCGGTGCCCAGGTCATCGACACACCGGGCAATTCGACCGAGTTCTGGCTGGTCGAGACGGTTCGCCGGTTTGCCGACAAGGCCGGTCTGCCGATGCCGGAAGTGGCGATCTACGAGGGAGAGCCGAATGCGTTCGCCACCGGCGCGAGTCGTGGCAGTTCGCTGGTTGCCGTGTCGACCGGCCTGCTGCAGAGCATGACACGCGAAGAAGCGGAGGCCGTGATTGCGCATGAAGTGGCACACATCGCGAATGGCGACATGGTGACGCTGACCCTGATCCAGGGCGTGGTCAACACTTTCGTCTTCTTCGTCGCCCGCGTCGTCGGCTGGCTGGTCGATTCGTTCCTGCGCCGGGGCAGCAGCGAGGACAGCGGCCCGGGGCTCGGCTATGCCATCACCGTCTTCGTCTGCGACATCGTCTTCGGCATTCTGGCGAGCATCATCGTCATGTATTTTTCGCGCCAGCGCGAGTTCCGCGCCGACGCCGGCGCCGCCCAGTTGATGGGCACGCCGCGACCGATGATGGCGGCGCTGCGCCGCCTGGGTGGCATCGATTCCGGCGACCTGCCGAAGAACATCGCCACCGCCGGCATCACCGATCGCCCGGGCTGGATGGCTCTGTTCTCCAGCCATCCGCCGATCGCTGAGCGAATCGCCGCGCTGGAAAACGCCCGCTGAGCAGCGAATCCGGCAAGTTGCCGGGCTTCGGCCCGGCAGTGGCTGACGCTAGACATGTGCAAACCGAAGGATCGGCCGGCGTCGGTTCAGGCGTGACGGCTGCCGGCGCCACCGGAACCTGACGGGCAATGCGAGCAAGCCGGCAGGGCGGGGATCAGCGAACGGAGTGCCCGTCCTGCCGCGTGGTCCGCCCGGCCGCCGCAGGTACCCCTGCCGCATCCCGTCTCGATTGGCTCGCGATCACCTGCGCGCCCGAGCCGGCACCAGTTGACGCCGGCACGCGTCCTCAGTCGCCACCCTGCCGCCAGGGCTCCGGCTTGCCGAAAAAGTAGCCCTGAGCGTAGTCGACCCCGAGTTGGCACAGGCGATCGACGATTTCCCGGTTCTCGACGTATTCGGCGATCGTCCGCAAGCCGAGCGCGTGGCTCATCTGGTTGATCGCTGCGACCAGCGCTTCATCGTGTGCGCTCGAGCACATGTCCTTGACAAAGCTGCCGTCGATCTTGAGAAAGTCCACCGGCAGGGTCTTCAGGTAGTGGAAGGAAGACAGCCCACTGCCGAAGTCATCGAGCGCCAGCTGGCAGCCGTGGCGCTTGAGGGCGGCCATCACGCCAAGCGCTGGCCGCAGGTTCTGGATGGCTGCCGTCTCGGTGATCTCGAAACAGGCGCGCTCGGCGGGAAACGAGAATTCGGCGAGTTGGGACTCGATGAACTGCAGCAGACTCTCATCGCTCAACGAATTGCCCGACAGGTTGATCGCCAGGGTTGCGCCGGTCGTGCCGATCCCCTGCGCATACTCCTGGAATGCTCGCCTGATCACCCAGCGGTCGATCGCACCCATGAGTCCGAAGCGCTCGGCGGCCGGAATGAACACCGCCGGCAAGACCAGTTCGCCCTGCCGGCCCGGATAGACTTCATGCACGACACGAAGCAACGCTTCGTAGCGAACGATGCGGAACCCCGACCCGGCGAGCCCAACGATCGGCTGGTAATGCAGGCGGAAAAGCCCACGCTCGAGAGCGTCCCGCAGACCGGCCGCGCCCAGCAACTCGCTGTGGCGCTGTACGGTCTCGGTATCACCTGACTGGTAGACATGAACCCGGTTGCGGCCAAGTTCCTTGGCCGTATAGCAGGCGACGTCGGCGCGCGTCAGCAGTTCTGCGGTATCCTGGGTTTCGGCGGTGATCGGCACCAGGCCAATGCTGGCGCCGACCTGGTAACTCCGCCCCTCCCAGCTGAAGCTGTGCTGGCGAAGCGTGCGCAGCGCCGCCTGGGCGACGACATGGCCACGTTCCAGCGGGCAGTTCTCCTGCAGCAGGGCAAATTCATCGCCGCCGATCCGTGCCAGCGTATCGCTTTCGCGGAAGCTGCCCGCAAGCAGCGCGTTGATCTGTTTCAGCAGCTCGTCGCCCGCGGCGTGCCCGGCCGTGTCGTTGACCACCTTGAACTGGTCGAGATCGATGTAACAAAGGACATGCCGGGCCCCCTCATCCTGCGCCGATGACACTGCCCGCTCGAGTCGCCGCTCGAACTCCGCGCGGTTGATCAGTCCGGTCAGCGCGTCGTGGGTCGCATCGTGGGCCAGTTGGCGAGCCAACTGGCGAGTCTCGGTGACATTGTGGAAGACCAGGACGACACCCTGCAGCCCGCCATCCCCGCGAGGAATCGGTGCCGCCGAGTCGTTGATGTCGTACTCCCGCCCGTCCCTCGCCAACAGGACGCAATGGCCGGGCAGCGAGACGATCCGCTTCTCGGCCAGGCAACGCTGGATCGGATCCCTGGCCGGCACCCGCGTGTCCTCGTGCACGACGCGAAAGACATCTGCCGCCGGCCGACCGCGGGCATCTGCCAAGGCCCAGCCGCTCAGGCTCTCGGCCACCGGATTCATGTAGTCTATCCTGCCTTCTGCGTCTGTCGTGATGACCGCATCACCGATCGAGTCCAGGGTCACCTGCACCCTTTCCTTGGCCTCGAGAAGTCGCCGTTCCGCACGCTTGCGATCAGTGACGTCGATACTGACGCCGACCAGTTGCTCGACCGCCCCGCCGGCATCCTTCAGCGGCACCTTGATCGTGTGGAACCAGCGCTCCTCACCGCTGCGGCCGATGAAACCGATTTCCCGCTCGATGCGTTCCTGGCGGCCGGCAGCGATCTCTTCATCATCGCCTTCCAGGGCCTGCAGCAACAGCGCGTCGCTGACGAAATCCGCCTGCAGTCTGCCGACCATCTGCGCGGGCGTCTGCCGGAAGCGCTCCGCCAGACTCTGGTTGGCGAGGCGGATCCGGCCCTCGCGGTCGACGACGAAGATGAAGTGCGGGCTGGCGTCGATGACGGTGCGGAGAAAGGCGCGCTGCGCCTCGATCTCGTCCTGCGCCCGCAGCAGGCGCTCGACCAGCTTGACGTTGCGGAAACAGGCAGCAATGTTGGCGACGAAGACGTCGAGCAAGGTGCGGTCGATGGTCTCCAGCATCTGCCCTCCGTCGAGGAAGATGGCCGCCTCCTGGCTCGGCGCCGCCTGCAGGTAGAGAACGGCATGATCCACGCCGAAGACGTGCCTGCGACGCGCCAAGCTACTCATGATGGCCGCAACGATGCGCTGGTCGGCCAGCGTCTCCAGCGGCTGCGCGATGCAACCCGCGTGGCGGCCGGTAGCGCCAACGACGTAACAGCGTTCGCGGTCGTCACCGAGGGGTGACCCCTTCTGACTGCAGACGATCCCATCCACGGGCAACCTGAGCAGTGCCGCGAGCTGGGTCAAAACGCCTTCGGCCAGGTTGGCAATGGCGTGTTCCTGCATCAGGTCCGCCGCTGCCCGCACGATCAGCTCGAGACCGCGGCGATGCTCGGCGAGGGCATGCAGCTGCTGGTAGGAGCGCAGCGCAGAACTGACGGTCGTGATCAGCCTGGTATGCGTCAGCTCCCCCTTGGTGCGATAGTCATTGATGTCGTATTCCTGAATCACCGTCAGTTCGGGCGCGTAGCCCGGCTCACCGGTACGCAGGATCAGGCGGCACTCGGCGAGGCCGAGCTCATCGCGGATGAAACCGACCAGATCGAGACCGGCCTGGACCGTCTCCATCACCACGTCGAGCAGGACCACGGCCACGTCGAGGTTGTCGCGCAACAACGCCCGCGCCGCGGCGGCGCTGCTGGCGTGCAGCAAGTGGAGCGGCCGCCCGAAGAGCCGCAGATCGAGCAGCGCGAAGCGGGTGACCGTATGCACCTCAGGGTCGTCGTCGATGACCAGGATCTTCCAGGGGAGAAGCCCGGCAGCCGGCCGCGCGTCGGCGCTTGCCGCGTCCTCGGCCCAGCGCAGCAGGTCGTCCGTCATGCCGCGTATCTCCGCTAACGAAGCCGATAGCCGTAATGGCAGGCGACGCAGGCCGCAGTCAGCGTCGGCAGCGCGGCAACCGTCTGGTCGCGGTCGCCACCGGCAGCAATCCGGGCAAAATCACTCGCCGCCTTGTGGCCATCGATGCCGATGGCGTGCATCGCCGGCGGCATGTGCGGGCCCGGCCGGGCCGCGAAGGGCTGGCTGCGGTGCTTGCCCATCGCCGAGACGCCGAGTTCCCGCTCGGCGACGGCAGCCGCTTCGCGCAGCTGCCCGGCGGCCACCAGGACGAGAATCTCGTTCAGCGCCAAAAGGCTGGCACGCATCTCGCTTCGCAGGTTGGCTTCGGCAGCCGCCGGCATCGGCGCCAGGACGCGAGCATCGTCGGCCGCGTGCGCGCTGCCGACGAGAAGCGCCAGCAGGCCAAAAAGAACCTTCTTCATCCGTTGCCCACTCCGCGCAGCAGAAAATCGATCGCCATGCCGACAAAGACGCTGGCACCAAACCAGTTGTTGTGCCGAAAAGCCCTGAAGCAGTCTGCCGGGTCGCGATACCTGATGAGTGTGAAATGATGGCCGGCTATGCCTGCCGCAACTGCCAGGCCAGCGTAGAACGCCTGACCCAGTCCCACGCCATGGCCGATGACGCCAATCAGCGCCAGAGCGAGTGCGTAGCAGAGCATGACCGCAGCGACGTCGAAACGGCCAAAGGTGATCGCCGAAGTCCGGATGCCGATCTTCAGATCGTCGGCGCGATCGACCATCGCATACTCGGTATCGTAGGCGATCGCCCAGAAGACGTTGGCGAGCAGCAACCACCAGGCCTCGGCGGGCACTTGTCCAAGCTGGGCAGCGTAGGCCATCGGGATGCCAAAGCCGAAAGCAACACCCAGATAGGCTTGCGGAATCGCCAGAAAGCGCTTGGTGAACGGGTAGCTCGCAGCCAGACCGAGGGCCGCCAAGCAGAGGCCGGCCAGTAACCAGCTGCGCAACGGCAACACGAGGACGGCCGCACAGCTGACCAGCGCAGTGAACAGCCAGGATGCCTCGCGCACCGAAACGCGTCCGGCTGCGAGCGGGCGGTTCCGTGTACGCTCGACGTGCGGGTCGAAGTTGCGGTCCGCAAGGTCGTTGATCACGCAACCCGCCGAGCGCATCAAGACCGTGCCGAGGACGAATATCCACACCACCAGCCAGTCGGGTCTCCCCAGAGCCGAGAGCCAAAGCCCCCACAGCGTCGGCCAGAGAAGCAGGAGAATGCCGATCGGCTTGTCGAGCCGCATCAGTCGTTCGTAAAGGTCGGCCCGTTCGCGTAGCCTGAGCGCGGAGAGTTGCATGGCTGACATTCTAACGCCAGTCGCCCCGCAATCCGGCGACGATCTCCTGCAGATGTTCGGGTGTCGCTGCCGCCGGCGCCACCGGGGTGCCCACCGTCAAAGCGATCCGCGAGAAGATGCCGCGCCGCAGAGGCCTGCTCATCGCCGGACCATCCTTGCGACTGAAGAAGCTGCCCCACAGGCCTTGCAGCGCCATCGGGATGACCGGCACCGGCGTGCGCCCGACGATGCGCTGCACGCCGGGCCGGAAGGGGTAGAGCTCGCCGTTATCGGTGATGCGCCCCTCGGGGAAGATGGCGACCAGTTCGCCGGCAGCCAGTGCCTGCGCCACTTCCTCGAAAGCCGCCTCCATCATCGCCGCGTCCTCGCGCGCCGGCGCGATCGGAATCGCGCGCATGTGACGGAAGACGAAACCGATCAGCGGCATGCGATGGATCCGGTGATCCATCACGAAGCGGATCGGCCTGCGGCTGGCAGCGGCGATAACCAGCGGGTCGACGAAGCTGACGTGGTTGCAGATCAGTACCGCTGGCCCCTCTTCCGGAATGTTTCCGATGCCGCTTTGTCGCAGGCGGTAGAAAGAGTGGATCAGCAGCCAGGCGACGAAGCGCAGCATGAACTCCGGAACGAGGCTGTAGATATAGACCGCCACGGCCGCATTGCACAGCGCCGCGACGCCGAACAGCGCCGGGATCGTCAGGCCGTCGCCGAGCAATCCGGCAGCCGCCAGCGAACCGGCGACCATGAACAACGCGTTGAGGATGTTGTTGGCAGCGATGATTCGTGCCCGCTGGTCCACCGGGCTGCGCAACTGGATCAGGGCGTACAGGGGAACAATGAAGAAGCCACCGAAGAGACCGAGTGCAAAGAGGTCGAGCAGCACCCGCCACGTTCCCGCCAGGGCCAGCAGTCCGCTCAGCGACAGCGGAGCCCCGGCCGGAAGCAGCGTCGGCGATGCGAAAGCGATATCGATGCCGAAGAGGGTGAGACCGATCGAGCCGAAAGGCACCAGCCCGATTTCGACCTGACCGGCGGAGAGCCGCTCACAAAGCAGCGAGCCGACGCCGATGCCGACGGTGAATACCGCCAGCAGCAGCGTCACCGAGGCTTCGTCGCCGCCAAGGACGAACCTGGCGTACGCCGGGAACTGCGCCAGGAACAGGGCGCCGTACAGCCAGAACCATGAAATCCCGAGGATCGACAGGAAGACGGTGCGGTTCTGGCGCGCAAAGCCGACGTTGCGCCAAGTCTCGGATATCGGGTTGAGGCTGACCACGAGCTCTGGCGCCGGCGCCGCTGCAGCCGGAATGCCACGGCTGCAAAGGTAACCCACGACGGCGATCAGCAGCCCGGCGATGGCGACCCACGTCGGCTGATGGGCGACACCGGCGAGCAGCCCACCGGCAAGCGTGCCGATCAGGATGGCGACGAAGGTGCCCGCCTCGACCAGCGCATTGCCGCCAACGAGTTCGCTCTCACGCAGATGCTGTGGCAGTATGGCGTACTTGACCGGACCGAAGAGGGTCGAGTGCAGGCCCAACAGAAACAGTGCCGCAAACAGGATCGGCAGGCTGTGGATGGCGAAACCCAGCAGCGCAATGCCCATGATCAGGATCTCGAGCAGTTTCACCAGACGCGCCAGCCGGGCTTTGTCGTACTTGTCGGCGAGCTGGCCGGCAGTTGCCGAGAAAAGAAAGAACGGCAGGATGAATGTTCCGGCAGCGAGATTGGTCAGCACCTCCGGCCGGATCGCCGTCCAGCTCGCCGCCTGGAAAGTCAGCAGGACGACCAGAGCGTTCTTGAAGAGATTGTCGTTGAAGGCGCCGAGGAACTGGGTGGCGAAGAACGGACCGAAGCGACGTGCCTTCAGCAGGCCAAACTGGGAACTCATGCGGGATTCCTTTCTCGCGGAGCGAAGAAGCCGCGCGCCTTGAAGATGTTCAGGGCAAGACGGTGAGCCAGCAACGCCAGAATACAGTGCGCGACGACAACAAGCACGCCGTGGTCGAACGTGCCTCGCAGCCGCTCCGGGTTGCCGAACGCCCGCTGCTCGCTGCAGTCGAGACGACGGGGATCGATCGAGGCCGCCGGCGGGCCCACCGTCAGAGCTGGATCATCGAGCATCGACACGCATCCTGATCGGGCAAAGGGCTTCGTAGGCTATATGCATGATCCGGCGTGCGCAAGCCCCTGCAACTGTCCGGCTCCCTGGCAATGGCATCCCACCGCAGCGGCCGTCGCCGGAACGGATTCCCGGTGTATCGCTCGGATATAATGCTTGCCCGCCGGGTGGGCGAGCGGGCTGCCAGTTGGGCGCGCAGATGACGCATCGGGGACTGCGGCCGCGACCCGGCATTCGCGGCGCGGCGCGAACCCTGACCCCACAGGCGAGTGAGCACTCGAGGGAGGAGCGACATGCAGGCGAACAGGTGGACGATCAGGAAGCGCCTGATCATGATTTCGGTCGTGGCGATCACCGGTTTTGCGGCTCTCGGAGTCGACTCGCTGCGCACACTGCGCAGCAGCATGCTGCAGGACAGAAAGGAGAAGACGCAGGTCCTCGTCGAGGTGGCCGGCGGCGTCATCGCGCGCTTCCATGAGCTGGTTGGCAAGGGTACGCTGAGCGACGACGAGGCGCGCAAGGGAGCGGCCGAGGCCTTGCGTCACATGCGCTACGGCGACGGCGAGTATTTCTTCATCCTCGATACGCAACACCGCTTCGTGATGCATCCGCTGAAGCCGGAACTCGAGGGCGGGAGCGGCGCCGAAATGCGCGACCCGAACGGCAAGGCGCTGATCCAGGAACTGGTGCGCACTGCGCTGGCCAGCGAGCGCGGTGGCCTCGTCGAATACGTGTTTGCCCGCGCCGGCAGCGACAAGCCGGCGCCCAAGATCAGTTACGCCGCCGAGTTCAAGCCCTGGGGTTGGGTTTACGGGACCGGCATTTATGTCGATGATGTCTCTGCCGCGTTCCGCAAGAAGGCCATCGAGTCCCTGAGCATCGTCGCCCTGGCCGTCGGCGTCCTGGTTGCCGTGTCGCTGGCCATTGGCCGCAGCGTGCTGCGTCAGCTTGGCGGCGAGCCCGCGACAGCCTCAGCCATCGCCCGCCGTGTTGCGGCCGGCGACTTGGCGCTGGACATCAATGCCGGAAGTCTCGTTGGCGACAGCCTGATGCGTTCGCTTGCCGAGATGCAGACCCAGCTGCGGGCGATGATTGCCGAGATCGATCGCCTCGCCGGCGTACTCGCCGGCCGCGCCCGCGAGATCGCCGTCGCCACCGGGGAAACGAGCCGCGCCGCCGATGCACAGGCGGATTCGACTGCCACCACGGCAGCGTCGATCGAACAACTGACGGTCAGCATCAACGAGGTCGCGCAAAGCGCCCACGCAAGTGGCGAGAGCTCGGACGAGGTTGCCGGCTGCGCCGAACAGGGTCGACAACTGGTGAGCAGCTCCGCGGCCGAGATCGAGGCGATCGCTGCCATCGTCAGCCGCTCGGCAGCCCAGATCGGTCAACTGGCAGGCCGTTCACGCGAGATCGGCGGCATCGCCGCCGCGATCAAGGAAATCGCTGAACAGACCAACCTCCTGGCCCTCAACGCCGCCATCGAGGCCGCACGTGCAGGTGAGCAAGGGCGGGGTTTTGCCGTCGTTGCCGATGAAGTGCGCAAGCTGGCCGAGAGAACGACGAAGGCCACGAGCGAGATCAGCGCGATGGTCGTCAGCGTCCAGGCCGATACCGAATCGGCTGTGGCAGCCATGAGTGAGGCGGCCCCACAGGTTGCGCGCGGCCTTGACAAGGCGCGCGAGGCGAGCGACGTGCTCGAGGCGATCTTGCGTCAGGCGCACAAGTCGAGCGAGCGCGTGCATGAAGTGGCGGTGGCGACGCGCGAACAGGCGACGGTCGCCGAAGACGTCGCCCGCCACCTGCAGCACATCGCCTCGATGACCGAGGAGACGAGGGCAACCATGCATGCCAATACCGTCGCTGTCACTGAACTGGAACAACTGGCCGGCCGGCTGCGCGAGGTCGTCGCCCGCTTTCGCGTCAGCTGAGCGTCAGCGCAGTGACTGCGGCTGGGCAACCCGCATGCAAGCTGGGCAAACACACCAGTCGTCGGCTCAGGTCGCCGCCAGCCGCCGCGCCAGCCATGCGCCTGCCGCGGCCCGAGACCCTCAGCTGCGCAGCAAGTCCTCGCGGTCGCCCAGCCACCGCTGCAGATGACGCGCAGCCCGGTCCGTACCATCACGCAGCATGCGCGCCGCCATCGACTGTGCCAGTTCGACGAGGTCGGCGTCCCTCTCCAGATCGGCATGGCGCAGCAAGGGTTCCCCCGACTGCCGACTGCCGATGAATTCGCCGGGGCCGCGCAGGCGCAGGTCCTGGCGGGCGATCTCGAAGCCGTCGCTGTGTTCGAAGATGATCTTCAGGCGCGCACGCGCGCTGGCGGAGAGTGGCGGCTGGTAGAGCAGGACACAGACCGAGTCCTGTGCGCCGCGGCCGACACGTCCGCGCAACTGGTGCAGTTGCGCGAGTCCGAAGCGCTCCGCATGCTCGATGACCATGAGGCTGGCGTTGGCCACGTCGACACCCACTTCAATGACCGTCGTCGCCACCAGCAAGTCGATCTCGCCGGCAACGAATGCTGCCATCACCGCCGCCTTCTCCTCACTGCGCAGGCGACCATGGATCAGCCCGATGCGCAGGCCGTCGAGTTCGGCGCCGAGCGCCGCATGCGTGTCGAGCGCCGCCTGCAGATCGACCTTGTCCGATTCTTCAATCAACGGGCAAACCCAGTAGGCCTGCCGACCACCGGCGACCGCAGCGCGCACCGCGGCGACGACCTGCCCACGGCGATCGGCGGAGAACAGGCGGGTCCTCACCGGCGAACGCCCCGCTGGCATCTCGTCGATCAGCGAGACATCGAGATCGGCGTAGTAGCTCATTGCCAGCGTGCGCGGAATCGGCGTCGCCGACATCATCAACTGGTGCGGATTGCCGCCCTTGCGCCGCAACTCGAGGCGCTGCCGGACGCCGAAACGATGTTGCTCGTCCACGATGATCAGCCCGAGACGGGAAAAGTCGATGCTTTCCTGGATCAGCGCATGCGTGCCGACGACCAACTGCGCAGTCGTTGCCGCCTGCTGCCGTCGCTGCCGCTTGAGCTTGCCAGCGAGGCTGCCGGTCAGCCACAGCACCTCGACGGACAGAGGCTCCAGCCAGGTGCGCAACTTCTGGAAGTGTTGCTCGGCGAGGATTTCGGTCGGCGCCATCAGCGCCACCTGATGACCCGCCTCGATCGCCTGACACGCCGCCAGGGCCGCGACGATCGTCTTGCCGCAACCGACATCACCCTGCAGCAGCCTTTGCATCGGGCTGGGCTGCGCCAGATCGCCGGCGATCTCTCCGGCGACCCGGCGCTGCGCGGCGGTCAAGGCGAAGGGCAACGATCGCTCGAGGCGCCGCGCCAGTTGCCCGGCCGCCGGCAGGACGGGCGCACGCTGTCGGCGCCGCGCGAGATAGGCGCGGCGCAGCGACAACTGCTGTGCCAGGAGTTCGTCGAACTTGATGCGTCGCCAGGCGGGATGGCTGCGATCCTGCAGGGTCGATTCGGCGACCGTCGGTGGCGGCGCGTGCAGCAGCGACACTGCCGTGGCAAACGAAGGCAGCGCCTGTGCCCGACACCAGTCCGCGTCGAGCAGTTCGCTGAGATCGGCAGCCTGCAGCGCACGGGCGATCAGCCGCCGCAGCGTCGCTTGGCCGAGACCGGCGGTCGTCGGGTAGACGGGTGTCAGTGACTGCGCCAGAGGCTCACCGACGGCGACGATTCGATAGCGGGGATGGATCATCTCGGGTCCGTGAAAGCCATCCCGGATTTCGCCGAAGACGCGCAACCTGCTGCCTGCGGCACAGGCCGCTTCGAGCGCCCGCTGCTGGCTGCCGTAGAAGCTGATGAAGCGCAGGACGAGAATGCCGCCGCTCGCGTCACCAACCCGAACCACGAGCTGACGGTGGGGCTCCCGTCCGACGGCAAGATCGAGCACCTCTGCCTCGACGAGCAGCGGTACCCCCGTTGGCGCCCCGGCGATGGCGGTGACGCGCGTCTCGTCTTCGTAACGCAACGGCAGATGCAGGACCAGGTCCGCAGGCCGCTCCAGGCCGAGCTTGCGGAGCCGGTTGCGGATCGCTGGCGGAGCATCGATCGCATCCGCCGCCGACATCAGCCGCCGATGACCATGATGGCGTCCGCCTCGACCCGAGCGCCGCGTGGCAGCGCGGCGACGCCAACCGCGGCACGGGCCGGAAAGGGCGCAACGAAATAGCGGCCCATCACCTCGTTCACCGTCGCAAAGTCGACGAGATCGGTGAGGTAGACGTTGAGCTTGACGACATCGGCCAACGAGCCGCCGGCAGCCTCCGCAACCGCCTTCAGGTTGTCGAAGACGCGAACGATCTGCGCGTCGATCTCCTCAGCCAGCTTCATCGTCTCCGGGTCCAGGCCGATCTGCCCGGAGAGGTAGACGGTGTCGCCGGCGCGCACCGCCTGCGAGTACGTGCCAATCGCTGCCGGCGCCAGCGGCGTCGAGATGATCGCTCTTTTCATGCTGCGGTCCTCCACCACGTGTCGGGTTGAAAGCGGGGATGATAAACCGCCGACAACGAGAGGACCATCGTCACGATCGATGCACCGGCACCCATTCCGTGTTGCATGAAAGCGACACTCGACGTAACCATCTGAAACATCGGCCGCAGTTCGTGTGTCGTTCGTGTGTACAATCCCACGAGCGGTGCATGGAGCAGAGGCCGGGGCATGGCCACCGTCGATGATTCTTCTTTGGGGAGACTTGGGAATGTTGAAGAGCAGGCTTTTTGCGGTTCGAACGATACCGGCGCTGATCGCCGTGTCCTTGTCGGGTTATGCGGGTGCCTCGGGCTTCCAGTTGATGGAGCAGAATGCCAGTGGCCTCGGCGTCGCCTTTGCCGGATCGGCAGCGGTGGCGGAAGACGCCAGCACCATTTTCTGGAACCCTGCCGGAATGGCCTATTTGCCGAAGGGGAAGATGCAGGTCGTCGGCGTCCTGAGCGCCATTAACCCGTCGGCAAAGTTCAGCAACGACGGTTCGATCAACCCGGTCGGGATTTATGGCGCTGCGGGCAACGGTGGTGACGCGGGTGGCTGGGCCTTTGTCCCGGCGATGTATTTCGCCATGCCGATCAACGATCAGATCAGCCTGGGCCTCGGCATCAATGCCCCCTTTGGACTGGCCACCGAGTATGACAAGGGCTGGACTGGCCGCTTCCGCGCCCTCAACTCGGACGTCCAGACGATGAACATCAACCCGTCGATCTCGTTCAAGCCGAACGAAGCCTGGTCTTTCGGCCTCGGCTTCAGCGCACAGAAGCTCGACGGTACCTTCAGCAACAATGTCAACGCCAGCGGTGCCCTCTGTGCCGGGTTGGGCGCTCCGGCCTTGTGCGGCCCGGCGGGGGCGCTCCGCAACCTGGAGAGCTGGGCGAGGATCAACGGCGACGACTGGGGCTGGGGTTACAATCTGGGCGCCATGTTCCAGCCCTCTCCGTCGACCAGGGTCGGTTTGTCGTATCGCTCGGCGATCGACTTCAAGGTCACCGGTGACGTGAAATTCTGGCGACCGACCGTCACCACCCTGACACCCGGCGGCAACGCTGCCGCCAACGCGGCACTTGCCCGCGGACTTTACAACGGCAACGTCAAGGCCGACATCAAACTGCCCGACACCGCCATTCTGAGCGCCTGGCAGCGCCTCAGCGACCGCTGGGAAATGATGGGTGACATCTCCTGGACCGGCTGGGCAAAGATCCAGGATCTGACGTTCGTCCGTACTGATGGCGCCGCTGCCGGAAGCACGCTGTCGAGTACCGAGGAAAACTGGCGCAACACTTGGCGGGTGGCGCTCGGCGGTGCTTATCAATTCAACGACCAGTGGAAGCTGCGTGCCGGCATCGCCTACGACCAGTCGCCGGTGGACAGCTCGGAGTACCGCACGCCGCGGCTGCCCGACAACGACCGTACCTGGCTGGCAATCGGTGCGCAGTACAAGCCCACCAAGGATCTGGTGTTCGATGCCGGTTACACGTACATCTGGGTCAAGGACTCCTCGATCAACGACAGCGGCGGCATGAACGCGACCCAGGCAGCCAACGTGGCGTCCTACGGCTGGCTCAAGGGCAACTACAGCAACAACGTGAACGTCCTTGCCGTACAGGCCAGCTACAGTTTCTAGCCATTCTGGAACCGCGACCGCCGGAGCCGTCGCGGTTTTTTTCGCCCGCAGATTGCTGCCCGCGACGCGCAGCGCCGGCCCTTCACGGCCGGTACCCGGCTTTGCCGACCTTCTCCCGTCATGACGACACCAGTCATCACCAACCTCGAAAAGCTGCTTGGTGGGCCGCGCGACGGCGCCCTCCTGCGCTACGCGCTGGGCAACGAGCATCTGCGGGCAGGCGACTTTGCGCAGGCGGCAGTCCGCCTGCGTGAAGCGGTCGAACGCGACGCCGGATACTCGGCAGCGTGGAAGCTGCTCGGCAAGGCGCTCGCCGAAGGCGGTCAGGGCAACGAAGCGCTGGCTGCGTACGAACAGGGGATCGCCGTTGCCGAAGCGCGGGGCGACATCCAGGCCGCGCGCGAAATGAGCGTCTTTGCCCGCCGCCTGCGCCGCCAGCTACCGGCAGCAGAACACTGAGCGGCTATGGCTTGCCGCCGTGGCTTGGCACGATGACGGCGTCGACGCCACGCTTCTGTATTTCCCGGCGCGCTGCCTCGGCCTCGCTGCGCGTCCGGAACGGGCCCACCTGCAGGCGGGTTTCGACGCTTGCCGGAATGCCAGCCTGAGCCAGACTGGCCTGCAGTTCCTCGGCGCGGCGCCAGTCGGGCAGGAAGCTGGTCTGCAGTGTGGGTCCCGACGGCGGCCGCGATGCTGCAGCGGCTGCGGCGGCCGGCGTTTCGTCGGCGAGGACACCGCCTGGCGACGCCGCGTCGGCCACCGCCAGCGAAGCTTCGATTGCCGCACCGCTGGCCTGTGGTTCGGCAATCAGCGGCACCACCGCCGGTGTCTCGGCAGCGGGCAGGACGGCAGGCAGGGGCGTCGACTCCTTCTTCCTCACCGGGACGGGTTCGGTGTAGGGCGGGCCGGAGTTCGCCGCTTCTTCGGACGGCGCCAGGTCATCCAGCAATGGCAACGCCGCCGACAGGAGCACGATCAGCAACCCCGCAAGACCAATCCGTCGACGCAACTGGCGTTCAATCGCCGCCTTTCCCTCGTCTACTGCCACGGCCCGGCCGAGCTGCGCCGTCGCTTTCGCGGCACGTCCGACCGGGTTGCTGCGCAGTCTCATGGTCATCGACCGTCTTTCTGCGGACTAGAGGCCATCACGCCGATTGCGCGCCAGCGCGACAACCAGATCGGCCTCGGCGCGTGCAATGCCGCAGCGATGCGCGATGGCGGTGGCGTCATGGCCCTGAATCGCCATCTGCATGGCATCGTTGTACAGCGGCGGCGCGCTCGGCGCCGTCCCCTTCGCCGCCTGCCGGAAATCCTCTCGTGCAGCAAGGACTTCGGCACGCAACTCATCGACCTCACAACGCAACCGATAGACGTCGCGCTGCAGGGCATCGATCACTTCCTGGCCGGGAATCTGGGGCGGCGGCTCGTTCCAGGGAAAGCTGGGTTTAGCCGCATCGGCGCGCACTGCGGCTGCGGGTTCTGCAGCCGCCGCCGGCAGTGCGTCCGCAGGTTGCTGCGGCACCGCCGAACGATCCTGCACCGACGGTGCGCCCGACTCGGATTCCTGGATGGCCGTGTAAGCGGCCACTGCCGACTGCCCTGCCGGGGACGGCATGGCCACCGCGGAATCCCGCAGGCGACGCATGCGGACAAAGAGAACGACGATGTACAGGACAAGCAAGACGATGATCGCGATCAGGCCTTCTCGCCAGCCCAACCTGCCCAGTAGATCGAGATCCATGGCGCGCCTCATGTCGGTATCCGACCGACATTATGCCAGACTCCGCCGCACGGCCCGGCCTGTGCATTGGCCCTGCGCATCGCTCACACCGTCACGGAAACGGGCCTCGCCCGGCTTGCCGGACGAGGCCCGCGGCGAGCGCTGCGAGAAAGTTACTGGATCGACTCGAACAGCCCTGCCGCGCCCATGCCGGTGCCGATGCACATGCTCACCATGCCGTAGCGCTGTCGCGTACGACGCAATCCATGCAGCAGGGTCGCCGTGCGGATGGCACCGGTCGCACCGAGCGGGTGACCAAGGGCGATGGCGCCACCGAGCGGGTTGACCTTCGCCGGATCGAGATCGAGCGTCCGCATCACCGCCAGTGCCTGCGCCGCGAAGGCTTCGTTGAGTTCGACCCAGTCCACCTCGTGCTGGCTGATTCCAGCCTGCCGGAGGACGCGCGGGATCGCCTCGACCGGGCCGATGCCCATGATCTCCGGCGCGACGCCAGCCACCGAAAAGCCGGCGAAGCGCGCCAGCGGCCGCAGGTCGAACTGCTTCAGGATCCTTTCCGAAACCAGCAACACGGCAGCCGCACCGTCGGACATCTGCGAACTGTTGCCGGCAGTTACCGAGCCACGGGCGGCGAAGACCGGCCGCAGTCGGGCAAGGCCTTCGATGCTGCTGTCGCGACGTGGTCCCTCGTCGTCTGCGGCGAGATACTCCTGGACCGTCACCTCGCCACTGGCGAGGTCGGGAACCCGCCTCTTTACCGCATAAGGCGTGATCTCGGAGCGAAAGTGACCGGCGTCAATCGCCGCACAGGCCTTGCGATGCGAGTCGACGGCAAAGGCATCCTGATCCTCGCGCGACACCTGCCACTGCGCGGCCACCTTCTCAGCGGTGATTCCCATGCCGAAGCCGATCGCGTAGTTTTCCTCTTTCTCGAAAATGGCCGGGTTGAACGCGGTCTTGTTGCCGGTCATCTGGTTCATCAGCGACATCGTTTCGGTACCGCCAGCAATCATCACCTCAGCCTCGCCGAGACGAATGCGGTCGGCGGCCATGGCGACGGTCTGCAAACCGGAAGCGCAGAACCGGTTCACCGTGACACCGGGCACGCTGTTCGGCATTCCGGCGAGCAGCAGGCCGATACGCGCGACGTTCATCCCCTGCTCCGCCTCCGGCATCGCGCAACCGACGATGACATCCTGGACCAGCGCCGGATCGAGCCCCGGCGCCTGCGCCATCACCGACCCGATGGCATGCGCCAGCATGTCGTCCGGTCGCACGTGACCGAGCATGCCCTTGCGCCGACCGACCGGCAGTCGCGTCGCGGCGACGATGTAGGCGTCCTGAATCTGTTTGCTCATGTTCTGTTCTCCTGGCGCGCTCAATTGCGCAATGGCTTGCCGGCTTCCAGCATGTGCTGGATGCGCTGCTGGGTTTTCGGGTTCTGCAGCAGCTCGACGAAAAGTTTGCGCTCGACCGTCAACAGCCACCGTTCGTCGACCAGTGAGCCGGTCTCGACCTCGCCACCACACAGGGCGGTCGCAGCGGCTCGCGCCACGGTGTAGTCGTGCGCCGAGATCATGCCGCCCTCCTTCATGTTGGCCAGCATCATTTCGCAGTTGGCAATGCCGGTGCGCCCGGCGACCTTGACCCCGCGCGGCGAGAGAGGCGGGTAGTAGCCGGCTTCGGCAAGGCCGCGCGCCTCGCGCAGCGCGACGTAGAGCAGTTCGTGCGCGTTGAAGACGATCCTGTCCGCCTCGACGGCGAAACCGAGTTCCTTCGCCTGCGCGCCGCTTTTCGAGACCGTCGCCATGGCGACGGTCATGAACACCGGCTGGATGAACTCGAAGGGATCGTTGCCGCCGGTCCGCGTCGCTGCCTGTGCGGCGCGGATGGCGAACTCCTTGCACCCACCGCCCGCGGGAATCAGTCCGACGCCGGCCTCGACGAGACCGATGTAGCTCTCAAGCGCGATCACCCGCTTCGCAGCATGCATCAGGAACTCGCAGCCACCGCCGAGCGCCATTCCCTGGACCGCCGCGACCACCGGTACCTGGGCATACTTGAGCGCCATCGAGGTGTTCTGGAACTCGGCGACGTACTTCTCGAGCAGCGCGAAGTCGCCGGCCTTGATCGCCTCGGCAACCTCCTTCAGATTGGCACCGAAGGCGAACGGCGCCTCGTGCCAGACGACCAGCCCCTGATAACCGGCCTCGGCGCGGGCAACCGCTTCCTGCATGCCGACGATGACGTCGCGACCGAGCGTATGGTTGCGCGACTTGACGCTGACGATGGCGATTCCGGCGTCTACCTGCGGCAGCGTCCACAGACGCACGCCGTCGTTTTCCCAGACCGTTTCGCCGACCATGGCCGTCTCGCCCAGCACCCGCTCTGGAAACAGCTGGCGCCGATAGACCGGGAGCGTCGAGCGCGGACGATAGGCGTCGGCGCTGGCAGAGTACGAGCCCTGCGGGCCGTGCACACCCTCGTCGGCGACACGGCCGAAGACCCACGCCGGCAATGGCGCCTGGCTCATCGCTCGACCGGCCTCGATGTCCGCCCGCACGGCCTCGGCGATCGAGCGCCAGCCTGCTGCCTGCCAGGTCTCGAATGGACCCTGCGCCCAGCCGAAGCCCCAGCGCATCGCAAAATCGAGGTCGCGCGCATTGTCGGCGATGTCGGCGAGATGGAAAGCGGTGTAGTGGAAGATGTCGCGGAAGATCGCCCACAGGAACTGCGCCTGCGGATGCTCGCTGGCGCGCAACTGGGCAAAGCGGACTGCCGGATCCCGCTGCTTCAGGATCGCCAGGACGCCGCCGTCAATCTCCCCGGCGCTGTCGCGGTAGTCCTGCAGGGCCAAGTCGAGCACCTTGATCGCGCGACCCTCCTTGCGGAAGATGCCGGCGCGCGTCTTCTGCCCCAGCGCGCCCTTGGCGATCAGCGCCGCCAGCCAGACCGGCACGCCGTAGTAGCCGTGCCAGGGGTCTGCCGGCAGTGTGTCCTGCATGGTCTTGATGACGTGCGCCAGGGTATCGAGACCGACGACGTCGGCGGTACGATAGGTGGCGCTCTTTGGCCGGCCGATGATCGGCCCGGTGAGCGAGTCGACGACGTCGAAACCGAGGCCGAGCCGCTGTGTGTGGTGCATCACGGCGAGGATCGAGAAGACGCCGACGCGATTGGCCACGAAGTTCGGGGTGTCGAGCGCACGCACGATTCCCTTGCCGAGACGCGACACCAGCCAGGACTCGAGATCGTCGAGGAGCGCCGGAGCGGTGCCCCGCGTGGCGATCAGTTCGACCAGATGCATGTAACGTGGAGGATTGAAGAAGTGGATGCCGCAGAAGCGCGACCGCAGCACCTCCGGCAAACCCTCGGCAAGGCGGTTGATCGACAGGCCGGAGGTGTTCGAGGCGATGATCGCCGTCGGCGCGATGAAGGGTGCGATCCTGCGATAGAGGTCATCCTTCCACTCCATCCTTTCGGCGATCGCTTCGATGATCAGGTCGCAATCCCGGAGTTGCTCCAGATCCGCCCCGTAGTTGGCAGCGTCGATGTAAGCGACACGGTCCTTGCTCGCCAGCGGCGACGGCTCGAGTCTCCTGAGCCCGTCGATGGCCTTGCGGACGATTCCGTTGGCATCGCCCGTGGCAGCCGGCAGATCGAAAAGGACCACGGGCACGTCGGCATTCGCGAGGTGCGCGGCGATCTGCGCGCCCATGACGCCCGCTCCGAGTACGGCGGCCTTGCGTACTATGAAGTTGCTCAAGCTGTTCTCCTGTTATGGGTCGACTGTGTCCGCCGGGAATGCCCCGCTATGGCCCTGCACCAAGCCTGTAAAACGAACGTTTGAATTATACCCTGGCTGTGGCCCGCGTCAACTCCGGGTGCGGAGCGCCCGCCCGAGCATTGCCCGAATGGCCCGCAGTGCAGCACCGTCACGAGCCTTGGCGTGGCCTGGTCGAAACCGGTCCACCGGTCCATCGACGCGGAAACGCTCAGACCGGCGCAGGCAGTTCCCGCTTGCCGCCGTGCTGATCGATCGCGACGTAAGTGAGCACCGCCTCGGTCACCTTTACCGTGATCGGTTGCGCCGGGTGACGCTCCGCGTAGACCTCGACCCGGACCGTGATCGAAGTGCGGCCGGTGCCGACCACCTCGGCAAAGAAGCTGACGACGTCACCGACCGATACTGGCTGCTTGAAAAGGAAGGAATTGACCGCCACGGTGGTCACACGACCACGCGCGCGCCGCATCGCCGGTATCGCACCGGCGACGTCGACCTGCGCCATGATCCAGCCACCGAAGACGTCTCCCTGCGGATTCACCTCCGAAGGCATCGGCACGACTCGCAGGATGGGTTGCCGGTCAGGCAGCACCGTCAGCACCTCAGGCATGTTGGCTGCGCAGGTAGTTGAGCGGCCCACCGGTGAAAGGGGCGAAGCCGGTGCCGAAGATCACGCCGGCATCAGCCAGGTCGGCGTCGGCGACGACGCCCTCGTCGACCAGATCCTGCGTTCGCTCGAGCAGAGGCCGCACGAGCCGCTCGGCGAGGCCGTCCGGCACGGCCGTGGCGGGAGGTTTGGCCGCCTTGCCAGCGCGGTACTCATAGAAGCCGCGACCACTCTTGCGGCCCAAGTGGCCGGCGTTGAAGCGCTCGAGCAGGCAGCGCGGCGGTGCCGCCCCGCTCCCGGCAAGGCTCCTGCCAGCCGCCATGGCAACATCGAGGCCGACCATGTCCACGAGCTCGATCGGCCCCATCGGCATGCCGAAGGCGAGCATCGCCTCGTCGATGGTCGCAGGCGCGATCCCCTCGTCGACCGCACGCATCGCCTCCAGCATGTAGGGACCGATGACGGCGTTGACGAGAAACCCGGGCGCGCTTTTCACCGGCAACGGCAGCCGGTCGATCTGGCGCACGAAGGCCGTCGCGCACTGGACCGTGTCGACCTCCGTCCCGGCAGCCGCGACGACTTCGACCAACGGCATCTTCGCCACCGGATTGAAGAAATGGATGCCGACGAGGCGCTCCGGTCGCGCCAGCACACTTGAAAGATCCTCGATGCGCAGGCTCGACGTATTGCTGGCAAGCACCGCGTCCGGCCGCATCCGCGTTTCCAGACCGGCAAGCAGGGCGTGCTTGGCTTCGAGATTCTCGACGATCGCCTCGATGACGACGTCGGCCTGGGCGACCCCGTGCCCTTCCGGGTCGGGGATCAGGCGGTCCATCGCCGCGCGCAGCTCGCGCGCATCGCGGATGCGCTTCCCCCAGGCGATGTAGGCCCGTTGCAGGGCCGGGGCGATCCGCTCGATGCCCTGATCCTGCAGGGTCACGGTCAAGCCGCGCAAGGCGCACCAGGCGGCGATGTCGCCACCCATGACGCCGGCACCAACGACATGGACGCGCCGGGCCGTGAAGCCGCCAGCCTTGCCGAAACTCTTCAGCCGCTCCTGCAGGAAGAAGACGCGCACGAGGTTGCGTGCCGTTGGCGAGCGGACGATGCTGTCGATCAGTTCCGGTGCCGCCAGCGCATCACCGTGATGGTGTGCCCAGATGTCGATGATCGCGTAGGGTGCCGGGTAGTGCTCGCGCCGAGCGCGCCGCGCAACCTGCTTTCTCGCACCAATGGCGACGATGCTCTTGAGCGGCCCGTTGAGCAGGCGATGCAGGAAAGGCGGACGCCGCCGCGCCTGGCCGCTCAGGACGAGCATGGCCGCCGCCGCATCCATCACGCGCGGTGGTACGCAGTCGTCGGCGAGGCCCAGTCGCTTCGCCTTCCTCGCGTCGATCGTCTTGCCCGTCAGCATCATGTCGAGCGCAGCCTGGGGACCGGTTCGCTCGGGCAGGCGAAGCATGCCGCCCCAACCCGGAACGATGCCCAGCATCACCTCCGGGAGCCCCATGCGCGTCGAGGGTTCATCGACGGCGAGCAGGTAACGACAGGCGAGCGCCAGTTCGAGGCCACCGCCGAGGCAGTGTCCGCGGACGAGAGCCAGCGTCGGGTAGGGCACCGCCGCCAGGCGATTGAACAACTGCCAGCCACGTGCCACCATCTCGACGCCCTTGGCCGGCGTATCGAGTTGGGTGAACTCCTGGATGTCGGCGCCGGCAATGAAGCCGGCGCCCTTGCCGGAGCGGAAGATGAGAGCCTTCGGCCGCTGTCGGTCGAGCTCATCGAGGAGCTGTGACAGTTCCGCCATGACTGCACTCGACAGCGAGTTGGTGGATTCGCCCGCCTTGTCGAGAATCGCCCAGGTGAGGCCCTGCGCGTCGACCTCGAGCCGCCAGTGCCGCCAAGCTTGTGTGTCGGGGTTCATGACCTTCCCTTGATACTCGTTTTCCGTCATCAGTTTCATGCGACACCTGCCCGCAGGTTCTCGACCAGCATCGCCCCGCCCTGACCACCGCCGATGCAGATCGCCGCGATGCCACGACGGGCATCGGCGGCGCGCAGGGCATGCAGCAGATGAAGGACGATGCGCGCGCCGGATGCACCCACCGGGTGGCCAATGGCGATGGCGCCGCCATCGACGTTGAGACGGTCTCCTGCCAACGAACCGAGCGCTGCCGGCAAACCGAGCTGCTCGCGGCACCAGGCATCCGACTCCCAGGCGGCAATGCAGCCGAGTACCTGCGCGGCAAAGGCCTCGTTGATCTCCCACAGGTCGATGTCGTCGAGCCCGAGTTGCTGCCGCAGCAGGATCGGTGTTGCCGCATGCACCGGCCCCAGACCCATCTCTGCCGGGTCGAGTCCGGCCCACTGGCTGTCCGCGATCCGGCCAAGCGGCTGCAGTTGCCACTTCTCGACCACTGCCTGCGAAGCGAGGAGCAGCCACGCCGCCCCGTCGGTGATCTGCGAACTGTTGCCCGGGGTGATCCGACCGTAGCGGCGGTCGAAGAACGGCTTCAATCTGGCCAGCCCGACCATGCTCGAGTCCGGACGCACCCCATCATCATCGAGATACACTTGGCCCTGGCCATCGACCAGCGGCACGATCTCGCCAAGACGCCCCGCTTGGCGTGCAGCAACGGCGCGCTGGTGACTGCGGACGCTGAATTCATCCATCCGCTGGCGCGAGATCGCGAAGCGCCAGGCGAGGTTCTCCGCCGTCTGGCCCATCAGCAGCCCGACGACCGGATCGGTCAGCCCCTTGAGCAGGCCGATGACCGGTGCCAACAGCTGCGCCGGGCGCAACCGGCTGAACATGCCGATCTTCTGGCTGATGCTCCTGGCCTGCATCATCCGGGCAAACCACTGCACCATCACATCGTTGTAGAGCAGCGGCGCACGCGACAGCGCGTCTACGCCACCAGCAAGCACCAGCTGCGAACGCCCGCTGCGGATGTTGGCCATTGCCGAATCGATCGCCTGCATGCCGCTGGCGCAATTCCGCATGACCGTCCACGCCGGCACCTGCTGCCCGCAACCGAGCCGCAGCGAGACGACGCGACCGATGTTGACCTCGTCTGGCGACGGACTGGCACAACCGAGGATGACCTCATCAAGGTCGGTGGCAGCGAACGGCTGACGAATCAACAGCGCCCGCCCCGCCTGCACCGCCAGGTCGCTGGCAGCGAACGGGCCGGGAGCACTGCGCCCCTTGAGAAACGGGGTGCGCGCGCCATCGACGACATATACCGGCTCAGATTCCAATACCTTCTCCTTCCTGCGGTTCCCTGACAGTGGCGCGCGGCAGCGGATGCCGCCTCCTGCCGCGCACCGCTGCGGCAGCCATCGCCTCAGGCGGCAGCCTTGTGCAGCAACGGCTCCTGCCGCATGCGACCGAGGTCATGCGGAAAATCGTCGACGCGGATCACGATGTCGCGCAAATCGTTGCGCCGCTTGAGGGCCGCATACTCGGCGGGGGTGACGATGCCGGCCGCGAACGCGGCGTGCGCCAGATCGCGCACATTGGCGTCGGGGTTGTCGACCAGCACACCCTTCTTCTCCGCTGCGCGGATCTTTGCCTCTATCGGCTCGGCCTCGATCGTCGCCAGGAGCGCGAGTTCGAGGGCACCGACGGCTTCCGACTCGCCCTTCGGCAAGTAGGTTTCGGCGGTCAGACGGTCACGCGCGGCAGACGGCTCGATCAGGAGCTTGGCCACCCGGTGACCGATGCGGTCGGACGGAACATCGTAGGGGTGCCCCAGCGGAAACACCATGCGGTAGAGCAGGCGGCCGATCCAGCGTACCGGGAAATTGGCGATGGCACCGTCGAAAGCCATCTGCGCCTTGTACATCGCGTCCCAGATCGCCCAGTGCATGAGCGGGGCGTCGGCCTGCTGGCGCCCTTCCGACTCATAGCGCTTGAGCGTCGCCGAACACAGGTAGAGCATCGACAGGATGTCGCCGAGACGCGCCGAGAGCTTCTCGCGACGCTTGAGTTCGCCGCCGAGCACCAGCATCGAGATGTCGGCAAGGAAGGCGAACGCCGACGAGAAGCGGGTCAGCTGCTGATAGTAACGCCGCGTCTCCGGTGCGACGTTGGCCGGTACGGATACGAAGTGCGAACCGGTGAGCCCCTTGCGCAGGGCGCTGAAAGCGTGCCGGATGGTGAAGACGGCGTGACCGAAAAGAGCGCGGTCGAAATCGTCCAGACCCTGTCGCGCGTCCGGATTGAAGGCGGCCTTCATTTCCTTCAGGACGTACGGGTGGCAGCGGATGGCTCCCTGGCCGAAGAGGATCATGCTGCGCGTCAGGATGTTGGCGCCCTCGACCGTGATACCGATCGGGATCTGCTGATAGGCGCGGCCGATGAAGTTCGACGGGCCAAGGCAGATGCCCTTGCCGCCGACGATGTCCATGCCGTCATTGACCACCTGCCGCGCGCGTTCGGTGACGTGGTACTTGGCGATCGCCGATACCACCGAAGGCTTCTCGCCGAGATCGATGGCGCCGGCCGTCATCTTGCGCACAGCGTCCATCATGTAGGTGTAGGCACCGATCCTGGTCAGCGGCTCCTCGACCCCCTCGAAACGACCAATAGCCATCTTGAACTGGCTGCGCACGCGTGCATAGGCACCGACGGTGCGCGCGGTCAATTGCGCCATGCCGGTATTGGACGAGGGCAGCGAAATCGAACGCCCCGCCGCCAGGCACTCCATGAGCATCCGCCAGCCCTGGCCAACCATCGCCGGACCGCCGATCACGTAGTCGAGTGGCATGAAGACGTCCTTGCCACGAGTGGGACCGTTCATGAACATGGCGTTGAGCGGAAAATGCCGGCGGCCGATCTCAGCACCGGGCGTATCGCGCGGTACGAGCGCGCAGGTGATGCCGACGTGCTTCTTTCCGCCGAGCAGTCCATCAGGGTCGTAAAGGTGGAAGGCCAGGCCGAGAATGGTGCAAACCGGCCCGAGCGTGATGTAGCGCTTGTCCCAGGTCACGCGCATGCCGAGCACTTCCTTGCCCTGCCACATCCCCTTGCAGACGATGCCCACATCCGGGATCGACCCGGCATCGGAACCCGCCCACGGACTGGTGAGGGCGAAAGCGGGAATCTCCAGGCCTTTCGCCAGGCGCGGCAGGTAGTGGTTCTTCTGCGCCTCGGTGCCATAGTGCAGCAGCAATTCGGCTGGCCCGAGCGAGTTCGGCACCATCACCGACACCGACAGAGCCGAACAGCGCGTTGACAGCTTGGTGACGATCTGTGAGTGCGCATAGGCGGAAAACTCGAGACCACCGTAGCGCTTCGGGATGATCATGCCGAGGAAGCCCTTGTCCTTGATGTACTGCCAAGCCTCTGCCGGCAGGTCGTGGAGTTCGCTGGTCACCTGCCAGTCGTCGACCAGCGCACAGGCCTGCTCGACCTCGTTTTCCAGGAACGACTGCTCCGCTGCCGTCAGCTTCGGAACCGGGTACGCAAGAAGCTTGCTCCAGTCCGGGTCACCGCGGAACAGTTCGCCGTCCCACCAGACGGTACCGGCCTCGAGCGCGACGCGCTCGGTCTCCGACATCTGCGGCAGAATCCGCTTGTAGGTCCTGAAAACTGGCCGGCTGACGAACGCCCGTCGCAGAGGACGGAAGCCGAACAGAACGACCACGCTCGCCAGCGTGATACCTATGACACTCCAGATGATCGTCGCGATCATGGCTGCTTCTCCTGTGATTGGTCTTGGGTTCTAGGTCCCGGGTCTGCTTTCTCCGGCTGCCTTGCTCGGCAACTCTTTTTGGTTTGCTGCTGGCTCGTCGAACTGCGGCAACGGAGCCCGCAGGCCGCCGAGCAGGAAGGGCATCAGCCTCTGCGCGAGGCGCCTGGCGCGAATCGTATCGTCCTCCTGAACCGGACGCTCGCCAGCCAGGTCGTCGACTTCGACGCCGGTCACCACGCGCAGGACGTCGGTGCCGGCGATGGCGTAGGACATGGCCCCGAGCATGAAGTGCAGGCGCCAGACGATCTCCGCCTGCGGCACGTCGGGCAAAGCCCGGTACAGCGCCTGCTTGTAGCGATCGATCACCTCGGCATATTCGCCGGCAAAGAAGGTGCGGATGAACTCCGCCGGTTCGGTCAACGTGCGACCGAGGAGCCGCAGGAAGGTCATTCCACCAAGGGTCTTGTCCTCACCCATGCGCAGCAGCGTGCCGAAGAACGCCTCGAGGATCTGCGAAGGTTTCAGCGCCCCGCCGCCGGCCTGCGCCTCGAGACGGTCGAGGGCCTGCAGGCGATTGTCGTTGAGCCACCCCAGGCGCCGTCGGAAGACATCGCGCAGCAGCGCCTCCTTGCAACCAAAGTGGTAGTTGACGGCTGCCAGATTGACCTCGGCCGCGCCAGTGATCATGCGCATCGAGGTCGCCTCGTAGCCGTTCTCCATGAACAGGCGCTCGGCGACATCGAGGATCCGATCGCGGGTATCACTGTTGGTCTTTTGCTCGGGCATCTGCTGACTGGTCGCTGGATGGGGTTCTGGAAAATGCTGGGCTCATCGGCCACAACGCTAGTTCAAACGTTCGTTTTAATTCTAGGGTGAGCGCTTCGCGAATGCAAGCTTTTTTTCCCGACCGTCTGCCGCTTGAGAGGATGCGCGGCAACAAGGCATACTGCCGGGGTCATTGACAACCCGATCGAGCCACCTGCCCATGCGCCGTACTGCTTCTGACTACCCGGCTGGCAACAGGCCAGCGGCCGGTGATGCGCATGTCGCAGCGACGCTCCGCAGGCTGCTGCCCTACCTCTGGCAACACAAGTGGCGGTTTCTGCTGGCGTTGTCCTGCCTGGTTGGAGCCAAGATGGCCAACGTCAGCGTGCCGCTGATCTTCAAGGAGATGATCGACGGTCTCACAGGCCCACAACAGGCGCTCATCCTGCCGGCCGGGCTCCTCCTGCTCTACGGTACCTTGCGCTTCTCCGCTTCCTTGTTCGCCGAGTTGCGCGAGATTCTCTTTGCCCGCGTCACCCAACGCGCCGTCCGGCGCATCGCTCTCGAGGTCTTCCGTCACCTGCACGACCTGTCGCTGCGCTTTCACCTGGAACGGCAGACCGGAGGCGTTTCACGCGACATCGAACGTGGCACCCGCTCGATCTCCAGCCTGATCAGCTATACGCTCTACTCGATCCTGCCCACTCTGGTCGAGATCAGCATCGTTCTCACCATCCTGCTGCTGCGCTACGACATCAGCCTGGCCCTGATCACGAGCGCCTCGCTGGTTGCCTACATCATTTTCACGGTGAGCGTCAGCAACTGGCGGATCATGCTTCGCCGCAAGCTCAACGAAACCGATTCGGCAGCCAACACGCGGGCAATCGACAGCCTGCTGAACTACGAAACGGTCAAGTACTTCAACAACGAAGACTACGAGGCCCGACGCTACGACCAGCAAATGCAACTCTGGGAAGAAGCAGCCACACGCAGCCAGCTGTCACTCTCGTGGCTCAATCTGGGACAGCAGGGAATCATCGCACTCGGCGTGACGGCAATGATGTGGCGAGCTGCCGCCGGCGTCGTCGAAGGCAGCATGACGCTCGGCGATCTGGTACTGGTTAACGCGTTTCTCGTCCAGCTCTACATGCCGCTCAACTTCCTCGGCGTCGTCTATCGCGAGATTCGGCAGGCGCTCGCCGACATCGAGCGGCTGTTCGACCTGCTGGCGGTGAATCGCGAGGTCGCCGATTCACCCGATGCAACCAGCCTCGCCGACGGACCCGTGACGATCCGCTTCGCAGCGGTAGACTTCTCCTACGAAGCCAACCGGCAGATCCTGCGCCAAGTGGACTTCTCGATTCCTGCCGGCCGAACCGTCGCCGTCGTTGGTGAATCCGGCTCTGGCAAGTCGACGCTTGCGCGCCTGCTCTACCGCTTTTACGATGTCACTGCTGGTGCCATTCTGGTCAACGGCAGCGACCTCCGCCAACTGACTCAGGCCAGCCTGCGCGCGGCGGTTGGCATCGTGCCACAGGACACGGTGCTGTTCAACGACACCATCTACTACAACATTCAATACGGCAACCCTGGTGCCGACCGCGAGCAGGTTCTCGCAGCCGCGGCAGCAGCGCAGCTGGCGGCCTTCGTCGACCAGTTGCCACTGGGTTACGAAACGCGCGTCGGCGAGAGGGGCCTGAAGCTTTCGGGGGGCGAGAAGCAACGCGTGGCCATCGCCCGGGCACTGCTCAAGAACCCGCCCGTGCTGATCTTCGACGAGGCGACGTCAGCCCTCGACTCGAAGACCGAAAAGGCGATCCAGGCGAGTCTGGACCGTGCCGCGCACGGCCGCACGACTCTGGTCATCGCGCATCGCCTGTCAACAATCATGAACGCCGATGAGATACTCGTCATGGACATGGGCCGCATCGTCGAACGTGGAACGCATCAGCGGCTGCTCGAGGCCGCCGGCACCTACGCCCACATGTGGACGCTGCAGCAACTCGAGGAAGCGGGTGGTGGGGCGCCGCCAGAGGGCAGAGCGACCACCACTTGAAGCCGCCGCAAAAAAAGCCAGGCGCGCGGCCTGGCTCGGTTGACGTACCGCCTGCCCAGCGATCAGTCGCCCTTCGCCGCCGAGGACTCACCTGCGTCGATCGGCCGGTCGAGCAGTTCGACAAGAGCCATCGGCGCATTGTCCCCCTCGCGGAAGCCGCACTTCAAAATCCTCAGGTAACCACCGTTGCGTGTCGCGTAGCGCGGGCCGAGTTCATCGAAGACCTTCACCACCATGTCACGGTCGCGCAAGCGAGCAAACGCCAACCGGCGGTTGGCCACGCTCGGCTTCTTGCCCAGGGTGATGATCGGCTCGACCACGCGCCGCAGCTCCTTGGCTTTTGGCAGCGTCGTCTTGATGACCTCTGAGCGCAAAAGCGACACACTCATGTTCTGCAGCATGGCCAGCCTGTGAGAGCTGGTCCGGTTCAGTTTGCGAAGACCCAAACGGTGACGCATATCAGTTCCTTCCTGTTCTTTTCCGGCTGCTCACTTGTCGAGGCCGGCCGGTGGCCAGTTCTCGAGCTTCATTCCCAGGGTCAGGCAGCGGGCAGCCAACACTTCCTTGATTTCATTGAGCGACTTGCGTCCGAGATTGGGTGTCTTCAGCAACTCGTTTTCGGTTCTCTGTATCAGATCACCGATGTAATAGATGTTTTCGGCCTTCAGACAGTTGGCCGAGCGGACCGTCAGCTCGAGGTCGTCCACCGGTCGCAGCAGCAGCGGATCGACCTGGATCGTCTTCTGGTACTCCACGGGCATCGCCGTCCCGGCAAGATCGGCAAACACCGAAAGCTGCTCCATCAGGATCCGCGCTGCGGTACGAATCGCCTCCTCGGGCTCGATGGCCCCATTCGTCTCAATGTCCATGACCAGCTTGTCGAGGTCGGTGCGCTGCTCGACGCGAGCGCTCTCCACCGCGTAGCTGACCCGACGAACCGGGCTGAAGGAAGCGTCGAGGACCAGCTTGCCGATATTCTTCGAACCATCACCGATGTCGCGCAGATTGCCTGCCAGGTAGCCGCGAGAACGCTCCACCTTCATCTCCATGGCCAGCTTGCCACCGGCCGAAAGATGGGCAATGACATGCTCGGGGTTGATGATCTCGACATCGTGTGTGACCTCGATGTCACCAGCCCTGACCACACCCTTGCCCTCCTTGCGCAAGTGCAGCACGACCTCTTCACGGTTGTGGAGCTTAAAAACCACCCCCTTGAGGTTGAGCATGATGTCCACGACGTCTTCCTGTACGCCATCGATCGTCGAATACTCGTGCAACACCCCCTCGATACTGACTTCGGTCGGCGCGTAGCCGGGCATCGACGAGAGCAGAATCCGGCGCAACGCATTGCCCAAGGTATGCCCGTAGCCGCGCTCGAACGGCTCCATCACCACGCGTGCATGCACCGGCGACAAGCTCTGCACATCGATGATGCGCGGTTTAAACAGTCCACTGCTTTGCATGTACAGTCCTTTGCCTGAGTCCTTCGAGCCCTGACGCCCTTACTTCGAGTACAGTTCGATCACCAGACTCTCGTTGATGGTCGGCGGCAACTCGCTCCGCTCGGGATTGGCCTTGTAAGTCCCCTTCGCGGCCTTGGCGTCCACCTCGACCCAAGCCGGAAAGCCGCGGGACTCGGCCGCCGCCAGAGCAGCCTTGACCCGCAACTGCCCCTTCGTCTTGTCACAGACCTCGACCACATCACCCGGGCGCACTTGATACGAAGGGATGTTGACTCTTCTGCCATTGACCAGAACGCCGTTGTGTCGGACCACCTGACGCGACTCCGAGCGTGACGCGGCAAAACCCATGCGGTAACACACACTGTCCAGACGCGACTCCAGCAGCTGCAGCAGCACTTCGCCCGTGACCCCACGGCGTCGGTCAGCCTCCTGATACACCTTGCGGAACTGCCCCTCGAGAACACCATAGATACGCCGAATCTTCTGTTTCTCGCGCAGGTGGACGCCGTAGTCGGACAAGCGCTGGCCCGACTTCTGGCCGTGTTGCCCGGGTGCGTAGGAGCGCCGTTCGATGGCGCACTTGTCGGTGAAGCACTTTTCGCCTTTGAGGAACAACTTCTCGCCTTCACGGCGACACTGGCGGCATTTCGGATCGAGATTGCGAGCCACTTTTTCTTCTCCTTAAATCCGACGCCTTTTGGGCGGCCGGCAGCCGTTGTGCGGGATCGGCGTGACATCGGTGATCGCCGTGATCTTCATCCCCAATGCGTTCAGCGCGCGGACCGATGACTCCCGCCCGGGGCCAGGTCCCTTGATGCGCACCTCGAGGTTCTTCACACCACACTCGACCGCCACCCGGCCCGCGGCCTCGGCCGCGACCTGAGCCGCAAAGGGTGTGCTCTTGCGCGAGCCCTTGAAGCCGGCCCCACCCGAGGTCGCCCATGACAGGGCGTTCCCTTGGCGATCGGTGATCGTGATGATCGTGTTGTTGAACGAAGCGTGGATGTGGGCGACGCCCTCAGCCACGTTCTTCCGGATCTTGACTTTCTTGCGAACTTTTGTTGCGGTCTTGGCCATCTTCGGGTCCTAGTTGCTGATCATTTCTTGCCGGCGATCGGCTTGCGTGGGCCCTTGCGCGTCCGCGCATTGGTGCGCGTGCGCTGGCCACGCGACGGCAGCCCCTTGCGATGGCGCAGGCCACGATAGCAGCCCAAGTCCATCAGTCGCTTGATGCTCATCGTCACTTCGCGGCGGAGGTCCCCCTCGACGGTGTACCTGCCGATCTCGTCACGCAGCCGTTCCAGCTCGGCCTCGCTGACATCCTTCATCTTGGTTGAACGGACAACCCCAGCAGCATCACAAATCTTCTGTGCGCGCGAACGCCCGATCCCGTAGATGGCGGTCAGCGCGATCTCGGCATGCTGGTGGTTAGGGAGGTTTACGCCTGCGATGCGGGCCATCGTTTCACCCCAAAAAAAACGAAACTTGAAATTATAGTTCGAACGTCTGACGACTCACCACGGTGACTCGTCGCGCTCAACCCTGCCGCTGTTTGTGCCGCTGATCGGTACAAATCACCCGCACGATGCCGTGCCGGCGGATGATCTTGCACTTGCGGCAGATGCGCTTGACGGATGCCAGCACTTTCATGATCGACTCCTGATTGTCCGGACCCAGGCGCAGCCAGCCTTTCGCCGAATGGTTGCGTAGAGATTCTTCACTTGGCGCGGAAGACGATGCGCGCGCGACTCAGATCGTAGGGAGTCAGTTGCACCGTCACCTTGTCGCCCGGCAGTATCCGGATGTAATGCATCCGCATCTTCCCGGAAATGAAACCGAGCACCATGTGACCGTTTTCGAGCTTCACCCTGAAGGTGGCGTTGGGGAGGTTCTCGACGACCTCTCCCTGCATTTCGATCAAGTCTTCCTTTGCCATCCTATTTCGCCGGTAGGCCGGAGCCTTTGAAGTTCGCCTTCTTCAGCAGGCTCTCGTACTGGTGCGACATGGCATAGGCCTGCACCTGGGTCATGAAATCCATGGTCACCACGACAATGATCAGCAGAGAAGTCCCGCCAAAATAAAACGGCACGTTCCACTTGAGAATGAGAAACTCCGGCAGCAGGCAAACGATGGTGATGTAGACGGCGCCGACCAGGGTCAAGCGCATCAGAATCTTGTCGATGTAACGCGCAGTCTGGTCTCCCGGCCTGATGCCGGGAACAAACGCGCCGCTGCGCTTGAGGTTGTCAGCCGTCTCCTTGGAATTGAAGACGAGGGCGGTATAGAAGAAGCAGAAGAAGACAATCGCGGCCGCATAGAGCATGACGTAGATCGGCTGCCCCGGCGAAAGGGCTCCGGCAACGTCCTTCAGCCAGCGCACGGATTCCCCCGAGCCAAACCACCCGGCGAGCGTACCCGGGAAGAGAATGATCGACGAGGCGAAAATCGGCGGAATCACCCCTGCCATGTTCAGCTTCAGTGGCAGGTGCGAGCTTTGCCCACCATAAATCTTGTTCCCCACCTGCCGCTTGGCGTAATTGACCAGAATCTTCCGCTGGCCACGCTCGACGAAGACGACGAAGGCCGTAACGAGAACCACCAGGACGCAGATGACAAGCGCAGTCAGCGGATGCATCGCACCCGTGCGGACCAGTTCCAGAAGCCCGCCAATGGCGTTCGGCAAGCCGGCGGCGATGCCAGCAAAGATGATGATCGAGATGCCGTTGCCGAGACCACGCTCCGTCACCTGTTCTCCGAGCCACATAAGGAACATCGTGCCGGTCACCAGTGTGACGACCGTCACGAGGCGGAACATCATTCCTGGCTCCAGAACCAACCCGGGTTGAGCCTCGACGGCAACCGCAATGCCAATACCCTGGAACAGCGCCAGGAAGACGGTGCCATAACGGGTGTACTGCGTGATCTTGCGCCGCCCAGCCTCGCCTTCCTTCTTGAGCGCCTCGAGCTGGGGACTGGCGTGTGTCATCAGTTGCATGATGATCGAGGCCGAAATGTACGGCATGATTCCCAGGGCAAAGATCGTGAAGCGTGACAGCGCCCCCCCGGAAAACATGTTGAACATGCCCAGGATGCCGCCTTGCTGCTGGTTGAACAGTTCGCTGAGAACCCGCGCGTCGATCCCAGGCACCGGGATGTGAGCGCCAATGCGATACACGATCAAGGCGCCCACGAGGAACCACAGCCGGCGCTTGAGGTCGCCGAACTTGCCGCCCTTGCTGACCGTATTTGCGCTAGTTGCCAAGAGAACTCACCCCTGAACCTGGTTCAGTCCGCAACGCTGCCGCCCGCTGCTTCGATCGCAGCCCGAGCACCGGCCGTCGCTCCAACGCCGCGAAGCATGACCTTGCGGTCGATGGTCCCCGACAGGATGACCTTTACCGACAGCGCGTCCTGCGCCACCAAGCTGGCGTGGACCAATGTCGCGAGATCGATCTCATCGACCGGCAGACGGGCGATTTCAGACAAACGAACCTCGACGTTGCGCGACCTGGTCAGCGACTTGAAGCCACGCTTCGGCAGGCGACGCTGCAAAGGCATCTGCCCCCCCTCGAAGCCGACCTTGTGCAGCCCGCCGGCACGCGACTTCTGCCCCTTGTGGCCGCGACCGCAGGTCTTGCCGAAACCGGACCCGATGCCCCGGCCCACTCTCTTTCTCTCCGGCCGAGAACCCTCGGCCGGCTGTACGGTATTGAGTTCCATGTCAGCGCTCGCACCTCAGAAGGTAGGACACCTTGTTGATCATTCCGCGTACCGCCGGCGTGTCCTCCAGCACCGAACTGCTGTTGAGGCGTCGCAGCCCGAGGCCACGAACAGTCGCCCGATGCGACTCCTTGGTGCCGATGAGACTCCTCACCAGAGTCACCTTCACTGTCTTCTCAGCCATCTGTTACTCCAGGATCTCGGCAACGGACTTGCCACGCTTCGCAGCGACCTCGGCGGGCGTCGTCATGGAGCGCAGCCCGTTGATCGTGGCGCGGACGATGTTGTACGGATTGGTGGAACCATGCGCCTTTGCGACGACGTTGGTCATGCCGACAACGTCGAAAACCGCCCGCATCGCGCCGCCGGCAATGATCCCGGTACCTTCCGGTGCCGGCTGCATCATCACTCTCGAAGCGCCGTGTCGACCAAACACCGTGTGCTGCAGCGTGCCGTTCTTCAGGCTGACGCGGATCAGGTTGCGCCGCGCCTCCTCCATCGCCTTCTGCACCGCCACCGGCACCTCGCGCGACTTGCCCTTGCCCATCCCGACACGCCCGTCGCCGTCACCAACGACGGTCAGTGCGGCAAAACCGAGTATCCGACCGCCCTTGACGACTTTAGTCACACGGTTGATCGAGATCATCTTCTCCCGCATGCCATCATCGGGCTTCTCGGCTTGCTGTGGTTTCCTGCTTTGCGGTTTAGCCATTGATTACTCCAATTCCTTGCACTCTGCGATCAGAACTTGAGACCGCCTTCACGCGCTGCGTCGGCCAGCGCCTTGATCCGGCCGTGGTAGCGGAAACCAGCGCGGTCAAACGAGACGCTTTCGATTCCCGCCTCTCTCGCTCGCTCGGCGATCAGCAGACCGATCGTCTTCGCCGCGTTGATGTCGCCGCCATTGGGCAACATGCTCCGCACAGCTGGTTCCAGCGACGAGGCAGCAGCAAGAACCCGCGATCCACATGGCGAGAGAACCTGCGCGTAGATGTGGCAATTGGTGCGATGCACCGACAAGCGCACGGTCTTGAGTTCGGCGATCTTGGCCCGGGTCATGCGGGCCCGGCGCAAACGCGCCTGTTTCTTGTCAATCATCTGAGCACCCTTATTTCTTCTTCTTCGTTTCCTTGATCACGACGACTTCGTCCGCATGGCGAACGCCCTTGCCCTTGTAGGGTTCCGGCTTGCGATAGCTGCGCACTTCCGCCGCGACCTGGCCAACGAGTTGGCGGTCAACGCCCTTGATCACGATTTCCGTCTGCGTCGGTGTCACCGCCGTGATTCCGGCCGGCAACCTGTAGGCGACCGGATGCGAGAAGCCCAGCGAGAGGTTGAGCGTGTCGCCCTGAGCCTGCGCGCGATAGCCAACCCCAACCAGAGTCAACTTCCGCTCGAAGCCGGAACTGACCCCCGTCACCATGTTGGCGACCACGGCGCGCATCGTTCCCGACAGGGCGTCGGCCTCCGGTGCTCCCGCAACCGGCCTGCAGTGGAGGCTGCCACCTTCCTCTTCAATGCTCACCGCCGGGTTGGCGGCAAACTCGAGCTGGCCAAGCGGCCCCTTGACTGAAATCCGCTCGCTGGTCAAGGCGACGACAACCCCTGGCGGCAGGGCGATGGGTTTCTTTGCGACTCGGGACATGGCTACACCTTACGCGACAAAGCACAGAACCTCGCCGCCAACATGGTTGGCGCGGGCCCTGCGGTCGGTCATCACGCCCTTGGGAGTCGACACGATGGCTACTCCAAGACCGTTCATCACCTGTGGAATATCCCCAGCGCCCCGGTAAATCCGAAGCCCAGGTCGGGAAACGCGGTCGATCCGCTCGATCACCGGTCGGCCCGCATAGTACTTGAGCCCGATTTCGAGCAACGGCTTGCCAGCGTTGGGATCAACCGAAAAGCCCTCGACGTACCCCTCGTCCTTCAAAACTTGGGCAATGGCGACTTTCACCTTCGATGATGGCATGGCGACGGACGCCTTGCTCGCCATCTGGGCATTGCGGATGCGGGTCAGCATGTCGCTGATCGGATCGCTCATACTCATTCTGTTCTCTCCTGCTACCAGCTAGCCTTGACCATGCCTGGCACTTCGCCCTGCATGAAGAACTCGCGCAGCTTGCCGCGAGCGAGGCCAAACTTGCGGAAGACGCCGCGCGGACGGCCAGTGAGTTGGCATCTGTTGCGCAGCCTGACCGGGCTGGCGTTGCGCGGCAACGCCTGCATCTTGAGACGGGCATCGAATCGATCTTCGATCGACCGGCTCTGATCGGCGATCACAGCCAACAGTTCGGCACGTCTCGTGGCATATTTCTTGACAACCTTGCGCCGCTTTTCACCGCGGTTGATCACAGCGATTTTCGCCATTTCGTCTCAGTTCCTGAAAGGGAATTTGAACGCGCCAAGCAGGGCACGCGCCTCTTCATCGGTCTTGGCGGTAGTAGTGACACTGATGTTCATGCCGCGCAGAGCGTCGATCCGGTCGTACTCGATTTCCGGGAAGATGATCTGTTCCTTGAGACCCATGCTGTAATTGCCGCGACCGTCGAAGCCCTTTCCGGAAATGCCGCGAAAATCACGAACGCGCGGCAACGCGACAGAGACCAAGCGATCGATGAACTCGAACATCCGCGGGCCCCGCAAGGTAACCATGCAACCGATCGCATAGCCCGTGCGAATCTTGAAGCCGGCAATGGATTTCCTGGCCTTGGTCATCACCGGCTTCTGACCGGCGATCTTGACCATGTCGCCCATTGCGTTTTCCAGGACTTTCTTGTCCGCCACGGCTTCCCCGACACCCATGTTGAGCGTCACCTTGGTGATCCGCGGCACTTCCATCTTCGACTTGTAGCCAAACTTCTGGGTCAATTCGGGAACCACCGTATCCGTGTAGTACTGCAGCAAACGCGCCATGATTGATCCTTATACCCCCAAGACTTCACCGTTCGACTTGAAAAACCGTACCTTCGTACCATCCTCAAGCTTCCTGAAGCCGACCCGGTCCGCTTTCCTAGTGGCCGGGTTGTAAAGCGCCACATTCGACACGTGCAGCGGCATTTCCTTCTCGGTGATGCCCCCGACGACGCCCTTCACCGGATTCGGCTTGACGTGCTTCTTGACACGGTTCACCCCTTCGACGAGAACATGCTCAGCGCCCGAACGAGCGAGGACGGTTCCCCGCTTTCCCTTGTCCTTGCCGGCGAGGACCACGACGTCATCGCCCTTACGAATCTTTTCCATGGTCCTCCTACAGCACTTCCGGGGCCAGCGAGACGATCTTCATGAAGCGGTCGCCACGCAACTCGCGCGTCACCGGCCCGAAGATGCGCGTACCGATCGGCTCCATCTTGTTGTTGAGCAGGACGGCGGCGTTGTGGTCGAACCTGACGAGCGATCCGTCGACCCGACGGACCCCCTTCGCCGTGCGTACCACGACGGCACTGTAAACGTCGCCCTTCTTGACACGTCCGCGCGGCGCGGCATCCTTGATCGCCACCTTGATGATGTCACCAACACCTGCGTAACGGCGCTTCGAACCACCGAGCACCTTGATGCACATCACCGAGCGCGCACCGGTATTGTCGGCAACGTCGAGAGTAGTCTGTACTTGAATCATGTGTCACTCCAACTTGGCCCGCAACGGCGGTCAGTCTTGGAACCCGCTAGGGGAGAAACGCTCGACCGGTTACTGCCGTCGGGCGCAGGAAAACCGCCGATTATATCCGGAGCGCAAACAAACGCAAGAACTATATCGCGACCGCTCGTTGGAGCAGCCGACTGACCACCCAAGACTTGGTCTTCGACAGCGGTCGGGACTCCTGGATTTCCACCGTGTCGCCGAGCTTCGCCTCGTTGTTTTCGTTCTGGGCGTGGTACTTGCTGGAGCGGACGATGATCTTGTCGTACATCGCGTGCTTGACACGACGCTCGACCAAGACGGTCACCGTCTTTTCCATCTTGTCACTGACGACGCGCCCAATCAGGGTGCGCTTGCTGCTCTTGGTCTCGCTCATTGAACCGCCTTTTCACGAAGAAGCGTCCGCACGCGCGCGATCTCACGGCGCACCTTGCCGACCTGGCTGTTGTTCGTCAGCTGCTGGGTAGCAAGCTGCATCCGCAATCCGAACTGCGCCTTCAGCAGGGCGAGCAGTTCCTGGTTCAGCTCATCGACCGATTTTGCTCTGAGTTCACTGGCTTTCATGATCACCCCATCATGCGTGTGACAAACACCGTCGGGATCGGCAGCTTCGCGGCCGCGAGTGAGAAGGCCTCGCGGGCCAGGCTTTCACTTACCCCATCCATCTCGTAGAGGACCTTGCCCGGCTTGATCTCGGCGACGTAGTACTCGGGACTTCCCTTGCCGCTGCCCATGCGGACCTCTGCCGGCTTCTTCGAAATCGGTTTGTCGGGGAAGATGCGAATCCAGATGCGGCCGCCGCGCTTGATGTGGCGGGTCATGGCGCGCCGCGCGGCCTCGATCTGCCTGGCAGTCAGCCGCCCGCGGCCAATCGACTTCAGCCCATACTCGCCAAAACTCACCTTGGCCCCGCGCAACGCAAGGCCCGTATTGCGGCCCTTCTGCTCCTTGCGGTATTTTCTTCTAGCTGGCTGCAGCATCTGTCGTTCCTGCCTTTCTCACTCGTTTCACGGGCGCCCTGGCTTCCCCGGGCGCGCCTTCTACCCTGGCAACCTCGTCCGCTCCTCTCGCTGGGCGCCCTCTGTCTGCGCCGTCAGCCGGCCGGGCACCGAGGCGCCGCGGCCGCCTCTGTTCTTCGAGCGCGCTGTCCGCAGTCGCCGCCTGCTCGCTGCGAGCAAGAATCTCACCCTTGAACACCCATACCTTGACGCCGATCAGACCGTAGGTCGTCAGCGCTTCGGAGGTGGCGTAGTCGATGTCGGCCCGCAGAGTGTGCAGCGGCACGCGACCCTCCCGATACCACTCGCGGCGGGCGATCTCGGCCCCGTTGAGACGGCCCGAACTCATGATCTTGATCCCCTGTGCACCGAGGCGCATCGCGTTCTGCATCGCTCGTTTCATCGCCCGGCGGAACATGATCCGCTTTTCCAGCTGCTGGGTGATCGAATCGGCAATCAGTTGCGCATCCAGTTCCGGCTTGCGGATCTCCTCGATACCAACATGCACCGGCACGCCCATGATCTTTTGCAAGGCAGCGCGCAGGTTGTCGATCTCCTCGCCCTTCTTGCCGATAACGACGCCAGGCCGCGCCGAGAAGATCGTCACGCGTGCATTCTTCGCTGGACGCTCGATGAGGATGCGACCGACGGAGGCGTGTTTCAGCTTCTTGTGGAGGTACTCCCGAACACGCAGATCCTCGTTGAGCATGCCGGCAAACTGCTTGCTGTTGGCGTACCAACGTGACGACCAATCACGGGTGACTGAAAGACGAAAGCCGGTAGGATGAATCTTTTGTCCCATTCTTGTTCCTCAGTTGCCGACAGTCAGGAAGACGTGACACGTCGGCTTGACGATCCGGTTGCCGCGCCCTTTCGCCCGCGCAGTGAAGCGCTTGAGCACCACGCCCTTTTCGACGAAGATCGTCTTCACCTTCAGTTCGTCGATGTCGGCCCCATCGTTGTGCTCGGCATTGGCGATCGCCGACTCGAGCACCTTCTTGATGATGCCGGCACCCTTCTTGGGACTGAAAGCAAGGATGTTCAGCGCCCTGTCCACTGGCAGACCACGAATCTGGTCTGCCACCAGCCGGCCCTTTTGACTCGACAGTCGCACACCGCGCAACACAGCACGAGTTTCCATATTCATTCCCCTACTTCTTGGCCTTCTTGCCAGACGTATGGCCCTTGAAGGTACGAGTCAGCGAAAACTCGCCCAACTTGTGCCCGACCATGTTCTCGGTGATGTACACCGGTATGTGCTGTTTGCCGTTATGGACGGCGATCGTCAGGCCGACGAAGTCCGGCAGAACCGTTGAGCGGCGCGACCAAGTCTTGATCGGGCGCTTGTCGCCAGTCGCACGGACTGCGCTGACCTTGTTGATCAGGTGGGCATCAGCAAACGGGCCCTTTTTAACGGAACGTCCCATGGTTCTCTATCCCTTAGCGTTTTTGCCGGCGCTGCACGATCATCGAAGTCGTACGCTTGTTGCGACGAGTACGATAGCCCTTGGTCTTGGTACCCCACGGGCTGACCGGATGCATGCCCGATGCCGTCTTCCCTTCGCCACCACCATGCGGATGGTCGATCGGGTTCATGGCGACGCCGCGCACCGTCGGCCGAACACCGCGCCAACGGGTGCCACCCGCCTTGCCTATGGAACGGAGGCTATGCTCTTCATTGCCGACCTCGCCAATCGTCGCCCGACACTCGACATGCACGCGGCGAATCTCGCCGGAGCGCAGCCGCAACTGCGCGTGCACTCCTTCGCGCGCCAGCAGCTGCACCGAGGTTCCGGCCGATCGCGCAAGCTGCGCACCCTTGCCAGGGACCATCTCGACACAATGGATGGTCGTGCCGACCGGGATGTTGCGGATGGGCAACGCGTTACCGACCCTGATCGGTGCCTCTGAGCCACTTGTCACCTGCTGACCCACCGTCAGACCCTTCGGGGCAATGATGTACCGACGCTCGCCGTCGGCATAGCAGAGCAGGGCAATGTTGGCGGTGCGGTTGGGATCGTACTCGAGCCGCTCAACCTTCGCCGGCACGCCATCCTTCGTACGCTTGAAATCGACCAGGCGGTAATGCTGCTTGTGGCCGCCACCCTGATGTCGGGTCGTCACGTGACCGTTGTTGTTGCGGCCCGCCTTCTTCGACTGTTGCTCGATGAGCCGGGCGACCGGAGCGCCCTTGTGCAGATTCGCGTTGACGACGCGGATCACGGCACGCCGGCCGGGCGAAGTCGGTTTGACTTTGACGAGAGCCATCAGACGCCCCCTCCATCGACGAAGTTGATTTCCTGACCGGGCTTGAGACAGACAAAAGCCTTCTTCCAGCCACTGCGGCGACCGGCAACGCGGCCAAAGCGCTTTTTCTTGCCCTTGACATTGGCCATCTGCACTGAGTCGACCGAAACCTTGAAGAGCAGCTCGACAGCACCCTTGACCTCGGCCTTGGTCGCATCGGACACGACGCGGAAGATCACCTGGTCATGCTTGTCGGCAACAAAGGTCGCCTTCTCGGAGATCTGCGGCGCCAACAGCACCTGCATCAGACGTTGTTCGTTCATCCCAGGATCTCCTCAAACTTCGCCACCGCCGCGCGCGTCATCAGCACCTTGCCGAAGCGGACCAGGGAGACCGGATCGGCCTGGTGGACCTCCAGCACGAGAACATTCGGCAGGTTGCGCGCCGCCAGGAAGACATTCTCGTCGAGCGCATCGGTGATCACGAGCACCGAGTCGTAGCCCATACTCTTGATTTTGTTAGCAAAGAGCTTGGTCTTCGGAGCCTCGACCGTCAGGCTTTCGACAACGGCCAAACGATCGTCCCGTGCCAGCTGCGACAGGATTGAAGCCATTCCGGCGCGATACATCTTGCGGTTGAGCTTCTGGCGGAAGTTCTCATCCGCCAGGTTCGGGAATGCCCGACCACCACCGCGCCAGATCGGCGACGACGACATTCCAGCCCGCGCCCTGCCGGTACCTTTCTGGCGCCACGGCTTCTTGGTGGTGTGTGCAACTTCGTGGCGGTCGCGCTGGGCGCGATTGCCGCCACGGGCGTTAGCCTGGTAGGCAACCAGCACCTGATGTACCAGCGCCTCGTTGTACTCGCGGCCAAAGAGCGTATCCGATGCCTCGAGGCGACTCGCCTCCAGGCCCTGTTCGTTGATCAGCTTGAGTTCCATTTATGCCCCCGCCTTGACTGCAGGCCGCACGATCACGTCTGCCCCTTTGGCACCCGGTACGGCACCCTTGAGCAGGAGCAACTGACGCTCGACATCGACGCGGACGACCTCCAGATTCTGCTGCGTGCGCTTGACGTCGCCAAAGTGACCCGCCATCTTCTGACCGGGAAACACCCGCCCCGGATCCTGCGCCATGCCGGTGGATCCCGGTGCCCTGTGCGACACCGAGTTGCCGTGCGCGGCACCCTGGGACTTGAAGTTGTGCCGCTTGATCGACCCCGAAAAACCCTTGCCGATCGTTTGTGCAGTGACGTCGACCTTCTGACCAACGGTGAATATCGTCACACTGATCTGATCGCCGGCCTTCAGCGCCGCGAGGTCGTCGACCGAGACGGGAAATTCCTTGAGAACGTGCCCGGCCTCGACGCCAGCCTTGGCAAGATGCCCGGCCATTGGCTTGTTGACACGTGACGGACGGCGTTTGCCGAAAGCGATCTGGACGGCAGGATAGCCATCCGTTGCTGGCGTTTTGATCTGGGCAACGCGATTGTTCGACACGTCGAGCACGGTTACCGGGATGCTGGCTCCATCGTCGGTAAAGATGCGCGTCATGCCGACCTTGCGCCCTACAAGGCCTAGACTCATGCTTATTCTCCTCTGACCGGCTACGATTGGCCGGCGAGCACTGCTGAATGAACGGGCAGCTCCAGCCTCGGTCTGCCCGGCGAAAGGCGGCGATTATAGCCGCAAGAAGCCCTTACTGCAACTTGATTTCCACGTCCACACCCGCTGGCAAGTCGAGTTTCATCAAGGCGTCGACAGTCTTGTCGGTCGGATCGATGATATCCATCAGGCGCAGGTGCGTGCGAATCTCGAGCTGGTCGCGCGAGGTCTTGTCGACGTGCGGCGAGCGCAGCAGGTCATAGCGCTGGATACGCGTCGGCAAGGGCACTGGGCCGCGGACAACCGCTCCCGTGCGCTTGGCGGTGTCCACGATCTCCTGCGCCGACTGATCGATCAGGCGATAGTCGAAGGCCTTCAGGCGAATACGGATTTTCTGGCTTTGCATTTTCGATTTCCAAAGAACGATCAGCGGCGCCAAGGTGCCGCTGTGGGGGTTTGGCCGATCTACTCGATGATCTTGGCGACGACGCCGGCGCCGACGGTGCGGCCGCCCTCGCGGATCGCGAAGCGCAGCCCTTCTTCCATGGCAATCGGCGAGATCAGCTTCACCGTCATCTGCACGTTGTCGCCCGGCATCACCATCTCGACCCCTTCCGGCATCGCGATCGCGCCCGTCACGTCCGTCGTCCGGAAGTAGAACTGCGGACGATAGTTGTTGAAGAACGGCGTGTGGCGACCACCCTCTTCCTTCGACAGGCAGTAAACCTCGCCCGTGAAGTGCGTGTGCGGCTTGATCGAACCCGGCTTCGCCAGCACCTGACCACGCTCCACGTCATCACGCTTCGTGCCCCGCAGCAGCACTCCCACGTTGTCCCCAGCCTGCCCCTGATCCAGCAGCTTGCGGAACATCTCCACTCCCGTGCACGTCGTCTTCACCGTCGGACGGATGCCGACGATCTCCACCTCTTCGCCAACCTTCACCACACCACGCTCGACACGGCCCGTCACCACCGTCCCGCGACCCGAAATCGAGAACACGTCCTCGATCGGCAGCAGGAACGGCTTGTCCACCGCCCGCTGCGGCGTCGGAATGTACGCGTCCAGCGCATCCGCCAGCGCCATCACCGAACCCTCGCCCTGCTCCCCAGTATCCCCTTCCAGCGCCTTCAGCGCCGAACCCTGGATGATCGGTATGTCGTCGCCAGGAAACTCGTACTTCGACAGCAGCTCGCGAACCTCCATGTCCACCAGCTCCAGAAGCTCCGCGTCATCAACCATGTCGCACTTGTTCAGATACACCACGATGTACGGCACCCCAACCTGACGCGCCAGCAGAATGTGCTCCCGCGTCTGCGGCATCGGCCCGTCCGCCGCCGACACCACCAGAATCGCTCCGTCCATCTGCGCCGCACCCGTGATCATGTTCTTGATGTAGTCCGCGTGACCCGGGCAGTCCACGTGCGCATAGTGGCGCTTCGCCGTCTCGTACTCCACGTGCGCCGTGTTGATCGTGATCCCCCGCGCCTTCTCCTCCGGCGCCGCATCAATCTGGTCGTACGCCTTCGCCACCCCACCAAACTTCTTCGCCAGAATCGTCGTGATCGCCGCCGTCAGCGTCGTCTTCCCGTGATCCACGTGCCCAATCGTGCCCACATTCACATGCGGCTTCGTGCGCTCAAATTTTCCCTTGGCCATTAACGTATCCTCAAAACAGGGTCATTTCTTGTTGATGACGGCTTCGGCGACGTTTTTCGGCGCCTCGGCATAGTGCTTGAACTCCATCGAGTAGGTCGCGCGACCCTGGCTCAACGAACGGAGCGTGGTCGAATAACCGAACATCTCTGCCAGAGGTACCTCGGCCTTGATTGCCTTCATGTTGCCCGGCAAATCTTCCATGCCCTGGATCATGCCACGGCGACTCGACAAGTCCCCCATGACGTTGCCCATGTAGTCTTCCGGCGTCTCGACCTCGACCGCCATCATCGGCTCGAGAAGTGTTGGCGACGCCCGGCGCATGCCATCCTTGAAGGCAATGGCTGCGGCCATGCGGAACGCGTTCTCATTCGAATCGACATCGTGATAGGAACCCTCGAAAAGGGTGAACTTGACGTCGACCACCGGGAAACCGGCAAGGACGCCACTGGTGATGGCATCCTGCAAACCCTTGTCAACCGCTGGAATGTACTCACGCGGCACGGTGCCACCCTTGATCGCGTCGACGAATTCGTATCCCTTGCCGGGCTCGTTCGGTTCCATCTTCAGCCAGACATGCCCATACTGGCCGCGGCCTCCGGACTGCTTGACGAACTTGCCCTCCTGCTCGACCGCCTTCTTGATGCACTCGCGATAGGCGACCTGCGGCGCACCGACGTTGGCGTCCACGCCAAACTCGCGCTTGAGACGGTCGACGATGATCTCCAGATGCAGTTCGCCCATACCGGAAATGATCGTCTGCCCCGACTCCTCGTCGGTGCGGACGCGGAACGACGGATCTTCCTGTGCCAGCCGACCCAGCGCGACGCTCATCTTTTCCTGGTCGGGTTTCGTCTTGGGCTCCACCGCGACGTGGATCACCGGTTCCGGGAACACCATGCGCTCGAGGGTGATGGGAGCTGCTGGATCACAGAGCGTCTCGCCGGTGGTGACCTCTTTGAGACCGACACAGGCGGCGATGTCGCCAGCCAAGACCTCTTTCAGTTCCTCACGGTTGTTGGCGTGCATCTGCAGGACGCGGCCGATGCGCTCGCGCCGCCCCTTGGTCGGGTTGTAAACGGTATCGCCCGATTTGAGCACGCCGGAATAGACACGGATGAAGGTCAGTTGCCCGACATAGGGGTCGGTCATCAGCTTGAAGGCAAGGGCAGAGAACTTGGCCGTATCGGCCGCGTCACGCGTTGCCGGCTCGCCGCTCTCGCTTTCACCGGTGACGGCTGGAATATCCACTGGCGACGGCAGGAGATCAATGACCGCATCAAGCATGCGTTGCACGCCCTTGTTCTTGAAGGCCGTGCCGCAGAGTGCCGGCTGAATCTCGCAGGCGATGGTGCGCTGGCGCAGGCCGTGGATGATGTCCGCCTCGCTCAGGTCACCTTCTTCGAGGTACTTGTCCATCAGTTCCTCGGACGATTCGGCCGCCGCCTCGACCATCTTGCTCCGCCACTCCTCCGCCTCCGCCTGCAGCTCGGCCGGAATCTCGCGATAGTCGAACTTCATTCCCAGAGAGGCTTCGTCCCAGTAGATCGCCTTCATCTTGGCCAGGTCGACGACACCCTCGAAGTAGTCTTCCTTGCCGATCGGGATGACGATCGGTATCGGGTTGGCCTTGAGGCGCGCGCGCATTTGCTCGACGACCTTGAAAAAGTCGGCCCCCTGTCGGTCCATCTTGTTCACGAAGGCCAGCCGCGGAACCTTGTACTTGGTCGCCTGCCGCCAGACAGTCTCCGACTGCGGCTGCACCCCACCTACGGCACAGTAGACCATGCACGCACCATCGAGGACACGCATCGAACGCTCCACTTCGATGGTGAAGTCGACGTGTCCCGGCGTATCGATGATGTTGATGCGATGCTCGGGACGGTCGAGCTGCATGCCTTTCCAGAAGCACGTTGTCGCCGCCGAAGTGATGGTGATGCCGCGCTCCTGCTCCTGCGCCATCCAGTCCATGGTCGCGGCGCCGTCGTGCACTTCACCGATCTTGTGGTTGATCCCGGTGTAAAACAGGATGCGCTCGGTCGCCGTCGTCTTGCCGGCATCGATGTGGGCGCTGATACCGATGTTCCGGTACCGCTCAATGGGGGTTTTCCGTGCCACAGTAATGGACCTTCACTAATAAAGAACGATAGGCAGCGCCGGCGGGAGCGGCGCCGCTGCGGTACGATCAGAAACGGAAATGCGCAAAGGCCTTGTTGGCCTCGGCCATGCGATGCACCTCGTCGCGCTTCTTCACGGCTGCGCCGCGGCTTTCCGCAGCCTCGAGCATCTCGGCGGCAAGACGCTGCCCCATCGACTTTTCGGAGCGCCTGCGGGCATAGTCGCGCAGCCAGCGCATGGCGAGCGCCATCCGGCGGCTGGGGCGGACCTCGACCGGGACCTGATAATTGGCGCCGCCGACGCGCCGGCTCTTGACTTCGACCAGAGGCTTGATGTTGCCGAGAGCCGCGCTGAAAACCTCCAGGGGATCCTTGCCGCTCTTGCTGACGACCTGGTCAAAGGCACCATAGACGATACGCTCGGCGACCGATTTCTTGCCGCTCTTCATGATCGTATTGACGAACTTCGATACATCGACATTGCCGTATTTCGGATCCGGCAGGATATCGCGCTTGGGCACTTCACGACGACGGGGCATGGCAACCTCTCATAGTCACAATCGGAGGAAGGAACCGACACCAGCCGTCCCCTTCCCGGGCCGCCCATCCGGAGCGGCCCTCAATCAGGCGGAACTCAGGCGGCCTTCGGGCGCTTGGTGCCGTACTTGGAACGACCCTGCTTGCGCTTTTTCACGCCCTGCGTATCGAGCGACCCGCGAACGGTGTGATAGCGCACACCCGGCAGGTCCTTGACGCGACCACCGCGTATGAGGACAACCGAGTGCTCCTGCAGGTTGTGACCTTCACCACCGATGTACGAAATGACCTCGAAGCCGTTCGTCAGACGGACTTTGCACACCTTGCGCAAAGCGGAGTTGGGCTTCTTCGGCGTGGTCGTATAGACGCGAGTGCAGACGCCACGTTTTTGCGGACAGTTGCTCAACGCGGGGACTTTGCTCTTGGTGCGGATGGCCTCGCGAGGCTTGCGCACCAGCTGGTTTATGGTTGGCATGTTTCCACCCTCAAGTTCAGTGCAGCGCCCGCGGTGCCCGGATCGGACCATCTGCAAAAAACCAAGGCGGACCAAAGGCCGCCTTGGCGAATTCCACAAGCCGCCGCAAGCGCGTGGCGTCGGCGACAAAGACCGGCGATTCTAGGTTTTAACGCGCGGCAAGTCAAGCCACCGGCACATCCTGTGCGCTCTCCTCGCTCGCCGGCGGGACCTCGTCCTCCTCGAGCTCCCCGCCACCCGCGATGTCCTCGCCAGCGGCGTTCTTCCGCCGCGTATTGTGGTAGGCAAGGCCGGTGCCGGCTGGGATCAGGCGACCTACGATGACGTTCTCCTTGAGGCCGCGCAACTCGTCGCGCTTGCCCATGATCGCGGCTTCGGTCAGGACACGTGTCGTCTCCTGGAAGGAAGCCGCCGAGATGAACGAATCGGTCGACAGCGAGGCCTTGGTGATGCCCAGTAGTACATGCTCGTAGGTGGCCGGCAGCTTGCCTTCGGCGAACATCTGGTCATTCTCGTCGAGCAGATTGGCGCGCTCGACCTGCTCGCCCTTGATGAACCTCGTGTCACCGGGCTCAAGCACGTTCACCCGGCGCAGCATCTGCCGAACGATGACCTCGATGTGCTTGTCGTTGATCTTTACGCCCTGCAGACGATAGACGTCCTGAACCTCATCGGTGATGTACACCGCCAGCGCCTCGACCCCCAGCAGGCGCAGGATGTCGTGCGGATCGGGCGCGCCATCGACGATCAGCTCACCCTTGTTGACCACCTGCCCGTCGTGCACCAGGACGTGCTTGTCCTTGAGGATCAGGTACTCGTGCGTAATTCCCTCGAGATCGGTGATCACCAGTCGCTGCTTGCCCTTGGTGTCCTTGCCGAACGACATGGTACCCGTGAACTCCGCCAGCATGCCAGCATCCTTGGGAGTACGCGCCTCGAACAGCTCCGCCACACGCGGCAGACCTCCGGTGATGTCGCGCGTCTTCGCCGACTCCTGCGGCAGACGCGCGAGGACATCGCCAACCGAAATCTGCTGACCATCGAGAACGTTGATGATGGCACCGACCTGAAAGGTGATCGTCACCGGGTGATCGCTGCCGTGCATCCGGACTTCCTCGCCGTCAGGCTCGAACAGCCGCACCTGCGGCCGCAGTCCCTTGCTCGGGGTCTTGCCACCACGCTTCGGGTCGATGACCACCAGCGTCGACAGCCCGGTCACTTCGTCGATCTGCTTGGCAACGGTGACGCCCTCCTCGACGTTCTCGAACTTCACCAGCCCCGAGTACTCGGCGATGATCGGTCGCGTGTGCGGATCCCAACTGGCCAGACGCGCCCCCGCCTTGACCGACTGCGCATCCTCGACCAGCAGGGTGGCACCGTAGGGAAGCTTGTGCTTCTCGCGCTCGCGACCGTTGTCGTCGGTGATCAGGATCTCACCCGAGCGCGTGATGACGATCTTCTCGCCCTTGGCGCTCGTGACATAGCGCATCGTCGAGGTGAAGCGAACCACCCCGGCGCTGCGCGTCTCGACGTGACTGGCAACCGCGGCGCGTGAGGCGGCACCCCCGACGTGGAACGTGCGCATGGTCAACTGGGTTCCCGGCTCACCGATCGATTGCGCGGCAATCACACCCACCGCCTCGCCAACGTTGACCAGCGTTCCGCGACCAAGGTCACGCCCATAACACTTCGCACACAGGCCATACCTGGTCTCGCAGGTCAACGGCGTACGCGCCTTGACCTCGTCGATTCCCAACTGATCGATCAGATCGCAGTGGTCCTCGCTGATCAGCGTGCCGGCCTCGATCACCGTCTCCTGCGTGTCCGGGTGAACGACATCGGTGGCCGTGACGCGACCCAGAATCCGTTCGCGCAGAGCCTCGATCACCTCGCCACCTTCAATCAGAGCCTTCATGGTGACCCCGTTGCCCGTCCCGCAGTCGTCCTCGATGACGACCAAGTCCTGCGTCACGTCCACCAGGCGGCGCGTCAGGTAGCCGGAGTTGGCAGTCTTCAGCGCGGTATCCGCCAGACCCTTGCGCGCACCGTGGGTGGAAATGAAGTACTGAAGAACGTTCAGGCCCTCGCGGAAATTGGTCGTGATCGGCGTTTCGATGATCGATCCGTCCGGCTTCGCCATCAGGCCACGCATGCCAGCCAGCTGGCGAATCTGTGCCGCGGAACCGCGAGCGCCCGAGTCTGCCATCATGAAGATTGAGTTGAAGGACTCCTGCTTCTCCTGCTCGCCCCGACGATTGCGCACCTCCTCGTGGCCGAGCTGATCCATCATCACCTTGGCAACCTGATCACCGGTGCGGCCCCAGATGTCGACCACCTTGTTGTAACGCTCGCCGTTGGTCACCAGGCCGTTGGTGTATTGGCTCTCGATCTCCTTCACCTCCGCTTCCGCAGCAGTGATGATCGCGCGCTTCTGTGCCGGCACCAGCATGTCGTCGGAGCAGATCGAGATGCCGGCGCGGGTCGCCAGCCGGTAACCGTTCTGCATCAGCTTGTCGGCAAAGACGACCGTCTCCTTGAGACCACAGCGGCGGAAGGCCGCGTTGATCAGCCGCGAGATCTCCTTCTTCTTGAGCGTCTTGTCGATCAGGCTGAATGGCAGCCCACGTGGCAGGATCTCTGACAGGAGCGCGCGCCCGGCGGTCGTCTGGTAGCGCGTCGTCTTCTCCAGCCAGCCGCCGGTTTCGTCCTGCTCGTGCTCGGTGATGCGCACGACGATCCGTGCATGCAGGTCGAGCTCGCCCGCCTGCATGGCACGTGTGACTTCGGCGAGATCGGGAAAGATCATCCCCTCGCCGCGGGCGTTGATGCGCTCCCGTGTCGCGTAGTAAAGACCGAGAACGATGTCCTGCGACGGCACGATGATCGGCTCTCCGTTTGCCGGCGAGAGGACATTGTTCGATGCCAGCATCAGCGTCCGTGCCTCCATCTGCGCTTCGAGCGAGAGCGGGACATGGACCGCCATCTGGTCACCGTCGAAGTCGGCGTTGAAAGCTGCGCAAACCAGCGGGTGCAACTGGATCGCCTTGCCCTCGATCAACGTCGGCTCGAACGCCTGGATGCCGAGCCGGTGCAGCGTCGGCGCCCGGTTGAGCATGATCGGGTGCTCGCGAATCACCTCCTCGAGGATGTCCCAAACCACCGGCTCCTGCGTTTCGACCATCTTCTTCGCCTGCTTGATCGTCGTCGCCAGACCCATCACCTCCAGGCGATTGAAGATGAAGGGCTTGAACAACTCGAGCGCCATCAGCTTCGGCAGCCCGCATTGGTGCAGTTTGAGTTGCGGACCGACGACGATCACCGAGCGGCCCGAGTAATCGACACGCTTGCCGAGCAGGTTCTGCCGGAAACGGCCGCCCTTGCCTTTGATCATGTCCGCCAGCGACTTCAGCGGGCGCTTGTTGGCACCCGTCATTGCCTTGCCGCGGCGACCGTTGTCGAGCAGTGAATCGACTGCCTCCTGCAGCATGCGCTTCTCGTTGCGGACGATGATCTCTGGTGCCTTCAGCTCGAGAAGCCGCTTCAGGCGATTGTTGCGGTTGATCACCCGCCGGTAGAGATCGTTGAGATCCGAAGTCGCGAAGCGACCGCCGTCCAGCGGCACCAGCGGACGCAGATCGGGCGGCAGCACCGGCAGGACCTCAAGCACCATCCACTCGGGCTTGATACCGGACTTCTGGAAGCCCTCAAGGACCTTCAGCCGCTTCGAGAACTTCTTGCTCTTGGTCTCCGAGCTCGTGGTTTCGAGTTCGCCGCGCAATCCCTCGACCTCGCGCGCGAGGTCGATCGAACGCAGCAACTCGCGGATCCCTTCCGCGCCCATGGCGGCGGAGAAGTCGTCGCCATACTCCTCGACCTTGGCGAGATAATCATCCTCAGTCAGCAGTTGGCCGCGGACGAGTGGCGTCATGCCCGGATCGAAGACGACGAAGGCTTCGAAGTAGAGAACGCGCTCGATGTCGCGCAGGGTCATGTCGAGCACCATGCCGAGTCGGCTGGGCAGGCTCTTCAGGAACCAGATGTGCGCCACCGGGCTGGCCAGCTCGATATGGGCCATGCGTTCGCGACGCACCTTCGCCAGCGTCACCTCGACGCCACACTTCTCGCAGATCACGCCGCGATGCTTGAGCCGCTTGTACTTGCCGCAGAGACACTCGTAGTCCTTGATCGGGCCGAAGATCTTGGCGCAGAACAGGCCATCCCGTTCCGGCTTGAAGGTGCGGTAATTGATCGTCTCCGGTTTCTTGACTTCGCCGTAGGACCAGGAGCGGATCTTGTCCGGCGAGGCGAGGCCGATGGTGATCGCGTCAAACTGCTCTTCCTGCGTCACCTGCTTAAACAAATCAAGCAATGCTTTCATCTTTTGCTCCAGTGAGGAGTGAGCTGTCTGGGGTGAGGATGACGCCCCGGCGCCCACCCACCCTTGCCAACGAATCAGAAACGCTCGAGATCGATATCGATCGCCAACGAACGGATTTCCTTGACGAGGACGTTGAACGACTCTGGCATGCCGGCATCGATCTTGTGGTCACCCTTGACGATGTTCTCATAGACCTTGGTGCGCCCATTGACATCGTCCGACTTGACCGTGAGCATCTCCTGCAGCACGTAGGAGGCACCGTAGGCTTCAAGGGCCCACACCTCCATCTCGCCGAAACGCTGGCCACCAAACTGCGCCTTGCCACCGAGCGGCTGCTGCGTGACCAAGGAGTAAGGTCCGGTCGAGCGGGCATGCATCTTGTCATCGACGAGGTGGTGCAGCTTCAGCACGTGCATGTAGCCCACCGTGACCTGCCGCTCGAAGCGCTCACCGGTGCGACCGTCGTAGAGCGTCATCTGTGCGGACTGCGGCATGCCGGCCAGTTCCAGGACCGCCTTGATCTCCGATTCCTTGGCTCCATCGAAGACCGGCGTCGCAAACGGCACGCCCGCCTCGAGGTTGCCCGCCATCTCGAGGATCTCGGCGTCATTGAGCTCGTCGAGACGCTCCGGCTTGCCGGTCCCGTTGTAGATCTGTGCCAGCAGGCCCCGCACCTCTTCGACCGCGGCCTGGCGACGCAGCATGTCACCGATTCGCGTTCCCAGACCTTTGGCAGCAAGCCCGAGATGGACCTCAAGAATCTGGCCGACGTTCATCCGCGAAGGTACGCCGAGCGGGTTCAGGACGATGTCGACTGGGCGTCCGTCGGCCATGTAGGGCATGTCCTCGACCGGGACGATGCGCGAAACCACGCCCTTGTTGCCATGTCGGCCCGCCATCTTGTCGCCCGCCTGCAGGCGGCGCTTGACGGCCACGTAGACCTTGACCATCTTCTGCACACCGGGCGGCAGTTCGTCACCCTGGGTCAGCTTCTTGCGCTTCTCCTCGAAAGCGACGTCGAAGCCCTTGCGGGTCTGTTCGAGGCCTTCACGCAGCGACTCCAGCTGCTGCGCAATGTCCTCGTCAGCCATGCGGATGTCGAACCAGTGATGCGGGTCGATACCCTCGAGGTACTCGGCGTTGACCAGGGTCCCCTTGGCCAGCCGCTTCGGACCACCGTTCGCCGACTTGCCGATGATCATTCTCTCGGCGCGCGCAAAGGCGTCCCTTTCGACGATGCGCAACTGATCGGCCAGATCGAGCTTGTAGCTGCGCAGATGATCGTCAATGATCGACTGCGCCCGCTTGTCACGCTCGATGCCTTCACGCGTGAAGACCTGCACGTCGATGACCGTACCCGAAATCCCCGACTGCACCCGCAGCGAAGTATCCTTGACATCGGATGCCTTCTCGCCAAAGATCGCCCGCAGCAGCTTCTCTTCCGGCGTCAGCTGCGTCTCTCCCTTCGGCGTCACCTTGCCCACCAGGACATCGCCAGCCTCGACCTCGGCGCCGATGTAGACGATGCCGGACTCGTCGAGGCGCGAGAGCTGCGATTCGCCCAGCGAGGCGATGTCGCGCGTGATCTCCTCGGGCCCCAGCTTGGTGTCGCGCGCGACCACCGTCAGCTCCTCGATGTGGATCGAGGTGAAACGGTCCTCGGCGACGACGCGTTCGGAAATCAGGATCGAATCCTCGAAGTTGTAGCCATTCCAGGGCATGAAGGCGACCAGCATGTTCTGGCCGAGCGCCAGTTCGCCCTTGTCCGTCGAAGCCCCGTCGGCGACCACGTCACCACGGGCGATCACATCGCCAACGCGAACCAGCGGCCGCTGGTTGATGTTGGTGTTCTGATTGGACCGCGTATACTTGACAAGGTTGTAGATGTCGACGCCGACTTCGCCGGGTCCAGTCTCGTCGTCGTTGACGCGAACGACGACACGCGACGCGTCGACGTAGTCCACCAGTCCGCCGCGCAGTGCCTGTACTGCGGTACCCGAATCGACCGCCACCGTTCGCTCGATACCGGTTCCGACCAGCGGCTTCTCCGGACGCAGACAGGGCACCGCCTGCCGCTGCATGTTGGCTCCCATCAGCGCACGGTTGGCGTCGTCGTGCTCGAGGAAGGGGATCAGAGACGCCGCCACCGACACGATCTGGCTCGGCGCCACATCCATGTATTGCACGCGTGCCGGCTCCGCCAGAATCGTCTCGCCCTTCTCGCGACAGGTGACCAGTTGATCGAGCAAAGCACCTTCGTCGCCGATTTCGGAGTTCGCCTGGGCAATGATGTACGCGCCCTCCTCGATTGCCGACAGGTACTCGATCTGATCGCTCACCCGACCGTCCACGACCTTGCGATAGGGGGTCTCGAGAAAGCCGTACTCGTTGGTGCGCGCAAAGAGCGCCAGTGAGTTGATCAGGCCGATGTTCGGGCCCTCGGGTGTCTCGATCGGACAGACGCGGCCGTAGTGCGTCGGATGTACGTCACGCACTTCGAAGCCGGCGCGCTCGCGTGTCAGGCCGCCGGGGCCAAGCGCCGAAACACGGCGCTTGTGGGTGATCTCGGAAAGCGGGTTGGTCTGGTCCATGAACTGCGACAGCTGGCTCGAGCCGAAGAACTCGCGCACCGCGGCGCTGATCGGCTTGGCGTTGATCAGGTCGTGCGGCATCAGGTTGTCGGACTCGGCCTGCGACAACCGTTCCTTGACCGCACGCTCGACGCGCACGAGCCCGGCGCGGAACTGGTTCTCAGCCAGTTCGCCGACCGAACGCACCCGCCGGTTGCCGAGGTGGTCGATGTCGTCGATTTCGCCGCGACCGTTGCGCAGCTCGACCAACAGCCGGATCACTTCGACGACATCGCGCGGCGAAAGGGTGAGCTGTTCGCGCACCTCGCCGACGACCCCAAGCCCCTTCAGTGACTCCAGCAGGCTCGAGGCGGCCTCATGCGTCAGGTTCTCGGCGACTGCCCGCGGTCCGTGGTTCAGCTCGGCAAGCGCCTGCTCCACCGAGGTCACCGCTTCGCCAACGGTATCGTTGATCAGTCGGAGTATGGCATCACGCTTGGCCGGCGCCTGCCGGACCATCACCTTGTACTCGACGACCGCCTTGCGTGCGACCCGGCGGTTGAACTTCATTCGCCCAACCGCCGACAGGTCGTAGCGGTCATCGGAGTAGAACAGTCCGTTGAAGAGGATCTCGACGGCTTCCTCGGTCGGCGGCTCACCCGGCCGCATCATGCGGTAGATCGCGATGCGCGCCGCCCCGCGCGACGTGGTTTCGTCCGTGCGCAAGGTCTGCGAGATGAAGGCACCGCGATCGAGATCGTTGACATACAGCGTATGCAAAGACTCGACGCCTGCCTCGACCAGCTTCGCCAGCAGCGTCTCCGTGACCTCGTCATTGGCGTTGGCGAGGATCTCGCCGGTCGCCTGATCAATCACGTCTTCACCGATCACGCGCCCGATGAGGAAATCGTCGGGAACAGCCACCTGCTTCATGCCGGCGGCGTCGAGCTCACGGATATGCTTGGCGGTGATCCGCTTGTCCTTGGCAATGATCAGCCTGCCCGTTGGGTCGTTGAAATCGAAACGGGCAACCTCGCCGCGCAGCCGCTCGGGAACGAGCGCAAACTCGGTGACCCGCTTGCCGATGTAGAAGGTGTCGAACTCGAAGAACTCGAGGAGGATTCGCTGCGACGTCAGGCCGATGGCCTTCAGCAGGGTGGTCACCGGCATCTTGCGGCGGCGGTCAACGCGGAAGAAGAGCAGATCCTTCGGATCGAATTCGAAATCCAGCCAAGAACCGCGATAGGGGATCACCCGTGCCGAAAACAGCAGCTTGCCCGAGCTGTGCGTCTTGCCCCGGTCGTGTTCGAAGAACACGCCAGGCGAGCGATGCAGTTGCGAGACGATCACGCGCTCGGTACCGTTGATGACGAATGAGCCGGTGGAAGTCATCAACGGGATTTCGCCCATATAGACCTCCTGTTCCTTCACTTCCTTGATCGTGTCCGGTACCTCGCGGTCGAGTATCACCAGACGAACCTTCGCCCGCAGCGCCGAGGCGAAGGTCAGTCCGCGCTGCTGGCACTCGGTCACGTCGAAGGTTGGTTCGGAAAGCGTGTAGCTCACGAACTCCAGCCGAGCGTTGCCGCTGTGACTGACGATCGGGAAGATCGAGGAGAAGGCCGCCTGCAGCCCCTGGTTCCGGCGCTGGCCCGCTGGCACGCTGGCCTGCAGGAAGGCGGTGAAGGATTCCAGTTGTGTCGCCAGCAGAAAGGGCACCTCGAGCACGCTGGCGCGCTTGGCGAAACTCTTGCGGATACGCTTCTTCTCGGTATAGGAGTAGGTCATGGTCGCTCCGAACTCACAAGGCAAATCCTCTAGCGCTCCGGCGAGGTGCCACATCCGCCGGTTCGCAACGGACAAACGCAACATGGCTGGCCGGCGCGCGGGCGGGAACGGGCACCGCTCCAGCCATCGCCAGTCGTGTTTGCGTTTGCACGCTGCAGGCAACACATCCCCGGATACCGCGGATGCGCCGCCATCGCCGGAAAAGCAGAAAAGGGCTGGCGACCAGAAAGCCGCCAGCCCAGCCTGCCTTACCGGTGTTACTTGACCTCGACCTTTGCTCCAGCGTCCTCGAGCTGCTTCTTGAGCGCTTCGGCATCGGCCTTGGAGATCGCCTCCTTGACCGCTTTCGGGGCGCTGTCGACCAAGTCCTTGGCTTCCTTCAGACCGAGGCCGGTGGCCGCACGAACGACCTTGATGACCTCGACCTTCTTCTCGCCGATACCGGCGAGGACGACCGTGAACTCGGTCTGCTCCTCGACCACTGGTGCGGCCGCACCCGGAGCTGCGACGGCCATCGATGCTGCCGAAACGCCAAACTTCTCCTCGAACGCCTTGACGAGGTCGTTCAGTTCCATGACAGTCATCGCGCCGACGGCATCGAGAATGTCCTGCTTGCTAATTGCCATGATTACTCACTCCTGGATCTGGAAACAAAAAAAGCTGGTTGCACTCAGGCGGCGGCTTCCTCGCGCTGCTTGGCCAAGGCGGAAAGTGCACAGGCGAAGCCGGTGACCGGCGCCTGCATGACTCCAAGCAACTGGGCAAGCAACTCGTTGCGGCTCGGGATCGACGCCAGCGCCTGAACACCGGCCTTGTCGAGCGCCTCACCCGCGAAGCTGCCGGCCTTGAGAATCAGCTTGTCGTTGGTCTTGGCGAAATCATTGAGCACCTTTGCCGCAGCAACCGGATCTTCCGACATGCTGTAAATCAGCGGTCCGGTCATCTGCTCGGCCAAGCCGGCGAAGGCCGTGCCTTCGACGGCCCGCCGCACCAGCGTGTTCTTCACCACACGCAGGTAAACGCCAGCAGCACGTGCCTGGGCGCGCAGACGAGTCAGATGGGCCACCGGCAAACCACTGTATTCGGCGAGCACGATGGTCTGCGCGGTCGCGACCTTTGCCGCCACCTCGGCCACCACGACCTTCTTATCATCAAGATTGAGACCCACAGGTCCTTCCTCCCATCAAGTCAACAAACGGCACATCCGGCTGGATGCACCGCACCCACGGCGACCATGATCAGGGGTTGGCAGCAGAGGCCTGAAGGCCATTGCTGCAGAATCCTTTTCCGGGCACACCGTCTACGCAGGCCGCTTGCACACTTAAACCCACGACAGGCATCGTCGTCGGCACCTGCGGTCTTTGACGATCTACCGCCAGGGCGTGACGCCCTGCCAGTAGCCCTACAAAGCCCTCGATCGGGGCCGCGCGGGCGGCGCACGGTCCCGACCATGTTTCCTCTTCTAGAGCGTCGAGGCGTCGACGCGGACACCCGGTCCCATCGTGCTGGCAACGGCTATGCGGCGCACATACTGTCCCTTCGAGGTCGCCGGCTTCGCCTTGATCAGTGCGTCGACGAGCGCCTTGAGATTGCTCGCCAGTTTCTCGCCATCGAACGACGCGCGACCGATCGTGCTGTGGATGATCCCGGCCTTGTCGGTACGATACTGGACTTGGCCCGCCTTGGCGTTCTGTACCGCCGTCGCGACATCCATGGTCACCGTCCCCACCTTCGGGTTCGGCATCAGGCCCCGAGGACCGAGGATTTGGCCGAGCTGACCCACGACGCGCATCGCATCCGGTGTTGCGATCACGCGATCGAAGTTCATCACACCCGACTTGATCTCCGCCGCCAGATCCTCGAATCCGACGATATCCGCACCCGCTGCCTTGGCCGCTGCCGCCTTCTCGCCTTGGGCGAAGACCGCGACGCGGACCGTCTTGCCCGTACCGGCCGGCAGAACCACCGAGCCGCGAACGATCTGGTCGGATTTCCGTGGATCGACGCCAAGGCAGACCGCGGCATCGATCGACTCGTCGAACTTGGCGACGGCGCACTCCTTGGCGAGCTGCAGCGCTTCCGCGACGGGATAGCTCCGCGTACGGTCGACCTTGCCCTGCAGGGCCTTCTGACGTTTGCTCAAGCGTGCCATCTCACACCCCCTCCACCGTGACGCCCATCGTCCGGGCACTGCCGGCGATGGTGCGCACCGCCGCTTCCATGTCAGCCGCCGTCAAGTCGGGCAACTTCTGCGCTGCAATCGCTTCACACTGGGCCCGCGTCAGCGTACCGACCTTGGCCGTGTGCGGCTTGGCGCTGCCCTTCTGGATGCCGATGGCCTTCTTGATCAGCACCGCCGCCGGCGGTGTCTTCATGATGAAGGTGAAACTCTTGTCGGCGAAGGCGGTGATCACGACCGGTATCGGCAAACCCGGCTCCAGCCCCTGCGTCTGCGCATTGAAGGACTTGCAGAACTCCATGATGTTAAGTCCGCGCTGGCCGAGCGCGGGACCGATCGGCGGCGACGGGTTTGCCTTCCCGGCCGGCACCTGCAACTTGATGTAACCAGTGATTTTCTTTGCCACCGTACGACTCCTGTGAGCGGGTTCGAACGCGCTCACGCGAGCGCTCCCCAAACGACAAACGCGGCCCGAGAGCCGCACTGCTACGGGCCGCCGAGGGCACTCGACGGCCCGCGAAAGAGCCCGCGGTCAGGCTTTCTCGACCTGCCCGAACTCCAGTTCGACCGGCGTCGGCCGACCAAAGATCGTCACCGAAACGCGCAACCGGTTCTTCTCGTAGTTGACGTGCTCGACCGCACCATGAAAATCCGTGAACGGCCCCTCCTTGACGCGCACCACCTCGCCGGGTTCGAAGAGCACCTTCGGCCGTGGCTTTTCCACGCCCTCCTGCATCTGCTGCATGATCTTCGCGACTTCCTTCTCGGAAATCGGGCTCGGCTTGTTGGCGGTACCGCCGACAAAACCGGTGACCTTCGGTGTACTCTTGACAAGATGCCAGGACTCGTCGTTCATCTCCATTTCCACCAGCACATAGCCGGGGAAGAACTTGCGCTCGGAAATGCTCTTCTGGCCCATCTTCAGTTCGACCACCTCTTCCACCGGGACGAGGATGCGACCAAAGCGCTCAGCCATTCCCTGCCGCTGGATACGCTCGAGCAAGGCGCGCTGCACGCTCTTCTCAAAGCCCGAGTAGGCGTGTACCACGTACCAGCGCATGCTCATGATTTTCTCCAGCCAAGAACCAGGTCATACATCAGCCATTCCAGGCTCTTGTCGGTCAGCCAGAGAAAGACGGCCATCACGACGACGAAGGCGAACACCATGCCAGTCGTCTGCATGGTCTCCTTGCGGGACGGCCAGACGACTTTTTTCGCCTCGGTCGCGGACTCCCGCGCGAAGACGAAGAAACGCTGTCCTTGCTCGGTCCTCCAAGCGACCGCGACGGCGAGGGCGGTACCCGCCATGACGGCGAGCACACGCAGGATCATCGCCTGCTCCGCGAGGAGGTAGAAGCCGGCGATACCGGCCACCAGCAGCAGGACCGCCAGCGCAAACTTGAATTTATCGGCCATCTTGTCGGTTTCGGTTGCAGGTATGGCAGGGGCAGAGGGAATCGAACCCCCAACCTTCGGTTTTGGAGACCGACGCTCTGCCAGTTGAGCTATACCCCTGCGGCAGAACTACGGCGGCACCGCCGTTCGCCGGCGCCGCCCATGAACCTCGACCGGAACTACTCGATGATCTTGGCGACGACGCCGGCGCCGACGGTGCGGCCGCCCTCGCGGATCGCGAAGCGCAGCCCTTCTTCCATGGCAATCGGCGAGATCAGCTTCACCGTCATCTGCACGTTGTCGCCCGGCATCACCATCTCGACCCCTTCCGGCATCGCGATCGCGCCCGTCACGTCCGTCGTCCGGAAGTAGAACTGCGGACGATAGTTGTTGAAGAACGGCGTGTGGCGACCACCCTCTTCCTTCGACAGGCAGTAAACCTCGCCCGTGAAGTGCGTGTGCGGCTTGATCGAACCCGGCTTCGCCAGCACCTGACCACGCTCCACGTCATCACGCTTCGTGCCCCGCAGCAGCACTCCCACGTTGTCCCCAGCCTGCCCCTGATCCAGCAGCTTGCGGAACATCTCCACTCCCGTGCACGTCGTCTTCACCGTCGGACGGATGCCGACGATCTCCACCTCTTCGCCAACCTTCACCACACCACGCTCGACACGGCCCGTCACCACCGTCCCGCGACCCGAAATCGAGAACACGTCCTCGATCGGCAGCAGGAACGGCTTGTCCACCGCCCGCTGCGGCGTCGGAATGTACGCGTCCAGCGCATCCGCCAGCGCCATCACCGAACCCTCGCCCTGCTCCCCAGTATCCCCTTCCAGCGCCTTCAGCGCCGAACCCTGGATGATCGGTATGTCGTCGCCAGGAAACTCGTACTTCGACAGCAGCTCGCGAACCTCCATGTCCACCAGCTCCAGAAGCTCCGCGTCATCAACCATGTCGCACTTGTTCAGATACACCACGATGTACGGCACCCCAACCTGACGCGCCAGCAGAATGTGCTCCCGCGTCTGCGGCATCGGCCCGTCCGCCGCCGACACCACCAGAATCGCTCCGTCCATCTGCGCCGCACCCGTGATCATGTTCTTGATGTAGTCCGCGTGACCCGGGCAGTCCACGTGCGCATAGTGGCGCTTCGCCGTCTCGTACTCCACGTGCGCCGTGTTGATCGTGATCCCCCGCGCCTTCTCCTCCGGCGCCGCATCAATCTGGTCGTACGCCTTCGCCACCCCACCAAACTTCTTCGCCAGAATCGTCGTGATCGCCGCCGTCAGCGTCGTCTTCCCGTGATCCACGTGCCCAATCGTGCCCACATTCACATGCGGCTTCGTGCGCTCAAATTTTCCCTTGGCCATTAACGGTACCTCAAGACGTTAGAAGTTAACAATGAATCTACAGCACCAATCCCTGGTGCCCATGGACAGAATTGAACTGTCGACCTCTCCCTTACCAAGGGAGTGCTCTACCGCTGAGCTACATGGGCATCGATGATCGAGGGGCCTGAAGCAATTCTGCGGCCGCAGCCTGGAGCGGGTGAAGGGAATCGAACCCTCGTCATAAGCTTGGAAGGCTTCAGCTCTACCATTGAGCTACACCCGCAAAACCATTACCCGAAGAACGATTGAACGCCATCACCGACAGCGGCGCTTGTGGTGGAGGGAGAAGGATTCGAACCTTCGAAGGCGGAGCCGTCAGATTTACAGTCTGATCCCGTTGGCCACTTGGGTATCCCTCCAGCCAAGAACCCGCGATTCTGAAGCCCGAAGGACGGATTGTCAAATGGTTTTTCGCTCCGGCAGCCCTGAAGCATGACCCTGCTGAATCGGCCCCGCTTGCCGGAAGCCCCCGTTTTCGGCGCTGAAGCGGTCAGATTGCTGGAGGCTGGTGGCAGGTGAGGGCTGGATGCGTGGGTGGTGTGGGGTCCGTGAAGAGGGTGTCGATCGGTGGCAGGAACTCCGTTGTGATCTCTGGGCGAGCCTCTCCCTGCACGGAGCGCACCGCGCGGGGTGGTTCCTGGGGCCGTCCTGGAGAGGTCACTCGAGTTGCAGCAGAAAGGGTTTGGCGAGAAGCACGCGCATCCGCGCGGAATCGAGCCAGGGCGCAGCGCAGGAATTTCGGATGAAGGCGATGGCCCCGCGCACGCCGAGTTGGTCGAACAGATCGCGCAGCTGTCGCGTGAAGCGCGCCAGGGTATTGAAGACATGCGCCAGCCGCATCAGGAGGTGGTAGCCGCGCATCGCATTCCAGTCGAGGGCAAAGGCATGCTCGTAGTGGTAGCCCTGGTGTTTCTCGACGAGGAAGCCCGCTTCGATGCCCCAGCGGTGGCGGGCGCCGAGATTGCAACGCACATGGACGTTCTCGCAGCTGAGCGGCCGGCTGGAGAGCCAGGCGTGGCGTGCCGTCTCGGTCACGATGGCGGCCTGTTGGTCGACCCGCTGCCAGCTTTCCTCACAGACGACCACGTGCAGCTTGAGCCGGCAACGACCGTTCGCGCCAAAGGCATACTCGATGTCATTGACCCAGCTGAAGTGCTGTTGGCGTTTGCCCCAGTCCAGCTGCCGGGTTTGCGACTGCCGGGGCTGCAGCGCGCGGAACTCCTCCCAGACCGAGGGCAGATCCTTGTCCCGGAGGACGATCATGAACTGCCAGCCGGCGCGCCGGCAGCGTTGCATCACCGGCCCGTTGGCGTAGAGTCCGTCGAGCACGAGCAGGATCGGCAGGCGCGGGAACAGCCTCTTGAGCCGGTCGCTCAAGCGCGCAAAGCCGCGCAGCTCGCAATCCTGCTTCTGCGCTTCGCTGTCGCCCAGCGCGTGTTCGAGGAACTCGCTGAGCAACGGGATGACCAGACCGCCGTGGAAGACGAGGCTGGCTTCGAGCACGTAGACGAAGTACTGGGTGTGGCGGTTTTCGTCCTTGCCGACGCTGCGCTGCAGGAGTTCCTCCGCCCAGAGGGTGTCGCCGGCGAGCTTCTGCGAGCCATCGATGGCGATCGGATGGCAGTGGTTGATCAGATAACGCCGGAAGCTCTTGCCGCGGATCAGGCGGCGCACCAGGTCGACGTGCGCCTGTTCGAGTTCAGTCAGGTCGATGTCGCGCAGCAGCCGATAGAGGGTGTCGGCGTGCGGCAGGGCGTCGATCTGCGGGAACAGCAATTGCAGGTTGGCGAGGAACTGCGGACGGGTCATTTCGCGGTTGGTCTCGCGCCGGGAGGCGAACTGGAAGACGAACATCAGCAGCCCATAGAGCAGCAGCGCGGTCAGCTTGTGCCGGCGCTTCCTGGGGGCCCGCGGGTCGGGAATCCGTTCCAGCTGGTCGAGCAAGGCCGGCAGCTCCTGGCGCAGGAGGCGTGCCTGCTTGCTCACGGCGTCCTCGCGGGCTGCGCGTTCTTCGTCGATGGTCGCGAAGCTCGAGCATCGGTTGGGCAGCGGCGGGGGTGACTGGGGCCGTTGTCCGATCGCGCGCTGCCTGGCGTTCAGTGCCTTCTCCTGCCGCCTCTTGTCGCGTCGTTGCGCGCGGATGTCGGCACGCGTCGGACGACGGCAGGGTTTGCTCATCGCCGGGTGGGCTCGGTCACGGCGCACAGCCGGTCGCGACCGTCGCTGCCGAGCGGCTTGACCCATACTTGCCGCGGCGTGCTGTGATAGGTCCGGCCCGGGCGGGCCAGTCCGCGGCCGCTGGTCTCTCCGAGCAATTGCCAGCCGGCAGCCCGGTAGCAGGTGCCGGCATGCTGGCGCGGGTCGACGAAGCTTTCCAGCAGCAGGGGCTCGAAGCCCCAATGTTCGAGCCAGTCGCTGCGCGCACGACGCGCGAGTTGGCCGAGCACCTGGCTGGCCAGATGCGGTACGCGAACGTGCGGGAAGATCAGGAAGCGACTGTTGTTGAGTACCCGTGGCAGGTTGTGGCGCCGGGTCTGAGCGGTCCAGCCGATCCAGTCGTCGCGCACGGCCACTGCCCGGGCGGCACCGGACAACAGGACACAACCGAGCCGCAGCTCGCCCGCCGTGATGAAGTAACGCAACCGGTAGCCGAAGGCACCCTGGAAACCGAGCGGGTGCCAGCGCGCCATCAGATCATCCCATTGCTTCGCCAAGGCGGTGTCGTGGATCACTTCCAGGCGGACCGGGGCCAGGGCCGACAGCGAAACCTCCACCGGAGTCGGCTCGACCATCGGCTCGGCAACGGCCCGGGGCTGCGCCGGGCAGCGTGGCGTCGAACGGGATACCCGCGCGGCCCGCTGTGCGGGCAGGACGAGCAGGCCGGCCGCCTGCAAGCGCTGCAGGAACTCCAGGCAGGCGCCGGTCTTCGCCGTCCCCGTCAGCGTCACCCAGCCCAGATGCTCGCACAGCGTCGCCGCCAGTTCATGGCGCGCCAACCCGGGCAGCCACGCCACCGTCGCGCAGATGTCGGCAACCTCTCGCGCACTGAACTCCCGGCCGCAGTGCACCCAACTGCTCGGCGTCATCGCATCCATCGCACAACCTTCACCAGAAACGCAGATCCGCTAACCTCAGCCTATTCTGCCAAAGGCCTCGAAAATTGTCTAGCCCTCCTTTGCGAAAGCCTTTTTTTGCGGTGGCCGTCAAGCCTTGCTACGACTGGGCTGCGCGGGTCATGCTTCAGGGCTGGCGCTCCGGCATCAGCCGGGCACCAGCAGCGGCATGGGCGACCACGACCGCTGCCCTCTTGGTGGCCAACAGCGTAGAATCGTTCCGCATCCCGTTGCCTGGATCGGACCACGATGCGCCACACCAGCCCCCACGCCCGGAACCCCCTGCCGCCGGCAGTCAGCAGCAGCCTGCGGCAGCGCTTCGGCGCGCGCTTCACCCAGGGCGAGTCGATCCTCGCGCAGCACGGGCGCGACGAGTCGATACACCCCACCGCCCCACCCGATGGCGTGGTCTTCGTCGAGAGCACACAGGAGGTGGTCGAGGTCGCCCAACTGTGTCGGCAGCATCGCGTCCCGATGATCGCCTTCGGCAGCGGCAGCTCGGTCGAAGGACAGGTGCTGGCCACCGCTGGCGGCATCACCATCAGCCTGGGGCGGATGAACCGGATCCTCGCGACGCGCGCCGCAGACCTCGACGCCACGGTCGAAGCCGGGGTGACCCGCCTGCAGCTGAACGCGGCCCTGAAAGGGAGCGGGCTCTTCTTCCCCATCGACCCGGGCGCCGATGCCTCGTTGGGCGGCATGGCGGCGACCCGCGCCTCCGGGACCAACGCCGTCCGCTACGGTACCATGCGCGAGAACGTCCTCGGCCTCACAGCCGTGCTCGCCGATGGCCGCATCCTGCGCTGTGGTGGCCGCGCCCGCAAGTCCTCCGCCGGCTACGACCTGACGCGCCTCCTGATCGGCTCTGAAGGCACGCTCGCCATCATCACCGAACTGACCCTGCGCCTGCAGCCGTTGCCGGAAGCCATGTCAGCCGCGGTCTGTACCTTCGGCAGTATCGCAGGCGCGGTGGATACGGTCATCGAGACGATCCAGGCGGGCATCCCGGTGGCGCGCGTCGAGCTGCTCGACCGACTGACGCTGGCAGCGGTGAACCGCTACAGCGGTACGGCGCTCAAGGAACTGCCGACGCTGTTCTTCGAGTTTCACGGCAGCCCTGCTTCGGTCAGGGAACAGGCGGAGGCGGTGCAGGCCATCGCCGGCGACCACGGCGGCGAGCATTTCTCCTGGGCCACGCACGCCGAGGAGCGTACGCGCCTGTGGCAAGCCCGCCACCATGCCTATTTCGCGTGCCTGCAGCTCAGGCCGGGACATCGCGCCTTTCCGACCGACGTCTGCGTGCCGATCTCCCGCCTCGCCGAATGCATCGGCGAGACCAGCGCCGACATTGCCCGTGTCTCGATCCCGGTGGCGCTTTTCGGCCATGTCGGTGACGGCAACTTCCACCTCGTCGTGCTCGTCGACCCGGCAAACGGACAGCATCTGCAGGAAGCCGACTGGATCAACGAGCGCGTCGTCGAGCGGGCGCTGGCGATGGCCGGCACCTGCAGTGGCGAACACGGCATCGGCCTCGGCAAGACACGCTTCATGCTGCGCGAACATGGTGAAGAAGCAGTGGCCGTGATGCGGGCGATCAAGGACGCACTCGATCCCGACCACCTGCTCAACCCGGGCAAGATGCTGCCGCCCGCCTGAACAACGAAAACGCGTGCCGGGAGGCAACCAGCGCCCCGGCCAACGGTCAGATGAGGTAGCCCGTGGCGAGCAGGTGGCAGCCGCCGCGCGCGCCGGCGAGAAGGCTGGAGACAATCGATCGGATGCGGAGGAAGCCCCATGAGTGATCTGTCCGTCACCCTCGATAGCCGGTACACGGCGACTTCGGGCCGCGTCTTCCTCAGCGGCACGCAGACACTGGTGCGGCTGCCGATGCTGCAGGCGCTGCGCGATCGTGCCGCGGGACTGAACACGGCGGGCTTCATCGCCGGCTACCGCGGTAGCCCGCTCGGCGGTCTCGACCAGGCACTGTGGAAGGCAAAGCCACATCTGGACGCCCACCACATCGTCTTCCAGCCGGCGGTGAACGAGGACCTGGCGGCGACCGCGGTCTGGGGAACGCAGCAACTCGGGCTCTTCCCCGGAGCAAGATACGACGGCGTCTTCGCCATGTGGTACGGCAAGGGCCCCGGTGTGGACCGTTGCGGTGACGTCTTCCGCCACGCCAATGCCGCCGGGACAGCCAGCAAGGGTGGCGTCCTGGTCATCGCCGGCGATGATCACGCAGCGAAATCATCGACGCTGCCGCACCAGACCGAGCACGTCTTCAAGGCGGTGATGATGCCAGTGCTCTATCCGGCCAACGTCCAGGAGTATCTCGACTTTGGCCTGCACGGTTGGGCAATGAGCCGTTACTCGGGCTGCTGGGTGGTGATGAAGGCGCTTGCCGACACCGTCGAAACGTCAGCATCGGTGCTCATCGACCCGGCGGCAACCGTCATTCGCGTCCCCGACGACTACGAAATGCCGGCCGGCGACCCGCACGGTCTCAACATCCGCTGGCCCGATCCGCCGCTGCAACAGGAAGCGCGGCTGCTCAACCACAAGCTGTACGCGGCGCTCGCGTACTGCCGGGCCAACCAGCTCAACCGCGTGCTGATCGACAGCAACGATCCCGACAACCCCGCCCGCCTGGGCATCATCACCGCCGGCAAGGCCTACCTCGACGTCCGTCAGGCGCTCGACGAGCTCGGCATCGATGACGAACTCGCGGCGCGGATCGGCATCCGTCTGTACAAGGTCGGCATGGTCTGGCCGCTCGAAGCCGACGGCGTGCGCCGCTTCGCCGAGGGCCTCGAGGAGATCCTGGTAGTCGAGGAGAAGCGGCAGCTGCTCGAATACCAGCTGAAGGAGGAACTGTACAACTGGCGCGAGGACGTCCGGCCGCGCGTCGTCGGCAAGTTCGACGAAAAGGGTGAATGGTCGCTGCTGCCAACCGGCAGCGGCCACCTGCGCCAGGGCGACTGGCTGCTGCCGGCAGCCGGCGAGCTGTCGGTGGCGCAGGTGGCGCGCGCATTGGCGGCGCGGATCGGCCGCTTCTTCACTTCGCCGGCCATCGAGGCCCGCCTGCGACTGCTCGAAGCCAAGCAACAAAGCCTCACCGCCACGACCACGCTGGCGGCCAGTGGCAACACCGTCCAGCGCACGCCCTACTTCTGTTCCGGCTGCCCGCACAACACCTCGACCCGCCTGCCGACCGGCTCGCGCGCCGTTGCCGGCATTGGTTGCCACTACATGGTGACCTGGATGGACCGCAATACATCCACCTTCACCCACATGGGTGGCGAAGGCGTCACCTGGGTCGGCCAGGCGCCGTTTTCCGGCGACCGCCACATCTTCGCCAACCTCGGTGACGGGACCTACTTCCACTCGGGCCTGCTGGCGATCCGCCAGGCAGTCGCCGCCGGCGTCTCGATCACCTACAAGATCCTCTACAACGACGCCGTCGCGATGACCGGCGGCCAACCGGTCGACGGCCAGCTGAGTGTCGGCCAGCTGACCCGCCAGCTCGAGGCAGAAGGCATCAGCCGCATCGTCATCGTCAGCGATGAGCCGGAAAAGTACCGGCGAGTGCGCGACTTGGCGCCGAACACGCCGGTACGCCACCGCGACCAGCTTGACGCCGTGCAACGCGAGCTGCGCGAGCACCGCGGCGTGTCGATCCTGATCTACGAGCAGACCTGCGCCACAGAGAAGCGCCGCCGCCGCAAGCGCGGCAAGCTTGCCGACCCGGCCCGGCGAGTGTTCATCAACCAGGCCGTCTGCGAGGGATGTGGCGATTGCGGCGTGCAGTCGAACTGTCTGTCGGTCGTCCCGGTGGAAACCGAGTTCGGTCGCAAGCGGGCGATCGACCAGTCTTCGTGCAACAAGGATTATTCGTGCGTGAACGGCTTCTGCCCCAGCTTCGTCACCGTCGAGGGCGGCAGGCTGCGCCGTGGCAGCGCCATCGCCGTCGACGGCGAAGCGCTCACCACCCTGCCCGACCCACCCTTGGCCGATACCACGCGGCCATTCAACATCCTCATCACCGGCGTCGGCGGTACCGGCGTGGTGACGCTTGGCGCGCTGCTCGGCATGGCTGCCCACCTCGACGGCAAGGGCGTCTCGGTACTCGACATGACCGGCCTGGCGCAGAAGTTCGGTGCCGTCTTCTCGCACCTGCGAATTGCCGACCGGGCGCAGGACATCCACGCCGCGCGCATCGCCACCGGTGAGGCGGACGCTCTCATCGGCGGCGATCTCGTCGTCAGCGCCAGCGCCGAAGCACTCTCGAAGCTCCTCGCCGGCAAGACACGGGCGGTGATCAACGTCGCCGGCACCCCTACCGCCGAGTTCACCCGCAACCCCGACTGGCAGCTCCCGCAACAGCGCCTGCAGGAACTGATCGACGAGGCCTGTGGCAAGGGCACCCCACTGTTCCTCGACACCGCGGAGATGTCGCGCAACCTGCTCGGTGACGGCATCCATGGCAACCTCTTCCTGCTCGGCGTCGCTTGGCAGAAGGGACTGGTGCCGCTGTCGCTGGCGGCCATCGACCGTGCCATCGAACTCAACGGCACGGCCGTCGAGCAGAACCGCCAGGCATTCCTCTGGGGCAGGCGAACGGCGCACGATCCACAGACGGTGCAACGGCTGGCGGTTCCGCCGAGCCGGACAGTCAGCCGACGGCTCTCGGCCAGCCTCGACGAACTGATCGAGCGCCGCATCGAAGCCCTGACCGACTATCAGGACGCGCCCTACGCCGAACGTTACCGCCGGCTGGTCGAACGTGTGCGGGCAAGCGAACGGCCTCTGCGCTCGACCCGCCTGAGCGAAGCGGTGGCGCGCGGCTACTTCAAGCTGCTGGCAGTCAAGGACGAGTATGAGGTCGCACGACTGCACTCCGACCCCGCTTTCAGGCAGCAACTTTCAGAGCAGTTCGAGGGCGACTTCAGGATCCGGTTCCATTTCGCGCCGCCGTTGCTGGCGAAACCCGATCCAGCCACCGGCACGGTTGCGAAACGCAGCTACGGACCGTGGATGATGCACGCACTCGGCGTCCTGAGCCGGCTCAAGGTTCTTCGCGGCACCGTATTCGATCCCTTCGGCGGCAGCCAGGAAAGGAAGATGGAACGACAACTCCTCGCCGACTACGAAGCCGACATCGAACTGCTGCTCGCCCGCCTCGACCTGACGACGCTCGCCACCGCCATCGAACTCGCGTCGCTGCCCGAACAGCTGCGCGGTTTCGGCCACGTCAAGGCGGCCGCGGTGCGCCGGATGCGGCCCCGGCGCGAGGAGTTGCGAGGCCTCCTGCTGCCGGATCCGGCCACCGCAGCGACGGCAGACTGAGCGCGCAACCCGGCACCCGGAATACAATGCGCCGCTCAACCTCGAGGAACGTCTGCTTGTCCCTTCTGCCCGCACCATCTCCAGAGCGCACCGACGAGCCGGCAGGGGCCCTGGACGGGCCGCGGCGGCAGCTGGCGCTGCAGTTCGCCGCCGTACTCGCCGTGCTCTCGCTCGCCTGGCCGTACTATGGCATTCGCGGCGAGCCACTGCCGTGGCCGCAGACCGCTGTCGCCATTGGCAGCGTCGCCCTGCTGCTCGCCACGCTGAGCCGCCAGCCCTGGTGGTGGCGAGTCGTGCACGCGCTCTTCGCGCCGCTCGCCTGGGGTGTCTCGCTGCTGCAACTCGACCCCGCTTGGTTCCTCCTCGGCTTCATGCTGCTGCTGCTCGTCTATCGTGGCGCCCTGTCCGGCCAGATCCCCCTCTACTTCTCCAGCCGGCAGACCGTAGACGCACTCGCCGCGCTCACGCGCGATTGCCACGACCTGCGCTTCCTCGACCTCGGCGCCGGCATTGGCAGCATCGTGCAGCCGCTGGCGGTCGCGCGACCGGACGCCTGCTTCACCGGTATCGAGAACGCGCCGGCCACCTGGCTGGTCGGCCGCGTGCGTACGGCAGCCATCGCCAACTGTTCCTGGCGCTGGGGAGACCTCTGGCAAGCCGATCTTGCCGCCTACGACGTCGTCTACGCTTTCCTCTCGCCAGCACCGATGGCGGCCCTGTGGGAGAAGGTGGTCCGGGAGATGCGCCCCGGCAGCCTGTTCATCAGCAACAGCTTCGCCGTGCCCGGAGTCGCCGTCACGCACCAGGTCGATGTCGGCGACCGCCGGCATAGCCGCCTTTTCTGTTACCGTGTTTGAAGCCCCAGCGGTACAACTTTGTTAAGATGGCTCACCCCATCACACCGGAGAAAGAACAATGTCGAACCTCAATTCCGTACCCGATCCCCTGAGCTTTGCCAGGAAAATGTGGGGCAGCATGGGCGTCTCCCTGCCCGGCATGGTCACCCCGAGCCTCAACGTCGAAGATATCGAGAAGAAGATCCGCGACCTCAAGGCAGTCGAGAACTGGCTGAAGATGAACCTGTCGATGCTGCAGATGACCATCCAGGGTCTCGAGATGCAATGCGTGACCCTCAACGCCGTGCGCGCGATGGGCCAGATGGCGAGCAGCTACGGTACGGCCGCCGTCGGCGACGAGGCCCAGGGCAGCAGCCTGGCCGAGCCCGGCAGCGGCAATGAGGCGCTGAAACAGGCCGCGCTCTGGCCGCTGACGCTGCTGCAGCAGATGCAGGAGCAGATGCAGAAGGCCGCGACGGCAGCCGTGCAGGCCAGGCAGGTGCAGGAAGACCCGCCAAAGACCTGAGACCCCGGCGGTCGCCGGGCGCCGGCGGCGAGTGGCACGAGACGAGCCCGTCCACGCCGCGGCGCGCCGGCGCTGCCAGCCTCAGATCACCGACTCCTGCTGCAGTGCAGCCAACTCCTCGTCGCTGTAACCGGCAGCGCGCAGGATCTCGCGTGCATGCTCGCCGGGTGCCGGGGCTGCGCGCTCGACGGCGAAGACCCAGCCCGAGAGCTTCAATGGCGGCGCATACTGGCGCACTCCGTCAGCCTCGACAACCATCTCGCGGGCGGTGAAATGCGGATGGCGCAGCGCTTGCTCGACATCCAGCACCGGCGTCACGCAGCAGTCGATGCCGGCGAAGAAATCGCTCCAGCTCGCCTGGTCCCGACTGGCGAAGAGCGCCGCGAGCTCGCTGCGCAGGGCGGCAGCCGCGGCGCCACGCGCCGCGTGCCGCGCTTGCCAGTCGGGTCGCCCGACGGCGTCGCAGAACAGGTCCCAGAACTTCCTTTCGAGGGGCGCCACGGCCATGAAGCGACCATCGGCGGTGGCATAGACGCCATAACCGGCATCGCCGCCACTGAGCTGGTCGCCGCCGCGCTCGGGTACGCGCCCGGCGGTCTGCAGGGCAAAGAAGGGAAACAGGTTGTGTGCCAGCACCGCCTCGCTCATCGCCACATCGACGAAGCGACCCCGACCACTGCGCTGCGCATCGAAGAGCGCCGCCAGGATGCCCATCACCGCCGTCAGCGCGCCGCCGAGGAGGTCACCCACCTGCAGGTTGGGAATCGCTGGCTGGCCACCGGCGACGCCGATCTGGTCGAGAACGCCGGCGAGGCCGATGTAGTTGAGGTCGTGGCCGGCAGCCATCGCCAGCGGCCCGGTCTGTCCGTAACCGGTGATCGCGCAGTACACGAGGCGCGGATTGATCGCCCGCAGGGCAGCGTAGCCGATTCCGAGCTTGTCGCTGACCCCCGGCCGAAAGCTCTCGACGACGACGTCGGCGTCGCGCACGAGGCGCAGGAAGACCTGTCTTCCCTTCGCCTGCTTGAGGTCGATGCGCAGCCCGCGCTTGTTGCGATTGACGCAGCGGTAGAACACGCTGACGCCGTCCGGGCCATCGCCGAGAATGCGCGCGTAGTCGCCGGCCGCATGGTCCTCGATCTTGATCACGTCGGCGCCGAGGTCGGCGAGATGCAGGGTCGCGACGGGGCCGGGGAGCAGGCGCGTCAGGTCGAGAACGCGCACGCCGCCGAGCGGCGCACCGCTCACGATCCGGCCTCGCAGGGCTCGAGCCAGCTGGCATCCATGTCGATCACCATTCCCTTGTGCAGCGTCTGGTCGAGAAACTGCCCGCGGAACAGCCAGCCGGGGGGCCTGTGCTGGTGGGACCAGGGCGTCTCCCAGGAATCGACCCGCACGTGCACCCGCAGCACGTCGACCTCGCCGACGGCAGCCGCAGTCAGCACACAGGGCGTCGTCGCCGCCGTGCGCGCATGGTCGGCACGCGTGTAGGCCGCCAGCGGCTTGCCGATCTGCGGGCAGAGCTCAGCCCTGCGTCGCTGTGGCACGAGCGCGGCGATGGTACCCCGCAGCCAGTAGGTCGGCGCCCGCAGCACCCAGCCGTCACCGCCCTCGCGCAGAAGCACGCAGTCGCCCGGCTGCGGCAGCCGACGCTCGCCGGACGCGGGCGGTGCGGCACCGGCGATGAGCGAAGTGAACAGCAGGAGGACGCAGAGAACCGCACTCGTTGCCTTTTCCGTACTGCTCCTCCCGTCACGACAGCCAGCGCTTGCGTCGGCGATAGTGCTTGACGTCGCGAAAACTCTTCCGCCCACCCGACGACAGACCGAGGTAGAACTCCTTGACATCCTCGTTGGCCGCCAGATCCCTGGCCGCGCCCTCCATGACGACACGGCCGTTCTCGAGAATATAGCCGAAATCGGCATAACGCAACGCCATGCTGGTGTTCTGTTCGGCGAGCAGGAAGGTCACTCCCTCCTTCTGGTTGAGATCCCTGACGATGCCAAAGACCTCGTCGACGATCTGCGGCGCCAGTCCCATTGACGGTTCGTCGAGCAGGACCATGCGCGGATTCGCCATCAGCGCCCGACCAATGGCGCACATCTGCTGTTCGCCACCCGAGGTGTAGGCGGCCTGGCTGCTGCGTCGTGTGCGCAGTCGCGGGAAATACGAATAGACCTTCTCCAGCGTCTGCAGGATCGCTGCCCTGCCATCACGGCGCGCATAGGCGCCGGTGAGCAGGTTCTCCTCGACGGTCAGGTGGGCGAAACAGTGGCGCCCCTCCATCACCTGGATGACACCGCGCCGCACCAGGTCGGCCGGCGTCAGAGCCTCGATCCGTTCGCCACGCAGGTCGATGGTGCCCTTCGTCACCTCGCCGCGCTCGCCGCGCAGCAGGTTGCTGACGGCGCGCAGCGTCGTCGTCTTGCCAGCGCCGTTGCCGCCCAGAAGGGCCACGATACCGCCCTCCGGAACGCTGAACGAGACCCCCTTGAGGACGAGGATGACATGGTTGTAGATCACCTCGATGCTGTTGACGCGGAGAAGTGTGTTGTCGGTGCTCATGAGCCTCCTGCGCCGGAATTGCGGCACGGCTCGCCTGCCACGCAGGCGGGCCGGCCAGCGAACCGCGACCGGGCGAGTCTGCGGACTACTTCTTGCACTCCTCGGGCGTGCGCGGCTTGATCTTCTTCTCGTCGGCGTACTTGCCCGAAGCCAGCATCACCATCGGCCGCAGGTTCTTCTCGTCCGCCTGATACCAGTCCGAGCTGAACTCCCACTTGTTGCCGTTCCAGGTATGCACGCGCACCCACGACGAGCCCATGTGGTCGAGACACGAGGTCTGCACCGGCCGCATGACGCCGGCAAAACCCATCGCATCGAGCGTCTTCTGGTCCAGGTTGAGGTTCTCCAGACCCCAGCGCACCTGCTCGCCGGTCATCACCTTGCCCTTGCCGTAACGCTCCTGCGCCTTGCGCACGCCTTCGACGCCGAGCATCGCCGAGATCAGACCGCGCATGTAGAGCACGTTGCCGACCTCGTCTTTCGGCCCGGTACCCTGCCCCTTGGCATAGAGGAGGTCGAGGATCTCCTTGACCACTTTCGAGCCCGGTTCCGCACCGTGCTGCAGGGTCATCGCGCTGTAGCCCTTGGCTCCGTCGGCGACATCCTTGACGTCCGGTTCGGCGCCAGCCCACCAGATGCCGAGCATCCGGTCACGCGGGTAGCCGGTCGCCTGCGCCTCCTTGAGTGCCGTCGAATTCATCACGCCCCAGCCCCAGAGCAGCACGTAATCGGGCTTCTGCTGCCGGATCTGCAGCCAGGTGGACTTCTGCTCGACGCCGGGATGCGCCACTGGCAGCAGTTGCACGTCGAAGCCATAGGCCTTGCCCAGCTCCTGCAGGATCGGGATCGGTTCCTTGCCGTAGGGACTGTCGTGATACACCAGTGCGATCTTCTTGCCCTTGAGCTTGCCGACACCACCCTCCTTCTTCGCGATGTGCTGGATGGCGACGTCGGCGCCGACCCAATACGTGCCGAGGAGCGGGAAGTTCCAGGTGAAGACGGCGCCGTTCTGCGACTCGCTGCGCCCGTAACCGGCAGTGATCAGCGGGATCTTGTCCACCGGCGCCTTCTCGGTCAGGGCGAAGGTGATTCCGGTCGACAGGGGCTGAAACACCGTCGCGCCGCCACCCTTGCCCTTGAGACGCTCGTAGCACTCGACGCCGCGGTCGGTCGCATAGCCGGTCTCGCATTCCTCGAAACTGATCTTGACGCCGTTGATGCCCCCCTTGGCATTGACCAGCTTGAGGTAATCGACATAACCATTCGCCCACTGCTGGCCATTGGTCGCGTAGGCGCCGGTGCGGTAGACCAGGACCGGAAAGAACTGCTCCTTGGCTTGCGCCAGAACCGGCGCAGCAGCCAGTGACGCAGAGAGCGCCAGCGCCGACACAGACGCCATCCGAACGAGTTGCTGCAGTTTCATCAATGTCTCCTCTGGTTGTATTGACCGTGGTACGTCCAGCAAGATGCGCCAGGGTGGCGCTGCAACGGGTGAGAGCGGATCAGCTCCCTCAATGCGGAAAAGGCCAGAGCCGCAATTTCTCCTTGGCGGTCGACCACATGCGGGCGATGCCGTGCGGCTCCTTGATCAGGAAGAAGACGATCAGCGCGCCGAAAATGATCAATTCGGCGTGCGACACACCGGCAGTCGAGATGCTGATGCCGAAGACGCTGCCGATCGCCGGCAGGAACTGGTTCAGCGCGATCGGCAGGATGACGATGAAGGCAGCACCGAAAAAACTGCCCATGATCGACCCGAGGCCGCCGATGATCACCATGAACAGCAGCTGGAACGAACGTTCGACGGAGAACGCCGCCGGTTCCCATGACGCCAGGTGGACGAAACCCCAGAGGGCGCCGGCGGTACCAACGAAGAACGAACTGACGGCAAAGGCCGAAAGCTTGGCAAACAGTGGCCGGATGCCGATCACCTCGGCCGCCACGTCCATGTCGCGGATCGCCATCCACTGCCGGCCAATGGCGCAGCGCGCCATGTTCTTCGCCAGCAGCGCGAAAAGCACCAGGATCATCAGACAGAGCAGGTACTTGTCCACCGGCGAATCGATCTGCCAGGCGAAGACCTGCAGATTGGCAACGGACACCGACCCGGACGAAGCATTGTTGGTAAACCACGGAACGCGCAGGAAGACCCAGTCGGTGAAGAACTGTGCGGCGAGCGTCGCCACCGCCAGATAGAGCCCGCGGACACGCAGGCTCGGGATGCCGAAAAGAATGCCAACGGCAGCCGCGGTGATGCCCCCGAGCAGGAAGGAGACGAGCAGCGGCAGGCCGTCGATGCGGATGTGGAAGTTGTAGGCGGCATAGGCGCCGACGGCCATGAAGGCGCCGGCGCCGAGTGTGATCTGGCCGCAGTAGCCGACCAGGATGTTGACCCCGAGTGCCGCCAGCGAGAGGATCAGGAACGGTATCAGGATGGCGCGGAAGAGGTATTCATCGACCAGCAGCGGCACGCCGATGAAGGCGAAGGCGAGAATGGCGAGAATCGCCCAGCGGTCCTGGGCGATCGGGAAGATCTGCTGATCGGCCGCGTAGGAAGTCTTGAACTGCCCGTTTTCCCTGTATAGCACGCTCTTGCCTCCCGCTCAGACGCGGTCGATGATCTTCTCGCCGAACAGCCCCTGCGGCCTGAACAGCAGGAAGAGCAGCGCCAGCTGATAAGCGAACCAGATCTCGATGCCACCACCGATCAACGGGCCGAGATACACTTCCGAGAGCTTCTCGCCGACGCCGATGATGAGGCCGCCGATGATCGCACCGGGGATCGACGTCAGGCCACCGAGTATCACCACCGGCAGGCCGCGCAGCGCGACCGTCGCCAGCGAGAACTGGACACCGAGCTTCGATCCCCAGATGATGCCGGCAACCAGCGCCACCAGTCCCGCGACGCACCAGACGATGACCCAGATGCGGTTGAGCGGAATGCCGACCGACTGCGCCGCCTGATGGTCGTCGGCGACTGCCCGCAGGGCGCGGCCGGTGGCGGTCTTCTGGAAGAACAGCGAGAGCAGGGCGACGAGCAGGGCCGCGATCAGCGCGGCGACGAAGTCCTCCTTGTTGATCAGCAGCCCACCCTCGAAGCTCCCCTCGAGGATCATCACCGGCTCCTTCGGCATGCCGACGTCGATCTTGTAGATGTCGCTGCCGAAGATGCTGGTGCCGATTCCCTCGAGGACATAGGCGATCCCCAGCGTGGCCATCAGCAGCGTGGCCCCGTCCTGGTTGACCAGGTGCCGCAAGACCAGGCGCTCGATCAGCCAGGCGACGACGAACATCAGCGCACCGCTGAGCACGAAAGCGATGCCGTTCGCCAGCCACGCGCTGTCGATGCCGAGCCAGCCAGGGATCCAGGCCGCGAAGCGGGCCATCGCCAGCGCCGCAAAGAGCACCATCGCACCCTGCGCGAAGTTGAACACACCCGACGCTTTGAAGATCAGCACGAACCCCAGCGCCACCAGCGAGTACAGCATGCCGGCCATCAGGCCGCCGATCAAGGTTTCGATGAAGAAGCCCATGCGCTTGTCTCCTCAGTGGCTGGCGCCCAGGTAGGCGCTGATCACATCGGGGTTGGCGCGGACGTCGTCGGGAATGCCATCGCCGATCTTGCGCCCGTAGTCGAGCACCACGACCCGGTCGGAGATGTCCATCACCACGCCCATGTCGTGCTCGATGAGGACGATCGTCGTGCCGAACTGGTCATTGACGTCGAGGATGAAGCGACACATGTCCTGCTTCTCCTCGACGTTCATCCCGGCCATCGGCTCGTCGAGGAGGAGGATGTTCGGCTCCATCGCCAGCGCGCGACCGAGATCGACGCGCTTCTGCAACCCGTAGGGCAGGCGCCCGACCGGTGTCCTGCGGATGTGCTGGATCTCGAGAAAATCGATCACCTCCTCGACCTTCGCCCGGTGCGCCAGTTCCTCGCGCCGTGCCGGCCCCCACCAGAACGCCTGCTGCAGCAGATTGCTGCGGATCTTCAGGTTGCGCCCGGTCATCAGGTTGTCGATGACGCTCATCCCCTTGAACAGCGCGATGTTCTGGAAGGTCCGCGAGATGCCGGCACGCGCAGCCTTGTACGGACTCATGCGCGTGAAGCGCTGACCGCGCAGGATGATCTCACCCTGCTGCGGGCGATAGACGCCGTTGATGACGTTCAGCATCGAACTCTTGCCGGCGCCGTTCGGGCCGATGATGGCGCGGATCTCGTGTTCGCGGACGTCGAAGGAAATGTCGGTGAGCGCCTTGACACCGCCGAACGCGAGCGAGACGTTGCGCAGGTCGAGGATGGCGTCGCCGAATTCACGGCTCATCAGGCGGCCCTCCGCTCGATCGGGAAGGTCTTCGGCTCGCGGATCGCGAGGTCGGCGGCGACCTTGCCCTGCCGCCCGTCCTCGAACTTGACCGCGGTCTCGATGTACTGGCTGCTGCGGCCGGAGTAGAGGGCATCGATCAGCGGCGCGTACTTCTCGGCGACGAAGTTGCGGCGGACCTTGCGCGTCCGCGTCAGTTCGTCGTCGTCCGGGTCGAGTTCCTTGTGCAGGATGAGAAAGCGGTGCACCTGCGAATCGGCAAGTGGCCCCTCGCCGACGAGTTCGGCGTTCACCTTCTCGATGCATTCCTGGATCAGTCCATAGACCTCCGGCTTGGCGGCCAGGTCGGTATAGCCCGAATAGGCAAGGCCGCGCCGCTCGGCCCAGTTGCCGACGGCACCGATGTCGATGTTGATGAAGGCGCAGACCATCTCGCGCCGGTCGCCGAAGACCACCGCTTCCTTGATGTGCGGAAAGAACTTCAGCTTGTTCTCGATGTAGTTCGGCGCGTACATCGCGCCGTTGGCCAGCTTGCCGACATCCTTGGCGCGATCGATGATCTTCAGGTGGCCGTCGGCATCGAACAGACCCGCGTCGCCTGTCATGAAATAGCCATCGGCATTGATCGCCTCGGCCGTCGCGTCGGGACGCTTGTAGTACTCCTTGAGCAGCATCGGACCGCGCACCAGGATCTCGCCGTTGTCGGCGATCTGCACCTCGACGCCCGGCGCCGGCTTGCCGACGCTGTCGAACCTGATCTGTCCGTCGGGCTGCAGGCAGACGTAGGCGCAGGTCTCGGTCTGGCCGTAGAGCTGTTTCAGGTTGATGCCGAGCGAGCGATAGAAGCGGAACAGGTCCGGCCCGATCGCGGCGCCGGCGGTGTAGGCGACGCGGATGCGGCTCATGCCGAGAACGTTCTTCAGCGGGCCATAGACGAGCAGGTCGCCGAGCGCGTAGAGGATGCGGTCGAGCGGCGCGACCGGCTTGCGGTCGAGAATCTCCGCGCCACTGCGCCGGGCAACGGCCATGAAGAAATGGAACATCCTCTGCTTGATGCGGCTGGCGTCCTCCATGCGGATCATCACCTGCGTCAGCAGATTCTCGAACACCCGTGGCGGTGCGAAGTAGTAGGTCGGACCGATCTCGCGCAGATCGTTCATCACCGTCTCGGCCGACTCCGGGCAGTTGATCGTGAACCCGGCCACCATCGCCTGCGCGAAGGAAAAAAGGTGGTCGCCGACCCACGCCATCGGCAGGTACGACAGGATGTCGTCGTCAGCGCCCAGATGATCGAATGCCGCCCCGCCACGCGCCGCGCTGATGAAAGCCGCATGCGTCAGGCGAACCCCCTTCGGCTTGCCGGTGGTGCCCGAGGTGTAGAGCATGACGCTGACGTCGTCGGCGGCGCCGGCAGCGACCTCGCCGTCGAGCAGGTCGGGATGGTTGCGATCGTGGATCCGCCCCATCGCCATCAGCTCGCGGATGTCGTGGATGTACGGCAGCGTGTAGTGGCGCATGCCGCGCGCATCATCGTAGAAGAGGTGTTCGAGCAGCGGCAACTGCTCGCGGATCTCGAGCACCTTGTCGACCTGCTCCTGATCCTCGACGAAGATGAAGCGTACCTCGGCGTCGAGCAGGGCGAAGAGCATCTCGCTCGCCACCGCATCCTGGTAGAGCGGCACCGGCACGCCGCCGAGACACTGCACGGCGGTCATCATCATGTACATGCGCGGCCGGTTGTCGCCGACGATCGCCAGATTGTCGCCGCGCCGCAGACCCATCTCGGCGAGACCACTGGCCAGCGCGCGCACCTCCCCAGCGACCTCGGCCCAGGTCCAGCACTGCCAGATACCCCGGTCCTTCTCGCGCATCGCCGGCTTGCCGCCGCGTACCCGTGCATGCTCGACCAGCAGGCGTGGAAAGGTATCCAGAGCCTGCCGGGAAACCAACTCCGGCATCTTGTCTCCTCCGGTGCATCGACCGCTCCGTGCGCGCGGCGTGCCCTTGTCTTGTGTCGGTACACTTCGATTCTAATCCAGTTTCGGTGCTTGTCGTCACCTGCTGCAGCATCACCGGCACGCGCAGGCAGCTTCCTGAAACGGATCTACAGCGTAGTCTAGGCGATGTTGCCGCCTGTGATTGTCTTCTGCAGGACATTCTGGCATCCATCTCCGGGATTGCGATGACCACGGCGTGCCCCAAAGCACTCGACGAAACGCTGCGAAACTCGCCCTCGGCGCGCCAGCCGAGCAGCGCCGAACTGTCGCACGTGCGAGCTGACGCCAGCGTGCGCCGGGTCGCGACCGGCGGCTACGTGTGCATGAAGGGAGAGGCGGTCGAACACTGGCTGGGTGTGATCGACGGCCTGGACATGAAGCGCAGCCGCTTCCAGTACCTGCTCGACCACAGCCTGCCGTTCAACCGGTCCCTGCCAGCCTCCGTTGCTTCGGCGAGTAGGCCCGGAGATCGCTGCGCCGGCCTGCTGCGGGTCGGGCGAAATGCTAAGATTCGCCCACTCAGGCAGCGCGCCTACCTTCCCCGGAGACTCCACATGAAACTCGAAACCCTCGCCGTCCATGCTGGCTACAGCCCCGAGCCGACGACCAAGGCCGTCGCCGTGCCGATCTACCAGACGACTTCCTATTCTTTCGACAGCACCCAGCACGGCGCCGACCTCTTTGATCTCAAGGTCGCCGGCAACATCTACACGCGCATCATGAACCCGACGCAGGACGTCCTCGAGAAGCGGGTGGCGGCGATGGAAGGCGGTATCGGCGGACTGGCACTGGCCTCCGGACAGGCGGCGATCACCTATGCCATCATGACCATCGCCGAGGCCGGCGACAACATCGTTTCCGCGTCGACGCTCTACGGCGGCACCTACAACCTGTTCGCGCACACCCTGCCACAGTATGGCATCGACGTCCGCTTCGCCAACCACGCCGATCCGGCGAGTTTCGAGAAACTGATCAACGGCAGGACCAAGGCGCTGTATTGCGAATCGGTCGGCAACCCGCTCGGCAACGTCACCGACTTCGAGCCGCTGGCCGAGATCGCGCACCGCCACGGGGTGCCACTGATCGTCGACAACACGGTTCCCTCGCCCTATCTCTGCCGCCCCTTCGAGCATGGCGCCGACATCGTCGTGCACTCGCTGACCAAGTACATCGGCGGGCATGGCAACTCGATCGGCGGCATGATCGTCGACAGCGGCCGCTTCCCCTGGGCCGAGCACAAGTCGAAGTTCAAGCGTCTCAACGAACCCGATGTCTCCTACCACGGCGTCGTTTACACCGAGGCGCTCGGACCGGCCGCCTTCATCGGCCGCGCGCGCGTCGTCCCACTGCGCAACATGGGCGCCGCCATCTCGCCCCTGAACAGCTTCCTCATCCTGCAGGGCCTCGAAACGCTGCCGCTGCGCATGGACCGCATCTGCAGCAACACCGAGAAGGTGGCCGCATACCTGCGCGCGCACGCCAAGGTGGCGTGGGTCAACTACGCGGGCCTGCCCGATCATCCCGACCATCCGCTGGTGCAAAAGTACATGGACGGCAAGGCGTCGGGGATTCTCACCTTTGGCGTCAAGGGAACCGACTGCAGCGGATCGGTGGCCGGCGCCCGCTTCCAGGACGCATTGCAGTTGTTCACCCGACTGGTCAACATCGGCGACGCCAAATCGCTCGCCTGCCACCCGGCATCGACCACCCACCGCCAGCTCGGTGCGACCGAACTGGCGAAGGCCGGGGTGTCGGAAGAGATGATCCGGCTATCGATCGGCATCGAGCACATCGACGATCTGGTCGCCGACCTCGAGCAGGCGCTGGCCACGGTCTGATCGCCAGTGCGGGCAGCGCGAGCTGCCCGCCGCGGCCACCAGCCGCGCCCCGCCGTCGGCCCAGGACAGTATTTTCGTTATAGCATAGACATACCGCTGACCGTCCTGTCCGCCCGCGAATGTCCGCTAGCCTGCAGCACCTGCCGCTCGTCGATCTGCGTGCCGATGACGCAGAAATCGAGCACTACGCCGCGCTGCTCGACAGCCTCGGCGTCGCACTCATCGCCTTCGCCGAAGACCGCACGCCACGCCAGCACAACGCCCGCGCCGAAGAGCTGCTCGGCGACGGCACGCCCGAGTGGATCGACGAAAACGGGCGGCCGTTACGCGACGAGGAGCGTCCCGAGTTGCAGGTGCGCGCGACACTGCGGCCGGTTCATCAACGGGCGGTCGGCATCCGGACGCAGGCCACGGCCGCGGTCATCTGGTGCCGCGCGAGCGCCTTTCCGGTCTTTGCCGCCGACGGCAGCCTGCGCCGCATCCTGCTGCTCCTCGCCGACGGGCCGCGCCGCGGCCGCATCGCCGGCGACCGGCACCACCTGCCGGCACACGACCCGCACACCGGAGTCTTCACCCAGCGCTACATCGACGTCCTGCTCGACGACGAAAGACGCCGCGCACAACGCTACGGCACCCCCTTCGCCGTTGCGCTGATCGCCATCGACCACTTCCCGACCCGCTGCCATGCCGAGGGCGACGAGCGCGTGCTGGCGCGCGCCGCACGCCTGCTGCGCCACAGCCTGCGTGAATTCGAGATGATCGGTCGCCATGGCGCCGACAGATTCCTGATCATCCTGCCCAACGTACGGGTCAACGAAGCCATGGTCGGTCTCGAGCGCCTGCGCGAAACGATCGAAGTGGGCAGCACGCAGGGTGGCGACGCCGGCATCACGATCAGCGGCGGCGTCAGCGAGTACAGCGGTGAGGACCAGCCCGCCCTGATCGAGCGCCTCGAGTCGCTGCTGGCGAGCGCACGCGACTCCGGCTGCAACCGTCTCTGCGTCGATCTCGACCTGTTCTAGGCCGACTCGCAAGCGCGCTTCAACGCATCTCCTCGACCTGCAGCCAGACGCTGCGCCGCTCGCTCGCCTGGCCGACGGCACCGTGCAGCTTGCCCTGCCGCGCGAAATCCGCCTGCTGGCTGCTGCCTCCGAGTTCGATCCACTCACCGAGGCGTCCGGAGACGGTGGTCGTCAGGCGTTGCGTGTCGCTGCTGCCATCGCCACGCGATCGCAGCAGGTCGGCCTGCGGACTGATCTCCAGCGTCACGCGCTCGCCGACCACCCGTGGCTGCGCGTAGAAGCCCTGCCCTAGATCGCGATAGACGACGGTCTCGTTGAGAACGGCGCCATGCCGCCCGACGACGAGTTGCCGCAGCGGCACCGGCAGCGACTGACCGACGTGGATGAACGCCCGTCCACCGTCGATCACCTGCACCACCTGCGTACTGCCGCTGCTGCCCGAGCCGCGCCAATCGCCGGCCTCGCCGACGAGGACCGAATCTCCCCGGCGGACCTCGATGCGCGTGCCACCGCTGCCGGCGGCGGGCTGCACGATCCGTCCGTTGCGGTCGAACACCACCTGCCCGGATATTCCGCCGCCCTGTTCCCGGCTCACTGCCTGGCGATCCTGGCTGACGCGAATGAGCAGACGCCGCGCCGGCGTGTCGATCGCCGCCAGCGCCTGCCTGATTTGTTCGCGGTTGGCGCGCGACGCGCGCAGGAACAGTTGATCGCCCATCCCGGAAAGTGTGCCACCGGCTTCGAGCAGTGGCTGCAACGCGGGCAGCACCTGATCGAGGGGACGATGACGCAGGCTGATGATCTCCAACTCCTGCTGCGCCCCAGCCAGCGCCGGCAACAGGACGAGCAGCCACAGCAGCGGTCGCCAGTGTTTGGAGCAACCCCCCCGCCGCTGGCTCACGAGAGGTGCGGCAGCCCGAGGTAGTCGCGCGAGCGCATCTCGGTCAGCCGGCTGGCGGTGCGGAAGAACTCGCTCGCCTGCGTCCCTTCGGTGTATAGCAAATCCGGACCACAATCCGCGGTCGCGATCAGCTTCACCTTGTGGTCGTAGAAGATGTCGACCAGCCAGGTGAAACGGCGCGCCTCGGAAGACATGCTCGCCGACATCTTCGGGATCGCCGACAGCAGCACCGTGTGATAGCCGCGGGCGAGTTCGAGGTAGTCGTTCTGCGAACGCGGCCCACCGCACAAGGACTTGAAATCGAACCAGATGACGCCGTTGCCGCGCCGCAAGGTCGGGATGTCGCGCCCGAGCACCTCGATGCTGCCGCCCTGTGTGCCGGCGTCGCCGGCTATGGCGCTGAAGTACTCCGCCATTTTCAGCTCGGCGGCGGCATCCACCGGGTGGTGGAAGATCTCCACCTGCTCGAGCGTGCGCAACCGGTAGTCGATGCCGGCGTCGATAACCAGGACGTCGAGCCGCGACTTGATCAGCGCGATCGTCGGCAGGAAGTTCTCGCGCTGCAGCCCGTTCGGATAGAGACCGTCCGGCGGGTAGTTCGAAGTCATGACGAAGACGACGCCGTGCGCGAACAGCGCTTCCAGCAAACGACCGAGGATCATCGCGTCGGCGATGTCGGAAACGTGGAATTCATCGAAGCAGAGCAGCCGCAGCTCGCTCGCGATGCGCTCGGCCACCTTCAGCAAAGGGTCGCTCTCGCCCTTGAGCTCGTTCAGCTGGCGATGCACGCCATGCATGAAGGCATGGAAGTGGATGCGCCGCTTGCGCCGGTAGGGAACGGCATCGAAGAAGCAATCCATCAGGAAGCTCTTGCCGCGACCGACACCACCCCAGAAGTAGACGCCAGTCGGCAGCGGCGGCGGCGAGAAGAACCGCCGCAGCGTGCTGCGGCGCCCGACCTTGAACGACAGCAGTTCGTAATAGAGCCGCTGCAGACGCTCGGCAGCGGCCCGTTGCGCCGAATCGGCCTGAAAACCGCGCGCCGCGAGCAGTCGCTCGTAGGCTTCGATCATTCCCCGCTCGGGGACCTTGAGAACTCTGTGAGGCATCGGCGTCCTTCCGCTCTTCGCAGGCAAACCCACGCGCTGCCGCGGCGGGCCGGGCGACCGCGGCAGCCGCCGCTGCCGCGCCGGGCGCCAGCATCACCGCATCGCTGCCGCGATTCTAAACCATCGTCGACGGCGGAACGGACTCGGCCGACGCCAGCACCTGCGGCAGCGGCAGCAGCCGCATGCCGGCAGCGAGCAACGCGCTGCGGATGGCGGTTGCCACAGCCACCGCCTGCGCCCCATCGCCGTGTACGCAGATGCTGTGCACCTCGCTCGCGATGCGCTTGCCACGGGTGCTGACGATGCCCCCGGCGTCGAGCATGCGCAGCACGTGCGCCACGCAATCGGCGGCCGCATGCAGTTGTGCGCCCGGTTGACCGCGCGGCAGCAGGTTGCCGGCATCAGTGTACGTCCGGTCGGCGAAAATCTCGCTCGCCACCCGCAGACCCGCTGCTGCCCCGGCCAGCGCCAGCTGCGACAGCGCGGGCGCGAGGAGAATCAGCTGCGGATCGAAGCAGCGGATCGCCGCGACGACCGAAGCCGCGATCGCCGCTTCCGCGCATGCCATGTTGCTCAGCGCGCCGTGCGGCTTGACGTGTGTCAGGCGAGCACCTTCCGCCTGCGCCATGCCGGCAAGGGCACCGATCTGGTAGATCAGCAGCGCCTCGAGCTCGTCCGCCGGCAGCCGCATCACGCGCCGCCCGAAGCCCTGCAGGTCGGGGTACGACGGGTGCGCGCCAATGCTGACGCCCGCCGCCAGCGCCTGCCGCAGCGTCCGCCGCATCACCAGCGGATCGCCGGCGTGGAAGCCGCAGGCAATGCTGGCGGTAGCGATGATCGGCAGCAGTTCGGCGTCGCTGCCCATCCGCCAGGCACCGAAGCTTTCGCCGAGGTCGGCGTTGAGGTTGATCGCCTGCGCCATCATGGCTCGCCCGGCAAGTGGTAGGCCGACATCGGCGAGCCGTCTGCTGCTGTGGCATCGACGGCGCCGCTGATCAGGTTGGCGGTGTAGAGCGCCTGCGGATCGTGTTCGCCAGGTTCGACCAGCGGCCCGATGCCGGCGAGCAGCGCCTGCAGTTCCGCTTGCCGCGCGCGCGCCGCCTCCTCGGCCGCCGCCACCGACACGGCGGCGAAGCGGACCGCCTGTCCCGGCGCCATGACCGCCAGCCGTGGCAGGTCGGCGCTGATGACGGTGGCGATCTTCGGGTAGCCGCCGGCGGTCTGGCCATCGGCGAGCAGGACGATCGGCTGCCCGTTGCCCGGCACCTGGATCGATCCCGGCACCGTCGCATCGGAAACGATCTCCGCACCCTTCTCCGGACGGTGTCCGAGCAGCGGTCCGTCGAGACGGATGCCCATGCGATCGGCGGCTGGCGAGATGCGGTAAGCCTCGCCGACCAGGGTCGGCATCGCCAGGACATCGAAGTGGTCGTCCTGTGGTCCCGCGACGACCCGGATCGCCGCCTCGTCGACCGCCGGCGGGCGCCACAGCATCCGCTCACCGCCGCCGCCGGCCGCCACCGACAGCCGCACACCCGGCACCAGCGGGCGACCGTCGACGCCGCCGAGGCCGGCTCGGGCGTAGGTCGATGCGCTGCCAAAATGCCGCAGCACCACCAGACCGACCAGCGCCAGGTAGCCGACGCGGCCCGCAGCGATGCTGCCGCAGTGCAGCGTCTCGCCCGGCGCGAGGCAGACGCTGCGCCACGAAGCGATGCGGCGACGACCGCCGGTGTACCGCAGTTCAGCCGTGAAATGGCCGGCGAGGGCCAGCTGCAGCGGCCATTGCAGCGCTCGCACCGCCAGCCCGCCGGTGAGGAACTCGATCGCCGGCGCGTCCTCGGGGTTGCCGAGCAGCGCGTTGGCCAGGCGCAGCCAGCCCGGTTCGAGCGCCCCCGAGCGTGGCACCCCGATCCGCCGCCAGCCAAAGCGCCCGCGATCCTGTATCGATGCCATCGCCCCCGGGCTGAGCACCTCGAGCACGGCACGCAGGTTCACTCCGCGGCCGCCGCCAGGAAGGCCAGCGGCGGCTGCGTCGCTCGGCGCAGCGCTGGCGCCGCCGCCTGCAGCGCGGCGAACTCGCCGGCATCGATGGCGCGCAGCCGCACCCGGTCGCCGACCTGCAGCAGCGCCGGCTGCGTCCACGACGGTGAGAACAGTGGCAACGGGCAGGCGCCGATCAGCTGCCAGCCGCCCGGACTTTGCCAGGGATAGATCGCGGTCAGCCTGCCGGCGATCGCCACGCTGCCGGCGGGGACCAGCGTCCGCGGCTCGCTGCGACGCGCGCACGCCAGCGCCGGCGGCAGATCGCCCATGAAGGCGAAGCCCGGCAGGAAGCCCAGCATGTACACCTCGTAGCAGCCGCCGGCATGCAAGCGGACCACCTCGGCGGCTCTGAGGCCGCAGGCCGCCGCCAACCCGTCGAGATCCGGCCCGCACTCGGTGAGCTGGTCGCCGTAGCAGACTGGCAGCTGCCAGACCCGCCGCTGCTGCGCCACGACGAGCGGCAAAGCCTGCCGCAGCGCGGCGTCGATCACCGCTTCGAGTCGCGTCCGCGTGCTGCGCAATGGATCGTAAATCACCGTCAGCGAACGGAAGGTCGGCACCGTCTCGACGACCCCGGGCAACTGCCCATCGGCAAGCGCCTGCAGCAGCGCCTGATCGGCTGCCGCGACTTCGGCCAGCAGGCGGCGATCGATGGCATCACCGAACTCGATGGTCAGCGCGGCATCGCCAAGGGAAAGGAAACGGTAGCTCAAGCCGGCCCGTGCCCGCCATGCCGGCCGTTGCCCCGCCTCCCGCGCGACAGCCGGCGACGCCATACGTCAGGAGCGAACGGCCTCGGCCCAGCAGTTGGGTGTTTCATAGAGGCGCAGGCGTTCGAGGCGCAAGTGGTTGCCGTAGGTGTCGCGGTACACCGGATCGAGAATCGCGAACGCCGTGCGCACCAGGTTCTCGGCCGTCGGCACGCAATCGAGAACCACCGTCCGGTGCTCCGGCAATGAAGCCAGAAAATCGACCACCGGCCGGTCGCCGCGGTAGACCAGGAAGGCATGATCCCAGGCATCGACCAGATGCTGCATGGCCAGCGCCTTCACCTGCGAGAAGTCCATCACCATGCCATTGGCCGGGTCGCCCGCCTCGCTGATGATGTCGCCGGCAAGGGTGATCTCGAGCGCGTAGCGATGGCCGTGCAGGTGACGGCACTGGCTCCTGTGGTCGGGAATGCGGTGGCCCGCGTCGAACTCGAGGCGACGGGTGATGAGCATCGGCTGCACCCGGAAGACGGAGGCGCGATTATAGCACCGCCAGCCCGCCGGCCCGGCGACGGGCAGATGTCCGGTGCACACCCGCCGGAAACTGCCGGAGGGTGTCGAGCAAACTTACACCTGCCCGTCGGAACCTCCCGGCAGATGCACGCATCCTGCTGATTCATCATGCTTTCTCGTCCCCCATGTGGGCCGGCACGGCCCTTGCTTGAGATACCTGCAGCCCCTCCAGGAAACTCCGAGAGATGCCACCGATCGATCCCTTTGCTGCCCGCATGCTCGCCCAGATCGCGCTGATCGAACGCTACCGCGTCGACGTCCTGCGCCACGAGGGGCGCCGGCTCGACGCCGACGGCGCGGCGATCGAGTGGATATGCCGCTACGCCGAGCATTTCCCGCCGCCCGAGCAGTTCGACTGCGACTCGCCGTCAGCCACCGCTCGAGGCGGCCCGCGCCCTGCCCGCGCGCGCCTGCAGCCGCGGCCGAGGCCGCTCAGTCCTTCAGCCGGGTGATCTTGTTGCCCTGCAGCCCGATGCCGGCCATCAGTCCCTTCTGGCCGAAGACGAAGGCGTAGATGTCCTCCTTGGCGTTCATCGTCGTCAGCGACTTGCCCATTCCCTGGTCGACCATCACCACCGACGGACCGACGCCGACCTCGAAACCGTCGGTCTCGGTCAACGCCGCCAGCGACCTCTCGTTCATGAAGAACATCGCATAGCCGTACTCCTGGGCGCCGGCCTGCAGGCCGAAGGAGGCACCGGCCGTGTTGTAGTGGCCGACGACGGCCTCGCCGCGGAACAGCACGCCTTCACCGTACTGACCGCCGACGACGAAACCGGCCTTGGTGATCTTCGGAAAGACGAGCACGGCCACCGCATCGCGCGCCAGAGCCTTCGCCGCCGGCACTCGCGCCGTCAGTTTCTGGTAGGCCTGCCGCGCGTCCCGCTCGAGCGCGGTCCGGTCGGCGGCAACGGCGGAAAAGGAACCGGCAAGGCCGGCGATCAGGACGACGAGAAGGACGTGTGCAGCGCGGCCAAGCCGCTGGAAGACATTCGGGTTCATGTTGGGACCTCACGAGAAAGGTGGTTGCGGCATCCGTGCCGACCGTCGCCGGCACGACGTGATGATACTCCTGCAACCGCACGGGGCAGCGACCGCCGGCGAAGGCAGCGAGTCACCAGCAGCGCCGCTCCTTCCTGCACTCAGTTGCCGAACAGGCCCTTCAGAGACTTCATGATCGTCGCTCCGCCCGGCACCACCGAATCGGCAGCCGCGTCTCCCGCCGCCTCCCGCGCCATGTCGCCCATGCCGAGCAGCGCCGAGTCGAAGCTGTTGACGCGCACGCGGGCGGTCCAGATCGGCGGCTTTTTCTCGCCGGCCTTCTGCGGCGGATGGGCGAAGCTGCGCGTCGGACCGAGCGCCTCGCCCATCAGCATCGCGCCCTGCGTCCGGGCAAAGATGCCCGCCGGAATCGTGCACGTGTTCTGGCTCGCCGGCAGCATCGGCGCCTGGTTCCTCGACGCCATCCAGATGATCACCTCGCGCTCGTTGGCGGCGCCGACGGCGTTCAGGTTGTAGCCACGGGCACGCGCCAGGGCCGCCCACTGCAGGGGAATCGCCGCGCTCAGGCTGCCGCTGCCGGCGCGCAGGCCCATCGGCTCGAGGAAGTCCATCTGCTGGTCGAGCGCATAGCGAATCTCCTGCGGCATGAAGCTCGTCCGCACCAGATGCTCGCCGACCGCCGAGGCGTCGGCCGGCACGGTACCGCCTGACGGATCGCCCTGCGGCCACCACAGCGTGCGCGGCGGCAGGCTCTCGCCGCCGTCGGCGCCACCCTTGCCCTGCCGGCTGTGGCGCGCCATCGCCGCCACCTCTGGCGAGACGCGGCTGTCGATCGTGCGCAGGTCGATCACTTCCGGCTGGCCGGCTGGCACACTGGCGCCGCAACCCCAGTAGAGGAGCAGTTTGCCGCCCTGATCATCGGCCGCGCCACCCTCGCCCTTGCCGCGCCGCTCGCCACGCAGCGGCAGCACCGGCCCGATGCGCATCGCCTCGGGAACGATGTGCTCGGCGCTTGCCCCGCCGGCGAGATCAACCGGGCTCGTCAGGCGCAGATCCATCATCCGGCTGACACTGCTGCCACGCCCGCTCATCATGCCGAGCATGCCGCTCATTCCGCCGCCACCGGCAAAGCCGGAATGCGTGCTCAGCGTCATCTCGTAGCTCACCGGCGCCGCCATGGCCACCGGCACGATGCCGGCACTCGCCAGTGCTGCCGCCAGCGGCAGAAGACCGCTCATCTTCGTTCTCATCAGGATCTCCTGGTTCGCAGTTGTTGGTAGCCGACTGTATAGCACCGAGGCGGCGACGACGAAAGGGCTCGGCTGGGGCTCGGCCGGCGCCCGCGTCAGGCGGACAGGGAAGCGCCAGCCTGCGCCACCGCTTCCTGCAGCAGGCCGACATCGGCAGCCGTCGTCCGCCAGTTGTCGAACGCGGCGCGAATGGCGGCGCGGCCCTGCCAGACGGTGCCGGTGACGAAGGCACGGCCATCGGCCTGGATCGCACGCACCGCCGCCCGGTTCAGTTCGTCGTTCGCGCTGCCGTCGAGCCCGGGGCGGACGAGCCGGAAACAGACGATGTTCAGCGGCGCCGGATTCATCAGTTCGATCCCCGGCGTCGCCTCGACCCAGCGCGCAAACGCGGCGGCATTGTCGACGCAGCGTTCGACCAGCGCGCGATAGCCGGCGCGACCGTAGGCCTTCAGTGCACACCACGCGGCAAGACCGCGGAAGCGACGCGACATCTCGGGGACATGGGTGAAGGGATCCCAACCCGCACCAGCGGCAACGTAGGCACCGGCAACCGCGAAAGCCTCACGCAGCAGGGCGCCGTCACGGACGAAGGCGAAGCCGCAGTCGTACGGCACGTTCAGCCATTTGTGGCCGTCCGCCGCCACCGAGTCGGCGCGCTCGATGCCGCGGACGAGGTGCGCCAGCCGCGGTGAAACGGCTGCAAACAGCCCGAAGGCTGCGTCCACATGCAGCCAGGCGCCGCCCGGATGCCCGTCGCGCAGGTCGGCCAGCGCCGCAAGGTCGTCGAAGTGGCCGCTGTTGACCTCGCCGGCATTGCCGACGAGGATCACCGGACCGTCGACGTCGCGCAACAGACCGGCCAGTGCATCGAGGTCCACCTCGCCGTGGCGGGCATCCACCCGGCGCACCTGGTTGCGACCGAAGCCCAGCGTACCGAGGCATTTGACGGCGCTGAGATGGATTTCACTGCTGCCGGCGACGACGATCGGCGGCCGGCCGGCGAGGCCATCGCCGGCCGCATCGAAACCGAGCTGCCGACCCGCCCACTGCCGCGCCGTGGCGAGTCCGACGAGATTGGCCATCGTCGCGCCGCTGGTCAGCGCGCCTTGCCAGGCCCCTGGCAGGCCGAAGAGCTCCTGCAGCCAGCGCAGAACGACGAGTTCGGTCTGCGCCGCCGCCGGGCTGCCCGCCCACAGGCCGGCGTTCTGGTCGATCGCGGAGGCCAGCCAGTCACCGGCGAGCGCCGCCGGCGTCGCACCGCCATTGACGAAACCGAAGAAGCGCGGCCCTGGCGAAGCGGTGATGCCGCGCTCGGCGCGGGCGAACCACTCGCCGACGACGCCTGCGGCGTCGCAGCCGTTCTCGGGCAACGCCTCATCGAGGGCCAGGGCCATTTCCTGCGGTGTTGGCACCCGGCTCACCGCGCGCTGCGGCAGCGAAGCGAGAAAGGCCGTCGCCAGCTCGTAGGCCGCGCGCAGTGCCCCGTCGGCACCGCCTGCTGCATCCGTGTCTGCACTCATCATCATCCTCACCCTTCTGACGCCTGCTCGCGACCAGCGGCCGAGGCCGCCACCGCAGCGCAGTATCGCCGCGCCGGCGAGCCGGGGTCAATGCCCCGGCGCACACCGGCGTTCAGCCAGTCGCGGCCGGTGTCGCGTTCGCCGCCGCGCGTTCGCGGCCCAGGCACTCGTACTCGGCGATCAGTTGCGCACCGACGAGCAGCAAGGTGGCGGCGATCTCCATGCTGAACATCGCCACCACCGCCGTCGCCAGCGGCCCGTAGACGACACTCGCCTTCGACAGAGTGGTGAAGAACCAGACCAGGATGCGGCGGATCACCTCCCAGATCAGCGTCGCAGCGATGCCGCCGGAGAGCGCATGGCGCAGGCGCACCCGTCCGACCGGCATGATCAGGTAGATCGCCGTCAGGATGCAGACTTCGGCACCGAGGCCGACGAGGTGGAGGAGATTGCCTGCCAGCCCGCGCAGCGACCACTCCCAGCCGAAGAAGTGCAGGTTGGCAGCGGCGACCGTCTCGAGGGTGATCGAAACGATGGTGACGCCGAGCAGGGCGACAGCCAGCAGCAGGACAAAGCAGTAAGGCAGCAGCGCCGAGGTCAGGAAGTGGCGTTGCCCGCCGGCGTTGCGATGGGCGAAGATCACCGCCATCGCCTTCTCGAGGACCGAAAAGGCCAGCGAGCTGAAGAACAGCATCGTCAGCAGCAGGACCGCGCCGACCGCCGCCCGCTGTTCCATGAATTTCGCGATCTCCGCAAGGAAGGCGTGCGACTGGCTGGGCACCAGCCATTCGAGGTAGCGCCCGATCGTCGCCAGCAGTTCCGCCTCGTCGACCAGGTGCGACAGCACGATCACCGACAGGATGAGTAGCGGCACGACCGACAGCAACGCATAGTAGGCAATCGCCGCCGCCAGCAGCAGCCCCTGATTGCCGCTGAAGCGGCGCAGCGCACGCAGCACGAAGCGCGCCGGGTGCCGCAGCACCTGTCGCGTCGACGCACTGGCTACGGGCATGCTGAACGAAGGGAACACGACCGCTGACGGGTCTCCTGGCCCATGGTCTCGACTGCCGGGTCAGCCCTTTCGCTCCATGGCAAGAAGCCTTGCAGCGAGGCCGAGAAAGACAAAACCCATCAGTCGTTCAAGCAGCAACTGACGGCGAGGACTCGACAAGAGCCATTGGCCAAGGCTACCGCTGGCTATTGACAAAGCCGCCTGAAATAGCAGGCCAAGCAGAGCCAAGAGAGCACCAAGGCCGACAATTTGTTGGAAGATCGGCCCGAAGGATGGGGCAGCGAATTGCGGAAGAAACACACCAGAAAACAAGATGGCCTTTGGGTTCAGCAGATTCGTCATGAACCCACGGCGGAAATTTTCGACCGGCGAGCGAGCAGTGACTTGACTGCCTGCGACGAAAGGCTTTGAGCGAAAGGATTTGTAAGCGAGAAGGATCAGGTAAGCGGCGCCCCCAAAGCGGATGACATCAAAAGCAATGGGCGACGTGGCTACGATTGCCGCAACCCCGGCAGCAGCAAGAACGGAATGAGCAAACATGGCCAATGAAATACCGGCAGAAGCCCAAAGCGCAGGCCTCCGACCTTCTGAAACTCCAGTTGCGACGATGAATGCCACATCAGGTCCGGGGGTGAGGAGCAGAACCAAGGACGCCGCAAGGAAAACAGGCAGAACAGAAATGTCGAAGGGCATGGTAGCCTCCTTGTCAGAAAAAGGGCTAACGCGTGAACCCAGGCCGCGGCCCGTCAGGGACATCGTGCCTGCAGCGAATTGTTGGCCACAGCCAAGTTGAACTGACGAAGGCTCTAGAAACCATACCCCGGTTGCTTGAGGAACTCAACCTCTTCTGCTGTGGAGGACCGGCCCAAGATTGCATTGCGGTGTGGATACCGCCCAAACCGATCAATGGTGTACTTGTGGCGAAGCTCGAACTCGTAATTGCCCGGCGGTGCGTACGCCTTGAACAAGGACTCGGCCCGCACATGGATCACACGCGACTCGCTGTGCATGAACGGCATGAGCAAGAAGCTGCGCTCATCGCTGCCGAGAACAGCAAGCGCCCCTGCGGCAACGGCCTCCTGCGACAGAACCAGCGCCATTGGATCCTGGGCAAAGGCTTGCGGCGTACCGCGATGAATGTTCCGCGAGAACTGGTCCAGCACGATGATCTCGGCCAAGCGTCCATGTGGCCGGACACGCCACTCATCAAGCTCTCCCGCCGCGGCCTGCTGCAACAGACCCAGATAGCGCTCCTTGATCAGGTCATCGAATACCGGATCAGCGATCCACCACTGCTTCGGTTGAATTTCCTTGAACCAGAAGGTCAGAACCTCTTCGAACATTCCCGATTCCTTTGCTCTCGCCACTTGGGGGGGCCAACGTGCAACTGATGGAACAAAACAACGCCCTCGACCTCCGCTTGCCGAGGCAACCGGGCGACGGCAGGCAAGCGCCATCGCCCGGCGATAAACGGCAAGGCGTGCTCGATGCTTTCGCCTCGGGTGCTGCGCCACGACACCGACGCGGATCGCCCCGATCGCCTCCGCAAGCAACGCACCGCCCACCTCACCGGGAACCGGCCGCCTCGGCCGCCGCCGGCGAATCCTCGCGCGGCCCTTCGCCTTCCTCGCTCTCGCGCAGGATCTGGTCGATCTTCTCCTGCAGCGGATCGCTCCCGAGTGGCTCCGGCACGCCGCGGGTTGCGGGCTCTGGCGGTAGGTCGGGCGCCTGCGGCCTTGGCGCAGCTTCGACCGGCCGGCGGCGGCGCTCGGGCGCGACGGCCGGCTCGGGCGCGAACAGCTCGCGCCACCAGCGCTTGATGCGCGCCCACCATCCGGTCTCTTCCGGCGGCGAGAAACGAAGCCGTGGGTCGATGATGCGTGCGCGCAGGACGTTGCGGAAGAAGTCACCGACGACCGGCAACGCGCTGTGCGCGCCCTGCCCCCAATGGTCGCTGCGCAGCGTGACGCGACCGTCGTTGAAACCGACCCAGGCGCCGGCGACGAGTTGCCGGTGCATCAGGATGAACCAGCCATCCGCGTTGTCCTGCGTCGTGCCGGTCTTGCCGGCGACGTCGGCGCGGATGCCGTAGCGATTGCGGATGGCGCGACCGGTGCCGCGGTCGATCACGCCGCGCATGCTGTCGAGCAGCGTGTAGGCGACCGCGGGCTTGAGCACCGCCTCGGCCTCTGGCGGGCCGAATTCCTCGATGACCCGGCCGTCGCGGTCCTCGATGCGGCTGACCAGAAGTGCCTCGCGGTAGACGCCCGCGTTGGCGATCGTGCCGTAGGCGCTGACCATTTCCTTCAGGGTGACCGGGCTGGTGCCAAGGGCAAGCGAAGGCACGGCCTCGAGCCTGCTCTCGCGCACGCCCATGTCGCGGGCGAGCCGGGCGACCCTGGCGGCGCCGACCTGCTGCATGAGCTGCGCGGTGATCGTGTTCTTCGAGCGGGCGAGCGCATCGGCGAGAGTCATCGACTCACCACTGGGCGGCCCGCCATCGGTCGGCCGCCAGATCTCGCTGCCGCCGACGGCGATCGCCACCTCCTGGTCGATCAGCCGGTCGCCGGGCTTGGCACCCTGGCGAAACGCCTCGCCATAGACGAAGGGCTTGAAGGTCGAGCCGGGCTGGCGGCGCGCCTGCTGCACATGGTCGAAGGCGTCCTGCTCGAAGTCGCGGCTGCCGACCCAGGCCTTGACGTGGCCGTTGCGCGGATCGATCGCCAGGAAGCCGATCTGGATCTGGGTCTTCTGTCGCTGCAGCGCGCGCATGAAGGCCTTGTCGGCCTGCAGGTCCTGCATTGCCTGCTGCGGGGTGCGGCCCTTGCCGATCGCGGCACGATACTCCGGCGATTCGCGGATGAACGACTGCACGAGGTCCACGTCGGGACTCCACGCCGAGCGTCTGCCCCAGGCGGCGTCGGCGATCCTCTGCAGGGCGTTGCCCTGGCGGAACACGGCCTGGTTGGCCGCCGCCTGCAGGCGGGAGTCGATGGTCGTGCGCACGATCAGCCCGTCGCCGTAAATGCTGTAGTCGTTGCGGTCGGCCCAGGCGATCAGCCACTTGCGCAGTTGCCTGGCGAAATGCGGCGCCGGTCCCGGCACTTCGCTCTGCCGCTCGAAGTCGATGCGCAGCGGTTTCTCGCGCAGCGCGTCGAACCGCTCGGCGTCCAGTTTCCCGCGCCGGACCATCTGCTGCAGCACGATGTTGCGGCGCTGCAGCGAGCGCTCCGGATTGAGAACCGGGTTGTAGTAGCTGTTGCCCTTGAGCATGCCGACCAGCGTCGCCGCCTGCAGGACGTCGAGCCGGTCGGCCGAAGTGTCGAAATAGGTGCGCGCCGCCATCTCGATGCCGTAGGCGTTGTACAGGAAGGGGACGGTGTTGAGGTAGGTCTCGAGGATTTCGTCCTTGCTGTGGACGGCCTCGATCTTCAACGCCGTGATCGCCTCCTTGATCTTGCGCATCAACGTCGGATCACGGCCGATCGCCTCCGGGTACAGGTTGCGCGCGAGTTGCTGCGTCAGCGTCGAACCGCCCTGGCGGTCGCCGCTGAAAGTGTTGAGCGCGGCGGCGATGGTGCGTCGCCAGTCGAGGCCGAAATGCTCGCGGAAGCGGTGGTCCTCGGTGGCGATCAGGGCGTCGATGACGTGCGGCGAGATCCCGGCCAGCGGCACCCACTCGCGATTGGACTGCTTGAACTCGGCCAGCTTCCGGCCGTCGGCCGAAAGGATCTGCGCCGGCTGCTCCGACGACACCTTGCGGATGTCGCTGATCCCCGGCGTTAAAGGAATCAGGATGAGGACGTAGAGCAGCAGCAGCGCCGGCAGCGCCAGCAGCGCGCGGACCACCCCGCGCCGCGTCGGGTGACGGAGGGCGTCGACGCTGCTGCCGAGGCGCGCGGCAAGGGCCGGGGCACGCCTGGCAACCAGTTGCTTAAGCTCGCCGAGCCGGGAACGGAACGATGCCATCGATGCTTCACATCACCAACAAAAGGGCTGCCGCCCGGGACTGCTGATGCTATGGACCCGAGCAGGCGCCGTCAATTCGTTTCGCCGCGTCTTGCCGCTGGCACGGCAGGCGTCGGCCAGCGCCTCCGCCTGCGCTACACTTCGCCCCATCCGGAAAGGAGCGACGCATGCGCCAGGACGAAGTCGAGATCATCGAACGCGAAATCTGCTACCAGGGTTTCTACCGCCTCGAGCGGCTGCGCCTGCGGCACCGGCTGTTCGCCGGCGGCATGGGCCCGCCGATCGTCCGCGAGGTGATCGAGAAGGGCGACGTCGCCGCGGTGTTGCTCTACGATCCGCTGCGCGACGAGGTGGTGATGATCGAGCAGTTCCGCATCGGCGCGCGCAACGACGCACGCGGTCCGTGGCTGCTCGAAATCGTCGCCGGCCTGATCGAAGCCGGCGAAACGCCGGCACAGGTGGCGCGGCGCGAGGCGCTCGAGGAAGCCGGCTGCACGGTGCTCGACCTGCTGCCGATCAGCAGCTTCTACACCAGCCCGGCGAAGACCTCGCAGCGCACCCACCTCTTCCTCGGCCGGGTGGACAGCGCGAACGCCGGCGGCATCCACGGACTGGCAGAGGAAGGCGAGGACATCCGCGTCGTCCGCCTGCCGGCGGCCGAGGCCTTGCTGCTCGCGCAACAGGGGAAGACGGACTCGGCGTGGCCGTTGCTTGCGCTGTTCTGGTTTGCCGGCCAGCGCGAAGCGGTGCGTGCGCGCTGGTCGCTCGCCGGCGAAGCGCCGCCGGCGTCCGCCTGATCGCCCGCCGCTTTCAGCAACCGTCGCGGCGACCGGCGAGATCGGCGAGCAGGCCGCGCACCGCGAGTTCGCAAAGGTCGATCACGCGCTCGAAACCCGATTCGGCGCCATAGTACGGATCGGGAACTTCGGAGATGCCGAGGCCGGTGGCGTAGTTGAGGAACAGGCCAAGCTTGCCCCGGTTCGCCGCCGGGCACTGCCGCCGCAACGCAGCCAGGTTGGATTCGTCCATCACCAGGATACGGTCGAAACGCTCGAAATCGGCGTCGATGACCGCCCGCGCCCGCAGGCGCGAAAGATCGTAGCCGCGGCGCGCTGCGACCCGCCGCGCGCGCGGGTCGGGCGCCTCGCCGGCGTGATAGTGGCCGTGCGTGCCGGCCGAATCGAAGTCGAGCGCGCGCCCGAGACCCTGCTGCTGCGCCAGGGTGCGGGCGACCGCTTCGGCGATCGGCGAACGGCAGATGTTGCCCATGCAGACGAAAAGCACGCGATACGGCATACACACCCCGCAGAATCCAACGGTTGGCGGCAAGTCAAGACGGCAAGTTGCCAACGACAACGGTTCAATGCGCCGCACAGCGACACACAGGAAGGACGGGCCATGAAGCCGACCGAAACCGTTCTACGCCGCTGCCGACGTCTGCAAAGCATACCCTTCTGTCGGACGACCTGACCAGCAATCTCTACATCAAGCACTGCGCCGTTGCGGGTCGCATCAGCTTCGCCAACCGTGCCCGCCATCAAGACCAGTGGGAAGTCGTCACGCTCGGGCGCTGCGCCGGCTCGGCCAGGGCTGGGTCGGCGAAGAAGCGCTTGCCATCGCCCTCTGCTGCGGCCTGCGCGTCTACAGCCTGGAGGAAGGCATCTGTCTCGCGGTCAACCTGAGCGGCGACTCCGATTCCACCGGTTGCGGTGCCACGCCAGATATGCCTTGTGGCGATCCGCGACCCCGCGCAACCGCCACGCCGCGTCCACCCCGAGCAGCGCACGCTGCGCGTCGGATAGCCCTGAACAAACAATCACCCGGCCAGCGTCGTCAAAACCGATCCAGCCGCCATCGAACAGTGCATCGAGATGCGGCGCCAGCAGCAGGCCGTTGAACACGTCCAACCGCTCGGCATCGGTCGCGCAGTCGGCCCAGGGTTTGATGTGGGAAGCGCGCAGCAGCGGCACGATGTCCAGCCCGGTGACGGCGCAGCGGCCCTGCCAGTAGTCGATCAGCGCCTGGCGGAAGAGATCCTGGCCCACCCGCTGCACGGTCAGCCGCTCGGCTTCGGTAGTCGCCGGCAGCCCCTGCGTCGCGCGCCGGAAGGCTGCGGCGCCCTCCCAGGCCAGCAGACGCGCCACCGTACCGGCCCGTTGCAGCAAATCGTGCAGCGCCGCGTAGCCAGCGACCCCGTCGACCAAGGCCAGCCAGCCGCCGGTCGACCGCGACAGGGGGAGACCACAGTCGGCCGCCACCTTTTCCGCCCAGGCGGTGGAGGAAAAGCCGACCCGGAACGCATCCGCCGCCAGCGCGTGGACACCCAGCTCTTCGGCGAAGGCGGTCGCGCGGAAAACCAGCCAGCCGTCACGCGCCTCAGGCGTTCGGTCGAAACCCGCGTCCTGCGCCGCCTTCTCGATGCGCGTCGCCAGCAGTCCGCCGGGCGCGGCGGCCACCGCGTCGCCACGACTGTGGCGGAAGGCTTCCCAAGCGGCAAGGAAAGCTGACAGATCGCGGCGCGAAGCAAACGCCAGCCCGACCGGGTAGCTGCCGCGCTGGCCCGAGACCGTTCGTTCCCGGCCGGCGGCAGGCTGGCTGCCCAGCCACTCGGCCAATTCCCCCCGCGTCCGTCCGAGCAACGGCGCCAGCGCCGTGGGAGCAAGGCCGATCTCGACCGCATTGCCCGGCGCATTGCCGGAAAAATACACCGCGCAGGTCTGCCCGTGCCGGGACTTCAATCTGAAGCCATTCGCCAGCTTTGAGTAACTACCGAGCCCATCGAACGCGTCTCGGATCAGCTGTTCATACTCACCATTCATAGCGAAACCTCCTCAAGCATCGCCGCGCGCCGCAGCAAATCCTCCAGCCGTTCGCCAACTGCGGCAAGCTCATCCAGCGCCACTTCGCCGATGGTCACGGTCGACCGTCGCCCGCCCTCGAAAACCAGCCGCTTGCGCACGCTCTCATGGGCGCCGCCGGTCGGGTCCCAAGGGTAAAGCAACAGCACCGCCGAGCTCGCGTAGCCCTCGGCGTAGGCCAGCACCTGGTAGAGGTCGCCCTGCGCGATGCCGAGCTTGCGTTCCTCCGGCGACAACCGCTTCCACTTCGTATCGACGACGCAGCAGACCGCCTCCCGATGGCGCACGACGATATCCGGCCGCAGGCGGAACAGGCGCTGCTCGGTCTGCGGATCGCGCACCAGATGGAAACGCACGTCCTGAATCGACAGCTCGAGCCCGGAACCGCGCAATTGCCGGCGCAGGGTGCGGGCGACGAATTTCTCGAAGAGGTCGTTCATGTCGAACAGCAAGGCGAACGAACTCCGGCCCCCGGCATAGAGGCCGGTCGTCGTTCCCTGCAGGAACAGCCTGGCCATGCCGAGGCAGAGACCGAAGCGCTCGTCGATGCGGTCGAGCGTCACGCGGGCCAGCCAGTCGCCGGTCGGTTCAACATCCGAAACACCCTCGAAGGCCGGCAGCAATTCGCGCAGCGCCTGCTGGGTCACGGTGTTCGAGGCCACGCGCAACATCCGCCGGATCGCCACGCGGAACAGCTGGTTCAACGCATGATCCTCGTCGAACTCGTCGAACTCGCAGGCCGAGCGCTCGCGATGGACGAGGTTGCGCCGCAGCTGTTCCTCGATCTGCAGGCGGCCGCGCACGGCCGGCAGGTCGTCCGCCTCCGCGCGGTAGCGGCGGATCAGCCCGCGCCGCAGCTGGTCGGCCAGCGCCCGCGCAAAGAGGCGCAGAAGGATGTCCAGCCAGCCATCGTCGGAATGCTCCAGCGCCGCCTGACCGGGCGTCGCCCCGTCGAGGTCGCAGGCCACCAGGAGCATCTTCAGCAGGTTCTGGCGCACCGTGGGCAGTTCGCATTCGCCCTCCGTCCGCTCGATCTTGGGCAGCAGCTCGATCGTCCGCCCCGCCACGAACACGGCGCCGACGTACTGCGCCGGCCGCACCCGGCTGCGCGACAGGTGCTCGATGAGCGGAATTTTCAGTCGCGCCGCGAGCGCATCCAGCGCATCGATTTCGGCGACCGACAACTTCCGTTCGGCAGGCGACGCCAAGCGCTCAACGACCGGGATTCTTTCGTACTCCCGGAAGCTGACCAGGCTCATTCGTAGATCGCCTTGACCATGCCCGGCGTCAGCTTGGGCGCCACCTCGAACATCGACCGCCCATCGCCGATTTCCGCGCCATCGCCGAACAGCTTCGCCGCATCGACGTCAAGCACGCGGACGATCTGTGCCTCCTTCCTCTTGTGCGTGTCGCCAAGAATCAGCCTGATCTTCGACCAGTCCTCGAAGAAATATTCCTGCAGCAGCGGGATCACCTTGCGCAGCAGGCAATGCTCGAGATCGGCGAACGCCTTGATGCCCATGAAGTAAGCGTGGCCCAGCGTGTGGTCGCGGTCGAACAGGTAGGCGATGCGCCGGTTCAACGTGTCGAGCAATCTGGGCAATTCCACGCCGTCTACCGCAGCAGACGACAGCACGCTGAAATCCGGCATCAGTTCCTCGAACACGAAGCGGCGGCGCAGCGCCGTATCGAGCAGCGCGATCGAGCGGTCGGCCGTGTTCATCGTCCCGACGATGTAGAGATTGGGCGGCAAACCGAATGCCGGTTCCTCTTCCGGGTCGACATAGGGCAGGCAGCAGCTCAGTTCGTTGGCCGCCCCGAGCCGCTTGTCGTCCTCGATCAACGTGATCAGCTCGCCGAAAATCTTGGCGATGTTGCCGCGGTTGATTTCGTCGATGACCAGTACGAAGTTTCTCAAGGGCTCCGGGGAACGCTCCTCGGGCACACCCAGTTTGCCGTCGAGCGCTTCCAGATGCTTGAGCACCGCAAAGAAGAAGGACTGATTGTAGGTGCACGTCTCCATGTCGCCCGGCGCCTTGAATTTCTCCCTTTGCGGCCACAGCGCCGCCAGCCTCTGGCGCGCCACGTTGTAGCGAAGGCTCTCCTCGGTCTTGCTCAGGATCACTCCCTTGCCCTGCTTGCCGGCCCGCGCCTGTGTCTTCTTGCCGCCGTGCAGCGTCATCTCGACGAACTGCTCCGACGCATTCGAGATGTCCTTGAGCAGTCGGTCGAAGGCCCGGTCGAAGCGCTGCATGTCGGTGAGCGCGTTGCCCGCCGTCAGCCGCGAAGCCCGCCAGTTCTCCTCGGCGGCATCCGCGAGGCGCTTCAACGGCCCCGGCTCGACCGAATAGACCACACTCGTTCCCTCGGTCGAAGGCCGGATGCCGACCACGAAATCCTGGTAGGTGTAGGACGGGTGAAAGCTCACGAACTCGACCTGGCCGCCGGCGCGGTACTCGTCGAAGCGCTTCTTGGTTCCGGGATACGCGTCGACCGCCTTCAGTTCGTGAACCGGTCTCTCCTCGATGATCGCCACCGCCTCGGCCACCGCGCGGTAGGTCTTGCCGGTGCCCGGCGGGCCGTAGAGGATGCGGTTCAATGGTCCTTGCATTTCTTGCTCCATTTTTCCTGGTTGGCCGCCTGTTCCGCCGGGCCCCATCGGCTGCAGCTCCGGAATATCCTCCAGCTTGATGCCGAAGCAAGGCTTGAGCAGTGTTTCCTCGAAGGGCATCAATTGATCCGGCGGCACCTGCCAGAACGTCGAGTTACCGCCCGGCGCCCATTTCTTTCTGGCCCCCGCATCAGCAGTGTTTCCCTGGCACTGCAGCAGAAGCTCATAGGGCCGTTCGATCCACTCCTCGCCCTTGGCCGACGGGCGGACCGGTCCGGCAAGCCGTGCCAGGGCGCGAACGTCGTTGCCGTAACAGAGATAGAACACGGAGCCTTCCGCCGCCTCCCGGAACTTCTTCGCCTGCCCTGCCCCGGTGTCGCGATGCAGCACCGCAATGCGCTGTTCGGCCAGCTTTTCGCGTTCCCCCGGCGCGAAGCTGCCATCGTTGCCGTGCGACAGCTTGAACACCTTGATCGCCTTCTCGCTCCAGACCTTCCAGACGCGCGCGCCGAAATCCAGGACCTCCTCGTCTGTGCCCTTCTGCGCCATGACCGCCGCCTGCAGGTCGGCCATGCTCTGCGACGTGTCGGATGAGCCGAGAAACGCCAGGAGCGGCGCGGTGGTGAAGATGGCGACGATGCGCGGGTTCTGGCGGTCCTGATAATGGAACGCGATCTTCCATTTGAACGCCTGTCCGAGATCGGCCGCTTCGATCGTCGCCAGATCGCCCCTTGCCGCCGCCGCGGCCACCCCGGCAACGAGGCTACGGATCTGACCGAACGCGGCTTCCTCATCCACCCCGTACTTGGAATACCAGCCGTAGCCCTCCGAGTAGCTGTTGCCTTCGCCCCCGGCCTTGTCGCTCTTGTCCTTGCGCGAATAGATGCCGAACTTGAAGGCGGAGCCACCCCAGATGCTGCCCATCCCGTCCAGCCGGCTTTCGATCCAGCTGGTGAAGGAATCGGGATCGCCAGCCTGGGTGTATTCGCTCAGCGTCAGCGATGACAAGCTTGCCAGCGGAAATTTCGCAAGGAAGCTGTTCCAAAGCAAGTCCTGCGCCTGACGATCGCCCTCGGTCCTCGTTAGATCCACTCAACCCCCCTTGTTTTCGATGCTCATTCGGCAAGCGCCCGTTCGCATTCCTTCACGAATTTGCGGAAGGAACGGCTGTGGGCGCACGCCAGATCGATATCGAGCATGGCACTCAGGGCCGGTTGGTCACTCACTGGGTGATAGCCCCTGCTCGCCATGCGCTCACCCAACCATCCTTTGGCGTTGCGAATCGCCTCGGCAGCAACCGGCGCCTGCAGCGTTTCCGGCAACCCGCGCTTGCCCGCCAGGGAAGCCACACCGGCAAGAAACCAGGCCTCATACTCGCGATTGGCCAGCACGACCGCCAGCCGGACGGGTCCCGCAACCTCCCGGGCCCGTGTCTCAATCGCCGCCGCAAGTTCGGCCGGGCAATCGTCATCGGCATCCAACAGAACCAGTACCATTCCATCCCCGGCCTTGGCCGCGGCAAGCCGCACATGACGGTGGAACTCTTCCTCACGCTGGAGGAAGCGATGCCGATGCACGCGGATGGGCGGACTCACGTTCAGGTCGAATACCCCTCTCGCCTCGGCAATCCGGCGCAGCAACAGGGGAACCGCCTTGACCTCCCCGTCACCTTCGACGATACAGACGATGTGGCTCATTGCTCGGCCCCGAACAACTTCAGCTGCCGCCCTTCCGGATCGGCCAGACGGCTCGGATCGGGTTCGAGCTGGTTCAGGGTCAGCAATTCGCCGGCCGTGAACAAGCCTTCGCGAATAGCCATGCGCGACGCCTGGTCAACTGGCGCGATCTTGGTAACGCCCGCACGCGCGGAAACCGCCAGCAGACTTTCCACGGCAACGGAAGCATCGTCGAGCAGTTCGGGACTATGGCTGGTGACGAGTATCTGACTGCGCGTCGCTGCCCGCGTCAACGCATCGCGCACCACCGCTGCCGCCGCCGGATGCAGCGCCACCTCCGGTTCCTCGATGCCCACCACGCTGGGGCGGCCGCTCCCTCCACCCTGATACAAGGCAACGAGAATACCCAGCGCCCGCAAGGTCCCGTCCGACATGCTGTTGGCCGGAAAACGCCACGGCTGTTTCGAGCCCGCGATGTCCTGACGGAATACCAGGGTCTCCATGTGCCCGACGCCGGCTCGCTCGACGCCTTGCACCGACGGCACGACCAGTTTGAGATAGTCCTCGACCAGCGCCTTGTCTTCCGGTGCTTGACGCTCCATGAAGGCGAGCACGCTGGCGATGTTCTCACCGAGCGACTTCAATGCCGAGCCATCCTGCGGCTTCTGCAGATCACGAATGACTCGCGGGTTGAGGTTGTAAAAAGTCATCCGGCTCAAGGCATCGAATACCGGCCGGAATGCCGGCAGCCCCCCGGCGTTGACCAAGGCCAGGCGATCCGGCGTGCTGACCGGAAAGACTTCTTCGCTCGTTCTTTCCGGCGCGCCCTGCACGACCCGATAGCTCGGACCGCCACCCGGACCGGCAATCGCGCACTCCTCCTGTTGCACCTCGAAACCGCCGGCTGGCCGCGGCCCGATGTTGAAAGCGTAACGGCCATCCCGTCCATCCGGCAGACGAAAATCCAGACGCACGCCGAAATGGTTCGGATGCCCGCCAGAGCGGCGCCGCACCTCGGAAAGGCCGCCACGCAAATGCAGCGCATTCTCGAGCGAGCCTTGCAAGGCGTCCTTGACGAAGTGCAGAACGTCGAGAAAGTTGCTCTTTCCCGAGCCGTTCGGGCCGACCAGATAGCTCAGCGGCCCGAGTTCGACATCGCAGGCGGCGATGCTCTTGAAATTCTTGGCCCGAACCCGGCGGATGAACACACTCGATGCCATCACAAAATCCCTGATCTCGTTCATCGTTGGTTACCTTGGCAGCCGCCGGCCGCGAGCCGGTCCCAGGCTTCCAGGACCAGGCGGCGGGTGCGGTATTCGCCGAATTCGCGGGTTTCGTTGTTCTTGAGGACGCGGAAGGTCTCGGAGGGGTAGTCGGCGCCCATGATGTCGGCGGGGTCGAGGATGTAGCGCAGTTCGTCGCGGCTGAGGCCGTAGAGGCGGGCGTAGCAGGCGTCGAGTTCGGCGCGCAGGACGGCGCGACGGTCGGGGTCCCAGGCGAAGGGCGGGCCGACGTAGCCGAGGTCGGCGGCCCACGGCGCGAGGTCGTGGGCGGTGTCGCTCAGTTCGAGGACACGCGGGACGATGAAGGCGACGTCGGATGCGCTGTAGCGGTCGGGCGGGAGCACCGGCAACTGCTTGTAGATGAAATAGTTCATGTGCGTACCGCCAGTCTTGTGGCGGGCGACGAAATCGAAGACTAGCGAGGTGAGATTGCCGAGCAGCGCGGCACATGGACGCCAATCCTGGCGCGGCGAAAAAAACATCAGCGGCAGGTTGTTCCCCACCCCAACCCGCGGCACCACCGACGCGATCACCGTGCGCTCATTGGTCGCATTGGTGATGTCCCGCCAGCCCATCAGCCAGCCGCGCTGCCATCTTCTTAAAGCGAGGCGGGATTCGAGTTCTGCCGCGTCGACCCAGTAACGCGGCGTTACCGCAAAATTCGGGTCTCTTTTGGCGTCGACCGCGACATCGCCGCTGGTGCCGTCAGCACCGTAGGTCGCCCAGCGATGGTCGAACTGGTGAACCATCTTCGCCTCGTAGAGGGGCAGCCGATTTGAACCTGCGGAGTCAATAAAGTGCTGGCTGTCTTCAGCCATATGAAACAACCGAGAATGGAGCCAAAGACCCCACGGGTTGCGCTCGGGCGGCCCTTCGGCGATCAGCACCGGCGCGGCGCGGTAGAGCTTCTTGGTCAGCTCGGCATCGCGCTCGCTGCGGAAGACCGGGCAGGTCAGCGTGTTGGGGTTGATCAGGCGGAATTCGTCGGGCGTCAGCCGGAAGCGGCGGCGCGGGTCGGCCAGTTGCGCGACCTGAGTGGCGAAGCAGACGAAGTCAGCGGCGGCGGCGCGGCCGAGGGTGAGCAGGCAGAACTTCATGCGGCTATCGACCGCCGGAAATACCGCTTCCCGGTTCTCGATGTCGTAGAGGCTGGCCAGACGGCCGCTCTGGGTCAGGTCGGCAAAGAAGGCCTTGGTGCTGTCGTCGGTGGCGATCCCGGTCGGGACGATGAACCCCGCTCGCCCGGTATCCGCGACCAGTTGGGCGAAGGTCTCGGCGAACAGCGCATAGGTATTGACGTCGCCGACGCCGGTCAGCGGGTAACGCCCGGCGTCGTGCGCGAACAGGCTGGCCGCTTCGGCGCTGCGCCGGGCGGCGAGGAAATCGGCGTGCAGTTGCTGTTCGGCGGCATTGGGCGGCTGCAGCCCCTGCGCCGCCTCGACCTCCGGGTAGAGCACATGCAGCAGCCGGCCCTCGCGCAGGAGTTCGATACGCCGCCCGCGCTCGGCCTTGTGCGGCGCTTCGGCGACGAGCGGGCTGCGGCTGGCGAAGAATTCCTCCTCCTGCAGCTTGATGCGCTCCCACGGCGGGTTGCCGAGCAGCACCGAAAAGCCGCCCTTGGCCTTGACCTGCGGAAAAGCCTGCCACCAGTGGAAGGCCTGCGCCGAGCGCGCGGCATCGCCGGCCGTCTTGGCAACACCGGGCCGCGGGTCGCCGCCATTCATCACCAGCCAGAGGTCCTGGCTGGTCGGCACCGTCGCTTGCGTGACCGCCGTCTTGGGCAGGACGAAGGCGGCGACGAAGATGTCCGCCGCCAGGCGGGCGCGCGAGGCGTAGCTTTTCGCCTCGGCGTCGGCAAAAGCGGCGCGCTTGGCTTCCTGCTCGGCCAGCGTGGCGTCGGGCAAGGCGTCGAGCGCCGCGGCGTCGGCGGCGGATTCGAGGCCCAGGGTGAGGTTGACCGCAGCCTGCGCCCGCGCCTTGTCGATGGCCTTGCGGGCGTCGCGGTTGGCTTTCTTGAGCGCCTTGACGGCTTCCCTGTCGTCGCCGGAAAGGGCGTCGAAGGCCTTGTCCGGGATGCCGGCGTCGAGCACGGCGGGGTCGACGATACCGAGCAGCGCGTCGCCGCAGCGCAGGTGGTGGTCGAGGAAGGTGAGCGCGCGGTCGGGCGAGTAGGCTTCGAGCCAGAGCGCGGTACGGGCGAGCTCGACGGCCATCGGGTTCTTGTCGACGCCGTGGATGCAGTGGGCGACGACGTCGCGCAGGGCATGGCGATAGTCGGCGGGCAGCGGGTTGCCATCGGTGGCGGAAAGGCGCGCGACTTCCTCGGCGATGCGGCGGGCGGCGGCGAGCAGGAAGTGGCCGGAGCCGCAGGCGGGGTCGCAGACGGTGAGCTCGAGCAGCGCCCTGACCGGCGCCTGCGGGTTGTCGGCGAGGGTGCGGGCGATGACCGGGTCGAGGGCGCTCTTGATCAACTCCTGCACCAGGCTGTCGGGGGTGTAGTAGGAGCCGGTGAGCTTGCGCGCGTTGCCGCGGCTCGAGCCGGCCTCGGCGTCACCGACGAAGCCGAAACGGCGGACGCTTGCGCTCAACGTCATCTCCGGCACCAATTCGAGCAGGCTTTCGTAGACGCTGCCGAGTTCCTCGGAATCCATGTCGCGGTAATTGACGCGCGAGAGTGCGGCGCCCTCGCGGAAGAAGCAGAGGCCGAAGAGCGCGCTGAGCAGCGCATGGTTGTCGAGCTGGGCGGCGTCGAGCTCCGGGCACTGGGCGGCGTGAAAGAGGCCGCCGAGGGCGGGCAAACCCAGCGCCGGTTGGCCGGAACCGAGGCCAGCGAAGGTGATGGTCAGCGCCTGCCAGAGGTCGGCATGGCGGTCGTAGCTGCGGTGGCGTGCGGCGAGCCGGCGCAGCCGCCCGAGGCTGTAGCCGGCGAGGTAGCGGGCTTTTGCCTCGGCGCTGGCGTCGGGGGCGAAGACGAGTTCGCGGTCCTCGATGGTGGCGAGGAAGATGAAGCGATAGACGAGGCGCAGCAGTTGCTCGAAGAAGGCCTGGGTGGCGAGTTCGCCGGCTTCGATGCGGCGACGCAGCTCAAAGTTGGCCGGGTGGGCGAGAAAGCCCGTGCCGAGGGCGCGCAGGGCGTCGGCAACGCCGTCGCGCAGGCGGTCGCGGGCGCGGATGCCGTCTTCCTGGGCGGCGTTGCGCCAGCTTTCGAGCGGGCAGTCAGCAGGTTCGGCGCCGGCCTGGCCGAAGCGGCTGGCGTGGGCGAAGAGCCAGAGAGCGGTGAAATCGGGGTAGAGGCCTTCGCTGAAGATGGCTTCGAGGTCGGCCTCGACGTAGGCCGGGCGGGTCAGGCTCGGGTTGTCGCGCAGGACACGCAGCCGGAGGCCGTTGCCGACCAACGCCCAGAGCGAGGCGTGATGGGCATTGAGGTACTCCTGCGCGAGCTGGAAGGGCGAACGGCGGCGGCTGCCGTCGCCGTGGCGCGGGCCGGGCTTGTCGAGCGGCTGGTCGTGGCCGGCGAAGATCAGCGGCACGCGGCCGTCGGCGGCGGCCCAGCCGACAGGAAAGCTGCGCCCGGCGAGGTCGACCGCGCCGACGCGGCGGATGTCGCCGAAGCCGAGCACCTGGCGGCAGAAGGGTACGAGGAAATGGTGCGCGGTGGTCGTGAACGGATCGCGGTCGGCACGCGCGCGGCGGGCGGCGAAGTCCTGCCAGAGGTTCTCGGCGATCTTCCAGTAACGGCCGATCTCGTCGCGCAGCTTGAGGCCGCGCGGGATGTCGTAGTCGGCCTCGCCCTGCCCGGCGGCTTCGAGGTGGGCGATCCTGTTGAGGAAGTCGGGCGCCAGCAGTGCGCCCTCGATGCTCAGGGCGGTGAAGGCGAGTTCGTTGGTACGGCGGGCCATGGTCGTCCTGGCGTGGAGAAAGTCAGCGGGAATCGGTCGGCGTCAGCCAGCGGTGATAGTCGGCGAGGTCGACGCAGGCGTAGCCCTGGGCTGCCAGGGATTGGCGCTCGGCGGGGGCGAACACCGGGGAGTACAGCGCGCGCTCCTGTTGCCAGCCCTTGAAACGGCGGCCGGTGGCGGTGGCGAGAAAATCGTCGACGTGCTGCCCGAAGGTGGCGAGTGCTGCCGGAGTGTGTTTGGCGGCAGCGCGCTTGCAACTGCCGAAACGAACACGCCGGTCGTTTTCATTGACGGCAACGATGTCGATCTCGACTAGGCGGGCGGCATCGCGCGGCCGGTTCCAGTAGCCGTGCACCAACTCGGTGAGCGGAAAATCGGCGACCCCGCGCCGTGACGCTTCGGCCATCAGCTTGCGGACCATGCGCTCGAAGGTGGGGCCCTCGTGGTTTTCGAGGCGAACTTCGCCAATGCGCAGCGCCTGCCCCGGTGGCTGGACGCGCGCCGCCTGCACCGCCGGCTCGATGGCCGCCAGCCAGGCGGCGAGGAAGTTGTCGCTGATCTGGTAGCGAGCCTGGCGATTGCTCGCCGGCGCGAATACCGGATTGAGCCGTTCGACGAGGCGGTAGCGGTCGATCAGCGTCGCCAGATAGGTGGCGAAGGAGCGGCTGTCGCCAAGGCTTTCAGCATAGGCGGCGGAGAGTTGCTGATGGGCGCAGGGTTGCTGGCGTGCAAGCAGGCGCAGCAGCGAGACCCCGGCGCCGCGCAGTTCGCGCAGGAACCAGGTGCCGGCTTCCTCGAGCAGCGGCGCGCGGGCCGAAAGAAACAGGGTGTCGATGATCCGGTCGGCAGCGCTGCGGCCATCGGCCGCGAAAGTGCCCTGATAGGCACAGTCGCGGTAGAACTTGGGAACACCCTCGAAGACTGCCCAGAAAGTCAGCCAGTCGCGCGGGCTGTCCAGCCCCTGGTCGGCAAAGACCTGAAAGAGCGTGGCGAAATCCCAGTGGTCGAGCGTCAGGCGGTCGGTCACGCGGGCATAGAGCGGCGAACCACGATCCTCGAGCAGCGCGGTCATCTCGGTATGGATCGAGCCGAGAACGAAGATGCCACCGCTGGCGGAACCGGTGAGCGCGTCGACTTCGGCCTGCAGCAAGGAGGTGAATGCCGCGAGCGACTTGCGGTTGAAATACTGGAATTCGTCGACGACGACAAAGATGCCGGCTCGGCAGAGCACCCCGATGGCACGTGCCATGTCCGAGAAGCGCCGCAGCCGGTCGAGCGCCAGAGTAGCCGGCAGACGACCGGGGTTGGCATCGGCAAAGGCGGCGAGCGCATCGGCAAAGACCGATACGACATCGCGCTCGTCGCTATCGGGAATCTGCACGTAAAGCGCCGCGGCCGAGCCGCTTTCACCCCCCGCTGCCAGCAGCGCCTCGCGGATCAGCGAGGTCTTGCCGATGCGCCGGCGGCCGCTGATCGCGCAGAAATACCAGCGCCCGCGTGTGAGCAGCAGCTTGATTGCCTCCAGTTCGTCGCGGCGGCCGTAGAACTTCCAGGATGTCATAAATCTCTTTTACGTAATTTTTCTTACGCTATCCAGTCTATTTCAAAAATCCCTTTAAAAACCGTTTGTTGCAAAACCAATTCGGGATGCCGAAAGCCCGCCCGGGGAGTTGTACTGTTCCGTCGGATTAGGCACGGCGGTCGACGCTCAACCTGACCGCCACCTGAAACACCCAAGAATTCATGGCCTTGTCGTGTCGTGATCGGACCGGGCGCTAGGCTGGAACGAGCACGAAGACCCCCATCACGTCGACCGGCAGGCTCGGCGTGACGCGGTAGTCGCCGGTGCTGCCGGAAGCTTCGCGCACGCGGCGGTGGTCGTCGAGCAATGCCTGGGCACGGTCGCGGGCGAGACCTTCGAGGGCCGGCTGCAGGGCGGGCAGGCGGTCGAGTTGCTGCTGCAGGTGGTGATCGCGCAGCGGTGGCGGCATGTTGCGGTCGGGTTCGGCCGCAAGCAGTTCGCGCACGGCATCGCCGGCCAACAGGCCGTCGCCCTGCCCTTCGGCAACGGCAACGGTGACCGTCTCCTCGCACAGCAACAGGCGCGAGCGCTGGCGCCGGGTGACCGTGAGCTGGTGGCGCAGGCGCAGCAGCAGGACCGTGGTGCGGACACTGACGGCGGCGGTGAAGATGGCGCCGGCGCGGGCGATGTCGGTCGCGGCATCGGCGACGGCTTCGTCGTCGAGGGCATGCTCGAGCAGGTGATCGGCGAGGCAGGCGACGAGCGGATGGGTGCGGTGGATGAAACGCGCGGCCGGCGCCGGTGGCTGGTGGAAGTCGATGCGCAGGGTGCCAACCAGCCCCTCGCCGGCGAGGCGCTCGCGCAGCGCGGGCGAGGCCAGGCTGCCGGCGTGCAGCTTCCAGTGGCCGGCGACCGCGCCGGTGGTCGCTTCCAGTGGCGCGCCAAGGCGGCTGGCGGCACGGCGGACGAAGCGGGCAACGTCCTCCTCGCCGCCGAGGACGGCGACGGTCTTCTGCCATTCCGGCAGCACGTCCTCGGGCTTCAGGCGGCGCTGCGCAAACAGGGTACGGTTGCGCGCGGCGCGCTCACGGGCCGATTGCCAGGCGGTTTCGATCTCCAGCGCCGGCTGGCCGAAGTCGAGCGTTCGCTGCGGCGAAACGCTGGCGACGCTGCCCTTCCTGAGCAGCACGGCGCCGACCAGTGCCTGGGTGAGCTTGCCTTCGTCGTCGGGCATCGGCACCAGCACGCCGAGTTCCTTGCGGATGCTCTCGGCCTTGCGCAGGATGACCTGCAGCACGGCACCATCGACCGGATTGTCGCGGCCATAGAGCATCGTGCTGCGCACCTCGCGCGCCTTCTGGCCGAAGCGGTCGACGCGGCCCTCGCGCTGCTCGTGGCGGGTCGGGTTCCACGACAGGTCGTAATGGACGACGGCGGTGAACAGGTGCTGCAGGTTGATGCCCTCGGACAGGCAGTCGGTGGCGACGAGGATGCGCTTTTCTGCCTCGCCCATGGCGTCGACCGCCGCTTCGCGCTCGGAGGACGCGAATTCGCCGGTGACCGCCTGCACCCGGTAATTCTTGAACGCCTTGCGCAGAGCTTCGGCAACGTAATGCGCCGTGGCGATGTAGCGGCAGAAGACAACCGGCTGGAAGCCGGCGCCGGTGAGCTCGCCGAGGTGGTCGAGCAGGCGCTTGAGCTTCGGGTCCTGTCCCGGCCCGGACAATGACTCGGCCTCGTCGATCAGCTCGCTGAGCAGCGCGCTGTCTTCCGTGCGGGCGGCCGGCTCGATGTCCTGCGTGCTGAGGTCGTCCTCGGCACCGTCGAGCACGCGCTCGCGGCCCAGCGCCTCAGCCTCTTCGAGGCTCTGAGCGGCGTCTTCGCCCTCCCCGAGCGTGCCGCTGGCAAGTCGGGTACGCAAGGCGTTGACGGCAGCCGCCGGCGACGACGAGATGCAGCGCAGCAGCGCGAGCGCCGCCCACCAGCTCATGCGCTGGCGCAGGGCACCCTGGCCCTCGGCGCGCTCGACCAGGGTGCGGGCGTAGGCGAGCACTTCGTCGAAGAGACGGCCCCAGGCGCCGGTGAGCTGATAGGTGATCTCGGCGGTCAGGCGCTCGGGGAAGACCTGACGGTCCTGCCATTCCTCGATGTCCGGCCGGCGGCGCTGGACGAAGTGACGGGCGAGCTGCTCGCGCAGCGGCTGGCGGGCGCCGGGTGCGGCATCCTGCAACTCGCGAAAACTCGGGTTCAGCAAGCCGAGCAGGTTGAAGAAGGCTTGCTCGTCGCCGGAGTGTGGCGTTGCGGTGAGCAGGATCAGGTGGCGCTCCGCGTTCTCGGCGAGCCCCTTGAGCAGCGTATGGCGCTGCTGCCGGCCCTGGCCGCTGACGGTACAGGTGTGGGCTTCGTCGACGATCACGCATTCCGGGCAGGCGCGCTGGAATTCGTCGCGGCGGCGGTCGGACTTGACGTAGTCGAGGCTGACCACAGTGTACGGGTAGGCCTCGAAAACCGACTGGTTGGCCGGCAGGCCGCGCTCGAGGCGCGCCGCCGTGGTGTTGCGGACGACGACCGCCTGGATGTGGAAGCGTTCCTTGAGCTCGCGCTGCCACTGCTCGCACAGGTGCGGCGGGCAGAGGACGCTCAGGCGGCCGATCTCGCCGCGGTCCATCAGCTCGCGGACGATCAGCGCCGCCTCGATGGTCTTGCCGATGCCGACGTCGTCGGCGACGAGCAGGCGCACGACTTCCTGCTTGAGGGCCATGAGCAGCGGCACGAGCTGGTAGGCACGCGGTTCGACGGCGATGTTGCCGAAGCTGCGGAACGGCCCGGCGCCGCTGCGCAGCCTGAGCCGCAGGGCGTCACGCAGCAACTGGCCCGCTGCGTAACTGGCACTTTGCGCCACGGTCGGCCAGGGGAAGCTGGCAGGCGTCACCGGCTGACGCTCGATCGGCAGGAAGATCAGCGTCGCATCGTCCTCGGCCGCGCCGAGCGGGCGCAGGTGCAGGGTGTCGCTGTCGGACTGCGGCAGGACGATCCATTCGCGGCCGCGGGCGGAAACGAGGCTGCCAGGCTGGAAGCGGGTCTGGGTGTTCATCATTCTCGGGTCAATTGCCGCGGCTGCCGCTGCCGAAGAGTCCGGCGTGGGCGGCGAAGACTGCCGGCCAGCGCTCCTGCTCCTTCGGGAAACGGACGATGTAGTAACCGGCTGCCGACAGTTTTCGGTTGCTTTCCTCGTCCCGCTCGTGCTGCGTCGCTTCCTCGTGCTGCGGACCATCGATGAATATCGTCGCTTTCCAGTCCGCGTAGAAGAAATCGGCACAGGTCAAGCACTCCGGGATGCTCTCCTGGCCTCGGTCCGGGCGCCGGTAGCCGTGGGCATCGACGTGCGCCAGCCAGGCCTGCTCGAGGCTGCTGCCCGACAGGCGCGACAGTTCGCCGGCCTGCTGTTCCGGGGTGCGCCCGAAGGAGCCGGTGACCCCCTGCGCCCACGTCAGGCGGCAGAGGATGTCGAGAGCCTTGCCGTCGTTGCCGGCATCCTGGCGGTCGATGACGGTGTGGTCGGGCTGGTTGTAGTACGAGAGCAGGCACTTGTAGCAACCGGCCTCGCAGAGTGGCTTGCCTGTTCCGTCGACTTCCTGGGCGAGGCGTGCACGGTCCCACCGTCCGTCATCCGGGCGCAGGAAGTGCATGATGCGCAGCGCCTCGTCGGCAACCCGGGCAAGCGCTCCCGGCTCGGTAGCGAGACGGGTGAGCACGCCGGCCCCCCCTTCGGCGGATTCGTAGAAGAGGATGGCCTGGCGGTTGTCGCGACCCGGCAGCGGCTCGGCCATCAGTTCGCTCTCCTCGAGTTGGTAGACTGCCTCGATGCCGCGCTTGAGGGCGTATTGCAGGGTTGCCATCGTCGCCTCATCGAGGGTCTCGGGCGGGCGCACGATGAGCACGTTGCGGCGGTCCTCGACGTAGGGAACGATGCGCTGCGGCGGCGTGCGGTCGGGCGGCGCGTCGGGATCCGGCTCGCCGCTCTCTTCGGCACCGCCGACCCAATGGCCGGTGACCGGGTTGATCATGAAGCCGAGGACGCTCTTTTCCTTGCGCCGGCGCCAGCCGAAATTCATGCGCCAGACCGTTGCCGCGGCGCCGTACTGCAAGCCAAGGACCGTTCCCTCGCCATCGGCGAGAATGCTGTCGAGGCGCTGGAGCCGACCGTCGGCCTCGGCAAACTGGATGGTGGTCTGCATTTCGTAGCCCTGGCGCGTACGTTCTTCCTCGTTGGCGGTGATGCGCTCGGCGCGGCGGGTGGATACGTTCTCGATGCGGTAGAGATTCTGGACCGCGCGTGCATCAGCGAGGGGCGCATTGCACGACACGCAACGGTCGGCATCGCGCTGGCTGCGGAAGTGTCCGTAGCCGCAGGCCGGGCACAGCCGTGCAACCTCGGTCGGCAGACTGGCGCCGTGCTTGACCTGGTCGTCCCCGGAAACCGCCAGCATGGCGCGGACGACTCGGTACTGGCTGCCCTCGTGATAGATCAGGCTGTACGGGCCGAACTCGCTCAAAGCCAAGAACCGCGGCCGGGTCAGGAAGTTCTCGCGCCCGATCTTGCCCTTGCGCGCCGGAATATAGGCCATCAGCGGCAGGCGCGGGAAATTGTAGCCGGGCAGGAATCCCTGGCTGGCGAGATAACGGTAAGTGTAGAAGTCCGAGTTGGCACTCCCCGACTCCTGCAGCACCAGGGACTGCTGGCGGAAGGCTTCGTCGTGGCGTTGCTTGGCATCGCGCCGCTCACGCTCGCTCGCGGCCGGATTGTTCATGATCCGCTGGTTGATCTCCATCTGCCGCTTGGTCGCGGCGAAGAGGTCACGCCAGCGGCCGAGCGCCTGGTCGAAGGAGGCGAAGGCAGTGGCAAACACACGTTCGGCGAAGCGCTCGTCGTACCAGGGCGCCTTGGCCGGCGCCAGCTCGCCCGACAGCATGCCGAGGATGCGCAAGCCGCGTTCGTGCGCCCGCCGCTGCGGCGCGTCGGCGTCGAGTCCGGCGCGCAGATGCGCAGCCAGTGGCGCCCCGTCAGTCCCCATGTCGAGCAAGCCGCGGATGCTGCTGTCGAGTTTGACGCCGGTTTCGGCAAGCCAGACGGCGTGCAGGTGGCTCTGGATGAGTTCCCGGTTGGCCAGATCGAGGGTCGGCGGATTGACCTGGCCGTGGACCATGCGCACCGGGTCGCGGAAGAAATACTGGTCGTGCGGCGACTGGGCAGCGCAGTAGGTAATGACCAGCGCCGGCTGCCCGGCCCGCCCGGCGCGGCCGCTGCGCTGCGCGTAATTGGCCGGCGTCGGCGGCACGTTGCGCAGGTAAACGGTGTTGAGGGACGAAATGTCGACGCCGAGTTCCATGGTCGGGGAGCAGAACAGGACCGGCAGCCATTCGAGCGGCTTGCCGGTCTTTTGGAGCCATGCGTCGCGATCCTTTCGGGTAAAGCGGAAGCGCGCCTCGCGTTCGAGGCGGTCGTCCTGCTCGACCTGGGCGGTATGCTCGCGCGCCTCGAAGTCGAACAGGCGGTGCGCGGGGTTGGCGAGCAGCGCGGCGACGTTGCCATAGAGGCCACGGAAGAAGGCGTTGTCATCGGCGCCGCGGCGGCTCTGACCGTCGCTCAGGCGCCAGACGACAGCGGTGCCGTTGAGCTGGTAGCCGGTCATACCGAACTCAGTTTCCTCGGACAAGACCAAACCATAAGTGCGGGCGGCTTTGAGCAGCGCGGTGATGATCTCCTGATAATGCTCGTCCTTGATCCGCGCGGCGTGCGGGTTATCGCGCTCATCCGGCTCGCGCCAGCTAGCCGGTTGCTTGAGCAGACGGCCCAGTTTCGAGCGGGCACTCCCGGAAACCAGGTAATCGACGTTCCGGCGGTCTTCATCGCGCGGCTTGCCGACCGTGATGAACCAGTTCGAGGCCACCGGCTGCTCGTCTTCGCTGAAACCCCAGGGCTCGCGCAGATTGGCGTAGCTGGCGATGCGAAGCCGGTCGAGCTCAGCGCGGTCGAGGTAGCGCGATGCCAGGCATAGGCCCTGGCGCATGGCGTCGAAGAGGGTTTCCAGGATGCGCTGGCGCACGGCAGGGGATGCCGCCTGCAGGATGAGGGGCGCGTCCTGCCACATGTCGGGGGCCGCGGCGAGGTCCCCGATGTCACGATAGGCGATGCGGACCAGGCCCAGTTGCTCGAGGTTCGGGTTGTTGAAGCGCCAGCCGCGACGCAGATCGTAATGGATGCGGTAGCCGAGGATATTGCGCAGGGTGTCCTGAACCTGACGCCGGGCGTTGCCGCGTACATCGGGGTCCTGCATGTACTCGGCGCGGACGCCGGGATCGTCGCGGTCGAAGCCCAGTGCCGCGAAAACGGCCGCCGCGATGCTGCTCTCGTCGATCTCCCTGCCCGACCTGGCCTGGACGGCAGCCAGAAGCGCCGCCCGCTGCAGCAAGATCTGCAGGAAGTCGTTGAAATGGCCGACCTGCAGCGCGGCGTCCTGCCGGTTGTCGGAAAAACCGAGAACCTTCTTGGCCTCCGCACTCAGCTGGGCATCCTGCTCGTAGAGGTAGCGCAGCGATGCGAGGGTGAGCATGGTCGTCGCCGAACTGCGCCCCTCGCCGGAGAGGCCGGCCAGGCGCAGGTAGTCGCGGCCGGACGTGCTGTGGGTGACGCCACAGTTCAGGCAGAAGGCGAACGTGCCGGCGATGTACCACCCACGCACGCCTCCGTTGTCGAGTGCGCCTTCGCCGTTGAGGGTGACCGGGACCGGTCGCCGCTTGCGGTAGGCCGCCTTGAGGCGGAGATCGTCGCCGGCCGCTTCGAGCCAGGTTTCCGGGTAGCGGTCGACGGTGTCCGCCCAGATGCCGGTCGTGTCGGGCATGAAAAAGCCATTGCGCACCTCTTCGTCCTCGTGCGCCCGGTCCTCAAGGTTGCGCGGCACAAACTGCCGGCCGGCAGCGCCGTTCTCGTCCCAGACGGGAAGATATTCCTGGCCGCAATCGCGGCAGAAATGCGCCGGGTAGAGCTTGCGGGCGCGGTCGCCGGGAACGTACTGGCTACCGTCGAGCGTCAGGTAGCGCTTGCCCGCGGCCTCGAGCGTCGAAAACACCTTGCCACCGCCGGAAATGAACTGGTGAAGCTTGAAGGCGAAGAGGCTGCGGCCGCCCTCTGCTGCCGGCTTGTCCGTCGTCCGGTACGAGAGCAACAGGAAATCGGCGAGTACCTTGCGCGCCTCGGCTTCCGGAATATCAGCGTCGGCAGCGAGCTGTTCGGCGGCGGCGGCCAGCGTGACCGGCCGAGCGCGCCGCCACTTGCCCTCGTCACGGGTCAAGCCGAGCGTCAGCTCGGTCCATACCGCCAGGGGATGCTGCGCAAGCTCGGCGAAGCCCGGAGAAGCAGGCAAACTGGTGCGCAGCACCGCCCCAAGCCGACCGCGAACATGTTCGACCAATGTCGCTTCCGGCGTCACGCGCCGCAGGGTCTCGGTGATGACATTGGCGGGCGGAATCGGGGTGCCGAACAGGCGCGAAGCCACTTCGGCGACGACGGCATTGCGGTCGGCTTCATTGCCCCCCGTTGCCATGGTCGCCGAGGTCCCGATGCATTGCAGGTTGTCGGCCACGGCTTCGCGCACACGGCGGACCAGCAGCGCCACATCGGCACCCTGGCGGCCACGATATGTGTGAAGCTCGTCAAGGACCAGGAAACGCAGGCCCTTCGCGTTCCCGATGACCGCCTTGTCCTTGTCGTCCTGACGGGTCATCAGGAGCTCGAGCATCATGAAGTTGGTGAGCAGGATATCGGGCGGATTGGCGGCCAGGCGCTGGCGCTCCTCGTCGCCCTCCTGCCCGGTGTAGCGCCCGAAGGTGACTGGCGGCGCATCGCCATAGTCACCAAGGAATTTGCCAAGCTCCTCGAGCTGGCTGTTGGCCAGCGCATTCATCGGATAGATGACAATGGCGCGTGTGCGCGGCGTGTTGTCAGTTGCCTTGGCCTTGAGTACGGCGTCGACGACGGGAATGAAGTAGGCGAGCGACTTGCCTGAACCGGTACCGGTGGTCAGAACATAACTGGCACCGGATTTGGCGAAGCTGATGGCTTCTTCCTGGTGCGTGAAGAGGCGGAGCGAAACGCCGGCCGAGCCGGCGCTCTTGCCTGCCCGGAAAATGCGGCCGCACGCAGGGTGCAGTGCTCCGGCCGCCGCCAGTTCGTCGACCGTATGCCCCGCCTTGAAGTTGGGATTGATCTGGATGAGCGGTTCCGGCCAGTAGCGCTGCGAGTCATGGGCCGACTCGACGAAGCGCGCAATGTCATCACTCCGGATCCGGGTGAAGCTGCGCGTGAACTGGCGGTATTCGCCGACCAACTTCTCCCTGAACTCGAAAACGTCCATTGCTTCCCACCTCTGGCAGCCGTTCTCGCTGCGATGTCAGATTTTTGCCGATTCTTCGTTTGAAAGTTGATCATGGACATCATGAAGTACGGCGCCGACTGCACGGTCGTGGAGCCGGCCGCGTTGCGCCAGCGCGTTGCCGACGAATTGGCTGCCGGCCTGAAAAGCTGCCGGATCTGACAGGTTCACTTGCTGCGCCCACGCACGCGTAGTCGTGAATCCCGCCCGGCAACGAAAACCCGATGGCCGTCCATGGCGGCTGCCCGGATTGTTGCCGGCCCTCCTGCCGCTGCTGTTCCTGCCTTGACTTGCCCGTGACATGTGGTCGGCCGGCGGTTCAGGGAATGGGTTGTCCGGCCCTCTGGCTACACCGCTTTTCATTTTTCTGGCGCTTGTCGTGCTGGTGCTGACGGCACTCGTGTCCCGCCGCAGACGCCGCAGACGACTCCGGCGAACGATGGCCTGGTTCGGGCTGCTCTTCCTGGCGACCATGGCCGGCCAAATACTTGCCGACAACATCCGCGATGACGCCCGCAACCGACTTTCCCGGACAGGCCCTGGCCACAAGATCTCTCCCGACCGGCTACTCGATGACGGCTGGTGTCCGCGGCGGCAGCGGACGCGTCTGCTGACGCTCGGGCAACAGCGGGATCACCCGCGGCCGGCAGCTTCCGAGTTCGCTGCGCTCGGCGGCGAAACGCCCCTCGGCACGCCGGCACTGCTCGGCACTCATTTCGGCCAACTTGCCGCGCAGACAGCACCAGCCGGTCTCCGGCTGGCAGCGACGCTGCGCCTCGCGCCGTTCATCGCTGAAATAGCCGCGACACTGGTTGGCCGTCGTCTCGCTCAGACGGCCATCCTGGCAACACCAGCCGGAACGGGGCGGTGCCGGGCAGCGCTGCCGCGCCTCGTCCTCATCGGGCGAAAAGAAGCCGCGGCATTGCCCTGCCGGCACCTGCACCACCCGGCCGCCGGCCTGACAGCACCAGCCGGCCGCCGCCCGTTGCCGGCAGCCCGCCTCGGCCTGGCGGCGGTCGAACCAGAACTGCTGCCGCTCGCACTGCTCCGGCAGGCGCTGCTCGAGCCGCTCGCCGACGCAGCACCAGCCCGGATAGCGCTCGCGCCAGCCGACCGTGGCCGCCAGTTCCGCCGCGTCGAGCTGGCGCAGCGGACCAACCTGCCGACCGCGCTGCCAGGACGCTTCGCCCGCCGCCGGCACGCTCTGCTCGCGCTCGCCGAACATCAGCGCCCGGCCGGCGAGGACGGTGACGATCGTCTCCTTGCCACTGACGCGGATGTTGACCCGGCTACCGAGATTGCCGTTGACGTCGGGGGTCGAAAAGCACTGCACATCCTTGTCGATGAACACCTGCCCGATGTCGATCTGGATGTGGATGCAGCGCCGCCCGCCGCGCGTCTCGACGCGAAACGAGAAGCGCGGATCGGTGTTCTCGTCGAGTTGGACGAAGCCGCCACCGTTGAAGGCGACGAAAGCGCTCGAAGCGGCGCCGGTGGTGACGGTATCGCCCTCGTGCACGCTCGCGCCATCGCGCGCCCGCGCGCCGTTGAGGAAGACGTTCGGTCCGGCGACGCGCAGCGTGCCGATCGCCGCACCGCCGGCATCGCCAGCGGGCAGCGGCGCGCAGGCGGCGCCGACGAGGAGCAGCAACCAGGCGAGGGCGAAGAGGGGCAGGCGGAACGGTCGGTGCAGCGTCATCGCATCACTCCTTGAACAGCAGGCGGCTGGCGCGCGCGCTGACACCGGCAACCTGTGACGCCGGCACCCAGAGCACCCGGCGGGCGGCCTTGTCCCAGAAGACGAACTCGTCGCCGGTCCTGCGCAACAGGAACAGGTCACCGCGCACTCCAGCCAGCAGCGAGCTGTCGCTGCTGACGGCAACCAGGGGATACTCGTTCGGACGCACAAGCACGCCATAGGCCATCGGCAGCAACAAAGTATAGACCACCAGGACGACCATGAAGGGCAGTGCCAGCCACAGCCGCCAGGGGGACGCAGCGCCGAGATACCACACCGCGACCACCACCAGGGCAACCTCGGCTGCGCCACGCAAGAGCTCGCCGAAGCGGCTCTTGAGCAACACGAGATCGGCGCGGTCGGGGGAGGTCAGCCATTGCCGGATCTCGGTCGACCCCTGGCTTTCACTGCTCACCGGGGTCGCGTAGAGGATGTCGGCCACCGCCAGTACATCGACGAAGGGGTTGAGATGGGTCGTCAGCCGCAACAGCAGCACCAGCACGAGTGCGGCAAAGGCCAGCTTGCGCCAGGACCAGGGAAGCTGCTGCAGCGCTTGCGTGCCGCGCAGCGCCAGGCGGTCGGCAAGCTGCTGCAGCGCCTGCCGCCGGCGCGCTGCGAGCCAGCCGACGAGCACCAGCAAGGGCAGCGCCGCGAGCAGCAGCCAGCCGGCGAAGTAGAGCCAGGGAAAGGCCGGGCTGAGGTAGTCCGCCGCGAGGACGACGAGGAACTTCGCTCCTTCCTGCAGGAAATGGTCCGCATCCTGCGCCACCAGCCCCTGCAGCCCGAGCAGGTTGAGCTGCGCCCGCGCGACCAGATAACCGAAGGAATAGAGGACGGCCGCGATGCCGGCGAGCGAGCCCGACAGCCAGCCGAGAAAGAGCGTGATGCCCTTGATCAGGTCCATTCGCCGCTCCCGGCGCCGTACCGCGGCGGCCTACCGCGTGCCCCCTCACCGCCGGTCCGGTGGCCCTGCTGCCGCATCACGGCGCCGCCCATCCGCCGCCGGTAATCCGTCGCCCGATCATCGCCAACTGCTCCCGCTCTCAGTCCGCAGCCGCTGCATCGAGCACATCAGTGAAACCGAAGCGGCTGAGGTCGGCCATGCGCATCGGGTAGAGGATGCCGTCGAGGTGGTCGCACTCGTGCTGCACGACGCGCGCGTGGAAGCCGCTGACACTGCGCTCGATCGGCCGCCCGCAGGGATCGAAGCCGCTGTAGCGCAGCCGACTCCAGCGCGGCACCCAGCCGCGCAGGCCGGGAACCGACAGGCAGCCCTCCCAGCCCTCCTCGACATCCGGCGAGAGCGGTGTCAGTACCGGGTTGATCAGCACCGTCCACGGCACCGGCTCGGCATCGGGGTAGCGTGCGCTGCGCTCGCAACCGAAGATCACCAGCCGCAGGTCGACACCGATCTGCGGCGCTGCCAGACCAGCGCCGTCGTGGTGCTGCATCGTCTCCTCCATGTCGGCAACCAGTGCGTGCAGCCAGGCTTCGTCGAAGCGATCGACCGGCCGTGACCGCCGCAGCAGCCGCGGATCCCCCATGCGCAGCAGCGGCCTAATCATGATCGTCGCTCGCCAGCATGGTTTCGATGAGCCGCCGCACCGGCTCCATCGCCTCTTCGAGCACCTGGCGGATCGTCTCGAGACTGATCCCCTGGCCCGGCTCGCCGCGACCGGCGGCGTAGTTGGCGACGACGTTGATCGCCGCGTAGGGAACACCCAGCTCGCGCGCCAGCGCGGCCTCCGGCATGCCGGTCATGCCGACGACGTCGGCGCCGTCGCGCTCGAGGCGGTTGATCTCGGCAGCCGTCTCCAGGCGAGGTCCCTGCGTCGTGGCGTAAACCCCGGCATCGCTGACCGCCACCGCCGCCTTCGCCGCTGCGGCGCACAGGCGGCGCCGCAGGCGACGATCGTAGGGCTCGGTGAAGTCGACGTGATGGACGGCGCTGCCCGGACCTTCATGGTAGGTCGCCGCACGGCCCCAGGTGTAGTCGAGGATCTGGTGCGGAATGAGCAGGTCGCCGGGCCGCAGGTCGGCGCGGATACTGCCCACCGCCGCCACCGCGACGATGCCGAGCGGCTCGCAGTCACGCAGGGCCCAGATGTTCGCCCGGTAATTGACCTCGTGTGGCGCCAGGCTGTGTTCGTCACCGTGGCGCGCCAGGAAGACCACCGGCCGGCCGGCGAGGTGACCGAAGGTGAGCGGCGCGGACGCCTCGCCGTACGGCGTTGGCGCCGGCCGGCGATGCGAGACCTCGAGGCCGGCGAACTCTGCCAGCCCGCTGCCGCCGATGATTGCCAGCATCTCAGTCCTCCCGCATGGCGTAGATGGCCGGCAGGTTGCGCCAGGCACCGCGGACGTCCATGCCGTAGCCGAAGAGGAAACGATCGGGAACGGTCAGGGCGACGAAATCGGCCGTGATCGGTTTCTCCCGCCCGCGCAGTTTATCAGCGACGACCGCCGTGCAGCAGGCCTCGGCACCCTCCTGCAGCAGGCGCTTGCGAATCGCTGCCAGTGTCAGACCCTCGTCGAGGATGTCGTCGACCAGCAGCACGGTCCGCCCGCGCACCGGAATGCTCGGCAAGCGCAGCCAGGCGATGGCACCGCCGCTGGTCTCCTGCCCGTAGCGGCTGACGTGGACGTAATCGAAGTCGAGCGGAAAGCGGAGTTGCGTCATCAGGTGTCCGGCAAAGGGTACGCCGCCGTTCATCACGCAGAGCAGCAGCGGATTGCGGTCGCACAGCTGCTCGCCGATGGCGCTGGCGACCCGGCTGACCGCCGCGGCGACGCTCTCGGCGGAATGGATCAGCTCGGCCGCAGCGAGGATGGCCAATGCCTGCCGCGGATCGATCATCGCCTTGCCGGTACCACAGTCCATGGGCCCTGCGGCGCGGCGCGGTGGCACTGGCGCGCGAAGCGCAAGGGCCTCACCGATCGGCCTCCGCCCCGCCGAGCAGGGCCAGCATCCGCGCTTCGTCGATGATCGGCACGCCGAGTTCCTGCGCCCGCTGCAGCTTGCTGCCGGCATCGGCACCGGCAACGACGAAGTCGGTCTTCTTCGACACGGCGGCGCTGACCTTGCCGCCGGCCGCTTCGAGCATCTGCCGCGCGGCGTCGCGAGTCAGCGACGGCAGGGTGCCGGTGAGAACGAAGCTGCGGCCGGCGACGGCAGCGGTCGATGCCGCCCGCGCCACGGCTTCGCCCTCGCTCCAGGCGACGCCGGCGGCGCGCAACTGCTCGATGACCTCGCGGTTGTGTGGCTCGCCGAGAAACTGGCGGATCGACTGCGCGACGATCGGGCCGACGTCGGGCACCAGCAGCAGTTGCGTTTCGTCGGCGGCGAGGAGGCGATCGAGGCTGCCGAAGTGCCGTGCCAGGTCGCGCGCCGTGGCTTCGCCGACATTGCGGATGCCGAGCGCGTAAATGAAGCGCGCCAGCGTCGTCTGCTTGCTCCGCTCGATTGCTGCCAGCAGGTTGCCCGCGGACTTGTCGGCCATCCGTTCGAGGTTGAGCAGCGCCAGCAGGCCGAGGCGATAGAGGTCGGCCGGCGTACGCACGACGTCGTGCTCGACCAGTTGCTCGACCAGCCGCTCGCCGAGGCCTTCGATGTCCATCGCCCGGCGCGAGGCGAAGTGCAGCAGCGCCTGCCGGCGTTGCGCCGGACAATAGAGACCGCCGCTGCAGCGGGCGACCGCCTCGTCCTGCTGGCGCACGACCTGCGAGCCGCAGACCGGGCAGCTCGCCGCCATGACGAAGGCGGTCGCCGCCGGCGGCCGCTTCTCCGGCAGGACGCGGACGATTTCCGGAATCACGTCGCCGGCGCGGCGAACGACGACGGTGTCGCCGACGCGCACGTCCTTGCGCCGGACCTCGTCCTCGTTGTGCAGGGTGGCGTTGGTCACCGTCACGCCGCCGACGAAGACCGGTGCCAGCCGTGCCACCGGCGTCAGCGCACCCGTACGGCCGACCTGCAGCACGATGTCGAGCACCTCGGTCAGCGCTTCCGCAGCCGCGAACTTGTGCGCCAGGGCGAAGCGCGGCGCCCGCGAGACGAAGCCGAGACGCTCCTGTGCCGCCAGCTCGTCGACCTTGTACACGACGCCGTCGATGTCATAGGGCAGCGTCGCGCGGCGACTGCCGATCTCACGCTGGCAGGCGAGGAGTGCCGCGAGACCGCTGACCCGGCGTCGCTCGGCGGCAACCGCGAAGCCCCACGCGGCAAGCCGCTCGAGCAACTCGCAGTGCGTCGCCGGCAGGACGCCGGCAGCGACCGCGCCGACGCCGTAGGCGACGAAACGCAGCGGTCGCGTCGCGGTGATGCGTGGATCGAGCTGGCGCAGGCTGCCGGCAGCGGCATTGCGCGGATTGACGAATTCCTTCTCCCCCTTCTGCCGCTGCTGCTCGTTCATCCGTTCGAAATCGCTGCGCCACATCAGCACCTCGCCGCGCACCTCGAGCAGCGCCGGCCAGCCGCTGCCCTGCAGGTGCAGCGGGATGCTGCGCAGGGTGCGCAGGTTGGCCGTCACGTCTTCACCGGTGTTGCCGTCGCCGCGCGTCGCGCCGCGCAGCAGGACACCGTGCTCGTAGCTCAGGCTGACCGCCAGGCCGTCGAACTTCGGTTCGGCGACGTAGCTGACCTCGCCTTCGGCGGCGAGCCCTTCGCGCACGCGGCGATCGAAGGCCGCCACCTCGTCGTCGCTGAAAGCGTTGTTCAGCGACAGCATCGGCGTCCGGTGCGCGACCGTGGCGAATCCGGTGAGCGGTGCCGCGCCGACCCGCTGCGTCGGCGAGTCGCTGCACAGCAGCTCGGGGTGCTCGGCCTCGAGCGCCTGCAGCTCGCGGAACAGTCGGTCATACTCGGCGTCGCTGATCAGCGGCGCGTCGAGGACGTAATAGCGATGATCGTGTTCGCCAATCTCGGCACGCAGGCGACTCGCCCGCTCGCTTGCGCTGATGGACACCGTCGCAGCGGCCTGCGCGCTCAGGAGAAGAGCCGCTCCGCCAGCGGCCCGCCAGCAGGCAACTGGCGATGCGCCATCGCGAGCTGGTATTGCACCACCTGGCGGCGGATCGGCTCGATCGACGACTCCGAAACCGGTCGCCGGTTGTCGTCGACCAGCTGGCCATGCAGCGAGTCGGCGAAGCGGCGCGCCTGTTCGACCATCTGGCCGAGGACACGGTCGCCGTTGGCGACCCGCGGCACATCGAGCAGGAAGGTGATGGCGTGCGTCGTCAGGCTGCGGATGGATTCGCCGGTGAAACCCTGCGTTTCCTGGTTGAGCAAGGCGTAGAGCAGCCTGCCGTCCTCGTCCAGGCGGACGAAGCGCCCGTCGCCGTCGAGCACCATGCCCGCCGACTCGGCCAGGCCGCGCAGCTTGGTGCCGGCGAACACCTGCCCCTGGCTGACGACGTTGAGGCCGATCTGGATGTCGACGCCGGCACAGAACTCGTCGAGCTGCGCCGCCGCCTGCAACGCCGGTTCGCGCAGCGGCAGCTCGACGGCGCCCGTCAGCTCGCTCGCCAGATCCTGGATCGCGACATGGAAGACCGACAGGTCGGCGTCGCGCAGCGGCCCCTTGCGGTCGACGAGCTGCAGCCCGACGCGGATGCGCTGGTAGGCCACGTCGCCTTCTTCGCTGATCGGCTCCCAGGCATGCGACTCCTCGTTGAAACCGATCCAGTGCAGCGGCTTGCCCAGCCGCGCGAGAACGACCCGTTGCGCATCGCGGATCCGGTAGGCGGCAACCGTCTCCGCGAGTTCGATTGCGGCGATGTAGTCGATCGCCGGCGACAACAGGCACAGCGGCGCCGCGGCGATGCGCGCGCGCCGCTCGCCGGCCGGCGCGACATCGTCGCCGCCGCCTTCCGGCCAGCCGTCGTCGCTGCCCGCGACCGCCTCCGCCGCGTCATCCGACTGGCGCAGCAGCGGTTCGACGCGCTCCTGCGGCGCGCGGCTGCTGCGGCCGGGAGCCGTCGCCGGTGAATCGCCGGCGTCGCCGCCGGACGAGCCCACGTGCGTGTGGGCCGTGCTGCCGGCGCTGCCCGTTTCATCGAGCAGGACGTCTGCCTGACGCGCGCCCAGCAACTGCTCCGCCACTTTGCGATGCTTGTGTTCCTGCCACTTGTTGTAGGCCAGGACACCCACCACGGCGACGCCACCCAGGCCGATCAAACCCATCTGCAAGTCCGTCATGTCGATTCCTAAACGAGTTGCTCGCGCATTCGCAGCGCTTCTTCCATGTCGACTTCAACGATACGCGAAACGCCGGACTCCTGCATGGTGACGCCGACGAGCTGCTGCGCCATCTCCATCGTGATCTTGTTGTGACTGATGAACAGAAACTGCGTGTGGGCCGACATCCGTCGCACCATGTCGCAAAACCGTTCGGTGTTGGTATCGTCAAGCGGCGCATCGACCTCGTCGAGCAGGCAGAACGGCGCCGGATTGAGTCGAAACATCGAGAATACCAGCGCAATCGCCGTCAGCGCCTTTTCGCCGCCGGAAAGCAGCTGGATCGTCGAGTTCTTCTTGCCTGGCGGCTGCGCCATCACCTGCAGGCCGGCATCGAGGATCTCGTCGCCTGTCATGATCAGTCGCGCCTCGCCGCCGCCGAAGAGGGTCGGAAAGAGTTCGCCGAAACTGCTGTTGACAGCGTCGTAGGTGGTCTGCAGCAGATCCCGCGTCTCGCGGTCGATGCGGCGGATCGCGCTCTCGAGCGTCTCCATCGCCTGCGTCAGGTCCTCCGACTGGGCATCGAGATAGCCCTTGCGCTCACGCGCCGCCTGCAACTCGTCGAGCGCCGCCAGGTTGACCGCGCCGAGCGCCTCGATCGAGCGCTGCAGGGCGCCGATCGCGTTCTGCAGACTGCCGGCGCGCGCACCCGCCAGCTCGCCACGCAGCGCCGCCTCGTCCGCCTGGGCCTCGCTGAGCTGCGTCGCGAACTGTTCGCAGGCGAGACCGGCCGCCTGTTCCTTGAGCTTCAGGTCACCGATCCGGTCGCGCAGCGGGTCGAGGCTCTGCTCGACCCTGAGGCGCTGCTCGTCGAGCGCGCGCAGACCGCCGGCGGCCGCTTCGAGCGCATCGCGCGCCGCCGCCAGGGCATGCTCGCGCGCCACACGATGCTCGAGCGCCGCCTGCAGCCGCGGCTCGAGATCCTCGGCCTGCAGGGCGCTGGCGGTCTCTTCGCAGCGCGTCAGCTCGTCGCCGATGCGCTCGAGCTGCTGCCACGCCAGTTCGCGGCTGGCGGCGATCTCCTGCAACCTGCCCTGAGCCTCGCGCTGCGCGAACTCGGCCTCGCGCCACTCGCGCTCGGCGCCGTTGACCCGCTCACGCTCCTCGCGCAGCGCACGCTCGGCCTGTTCGAGCTGATGCCGGGCAAGCACCATCGCCTCGCGCCGTTCCTCGACCCGCTCGCGCTGCGCCTCGATCGCGTCCTCGGCGAGCAACAGGCGCTCGCGCTCGTCCTCTTCCTCGACGGCCATCTCGCTCAGGCTGTCGTCGATCTGCGCCTGCCGCTCGCGCAAGCGCTCCTGCGCCTGCGCCAGCTTCAGCGCCTCGACCTGGATCGCGTGCGCCCGGTCCTGCAGCACGCCGAGTTCGTTGCGTGCATCGTGCAACGCCTGCTGCGCTTCGGCGAGCGCCTGCTCGACGGCCGCCAGCGCGGCCTGCGCGCGCCCGACGTGCCCCTCGTGCTCGGCGATGATGCCCGCCAGCTGGTCGATTTCGCGCTGCCGCTCGAGCAGCCCGTGGGCCACGCTGTCAGCGGCGAACAGGGTCACGCTCTGCCTGCGGACGATGTCGCCGCCGGGCGTCACGCAACACGCACTCGCCGACAGCCGGGCACGGGCGGCCAGGGCGCTCGCCAGATCGGCTGCCGTCAGCACCTCGCCAAGCCAGTCGCCGAGGATCGACGCCAGCGCCGCGTCGGCGCAGCGGATGCGGGCCAGCAGCCGGTCGGGGGCCAGCTCTGCCGGTGGCGTCGCCGCCGGCAGAGGCAGCATGAAGGTCTGCCTGCCGCCCGGCCGATCCCTGCTCCACGCCGGGTCGGCGCGCTCGGCAGGCAGCGCCGAGAGCCGCTCGCGCAACACCGCCTCGACGGCGTCCTCCCAGCCGGGCTCGACCTGCAGCGACCGCCACAGCGGCTGGCCGTGCTGCAGACCGTGCCGGCGCAGCCATTCATCCAGCTTGCCATTCGTCTGCAGGCGCTGTTGCAGCTGTTGCAGCGCGCTGCGGCGGGCATTCGCCTCGGCGCGCTCCTTCTGCGCCTGCTGCACTTCGCCAAGCACCTGCCGCCGCTGCTGCTCGAGGCGCGGCTGCTCCTGCTGCCGTTGCTGCACGACGCCCTGTGCCTCGCCGATGCGCAGACGCAAGGCGGCCAGCTCGTCCTGCTTGTCGGCAACCGCTGCGGCGTCCGGCAGCGGCATCGCCTGCCGCTCCAGCGCCAGGCGCTCACGCCGGCCGGCGATGATCTGCAGCGAGCGCTGCGCGTGCCCGCGGTTGGCCTCCTCGACGTGCAGGTGCTGCTCCACCTGCGCCAGCGCCGCGCGTTGCTGGTTGAGCTCGTCGAGCGCAGCGGCCTGCCGGTCCTCGGCCAGCGGCAGGCTTTCGTGGCACGCCGCGAGGCGCTGCCGCCCCTGCTCGACACGTTCGTCGGCGACGACCAGAAGCTGCTGCCAGCGTTCGCCTTCGCCCGCCAGCTTAGCCGCCTGCCCCTGCCAGTGCGTCCGGTCATCGGCGAGCTGGGCGAGACGCGTCTCGTACTCGCGCCGCGACTCACGTCGGTGACGGATCTCGGTCTCCAGACGCGCCACCTCGGCGTTGGCGGCAAACAGCCCGGCCTGCGTCGAATGAACGCCATCGCTGGCGCTGAAGTGCGCCTCGCGCGCCTCCTCGAGACGCGCCTCCAGTTCGCGCAGCGAGCCGTTCTGCGCCTCAAGATCGAGCACCGCCCGCGCCACCTCGCTCGCCAGCCGCTCACATTCGAGCTGCGCCTCGTTGCGCCGCAACAGCCACAGCAGTTGCTGCTTGCGCGTCAGTTCGTCGTTGTACGCACGATACTGGCGGGCGACACCGGCCTGCGCTTCGAGCCGCTCCATCTGGTTGCCCAGTTCGACACGGATGTCCTCGACGCGCGCCAGGTTTTCGCGCGTGTCGGCGAGCCGGTGCTCGGTCTCCTTGCGCCGTTCCTTGTAGCGCGTGACGCCCGCCGCTTCTTCCAGGAACACCCGCAGCTCGTCGGGCTTCGCCTCGATGATGCGCGAGATCGTTCCCTGGCCGATGATCGCGTAGGCGCGCGGGCCGAGACCGGTACCGAGGAACAGGTCGGTGACGTCCTTGCGCCGCACGTGCAGGTTGTTGATGTAGTACTCGGACTGGCCGCTGCGCGTCAGCAGGCGCTTGACCGAGAGTTCGGCATACTGCGACCACTGGCCGGCGAGGCGCCCGAGCGAATTGTCGAAGACCAGCTCAACCGCTGCGCGCGACACCGGCTTGCGCGTGCTCGAGCCGTTGAAGATCACGTCCTGCATCGATTCGCCCCGCAGCTCGGAGGCCTTCGACTCGCCGAGCACCCAGCGCACCGAATCGATCACGTTCGACTTGCCGCAGCCGTTCGGTCCGACGACGCCGACCAGCTGCCCGGGCAGCGCCAGCGTCGTCGGATCGACGAAGGACTTGAAGCCGGCAAGTTTCAGTCTGGTGAGGCGCATGAACTGGCACGTGGCGACGACGGACACGCGAAAAGAGGTGGCCAGGGGTTGGCTGTTGCGCTGGAATCCGCCGGCACGCCGCCTGTGGACCAGGCACAACCGATCGGCGAAACGCCATGATGGGTGTCTATGATAGCATCCGGACCGCCCGATTCACCCGATCACCGCGAGCAGCCACACGAACCATGAACGAACAGCCAGCACCTGCGCTTGCCACCTTCCCCAATCCGGCGCCGGAGCGGGATTACCACATCCACATGGAGATCCCCGAATTCACCTGTCTGTGCCCGAAAACCGGACAGCCCGACTTCGCCACGCTGCTCCTCGACTACATCCCGGACCGCAGCTGTCTCGAGCTGAAGAGCCTGAAGCTCTTCATCTGGTCGTTTCGCGATACCGGCTGCTTTCATGAGGATGTCACCAACCGCATCCTCGACCAACTGGCCGACGCCACCGAGCCGCGCTACATGCGGCTGACCGCGCGCTTCTACGTCCGCGGCGGCATCTTCACGACGGTCGTCGCCGAACGGCGCCTGCCCGGCTGGACACCGGCGCCCGCGGTGCATCTGGCCGACTTCCCCAGCCAGTCGAACACACGGAACTGAAACCATGAGCATCCAGGCGCAACTTCCCGACCACCAGTTGCTGCGACTCGAGGAACTGCTCGCCGATCCGGCACTGCCCGAGGCGATGCGCCTCGACGAGTGCCAGGGCTACCTCTGCGCCGCCCTCGCCGGCCCGCAGCCGATCCCCGCGGCGCAGTGGCTCGAGGATCTCCTCGGCTGCCCGGAAGAAAGCGGTGGCGAGGCCCGGCGCGAGGCCGCCGCGCTGCTGCGCCTGCTGGCACAGCGCCTCGAAACCGAACTGGCGAGCGGCGAGCCACTCCTCTTGCTGCTCTACCCCACCGACGACGACGAGGACGCGGCGAGTGATTACGTCCCCTGGTGCGAGGGCTACCTGCAGGGAGTCGATGCGGCGACGGAGGACTGGTTCGAGTTCCTTGGTGTGGATGATGACGAGCAGAACACCAGCGACGAGATCGACTACCTCGACGAGCACCTGTTCCCGCTGTACCTGCTCACCGGCGACGCCGAAGCGGCCGCCCGCGCCGCCGGCGAAGAGTGGCCAGCGGGCGAGGAACTCGAGCGCATTCGCGAGGAGTGTGAAGAAAACCTGCCGCAGGCGGTGAGCAACATCTACCGTTTCTGGCGGGCGCAACGGGGCGTCGGCACCATCCGCCGGCAAGACCCGAAGGTCGGACGCAACGACCCCTGCCCGTGCGGCAGCGGCCGCAAGCACAAGCGCTGCTGCGGCGCCAACGCGAGCTGAGGGGCAGCGGCGCTGTCGGCCGGGCCACCGACCGCACCGACCGCCAGCGCTTCAGGCCGGCGAAGTACCCGCGCGACGCGCCGTGAACAGGCTGGCGGCGACGATGATGGCGCCGCCAAGCCACTCGCGCGGCGCCAGTGCCTCGTCCGCCAGCAGCCACGCGGCGACCGCGGCGACCGCGAGTTCGCTCAGCATGATGACGATGGCGCGATTGGCAGCGACCCTCGCCAGCCCGAACTGGACGATGAGGTTCGCCAGCAGCAGGACACCGCCGAGCAGGGCGAGCAACGACCAGAGCGCCGGCTCGCGCGGCAGCCGCCAGCTGCCGGCACCGGCGAGCAGGAGCAACAGACCCGTTGCGACGACCCCGGCGAAGGCGGCCAGCACCTTGCTCTCGCTGCTGAGGTCGTGCGCGCGGCGCGAGAGCACGTTGAACAGGGCAAAGGCGAGACCGGCCAAGAGCCCGAGCCAGTCGGCGAGATCGCGCGGCAGCGGCAAGCCGAGCCGGGGTTGCCAGAGCATGATCACGGCCCCGGCAAGCGACAGGCCGATGACCAGCGCGCCGCCCGCATCGAGGCGCTCGTCGAGCAGCAGGCGTGCGAACAGCACGGTCCACAGCGGCGCCAGATAGAAGAGCAGCAGGACGCGCATCACCTCGCCGTCCAGCGTCGCCAGGACGTAGCCCAGATTGCAGGTGGCGGCAGCCAGAGCGAGCCAGAGCAGCGTCCAGGAGACACCGCCGGGCGGCCACCGGGGACGCCAGCACAGCCAGCCGAGGGCGAAGGCGAGTGCATAGCTCGCGGTCGACGCGACGATCCCATCGACCCCGCCGTCGCGCAGGACCCGGTACGGGTACCAGATCAGGCCCCAGATCAGCGCACCAGCGAGCAGCGCGGCAACGGCCGTCCGGCGCTCCGCCGCCGCAGCGCCCGCTGTCGCCGTCTGCCAACCGCTTCCTTTCACGCTTGCTCGATGCCCCTTATAATCAGGCGCTCCGCCACGAACCGTGCAGGCCAGTGAATCCCCACCTCAGCAGACTGCAGCCCTACCCTTTCGAGAAACTGCGCCAGCTTCTCGCCGGCATCACACCACCGGCGCATCTGCGCGAGATCAGGCTGTCGATCGGCGAACCGCAACACCCGACGCCGGCTTTCATCCGTGACGCCTTGACCGCCGCGCTTGGCGGGCTGGCGAATTATCCTACCACGCTCGGCAGCAGCGACCTGCGCTGCAGCATCGCCGCCTGGCTCGAGCGTCGCTACGGGCTCGCCGGCATCGATCCGGAAAGCGGCGTCATCCCGGTGAACGGCTCGCGCGAAGCCCTGTTCGCGTTTGCCCAGACGGTTGTCGACCCATCCCGCGGCTACACGCCGCTGGTGGTCAGCCCGAACCCCTTCTACCAGATCTATGAGGGCGCCGCGATCCTCGCCGGCGCCGAACCGCGCTTCCTCGACACCCTGCCCGAGGACGACTTCGCTTTCGACTTCACCGCCCTGAGTGACGCCGAATGGCAGCGCGTGCAACTCTTCTTCGTCTGCTCGCCGGGCAACCCCACCGGCAAGGTGCTGACGCTCGACGACTGGCGTCGCCTGTTCGCCCTCGCCGACCGGCACGGCTTCGTCATCGCCGCCGACGAGTGCTACTCGGAGATCTACCCGGACGAAGCGGCGCCACCGCTCGGCTGCCTGCAGGCGGCGCAGCTGCTCGGCCGCAGCTGCGAGCGGCTGGTGATGTTCTCGAGCCTGTCGAAGCGGTCGAACGTCCCCGGCATGCGCTCGGGTTTCGTCGCCGGCGACCCGGCGATCCTGCGGTCCTTCCTCCTCTACCGCACCTATCACGGCAGCGCGATGAATCCGGCGATCCAGGCGGCGAGCGTCGCTGCCTGGAACGACGAGGAGCACGTGCGCGGGAACCGCCGCCAGTACGGCGCCAAGTTCGCCGCGGTGACGCCGCTGCTGGCCGAGGTCCTGCCGGGCACGACGCCGCCCGACGCCGCTTTCTATCTCTGGGTGCGAACCCACGGCAGCGACACCGACTTCGCCCGCCAGCTCTACGCCGACTATAATGTGCTGCTGCTGCCGGGCAGCTACCTGGCACGCACGGTCCAGGGCAGCAACCCTGGTGCAGGCTTCGTCCGCATCGCACTGGTTGCGCCGCTCGCCGATTGCATCGAGGCAGCCGAACGCATCCGCTCGTTCATTTCAGGATCATAGGAAAGTCAGGAAGGCAGACATGCAGGACATCCAGCAGATCATCGAAGAGGCGTGGGAAAACCGCAACGCGCTGCAGCCCGATGCGGCTCCGGCCGCCGTCACGCAGGCCGTTGCCGCGGCCATCGATCAGCTCGATGCCGGCAGCCTGCGCGTCGCCGAGAAGCGCGAGGGCCAGTGGGTCACCCACCAGTGGCTGAAGAAGGCAGTGCTCCTGTCCTTTCGCCTGCAGGAAAACCGCCTGCTCGACGGCGGCGCGATGCGTTATTACGACAAAGTGGCGAACAAGTTCGCCGATTACGACGGCGAGCGCTTCGCGCGCGGCGGTTTCCGGGTCGTGCCGCCTGCCGCTGCCAGGCGCGGCTCCTTCATCGGCCGCAACGTCGTGCTGATGCCGTCGTACGTCAATATCGGCGCCTACGTCGACGAAGGCACGATGGTCGACACCTGGGCGACGGTCGGCTCGTGCGCGCAGATCGGCCGCAACGTCCATCTCTCGGGCGGCGTCGGCATCGGCGGCGTGCTCGAGCCGCTGCAGGCCAACCCGACGATCATCGAGGACGACTGTTTCATCGGCGCACGCTCGGAAGTCGTCGAGGGAGTCATCATCGGCGAGGGTTCGGTCATTTCGATGGGGGTCTACATCGGCCAGTCGACGCGGATTTTCGATCGCGAGACCGGCAGCATCAGCTATGGCTCGGTGCCCCCGGGGTCGGTCGTCGTCTCTGGCAACCTGCCGGCGGCGGACGGCAGCTACAGCCTCTACTGCGCGGTGATCGTCAAGAAGGTGGATGCCCGCACGCGCGCCAAGACCAGCATCAACGACCTGCTGCGCGGCGACTGAACCAATCCCGGAAGCCCCCAGGCAAGGGCTGGCAGATGATCCTCGACAAACTCTTCAGCGCGATGGCCGACCGTCAGGCTTCGGACATCTTCATCTGTGCCGGCGCGCCGATCCACATCAAGATCCAGGGCACGACCGTCCCGATCAACCAGCAGATCATGGAACCGGCGATGATCGACAAGATCGCCGCCGAACTCCTCAATCCGGAGCAGGTCGAGCGCTTCGAGAAGACCAAGGAGATGAACCTCTCCTTCGGCGTCGCCAAGCTCGGCAACTTCCGCATCAATCTGTTCCGGCAGCGCAATTCCATCTCGATCGTCATCCGCTACGTGATGGGCAACATCCCGACGCTGGAATCGCTGCTGCTGCCGCCGGTGCTCGCCGATCTGGTGATGGAGCGGCGCGGCCTGATCCTGATCGTCGGCTCGACCGGCTCGGGGAAGTCCACCACCCTGGCGTCGATGCTCGATTACCGGAACAGCAACTGCACCGGGCATATCCTGACCATCGAGGATCCGATCGAATACCTCTTCCGGCACAAGAAGTCGATCGTCAACCAGCGCGAGATCGGCATGGATACCCTGGGCTGGGAAAACGCGCTGAAGAACGCGATGCGACAGGCGCCCGACTGCATCCTGATCGGCGAGATCCGGGACCGGGAAACCATGCAGGCAGCGATCGCCTACGCCCAGACGGGCCACCTCTGCCTCGGCACGCTGCACGCCAACAACAGCTACCATGCGCTCAACCGGGTGATCAATTTCTTCCCGATCGACACCCGCTCGACGCTCTACATGGACCTCTCGGTCACCCTGAAGGCGATCGTCTCGCAACGACTGGTGAAGAAGAAGGATGGCATGCTGATCCCTGCCGTCGAGGTCCTGCTCAACAGCTACCATGTCCAGGAGCTGATCGAGGCCGGCGACATCACGGCGCTCAAGGATGCGATGGAGCAGAGCCTCGCACCCGGTTCGCGAACCTTCGAGCAGGACCTGTTCCGGCTCTATCGCTCGGAGCTGATCACGCTGCAGGAGGCGCTGCAGAACGCGGACTCGCCGACCAACCTCTCCTGGCTGATCAACAACCACGAGTCCGCCGGCAACCTCGCGATGGACGAGAAGCCCCGCGAACCCAGCTTCGATCCTTCGCTGACCAACCCCGGCAGCCCGTCGTACAAGGAGTTCTCCCTCAGCCTTGACGACGCCGACGGCGGCTGAGAGATGGATTCCTCGACCGACGCTGCGGCCGGGGCGACGACGGCGCCCGTCGCCACGGGCGACGATGCGACCGTGGCCCTCGCCACACAGTTGATCCGCCGCCGATCGGTCACCCCCGATGACGCCGGTTGCCTCGATCTGATCGCCGACCGCCTGGGCCCGGCGGGCTTTCGCTGCGAGTTCATCCGCCGTGGTGCGGTGAGCAACCTCTGGGCACGCCGTGGCGAGGGCAAGCCGCTGCTCTGCTTCGCCGGCCACACCGACGTCGTCCCCAGTGGTCCGCTGGCGGAGTGGCACAGCGACCCCTTCCAGCCGACGCAGCGCGACGGTCTGCTCCATGGCCGTGGCGCCGCCGACATGAAGGGCTCGCTCGCCGCCTTCGTCACGGCGACGGAAGACTTCATCGCCACCCGGCCGGCGTACCGCGGCTCGCTCGCCTTCCTGCTCACTTCGGACGAGGAAGGCGACGCGGTCGACGGCACGGTCGCCGTCACCGAGGCCCTCGCCGGCCGCGGCGAACTGATCGACTACTGCGTCGTCGGCGAACCGACGGCCAGCGCCCGCCTCGGCGACACGATCAAGAACGGCCGCCGGGGCTCGCTCTCGGGCCGACTGACGGTGCGCGGGGTGCAGGGGCACATCGCCTACCCGCATCTGGCGAAGAACCCGATCCACCTGCTGGCGCCGGCGCTGGCCACACTCGCCGGAATGGTCTGGGATGAAGGCAATGAGTTCTTCCCGCCGACGACGTGGCAGGTGTCCAACATCCACGGCGGCACCGGCGCCGGCAACGTCATCCCGGGCAGCGTCGTCGTCGATTTCAATTTCCGCTTTGCCACCGCCAGCGAGCCGGAGCAGTTGCAGCGCGCCCTCTGCACCGTCCTCGACGACGCGGGACTGAGCTACGAGATCAGCTGGACGCTCGGCGCCCGACCCTTCCTGACCGGTCGCGGCGAACTGATCGACGCGGCGCTGCAGGCCGTCCACGACGAGACGGGGCTCACCGCCGAGCTGTCGACCAGCGGCGGCACCTCCGACGGCCGCTTCATCGCCGCCATCTGTCCACAGGTGGTCGAGATCGGCCCGGTCAATGCCACCATCCACCAGGTCAATGAATGCGTCGAGGTCGCTTCGCTGCCCCGGCTGGCCGCCATCTACCGCCGCATCCTCGAGCGGCTGCTGCCCGCCGATGACTGAGCACCCGAGCGACGAACTGTTCACGCTGCGCGACCTGCTGCGCTTCGCCGTCAGCCGCTTCAGCGAGGCGAAGCTGTACTTCGGCCACGGGTCGGACAACGCCTGGGACGAAGCCGCCTACCTGCTGCTGCATCACCTGCACCTGCCACTCGACCGGCTGGAACCGTTCCTCGACGCACGGCTGACCCGCGAGGAGCGGGGCAGCGCGCTGCGCCTGATCGACCGTCGCGTCAACGAACGACTGCCGGCCGCCTACCTGAGCAACGAAGCGTGGCTTGGCGCGCATCGTTTCTACGTGGACGAGCGGGTGATCGTGCCGCGTTCGTTCATTGCCGAACTGCTGCACGAACGGCTGGCGCCGTGGATCGATGAGCCGGACGCGATCGGCAGCGTCCTCGACCTATGCACCGGCTCGGGCTGCCTGGCGATCCTTGCCGCGCACGCCTTTCCCACCGCCCGCGTCGATGCCGTCGACCTGTCTGCCGACGCGCTCGCCATCGCCCGCCGCAACGTCGCCGACTACGACCTGGGCGAGCGCATCCGCCTGCTGCAGGGCGACCTCTTCAGCGGCCTCGGCGGCCACCGCTACGACCTGATCATCGCCAATCCGCCCTACGTCGGGGCGGCAGCGATGGCCAGCCTGCCGGCCGAGTACCGGTACGAACCGGAGCTGGCACTCGCCAGCGGCGAGGACGGGCTCGACCTGACGCGCGCCATCCTCGGCGGCGCGCAACGGCACCTGCAGCCCGCTGGCCTGCTGGTGGTCGAGATCGGACACAACCGCGACGCGCTCGAAGCCGCTTTCCCGGAGACGCCCTTCACCTGGCTCGACACCAGCGCCGGCGACCAGTACGTCTTCCTGCTGCACCGCGACGAGCTGCCGTGAACGCCGGCACCGGTGGCCAGCGCGCCGTCACCCTTCGCCACCTGCTCCTGCTGCTGGCGCTCGCCTGCCTTGCCGGCTGCGGAAAACCGGCGCGGCTGGCCACCCTGCCGGCCGGCACGCCGGTCCTCGCCTTCGGTGACAGCATCACCCAGGGCACCGGCGCCGCGCCGGGCGAGGACTGGCCGAGCCACCTGGCGGCGAGCAGCGGCTGGCGCGTGCACAATGCGGGCGTTGCCGGCGATACCGCGGCGACGGCTCGCGAGCGGATCGGCGACACCCTGCAGGCGACACAAGCGCGGCTGGTGATCGTCGAACTCGGCGGCAACGACTTTCTCCGCCGCCGGCCGGAAGCCGAGGTCAAGGAGGATCTGCGGGCGATCATCCGCGCCAGCCGGCAGGCGGGTGCCGAGGTCGTGCTGCTGGCCGTGCCGCGGCTGTCGCTGCTCGGCGCCGTCACCGGCCAGTTGCCCGACGCGAAGATCTATGCCGAACTGGCGAGCGAGGAGAAAGTGCCGCTGTTGCCGGGAATCATTGCCGGCATCCTCTCCGAGCCGCAGCTCAAGGCCGACCCGATCCACCCGAATGCCGCCGGCTACCGCCGTCTGGCGAGCGAAGTCACCGCCCAGCTGCGCCACATCGGCCTCCTGGGCCAGCCCTGAACCGGCGCCCAGGCGGATCGCTGGCGCAGCCCGAAACCAGTCGCGGCAGCCGATGCGGCCGCGCCACCACCAGGAAACGCCACAGCGATGAACGCAACTGAAGCGCCGAGAATCCGTCGTCAGGATTACACCCCCCCCCCCTTTCTCGTCGACCTCGTCGAGCTCGAGATCGACTTCCGCGACGGCGAGGTGCTCGTCGACAGCCGGCTGCACCTGCGGCGCAACCCGGCGGTTGCCGCCACCGGGCCGTTGCAACTCGACGGCCACGGTCTGCAGACGATCTCGCTGACCCTCGACGGCCGAGCGCTCGGCGCGGCCGACTACCAGTGCAGCGACACGACGCTGACCATCGCCGAGCCGCCGGATGCACTGGTCCTCGCTACGCGGGTGCGCATCGACGCCGACCACAACGGCAGCCTGTCCGGACTTTACCGGTCGGCCAACGGCTACTGCACGCAGTGCGAAGCACAGGGCTTCCGCCGCATCACCTGGTTCCCCGACCGGCCGGACATCATGTCGACCTACGTCGTCACCCTGCGTGCCGAACGTTCCAGCCTGCCGGTGCTGCTGGCCAACGGCAACCCGGTCGGCAGCGGCGACGAGGGGCCGGATCGCCATTGGGCACGCTGGCACGATCCCTTCCCGAAACCCTGCTACCTCTTCGCGCTCGTCGCCGCCCGCCTCGACGTCCTGCGCGACCGCTTCAGCACGGCCAGCGGCCGCCTGGTCGAACTCGCCGTCTTTGTCGAACCGGGCAAGCTCGACCAGTGCGCGCACGCCATGGACGCCCTGAAGCGCTCGATGCGCTGGGACGAGGAAGTCTTCGGCCTCGAGTGCGACCTCGACCACTACATGATCGTCGCCGTCGGCGACTTCAACATGGGCGCGATGGAGAACAAGGGACTGAACATCTTCAACACCAAGTACGTCCTGGCGCGCACCGACACCGCCACTGACGGCGATTACCAGAACATCGACCGCGTCGTCGCGCACGAGTACTTTCACAACTGGACCGGCAACCGGGTCACCTGCCGCGACTGGTTCCAACTCTCGCTCAAGGAAGGACTGACCGTCTTCCGCGACCAGGAATTCGGCGCCGACATGCACAGTCGGGCGGTGACGCGGATTCGCGACGTACGCGCCCTGCGCGCGACCCAGTTCCCCGAGGATGCCGGTCCGATGGCGCATCCGGTACGCCCCGATTCCTACATCGAGATCAACAACTTCTACACCAGCACCGTGTACGAGAAGGGCGCCGAGGTGGTGCGCATGATCAGGACCCTGATCGGTCGCGATGCCTTCCGCCGCGGCATGGATCTCTATTTCCGCCGCCACGACGGGCAGGCGGTCACCTGCGACGATTTCGTCGCCGCCATGGCCGACGCGGCGGGCGTCGACCTGCGGCAGTTCATGCTCTGGTATGACCATGCCGGCACGCCACACCTGCGTGCCAGCGGCCAGCATGACGCGGTGAACCAGCGCTACCTGCTGCGATTGTCACAGTCGCGGCCCACCGCCAGCACGCCTGCACCGCCCTTCCACATCCCGGTGGCGATCGGCCTCGTCGGTGCCGACGGCCGCGATCTGCCGCTGTACCTCGCCGGTGAGGGCGACGTGCCGGAGCGGGGGCAGACGACGCGCATCCTGTCGCTGACCGCCGGCGAGCAGCAGTTCGTCTTCGAAGGGGTGCCGGCGCCACCGGTACCATCGCTGCTGCGCGACTTTTCGGCGCCGGTGATCCTCGACCACGAATGGCTCGATGGCGAGCTGAGCTTCCTGCTGGCCCACGACAGCGATCCCTTCAATCGCTGGGAAGCCGGGCAGCGCCTGGCGAGCCGCCTGATCCTCGGCGCCGCGGCCGACATCGCTGCCGGCCGCGCCCCGGACTGGCCGGCCGACTTCGCCGATGCCCTGCGGCAGGTCCTGCTGCACGCCGGCAGCGACCCCGCTTTCGCGGCCGAGGTACTGACGCTGCCCGGCGAAGCCACGCTCGCCGAGGAAATGGCCGTCGTCGACCCGGACGCGCTGCACACGGCGCGCAACGCACTCCGTCTGTTCCTCGCCGAGCGGCTGCAGGACAGCTTCCTGCATGGCTACGAGTCGCTGGCGGCGGCCGGCCCGTACCAGGCGACGCCGGCAGCGGCCGGCCGGCGGGCACTGCGCAACCTCTGCCTCGGCTACCTCGGCGAACTGGCGACGGACGCCATGCAGACGCTGGCGATGCACCAGTTTGTGTCGGCGGACAACATGAGCGACCAGTTCGCCGCCCTCACCGTCCTCGCGCAGCACGACTGCGAGCAGCGCCGACAGGCGCTGGCGACGTTCCACGAATGCTGGCGGGGCGAGGCGCTGGTGATCGACAAGTGGCTTGCGGTGCAGGCGTCGAGCCGGCTGCCGGAGACCCTGGCGGTCGTCGAAGAACTGCTCGCGCATCCCTCGTTCGATCTGCACAATCCGAACAAGGTCTATTCGCTGCTCAACAGCTTCGGCAACAACCACGTCCGCTTCCATGCCGCCGACGGCGCCGGCTACCGCTTCCTGGCGCGGCAGATCGCCGACATCGACCGCTTCAACCCGCAAGTGGCGGCGCGCCTGACGCGGCGCTTCGACCGCTGGCGCCGCTTCGATGCACAGCGACAGGCGTACGCCCGGTCGGCGCTGAGCGAACTGCAGGCAGGCAGCGACCTGTCGCCCGACGTGCGCGAAGTCGTTGGCCGAGCGCTGGCCTGACTGCCGGCGACGAACCGCCCGGCAGCGGCCGCGACCTGCTGCAATGGGCTGGAAAGGGTGCCGCAGCCTTGCCGTTCACAGCGGCAGCGGATAGAATCCGCGGTTCGCTTCGCCAAGCGATGCAGCACATTCATCAACCGGGCGTTGGCTCTATCAAACCGGGGCGGCGCCGATTCCAAGGAAAGAGAGTTTGACATGGCGATAAGTGTTGCGCAAAAGGCGCAGATCATGGGCGATTACCAGCGTGCGGCTGGCGACACGGGCTCCTCGGAAGTCCAGGTCGCCCTGCTGACCGCCCGCATCAATGACCTCACCGGCCACTTCAAGGAACACAAGAAGGACAATCACTCGCGCCGCGGCCTGCTGCGCATGGTCAGCCGCCGCCGCAAGTTGCTGGACTATCTCAAACGCACCAACGTTGACTCGTACCGCAACCTGATTCAGCGTCTCGGCCTGCGCAAGTAGGCCTGCCCACCGAACCGCACCGCGGTCGGCATGTGCAGGCAACCCCAAAGCCTTCAGCGGCCAGCCCCAGGTGGGCTGGCCGCTGTTCGTGCTGCAGCAGCCTGGTTGGCCAATGGGCGCTTCGATTGAATTGCCCGCCGGCATCGTGGGCGGGCTCGCGCCAGACTATCGAGAAAGGGAAAAATGTTTAATATCGTCAAGAAGAGCTTCGCCTACGGTGCGCAACAGGTCACGCTGGAAACCGGGGAGATCGCGCGCCAGGCGAGCGGCGCCGTGGTGGTTTCGATGGGCGAGACGGTGGTGCTGGTCACCGTCGTCGGCAACCGTACCGCCAAACCGGGGCAGGATTTCTTCCCGCTGACGGTCGACTACATCGAGAAGACCTACGCCGCCGGACGGATTCCCGGCGGCTTCTTCAAGCGCGAAGGCCGTCCCTCGGAGAAGGAGACGCTGACCTCGCGTCTGATCGATCGTCCGCTGCGCCCGCTCTTCCCCGAAGGCTTCTACCATGAGGTGCAGGTCGTCGCGATGGTGCTGTCGCTCGACCCCGAGATCGACCCCGACGTACCGGCGATGATCGGCGCCTCGGCTGCTCTGGCCATCTCGGGAATCCCCTTCGATGGCCCGATCGGTGCCGCCCGCGTCGGCTACATCGACGGCCAGTATGTTCTCAACCCGGCCCGGACGCAGTTGCAGTCGAGCCAGCTCGATCTCGTCGTCGCCGGCACCCAGGCCGCCGTACTGATGGTCGAATCGGAGGCCCGGGAACTGTCCGAGGATGTCATGCTCGGTGCCGTCGTCTTTGGACACCAGCAGATGCAGGCCGCCATCGAGGCGATCAACGACCTCGCCGACGTGGCCGGCAAGCCGGAATGGGAGTGGAGCCCCGCCGCCCGCAACGAGGCGGTGCATGGCAAGCTCGACCGCCTCGTCCAGGCCGAACTCGAAGAGGCCTACCGCATCACCAGCAAGCAGGTGCGCACGCAGCGGATCAAGGAGATCACCGCCTACGCCGTCGAGACCCTGACCGCCGACGACGACGCACCCGACGCCAACGCCATCCGGCAGATGGTCGACGCGGCCGAGGCGCGCATCGTCCGTGGTCGCATCCTGGCCGGCGAGCCGCGTATCGACGGCCGCGACACGCGCACCGTCCGACCGATCTCGATCCGCTCCGGCGTCCTGCCGCGGGCGCACGGCTCCGCCCTGTTCACGCGCGGCGAAACGCAGGCGATCGTCATCGCGACGCTGGGTACCGGCCGCGACGAGCAGATCATCGACGCGCTGTCCGGCGAGTACCGCGAGCGCTTCATGCTGCACTACAACTTCCCGCCCTATGCAACCGGTGAATGCGGCCGCGTCGGCTCGCCGAAGCGGCGTGAGATCGGTCACGGTCGGCTGGCCAAGCGCGCGCTGCTCGCCGTCCTGCCGTCGCCGGAGGAGTTCTCCTACACCATCCGGGTGGTCTCCGAGATCACCGAATCGAATGGCTCGAGCTCGATGGCCAGTGTCTGCGGCGCCTCGCTGGCGCTGATGGATGCCGGCGTGCCGCTGAAGGCGCATGTCGCCGGAATCGCCATGGGCCTGATCAAGGAAGGCAACCGCGTTGCCGTCCTCACCGACATCCTCGGCGACGAGGACCACCTCGGCGACATGGACTTCAAGGTTGCCGGTACCGAGGCGGGCGTGACCGCGCTGCAGATGGACATCAAGATCCAGGGCATCACCAAGGAGATCATGCAGGTCGCCCTGGCGCAGGCCGGTGAAGCACGCCAGCACATCCTGAAGCAGATGCAGGGCTCGATGGCCGGGCACCGCGAGGAGGTTTCGACCTACGCACCGCGCCTGTACACGATGAAGATCAACCCGGAGAAGATTCGCGACGTCATCGGCAAGGGCGGCGCGGTGATTCGCGCCATCACCGAAGAGACCGGCACGACGATCGACATCAAGGATGACGGCACGATCACCATCGCATCGGTCAGCGGCGACGCCGCCAACGCCGCCCGCGCCCGTATCGAGTCGATCACCGCCGACGTCGAGGTCGGCAAGATCTACGACGGCACGGTGCTCAAGCTGCTCGACTTCGGCGCCATCGTCAGCATCCTGCCGGGCCGCGACGGTCTCCTGCACATCTCGCAGATCGCCAACGAGCGGGTGAATGCGGTTTCCGACTACCTCAAGGATGGTCAGAAGGTGCGCGTCAAGGTGCTCGAAGCCGACGAGAAGGGCCGCGTCCGCCTGTCGATGAAGGCGGTGACCGCGGAAGAAGGCGGCGCCGGTTCCGCTCCGGGCTCTGCCCCGGCCTGAACCGCCGCAGCACAACGTGCAGGAGGCGGCGTCCGCGCCGCCGTCCTGCCAACCCGAGCGCCTGACGCGGGCACGAAAAGCAAAAAAGCCCGAGCTGGCGAGCCGGGCTTTTTTGCTTTTCGTCCTTGGTGGGTCGGGAGGGATTCGAACCCTCGACCAATGGATTAAAAGTCCACTGCTCTACCGACTGAGCTACCAACCCTCAAGAGCCGCGCAGTATAGGGAAGGGTCGCAGCACTGTCAACGAAAAGCCTTGCCGAGGGTGCAATCGGAAGTGCGACTGACGCCGGGGCGAGGTGGTTGGCGGTGGCATTCGGCACTAGACAATTGGGCGGAGGTGGGGTAAATAGTGATGGGTTACTTCACCTTGGAGCGAGACCCATGACAGAAAGGTGGTCGGAAATGGAGGGGCGACTCAAGCCGAGTCGGGGTTTGGAAGAGCGGTTTAGAGATCATCCCGAGCTCCAAGCCAAGATCGAGTCGTTGCTGGCGGTGGTCGAGAATGCGGCCGGCGATGTTGAGAAGGCGGCGGAGGCGGAGCGGCGGGTGACGGAGGAATTGCGGCAGTTGGGCAACGAAGCGTTGCACGGCTGGGCGCGACGGCAAGCGCAGCGGAAGGAAGAAGAGGTGGCGCAACAACCGGGCGTGCAGCGGAAGGAAAAAAAACGTCTATTGGCAGACCCGGTACGGACAGATCGAAGTAGCGGAGCAGGTCTTCCGGCAAGGGACGCGCGGGCCGGAGATCCGGCCATTCACGCGTTCGGCGGAGGTGGTCTGCCGGGGCTGCTCGGAGCCGCTGCAGCGAGCGATCGTTGATTTCGGGGCGGACGCGCCCGCGGCGCGCATTCCGCAGAAGCTGAAAGAGCACTACGGTATCGAGGTGTCCGCCAGTACGTGCTGGCCGATCGTCTTGCGGCATGCCGCGACGATCGACGAGCGCCCGAAAGCGGCGGCAAAAATCCCGGCACGAGACGGCGTAGAGCAGTTGATCGGCGAGATCGATGGGAGCATGATTCCCGTCGTGGAGACGGCCGAATCGGACGACCAGAGCGCGAAAGTGGACCGCCGCAAGACCCGCCGGGTGGGCTGGAGGGAAGCGCGTTTGAGTCTGGTCCATGCGCCGGGCTCCGTCACCCCGGTGTTCGGCGCCACCGTGGGCCCGCCCGACCAGGTCGGAGAGACGCTGTTGCGCACGGCGGTTCAGGCCGGACTGGGGCGTAAGACCAAGGTCCATGCGGTCAGCGACGGCGCCGCATGGATTGCGGATCAGGTGAGTGAGCAATTCGGACTGCAAGGCCACTTTCTCGTCGATTTCTACCATGTCTGTGACTACCTGACGGCCGCAGGGGACACGATCGCCGGCACGGCGGCGAGGGCTTGGCTGGAAACGCAGAAGGATCGGCTGAAACAGAACCGCCTCCAGGACGTCGTCGAGGAACTGCAGCGATTCGTCGAGGACGACACCGTTCCCGATGCCAACGCCCCGGTCCGCGCGGCGCATCGCTATCTCACCAATCGCCCGGGGCAGTTCAACTATCAAGACGCGCTCGTGGCCGGGCTGCCAATAGGGTCCGGCGAAATCGAAAGCGCACACCGTTACGTCATCCAGGACCGTCTCAAGCGGGCCGGCGCTTGGTGGAAACTGAAAAACGCCAAGCACATGCTGGCGCTGCGTGTCTACCGTGCCAACCAGGAGTGGGACCGCTATTGGCAGTCCAGACGTCAACAGGCCGCCTGATCCACAGTCGCACTTCCGATTGCCCCCCCTTGTCGAGGGTGCAATCGGCGGCTTCGGGCCCGGCAATGCAGCCAGTTCCAACCTGAGGACAGCAAGCCCGTGAATGGGCGTCATGGCACATCGTCGCGACCGTTCCCTTGGCGCCGGAACAGTTGTTGGACCCAAGATCGCATTGACAAGGGGATCGGAGAAGAGGAACGCGCCTGAATCAATCTTCATCGGCATTGACATTGCCAAGCAGACTTTGACGCTGCCTTTGGCGTAAGCGGCAGCATCAAGACCTTTGCCAGCGACGACGCGTGCCTATTCGTTGGACAGCCTTTTCACGCGACCTGAGCCAGAGGAACCAGGATCTCGACCGACTCGTACGGCACGGAGACCTGGTTGTCTTCAGTACGCTCGACGAGCCCCAACTCTTCAAGGCGATTGATGTCAGAGTGGACGTTCGAGTAGTTACGCTCGGCAGCCTTGGCGAGCGCGTAGACGCTGCATGGGCCAACGCGGCGGAGCGTGGCCAAGAGGTCTACTCGAGCGGGCGTGAGCTCCGAGAACAGTGTTCTAGCGGACTCGAAGCTCAACCGGAAGTCTGGGTGCGACCCGAGCCGTGAGGCCGCTAGTTGGGCACGCGCGGACCTCACAGCAGACCCTCTTCGAGCGACCTCGATGATTGCCTTCATGGTTCTCTCCACTCGTCGATGTCCCGTTCGAAGTCGTCAAGCAGCTTGTCGATAGACTCGAACGAGTACTGTAGTTCCTGGCCGTTGATGTGCCGGTGATCACCCTTGCCGCGCTCGTTGTCGTACCTTACTCGATCGATGCCGCTGCGGCCGTAGTAGAGCCGGTACTTGAAGTCGTGAGAACTTGGCGCGAGGGGCTGCGGCAGCCGCCAGACCACGACCTCCACGATCGCGCCGTCGTCGTGGACCTCCTTGGTTCTCGCCATGAGAACAGCCTTCATGTATTGCATGATAGCAATACATCGCGCGTCCGTCGAGAGGATGGTGGTGGCGCCGGCCAACGGTCATTGCAGTTGCGGCCGCCCAGGATGATGAAAGAAAACGCGGGTTGGGAGGCGCCGGGGAGATGTCGCGCAATATTTTGGCGGTCCAACGACCAAGGTTAAATCGTGCGAGCGAAGCGAAGCCACGATCTGAACCGTTTGTTCGACGAAGCCGCTGCGCGGAGGATCTGCTGGCGATATGCTGGCATCACAATGTGACTTGTTCGTTAGCCCGCATGGCGCATGGCGGCTTGACTAGGCCGCTTGAGGGAACCATCATGGTTCCATTGCGGTTGGAGACCGACATGCCCACGACCCTGACCTTGAAGAACATTCCCGATGCCGTGTACGAGCAACTCAAGCTCTCCGCTGAGGCGCACCGCCGGAGCATGAACAGTGAAGCCATTGTGTGCTTGGAGAGAGTGCTGCTGCCAGCAAAGGTGAGCGTGGCTGAACGCTTGGCGCGGGCGCGGGAGTTGCGTAGCGCGTTACCCACGGGCAAGTTCAAGGCGCGTGACATTGATGCGATGAAACGGGAAGGCAGCCCATGATTGTGGTGGATTCCAACGTGCTGGCCTACCTGTACCTGCCCGGAGAACATACCGCGGCAGCCGAACAATTGCTCGAGCGGGAACCAGAATGGGCGGCCCCGGTGCTTTGGCGAAGCGAGTTCCGGAACATTCTGGCTGGCTACCTCAGACGGAAGATGCTGACCTTCGAACAAGCCTGTAGTCTGCAGACGGAAGCCGAGGCATTGCTTGCCGGTTCGGAGTTCGATGTGGAGTCACAGGTCGTGCTGGAGTTGGTGCGTGACAGCGACTGCTCGGCGTACGACTGCGAATTCATCGCGCTCGCGAACAGGCTCGAAACGAAGCTGGTGACGCTTGACAAGAAGTTGCTCCGAGCGTTCCCGAAACATGCGATCGGCTTGATTGCGGGCTAATCGCGATAGGAGAAAGCCTCGCGGCCTCCCTCACACCACCGGACTGCACGCAAGGCAGCCGGAAGATGCTGGTCCAGTGCACGGAGTGCGCACATCGGAAGCTGGTGCCGCATTCCTGCGGCCATCGCCACTGTCCGCACTGCCAGCACCACGAGAGCCAGCAATGGCTGGAACGTCAGTTGAAGAAGCAGGTTCCTGCCGAGTACTTTCTGCTGACCTTCACTCTCCCGGCCGAATTCCGGGCGCTGGCCTGGGCAAGGCAGCGTGTGGTCTACGACTTGCTCCTGCAGTCCTGCTGGCAGACGGTACACCGCTTCGCCCACAACGACCGCCAGTTGCAAGGCACGCCCGGCGCGATTCCGGTGCTGCACACGAACACGCGCCGACTCGACTACCACCCGCATGTCCATCTCGTCATGCCGGCAGCCGCGGTCGACGCCGAAGGCAAGCAATGGCGAACCAAAGCACGAGGCAAGGCGAAGGGCGGCTATCTGTTCAACCAGAAAGCCTTGGCCAAGGTCTTTCGGGCGAAAGTCCTGGCGGCGATCGAAGCCGCCGGGCTGACCCCCCTCTACACCGAAGGCTTCAGCCACTTCGTTACCTCCATGACTGCTCCGATTGCTACCGGCTGGAGCGAAAGTCGCCGGGTGGGGTTCGCACCCACTGGAAAAGCGCAGCCTTAGCACGGCGCACGTCGAACTCGGGGGATCAGATCGCCCGAGTTCGACAAAAATACGGCTAAGTGATTGTTTGTGCGCAATTCACCGGTTCGGAATTGGCACTACAGACGTCTAGCGGAGGGCTCGGGCAGGGCGACGGTGTCGAACAGCTCCTTCTGTTGGGGGGTGATGGCGGACAGGCCGGAGGCTGACTGGCGTTGATGCAGCGTGACCTGGTGGTACTGGATGTGGCGGGCGATCTCCAGGGCGCGCTCCGGGGAGAGGGGGCTGGCCTTCGCCTTGAGGCGCAGGCGCAGCACCCGATAGAGCAGCAATGCCAGGAAGCAGATCAAGGCGTGCGCCCGGATGCGATCCGGCAGGCGGTGGAAGACCGGCGCGATTTCGATCTCGGACTTCAGAACACGGAATCCTCGTTCGATGTCCGCCAGCGCCTTGTAGCGCGCCACGATCTCGGCCGGGGGAGAATCCGGAACGTTGGAAACGAGGATCAGCTTGCCATCCATGAGCCGCGCGCGCCTCAGCGCCCGTTCGTCGATCTCGTAGGTGAACACCTCGGAGGCGAGATTGACCTTGATGATGTGCGCCAGATGCGCGTCAGCGACCGCCTTGTAGAAACGGGCGATCGTGCCGGCGTCTGACAGCTTCTTGCCCGGGTGTTTCTGGCCGGCCTCCTGGCCATCGAGTTTCTCCGCCCACTGCGCGGCATCCCTCTCCAGCGCCGCAATGCGCTCATCGCGTACGCGACCCTGCTCGCTGGCCCTATCGGGGCGATGGGCAACGATCAGACGAAACCCCTCCCACTTCAGCTCACCAAAGACCTCTGCCGTCGCCGGCCGGCAACTCTTCTCGTGGAACGGGGTGAGCAGGCGGTCAAAATCCCCGTAGCGCCGCGCCGGGACGGCCAGAATGAACTCCAACGGCTGATCGCCGACGCGCAGCGCCCGGATGGCTTCGAGATTGTCGAGACTCAGCAGACCCCGATCGGCGACCAGTACCACGCGTTTGATCGGATAGCGTGCCAACACTTTCTCGATCGTCGGCACCAGCGTCGTCGTCTCGCCGGTATTGCCGGCAAAGACCTCATGATGGATCGGCAAGCCGTCCGCCGTCTGGACCACCCCGAGCATCACCTGGCGTACCGTCCCACCCTCCTTGGCATGGCCAAAGTGCCGCAGGTCCTCGGACTCATCGGTGCATCCTTCGGCACGGATCGTCGTCAGGTCGTAGAAGACGATCGCCAACTCCTGATCGATCAACGGCCGCAGGAGAGCTGCCAGAGCGTCGTCAACCCGGTCGGCACCCTCCGCCAGAGTATCCATCGTGCGCAGCAGGTGCTGGTGGGTGACCGAATCGGCGCTGACCTCGGGAACACGGGTGCCCTCCAGCCAGCGCAGGATCCCCAGCTTGGACTCCGGATCACACAGCCGGTTGAACACCATCACCCGCAGCAGACCTTCGGCGTCGAACTGGTGGCGATTGCGCAGCAGCCGGCGAAAGGCGTCGGCGAAGCCCAACTCTTTCCACAGGGCGGTCAGCAGCCAGGTGTCGCCGACCGACAGCGCCGGTGCAAAGGCGACCTCGCCGGTCCCTTCCTCGAGGGAGGGCTTGCCCGCCGCCCGCAGCAGACCGTTGAGCAACGAGTCGGTCTCGCCGGATCGCACCGCTTCGCGGTTAGGCGCCGGGGTCGGGCCTTCATTCGTATTGCGACCTCTTCGCGCCTGCGTGCCACCTCACATGGTGCACCCGCTCCGGGCTTTCATGCTCGGGGGCGAGTGGGCCAACTCATGATTGGTTAGGCGATCAGAACCCATTCAGCCGTCTCGACCTTCGCGGCATTCGAATGCAAGAGCGCAGTTAACGATACCGCTCCAAGCGCTCGCCCGTCGGGTGCAAAGGCCGCCCCATCGTCGCGGTAGGTTCCGGCAATGGACGGACATATCTCAAGCTTCGTATCGACGTTCGAGAGGGGGGGCAGTGCCGATGGATATTCAGGAATCGTGAAGCACCCAGGCAACGCTCCAGCGGCAGCGAGCGCCGCAACGCAAAACAATACCTCGCGCAACTTCGCAGCGCGGCTTCGTACGGCGTGTCGGTTCTCAGGCAGCATCTCGCGCGGCCTAACGTAGAGGTGAGGGGCGGCAAGAAAGCGCAGCATTTTTGGCGTCCCTCTCGACCGCCATATTATGCATTTGTAAGCCTCATAAGCTTGACTTCGCCAACATTGGTGGAGAAACCGTGCTTTTCGTAGAACGACAACATTTCAGGTAAGCAATAAAGCTCAAAGTGTCTTACCGACTTTAAGCGTTCGTTATTCTTGACGAGAGAGAGCAATTTATTGCCAAGACCTTTGCCTCTTTCGACTTGCGTAACGATTACATCGAAAATAAGTGCTTTGAATGTGAAATCAGTCAGTACACGCACAAATCCAATTAAGTCATCGTGCCCTGAAGTGATGCCAATGCAAATTTGAGAACCACTGACGCACTGTTTTGTATCTTCAAGGGAGCGGCCACGAGTCCACCATTCAGCCTGATAGAGTGCATGCAGCTGTTCAATGTGTTTTTCGCTCAGTTCAAGGATGACGTTCATGTGGCCGAGAGTTTCAAGACGCATAACGTGAAAGCTCAGGCGACGGCCGCGGCTTCATGCGGCCGGTTGCCTGCAGCGCCGGGTTACTAAGCAATAAATAAATTGCGTGCATTGAGTTCTGGCGCGCGGACGAGTTTCATGTATAATGCTCGCCATGAACTTTCATTCGATTCCCCCAAGGCCGGTTTTCACTTCTCGCCGCATGGAACAGCAATGGATACGCATGCAAAGCGTCAAAATGGTTCGGTCTGGTATGCCGGCGAGTGACGTGGCGCGCCATTTTGATGTCTCGGTGCGCGCGGTTTTCAAATGGGTGGCGGCATTTTACGACGGTGGTCAGAACGCGTTGCTTGCCCGAGAAGGCGCGGGTCGGCCGCCGAAGGTCAGCCCGGATCAGTTGCGCTGGATTGCCGATACGGTTCGCGACCGCACGCCCGACCAGTTGAAGTTTGACTTCGGGTTGTGGACCTTGCGCCTGATCGGCAGCCTGATCGAACGGCAGTTTCAGATGACGCTGAGCCTGCCGACCTTGGGCAAGGTCATGCGGCAACTCGGATTCACTGCCCAGCGCCCGCTGTACCGTGCCTATCAGCAGGATGCGGCGCTGGTGCAGCGCTGGCACACGGAGGAGTACCCCGCTCTCCAGGCACGTGCGAGGGCTCGTGGGGCGTTGATCATGTTCGCTGACGAGGCTGGGATGCGCTCGGACTACCACGCGGGCACGACTTGGGCGCCTCGCGGCCGGACGCCGGTGGTACGCACCACAGGCCAGCGCGTCTCCGTCCAGATGCTGTCGGCAGTTGGCACGGGCGGGCAACTTCAGTTCATGCTTCACGAGGGTCTGGTCAACGCCGCGGTGTTCCGTACCTTCCTCGAACAACTCATGCTCGGCGCGACGCAGCCCATTTTCCTGGTTGTCGATGGTCATTCGATTCACAAAGCGAAGCTGGTGAGCGAATACGTCGCGTCCACCAACGGCATGCTGGAACTGCACTTCCTGCCGCCTTACTCGCCGCAACTCAATCCGGACGAGCAAGTGTGGAAGAGCGTCAAGGAACGCGTGGCGAAACAGAAGCCGCTCGACAAAATCAGCCTGCGGCGTCTCATTGAGGGGGCGTTGGAGCACCTTCAAAATCTTCCAGAGATCGTGCGAGGGTTTTTTCGGCATCCGGATTGCGCTCGTACAATATGAACAGCAGACGTTTATTGCTTAGTAGAACGCCGTCTGACAAACGCGCAAGCCCTCCGTCGTGGCCCTATTTGCACCATTGCCGTTCACAGGGGATGCCGTCGTTGTTCCCGTCCATTTGTGTGCCAGGACAGTTTCTCAGAAAGAATGTGGCTTCGGCGCAAGAAGTCATTTGGGAGCAGTGCGTACGCCCATCGCATTTGAACGTGGCGATGCTTGAGCTGTGCGGCTTTGGGGAGGTTGCTGCCGCTGACTTCGAGTATTGAGCCTCGGCCTCAACGACGCGCTGCGCCTTGCGAGAGTCTTGAAACTTCGTGTAACCATACCAACCAAGTGAGGCAATGATTAGCAGTATGATGAGTTGTTTCATTTTTCGGTGCGCTCGTGGACAAGGGTTCTAACGTTTGAGCTCAGGCCGCGGCCCGTCAGGGCCGTCGTGTCTGAAGCGAATTGTTGGCAACCATCGCTCACTTGTATTCGTTGAAAAATTCTGGATCTATTTCGTACACGGTTCTCGGCTTCAACCCCAACTCTAGGCGCTCGAACATCTTCACGAGCTTCTCGCCATCTACGAGCTCGATTGGATTTGTGCCGTCTCTTACCGCTTCTTTCTTTGCGTCCATTGTGAAGTTGCCGGTGGTAAGGAAGATGCCTTTGTCTGCGCGGCCAATCATAGCGCCACGAAAGTCACGGATCATGCCAGAGCCAACTGAACCTTGGTAGCGCTTGCACTGGAAGATGACCTTGAAGCTCAATAGCGGGTTGATTTCGAGAATGCCCTCTCCATCAATGCCGCCGTCACCGGAGCGCCCGGTGACTTTCACATTTTGAAACCCCTGCTCTCGCAGCAACCGCTGACACAGGCGCTCAAAGCCTTCCGGACTCAATGAGTTCAAAACCGGTAACAGGCGAGTCTCTTCTGACTCAAGAATCTTCTCTTCGAGATCAACTTCCGATTGCGTTGTCGATTTGCTTGAAGGAGTGCTGCCGCTGTCTTCTTTGCGTGACCGCTGCACAGACTTATATAGCTCAACGGGGTCTAGCTTAGTAAGGTCTTCTTGCAACCCCTTTTCGGTTAAGCGCCATACTCCGCGCGCCGACGAGTCAATGTGTCCTGAGTAGACAAGGTAAAGCCTTGCCCAGGCAATAGCGTTTCGTACGTTGGAACCACCATTCTTGTTGGTCTTCTCGAGTTCTTTTTCCGGGATTTTTTCCCGCTCGATGACAGCATCCGTCGCCTCATATGCGGCCGCAGAACCGCCCATTTCTCGAAGCGACTCAATGAGAGGAATAAGATGCTGTGTAAAGTTTGGTCCCTTGGCCATAACCTTTCCTACGGTTGCTAACGTTCAGTCAACACCAGATCTGGCGTAGGCCCCGCCGCCCTGCGGTGCATTCGCCGGTGCAGATCCCCCTTGCGCCCGGTGTATAATCCGCCCGTGTTCGCGCATCATACTGATCTTCAACGACTCGCCCGACATGAACACCCCCATGGATCCGGGAAAAACATCACTCCCAGCGGAATATGCACCAGCCCAACCTGAGGTCGACACCGCGCAGCCCACGCTGCTGGACCAGGTTCGCGCGCAGATTCGCTTGCGCCACTACAGCATAAGGACCGAGGCACAGTATGTCCAGTGGGTCAGGCGCTTCGTGCTCTTCCATCACTAGCACCACCCGCGCGAGACGGGAGCCAGCGAGGTCGAGGCATTTCTCAGCCATCTCGCGGCCGAAGGGCACGTCGCCTAGGCGACGCAGAATCAGGCGCTGTCGGCGCTGTTGTTTCTCTACCGGAACGTGCTCGGGGTCGAGCTTCCCGGGCTGGACGACGTGGTTCGCGCCAAGCGGCCGGAGCGTTTGCCGGTGGTGCTGACCCGCAGCGAAGTGCAGCGGGTGCTGGAGCGGATGGACGGCGTCCATGGCCTACTGGCGCGCCTGCTCTACGGCACCGGGATGCGCCTGATGGAAGCGATTCGCCTGCGGGTGAAGGAGGTCGATTTTGCGCAGGGCGAGATTCTGATCCGTGACGGCAAGGGTGCCAAGGACCGGGTGACGATGCTGCCGGAAGCCGTGGCTGGCGATCTTCGCGAGCACCTGCGGCGGCGGAAGCTGATTTTCGACGACGACCTGCGGCTGGGCAAGGCCACGGTCTACTTGCCCGACGCGCTCGAACGCAACTACCCGAATGCCAACACGACTTGGCCCTGGCAGTACGTCTTCGCCGCCGCAAGTTACTCGGTCGATCCGCGCAGCGGCGTCGAACGCCGCCATCACCTCGATGAAAAGCAGTTGCAGCGGGCGATGAAAAAGGCCGTTGCCGCCGCCGGCATCGACAAGCCGGCGACGCCGCACACGCTGCGCCATTCCTTCGCGACGCATCTGCTCGACAGCGGCTACGACATTCGCACCGTGCAGGAATTGCTGGGCCATGCCGACGTGGCCACGACGATGACCTATAGGCACGTGCTCAAGCGTGGCGGACGCGGCGTTCGCAGCCCGCTCGACGCGCTGCTCTGAGCCCGCACCGGCCTGATGTCATCCGCTTTCGAGTCGCCGCCTTCGGGGCGCGTCCGCGCCGCGCGCAAGCGACGCCATTCTTTTCGCTCTTCCCTGCCGCGATGACCGCCAAGCCTGTTCCCGCCGCCGCCCGGACACCTGCCGCGGCCGCCAGCCCGTTTGCCGACTGCCTGGCTGCCGACCAGCGCCGTCTGCGCGCGCTGGCGCGCGATCTGCGGCACGTCTTCGGCAGCAAGCGCGATGCGCTGCAGGCCGAGAGCGAGCGCCTGCTCGAGCGCTCGCGCGCCGCGGTCGCTGCGCGCCGCGCGCGCCTGCCGAAGCCGGAGTTTGCCGACGACCTGCCGGTCAACGCCCGCCGCGACGAAATCGCGACGCTGATCGCGCAGCACCCCGTGGTGATCGTCTGCGGCGAGACCGGCTCCGGCAAGACGACGCAGATCCCGAAAATCTGTCTCGAACTCGGCCGCGGAACGAGCGGACTGATCGGCCACACGCAGCCGCGGCGGATTGCCGCGCGGGCGACGGCGGCGCGCATCGCACACGAGCTGCAGAGCGAGCCCGGCCGCCTGGTCGGCTACAAGATCCGCTTCCACGACCGCACGTCGCCCGATGCCTTCATCAAGCTGATGACCGACGGCATCCTGCTCGCCGAGACGCAGGGCGATCCCTGGCTCGAGCAGTACGACACGCTGATCATCGACGAGGCGCACGAGCGCAGCCTGAACATCGATTTCCTGCTCGGCTTCCTGAAACAGCTGCTGCCGAAACGGCGCGAGCTGAAGCTGATCATCACCTCGGCGACGATCGACGCCGAGCGCTTTTCGCGCCATTTCGACGACGCGCCGGTGATCGAGGTGTCGGGCCGGCTGCATCCGGTCGAGCTGCGCTACCGCCCGCTGCAGAAGCCTTCAGGCGACGGCGCCGGCGCGGCGAACGACCGCGCTGCCGACGACGAGCGCGACCTTTACGATGCGGTCACCGACGCCTGCGACGAGCTGCACCGCATCGGGCCAGGTGACGTCCTCGTCTTCCTGCCCGGCGAGCGCGAGATTCGCGAGGCGGCCGAGGCGCTGCGCAAGCACCACCCGCCGCATACCGAGATCCTGCCGCTCTACGCCCGCCTGTCGGCGGAAGAGCAGAGCCGCGTCTTCCGGCCGCACGTCGGGCGGCGCATCGTCCTGGCGACGAACGTCGCCGAGACCTCGCTGACGGTACCCGGGATCCGTTACGTCGTCGACACCGGTCTGGCGCGCGTCAAGCGCTACTCGTACCGCAACAAGGTCGAGCAACTGCAGATCGAGAAGATCGCCCAGGCCGCCGCCAACCAGCGCGCCGGGCGCTGCGGTCGCGTCGCCGCCGGCGTCTGCATCCGGCTCTACGAAGAGCAGGATTTCGCGCTGCGGCCAGCCTTCGCCGAGCCGGAGATCCTGCGCTCGTCGCTCGCCGGCGTCATCCTGCGCATGAAGGCGCTGCGCCTCGGCGCCATCGAGGATTTCCCATTTCTCGAGGCGCCGCCGCGGAAGGCGATCAGCGACGGCTACCAGTTGCTGGTCGAACTCGGCGCCGTCACCACCGAGCACGCACTGACGCCGGTCGGCCAGGAACTGGCGCAGATGCCGCTCGACCCGCGGCTCGGCCGCATGATCGTCGCCGCGCGCGCCGAGGGCTGCCTCGCCGAGGTGCTGGTGATCGCTGCTGCGCTGTCGGTGCAGGATCCGCGCGAGCGGCCGCAGGAGCGGCAGGGGACGGCCGACGCGGCGCATCGCCGCCTCGCCGACGAGCGCTCCGAGTTCGTCTCCTGGCTCAAGCTCTGGCACTGGTACGCGGAGGAGCTGGCGCACCGCAAGTCGCAACGCAAGCTGCTCGAGGCCTGCCGCGAGAACTTCCTTTCGCCGCTGCGCATGCGTGAATGGCGCGACGTTCATGGCCAACTGCACGCGCTCGCCGCCGAGCATGGCTGGCAGGAGAACGGGCAGCCGGCGAGCTACGAGGCGATCCACCGCGCGCTGCTCGCCGGGCTGCTCGGCAACATCGGCTGCAAGTCGGAGGAATCGGCGCACTACCTCGGCGCGCGCGGCATCCGCTTCCTCGTTCACCCAGCGTCGCCGCTGCAGAAGAAGGCCGGCAAGTGGATCGTCGCCGGCGAGATCAGTGAGACGACGCGCCTCTTCGCGCGCTGCGTCGCACGCATCGAACCGCTGTGGCTGGAGCAGGTCGGCGCGCACCTGCTGAAACGGAGCTGGTTCGACCCGCACTGGGAAAAGAAGGCGATGCAGGCGGTCGCCTTCGAGCGCATCACGCTGCATGGCATCGTCGTCGATCCGCGCCGGCGGGTGAACTTCGGGCCGATCAACCCGGACGAGGCGCGCGAGATTTTCATCCGGCAGGCGCTGGTCGGCGGCGAGGTGAGCGAGGAGTTCGCCCGCCGCTGGGATTTCTTCACCCACAACCAGCAACTGATGCTCGACATCGAGACGCTCGAGCACAAGTCGCGGCGGCCCGACGTGCTGGTCGACGACGAGCTGATCTTCGCCTTCTACGACCGCCTGATCCCGGCCGGCATGTACAGCGGCGCGGCTTTCGACAAGTGGCGGCGCGACGCCGAGCGCGAGACGCCGCAACTGCTGCATCTGCAGCGCGACGACCTGATGCGCCACGAAGCCGCCGGCATCACCAGCGAGGCTTTTCCACAGCAGCTTCGCCTGGCCGGCGTCGACTACGAACTGAGCTACCACTTCGAGCCCGGCAGCGCACGCGACGGCGTCACGCTCTGCGTGCCGCTGGCGCAACTGAACCAGATCCCGGCAGCGCGCTGCGAGTGGCTGGTGCCCGGCCTCCTGCGCGAGAAGGTCGTGCAGCTGGTGAAGACGCTGCCGCAGCGGCTGCGGGCGAAGCTGGTGCCGGTGCCCGATTTCGCTGCCGAATTCGTCGCGCAGGTGGCGCCGTCCGACAAGCCGCTGCTGCTGGCGCTGGTGCAGTTCATCGTCCAGTCGCGCGGGCTGAACGCGCGCGGCTGGGAGATCACGCCCGACGCTTTCCGTGCCGACGCTCTGCCGGCGCACCTGTCGTTCAACTTCCGCCTGCTCGACGAGAACGGCCGCCAGCTCGGCCTGAGCCGCAACCTGAACGAGCTGCGCGCCGAATGGGGACGCGCGGCGCGGCAGGAATTTGCCGAGCTGCACGAGACGCCGGGCGAGTATGCGGACTTGCGCGACTGGAGCTTTGGCGAGCTGCCGGAGCTGATGGAGGTCGATGCCGGCGGTGGGCAACTGGTGCTCGGTCATCCGGCGCTGGTCGCCGACGGCGAACGGGTCTCGCTGCGCGTCTTCGATTCGCCGGCCGAAGCGGCGCAGGCGCACCGCGCCGGGCTGCTGCGCCTGTTCATGCTGCAGTTCCGCGAGCAGTTGAAGTATCTCGAGAAGAACCTCCCCGGACTCAACCAGATGGCGATGCAGTTCATGAATCTCGGCACGCTCGACGAGCTGCGCCGGCAATTGCTCGACCTGAGCTGCGCCCGCGCCTGCCTCGGCGAGCCGTGGCCGCGCGACGCCGCCAGCTTCCGCGCCCGCTGCCTCGAGGCGAAGCCGCGACTGACGCTGCTGGCGCAGGAGATCTGCCGCCTCGTCGGGCAGATTCTCGCCGACTGGCAGGCGCTGCAGAAGAAGTTGCCGGCGTTCAGGGCGTTCGCGGCGACAATGCAGGATGTCGAGGAGCAACTGGCACGGCTGATCCACAAGCGCTTCGTCGTCGATACGCCGTTCGAGCGCCTGCAGCACTATCCGCGCTATCTGAAGGCGATCGCGCTCCGGCTGGACAAGCTGAAGGCAGCCGGTGCGGCGGGCGCCACCCGCGATTCGCGCCTGCTCGCCGAGCTGACGCCGTTGTCGGACAACTGGCAGCGGCGCGCCGCGGTGCTCGCGCGCCAGGGCCTCGCCGACGCGCAGCTCGAGCAGTTCCGCTGGCTGATCGAGGAGTTGCGCGTGCAGTTGTTCGCGCAGGAGCTGCGCACGCCGGTGCCGGTGTCGACGAAGCGGCTGCAGAAGATGTGGGAAGGCATGTGAATGGCCGACGGCCAGGGAGAAAGGCAATGAAGAGCTTCGGGGCGATCATCATCGGCGACGAGATCCTGTCGGGAAAGCGCGTCGACCGGCACTTTGCGCGGATGGCCGAGCTGCTGGCGGCCCGCGGGCTGCGTCTGTCGTGGGTCGAGTACCTCGGTGACGAGCGCGCGCGCATCGCCGCCAGCCTGCGCCGCAGCCTGGCTGCCGGCGACATCGTCTTCAGCTTCGGTGGCATCGGCAACACGCCCGACGACCACACGCGGCAGGCGGCAGCGGCGGCCCTCGACGTCGAACTGGTGCTGCATCCCGATGCCGAGCGCGAGATCCGCGCCCGCTTCGGCGCCGACATCACCGATGTCCGCCTGCTGCTCGGCACCTTCCCGCGCGGCGTCGACATCGTTCCCAACCCGTTCAACCGCATCCCCGGCTTTCGCGTGCGCGACCATTACTTCCTGCCGGGTTTTCCGCAGATGGCGCACCCGATGGCGGAATGGGCGCTCGATACCTTCTACGCCGATCTCTTCCGGCACCAGGAGACGGTGGACAAGGCTTTCCTGCTCACCGGCAGCAACGCCTACGAGAGCGCGCTGCTCGACCTGATGGAGCGGATCGTCGCCGACTTCCCGCGCCTGCGGCTGTTCAGCCTGCCGTCGATGGCCGAGGATGGACAACGCCGCTATCTCGAACTCGGCGTCGAGGGCGAGCCGGAACTGGTCGAACAGGCGATGACGGCGATTCGGCAGGAAATCGAGCGGCGCGGCATCAACTGGCAGTGGCGACCCTGACCGGGCCGCACTGAAAGAAAAACCCCGGCCGTGGCCGGGGTCTGCTGGCGGGGAGTGCGGGCTCCCCGGCGACAGCCTACTTCTTCGGCACGAGGGCAGCCGCGGCCTGGGCGGTGGCGCTGTTCGCCGCCTTGACGTTGGTGTCGACGATGTCGGTCATCTGCTTCGCCATCTGCGAGATGTTCTCGAAGGCGGTGGTGGTGACGTTGACCATCTGCTTCATCGCTGAGCCGAAGACATCGCCGGCAACCGGTGAGCTCAGCCCGGTCTTTTCGATCAGGCCGGTCGCGTTGTGGCGGACGTTGTTGTACTGCTCTTCCATGACCGAGGTGATCTCGCGCTGCATGTTGGCCGACAGGTCATAGAGGTTGCGCGCATACTCCATCAGCTTGTCGACGTTCGGGCGGGCGATCGAACCGGCGATCTCGCCGAGCTGCTGCGGATCCTTGACGCCGAGGAGCTGCTGCGCGCCGTTGGCGCTGCTGTTGAAGAGCTCGCGGCTGGCGGCGAGGTTGAGGGCGGAAAGCTGCTCGAGGCCCTGAAAAGCGGTGCGGACCAGCGTCATCATGACCTGTGCGTTGGCTTTCTGGCTCTCGGCGAGTTTTTCCAGATCGATAGTGCTCATTGATACCTCCGTGGTGGTAAGGCTGCAGTGGGCGTGCGGCAGGAGAGGCACGCCGGAAAGTTCGTGGTGGCGGATCAGGCCGGGCATGAGCGCCAGTTGCGGGAGGCCAGCGAAGAGACCCCCGGACGATCCCGAGGGTCCTTCGCTCACCGTTCAGTCACAACGTGCGGGCCCGTGAGCCGTGTTCGCCGAGTCCTACTTCTTCGTCGCCGCGGCGGTGGCGCCAACCGCCTTGACGGTCGCGTTGGTCGCGGCAGCGACATTGGCTTCGGCGATGTCGGCGACCTGCTTGGCAGCCTTGTTCATGCTGTCGAAGGCCGAGGTGGCGGCGGCGACGGCCGACTTGACGGCATTGACCGCGACTTCGGAGCCGGGAGGCGAGTTCTTGGTGGCCTTCTCGAGCAGCGCGAGCATCTGCTTCTGGAAGTCGTTGAACTGTGCTTCGAGCAGCTTGCTGATCTCTTCCTTCGACTGCGCCGAGATTTCATAGACGCTGCGCGTGTAGGCGACGGCCTTTTCCAGGCCGGGCTGGGCCAGCGATGCCTGCAGGGCGAAGAACTCCTGGGCGTCCTTGGCACCGAGCATGGCCTTGGCATTGGCAACGCCATCCTCGAGCATCGAGCGGGCGGTGTTCAGGTTGAGCGCGGCGATCCGCTCGGCACTGGCCAGCGCGGTGTTGGCAAGGGTCAGCATCGCATCAACGGAAGCCTTGTTGGCGGCGGCGAATTGTTCGGGGGTATTGAACATGGCGATCTCCTCAAGAAAGTGTGGGTACAACACAACATGTGCAATGATCCAGGCACCTACCGCTTGGCTTCACAGCCTCCCGGTGTTTTGCTGCACTGCACCATGGGTCGCATTATAGAGCTCGTTCGCCGCTTGTCAACAGTTTTTTGTTGCAACGCACCAATTTCTATTACCCGGATTTCATTGTGATTATTCATCCAGAAGCGCAATCGGTCCGGGACAGGAAAAATGCTGCCCCGCGGCACGACGGGACAAGCCGGAAGCTGTGGAGAGGGAACGGGCAGCCTGCCGGCGCGACTCGCGACCGCAGGCGCGGCGCGGCGCGGCGAAGGTCTTTGCAGCAGTTCAGTCGGTGCGCGGCGCGACCCTGGCCGACGGTTTGAGATTCAGGGGCTCCTTCTTCGTCTCGGCAGCGCCGTCGCCCTTGGCCTTCGGCTGGATGATCGCCCGCACGCGCGCCTGTCCCTCGCCAGTGGCGTTCTTCGTCGTGCCACCAGCGGTGGTCACGAGGAATTTCTCGTTGATCGCGTCATAGGAAATGTAACGCCCCCGCACCTCGTCCTGGCCGCTGCGCACCCAGGCGCGATTGAAGAACTGCGTCGTGTCGCTGCGCGCGTCGTATTCGATCCGCTCGGCCTCGCCTTCGACATACTCGTCCACGCCGTCCCGCTTCTGCCTGAAGCGCGCGAGGCCATTCGCACCGCCGGTGGCAACGGCCTTCTGGAAACCATCGGCATCCTGCGTGACGACCAGGCGTGCGGTCCGCAACTCGGTCGTTCCCTGGATCAGTACCGCATTGCCCTCCAGGGTCTGCACCTTGTTCAGATCGTCGAGGCTGAGGCGGTCCGCTTCAAGATGGATCGGCTTCTCGCGGTCGGCCCGTTCGGCTTGCACCGGCAGGCAAAGGGCAAGCAGTACGCCGCTCAGGCAGCTGCTGCAAATCATCCTGTTCATGTCTTCGGTTTCTTCTTCCTGGCGAATGGACTCTCGATCTCGCCGCGCACGTCGGATTCGAGAACGTAGGTCTGCAGGGCGTGGTCCACCCGCATGCCGACCCCCTGCACCCAGGACGGCCCCTGGGTGATCAGCACCTTGCTGCTGGTGAAGGCGCGCTTCTCATCGGTCAGCACGGTGAGTTCGGGCATCTCGGCGAGCAGTGCAGCCTGCCGGCCGCTGGCGGCGCGGCGGATCTCGACCCGTCCGCCGAGATCGACCTTCTTCGCCTGTGCCGTGGCCCGCCCTTCGTCGGCGCGGATGGTGACGGTCGGCTTCGCGGGCGAAACGAAGGCCAGTCTTGGCTGTGTGAATTCGCTCGTCTCGTCGTCCGGGTAGTGCCGTACTTCCACCGCCTCGATCGTGTAGAGCAGCACGCCGGCAGCGTCGAGCCGCTGCCCGCGGACGTCGTTGAGAATGGCATCCGGGTCGTGACGGTTGCGGCCGTCGCGTGTCGCGTCAGGCAACTCGGTCGCGTAGCGCAACCAGGCGCTCAGCGCCACCAGCACCAGCATGATGCTCAGCGGCAGGACCGCGCTGCTCCACTTCTTGATCACCGGTCCGCCGCCAGGTACGGGGCAAGGAGTTCCTGCAAACGGCCCTGCGCCGCGAGGATGAACTCGCAGGCCTCGCGCACCGCGCCGCGGCCGCCACGCCGCCCGGTGATCAGCCAGGCATGCTCGCGCACCAGCGGATGCGCATCCTGCGGTGTCGCCGAAAAGCCGCAGGCGCGCATGAGCGGCAGGTCGGGCAGATCGTCGCCCATGTAGCCCGCCTCGTCGCGCTCGAGCCCCAACTCGGCGAGCAGTCGCTGCATCTGCGCGAGCTTGTCGTCGACCCCCTGGTGGAGATGCACGATACCCAGGTTCTGCGCCCGCAACTCGACACAGCGGGCACGCCTGCCGGTGATGATCGCCACGGTGATGCCGGCCTCGGCGAGCAGCTTCAGACCGAAACCGTCAAGGGTGTTGAAAGCCTTGATCTCGACTCCGTCATCGGCAAAATACAGCGAGCCATCGCTGAGCACGCCATCGACGTCGAAAGCCATCAGTCGCAGGCGGCGTGCACGCGCCGTCGCCTCGTTGTGCGTTTCATCCATCAGATCACCTTGGCCCGAAAGAGATCGTGCATGTTGAGCGCCCCGATCAGCATGCCGCTCGCGTCGACGACCGGCAACTGGTTGATCTTGTGCTCTTCCATCATCGCCACGGCTTCGACGGCGAGGCGATCGGCGGCGATCGAGCGCGGATTGCGCCCCATGATGTCGGCCGCCGACAGCGTCCGCAGGTCGAGGCTGCGCGCGAAGGCCCGCCGCAGATCGCCATCGGTGACGATACCGATCACTCGCCGCAATGGATCGACGACGGCGGTCATGCCGATGCCACCACGGGTGATCTCGAGAATCGCGTCGTGCAGGCTGGTTTCCGGCGACACCTCGGGCAGATCCGGGCCGCTGTGCATGACATCGCGCACGTGCGTCAGCAAGCGCCGGCCGAGCGATCCGCCGGGATGCGAGCGGGCAAAGTCTTCGGCGCCAAAGCCACGCGAGTCGAGCAGCGCCACCGCCAGCGCATCACCGAGCGCCAGCGCGGCCGTCGTGCTGGCGGTCGGCGCCAGGTTGAGCGGGCAAGCCTCCTGCGCCACCGCGGCATCGAGGTGTACGTCCGCCTCGACGGCCAGCGACGACTGTGGACTGCCGGTCATGCTGATCAGCCTCGCGCCCTGCCGCTTGATGATCGGCACGATGGTCAGCAGTTCGGCGCTTTCCCCCGAATTGGAGATGGCGATCAGCACGTCGTCGCGGGTGATCATCCCGAGATCGCCATGACTGGCCTCGGCGGGATGGACGAAATAGGCCGGGGTGCCGGTGCTGGCGAAGGTCGAGGCGATCTTGCGCCCGACATGCCCGGACTTGCCCATGCCACTGACGATGACCCGGCCCGGACAGTTGAGGATCAGCCACAGCGCCTGCAGGAACTCGTCGCCGATGCGCGCGGCCAGCCCCAGTACTGCGTCGGCTTCGATTCGCATCACCTGCCGGGCCAAGTCGAGCGCGTTCGCGGATGGCCGTGTTTGGCTCATGGGGTGGCTGCGGTTATCATGCCGCGAGTATAACAGAAGGGCATCGGCCGCTCACTGCGCTGCGGCCGCCGACCACCGTCCCCCAGCTCGCGCCCAGAACCGTCCCGGAAAATGGAAACGCTGCCCACGATTCTCATGCTGCTCGCCGCCTCGGTGGTCTCGGTGATCGCCTTTCGGGCGATCGAGCTGCCGCCAGTCCTGGGTTACCTGCTGGTCGGCGCGCTCATCGGCCCGCACGCTCTCGACCTCGTCGGCAGCTTCGCCGGCGCGCAGCACCTGGCCGAGTTCGGCGTCGTCTTCCTGATGTTCTCGATCGGCCTCGAGTTCTCGCTGCCGAAGCTGCACGCGATGAAGCGCATCGTCTTCGGCCTCGGCCTGCTGCAGATCCTGCTGACGCTGGCGGCGGTCATCGCCATCGTCGTCGCCCTCGGACTGAGCTGGCAGGCCGGCGTCGCCCTCGGCGGTGCACTCGCCATGTCGTCCACCGCCGTGCTGACGAAGTTGCTCGGCGAGCGCCTCGAACTCGACTCACCACACGGCCGCGAGGTCATGGGCGTGCTGCTGTTCCAGGACCTGGCGGTGGTGCCGCTGCTGATCCTGATCCCGTCGTTCTCCGAATCGGCCGAGCGGCTGGCGACGTTGATCGGCCTCGCCGCCCTCAAGGCAGCCGTCGTCCTGTCGCTCGTGCTGTTCCTCGGGCAGCGCCTGATGAACCGCTGGTTCTTCATCGTCGCCCGCAGCAAATCGGCCGAGCTGTTCATGCTCAACGTCCTGCTGGTGACGCTCGGCCTTGCCTGGCTGACCGAACTGGCAGGACTGTCGCTCGCCCTCGGCGCCTTCGTCGCCGGCATGCTGATCTCGGAGACGCAATACCGGCACCATGTCGAGGAAGACATCAAGCCGTTCCGCGATGTCCTGATGGGACTGTTCTTCATCACCATCGGCATGCTGCTCGACGCACCGCTGGTGCTGGCCAACGCACCACTGGTACTGGGCGTGCTGGCGCTGCTCCTGGTGCTCAAGTTCACCCTGATCTGCGGGCTGTCGCGGCTGTTCGGAGCGACTCCCGGCAACGCCATGCGCACCGGCCTCTGGCTCTGCGCCGGTGGCGAGTTCGGCTTCGTCCTGCTGGCGCAGATCGGGCCGCTGCATCTGGTGCCGCCGCTGGCGCTGCAGTCGGTGCTGGCGGCGCTGGTCCTCTCGCTGCTGCTGGCACCGGTGCTGGTCGAGTACAGCAATCGCATCGTTCTGCGCTTCGCCGCCAGCGAGTGGCTGCTGCGCTCGATGCAGCTCACCAGCCTGGCGGCGCAGACGATGAACACCGAGCGGCATGCGGTGATCTGCGGCTACGGCCGCAGCGGCCAGCATCTGGCGCGCTTCATGGAGCAGGAGTCGGTCAGCTACGTCGCGCTCGAGCTCGACCCCGAACTGATCCGCGAAGCGGCGGCTGCCGGCGAGAACGTCATCTACGGCGACGCGACGCGGCGTGAAACCCTGCTCGCCGCTGGCGTCACCCGCGCCAGCGTATTGATCATCGCCTTTGCCGACACGCGTGCCGCGACACGCGTCCTCGAGCAGGTGCGCAGCCTGGCGCCGCAACTGCCGGCGGTCGCGCGAACGCTCGACGAACGGGACATCGTCGCCCTGCGGCAGGCCGGCGCGGCCGAGGTCGTGCCGGAAACCCTGGAAGCCAGCATGGTGCTGGCGGCGCACGCGCTGCGCCACGTTGGAGTGCCGATGAGCGAGGTTTTCGAGCGCTTCCGGCAGACGCGTGCGGCCGGCTACCGGACGCTGCGCGGCTTCTTCCGCGGCGAGGACGAACTCGCGGCCGAAGGCGGCGGCAGCGACGAGCCACGCCTGCACTCGATCCTGCTCGCCGACGGCGCGCATGCCATCGGGCGCACGCTCGGCGAACTGGCTCTGCAGGCGCTTGGTGTCGAGGTGACGGCGGTACGTCGGCGCAACATCCGCGCCCTCGAACCGGCAGCCGAGACGCGCTTTCGCAGCGGCGATGTCGTCGTCCTGCTGGGTTCACCCGGCTCGCTGGCCGCGGCCGAGCAGCGGCTGCTGCTGGGCTGAAGCCGCGTCGCCGCCTGCCCCTCCGGGCGGCAGCGCGGCCGCCGCACGCTCAGGACGGCGCGATCACCAACACCGCTCGCTCAGTAGGCGGCGCAGACGATGTACTGGTTGCCGTCGTTGATGGCGTTGGTGGCGATCGCGGCAGCACCGCGGGCTGAACCCGTCGGCACCGCCTGCACCGAACCGCCGGCGGTATTGCCGTCATCCATCGTCGTGTCGATCTGCCTGACGTAGCGCCCGAGGATACCGTCCGAGCAGACGAAGAACGAGCCGCGCATGCCGACGATGAAAGGTGCCAGACCGCCCGCCATCTCGATGCCGATCAAGCCGCCATCGGCGTTGCGCGGCCGATAGGCGGTGTTGGCAAGCAGCGTCGGGCCGGTCGTCAGGTTGGCCTGCCGCACATGCTGCCAGAAAAGCGAGCTTTCATCGGTCAGCACACCCGAGCCATCGGCGTTGCCCGCCTGCCACGAGCCGTCGATGCGGCCGTTGTTCTGCGCACACTGGTTGGCGGCGGCCGGCGTGCAGGCAGCAGCGATCAGGTTGCCGAAGGCGTCGTTCAGCTGGTTCTGGTTCTGGTCGCCAGGGAAGGCCTTGAAGCGGTCCTGGTAGGCATAGACCAGGCTCGAGACGCTGCGGAAATCGCCGATCATGTTCTTCACCTTGGCGCTGTTGATCAGTTCCTGACCCTTCAGCACCCCGCCCAGCAGGAGCCCGATGATGACGAGTACAATGGCAATCTCGACCAGGGTGAAACCCGACTGCTGCTGCTTCATTTGGTTCATTTTTTCCTCCTGTCCATGTCCGGTGCCAGAGGTTACAAGCATTTTCCGTGCCAGCCATTTGAAGCCGATCTGGCGCCCGGGAAGCTGCAATCTGTCGGATTTTCGACACTCCTGTCGAGAGTCGGGCGGACAGGTGCTGCGCTCAGCCGGCAAGACCGGGTCGCCAGCCGCCACGACCAGCCGTGGCGGGTCAACGCGCCGCTGTGGAGCGACGTGTGAGGCCGCTGCAGCGCATCGGCACGGCGCTGCGCCAACGCCAGCGCTGGCTGCTGATCTCACTGCTCGTCTTCCTGCACCTGGCTCTGGTCGCAGGCGCCGGGTCGATGACCGGTCTGCTCTGCTGGCTGGTCAATGTCGGCCTGTTCATCCTCTGGCAGCCGTTCATCTACGCCGAACGCAAGGTCGATCTCAGCGGCCTGGCGGTGATCACGCTGCTGCTCGCCTGTGGTGCCATCTGGTACGGCTGGTGGCTATTGATCGTCTGGGTCGTGATCCTCGCCGCCCTGGTCGGCGGACGCGTGATGTTCATCGATCACCGGCCGACGCGGATCTTCTATCTCGTCGCCTTTGCCTACCTGTTGGCGGCGCTGCTGTTCTGGCTCGTGCCGCAGGTCGTCCCGCGGGCGCTGCTCAACGGCCCGGCACTCGACCGCGAATTCGCCTGGGGCATGCCGCTGTTCCTGCTGGCAATGACGCTGCTGCCGCTCTCACCGGAAAGCGACCGTCCCGGGGGCGCGATGGTCGATCTCTTCTACAGCCTGTTCATCTTCCTGCTGATCGCCGTCCTCGTCCTCGGCAGCCTGGCCTTCATGCTCCTGCGCCAGGCCGGCTACTTCGAGGCGGTGATCAACACGCTGGTGTCGATCTCCGCCCTGCTGCTGCTGATCGGCTGGACGTGGAACACCCGGCCCGGCTACACCGGCATCGACGTCTTCTTCTCGCGCTACCTGCTCAGCATCGGCCTGCCCTTCGAGCGCTGGCTGCATCGCCTGACGACACTGGCCAGTGACGAGAACGAGCCGGAGGAATTCCTCTCGCAGGCACTCGCCGAGATGCTCGATCTGCCCTGGGTGGACGGCGGTCGCTGGTCGGCCGGAGGACGACAGGGCTCCTTCGGCAACGAATCGCGTCATCGCCAGGATTTTCCCGGGCAACCGCTGCGGCTCACGCTGTACACCCGTCACAAGCTCAGCCCGGCGCTCGTCTGGCACTTCCACCTGCTGGCGCAATTGGCCAACGAACACTACGTCGCCAAGCTGCGGGCACGCGAACTGCAGCAGGTGGGCTATCTGCGGGCGATCCACGAAACCGGCGCCCGCCTGACACACGACGTCAAGAACCTGCTGCAGTCGATCGACGGTCTCTGCTATCTGGCGCAGACCGCGCAGGGGCAAGACGGCGCGCGACTCGAGCAGCTGCTGCAGCGCCAGTTGCCACAGATCAGCCAGCGGCTGCGGCAGACCCTGGCCAAGCTGCAAAAACCGCAGAGCGAGATCGGCGGCATGCTGCCCGCCGAAATGTGGTGGCGCATCCAGCAGCAACGCCATGCCGGCTCGCCGATCCGCTTCGTCGCCGATGAGATCGACCCACAGGCGATGCTGCCGACAACCCTCTTCGACAGCGTGGCTGACAACCTGCTGCAGAACGCCCTGCTCAAGAAACAGGTGGAGAGCGCGTTGCAAATCTGCGTCACCCTCGCCGCAGATGCTTCCGTGCTGCGCGTCTGCGACGACGGCAGCGCGGTCAGCGACACGATTGTCGGCGATCTCCTGCAGGCACCGGTCGCCTCCGAGAGCGGGCTCGGCATCGGCCTCTACCACGCCTCGCGCCAAGCCGTCAGCAACGGCTACCGCCTGCTTCTGACGAGCAACCTGCCGGGCCAGGTCTGCTTCGAGTTGCGCCGTTGCGAGCCCGGCAACGAAGCGGCTGCCGCTGCCGGCTAGGCGCTGGCCGGCAGCGGCACGCGGCGACCGATCAGGCGGTAGACGATCATGCTGCCCTTCCCCTTCACCTGGATCATCTGCGGCTCGTGAAAGTCGAAACGGTCGCACAGCCGCCGGTAGGTCCGCTGATCGACCTGGACGATGCCGGGGACCCCTTCGGTGGTGACGCGGCTGGCGATATTCACCGTATCGCCCCAGAGATCGTAGATGAACTTCTTCTTGCCGACGACGCCTGCGACCACCGGCCCGGTGCCGATGCCGATGCGCAGTTCGAGGCGCATTTCGTTGACACTGAAGTCCTGGTGCAACAGGGCACACATCTCCAGCGCCATGTCGGCAAGTGACGCAGCCGGGTTGCGGCAGGCATCGTTCAGACCGGCGGCAACCATGTAGGCATCGCCGATCGTCTTGATCTTCTCGAGCGCGTGCTTCTCCGCCAGCTCGTCAAAGGAGGAGAAGATCTTGTTGAGCATGCTGAACACCTGTTGCGGGGTCAGCCCTTCGGCGATGCGGGTGAAGTTCACGATGTCGGCAAACATGACCGAGACTTCGGCAAAACCGTCGGCGATCGTCTGGTCGCTCTCTTTCAGGCGCTTGGCGATCGGGCCCGGCAGGATGTTGAGCAACAGTCGCTCCGAGCGATCCTGTTCGATCTGCAGCAACCGGTGCGCCTCCTCCAGGCGCTGCTGCGCCTTGTGCTTTTCCCGGTCGGCGTAGCGCAGCAAGAGGTAAACGATCGTCGACACGGCAATGAAGTTGAGCGCGAAGAAGAATGCCATCGTCCGCAACGGCACCTTCGGCGGCTGCGCCAGCAACGAGTCGGCGAGGTAGAAGTCGAAGCCGCCCGAGAGGACGGTGAGAAAGACATAGGCGAAGAACCATGCTCCCGACTCACGTGGGCCGATGAACAGCACGGCGCCGATGGGCGCCAGCAAGGCCCAGAGGCTGATGCCGCTGGCGTCGATGAAGCTGCCGATGCTCCATTGCGCGACGAAGGGCATGAAGAGGAAGAGCGCGAGCTGAACCTGGCGAAAAAAGTTGAAGTTCAGCGTCCACAGGTAGAGCAGCAGGTTGCCGACCAGCAGGAGCTGCAGCGCGAAGGGCAGATTGGACGAGAAGCGCGGCCCCAGTTGCCAGTAGATCAACAGCCAGGCTACCGAGGCAAAGCAGATCAGGCCGGTGGCAAAAAAGAGCAGCGATTTCTGCAGGCGAAGCCCTTCCGGGTCTCCCGGACGCACGCCCGCGCTGCGCAAACGACCCATGAAGGTCCGGTAGGCAGTCATCGCCGTCTCGACCCGACCCGCAACGCCGGCGCATACTCACCAATGCAAGCGACGCAACCGCCTGTCGAATGACGACTGAACCGAGCGGCAGAGGAAACGGCGGCACGTTCCGCCACCGCCCCGAAACTACCCACTACGCACCAAGGCAAGCATGCCCAAGGCGCCACCGCCTGCGGCCAAAGCCAGCCGCCGAGCGGCGCGACGACGGCTCACGGCAGCTTGCCAACGGCGATCATGCGGCTGACGAGAATGGCGCGCGGGACCCAGCCGACCTCGTCGTCGAAACCGCTGTTCGGGTTCCGCGCCTGGCTGACGAAAACCGTGTTCGCCATCGCCGTACCGGCATTCGTCAACTGGTTGTCGATCTCGTCCGCGACCTCACCGATCGGCAGTTGCGCGCCCTCGCGGTTGTACCCGCCGCGGCCATTGCCGCCGTGCGAAACGAATACGACCGGCAGCCCGCCAGCCACCATCGTTCCGCCCGCCGCCGCGGAGCGAACGTCGAGTGTCCCCGGGGTACTCAGATCGAAAGCCGCATTTCGTGGCGGCGACACGCGCTGGGCAAAGGCAGGCGTCACGCGGTAGGAGTAACGTTGCCCCCAGGCGTCTGTCTCGCGGACGCCGAGGGTCACCCAGGGCACGACGCCAGAGCCGTTCGGACAGTTACCGCCCGCATCGTGCGCCGCTTCCAGGCCGGCGCCGGCAACCCCGCTGGCGATCGTGGCATCGGCCGGACAGGGGAAACGCCCGTTGATCACTGCAAATCCGAGCAGCGCTTCCTTGATGTCTGCCAGATCCTTCCGTGTCTCGGCGGTCATGCGGACATCCATCTGCGTCGCCAGCGGTGAGAGTAGACCACCGAGTACGAGCGCAACGACGACCAGGACGACCGCCAGTTCGGTCAAGGTGAAGCCTGGGCTCCGCCTGGCACACGATGGCAATCTGTTCATGCGGGCACCTCACTGGATCTGAAAGCGTTTCGGCAAGCGGTCATCCGACGCCGCTGCCGAAGCAGGAAGATCGGCAAAGCACTGCGTCGTGGCGACGCTGCATGCAAGCGTATCATTCTAGTCTGTGCCTTGCCAGATTTCAAAGGCTCGATTGGCTGCAGCATGGGTATGCGGTCACTGACATCGGAGGCGGAGCATGGACCCGAAATCGTTCGTCTATTCCGCGGTACTGCTGCTGGTGGTGGCTTCGATCGCCGTCGCCGTCTTCCGCCATTTCGGTCTGGGGTCGATTCTCGGGCTGCTGGTCACCGGGGTCATCGTCGGACCACACACGCCGGGTCCGTTCGTCACCAGCGAGGTGGAGGATGTCCGCCACTTCACCGAGCTCGGGGTGGTCCTGCTGCTCTTCCTGATCGGCTTGGAGATGAAACCGCGGCGGCTGTGGGACCTGCGGCGGACGCTGTTCGGCCTCGGCTCGCTGCAGATCGTCGTCTCGGCACTGGTGATCGCCGCGTACTTCAAGCAGTTCATGCCGAGCTGGTCGGTGGCGCTGCTGCTCGGCGCCAGCTTCGCCCTCTCGTCGACCGCGTTCGTCATCCAGATGCTGCGCGATCAGGGCGAACTCGCCAGCCGCCACGGACAGACCGCTTTCGCCATCCTGCTGATGCAGGACCTGGCGGTGGTCCCGCTGCTGGCGCTGGTACCGGTGCTCGCCGACAGCGGTCCGCTGCCCGGAGAGATGGCGCTGTGGAAGCAGATCACGGTGGCCGTGACGATGGTCGTCCTGGTGATCCTTGCCGGGCGCTACCTGGTGCCGCGCTTGCTCGATCGGCTGGCGCGGCAGAACAATCGCGAGGCGTTCTTCCTCGCCGCCATGGCGGCAGTCTTCGCGGCGGCGATGGCGATGGACACCGCGGGCATGTCGATGGCGCTCGGCGCCTTCCTGATGGGCATGATGCTGTCCACATCGCGCTACAGCCTGCAGATTGAGGCGACGCTGGAACCACACAAGGGGCTGCTGATGAGCCTCTTCTTCGTCGCCGTCGGCATGTCGGTCGACCTCGCGGCGCTCGCACGGCACCCGCTCACCTTCGCCCTGCACGTGCTGGCGATCATCAGCCTGAAGGTGGCGGTGCTCTACGGCCTGTGCCGGGTCTTCGGCAGCGGCCGCGGTACGGCCGTGCGCGTCGCCTTCATGCTCGCCCAGGGCGGCGAGTTCGGCTTCGTCGTCTTCGGCGCCGCCAAGGCTCTGGGCGTGATCGACGACCTGGTCTTCGTCATGGCGGTGGCGGTCATCTCGCTGACGATGCTGCTGACGCCGGTGCTGGTCAGGATTGGCAACCGGCTGGCGCAGCGGATGGACGACCGTTCGGTCATGGTCGACCCTCAGTTCGAGCACACGGCCAGCGCGGACGAGCCGCCGCCGCGAGTGGTGATCGCCGGCTACGGCCGCGTCGGCCATACGGTGGGGACGATCATGTCGTCACTGGGCATACCGTTCGTCGCCTTCGACGCAGACGCCCAGCTCGTCGCCAAGTGGCGCGGCGAGGGTCATCCGGTGTTCTACGGAGACGTCGGCAACCCGGAACTGCTGGCCAATGCCTCGTTGCAACAGGTCGAACTCTTCGTCCTGACGATCGACGATCAGCGCACCGCGCTGCGCGCCGCGACGCTGATGCGCGCGCACGCGCCGACGACGAAAATCGTCGCCCGTGCGCGCGACCTGAGCACCTGCGACGCGCTGCTGCAGGCCGGCGTGACCCAGGCGTTTCCGGAGACGCTCGAGGCCAGCCTGCGCCTGGCAGCCGAGAGCCTGGAAGCGATCGGCATCTCCTCCGATGAGACCGGCATGCTGCTGCGCGGCGTGCGCAGCAGCGACTACGCACTGGTGCGCGCAGGGCCGGAAGCCGTCCCGCAGCCACGGCCGCAGGCCGAGGACTGAGCACCCGGAACCTCGACGCACCACTCGCCGCCAAGCGGCGAAAGCGCGCTAGTATTCGCCTGTTGCCGCGTTCCCCGGACCAGCCGAGCATGCTGCCAGCCATCCCGATCCGCTACATCGAGCCCGTCTTCCGACCGCCGAGCGAGGCCGACTCGCTGATCGTGCCGGTGACCGACGGCTGTTCATGGAACCATTGCACCTTCTGCGAGATGTACACGGCGCCGCAGAAGAAGTTTCGCGCCCGCAGCGAGGAGGAGGTCCTGGAGAGCATCCGGCTGACCGGCGAGCGCTTCGGCGATAGCGTGCGGCGGGTCTTCCTCGCCGACGGCGATGCGCTGGTGCTGCCGACCCACCGCCTGCTGCGCGTCCTCGGGGCCATCCGCCGCCATCTGCCGGCGGTCCGCCGCGTCTCCAGCTACTGCCTGCCACGCAACCTGCGGCGCAAGTCGACCGACGAGCTGCGCGAACTCGCCGCCGCCGGGCTGTCGATCGCCTACGTCGGCGCCGAATCGGGCGACGACGAGGTGCTCGAGCGCGTGCACAAGGGCGAAACCTTCGCCTCGACCGTGGACGCACTCGACCGGCTCGGGCAGGCGGGGATCACGCGCTCGGTGATGATCCTCAACGGCCTCGCCGGGCCGCAGCTCTCGCTGCGCCACGCCGAGAACTCGGCGCGGCTGGCGAACGCAACGCAACCGGAGTACCTGGCGACGCTGGTGGTCAGCTTTCCACTCGGCGAGGAACGCTTCCGCAGCGCCTTCCCGGAGTGGCGGCCGCTCGGCCAGCGCGAGCTGTTCGTCGAGATGGAGCATTTTCTCGAACGACTCGAGCTCCGGCGAACGGTGTTCCGCAGCGACCACGCATCGAACTGGCTGGCACTCAAGGGCACGCTCGACGCCGACAAGTCGCGCCTGCTGCTGCAGTTGCGACAGGCCATCGCCGATCCGGCAGCGGCGCCGCTGCGGCCAGCATGGGCGCGCGGACTGTAGATGGAAACCGCGGCCGCCGCCTGCGCCGAACTGATCCGTCAGGCCGACGGACTGCTGGTCACCGCTGGCGCCGGCATCGGCGTCGATTCGGGTCTGCCCGACTTCCGCGGGCCGCAGGGATTCTGGGGCGTCTACCCGGCGCTCGGCCGTGCCCGCATCGGCTTCGAGCAGATTGCCAATCCGGCCGCCTTCGCCGCCCGGCCGGCTCTCGCCTGGGGGTTCTACGGCCATCGCCTGAACCTCTACCGGCGCACCGTGCCACACGCCGGCTTCAGCATTCTGCGTCAGATCGGCGAACGCCTGCCGCAGGGCGCGTTCGTGTTCACCAGCAACGTCGACGGGCAGTTCCAGAAGGCCGGCTTCGCCGCCGAACGGATCGTCGAGTGTCACGGTTCGATCCATCACCTGCAGTGCCTCGACGCGTGTCACGACGGCATCTGGCCGGCCGACGATTACCAGCCACTGGTGGACGAGGAGCAGTGCCAGCTCAGCTCGGAGTTCCCGCGCTGTCCGCGCTGCCAGGCGATCGCGCGACCGAACATCCTCATGTTCGGCGATTGGGGATGGCTGGCCGAACGCACCGACGCGCAGGAAGCCCGCCTGCACGGCTGGCTGCGCGAAGTGCGCCGGCTGGTGGTGGTCGAGATCGGCGCCGGCACGAACATCCCGACGGTGCGCATGCTCGGCGAGCGAAGCCGCGGCCAGCTGATCCGCATCAACCCGAGCGAGCCGCAGCTGCCACCCGGCAAAGGTGTCGCGCTGGCTAGCGGCGGCCTCGCCGGCCTGCGCGCCATCGCCGCCTGCCTGGAATGACGGCAACCGCCGACACCACCGACCCACCCCACCGATCGCCCGCGAGAAGCCAGCATGCCCCGATTCCACAACCTGCCACGGCCGCTTGCCCCCGGTCCAGCCGGCTGCCGCAGCGCGACGCTGCTGGCTGCACTTTGCCTGATTGCCGGCTGCGCCACCCGGCCCGCCGGCGAAGACGCCCCCCTCCACCACTGGACGCAACTCGGGCCGGGCGGCAGCAGCAGCCTGCGCAGCATCGTCGCCGAGGGCAGCGACTGCCCGAGCGCGACCGTCGACGGCGCCCACCTGCCGCTGCAGCCGCGCGCCAGCGCGACGACAGCCAGCGAGACGCGGCGACCGACACCGGACAACCCGGCTTTCCGGCCGGACTTTGCCGTCACCGCCTGCGAAGCGACGCTGCCGGCGACGGCTCGCGAGGTGCGCATCGGCAATGAGGTCGTGCCGATTCCTGTGTCCAACCCGCGGCGCATCGTCGTCGTCGGCGACACCGGCTGCCGCGTCAAGGTCCCAGCCAGCGGACCGGCGGATCCGATCCAGGACTGTGCCAACGCCAGCGACTGGCCGTGGCCGCGGATTGCAGCCGCAGCAGCGGCAACGCAGCCCGACCTGGTCATTCATGTCGGCGACTATCACTATCGCGAGTACTGCGACGATCCGGCGAAGTGCCAGCCGCTGCGCGAGCGAGGCGTCGTCATCGGCTACGGCTGGCCCGGCTGGCGCACCGACTTCTTCGCGCCGGCAACTCCTCTGCTGACGGCAGCGCCGTGGATCTTCGTCCGCGGCAACCACGAGAACTGCGACCGCGGCGGCGAGGGATGGATGCGCTTCCTGTCACCGCTGCCCTACCAGCAATGCGGCAACCAGGCGTACAGGACCGGCGGCCAGTCGACACTCGGCAACAACCTGACTGCCGACGCGTACCGGGTCGACCTGGGCGACCTGCTGACGCTCGTCGTCGCCGACAACGCCGCCTTCGCCGACTACCTGCCGCTGGCCCAGACTGCCGACGATCTCGCCATCTTTCGCCGCTCGCTGCGCACGCTGGCGACGCTGCCCGCTGATCGACCGCTCTGGCTGCTGATCCACAAGCCGTTGTGGTACGGGCTCCTGCCTGCCGACGCGCAACCGAACGCGCTGCAGACCTTCGTCCGCGACGGGCTGCCAGCGAATCTGCAGTTCGTCTTCGCCGGCCACGAGCATGCCTTCGCGACGATCAACTTCACTGCTGCTGCCGGCGCCACCTGGCGACCGGCGCAAGTGATCGTCGGCGGCAGCGGCACGCAGCTCGAAGCGTTCGATCCGCAGTCGCCGCTCTACGAAGCTGGCGTTCCCGGCAGCAAGGAACGGGCACAGCCGGATGCGCGGCTTTACGATGGCGTCGCCGCGAGCAGCGGCATCGTCCTCAACCGCTATAGCTTCCTGTTGCTCGAACGTGAGGATCAGGCCTGGCGCGGCACGCTGCTCGACGCCGACGGCAGGACGCTCAGCCGCTGCCGCCTCGACGGCGCAGAACGGCGGATCGATTGCGGCTTTCCCGCGCGGCGTTGAGCGGCGTCTGGGTCGGCGAACGCTTCTGCATGCGGGCGCCGATGCTCCCGCCTGCTCGCCGGCCGGGTCAGCCCCAGCGCGGGTCGACGGCGAATGGACCCAACGGTCACCAGGACGTTCGACGAGCCGGGCAGCGAGCAGGTACAGCCCGAGGGCGGCGGTCATCGCGATGCGCGGTGCCCGCTCCGCCCTCAATCCATCCCGACGCTGGTCTCGATGCGGAAGAACTGCTCGGCCTTCCGTTTCTGCTCGCCACGGTTGGCATTGCGCTCGTCGGGCGTGGCATCGAAGTCGTCCTTCGCTGCGAGCGCCGCGCGACAGGTCATGTAGGCGCGCGCGCGGTGGCTGGTGAGGTCGTCCAGGTGCTCGTTGAAGAGCGCGGCGAGCGCCGCCTTGCGGCGGAACAGCTTGACGTGGGCTGCGAAACTGTCGGCGTGTTCGGCCATCACGCCACGGGTGCAAGCAGTGAAATCGCGTTCGCCGCACCACGCCGGCAGCTTCACGGTGTGCAGCCGGTGGGCGTCGCGCCCGAGGTCGGCATCCAGCTCGAGGACGATTTCGAGGATCTCGTCGAGGTAGGCCTGCGCGTGCCGGTACAGTGGCTTCTCGCAGCTTTCGCAGAGCGGGCTGATCGCCGCCAGAAGCCATTCCATCAGGCTGCCGCGCGTCGACTTCTGGGCACGGACCAGTTTCTCATCCTCGTCGTCGAGCCGCTTGAGAGGCACTTGCGCCGGCTCGCAAGCCTGTTGCCGCCAGGCGACGAGGAGGTCGGCGTCGCTGGCATTAGGCTTCTCGCCGCGGGGCAGCAGGTCGCCGCGGACGAGCAGCCGGCGCGCCTCCTCGTCGTAGGCGAAGCTGATCCGGCGGTAGGCGATCGGCCAGTCGGAGAGCGAGCTGACGTTGAGTTCGAGCAGGGGCTGCGGAGCGAGCGTACGGTGCACGGCCCAGAATCCCCGGTGGGTATGTGCCGACAGGTAGACCAGAGGCTGCGCGAGGCGCGACATGAGCTGGCGCATCATGGTCCGGGAACCCAGGCCGAGCGAACGCCAGTTGTGATGACCGGCGAAGATGAGGATGTCGCCGGCCGCGACGGACTCGTCGACCCAGGGCTCGACTGCCCGTATCTGGTCAGGATGGATGTGCCCCATGCTGCCCGGGCTGCGCCCCATCAGCGTGTCCCAGATGCCGACGAGGAGCCCGCTCTGGTTGGTATCGAGGGCGATGACGATCGTCCGCCGGGTCGCAGCCGGGGCGCGCGGCAATACGAGTCGCTGGGCGAGGAAGGAATCGGCATGCAGCGGGCCGTCGATCAGTTCGCCGCGGGCTGCGGAGAGGAAGGCATCGGGGTCGGGGTTGCGCCACTCGACGATGTGCGGTCCCTGTACGGGCGGTGCGACCAGGCCAGGCTTCGGTTGCGGCGCCTTGATCTGGTCGGTCAGGTAGGTCGCGATGAATCCGCGCTTGGTCAGGGCTTCGTTCTCGGTCCGGAACTCCTTCCGGTCGGCGTCGGCACCGCGCCGGCAGACCTGGTTCCAGCGGTGCGGCGTGCTCGTTCCCGCCGCGAAGAGGTTGTGCGCGAAGATGCCGAACATCAGCCCGTCATGGTTTCCGGGGAGGATGGCGCCGGGGCTCTGGCTGGCCTGGAAGATGCGGCCGATGCGTACCGCCTCGCTGCGGCACGACAGGTCCATCACGTCGCCGAGGTGGATGAAGGGCTCGTCGGGGTGACTGGCGAGTGCCCACTCGAGCAGGCGGCGCCCGAACAGCGCCTGTTCGGGCGGGCGCTGGGTGACCTCGATGTAGGCGTCCAACGCACTGTCGTTGTCGTGCAGCGGGTAACCGGTGGATTCGTGCTCCTGCGTGTCGCCGACGGCAATGATCGGCGTCGTCAGCGCCCGGTAGCGGGTGGCCGGCAATGGCTCCAGGCCGGGGCCGGGCTGCGGCTCGAAGCCGGCGCATCCCGCAAGCGCCAGTGCGGCCGTGGCGAGCAGGAGGAGCAGGTGACGGGTCGCGGTTCGCGCCATGCCGAAGTCCGTTGATGGTTGCCGGAACGAGAAGGTAGCAGAAATCCCCGGACCGCTGCATGAAGCTGCGTTCCGGCCAAGCCCGGGGATCGTCGGGCATTCGCAGAACGACAGTCCGCTCGCCGGGGCAGGGACGATGCTGGAGCCGAGTCTCCTGCACACAGACTACGGCGAGCGGCAGGCGGTGATCCGCTCCGTCGACCCGCGCAGCGCGCTCGGCCTTGCGCCCGTTCCGCTGGCGATCAACCGGCTGTGGTCGTCCCCGGCGCGACGGTCACGGAGCCGCGATCAGGTGCTCCGCGTCCGGCAGCTCGCCGTCCGCCGCCCAGGCTTCGACCCGGCACAAGCGCACTTCCCAGGCGGAACGCAGCGCTTCCGCCAAGCACTGCCGCGCCGGGCGATCGGCGCGGGCGCGGATCGCGCCGGCAACGATTCCCGCCTTGCCGCTGGTGACTGCCGACAGGCGTTGCAGTGTCACGGCCGAAGGCCCGCCATCGAGCTCGACCAGCAGTTCCTGCAGCAGTTCGAGGGCGACGCTGGCCTTGCCGCTCTGTGCCAGGAAGACCTCGAGCGCACCCTCGATGATGCCGGCGACTGTCCATTGGTGCAGGGGCGAAACGCGCGCAGCTTCGCCCAGCGCTGCGCTCAACCGGCTGGCCTTCAACCAGCCGCCAGCGGCCAGACGGCACAGTACGCGGGCCAGCTCGTCGGGGTGCGCGCGGCCGTCGGCGATGCCTTCGATCAGCAGATCCGTCGCCAGCCGCCGCAGGTCGCCGTCGCGACTGGCCAGGGCGATCGACAACGCCAGAACGCCCAGCTCGGACCACAGCCGGTTGCCGGCAAACAGCGGCGTCAGGAAAGGATGCAGGGGTTCACCGGCGCTTGCCGTGAGGTCGATACGCTCGACCATCAGGCGCACGCCGAATGCCAGCAACGCGTCGCCATTGAGCGGCCAGAGCGTCTGCGCCCAGTCGATCAGCCAGGGCGCCGAGTAGCCGACGGCCAGCGACCGATGCGGCGCCGATTCGTGCGCCAGGCAGGTCGGCACGGCGAGGCTCGGGGTGAACGTGCGCAGCGCCAGCGATGGGGCCGCCAGCCGCAGGCTGCCGGCGAGATGCATCAGCCAGGCGGCGCCGGCGCGAACCCTCGCCGCCGCACCCCAGGCCGGTGTCGGCAAGGGTGGCGCTCGCCAAGGCGCCGGCGAGACCTGCAGGTCGAGGCAGGGATGGATCGTTTCACGACCGTGCCGGTGGAGCGTGCGCGTCGTGGCCCGCCACTGATAGCTGGCCGGCTGCAGGACATCCGGCCAGTCGATGCGCAGGCCGAGCGCGGCCAGCGGGCCGCTGAGATCGGCGTGCGGTGCACGCGCGCGACCGGCGGCGACCCAGAGGGCCGCCTGCCTTCTGCTCTGCGCCTCCGGACCGGCACCGCCGCCAAGCGCCCAGCGAACTGCTGGCGCCCATTCGCCGCGCAGCGCACCGGCCAACGCCAGCGCCTCGCCACGACCGTCGGGCGCCAGCCGCAGCAGGGCCTGCAGGAGGTCGCTGGCGAGCGGCCGCCGAGCGGCCCGCGCGTAGTGGGCGAGGCGCTCGACGAAGACCTGCGGCGCGATCCAGCCCGGCGCATGGGTCGGCGTCGCCAGCGGCTGCAGCGCACCGTGGCGGTCGAGATGGCGGGCAAGCTCGCGCAGGCGCCGGTCCATGAAGCGCATCGGCCCGCGCACCTGCTGCCAGTACGGGTAGTTGGTATGCCGCGGGCCACCTTCGAGCCAGGTCAGGACGAGGTCGCGCAGGCCGTTGGGTGTCCCGGGCAGGACGATGCCGCGCGCGTCGGCGAGCGCACCCGTGTGCATCCGCTTGACCAGCGCCTGCGTGCGCGCGGCGAAATCGCCAGGCCGGTCGTCGAACAGGCGCGCGATGCCGTCGACGATGCGCTCGACCTCCGTGGCGGAATCGACCGCCTCGATGGCGTGCGCGACGCTGTCGATCAGTTCGTCGATGCCGGCGATGGGCGACACCGGTGGCAGGGTCTTCAGGATCGGCAGGTCGGTCAGCGCGATCGCCAGGGGCGGTGGTGGCAGCGAGAAATCGACTTCGCCGGCCAATCCGCCGACGGCGCGCAGGCGAGAGGGCAGAGCCTGCACGCGCGCGCGCCATCGCCGTTCTGCCGTCATCGTTGCGGCAGCCGCCGCGGCATCGGTCAACGGCAACGGCGCCGGCCGGACGCCTGCCGTTTCGCGATCGAGCGCAGCGAGCAGGGCGCGCGCCGACGGAGCGAGTTCCCGCTCGACGGCGCGCACGCGTGCGATCTGGTCGTCGCTCCAGGTGCCGGCATGGGCGCAAAGGAACTGCGCAGCCGCCTGTTGTACGTCGCTCGCCGGATGTCGCAACGCCTCGAGCAGGACGGCGCAAGCGGCCTCGGCAAGCTCGCCCTGCGGCTTTTCCCGTTGCAGTAGCCGACCGACGATTTTCAGCGCCACCAGCGGCTGCGTCCTGGCCGGCAGCGCGAACAGCGGCGGCATCGCGGCCAGCGTCGGTGCGGCGGCCAGTGGCCGCCGCCGCGCGATGAGCGCGAGTTGCCTGAGTGCAAAGCCGACGACCGGGCCGGCGCGGTGGCCGAGCAACTCGCGGTAAGCCCCCTCGCGCGCGTCGAGTTCGTCGGCGCTCGGCGCCAGCCGGCAGTGCAGCCGGTGGTGACCGGCAAGAACGCTGTTGCTGCTGCTCGCCCACAGGCCGGCGAGAGTCGCGTCGAGCAGGCGCTGGCGGTCGACGCTTCCTTCGCCAGCGAGCCTGGCCAGCGCGTCGCTCCAGCTCTCGTAGCCGGCGGGGCAACGCGGATTCCGGCGCGTCCAGGAGTCGTCGTAAACCTGGGTATCGATTTCGAAGAGTCGCCAGATTTCGTCGTCGAGCAGGCCGGGGTCGGCCAGCAATCGGGCGCTGAGCGGAATGTACGCGACGCCCGGCCGTGACCAGCCCGGATTGAGGTCGCTGACCATCAGCTGCAGGTAGCCGCGCAGCGAGTCGCCCTCATCCGGGCGGCGACACAGTCCGTCACGCACGAGGCCCCGCACGAAACTCCAATGAACTCCCGGGAACTCTCCGCGCAAGCGATGGCGCAGCCAGGCTTCGCGCCAGCCGGCGTCGCGCGCCGCAAACACGCGCCGCAGCAGAGCGTCCGCAGCGCGCGAACCGAGCCAGTGCACGCGCTTGGCCCGGTCGATGTTGCACAGCACGAGGACGGCCAGTGAGAGTTTGGCGTGCTGCTCGCGCCAACCGCGTCCGAGGTTGCCGCTGCGCGTCGTGGACGCCCCGGGAAGCAGTACCAGCCATTCGTTCATCACCCGTCCGCCATCGACCTCCTGCCACAGGTCGGCGGCGATCGGCGCCAGCACCCGGCGCTCTTCCGACGGCAAGGCGAGCAGGGCGTCGACGATCTCCGCGGGCGACTGGCGGACCACGAGAGCGGCGAAGTCCCTTTCGTTCATGCGCTCACCGATCCAGGCGGCCGCTCGTCCCGGCCGGCGCTGGCGGGTCCGCATGGCCGTCGCGGAACAGGCGCGCGGCGAGGATGTGCTTGCATGGTCCGCGCTCGCCCTGCGACTTGCTGAACCACGGGCACGAGCAGCGGTCACGGTCGGCGCGCAAGCGGACGTGGTGGACGACGTCAGTGCCGGTGACGGCGAAGTCGTGGCTGTCGCCGCCGCTGCCCGCCAGCAGCTCGATCTTGTCGTCGGCCAGCAGTTGCCGAGCGTCGAGCAGGCGTGGCTGCATCGCCTCGACAGCTTCGAGGTCGAAGGGGAGTTCGCGGTGGAAGTAGCGGCCGCTGCTGCAATCGTAACCGGCGAGGCCGCGCGCGCCGAGCGCCGCGAGTGCGGCCGCCACCTCGTCGGCAGTCAGGGCAGTCGCCTGCGCCACCTCGCCGACGTCGATCTCGTTCTGCCAGCGGAGTTGCGCACGCACCTTCGGCAGCGCCTTCTGCCAAGTCGCGGCAGCCAGCGTCGACAACACCTGGCCCTCGCCAGAGAAGCCGCGCTGGATTTCCGGGCTGACCAGCAGCGTCACCCGGCCGACCGCGAAGACGACTTCCCACGCCGAAGCGCCGGACACCGCGTCGCTCCAGATGCGCAGACGTTCGGCGCGCTGCACCAGTCCGGGAAGCGTACGCAGCCGCTGCACGCCGCTGACCGCGACCGCACCCGCGGCCGGCCGCTGGCTGAGGCGCAGCGAAGCACCCGACTGGACGACGAACGACGGTTGCCGGGGAACGTTGCCGAGCGGCAGGCTGCGCGCAAAGCGGCGCGCCTCGGCGCCGGTGACGTCGGCCAGCAGTACCAAGCGCGGCAGGTAGGCCTGCACCTCGCTGAATCCCTTGATCCAGCGCAGCGGCAGGCGCACCTTCTTTTCGACGACGCGCGCCTCGCCGCGACTCAGCGTGAAGGCTTCGCGACCGACCGAGAACTCGACCCGCTCGTGGTCCTGCAGGCGCATCAGCGCGGCGCGCATCGGCATGTTGAAGTCGACGTTGGTCGTTCCCCGACCGAGCCGTTCGGCGGCCAGCCCGACCGTGTCGAGATCGACACGCACGTAGACCCCGCAACAGCCGCTGAATCCCTCGAAACGCAGCATCGCATCGTTGCTCGTCACCACCGGGTCCATCTGTGGTGGCCGCGGCAGGAAGTAGTGCGTGCGGACGACGTCGAGCAGGGCCAGCAGCATGTCGGCGACGCTGCGTGGCTGTTCGATGCGGCCGTGGAAGAAATGCGGGTGTCCGTCGCCGCGCGATGAGGTGGCGAGTTGCAGCGTCTGCGCCTGTGGCGAGGCGACGACGCCCGACGGCCATGGATAGCGATAGGTGAAGTTGAGTGCGCTTGCCGACATGCGGTCGTCGCTCCGGTGAGTTGCTCGGGCAGTGCTCGGGCCGTGCCGCCGGGTGACACGGGCTGCCTGGCCGGTGTCTCGCAACGGCGTCGAAACCGGCCACGCGCGGCGCACGCGCGCGGATTCCGGCACGCGTTCGCCAGCTGCTCAGGGACAAGCGGGGCTGGCTCCAGACACATCCATCGTCGCCGCGCTGCCGACGATGCCGATTCGCGCCAGGCAGGGGCTGAGCTGCGTGTAGCTGACCAGCCGCCACCAGTCGTTGGCCGTCAGCCAGGCGAGAGCCGCCGGGCTGAACGAGAGATCACGGTACGGCAGCCGGCCCGCCAGCACACCCGCATCCGCCCAGCCGTCGGTGTCGCCGTCGGCAGCCGGGAAGCCGCCGTTGAGCGCCTGGTAGCCGAGCAGCCCATGGTCGGGAAGGCTCGCGTTCTCGGCACGCGCGCGGACCTCGCCGAGGATGCGCTGATTGACGACGCGAAAGAGGTCGTCACGCGTGACTGCCAGGACGACGTCGTTGAAGGCCGCCGACTGCGGTCCGGAGACGAAATCCTGGTCGCCGTCGGCGTTGCTGCCGTCGAGATAGTCGGCGACCGCGTTGCCCGGTCGGCCGTTCTGGTTGGCCAGCGGCACGCCCGGGGCGAAAACGATCGCCGCGACGTTCGCCGCGCCGTCGAGCCGCAACTCGGCGACGGTCTCGAAGTTGATCGGCTGCGCCGAGTCGTCGTCCCGCAGTGCCGGCGCCAGGGCGTACCAGAGCAATTGACCGGCGGCGTCGCGCAGCTCGCCCACATCGAGCGTGCGCCACGGCAGACGGCCGACGTAGGTGGGGCACTGGTTGCCGGCGAACAGCGGTGCGACGCCGCTCTCGTCGACGGCCGGACACGGCAGGCTGCCGGGGCGGTTGTCGTCACCCGCCGCGCGGCCGATCAAGGCCTGCTTCGCTTGGGCGAGTGCGGCTCCTGCCGCCTCCTTGCGTGCGACCTGGAATTGCGTCACATTGAGTTCGCCGACCAGGAGATACAGTCCCCAGAGGGTCAGCAGCGTCAGCAGCGCCAGCAGCGCAACGCCGCTCTGTCGCCGCGGTGCAGCCGCCGGCAACCGCCTGACTCCGCCTTCGGGCCGCGAGCGCATCGGCTATCTCGTCGCTGTCGGGCGACGATGAACGACGATCGTTCCACCATCGAGCAGATCCTGCGTCTCGCCGCTGCTGCTGTTGACCGTCTCCCCGACGCGTGCCCTGGTTGGCGGCAGCGCATCGGTGCCGATGACGACCCGGCCGGGATCGGCCCGCTGCGTGCGGACTCTGACGCCGCTGCCGACGTCGCCTTCGCTCTGCGGGATGCCATTGATCCAAGCCGTTCGCCGGCCGCTGCTGCGCGTCACGACACCGTCGATGGTCAGCGTCGGCTCGCTCTGGACCGCCTGCTGGTCGAGGGAGTTGCTCTGCCGCTGGCGGTCGAGCTGCTGCCGTCGCTCGGGGGTGAAGAAGAGGCGATCGAGCGCCTCCTCGGCGACCGCCGGCAACGGCATCGCCAGCCACAGGCAGAGCAGCGGCATGCCGCCGGCGAGCCAGAGCCCGACAGCGCCTGCCCGAGGTGGCGGGGGAAGCTGCCGTACGGCCAGGGCGCAACGTCGCTCACTCATTCCCCACCCGTCCGGCGCCGCGATCTCGCCGCACGCGCGCCCGCAGCGGCCCTCATCGGCCGCGCGCCGTGCCCGCTGCATCAGCTGCCCACCCCTCATCTGCCCGTACCTCTCTCGCCACCCGCCACCGCGCCCTGGCGACCCGCGCCGCGGCCGTCGTCGGGCGGCTGCTTCCTGGCAGCCTCACGCGCCGTCAGCCAGTCGATCTCGCACTCGGCCGCCAGATTGGCGCGGCCGCCGGAACGCTCCTCCGAGCCGGCTGGCAGCCGCTCGACGTGACAGCGGTTGATGCGGATCAGCGCCCTCGCCTGCTGCCGCAGATCGGCGAGAAAACGACTGAGATCCTCCTCGTGCAGCAACTTCAGGTCGATCTTCATCGAGCTGAGATAGAAGGCGAAATCGCCGACCTCGGCGCTGTCCAGCGGCCGCTGCGGCGACAGCTCGTAACGCAGGTCGAGCAGGCGGTGCCGGTCACGAATGTCGTTGAGCAGCTCGATCCACTCCAGCCGCGGCTCTGCGCCAATCATGCCACGCTCCTGCAGCCTGTTGAAGAGGAGCGACTTGTGCTTGATCTCGCTCTCCTCTTCGCGCACCCGCCGCAGCTTGCCATCGGCCTCGCTGCGCTGCGCGAGGGCGACCGTTCGCGCCCGCTCGGCAGCGTCGTGGAAGCGGTTCGCGGCGTACAGGGCGACGCTGCCGACGGCGACCATGAGCAATGCCAGCAGCGCGCTGGCCTGGACCTTCGGCCAGTCTTCGGCGCTGAACTTCATGCCCCGGACACCCGCCGCAGTTGCAGCCGGAAGGCGCGCGGCTGCCGTTCCCCGGCGGCTGCGTCACCACCCTTCAGCGCCTTGCCTGATTCGACATCGAAGGGCTGCTGCTGCACCTCGACCTCGAGCTGCGGGTTGCGTCGCAGCGCGTCGAGGAAACGGTTGAACACGGCGAGCACCTGACGTGGATTGCTGTCGTCACCAAGCCGGATACTGCCGCGAACGACGAGCGTCTCGTCGCTTGGCGCTGCCGGCGCCCGGCCCTTGCCGTCATCGCCGACGAGCGACCGCGACGCTGCAGCCGCCGGCATGAGCTTCCAGTCGAGCGCATCGAGCTCGATCGCCGGCGCAGGGCCCAGGGCGCGACCGAGCTCCCGCCAGAGGTAGTCCGGTGATCCCGCGCTTCTCTCCACCTCGAGGTAGCGATCGATCACCCGCCGCAGGTTGTCGTTGCTCGTCGCTATCGGCGGGAAGGTGCGAACGATCTCGTCGTAACGTCGACGCGCCAGCGCCGTTTCGCTGACCAGGAGATCGACCTCCTGATTGACCTGATGGGCATCGTAAGCCTGTTTGCCGGCCCACAGCAGGCAGGCAGCCAGCGCAACGACACCGGCCCCCTGCAGCGCCGAACGGACGAGCCAGAGATGATAACCATGGCGTTGTTGATCATTCGCGAACTGGCTGCGCGGCGGGTCGCTGGCCAGCAGGTGCAGCAGCAGTCGGTCACAGCGGCTGTCGATCGGCAAGGTCGCAAGGCCGCTGTGCTGCGCGCAGTGCTCGAGGTCAAAGATGGCGAAGGACAGCGTGTCGCTGTCGACACAAGTGCTCTGGATCGCACTGATGGCCTGCGGATGGGCGACGAGGCAGGCCCTGATCGGCTGCTGCCGGGAGATCAGACGCTGGCTGACCAGATACTGCTGCAACTTGCGGGCCTCGGCTGCGAAGGTCTGGGCGATGCCGCCGATGCTGCTGTTCGGCAGCGGGCTGAGGCGGCTGAACTGAAGCTGCCCCTTCTCGAGGTAGCTCTGCCGGATCGACTGGTCCTGAATCGTCAGCAACAGGCAGCGCTCGTCGGCGACGGCAAGTCTTCGCAGCAGCGTGGCCCCCAGCATCGACACGGAATGCACGCCGGCAAGAGCCACCCCGGAGCTGGCAAGCGCCGCCAGCCAGGGAGCGAAGAACTCGTTGTTGGTCAGCGCCGCGAGCAGGACGCGTTCATCCTTGCGCCGCGACTTCTCGTAACCGAGCGAGAGCGAGGCGGTCAGCGTCGCACTGAAGAAGTGCTGCCCGAGCTTGCGCGCGATCACCGCCTTGCGGTCGTCGCCGCGCAGGAACGGGATCTTCTCGACATGGAAGCCCTCGTCGGCGACATTGGCAAGGAGCCAGAACAGGCTCTTGCGCTTGCCTTCGAGGTAACGGAGAAAGCGCAGGCGCCCGTCCTCCGTGAAGTCGAAGGATCCCTCGTCGCTGAGCGTACCGGCGTGCCAGAGGCAGGCGGTCAGCTGGTGCGCGCTGAGATAGAGCAGGCGACGGGCAGGCATGGCTTCAGGTCTTGATCTTGCTGATCACGTCATAGACCGGACCGAGCACGGAGAGCATGATCCAGCCGAGCATGCCGCCCATCAGCAGGGTGAGCAGCGGCTCGATCAGCTGCTGCATCTTCTGCACCGATTCGCGCACGTCACGATTGTAGAAGTAGCTGACGTTGAGCAGCGCTTCGTCGAGCGCACCGGTGTTCTCGCCGACGCGCAGCATGCGGATCACCAGCGGCGGGAAGAAACCGGTACCGTGGAAGGCGGCGGTCACGTTCTGCCCTTCGACGATCAGTTGCTCGACCCGTTCCAGCCCCTGGCGGATCACCAGGTTGCCGACGACGCCCTGCGTCGTCCGGATCGACTCGAGGATCGGGATGCCCGAAGCGTAGAGCAGCGCGAAGGTGTTGGCGAAGCGCGCCAGGATGATCTTGCGCAGGATGTTGCCGAGCACGGGAACGCGCAGCTTGAGGCCATCGAAGCGCAACCTGGCCAGCGGGTTGTGGTTGAGCAGCAACCGCACGGCGAAAAAGGCGAGCAGCGGCAGCGTCGGCAGCAGGTACCAGTAGGCGACGAGCAGGTCGGACACCAGGAAGAGGATCTGCGTCTGCAGCGGCAGCACCTGTCCCATGCTCTTCACGAACAGCCGCAGCTGCGGCACCATGTAGACCATCAGGAAAAGCGTCGCGGCGATGACGATCGAACCGACGAAGGCCGGGTAGGCGGCCATCTTCCGCGTCTGCGACAGCAGTTCGTCCTCCCACTTCAGCGATTCGTTCAGGCTGTTGAGCACGTCCGGCAGGCGGCCGGTCGCCTCGCCGGCGCGCACGAGACTGACGAAGACCGCGTCGAAGACGCGGCGATGGCTCTCCATCGCCTGCGACAGCGTCTGGCCACCCTCGATCGACTCGATCAGGCTGGCGACCACTTCGCGGAAGCGCGGATGCTCGAGGCTGTCGCGCAGGTCGGTGAGCCCCTCGAGAATCGGCACGCCGGCACGGACGAGCTGCTGCAGATGGAAGCAGAAGTGGATCAGTTCGCGCCGCGGGATGCCGCCACTGCGCAGCAGGCTGCGATTGCTCAGCGGCTCGCCGCTGACCAGGTCGAGTTCCATGCGCCGCAGGCGCAGATCGAGGTCGACCAGGTTGATCGCGTCGATGCGGCCGAAAACCATGCGACCGTCCGGACTCACCGCCTTGTAGGTATACAGCGGCATGGACCTACATCCGGTCGGTCAGGTCGACGACGCGCCCGATTTCCTCGAGCGATGTCGAACCGTCGAGAACACGCCGCAGACCATCGTCCGCCAGCGTGACGACCCCCTGGTGCCGGGCCAGTTGCTGCATTTCGCGCAGCGTGCTGCGGCGGGCGATCAGTTCGTCCATGTCGGCATTGATGCGCATGAGTTCCATGATCGCCAGCCGCCCGCGATAGCCCTGGAACTCGCAGCGCTCGCAGCCGCTCGGGCGATAGATGACCGGCCGCGGCCCGTCGACCAGCTTGCCGAGCAGGTGCGCCTCGTGCGCCTCGGCCTGATAGGGAACCTTGCAGTGCACGCAGAGACGTCGGACCAGCCGTTGCGCGATGATGCCGATGATGTTGCCCGCCATGATGTCGGGCAGGATGCCGATGTCGAGCAGGCGCGGAATGGCGCCGATCGCCGAGTTGGTGTGCAGCGTCGAATAGACCTGGTGGCCGGTCATCGCCGCCCGCAGCGCCATCTCGGCGGTCTCCGCGTCGCGGATTTCGCCGACCAGGATGATGTCCGGATCCTGGCGCATCATCGAGCGGATGCCGTTGGCGAAATCGAGCTTGACCGACTCGGCCGCCGAGGTCTGCCGCACCAGCGTCATCGGATACTCGACCGGATCCTCGAGGGTCATGATGTTCACCCCCTCGGAGTTGATGTGGTTGAGCACCGAGTAGAGCGTCGTCGTCTTGCCGCTGCCGGTCGGCCCGGTGACCAGGATGATCCCCTCCGGCCGCGCGATCATCAGCTTGAGCAGGTCGAGCTGGCGCTCGGCAAGGCCGAGACCCTCGAGCGGAACGATCCCCTTCTGCCGGTCGAGGATGCGCAGGACGATGTTCTCGCCGTGGATCGTCGGCTGCGCCGAAACGCGGAAATCGACCTGCCGGCCGCGCATGTTGAGCGAGATGCGTCCATCCTGCGGCGCGCGGGTCTCGGCGATGTTCATCCCGGACATGACCTTGATGCGCACCGCCATCGCCGGCCAGTAGGTCTTGTGCAGCGAACGGATCTGCCGCAGCATGCCGTCGATACGGTAGCGGATGCGCAGGAAACTCGCCTCCGGCTCGAAATGGATGTCGGAAGAATCGCGCTTGACGGCGTCGGTCATGATCGAGTCGATCAGCCGCACGACCGGTTGGCTGTACTCGTCGGACGAGGACTGCAGGCCACGGAAGTCGATCTCGCCGGTCTCGATCTCGTGCAGGATGCCGTCGATCGACAGTTCGTAGCCGTAGCACAGGTCGATCGCGCGGTCGATCTCGGTCTCGCCGGCGAGCAGCGTGCTGATCTCGAGGTCGTCGCCGGCGAGACCGCGGATCCGGTCGAGGGCGACGATGTCGTTGATGTCGGCGATCGCCACCGTCAGGCACTGATTGGCGGCGTCGTAATCGAGCGGCAGCAGGTGGTGGCGCTTGGCGAGGTCGCGCGGCACCAGCCTGAGCGCCGAGGGATCGATGATCGCCTTCGACAGATCGACGCTCTGCTTGCCCAGGCTTTCCGACAGCGCGTCGCGCAGCGTCGCCTCGGAGACGAAGCCGAGTGCCACCAGCAACTTGCCGATCGGCCGGTTGGACTTTATCTGCTCGAGCAGCGCGATGCGCAGCTGGTCTTCGCTGAGGATGCCCTTGCTGATCAGGATCTGGCCCAGCGGCCGCGCATGCGGGTGGATGGCAGGAGCGTTCATGGCTGCGCCGGCGGACCAGGTTGATGCGGCGGAAGCGGCACGGGCAGCGCCTCAGGGCTGCAGTTCAAGGATTCGTTGCCGGGCTGCATTGCGGTCGAAAGCGGCGCGGCTGAGGTCGGCGGCATTCAGCGCCATGCGATAGTACTGCAGCGCCAGCTTGCCCTGGCGCAGGTGGTCGAGGCTGACGGCGACGTTGAAGAGATAGTCGGGATTGTCGGGATCGAGTGCATAGGCCTGGAAATACGCCTGCTGCGCGTCGCTCCAGCGACGCTGCCGGGAATACAGGTTGCCGAGGGCGAAGTGCAGCGGCGGTGAATCGGGCTGCGCCGCCAGCAGCGTCTTCAGACGGCTCTCGGACTGTCCGCCATCACCGCCGCCGTGCAGGTTGATCAGCGCCGCCTGCGCCGTGGCGTCTGCCGGATCCGATTCGAGCACCCGCAGGTAGAGGTTCTGTGCCCGCTCGAGCTGGCCCTGCCGCAGCGCGATCGCCGCCAGTCCGAGCAGTGCGTCGGCATTGCGCGGATCACTGCGCAGCGCCTGCTCGTAGGCGCTCCGGGCCTCGTCGAGGCGGCCGGCCTGCCAGTCCTCGTAGGCCCTGTCGAGCGTCCGCTCGGCCTGCGGACGGCGACTGGCGGAACGGACGACGCCTGCATCGTCAGCCGGCAGGTTGCCGGCGCGCTCGTCCCGCTGGCGGCGCTCACGAGGCGCCGCCGCCGGCGGCGCAGCCGGCCCGGGCACGGCCTGCGGCGACAGCGACGAGCCCGCGGCCGGTACCGGCGGCGGCGCGGGCGGCGCTGTGATCGCAGCTGGCGATGGCGGGACAACCGGTGGTGGGCTGGCGGTTGCCGGAACGACCGGCGGCTGGACCACCGCCACCGCTGGCGGCGGGGTGACCCGCGAGCCGCCGGCAAGGCCTTGCAACTGCCACCAGAAATAACCGGCGATCGCCAGCGCCGCTGCGCCACCCAGACCGACGAAGAGCCACAGCGACGTCCGCGGGCGCGGCTCCTGCTTGACGGCAAAGACGTTCTTCACCGCCGTCCGGGCGGCGTCGTCAGCGCCGCGGTCGCCCCCCTCTGCCGCCGCTGCCGTGCGGCCGCGCCGCGGCAGCGGCCCACCGACGCCGGCGGCAAGATCGGCGTCCACCGCATCGAGGTGCCGCGACAGCGGCGGCAACGAGCGACCCGGTACGGCCGCCGGCGCGTCCAGCGGATCGAGGCTCAGCTCGGGCGGCGCTGCCGGCGGCGCCGCGGGCGCGGCCGGCTGCGCGCCTGCGGCGGCCTGCCTCTTGGCTTCCTCGGCCCGTTTCAGGGCATCCATCAGCAGGCTCACTGCAGTGGCTCCGGACGCCGCGTGGGGACTGTGAAGGGCTGGAAGACCTGGTCGCTGCGGAAGAAGTCTCGGTCCGGCAGCGAACTCCGGAAACTGCTGAAGTCGCCGTCGATCGAGGCGTCCTTGATCACGGTCGGGCGCAGCAGGACGACCAGTTCCGATTTTCCGGACGAGTTGTTGCGGTTGTTGAACACCTCGCCGACGATCGGGATATCGCCCAGCAACGGCAGCCGACCCAGCCGGTTGTCCAGGCGATCCTCCATCAGGCCGCCAAGGACGGCGATGTCGCCGCTCTCGACACGCATCATCGACTCGATCTCGCGCATGCGGATCTGCGGCACCAGGTTCTTGATGTTCGCCGCAGCCAGAGCCGGATTCGGGTCCTGTTTCAGTTCCGCGATGCTGGAGATCGATGGCCGGACGTTCAGCGTCACCGTGCCGGTGTCGCTGATCTGCGCCGTCAGGCTCATGAAAAACCCGATCGACACCGATTGCGGCGTCGTCGTCGTCGTGACGGTCGCGTTGGTGTTCGGCCCCCCCGGGACGGTGTCCTGCTTGACGCTGAAGTACACGAAGTCCTCCGAAACCTTGAGGGTCGCCGTCTGGTTGTTGAGGACCGCGAGCTTCGGACTCGACAGTACCTTCACGGCCCCGAAGGCGCGCAGCAGTTCCACGGTCGCGACGAGGTTCAAGGGATTGATGTCCCTGTACTTGATGACGAAGGGCGTCACCGCGCTGGGCACGTTGGTCGTCAACTGCGGCCGGCTGACGCTGTACTCGGTGCCACTGGTCAGCCGGCTCCATTCGATCCCCTGCTGGTAGCCATCGGAAAGCGTCACCTCGACGATCGTCGCCTCGATCAGTACCTGCCGCTGCGCACCGAGCATCACCCGATCGAGAAACTCCTGGACCTTTTCATGCTGGCGGGCGGTCGCGCGGATCGTGATCACCCCGGCCTCGGGATTGGCGATCACTGACGCCGCCTCACGGAAGGTCATCCGTTTGACGATGGTGGCACCGGTATTCTGCAGGACCGCCGGATTCGGGCTGCCGGCCAGCGACTGTACGGCCTGGCCGAGCCGTGCCGCGGCACCCGGCGCAGGCGGCGCGGCGCCGGTGCCGGTGGTGCTCTGTGACGCACTCTGCTCGGTGACGGTCTCGGTCGATCCTTCGGGAAAGACCTTGTCCGTCTCGTGCAGCAGATCCTTGAGGTTCTTCTCCAGAGACTGCCAGAAGCTGTTCTTCGACTTGTTGTCGATCTGGATGCGCGAGGTGTTGCCGGTGCCGGCGACGCCGCCGCTGCCGGTCGCCAGCGCGCTCGTCGAGATCTGCGTGTTGGTCGACACGATGCTGGTCACGTCGCGCGAGATGTTGACGTAATCGACCCTGTAATTTTTCAGGTAAGGCGAATCGGGCATGACGACGAGGTTCGGACCATCCATCTCGAAACGCATGTCGACCTGTTTGGCGATGCGGGTGAGCAACTGCGGCAGGGTCTGGTCGATGGCGTTGAGGGTGACGGTGCCGGTGATCCCGGGATGGATATCGACGTTGATCTTCGCGTCGCGCGCCAGCGCGAACAGCAGGTCGTGCACCTTGACGTTGTTGACGACGACGCTGTAGGTCTCGGTGCGGGCGGTCGAGCGCGGCCGCGGCAGCGCGGCGCTCTGCTGCACCGGTTGCGGAATGGCACCCGGCGGCCGTGCCACGGCCTCAGCTTGCAGATGCCCCGGCGACGGCCCGGTGCTCAGGGTGGTCGGCGTGCAGGCGGCGAGCACCAGCAGCAACACGACGGCGTCAAGGCTTCTCGGGGACACGCTCAGGCTCGCTCCGGTGACAGGGAAAGCTGATCATACCACGTCAGGACTTCGGCACAAGTGCATGATTTTTATTACCTTCCGCAGGAGCGGCCGGAGTGGCGACGGGGCCACCGGAACGCAGCCGCGCAACCGAGCGCACGTAGGGCCGGCTCGCCGGCGAGAGTTCGCCGAGCGTCGCCAGGGCGGCGTTGGCTTCCTCGCGCGAGGCATAGTCGCCATAGATCACCCCCAGCCGCTCCCTGCCGGCCAGCAGCGAGCGATACACGCGGACCTGACCCGGATCCAGAACCTTTGAGTTTTTCGCAATGAAATCATCGATTTCGCGCTGGCTGCCGGCATCGGCCATGAGCAACTGGATGAAATGGTGACTGTCCGGAGTCCGGCGCAGCCACTCCTCGCTCGCCGCGAGGCGCTGTGCGAGACTCGGCGCCCGGGCAGCGGCAGCGCTCGCAGCCGGCGCCGCGGACCAGACCGTCGCGCGCACCGGAAGCGCCGGCGGCGGCGGGACTGCCGGAGTGGCCGGTGTGGCCGGTGTGGCCGGTGTGGCCGGTGTGGCCGGTGTGGCCGGTGTGGCCGGTGTGGCCGGTGTGGCCGGTGTGGCCGGTGTGGCCGGTGTGGCTGGAGCGGCTGGCGTGGCCGGCGCGGCGGAAGCGGCCGGCGCGGCGGAAGCCGCCGGCGTGGCGGAAGCCGCCGGCGTGGCGGAAGCCGCCGGAGTGGCGGAAGCCGCCGGAGTGGCGGAAGCCGCCGGAGTGGCGGAAGCCGCCGGAGTGGCGGGCACCGCCGCGACCGTCGCCGTCGTCGCGACAGCGGGCGCGGCCGTGGCCACCGCAACGGTGGCCACGGCCGCCGGCGGCAGCGGCGCCGGCGTGCTCGCCGGCGCCGACTCGCCAGTCACCGCCGTGTCTGCCTTCGCCTGCGGCGGCGACCGGACCTGGCTACCGGCGCTGTGGCTGCCGGCAAGATAGGCGACCGTGGCGACGCCGAGCATCGCCATACCGGCGACGGCGGCCCACGCCCAGCGGCCGCGCGCCCGGCCGGCGATCGGCTGGAACTGCGCATCACGGATCGCCGCGCGCACCTGCGCGGCGTCGACCTGATGCCGGCCGGCGGCAAATGCGGCCAACAGCGCCTTGTCGGCGAGGATGTTGATGCGCCGCGTCAAGCCTTCGGAGCTGCGGCTGATCAACTGGACGGCACGCCGGCTGAACAGGTCGGGGCCGCGATAGCCGGCGGCGCGCAGGCGAAACATCAGGTAAGCGGCGACATCGCTGCGGTGCAGTGGCGCGAGGCTGAAGCTGTGCGTGATGCGGTCGTTGAGCTGCCGCATGGCGCTCTCGCGCAGCCGCTGATCGAGTTCCGGCTGGCCGAAGAGGACGATCTGCAGCAGCTTGTGGCGGCTCGATTCGAGGTTGGAGAGCAGGCGAATCTCTTCCAGCGCATCGGCTGGCATCGCATGCGCCTCGTCGATGAGGACGACGATCTGCCGGCCGGCGGCATAGATTTCGAGCAGGTGATCCTGCAGCGCGCGCAGCAGCAATTGTCCCTGCCCCGCCGGGAGATCGATACGCAGCTCGGCGGCGATGGCGAAGAGAATCTCGTCACGCGACAGCATCGGATTGGCGAGATAGACGGTCTCGACGTTCTCCGGCAGCTTTTCGAGCAGCATGCGGCAGAGCATCGTCTTGCCGCTGCCGACCTCGCCGCTGACCTTGACGATGCCTTCGTCGTTGGTGATCGCGTAGATCAGCGCTTCGAGCGTCGCCCCGCGGTTGGCGCCGGCAAAGAAGAACTCGATGTGCGGCGTGATGCGGAAGGGTGCCTGCTGCAGCCCGAAATGCTCGAGATACATCATGTCTCGCGCGCCGCCGCTTCCATCCGGTTGTACAGCGTCGTCCGGTGGACGCCGAGCAGACGTGCCGCCTGGCTGACGTTGCCATGCGCCAGCTTCAGCGCCGCTTCGATGTAGCCGCGCTCGGTCGCGTCGAGCAGGCGATCGAGGCTGAACGGTTCGCGCTGCCGCAGGCGTTGCGTCGCAGCGGCGACGATCGCCTCGCTCGTTCCGGCGTCGAGCGCTGCCGGCAGGGCGTCACCGTTCGCCGGCGAATCGTCCGGCAGATCCAGTTCGGCCTCGAGCGCCGCCGCATCGACGATCTGTCCCGGATAGCGGGTGGTCAGCCGGATGACGACGTTGCGCAGCTCGCGCACGTTGCCGGGAAAGGCATAGTCACCCCACAGGCTTGCCGCCTGTGGCGACAGCGAAAAGGGTAGCTGCTGCGTCTGCGCGGCGTAGTGCTGGCGGAAGTGCTCGAGCAGGAGCAGCTTGTCCTCGCCCATCTCGCGCAGTGGCGGCGCGGCGATCGAGCACACCGAGAGGCGATGGTAGAGATCGGCGCGGAAGCGGCCGGCCTTGACCTCCTTGCGCAGGTCGCGGTTGGTGGCGGCGACGATGCGCGCGCGGCTGACGCGCCGCTGCGTCTCGCCGATGCGCTGATACTCGCCGTTCTCGAGGACGCGCAGCAGCTTCGCCTGCAGATCCAGCGCCAGTTCGCCGATCTCGTCGAGAAAGAGCGTGCCATCGGCCGCGTCGTCGAAGTAGCCGGCGCGACTCGCTGCGGCGCCGGTGAAGGCGCCGCGGGCATGGCCGAAGAGCGTCGCCTCGACCAGGCTGGGCGAGATCGCGGCACAATTCAGCGCCAGGAATGGCCGGTAGCGCCGCCGCGTATCATGGTGCAGGCAGCGTGCGGCGATGATCTCCTTGCCGCTGCCGGACTCCCCCTCGATCAGGACGGGGAACGGCAGGTCGGCGTACTGCCGCAGCTGCAGCCGCAGCTTCTGCATCGCCGGGCTGTTGCCGATCAGCGGCGAAACGCCTTCCCGCTGCTGTTCGTCGAGGGCGCGAAAGGCCAGAGCGCCCTCGAGCACCTGCTGCAGGTCGCCCGGGTTGCACGGTTTGGCGACGAAATCGGCGGCACCGAGCGTGCGCGCGTGACGGGCGTTGCCGCCATCGCTCTGTCCGGAAAGGACGACGATGCGGATGGCCGGCGCCAGCTTGATGAGATCGGCAATCAGCGAGAATCCCTCGTCCGGACGATGCGGCACCGGCGGCAGGCCGAGGTCGACGAGTGCCAGCTCCGGCGCCCGGCGCAATTGCCGCAGAATCTGCAGTGCGTGCGGCCGGGAATGGCTGGTGACGACCTCGAACGGCTTGCTCAGCGAGAAACTCAGGGTGTCGCAGATCAGCGGATCGTCATCGACGATCAGCAACAGGGGCTTCTCGGGCAATGCGGTTGCGGGGTGGCTGAGCATCGAAAGCGTGTCGTCACGGGGGCTGGTGGCGGTTGCGTCATTATTCCACAATTATATTAACGTCAAGTAAATCACGGTAAGGCGATGAAGCGTCAGGTATAATTCGCCCTCGTTTTTCTCCCCGGATGCACGCGTGTCAGCCGAAGACCTTGTCGAGATCAGCAGTCTTGATTTTGCCTACGAAGATCGCCCGATCCTCGACGGCATCAGCCTGCAGATCCCGCGCGGCAAGGTCGTCGCCATCATGGGTGGTTCCGGTTGCGGCAAGACGACGCTGTTGCGGCTGATCGGCGGCCAGCTGAAGCCAAGCCGCGGCGAGATTCGCGTCGACGGGCAGTCGGTACCGCAGCTTGACGACGAAGAGCTGTATGCCTTGCGGCGGCGGATGGGCATGCTCTTCCAGTTCGGCGCGCTGTTCACCGACATCTCGGTCTACGACAACGTCGCCTACCAGATGCGCGAACACACCGACCTGCCGGAAGAGCTGATCCGCGACATGGTGCTGATGAAACTCAACGCCGTCGGCCTGCGCGGCGCGCACGGGCTGATGCCGGCCGAGCTCTCCGGCGGCATGGCGCGGCGGGTCGCCCTCGCCCGGGCGATCGCGCTCGACCCGATGCTGATCATGTACGACGAGCCCTTCGCCGGTCTCGACCCGATTTCGCTCGGCATCATCGGCCAGTTGATCCGTCGGCTCAACGATGCCCTCGGCGCGACGACGATCATGGTCACGCACGACATCCAGGAGTCGCTGCTGATCGTCGACTACATCTATTTCATGTCCGACGGCAAGGTGATCGCGCTCGGCACCCCGGACGAGATCCGCGCTTCGCGGCATCCCTTCGTCCATCAGTTCGTCCACGCAGAGGCCGACGGACCGGTACCGTTCCACTATCCGGCCGCGCCATTGGCGCAGGAACTGCTCGCGAGGCACGCACATGGCGGATGATGCCCGGCCAGAAAACCGCATCGTCGCAACGCTCGGGCACATCGGCCACCGGGTGGTCGACGGCCTGCTCCGCCTCGGTTTCGCGACCCGCTTCTTCCTGATGGTGCTGCTGCAGTCGGGGCAGTCGTTCCGGCGTCTGCACCTGACCATCCGCGAGATCTACTTCTCGGGCTTCCAGTCGCTGCTGATCATCCTCGTCTCCGGTCTGTTCATCGGCATGGTGCTCGGCATGCAGGGCTACGAGACGCTGCAGCGCTACGGTTCGGCCGAGGCGCTTGGCGTCCTCGTCGCCCTGTCGCTGGTGCGCGAGCTCGGACCGGTGGTCGCTGCCCTGCTCTTCGCTTCGCGCGCCGGATCGTCGATCACCGCCGAGATCGGCCTGATGAAGGCGACCGAGCAGCTCACGGCGATGGACATGATGGCGGTCAATCCGATCGCCCGCGTCGTCGCTCCGCGCTTCTGGGGCGGGGTCATCTCGATGCCGTTGCTGGCGGCGCTCTTCTCCGCCGCCGGCATCCTCGGCGGCTATCTGATCGGCGTCGTCTTCATCGGTGTCGACGAGGGCGCCTTCTGGTCGCAGATGCAGGCATCGGTCGATTTTCGTTACGACATCTGGAGCGGCATCGTCAAGAGCTTCGTCTTCGGCATCGCGGTATCGCTGATCGCCGTCTTCGAGGGCTACGACGCCCTGCCGACAGCCGAAGGTGTCTCCGCTTCGATCAAGGGCACCGTCGTCAAGTCGGCGCTGGCGATCCTGGCGCTCGACTTCGTATTGACCTCGTTCATGTTCCGGGAGGCTTGATGAGTCGCAAGTTGCTCGACCTCTGGGTCGGTGTTTTCGTCGTCCTGGGAATGGCGGCGGTGCTCTTTCTCGCCCTCAAGGTCGGCAACCTGTCGGCGGCGAACTTTGCCGAAACGTACCCGCTGCGCGCCAAGTTTGTTAACATCGGTGGCCTGAAGGTGCGTGCGCCGGTGAAGAGCGCCGGTGTCGTCGTCGGCCGGGTCGTGGACATCCATTTCGATGCCGAATCCTACGAAGCTGTGGTGACCATCAGCATCGACGGCCGCTACCGCTTTCCGAAGGACACCTTCGCCCTGATCCTGACCGCCGGGCTGCTCGGCGAACAGTACATCGGCCTCGATCCGGGAGGTGACGAGGCGATGCTCAAGGCGGGCGAAGTGATCGGCAAGACGCAATCGGCAGTGGTGCTGGAGAAGCTGATCAGTCAGTTCATGTTCAACAAGGCGTCCGAAGGACCGAGCGAAAAATAGAAGGGGGAACCGAACGATGAGAACGCAACTGAGGAGCCGCTGGTCCTGCCTGGCCTGCGCCGCCGCGCTCGTCGCTCTTGGCGGCTGTGCGACGACGGCGAACAATCCGAAGGATCCGTTCGAGGGCTTCAACCGCGCGATGTTTGCCGTCAACGAGGGGCTCGACGTCGTCATCAAGCCGGTCGCCCAGGGCTACGACGCAGCGGCGCCGCTGCCGCTGAAGGTGGTCATCGGCAACTTCTTCGGCAACATCTGGGATGCCTGGACCGCGGTCAACAACGTGCTGCAGGGCAAGGGCCAGGACGCCGCTTCCGATCTCGGCCGGGTGCTGATCAACAGCACGCTGGGAATCGGCGGCGCTTTCGACATCGCCGGCGAGATGGGTCTGGAGAAGCACTCGGAGGATTTCGGCCAGACGCTCGGCAAGTGGGGCGTCGCCGACGGCCCCTTCTTCTACTGGCCGCTGATCGGACCGCGGACGACGCGCGACACCTTCGGCTGGATGGTCGACGTTTATGTCGATCCGGTCTGGCACCTCGACGACGTGGCGCTGCGCAACAGTCTCGCGGCAACCCGTTACATCAACCTGCGCGCCAGCCTGCTGCCGTCGGACAAGGTGGTCGAGGAAGCCGCAATCGACCGCTATGAATACATCCGGGACGCCTACCTGCAGCACCGCCGCAGCCAGATCTTCGATGGCGCGCAACCGCATGAGGTGATCGTCGACGAACCTGCGCGCTAGACCCGGATCAAGACTGCCACAACCCGCCGGCGTCCACCGGCGAGCCACACCTGCCTGGAAAACGATGATGAAGTTCGCACTGGCCCTGCTGTTCGCCCTGTTCTGCAACCTGACGCCCGCACTGGCGCAGGAAAACGCCCCGGACGCCCTCGTCCGCAAGGTTACCGACGACGTCCTCACCGTCGTCCGCCAGGACAAGGATATCCGCAGCGGCAACACGCGCAAGGCCATCGACCTGGTCGAGACGAAGGTCCTGCCCTACTTCAACTTCCAGCGCATGACGGCCCTTGCCGTCGGGCGGGACTGGAACAAGGCGACGCCCGAACAGAAGACACGCCTCGCCGAGGAGTTCAAGACGCTGCTCGTCCGCACCTATGCCAACGCTCTGACCTCCTACAAGGACCAGAGGATCGTCTACAAGCCGACCCGGTTGCAGCCCGACGACAGCAGTGTCGTCGTCCGTACCGAGGTGGTGCAGCCCGGCAGCCAGGCGGTCCAGCTCGATTACGAACTGGCGAAGCAGGGCGACGGCTGGCAGGTGTACGACGTGCGGGTGGCCGGTGTCAGCCTGGTGACGAACTACCGCGACACCTTCAGCCAGGAGGTTCGCAGCAATGGCATCGACGGCCTGATCGCGCTGCTCGGCAAGCGCAACAAGGAACTCCAGGCAGGCAAGTCATGATCGTCGGCACGGACGGCGGGCTGCGAGTCAGCGCGCCGATGGTGATCGCCAACGCACGCTCACTGCTCGCTGCCGGACGCAGCTGCCTGCACGCCCGTGCGGCGGCGTCGCTCACCGTCCTCGACCTCGCCGAGGTCGGCGAAGTCGACTCGTCGGCCGTCAGCCTGATCCTCGCCTGGTTGCGCACCGCCGGCGAACGTGGTCTGCAGCTGCGCATCATCAATCCGCCGGCAAGCCTGCTCAGCCTGGCCTCGCTCTACGGCGTAGCCGAACTCCTGCCGCTGGCCTGAGGCGGCCCGCTGCTTGCCACGACCAATGGGCGTTGCGGTTGCCATCGATCGCGTCGAGAAGCGCTTCGCCGCCGTGCAGGCACTCGCCGGGGTATCGCTGCGGATCGACGAGGGTGAGTTCTTCGGCCTGCTGGGGCCGAACGGCGCCGGCAAGACGACGCTGATTTCCTGCCTGGCCGGTCTCAGCCGGCCGGACGCGGGCAGCTGGCCGTCCTCGGGCACGACGTCGTCCGCGACTACCGCGCCGCCCGCCGCCTGCTCGGCGTGGTGCCACAGGAACTGGTCTTCGACCCCTTCTTCTCGGTCCGCGAGACGCTGCGCATCCAGTCGGGCTACTTCGGCATCCGCAACAACGATGACTGGATCGACGAGATCCTCGCCAACCTCGATCTCGTCGCCAAGGCCGACACCAACATGCGGCGGCTGTCCGGCGGCATGAAGCGGCGGGTGCTGGTTGCCCAGGCGCTGGTGCACAAGCCGCCGGTGATCGTCCTCGACGAGCCGACCGCTGGCGTCGATGTCGAACTGCGGCAGGGCCTCTGGCAGTTCGTCCGTCGTCTCAATCGCGACGGCCACACGGTGATCCTGACGACGCACTACCTCGAGGAGGCCGAATCGCTCTGTGGCCGCATCGCCATGCTCAAGCAGGGGCGCGTGGTGGCGCTCGACTCGACCGCCAACCTGCTGGCTCGCTTCGCCGGGCAGACGCTGAGCCTGCGCCTGGCGCCGCCGGCAGCGCTGCCGCGACACCTGGCGGCGCAGGCAACGAGGGTCGACGGGAACTGGGCCTTCCCGCTTGCCGGAGCCCGCGAGGTCGAGCAGCTGCTGGCCGAACTGCGGCAGGCAGGTTGTGTCATCGACGACCTGCGGCTGACCCAGAGCGATCTCGAGGATGTTTTCCTCGGCGTCATGCGCAACGCGGCCGACAGCCGGAGCAACGACCGATGACCGGCTTTCGCACGCTGCTCTACAAGGAAGTCCTTCGTTTCTGGAAAGTCAGCTTCCAGACCATTGCCGCACCGGTGTTGACGGCGCTGCTCTACCTGCTGATCTTCGCGCACGTTCTCGAAGCGCATGTGCAGGTGCATGGCGTCCCCTATACCGCTTTCCTGATCCCCGGTCTGGTGATGATGTCAGCGCTGCAGAATGCCTTCGCCAACAGTTCGTCGAGCCTGATCCAGTCGAAGGTGACGGGCAGCGTCGTCTTCGTCCTGCTGCCGCCGATCTCCTACGGCGAGTTCTTCCTCGCCTACGTCGTCGCCGCCATGCTGCGCGGCCTGATGGTCGGCACCGGCGTCCTGCTGGTGACGATCTGGTTTGCCGTGCCGGCGGTCGAGGCACCGCTGTGGATTCTCGTCTTCATCCTCCTTGGCGGCGGGATCATGGGCGCACTGGGGATGATTGCCGGCATCTGGGCCGACAAGTTCGACCAGCTCGCCGGCTTCCAGAACTTCCTGATCATGCCGCTGACCATGCTCTCCGGCGTCTTCTACTCGATCCATTCGCTCCCCGGCTTCTGGCAGCAGGTATCGCATTTCAACCCTGTGTTCTATATGATCGACGGCTTTCGTTACGGCTTCTTCGGCATCTCGGACGTGCCGCCGGAGACCAGCCTGGCGGTCGTCGGCAGCAGCTTCGCCCTGGTATCGGCAGCAACGCTGCTGCTGCTGCGCAGCGGCTACAAACTGAGATCCTGAATCATGATGCACCCTGAACGAGTCCAGCAGTTGATCGCCGCTGGCCTGCCCTGCGAACACCTGCAGGTCAGCGGCGATGGCCACCACTTCGAGGCGTTGATCGTCAGCGCCAGCTTCGCCGGCAGGAACCGCGTGCAGCGCCAGCAACTGGTCAACCGGATCCTGCAGCAGCATTTCGACTCCGGCGAGTTGCATGCGCTGTCGATGAAGACGCAGACCCCCGCAGAGTGGAGAGACGCCAGCCGTGGATAAGCTGCTGATCGAGGGAGGCCGGCGGCTCGCCGGCGAAGTCGCGATTTCCGGCGCCAAGAACGCGGCGCTGCCGATCCTCTGCGCCAGCCTGCTCAGCGCCGAACCGCTGCATCTGCGCAACGTGCCGCAACTGCGGGACGTGGCGACGATGCTGCGGCTGATCGAGCAGATGGGCGTCCAGGTCAGCCGCGAGGGGACTTCCGAAGTCGTCCTCGACAGTCGCAACCTCGACAATCCGCTCGCCCCGTACGACATGGTCAAGACCATGCGCGCGTCGATCCTCGTCCTCGGTCCACTGCTGGCGCGCCACGGCGAGGCCCGGGTGTCGCTGCCGGGCGGCTGTGCCATCGGCGCCAGACCGGTCGAGCAGCATATCCGCGGTCTGCAGGCAATGGGCGCAGAGATCCAGGTCGAGCACGGCTATATCCATGCCCGCATTGCCGGCGGCAGGCGGCGCCTGCAAGGCACCCGCATCGTCACCGACATGGTCACCGTCACCGGCACCGAGAACCTGATGATGGCGGCGGTTCTCGCCGACGGCGAGACGACGATCGAGAATGCCGCCCGCGAACCGGAAATCGTCGATCTTGCCGACTGCCTCAGCTCAATGGGGGCGCGCATCTCGGGCGCCGGCAGCGACCGCATCCGCATCCGCGGCGTCGACTGCCTGCACGGTGCAGCGCACACGGTAATGGCCGACCGCATCGAGACCGGCACCTACCTCTGTGCGGCAGCGGCAACCGGCGGCAGCATCCGGCTGACCCACACTTCGGCCGCCTACCTCGATGTCGTCGTCGATAAACTGCTCGACGCCGGCTGCGAGATCGTCGCCGAGCGCGAGGCGATCCGCCTCGCGGCACCGCAGCGTCTCAAGGCAGTCAGCGTGCGCACCTCGCCGTACCCGGCATTCCCGACCGACATGCAGGCGCAGTTCATGGCGCTGAACTGCGTCGCCGAGGGCACGGCGGTGATCCGCGAGACGATCTTCGAGAATCGCTTCATGCATGCCGTCGAGCTGATCCGGCTCGGTGCCGACATCCGGATCGACGCCAGCAACGCGCTGGTCACCGGCGTCGAGCATCTGCAGGGAGCGACGGTCATGGCGACCGACCTGCGCGCGTCGGCCAGCCTGGTGATTGCCGGACTGGTGGCGCAGGGAGAAACGCTGATCGACCGCATCTACCATCTCGACCGCGGCTACGAGCGAATCGAGGAGAAGCTCGAACAATTGGGCGCCGTCGTCCGGCGAATCCGCTGAGCGACGCGGCCGCGGCGACCCGGCACGGCGACTGCTGCCCGCATGCGCTTCATCCACTGCGCTGACATCCATCTCGACAGTCCGCTGCGCGGGCTGGAACGCTACGAAGGCGCACCCGTCGACGAGATGCGCGACGCCACCCGTCGCGCCTTCGCCAATGTCGTCGACCTCGCCATCGAGCGCGCCGCCGACTGCGTCCTGATCGCCGGCGACATCTTCGACGGCGACTGGCCGGACTTCAATACCGGCCTCTACTTCGCCGCGCAGTTGCGCCGCCTGGCCGCTGCCGACATCCGCGTCTTCCTGAGCTACGGCAACCATGATGCGGTCAGCAAGCTGACGCGTTCGCTACCGCTGCCGCAGAACGTCTTCTGCTTTCCCGCGAATCGTCCGGCGACGCAGGTGCTCGCAGACCTCGACCTGGCGATCCACGGCCAGAGCTTTGCCAGCGAGGCGGTGACGATCGACCTCGCCGCCGCCTATCCCGCGCCACGCGACGGGCTGCTCAACATCGGCGTCCTGCACACCGCGCTGTCGGGGCGCGAGGGACATCAGCCCTACGCGCCGACGACGGCACAGCGCCTCGCCGACAAGGGCTACGATTACTGGGCGCTGGGTCATGTCCACACCCGGGAGATCGTCCGCGAATCGCCATGGATCGTCTTCCCCGGCAATACACAGGGGCGGCACGCGCGTGAGACCGGCGCCCGGGGCTGCATGCTCGTCGAAGCCGAGGCCGCCCTCGGCATCCGTTCGGTCGAGTTCGTTGCCACCGACGTCGCACGCTGGCAGCAGCTCGTCATCGACATCGCCGGACTGGCGTCGGCGGAGGAGCTGCACGCCGCCGTGCAGAACGAGGTGCGTTCGCTGCAGGCGGCGGCGGAGGAGCGGCTGCTGGCGATTCGCCTGACGCTGACGGGGCGCGGGCCACTGCATCGGCTGCTCGTCGCCGATCGCGAAGCGCTGCGGGCGCAGCTCGCGGCCTCGGTTGGCGAAGCCTCGGCCGGCCGCGCCTGGCTCGAAAAGGTCCGCATCCGGGTGACGGCGCCGCTCGACCTCGAACGCCTGGCCGGCCGCGACGACCCGATCGGCCTGCTCCTGCGCTCGCTCGATTCGCTGGCCGCCGACCCGACGGCGCTGCACTCGCTCGCCGAAGCCGTGCTCGCCGATCTCGGCCAGAAGCTGCCGCCCGATCTGCGCGGCGCCGACGGTTCGTGGGCGCTGGATGCGGACGCAGCCCTCGCCGACGCGCTGGCGAGCGCCAGGGAGCGCCTGCTGGCGGTGATCGGCGCCGAGGACACGCGATGAAGATCGAGCAGATCGATCTCAAGGCCTACGGACACTTCAGCAATCAGCGCCTGAGCCTCGCCGGCAGCGCCAACCTGCACCTCATCTGCGGCCCGAACGAGGCCGGCAAGACCACCCTCTGGCGCGCGATCAACGGCGCCCTCTTCGGCATCCCCGAAACCACCCGCGACGGCTACCTGCACGGCAACCCGAAACTGCGCGTCGGGCTCGTCCTGTCGTCGCGCGCCGGCGAGCGGCTGGCCGTGATGCGCCGCAAGGGTCGCGTCAATACCCTGCTCGCCTACGATCCCGGGACGGCCAGCGAACTGCCGGCGACGGTGCCCGACGAGCGACTCGGCGACTGGCTCGGCGGCCTCGGCCAGGGACTCTTCCTGGCCATGTTCAGCCTCGACCACGCGGCGCTGGTGCGTGGTGGCGAGGCGCTCGCGCAGGGCCGCGGCGATGCCGGCGAAAGCCTTTTCGAAGCCGGCGCTGGTCTTGGCTCGATTCGCGCCCTGCGCACCCGGCTCGAGAGCGAGGCGGAAAGCCTGTTCAAGCCACGTGCTTCGAAGTCGGCCATCTACCGGGCGCTGGCCGAGCACGAGGAAAGCCGGCGGCAGGCACGGGAAGCAGCTGTGCGGCCGCTCGACTGGACCGCAGCGCGGTCGGCGATGGAAGCGGCAAGCAAGGAGTACGAAGCCGCCCGCGCCGAGCAGCTGCGACTGCACACGGAAGCACGGCGGCTGGAGCGTCTGGCGGCGATCCTGCCGGACGTCGCCGCGCTCGGGCTGGCGCGGCAGCAACTCGGCGAACTCGCCGCCGTGCCGCTGCTGCCGCCGTCAGCGGCGAGCGAGCGGGTGGCGGCCGTGACGCAGCGGGCGGAAGCACTCGCCGCCGAACGGGCGGCGGCGTCGCGCCTGCAGCAGCACCAGAACGCGCTGGCGGCGATCCGCATCACCGACGCCGTCCTCGCCGACGCGGAAGCCATCGAGGCGATTCACCACGCCACGGCCGCCTGCCGTGAAGCAAGCCTGCAGTCGGCCCGCGCGGCAGCGGCCATCGCCGCGGCGCGCGGCCACCTCGATCGCATCGGGCGGCAGATCACCGGCGACGCGCAACCCGCCGATGCGCTGCAGTGGATCCCCGATGCGACGCGGACCGCCCGGATCCGCGCACTGATCACCGAGGGCGCGACGCTCAAGGCCAGCCACCAGGCCGCTCTCGCACACCGGCAAGCGAAGACGCTCGAGGTCGCCCAGCTCGAGGCAGCGCTGTGCGAGCTGCAGCAGACGCTGGCGAGCGACGATCTCGGAAACTACCTCGATTCGATTGCCGACCAGGGTGATCCGGAAGCGCGGGCGCAACAGCTCGAGGACGAGGTGGCGGCAGCAGCCACCCGGCTCGCAGCCGAAGCCCGCGGCCTGCGGCTGCCGGCGGCGGCCGTGGCGCGGACGACGGCGCCGCTCGACGCGGAGCTGCAGGCATTCCGGCTGCAGGACGAGGAGTTGCGCCGCCGCGAGCGCTCGATCCGCGAGGCGATCGAGAAGCTCGAGGACGATCTCGCCGCCCTGCGCGGTGACATCAAGGGTCTCGAGATCCGTGGCAACGTCCCGACCCGGGAGGCCATCGCCGCCCTGCGGAGCGCGCGCGACGGCCTCTGGCTCGCGCTCCGCCGGCATTTCCTTCCCGCCGACGCCAGCGTTGCGCGCGATCCGCCGCCACCGGCCGAAGCTTACGAGCTTGCCGTCAGCCGTGCCGACGAGGCCGCTGACGACCTCTTCGCCGACGCCGAACGCGCCACCCGCTATGCCGGGTACCGCGTCCGCGAGTCACAGATGGAGAGTGCCCTCGATCTCGACCGCCAGCGCGCCGCCACGCTCGCCGGCGACACGCACGAACTCGCGCGGCACTGGGCGGCGCTGCTCGCGGCGAACGGCCTGCCGCCGCTGAAGATCGGCGAAGCGGCAGCCTGGCTGGCGAAGCGCGAAGCGTGGCAGCAGAAGTTCGACGCCAGCCAGGTGCAGCGGCAAGAAGCAGAGCGGCTGCGCCTGCTGGCGCAGGACGTCCGCAGCCGGCTCGGCGAACTCTGTGGTCGACCGGAAACAGCCGCGCAGACGGCAGGCGAACGCCTGTCGGAAAGCCTGGCGCGAGCGCGGGCGATCAACCGCCGGCACGCCGAGCAGCGCACGCAACGGCAGCTGAAGAGCAGCAGCCTGGCGAACGCGGTCGCAGTGCTGCAGCATGCCACGGACGCCGCCACCGACAGCGGTGCCGCGGTCGCCGGCTGGACAAGCCGCTGGGCGGCGGCGATGGCCTCGATCCGGCTCGCCGCCGACGCCAGCGAAGCGGAGGCAACCGCCCGCCTGCAGCAGTTTGCGGAGCTGGTCGACGCGCGCGACAGCCTCGACCGATCGCGCAAGGAGCACGACGACGCCCGCATCCAGATCGACGACTTCCAGACCCGTCTCGCGACGACCTGGCAGCGGGTCCGCGGCGAAGCACTGCCGGTCGATGACCGCAGCCCCGACCTCCTCGCCGCCGAGCTCTATCGCGAACTCAACCTGACGCGTTCGCTGCAGGAGAAACGGAACACCCTGAGCCAGCAGATCGCCGACGACCAGCAGGCCATCGACGAAGCGCGGCTGACCGCCGGCGGAGCGGCGACGGTCATCGAACGGCTTCAGCGGCAGGCCGCTTGCGACACGATCGAGGACCTCGAACTGGTCGAGGGACTGAGCGCGCAACGCGGCGCACTGACCGCCGAGGTTCTCGGCATCGAAGCGCGGCTCGTCCGGGCGGCCGGACTTCCCCTGCCGGAGGTCCTCAGGCAGGCGGCCGGCCAGGAACCCGACGCCATCGCCGAAGGCCTGGCGCGGAATGCGCAGGAGAGCGAGCGGAACGTCGCCGACGTGCAGCGCAGTCACGAGCGCTACCTCGCTGCCCGGCAGCATTTCGCGACGATGGACGGCTCGGCGGTCGCCGCCGACGCGCAACAGCGGATGGCGCAGCACGCCGCGCGCCTCGCCGAACTCGCTGCCGACTACGCCGCCGCACGGATCGCCGCGGCGGTTCTGGCACAGGTCATCGACGCCTACCAGAAGCGCAACCAGGCGCCACTGGTCGACAAGGCGTCGCGCCACTTTGCCGCGCTCACCGGCAACCGCTACCGCGGCGTCGTCGTCGACTACGACGACGAGCGGCAGATCCTCAAGGCCGTGCGCGCCGACGGCGAACGCCTGCACATGGAGCAGTTGAGCACCGGCCGCCGCGACCAGCTCTTCCTCGCCCTGCGGCTGGCAGCGATCGAAGGCCACCTCGACAACGGCGAGCCGTTGCCGGTCATCGTCGACGACATCACCGTCCACTTCGACGACGCGGCGGCGGCCGCCACCTTCAGGGTCCTGGCCGAGCTGTCGCAGCGAACGCAGGTTCTCTTCCTGACGCATCACGAGCACCTCCTCGACGTCGCCAGCAAGGCGGTCGGCAACGATGCCTACCGCGCGCACCAGCTGTCGGGGTGACCCGGGCGATGACACCGGTGACTCACCCCGGCGCCGGCTTCGCCGTGGCGCGATCGGGCAGGAGATGCGGAAGCCGGGTTGAGCCTGTCCGCCGGCATCGCTGAAGAAATGACTGGAGCCGCAGCATGGAAATGATCATCGACGTCATCCTCAAGGCCGGCCGTTCCGCCGTCGAGTTGGCCTTCTTCGTCCTCCTGCCGGTAATGGTGGTGATGCTCTGCCTGATGCGCCTGCTCGAAGCGCGCGGCCTCCTCGACGCACTCGTTGCCCGGCTGACGCCGCTGCTGAAGCCCTTCGGCCTCAACGGCATGGGTGTCTTCGCCGCCCTGCAGATCAGTTTCGTCAGCTTCGCCGCGCCGATCGCCACCCTCAGCATGATGGAGCAGCGCGGCACCTCCGACCGCCACCTCGCCGCGACGCTGGCGATGATCTTCGCCATGGCGCAGGCCAATGCCGCCTTGCCGATGATGACCATGGGCCTGCACCTGGGAAGCACACTGGCCTTTTCACTCATCGGCGGCCTGGCCGCCGCCACGCTCACCTACCATGTCTTCGGCCGCCACCTCTCCGCGGTCGAGGAGAACGTCGACGAGAGCCTGCAACATCCTTCGGCTGCCGGCGCCAAGGGCGTGCTCGACACGATCAACCTCGCCGGCGCCGAGGCCTTCCGCATCTCGGTCGGCGCCATTCCGATGCTGGTGCTGTCGCTGGTGGTGGTCGGCGCCCTCAAACGGCTCGGCATCATCGACCTGCTGACGCAGTGGCTGACGCCGCTGCTCGCCCTGGTCGCCATCGATCCGACGCTGATCCTGCCCTCGCTCACCAAGTACCTCGCCGGCGGCACGGCGATGATGGGGGTGATGGACGAGATGCGCCGCGCCGGCCAGATCAGCGTCGAACAGCTCAATGCGAGCGCCGGCTTTTTGATCAACCCATTCGACCTGCCCGGTGTCGCCTTCCTGATCTCTGCCGGCCGGCGCGTCGGCGCGGTCTGGAAGCCGGCCGCGCTGGGCGGCTGCATCGGCATCCTGCTGCGCAGCATCGGCCATGGGTTCTGGGCTTGAGGCGGCAAGTGGCAAGAGCGACGTCGCCGGCACCCATGCAGCCATCGGTATGCGGCAGGCGCCTTCGTCGATGCCTCGCCAAGCCACCTGCCCGGCGCTCCGGCGCGCCTGCCCGGACTCCCCGACCAGGCGCGCCGGAGCGCCGAATGGCGCCATCCCTGACCATCCGCGAGCGACCTCGGTGACAGCCGCAGCCGACACCCGGTCGTCCCTCCCCGACACGCCGACGCTGCTCCTGCTTGCCAGCCTGTACTGCGCGCAGGGCCTGCCGTCGGGGCTGTTCGCGCATGCACTGCCGGTGCTGCTGCGCCAGCACGGTGTCGATCTGGCCGTGATCGGTCTGCTCAAGCTGCTCGCCCTGCCGTGGATGCTGAAGCTGCTGTGGGCGCCGTGGGTGGACCGCATCGCCTCGGCTCGCCTCGGCCACCATCGCGGCTGGATCCTGCCGCTGCAGGCGACGATGATCCTCGGCGTCGCCAGCCTGGCGGCGGCAAGCCCGGCGCTTCTCTTCGGCAACGGGCTGCCACTGCTGCTCGGCCTGATCCTGGCCATCAACCTCGCCGCCGCGACGCAGGACATCGCCACCGACGGCCTGACCGTCCGCCTGCTGCCCGAGCGCTGGCGCGGGCTTGGCAACAGCCTGCAGGTGGGCGGTTACAAGGTCGGCATGATCGTCAGTGGCAGCGGGCTGCTGCTGGTCATGGATGCGCTCGGCTGGAACGTGGCTCTCGGCGGGATCACGCTGCTGCTCGTCCTGTGCACGCTGCCGGTCTGGCGCTTCGCCGAACGGCAGCGGATTCCGCATGCCCCCGGTGCCGCCGAGACGGCGCTCGGGCCGCGCTTGCTGCTCGCGCACTACCGCGGGCTGCTCGCCCAGCCCGGGATGTTCGCCTGGCTGGCCGTCGTGCTCGGCTTCAAGCTCGGCGATGCGCTGGGCTCGCCGATGATCAAGCCGATGCTGGTCGACCAGGGCTGGACCAATGCCATGCTCGGGCAGTTGACGCTGGTCAGCAGCGCCGCCGGCATCGCCGGTGCCGTACTCGGCGGCGCGCTCTACGCGCGGCTCGGCGCCCACCGCTCGCTCTTCCTGTTCGGCCTGCTGCAGGCGGCCGGCATCGCCGCCATGGCGCTGCTGGTCGGCCACGGCGGCAACGTCGGGCTGGTCCATGCGGTGGCGCTCGCCGAACAGGTCGCCGACGGCATGTCCACCGTCGCGCTGTTCGCCGTGATGATGCGGCGCTGCCGCCCGCAGCATGAGGGCGCCGACTTCACCCTGCAGGCAAGCGCGCAGGTGCTGTTCGCGGGGCTGGTCGGCGGCAGCAGCGGCGTGCTCGCCAAAGCCGTCGGCTACCTGCCGCTGTTCCTCATCGCCGGCACGCTCGGGCTGGCCGCGCTGGGCCTTCTGCGCGCCGGCATCGCGGCAGCGGAAAGCAGGCCGGCAGCGTGAGCCGGGAGAGCCGCTGGCGCCGGGATGCCGCTGCGGGAAAAGGGCACCCCGTCTGGCGGGCTCACGGAACGCTCCGGGGCTCGGACTCGAAGCGGGCGAGCAGACCGTCGTAGCGCGCCGAGCGCGCGGCGAGCAAACCGCTCGTGCCGTCCAGCACCTCGGCGAAGAAAGCCAGCGTCAGGTCCACGGTCGCTGACTTGACGAGCGGATTCAGGTCGCGCCCGCCGGGACCGAGGCGGTCGGTGAACATGCTGTGCGCACCGTCGCGAAATACCACGAGCGCCTTGTGCGCACTGCCGGTCGCCGCAAAGACGCGCACCCGGTCCTCGTAGTCGGAGCGATAGCCGGGAATCCGAATCTCGTCTCCCTTCGCCGTAATGTGCAGCGTCGGGATGCCGATCGGGCGCACGACGGCCTCCGGGTCGGGCTCGCCATGGAAGGGCGGCGCACTGATGAGGACGGCACCGACGATGCGGCTGTCGCGGAAACTCAGCGTCCCTTGCGGGCGCGCGAACACCGCACCGGCAGCGAGCAAGGCCGTGTTGGCACCATAGGAATGACCGGCAGCGAGAATCCGCGCCGCGTCGATCGTGCCGGCAAGCTGCGCGTCGTCGAGCACCTCGTCGAGGGCAAAGCCAAGGTCACGCACTCGGTTGATCGCCTCGGCCTCGTCCGCCGCCCCCTGCAATCGGGACACCATGTCGAAGGGGTTGCCGCTCCACAAGCGGCTGTCGCTGCCGACGTGCTGCACGTGTAGGCTGGCGTAGCCCTGCGCCGCCCAGTTCGCGCCAAGATAGGAGTAGCCTTCGCGCGAACCGCCCATGCCGTGCGAGAAGACCACCAGCGGCACCGACCCGCGTCGCGCGGTCGCGGCGGGCAGGTAGAGTTTGGCCAGTACCTCGCGCTGCCGGTCGCGGTCGAGCCACTGGAAGCGGAGCACTTCATAGGCGGCCGGCTGTGGCACCAGCTTGGCCTCGACCAGCTCCGCCTGGTGACGTGCCGACCAAGACTCGACGAGCCCGCCGGATCGCCCATCCGGCGTCCCGCCGCAGGCAACAAAGAGGCCAGCGCATGCCACCAGCGCCAGCACGGTGCTCCAACGGATTGTGGTCATCAAAGTACGCCGCCCAGGATTCGCATATCTTGCCAATCAGTCTCTGAGCATCCCGCGTCGAGCAAGTTCAGGTGCCGAGCGAACGGTCATCACGCGACGGTTGGACACCCGTGATGATGAAAGTCATCACCGATCAGTGCTGCAGTTGCCCATAGAGCCGGCTGTACAGCCCGTCGCCCTGGATCAGCTCGTCGTGCTGGCCTTCCTCGATGATCTGGCCACCATCGAACACGTAGGCCCGGTCGGCTTGTTTCACCGCGCTCAGGCGATGGGCGATGATCAGCGTGGTCCGTCTGTTCAGGAAGCCGCGCAGCGCCTCATGCAGTCTCGCCTCGGTGTCGGCGTCGAGCGCCGACGTCGCTTCGTCCAGGATGACGACCTGCGGGGCGGACAGCACCATGCGGGCAATCGCCAGGCGCTGGCGCTGGCCCCCGGACAACCGCACGCCCTGGCGGCCGACGATGGTATCGAGGCCGCTCGGCAAGTCGCGCACGGTATCGGCGAGCTGCGCCACCTGCAGGGCCTGCCACAGCTGTTCGTCGGTGAGTTCGCGGCCCAGGCTCAGGTTCGCGCGCACCGTGTCGTTGAAGAGCGCCGGATGCTGCAGCACCGTCGCAACGTGGCTGCGCACGACCTCCATGCCGATCTCGGTCATCGGCACGCCAGCGAAACTCACCGTGCCGGAGTCAGGCGGATACAGACCGAGCAATACCTGGACCAGGGTCGACTTGCCGCCGCCGGAAGCACCCACCAGCGCCACTTTCTCTCCCGGCCGGATGCACAGGCTGACGCCGTTCAGGACGGGGGTATCGCCGTAGCTGAAGTGGACGTCCGCCACCTCGACGCCGACCGTATGCTGGCCAGCGAAGGGGTTCTTCCGGTGCGGGTAGTGCGGCTCATCCTTCAGTTCGAGCAGGCGGTTGATGCGCCCCAAGGCCGCCTTGGCGGCGTAGAAGGCGTACTGGATGCCCAGGATCTCCTGCACCGGAGCCATCATGAACCAGAGGTAGCCGAATACCGCCATCATCTGGCCGATGCTGAGATCGGAATACACCACCATCAGCATGCTGATGGCGCGGAACACGTCGAAACCGAACAGGAATACCACGAAGGACAGCCGGCCGGCCGCATCGCTCTTCCAGGAGAAGGCGGCTGCGTCCGTGCGAATGCCGCGTGCGCGTTCGATCACCAGCGCAATGTAGTGGCGCTCGCGGTTGCTGGCGCGGATCTGCTGGATCGCATCCAGGGTTTCGGTCAGCGCCTGCTGGAACAGCTCGAAAGCACTGTTTTCGCGCTTCTTCAGATCCTTCACCCGCTTGCCCAGCACCGTGGTGAAGTAGATGACCGCCGGATTGAGGAGAAGAATGAACAGCGCCAGCTGCCAGTGCATCCACAGGAGGACGATGGCGGTACCGATGATGGACAGCAGCGCCACCAGGAACTTGGACACGGATGCGCCGATGAACGTGTCCATCGCGTCGAGGTCCTTGACGAAATGGGACGCGACGGCGCCGCTGCCAAGGGTTTCGTACTCCGACATGGCGATGCGGCTCAAACGCTGCAGCATCTGCTCGCGCATGCGGAAGACCACATCCTTGGCAATCAGGGTGAAGCTACGGCCCTGCCAGACGCCGAGGATCAGCGCCGTCAGCCGCAGTGCCAGCGTCAGCGCGAGCACCGCGCTGATGTACAGCACCGGCCCCTGCCAGGCGGCAGGGGAGTGGCCGTTCAGCCATTCGACGAGGCGACCGGGTTGATGCAGCAGCACCTCGTCCACCAGCAGTGGCATCAGCAGGGGAATCGGCACGCCCGCCACCGCCGCCAGGATGGCGACGATGTGCGCGCTGATCAAGTCCGTTCTGTGCTCGCGGACGATAGCGAGGACTGACTGCCAGGTGTATTGATTGGACATGATGTGTGGGCCGAAAAGAGGCGAGAGCACGCAGATGAAAGACCTGACCGTTGCAGTGTATCTGCGCCTTTGTGTTGAATGATATCTGGATTGCTTGCCCACAACCGGTCGGATCCGATGTGCAGCCAACGAGGACGAGGGAGGCGAGAGATGATCACCGCTCTGTCGATGCGCCTGCATCACCTGATCGATGATGTGGAGGCCCACTCGCTGCGGAGCGGCCGCCAGCGCATCGTTGCCTACCTGTTGCGCCATGCGGAGGAAGGCCACGGCGGGGCAGTCACTGTAGCCCTCCCAACCAACAAGCGGATCATCGCCTCGTGCCTCAAGATGACGCAGGAGACGCTTTCGCGCCCCCTGCAGTCGCTTGGAAAACAGGCCTGCTGCTGGAAGGCGGGGTGGAGATCAATGGCATTGGAGCGTGCCGGTAGTTGCGGTACATTGGCGAAACGCCGCGCTTGTGGCTCCGCGACGCGCAGGCGTACCAAGAAGAGTTGCTCCCCCTGACTGCAGACCATGTCCAACCCCTTCTTCGACCAACCGATCCTCAACTCCCCGTACAAGTGCCCGGCGCGGCACTGGGAACTCAACGAGGAGGGGCAGCCGACGGAGAAGATCCTCGAAAGCCGCCGCCGGGCGCAGTTCATCACCCCGATCCCGAAGCCGAAGAAGCGCAAGACTGCCGCCAGCCAGCAAAGCTTCGTTTTCGATGACGGCAAGGGACTGTCAACCCAGGAGCAGCAGTACGACCCCACCTCGATCATCAACGAGGTTCGCGGGCATGTGGATTCCTGGCGTTCCCTGCCCAACGCCAATCAGTGGCAGGTGACACCGGAGACTGCCCGCCTGCTGCAGCACTGGCGTCATCATCGGTTCAGCGCCATCCGACCGTTCTTCTGCCAGGTGGAAGCCGTCGAAACCGCGATCTGGCTCGGCGAGGTCGCGCCGCACTCCCGACACGGCAAGCGCGTTCTCGAGCATCTCGCGGCGGCGAACAGGGACGCCAATCCCGAGCTGCTGCGCCTCGCCCTGAAACTCGCCACCGGCGCCGGCAAGACGACGGTGATGGCCATGCTCATCGCCTGGCAGACGATCAACGCGCTGCGCCGGCCGGGCAGCAGGAACTTCACCCGTGGCTTCCTGATCTGCGCGCCCGGCCTGACGATCAAGGATCGCCTGCGCGTCCTGCAGCCGAACGACCCCGACAGCTACTACAGGGGCCGCGAACTGCTGCCGGGCGACCTGCTCGACGACATGAGCCGCGCCAGGATCGTCATCACCAACTACCACGCCTTCAAGCTGCGCGAGCGCATCGAGATTTCCAAGGGTGGACGGCAGCTCCTGCAGGGCCGCACGGGCGATGAACTCCGCACGCTCGAAAGCGAAGGCCAGATGCTGCAGCGGGTGATGCCCGAGCTGATGGGCATGAAGAACATCCTCGTCATCAATGACGAGGCGCACCACTGCTACCGCGAAAAGCCGAGGGACGCCGATGACGAGAACCTGAAAGGCGACGACCGGAAGGAGGCCGAGAAGAACAACGAAGCCGCCCGCCTCTGGATTTCCGGCCTCGAAGCCGTCAACCGCAAGCTCGGCACGACCCGCGTCATCGACCTGTCGGCGACACCCTTCTTCCTGCGCGGCTCCGGCTACGCCGAGGGCACGCTCTTCCCGTGGACGATGAGCGACTTCTCGCTGATGGACGCCATCGAATGCGGCATCGTCAAGCTGCCGCGTGTACCGGTGGCCGAGAACATCCCCGGCAACGAAATGCCGATGTTCCGCAAGCTCTGGGAGAACATCAGCAAGGACATGCCGAGGAAGGGCCGCGGCCAGGGCGAAGACCTCGACCCCCTGAGACTCCCGACGCGCTTGCAGACGGCACTGCAGGCGCTCTATGGTCACTACGAGCAGACTTTCAGGCTGTGGGCGGAAAAGGGCATCAAGGTGCCGCCCTGTTTCATCGTCGTTTGCCAGAACACCGCCATCTCCAAGCTGGTTTACGACTACGTCTCCGGCTTCCAGCGCAGGAACGCCGATGGCAGCAGCACGCCGGAAGTCGGACGGCTGCCGCTGTTCCGCAGCTCCGACGAACACGGCAACCCCCTTCCCCGCCCGAACACGCTGCTGATCGACAGCGAGCAGCTCGAAGCCGGCGATGCCCTCGACGACAATTTCCGCAGCATGGCGGCCGACGAGATCGAGCGTTTTCGCCGCGAGATCGTCGAGCGCTCCGGCGATGCCCGTTCCGGCAACCACATCAGCGACCAGGAGTTGCTGCGCGAAGTCATGAACACCGTCGGCAAGCCAGAGCAGCTTGGCGGCGCCATCCGCTGCGTCGTCTCGGTCTCGATGCTCACCGAAGGCTGGGACGCCAATACCGTCACCCACGTCCTCGGCATCCGCGCCTTCGGCACCCAGTTGCTCTGCGAGCAGGTCATCGGCCGGGCGCTGCGCCGCCAGTCCTACGAATTGAACGAGGAAGGGCTGTTCAACGTCGAGTACGCCGACGTCTTCGGCATCCCCTTCGACTTCACCGCCAAGCCGGTGATTGCGCCGCCGCAGCCGCCACGCCAGACGGTACAGGTCAAGGCCGTTCGCCCCGAGCGCGACGCGCTCGAAATCCGCTTTCCGCGGGTCGAGGGCTATCGCGTCGAGCTGCCCGAGGAACGGCTGACCGCCGACTTCAACGACGATTCGGTCCTGCAACTCAGCCCCGACCTGGTCGGCCCGTCGATCACCCGCAACTCCGGCATCATCGGCGAAGGCGCGGACATGAGCCTGCAGCACCTCGGCGACATGCGACCCGCGACACTCGCGTACCAGCTGGCCCAGCGGTTGCTGTACACCAAATGGCGCGACCCCGGCGAGGAGCCCAGGCTCTACCTCTTCGGCCAGCTCAAGCGCATCACCCGGCAATGGCTCGACACCTGCCTGGTCTGCAAGGGTGACACCTACCCGGCGCTGCTGATGTACCAGGAACTCGCCGACATGGCCTGCAACCGGATCACGGCGGCGATCACCCGGCGGTTCCTCGGCGAGCGTCCGATCAAGGCGTTGCTCGACCCCTACAATCCCACCGGATCGACCGCGCACGTCCGCTTCAACACCTCGAAGACCGACCGCTGGCAGACAAGTTCGCAATCCTGCCACATCAACTGGGTGATCCTGGACAGCGACTGGGAAGGCGAATTCTGCCGCGTTGCCGAGTCGCACCCCAGGGTTCGCGCCTATGTGAAGAACCACAACCTCGGCCTGGAAGTCCCCTATCGCTACGGCTCCGAGACGCGCAAGTACCGGCCCGACTTCATCGTGCTGGTCGATGATGGCCACGGCCCCGATGACCTCTTGCATCTGGTAGTCGAGATCAAGGGCTACCGGCGCGAGGACGCGAAGGAGAAGAAATCGACCATGGACACCTACTGGGTGCCCGGCGTGAACCATCTCGGCAGCCATGGCCGCTGGGCGTTTGCCGAGTTCTGCGAGGTGTACCAGATGGAGTCCGATTTCCGGGCCAGGGTCGAGGGCCAGTTCGCCAGGATGATCGAATCACTTGCGCAATAGACGGCACATTCGCTGCGACATTTCCGGCGACAAATTTTTTTGCGAAGAATTTTATCTTGATGAAAAATAACGACAGTTTGCAATGGAGCGGCGGACATCATGCACGACAGGATAATCCTCGAAGACTGTTCCGACCGCTCTCGCCGGATTGACACCGACCGCTTCGGACCCTTCGTCTTCCAGCCAGGATTCACCGTGGCGGCGGTTGATCTCGCGCTCCAGCGCGTCGAAGACGCGCACGCACGCTTCGTCGCGTCGCCGCTTGCCCAGGTGGCGAACCGACTCGAGCAGGAGATCCTGGTCAGCAGCGTGTTCGGCACCAACACCATCGAAGGCGGCACGCTCAGCGAAGAGGAGACCGCCAGCGCCCTGAGCCTCGATCCCCGGCAGGTGCAGGCAGTCGAGCAACAACGCGCACTCAACATCAAGGCCGCCTACGACCTGTCTCAGGCTGCCGCAAGAATCCCAGGCTGGTCGCTGACGACAGAGTTCGTCATCGACCTGCATCGACTGATCACCGCCGATATCCCGCACGAAGACAATCGCCCCGGCCTGCTCCGCGACAACCCGAAGACCCGCGTCACCACTGTCGGCGACGCCGCGCATGGCGGCCGCTACAAGCCACCGCAGTACGGCGGGGACATCGAACGTCTGCTCGCTGCGCTGATCGCCTGGCATGGCGAGCTCGAAGCGGCCGGCGTTCCGGCGCTGATCCGCGCGCCGCTCGTGCATCTCTACTACGAACAGATTCACCCCTTCTGGGACGGCAACGGCCGTGTCGGTCGCGTCATCGAAGCCACCTTGCTGCAGGCCGCCGGTTATCGCTACGCGCCCTTCGCCCTGGCGCGCTACTACCTGCAGAACATCGACGCCTACTTCACCCTCTTCAACAGTTGTCGCAAGGCCGCCGAGAAAGGGCGGGACGCGCCCAACCAGGCGTTTGTTGACTTCCACCTCGAGGGAATGCGCCAGACGATCAATGCGCTGCATGATCGCGTCAATCGACTGGTCAACATGCTGCTCTACGAGAGCAGGATCCGCCGCGCCCTCGACGACAAGCGGATCAACGCCCGGCAATACACCATTCTTTCGATGTTGCTCGATCGCGGGCGGCCACTGCCCCTCGACGAAGTCCGGCACGCGCCCTGGTACACCAGCCTCTATCTGAAGCTCAACGACAAGACGCGCCAGCGCGACCTGCACCGCCTGCGGGAGCTGGAGCTGGTCTTCCTCGATACCGACAACGCGCTGTGGTCAGGCTTCGTCGTCCCCACGAACATCAAGCCGCCCGGAAAGCCGGACTCAAGATAATGCGACCAGCGAAGGCATGACCATGGCCAGACCCAGCAACGCCAAATCCGTCGAATCACTGACCCACGACGAAGCCCGGCGCAAGAACATCCCGACGGCCGAATACCAGGCGGTGCTGCCTACCGAGCAGCAGCAGCCGAAGCAGGTCCGCTACCCGCGCAACACCGATCTCGACCCGCAGCTCGTCTGGCGCGGAAAGGACGAGCAGGACTGGAGCGACCTCGTCGTCGCGGCGCCGCCGCTCTACATCCAGGAGAAGGTGCACCCGAAGGTGCTGATCGACGACCTGCTGCGCAGCACCAGGGAGCGCCAGCATGAAGCCGGACAGATCACACCCGATCTCTTCGCCGATTTCAACGGCATCCCCAAGGGCGCCGACAAGACCGATTTCTACCAGCACGACCAGAACTGGAGCAACCGCATGATCCTCGGCGACTCGCTGTAGGTCATGGCCAGCCTCGCCGAGCGCGAGGGCCTGCGCGGCAAGGTGCAGTGCATCTACCTCGATCCGCCTTACGGCATCAGGTTCAACAGCAACTTCCAGTGGAGCACCACCAGCCGTGACGTCAAGGATGGCAATGCGAGCCACATCACGCGCGAGCCAGAGCAGGTCAAGGCGTTTCGCGATACCTGGCGCGACGGGATTCACAGTTACCTGACCTACCTGCGGGATCGGCTGACCGTCGCGCGGGATCTGCTGAGCGAGTCGGGGTCGATTTTCGTGCAGATGGGCGATGAGAATGTGCACCGGGTTCGGGCGGTGATGGATGAGGTGTTTGGCGAGCAGAACCTCTGCTCACAACTCACAGTGGTAAAGACGGCCAGCCAATCGGCCGAGCTGATCGCGGGAACGGCGGACTACGTTCTTTGGTACGCGAAGGCACGCGAGACAGTGAAGTTCCGCAAGGCGCTTGCCACCAAGGGGCTGGAAGCAGACAAGTCGGGTGTCTACAGATGGGTTCGTGATCGGGAGGGGGTCGAGCGTGCGTTGACGGCTGAGGAGCGAGCGAGAGGTCACACGGCGCGCATCTTTTCCACCGACAACCTTACATCGCAACGCCCACCAGGCGACTTTCCGGTAGCGATGCTCGGTCGCGCCTTCGGGCCCGGAAAGGGTTATTGGAAGACCGGCGAAATCGGAATGTCGCGACTTCAAAAGGCCAACCGCGTAGCAGTGGCGGCAAACAGCCTGAGATACGTGCGGTTCCTTGATGACTTCAAGGCGCAAGCGATTGGCAATGTCTGGACTGACACAGGCACGGGCAGCTTTACCGACGAGAAAGTCTATGTCGTACAAACCGGCAGCAAGCTGGTGCAACGCTGCATTCTCATGTCCTCCGATCCCGGCGACCTCGTCCTCGACCCGACCTGCGGCTCCGGCACCACCGCCACCGTCGCCGAGCAATGGGGCCGCCGCTGGATCACAATCGACACCTCGCGCGTCGCGCTCGCCCTGGCGCGCGCCCGCATCATGGGCGCGCGCTATCCGTTCTACCTGCTCGCCGATTCCCGCGAGGGCCAGCGCAAGGAAGCCGACGTCAGCCGCAGCGCGCCGAGCACGCAGCCGGTACACGGCAACCTCCGCCACGGCTTCGTCTATGAGCGCGTGCCGCACATCACGCTCAAGTCGATCGCCAACAACGCCGAGATCGACGTCATCTGGGAGCAGTGGCAGGCGAAGCTCGAACCCTTGCGCGAATCGCTGAACGCGGTGCTCGACAAGGCCTGGCAGGAATGGGAAATCCCGCGCGACGCCGACCAGTCCTGGCCCGACCCCGCGAAGAAGCTGCACGCCGACTGGTGGCAGGCGCGCATCGGCCGGCAGAAGGAAATCGACGCCTCGATCGCCGCCAAGGCCGATTTCGAGACCCTCTACGACAGGCCTTACGAGAACAGGAAGTGCGTGCGCGTCGCCGGTCCCTTCACCGTCGAGAGCCTGTCGCCGCACCGGATGATCGGCGTCGACGAGGACGACGAACTGATCGACGGTTTCCAGCAAGATCGCGCCGGGTACGGCGCCCGCCAGTCCTTCGCGCAGTTGATTCTCGAAAACCTCAGGACGGCCGGCGTGCAGCAGGCGCACCGGGAAGACCGGATCAGCTTCACCGCGCTGACGCCCTGGCCGGGCGAGGGAGCGATCTGCGCCGAAGGACGCTATCTCGAAGGTCAGGAAGGTGAAATGCGCGAAAAGCGGGCCGGCATCTTCATCGGCCCCGAGTTCGGCACCGTGCAGCGCAGCGATCTGGTCGAAGCCGCGCGCGAGTGCGGCGAAGCCGGTTTCGACGCGCTGATCGCCTGCGCCTTCAACTACGAGGCGCACGCCACCGACTTCAGCAAGCTCGGGCGCATCCCCGTGCTCAAGGCGCGCATGAACGCCGACCTGCACATGGCCGCGGACCTCAAGAACACCGGCAAGGGCAATCTCTTCGTCATCTTCGGCGAGCCGGACATCAGCCTGCTGCCGCAGGACGACGGCAAGCTGTGCGTCAAGGTGAACGGCGTCGATGTCTTCAAACCGCAGACCGGCGAAGTCATCAGCGACAGCACCGACGGCATCGCCTGCTGGTTCATCGACACCGACTACAATCAGGAAAGCTTCTTCGTCCGCCACGCCTATTTCCTCGGCGCCAACGACCCCTACAGCGCATTGAAGACGACGCTCAAGGCAGAGATCGACCGCGAAGCCTGGGCCAGCCTGAACAGCGACACCTCGCGTCCGTTCGTGAAGCCGAAGTCTGGGCGGATCGCGGTGAAGGTGATCAACCACCTCGGGGACGAAGTCATGAAAGTGTTCCGCGTGTAGGACCGGCGATGTTCAGAGCCGGCGGGTGGAAGCACACGAGCGCCGCGCTCTGCCCACCATTCGGGCTTGCTAGTGACGCCTCGCGGTACTGCGGATCCGGGAATGAGCAAACGAGGGAATTCGCCCAGCATGCGTTGCGCCGGCTGGCCGGCTTCGTCAACGCGCTCAAGCTGCGGCATCGGGACATCGAGGTGGGGGACGAGTTGAAGGGACTGATCTCGAGTCCGAGCCATGGTGACACGGCATTCTGGTCGGCCGGGGTCAGCAGGAACCTTCGCCCGTCTGTGCGAGAGAGCGACGCGAGCCTCCGGTTCCGCGGAGTCGACCACGGAGGACCGCTCTCACCGCCACCCGCGGTTCGCAGCTCAGCGCCGCTCACGCAGGACGAAGGGTTCGATCAGCGCTTCCGGCACCGAGGGCGGCAGGTTGCGGGCGCCGCTGAAGTTGGCATTCCAGACATCGGCATTGGCGAGGTCGGCCTGCGCCATGTCGGCATCGCTGAAGACCGCGTGGCGCAGGGTCGCGCCGAGGAGTTTCGTGCCGACCAGTCGCGCGCCGGAGAAATCGGCGCTTTCGGCCGCGGCGCCAGTCAGATCGGCGCCGGACAGATCGGTACCGACCAGCCTGGCCCCGAGCAGCACGCCGCGAAAGGCATAGCAGCCCTTGATCGAACCGCCGGAGATGTCGATGCCCTCCATCAGGATGTCCTTGAGATAGGCGCCGGCGAAATCTGCCCGCGGCGCGCGGGTGTTGATCAGATTGGCGCCGAAGAGATTGGCGCCGCCCAGGCGGGCGTCGGATAGATCGGCATCATCGAAGGTGGCATGAAAGAGATCGGCGTCGCGGAAATCCGCCCTGGCGAGCTGCGCCCCGGTGAAGTTGGCCCATTTGGAATTGCTGCGACTGAAGTCCGCCCCTTGCAGGCGCGCCTCGCGCAGATCCGCATTTTCCAGCTTGGCTCCGGCGAAGCGCGCACCGCGCAGGTCGCGACCGTCCAGCCTGGCCCGGCTCAAGTCACAGGCCGACAGGTCGGTGGCTGCCGCGGGACGGCCGCAATCGCCCGGCGGCAGATCGGTTGCCCGCGCCGGCAAGGCAGCGGTGGCAGCGAGCACAAGCACTGCAGACCAACTTTTCATCGTCGTCCTCCAATTTCTTCGCGCGGTAAAGCGAGAGAAACCCGGCCCGGCGAGCCGCCTGCTGCTTCGGCGTACATGCTGCCGGCGGCAACTTGTACAGGCCGGCGAAACTCGCCCGCATCCCGCAGTAATCCCGGCAGTCTTCGCCAGACACAGGCATCACGCTCACACCTGCTGTGCCAGGCTGTAACGAAATCCGGCATGGGACAGGGCCGAGGCTCGCGGATCGGCTGCACCATCAGCAACGGCGATGTTGCCCAGAAGCACCCCACTGAAAGTACACGCATGGCGATTGGCACCAAGGGCATCAATCTCGAAATGCATCCGCCCAGCGGGCGCCTTCTTCACGAATTTCGCACGATGGTTATTCCCGCCCGAAACCAGCTTCCCGCTGGCCACGTATCGCCAACACGAAGACCGTATCGATCTCGGCAACATAGCGATACAGCGCCACATAGCCATGCGAGCGGCGCCCGATCACCAGTTCCCGCTTGCCGCCCTCGTCCGGGTGACCGATCAACGGGTTCGTTTCGAGCACACCGATGGCCGCGACAACCTCATGTATCCGCGCCACGGGGTTCTCGACCTGATGCTGATCGAGATGATCGAGGTGATCGAGGATCCGGTCGAAGTTCTCTCGAACCTCGGGCGCCAGTTCGATGCGTGACACGCTACTTCGCCAGCTTGCGCGCTGCCGGGCGCTTCACCGCCTTGCCGGCTACACGCCCCTCAAGGTAGCTGCGCATCTCGCTCCACGGAAGCGTCTTGCCGGCTTCGACGATGCGGGCATAGCGCTCTTCCGCCAAGGCATCGAACTCGGCCCGGCGCTCGGCCTGCTCGGCCTTTTCGGCAATCGCTTCAAGGATGAAGTTGTGTGGGGTCGTGCCGGCACGCCCGGCCGCTTTGGCCACGCGGGCTTTCAGGTCGTCGGGGATACGGATGGTCGTGGTGCTCATGGAAAGCTCCGGGCGGGACTCGATACGGATTCAATGTAGCACACCGGTGACACACGAATAAGCCGGGGCCACCAATCAACCCACGAAAGACCAATTCATGCTGACCGCGTATCAGTCGGTACTTGGCTGCCGCCCGATGTGCGCGCGATCGGGCAAGGCCCGCAGCGGCGGCAACGAGCACAAGCAACGCAGACCAGCTTTTCATCGTCGTCCTGCAAACGAAAGTCTGCTACGATCCGTCCGGCTGCCGCACCTTCTCGTCCCAGCTTCCCCTGCGGCAGACCACCCGCCATGACCCTGCCATCGGCCACCGAGCACAGCCTGCTGACCACGCTGTTGCGCCTGAGCGAGCTGTTGCCGCCGACTTACGCGCGCTTTCGTCCGCTGCTGGCGGACGCGCTGCTGTTCTTCCTCGACCGCCTCCCGCCACGCCGCCAGCAGGAAATCTTCGCCGCCCAGCTGGCACTGCCGGTCAATGCCAGCCGATCGCGGCGGCTGCTCGCGCTGTTCCGCCTCTGCCCCACCCTGCACAAGCTCGGGCAGGTGGTCGCCCACGATCGGCGCCTGTCCGGTGACCTGCGCCGGCATCTGCAGGAACTCGAAACGCTCGTGCCGACCGATTCCTTGCGGGCCGTCCGGCCGCAGCTCGAACGCGAGCTGGGCCAGGTCACGGGCCTGCGCATCGCGCGCAAGGCACTTGCCGAGGCCAGCGTCGCCGTCGTCGTTCCCTTCGTCTGGCAGCCGGCGGCGAACGGACCGCCGCAGCACGGCGTCTGCAAGGTGCTGCGGCCGGGCGTCGAGCAGCGGCTGGAAGAGGAACTCGCCATCTGGCCGGCGCTCGGCAGCCACCTCGAGGAGCGCTGCGTCGCGCACGGGCTGCCGGTGTTCGACTACGCCAACACCCTCGACAGCGTTGCCCGCCTGCTCGCCAATGAAGTCCGCCTGGAGCGCGAGCAGGCTCATCTGCGCCAGGCCGCCGAGTTCCATGCCAACGCAGCGGACATCGTCATCCCGCATCTCTTCCCTTTTTCGACACCGACCGTCACCGCCATGCAGCGGGTCGATGGCTGCAAGGTGACGGTGCAGGATCTGCCGCCGAGGGAGATGCGACGGCGCGCCGAACGAGTGGTCCGCGCCCTGCTCGCGCAGCCCTTCTGGCGAAGCGGCGAGGCCGGGGCCACTTTCCATGCCGACCCGCACGCGGGCAACCTGCTGGCGATGCCGGACGGGCGACTGGCCATTCTCGACTGGGCGCTGACGACGACCCTGTCCAAACGGCAATGCGAAGCGGTCGTGCAACTCGTTCTCGGCGCCCTGACACTGAACCACCGGCGTGCCTGCATGGCGATCGCCGGGCTCGGCCACGTGATCGACGACGAACAGGTCGAGGCCGCAGTCGGACAGGCGATCGGCCGGGTACGCAGCGGCCGCTTCCCGGGGTTCGACTGGATGACGTCCCTGCTGGACGCACTGGCGGCGACTTCGGCAGTCCGCTTCCCCGAAGACGTCAGCCTGTTGCGCAAGGCGCTGCTGACCCTGGCGGGTGTCGCCGCCGACGTGTCGCCGGACATGGCGATCGATGGCGTCCTCGTCCGCGAAGGGGCGAGCCAGTTCATCGCCAGCCTCTGGTGGCGGCCCTGGGTCTGGCCGGACCGGCGCCCGCGCGGCGGCGCCCACCTCTCGAATGCCGACCTGTTCGGTCTCGGCGCCGAGATACCGGCCAGCGTGCTCCGTCTCTGGGCCGGGAGCCGCATCTGATCGCAACCGCTGGCCCGGGCGCAGACGCGCCGGCATCAGCGCGCGCAGGTCGCAGGCGCGGCGACGATGACCGCCTGCAGAACGGCAGCGACATCCGTGTTGGTGATGTAGCGGCCATCATTGAAGCCGAGCACCTGGGCCAGCCCGGGGTCCACACCGTCGACTTCGTCGTAGAAGCGGTCGGCACCGGCCCCCTTGGCCCACAGCAGGGTGTTCTCGTTGGTGTGGGTGTGGTAATGCCACTTGACCCCGGGCAGGTTGCCCGCGCCGTTGTTGCGGATGGGCTCGAAGGCGACGCTGTCGGAGTGCGGGCCCATGGGCATGCCGTTGCCGTGGTCCGTCAGAACGATGAGCAGGGTCTCGTCCCAGCTGCTGTGGGCCTGCACCCAGTCCACGGCCACCTGCACCGCCCGGTTGAAGTCGATCTGCTCCTCGATGATGCCGGCGGTATCCCTGGCGTGCGCGGCCCAGTCCACGGCGCCGCCCTCGACCATCAGGAAGAAGCCATCGCTGCCCTTGCTGAGGACGTTCAGGGCACCCCGGGTCATCGTCTCCAGGCTTGGCACGGTGTCGATGTAGGCCTTGCCACTGGGAGTCGGGGCCCCGCGTCCGACCACGGCGCCGTCGCGACGGTACTGCAGGGTGTCATGGACCTGCGGCAGGCCGATGATCTTGCGGCCGGTCAGCGCCAGGGCGCCTTTCGCCAGTGCCTCGAAGTCGGACCTGGTCTGCACGAGTTGCCACTTTGCGCGGTCGTTGACCGTGTTCCAGGCGGTCCGCGACATGTAGCCGCCGCCAGTGCCGGTGTCTTTGGCGAAGACCGGTGCGGCGCGCAGCCTGCCGTTGCTGTCGTAGTCGGGATGGCCAGCACCCATGATCAGGTCGACCGCCGGGTTGTCGACCATCGCCTGGCTGATCTCGCCGTAGTTGTTGCGATTGCGGTTCGTCGCAGCGAAAGCGGCGGGCGTGGCATGGGAAAAGGGCACGCTCGAGACGATTCCCGTCGCCTTGCCCTGCGCCTTGGCACACTGGGTAATCCAGGCGAGGTCCTGGGCGAAGTTGTCGACGCCGATGGCGTTGTTGTAGGTTTTCACGCCCGTCGCCAGGGCGGTGCCGGCGGCGGCGGAATCGGTGTGGTCGCGCTTGATGTAGTCGTAGCCGTTGAAGTGACTCGGAAAGCCACCGTAGTTCCCGGCGTTTGGCGTCTTGTCCCACGCGCTGGCCGGATCGTACGACACCGTCGGCACAGCGTTGTGGGTCGGTGTGGTCGAGGTGTTCAACGGATAGGTGGTCATGCCCAGCTTCACCGGGAACCGGTCATAGGCTTGCATGCCCTTCCGACCGTATTGATAGTAGCTGGCCATGTCCCAGGTGCCCCAACTGGCACCGTCGCTGATGAACAGCAGCACGTTCCGCGCCGGGGCGGCCTGGGTGAGGGTGGCGGCAAGGCACAGGGTGAGCAGGCCCAAGGTAGCGAGCAGGTGGCTGGCGATTCGCGCGCGCATCAGGATCTCTCCGGCAATGAACAGGGAGCGGGAGCCGACTTTATACCCGAAAGATGGCCCGAAGCCAGACGCCGGCCACGGATTCCCTGCCCGGCGCAGTGACCGTCCCGGTCCCCACCGCGGGGCCGTCTGCCGCTGGTCGATCATCTTGCCCGCGCCGGGGTCGTCGGCGAGCAGGAAGCGCAAGGACTGTCGCTGCAGCATGGATTGATAGACGGCAGTGATCTGGTGCTGCAGCGGCTCGACGACCGAGGCATGGACGGCCAGAGCGGGATCGAACAGGTGCGCGAGGCGGATGCGCTGCGCGTCGGAAAGCAGACGGAAGAGCGCACCGTCGCCGTCAAGACTCCACGGGAGGCCTTGCTCGACGATGTCCAGCATGGGCTCGCTATCCCAATAGAGCAGCTGATTGGCCACCTTGCGGTCGGCGGTCTTGTCGGTCAGCCCCTGCGCTTCGGAACCGAACCACTGCACGTTGACCACGGTGACCAGGCTTACCGGGAAGACACCCGGCGCTGGCGCAACGGCGACATCTTCCGCGATATCGTCGGCAAGTGCATCCGGGCCCTGGTGAGCCGGGACTGGTGCGGGTGCTGGCAGGGCAACCTCCGGCCAGGGGGGAAAGCCTGGCGGTGTGAAGCGGTCAGGCGACCGCCCAGGTGGCGCCGTGTCCGTCCCCCCGACCGGCAACGACCAAGGTCCCGGTACGCGGCAGGCAACGCCCCACGCCAATGGCGTTCTTCCGCATCGGCTCGATCATGACGGTCGTCGCTTCCACTCCCCGGTTGGTCGTCAGCGTTTCGCCGATCTGGCGGCTGCTCGGCGCCGCGCCTTGCGCCTCGCGGAAGATGCCGAGAACCATGCGCTTGCATTCGCCCGGCCGGAAAAAGCAGTTCCGCACCCGATGGACGTTGATCCGGATTATCCGCAGGTCGAATTGCGGGGAAAACAACTCCTGATCAGCCCGGCGCCAGCCGACACCGCCGCACCGCCGTCAGAATCCCGCGCAAAATCTCGATCGGCGGCGGCGGGCAACCGGGCACGGCGACGTCGACCGGAATGACGTTGGCGACGCGTCCGCAACTCGCGTAGCTCTCGCCAAAGAGCCCGCCGTCGCAACCGCAATCGCCGACGGCGACGACCAACTTGGGCGCCGGCGTGGCCTCGTAGGTTCGGCGCAGGGCCACTTCCATGTTCCGCGAAACCGGTCCGGTGACCAGCAGCATATCGGCGTGGCGCGGGCTGGCGACGAACTTGATACCCAGCCCTTCGATGTTGTAGTACGGATTGTTCAGCGCGTTGATTTCGAGTTCGCAGCCATTGCACGAGCCGGCATCGACCTGGCGGATGGTCAATGCCTGGCCAAGAATGGCAAGTAGTTCGTGCTGAATGCCGTCGCCTTCGACACCGTGCGCGGCGCTGAATTCGGGCGCCGCTTCGCTGCGGATGCCCTGCCCTGCGATCTTCTTGAGGATTCGCCACATCAGAGATCGTGCCCCGTGTAGCTAAGGTTGAAGGACTTGTTGATCAGCGGGAAGTCCGGAACGATATTGCCGATGACCGCGTGCTCGAGCACCGGCCAGTTCTGCCAGGAGGGGTCGTGGCAGTGGCAGCGGCGGATTCTGTTGGCGCCACGCTCGCCGTCCCACTCGAGGGCGACGAAGACTTCGCCGCGCCAGCCTTCGATCCACCCTGCGCCAAGGGCAAGCTTTGCCGGCAGCCGCAACTCGCCACGGATATCGCTTCCACGGTCGCTCTCGCCCAAGCGCAGAAGGATGATGCGAATCAGGCGCAGCGATTCGAAGACCTCGTCGAAGCGTACGGCGACCCGCGCCGCGACATCGCCGCCGGTCCGCGTCGCCATGTTCACGGCAAGCTGATCATAGGGGGCCCATGACTGGTCGCAACGCAGGTCGGCAGCCTGCGCGCTGGCACGGCCAGCGAGACCGGTCAGCCCGAGGCGGGCGGCGAGTGGGGGCGGCACTTGGCCGGTGGTCATGAAGCGGTCCTGCAGGCCGGAATGTTCATCGTACACCTGTCGCAGGTCCCGCACTTCGCGCTCGATGGTGTCGCATTGTCGCGTCAGGCGGTCGGCAACCGCGCGCTCCACGTCTGATGCCACTCCGCCGGGGACGACGCAGTCCATCATCAGTCGATGGCCGAAAGCTTCGTTCGAGAGGCGTAGCCAGTCTTCCCTGAGTCGCGAGAACTGCGCCAGTCCGAAGGCGAAAGCCGCGTCGTTGCCGAGCGCACCCAGGTCACCGAGGTGATTTGCGATTCGCTCACGTTCGAGCAGCAGCGCGCGCAGCCAGGCGGCACGCGCCGGCACCGCATAGCCGGCAATCGACTCCAGCGCCGTGCAGTAGGCCCAGGCGTAAGCGACTGTCGAATCGCCGGAAACCCTCCCGGCCAGGCGATGGCCGTCGAGTGGCGACAGCTCGGTGAAGCGCTGCTCGATCCCCTTGTGCTTGTAGCCCAGGCGCTGTTCGAGACGCAGCACTTTCTCGCCGACGACCGAGAAGCGGAAGTGCCCCGGCTCGATGATTCCAGCATGCACGGGTCCGACGGGTATTTCATGCACGCCATCGCCTTCGACGCGCACGAAGGCGTAGTCGGCGACTTCTCTGGCCGCACCAGCCCGCCCTGCCGCAGCATCGCGGCGCAAGGGAAGGCAAGCCTCTGGCCAAGTGCCATGGGCTAGCCACGGCCGCCGGTCGGCGGCACCGTCCGCAGCAATCCCCAAGAGATCGGCGGCAGCCCGCTGCATGCGGCCCGCAGAGGGGAACAACGACGCCAGGTCAGGATAGCCTGCACCCCGCTCGGCGAGCGGCAGGTCAAGCCACAGAAGGCCTTCGCGCACGGCATAGGCAGCCGAAACGACGAAACCGCCCGCGGCGCCGCGCGTCCGATCGGAGCCCCACAGCGCAACCAGGCGACCGCCCTTCGCCGCCACCCCGCGCGCGACCACTGCCCAGGTCTCCGAGCGCACCGTCGCGCGCCAGGCCGGCAACTCGCCCGGCAGGCGCTCGCAATCGAGACTGAAGCCGGCGATCGGCATCGCTTCAGCCGCCAATCATCCGGGCAGCCTGGCGATACCAGGCGTCCAGGTAGGGCGGGATGTACAGACCCAGCATCAGGCCGAGACCGAGGTGGGCGAAAACCGGAACCAGCGCCGGCGGATGAGCCAGCGGCCTGACCGAGGTTTCGCCGAAAACCATTGGCTGCACCCGGCTGAAGACGGCGGCGAAGGCGACGCCGAGAGCGAGCAACAGGAAGGGCGTCGCCCACGGCTGATCGCGCATGGCGGTGGTGAGAATCAGGAATTCACTGGCGAAGACGCCGAAGGGCGGCATGCCAAGGATCGCCAGCGAGCCAAGCATCATCCCCCAGCCGACGGTTGGGCTGACCTTGATCAGACCGCGGATGTCGGCCATGTTCTGTGTCGCGGCCTTCTGCGTCGCATGACCGACGGCAAAGAAGATCGCCGACTTGATCAGCGAATGCACGGTCATGTGCAGCAGACCGGCGTAGTTGGCGATCGATCCGCCCATGCCGAAGGCGAAGGTGATGAGGCCCATGTGCTCGATCGACGAGTACGCGAACATGCGCTTGACGTCCTTCTGGCGCGACAGGAAGAACACCGCCACGACCACCGACAGCAGGCCGAAGGCCATCATCAGGTGACCGGCCAGCGGGCTCGCCAGAGCCCCGTCGGTCAGCACCTTGCAGCGCAGCAGGGCATAGACGGCGACATTCAGCAGCAGCCCCGAGAGTACCGCCGATACGGGCGTCGGCCCTTCCGCGTGCGCATCCGGCAGCCAGTTGTGCATCGGTACCAGGCCGATCTTGGTGCCATAGCCGATGAACAGGAAAGCGAAGGCCAGGGTAATGATGCCCGGATCGAGCTGCGCCTTGACCGCGTCGAGATTGGTCCACAACAAAGCACCGCCCTCGGTGCCGATCACCTTCTCGGCTGCCATGTACAGCAGCACGGTACCGAAGAGCGCCTGGGCGATGCCGACGCCGCAGAGGATGAAGTATTTCCACGCGGCTTCGAGGCTGGCCGCCGACCGGTACACGCTGACCAACAGGACGGTGGTCAGCGTCGCCGCTTCCATGGCGACCCACAGGATGCCCATGTTGTTGGTGGTGAGCGCCAGCAGCATCGTGAAACTGAACAACTGATACATGCTGTGGTACACGCGCAGCCGCCGCGGCGTCATCTTGCCGTGGTCGCGCTCGATGCGCATGTAGGGCCGCGAGAAGATGGCAGTGGTAAGGCCGACGAAGCTGGTCAGGGTCACGAGAAAGACGTTCAGCGGGTCGATGTAGAATTCGCGGCTCCAGGCGAACAGCGGCCCGTTCGAGATCACCTCGACCGTCAGCAGGCAGGTGGCGACAAAGGTCCCGAAGCTGAACGCGACGTTGATCTCGCGCGCCGCCTCGCGGTGCCCGGTGAACACCAGCACCAGGCTGCCGAAGAGCGGGATGCCGAGGACGAAGTACAGCGTATTCACCTCAGTCCTCCTTGAGCTTTTCAAGGTGACTGATGTCGAGGCTGTCGAACTGTTCGCGAATCTGGAACATGAACACGCCGAGAATCAGGATGCCGACCAGGACGTCGAGGGCGATGCCGAGTTCAACGACCATCGGCATGCCATAGGTGGCCGAGGTGGCGGCGAAGAACAGACCGTTTTCCATCGACAGGAAGCCGATCACCTGTGGTACCGCCTTCGAACGGGTGATCATCATCAGGAACGAGAGCAGCACACAGGCGAGCGCAATACCGAGCGTGGCACGGGCGACGCTGACCGACAATTGGAGATTGGCAGGGCCAGATCGAAAGCGAAAATGACCAGCGCGATACCGATGATCATCGTCGTGGGAATGTTGATCAGCGTCTCGACGTCCCAGCGGACGTCGAGACGAGCAATGAGCCGATGCAGCAGCAAGGGAATCAGGATGACCTTGAGCACCAGGGTCATGCCCGCCGACAGGTACAGATGCGGCTGCTGCGTGGCATAGCCGACGACCACCGTTGCCGCCACCAGCACGGCGCCCTGCGCGGTGAACAGGTGAATCAGCGAGAGAATGCGCCGCTGCGAGATCATCGCGAAGGCCAGCATCAGCAGGATCGAGGCCAGGAGATTGATCAGTTGGCCGACGAGTTCGGTCATTGCGCTCATGTCAGGCGCGCACCAGGATATGGACCAGCATGCCGATCACCGCCAGCAGGAAAGCTGTCGCGAGAAACTCCGGCACGCGAAAGATGCGCATCTTGGCGCTGAGCGTCTCGAGCACGGCGAGCAGCGTGCCGCCGATCGCCAGCTTCAGCACCAGCACCGGAATCGCCAGCAGCAGCGCCAGCGGCGCCTGCGCCTCGGCGATTCCCCACGGGAAGAACAGCGCCAGGCCAATGCACGAATACGCGAAGAGCTTGAGGCTGGCGGCCCACTCGAGCAGGGCCAGATGGCGACCCGAATACTCGAGGATCAGTGCCTCGTGGATCATCGTCAGTTCGAGGTGGGTCGCCGGGTTGTCCACCGGCACACGCGCGTTTTCGGCCAGCGAGACCATCGTGAAGGCGACCCCGGCAAAGGCGAGGCTCGGGTAGATGGTCAGCTCGCGATGCGCCAGTGTCTCGACAATCGTCGTCAGTGAGGTCGACTTCGAGATCAGCGAGGCCGAGAAGAGCACCATCAGGAGCGCCGGTTCGGCGAGAAAGCCGATCAGCATCTCGCGCCGCGCGCCGAGCGTGCCGAAGGAAGTACCGACATCCATCGCCGCCAGCGAAACGAACACCCGGGCAAAGGCGAACAGGCCGACCAGGGCAATGGCGTCGGCCGCCGGCGACAGTGGCAGGTCGGTGGAGAGCGTCGGAACGATCGCGCAGGCCAGCGCCATGCAGCCGAAGACGATGTAGGGCGCGCCGCGAAACAGCGGCGACGCGTGCTCGGCAAGCACCGATTCCTTGTTGAACAGCTTGTGCAACATCCGGTAGGGCTGCAGCAGGCCGGGTGCCGACTTGTTCTGCAGCCAGGCGCGCCACTGATTGATCCAGCCGCCGAGCAAGGGCGCCAGCAGAAGCGCCATGACGATCTCCAGCAGTTGCGAGAAAACGCCGAGCCAGGTCATTGCTTCACCACCACGAGCACCGCAATCAGCGTCACGAAACTGTAGAGGAGATAGACGGCAATCCGCCCCTGCTGCAGCAGGCCGATCAGGCTGGCCAGACGCTCGACGGTGCGCGCCAGCGGCAGGTAGAGCCAATGCCAGAAGTGGTCGGCGACGCTGACCCGATAGCGGGGCTCGGCGTCGAACGGCGTCGGCAACTCACGTTGCATGCGGAAAAAGGGCTCGAAAATCTGCCGGATCGGTTGCCCGAAGCCCTCGGCGGTATCCTGCATGCGCGCGTTCTGCCACGGGTAGCCGCAGTCCCACGGCGCGGCACGGCGCAGGCGGCCGTGGTAGAGCACGCGCACCAGCAGGAAGGCGAGCGCGAAACTGGCAGCCACGCCAAGCAGGAAGATCGCCGGCCCGTAGCTCGCGCGCTCGATCGCCACAGGCACCAGCAGCCAGCCGCCGTCGTCGACAGTCCCGCCGAGACCCGCGCCAACCAGGGCTCGCGTCACCGGGTCGATCAGCGAGATGCACTGGACGGGACAAAGCCCGAGCACGACGCAGCCGCCGACCAGCCAGGCCATGCCGACGCGCTCCCAGGCGCCGGCATCGTGCGCCTGCGCCAACTTCTGCTCGCGCGGCTGGCCGAGGAAGATGACGCCGAAGAACTTGACCATCGTATAACCGGCAAGCGCCCCGATCAAAGCGATCAGTGCCGCCGCCACCGGGATCAGCATGTCGAGCACGGAACTCGGCAAACCCGGGGCAAAGAGAAAGCTTTGCAGCAGCAACCACTCGGAAACGAAGCCACCGAGCGGCGGCAGACCGGCGCTGGCCAGCACGGCAACGAGCGTCACCCAAGCCACCCAGGGCATGCGGCGGATCAAGCCAGCCGAGCTTGCCGAGGTTGCGCTCGCCGGTAGCATGCAAGACGGCACCCGTGCCGACGAAGAGCAGGCTCTTGAAGAAGGCATGGCTCGCCACATGGTAGAGCACCGCGGTGAGCGCCAGCGCCGCCATCGGCTGCATGCCGTAGGCGGCGAACAACACCGTCAAACCGATGCCGGCGAACAGCAGCCCGATGTTTTCGATCGACGAGTAGGCGAGGAGCCGCTTCATGTCGACCTGCACGGCGGCGAAGACGACGCCGAACAGCGCAGTCGTCAGGCCGACCGCCAGCAGCAAGAGACCCCACCACCAGAGCGGGGTGTGCAGCAAGTCGAAGGAGAACGCGCAACACGCCGTAGATGGCGGTCTTCAGCATCACCCCGCTCATCAGCGCGGAAACCGGCGACGGCGCGGCCGGGTGGGCTTCAGGAAGCCACACGTGCAGCGGCACGATGCCGGCCTTGGCGCCGAAACCGAACAAGGCGAGCAGGAAAGCAATGGATGCCCAGAACGGTGTCAGTTCCTGGGCGCGCATGTTTGCAAAGGTGTAGTCGCCGGTATTCGCCTGCAGAACGCCGAAGCACAACAGGATGCCGATGGCGCCGACATGCGCGACCAGCAGATAGAGGTAGCCGGCACGCTGGATCTCGACGATGCGATGATTGGCGGTAACGAGAAAGAACGACGACAAGGCCATCGTCTCCCACATCACCATGAACGCGTAGGCGTCGTCGGCGAGAACCACCAGCGCCATGCTGGCGAGAAAAACGTGGTATTCGAGCGCCAGCAGACCGGGCGGCGTGCCTTCGCCCTTGCGAAATAGCCGGCGGCGAAGGCTGACACCCCCGCCGAGACGCCGCCGATGATCAGCAGAAAGAAGGCCGACAGGCTGTCGAGGCGAAAATGGAACGGCAGACTCGGTAGCCCGATCGGCAGCACGGCGACTTCGGGCGACTCATGAGCGAACTCAGGGCAACGCCGAACAGCAGCAAGCCGAATGCGCCGCCGATAGGAAACAGCACCCTGGCCACCAAGGGCAAGTCGGCGCAAGGCGAAAATGCCGGCAACGCCAATCAGCAGCCACGCAACAACGACCAGCAGCACCCAGTCAAGGTGCAGCCAACTGGCCGGATCGACGAAGACTCCTGGCGCGCCGCTCACTCGCTGGAGCACCTGGTACTACGCCGCAGCGACGCGCCGGCCGGCAGCGCATCAAGCAGGAACGGGATCAGGAACAAGGGGGGCGGTGCCTTACTCGGTCAGCCAACACGTCTCGACCGTCAGTGATGGGGAAGCACATACTGCTCGGTATCTCCGGAGAACTCGCACGAAAGTCGCTGAACGGGAAGCTTGCAGCGCGCGGAAAGCCGGAGCACATTGCCCACTTCGACTGCCTTTCGCCCACTGTGCAAACATTGTAATAATTATATTAGCTCCTGTTACAATTGCAACTCTAATTTAATTAACATTTAATGTGATTACATGGAAAACCGTACGGCTCGCCTCACCATTCTCATCGACCCGCGCAAGAAGCAGATCTTCGAAGAAATCTGCGCAGCTCACGACTTGACGCCATCCCAGGTTGTCAGGAAGCTGATCCGTCAATACATCATCGACAACGCCGGCGACCGGGAGCTGCCGGACTGGCTGAAAGGGCGGTCGTCCCCCGACCGGGGCGTTGCGCCGTAGCACGATCGTAGACTCCAGCACCCGGTTGAGCGTGGTGCCCATAACGCAGGTTTCCAGGCTGCGGTAGCTGAGGAACAACCAGCGCTGGTTGCCGGTGAGATCGAGTAGCTCGCGCAGGTTGCGGAACGGCCTGCCTCGAAAGATGGACAAGGTGCGGCTCACCCGTCTCCATGCGCTTCAGGGATCGGCAAACTCGCGTGACCCAAGTTACTGTTGCATTGTTCCACGCGGGGAGATCGTGGACAGGATGTCGATGTGGCCGTGATCCGCGGATTCAGGCGACCCGCCCGTCGATCGGAATCCGGGCGGCACCAGCCTTGATCCGATCCAGGTTACGGACTGCCTTGGACTTGTTCCTGGTGCCCAGGAAGGGAATCGAACCCCCACACCTTGCGGCGGCAGGACCTAAACCTGCTGCGTCTACCAATTTCGCCACCTGGGCACTGCCATATCGACCCGCGCGCCGCGCGCATCAGCGGGCACCCAGGGAGGAGCCGGCTGGCGCGCCGGCTGCACCGCGCGCCATTCTAACCGTGACGCTTCACCGCTGTCAGCTGCCGCGTGCAGTCATGGCCGCGAACGCGCCAGACAACAGGCCTGCCGGTGCCCGATGGCTGCTGCAACGACGGCGAGCGGAAATCCGCCCCCGGGTGGGCCAGCGAAGCGACATCACCTACGGCGGCAAGGAGCGCGCTGCCCGCCGCAAACGGCCCTCCGCTGCTCGCCGGGCTCGTCGTCGCCGGCGTGACACCTCTAACCTCTATACTGTCGGCTCCCTCCTGCCTCGCCCCGGTGTGCCCACATGCCACACGCCCGGTGGCCATTCCGGATGCCCGTCGACCACTACGAAAACTTCCCTGTCGCCTCGCTGCTCCTGCCGCGGCGGCTGCGGCAACCGGTCGAGGCGATCTATCGCTTCGCCCGCGCCGCCGACGACCTCGCCGATGAAGGCGACGCGCCGGCGGCGGCGCGCCTGCAGGCGCTGGCGGCATACGGCAACGAGCTGGACCGCATCGAGCACGGCACACCACCGCTGACGACCGAGTTCGCATCGCTGGCGACGGTCGTACGCGAATGGCGGCTGCCGCTGCACTTGCTGCGCGACCTGCTCGACGCCTTTGCCCAGGACGTGGTCAAGAAGCGCTATGCCGACTACCCGGAGTTGCTCGACTACTCCCGGCGTTCCGCCAATCCCGTCGGACGACTGCTTCTGCACCTGGTCGGCCGAGCCAGCGGGGAAAATCTGCGACGATCCGACTGCATCTGCAGCGGGCTGCAACTCGTCAATTTCTGGCAGGACGTCGCACTCGACTGGCAAAAGGGGCGCGTCTACCTGCCGCAGAGCGACCTCGCGCGCTTCGCCATCAGCGAAGAGCAGATCGCCGCGGCCCGCTGGAGTGAACGGTGGGCGGCGCTGCTCGACTTCCAGATCGAGCGCACGCGGCAACTGCTGCTGACCGGTGCACCCCTAGTGCACGAGCTGCCGGGACGCATGGCGTGGGAAATCCGGCTCACCGTCCAGGGCGGGCTGCGCATTCTCGAACGGATCGGCAGCGTTCGCGGTGACGTCTTCAAGCGGCGACCAGTGCTCGCCGCCGGCGATTGGCTGCGCATGGGCGGCCGCGCGCTGTGGATGTAGCCGGCAGGACCATCGACGTGACGCGCTCGCCCGGCCTCGTCCCGATGCCGGCCGCACGCGGCGCCGCCGGCACGCGCAGGCTCCGCCCCCTCGCACTCTTCGCCCGCTGTCTCCCTTACCAACAGCCTTCGATTGCGGCAATATGGCGTGCTTCATCCACCCACCGCGACCGGAGGTCAAGATGCCCGCTGCTCCTCTTCCCTCGCCGACCGCCGCCGGTCGCGTCGGCTGAACCCAGCGCCAGGATGGCCGATCGCCTCGCCGTCAAGGCCGTCGCCAGACTGCCGGTCCTCGACTACCCGCAGGTGCGCGAGCAGTTGCGCACCGGTGACATCATCTTCTGCTCGGGCACCTACCTCTTCTCGCGGATCATCCAGTGGTTCACGCGATCGGTCTGGAGTCACGTCGGCATCGTCTATCGCGACGACGGCCTGCAGCGAATCTTCGTCCTCGAGAGCGAGACGGCGATCGGCGTGCGCCTGGTACCGCTGTCGAAGTACCTGCGCGATTACCACGGCCGCAACAAGCCGTACCGCGGACGCATCGTCATCGGCCGCATTCGGCCGCAAGTGGATCCCGAGTCGCTGAAGCAGGCGATCAGCTTCGGCATGGACGAACTCACCCGACCCTACGACAACTGGGAGATCTGCCGCATCGCCATCCGCATCCTGTTCCGCCGCGGACGGAAGGTGCGCGACCGCAAGTACATCTGCTCCGAGCTGGTCTACGAGGCCTTTCGCAAGGCCGGAATCGACTTCAGGTTCCGCCGCCGCTCGATCAGCCCGGACGACATCTGGAACGACGAGCAACTGGAGATGCAGTTCCGCGTCCTCTGAGGGCCGCGCGTCGGCCGCGCCGCTGCGCCCGGACCCTCCGACGGCTGCCCGGATGCCACCGGCAGCAGGACGCGCGGTCCGACGAGCATTCTGCCGGCAGCAAGAGCAGGCATTGTGGAGCCCGCTTGCACCGGACGGCCGGCGGCAGAATAGAATGATGAAGTGACTTCTCCCCACCGCTCGCTGGGCCTCCTCGCCACGGCACAGGCGTTGCTGCTCACCAACGGCGTGACCCTGGTCGCCATCAACGCCCTGGCCGGCTTCGCACTGGCGCCGGACAAGCGGCTGGCCACGCTGCCGGTCGTTGGCTACGTGCTGGGATCGGCGTGTCGACCCTGCCGGCCTCGCACTTCATGCGCCGGCATGGCCGCCGCGCCGGCTTCATGCTCGGCGCCTGCTGCGGCATGCTGGGCGGCGCCATCGGCGCGCTGGCGATCCTCCTGCAGAGATTTCTGGCTGCTCTGCGCCGCCACCTTCTGCTCCGGCATCTACCAGGCCTTCGGCCAGTACCTGCGCTTCGCCGCGGCGGAAGTGGCGCCGGCCGACTGGAAGAGCCGCGCCATCTCGCTGACCCTCGCCGGCGGCATCGTCGGCGGCTTCATCGGCCCGGCCGTCGGCAAGCTGACGCGCGACCTGGCGCAGCCGCAGTACCTCGCCTCGTATGCCTCGCTGATCGGCTTCGCCCTCGTCGCCATGGCGATCGCCGCCAGCCTGCGCTTCCCGCCGCAAAGCTGCAGGCCGAGCAGCACGGCGGCGGCCGGTCCGCTCGCCGAGATCGCGCGCCAACCGGTCTTCATCGTCGCCGTGCTGGCCGCCGCGGTCGGCTACGGCGTGATGAACCTGCTGATGAACGCCACGCCGCTGGCGATGGATTTCTGCGGGCTGGGCTTCGGCGACACCGCCTTCGTGCTGCAGTGGCACGTCATCGGCATGTTCGCGCCGAGCTTCTTCACCGGCCACCTCATCGCCCGCTTCGGCGTGATCAACGTCCTCTTCGCCGGCGCGGCGCTGATGGCCGCCTGCATCGTCATCGCCGTGCCGGCGTCACGCTGATGCACTTCTGGTGGGCACTGCTGCTGCTCGGCGTCGGCTGGAACTTCCTCTACATCGGCGGCACCACGCTGCTCACCGAGGCCTACACGCCGGCGGAGAAGGCCAAGACACAGGGCCTCAACGACTTCCTGATGTTCTTCGCCATGGCCGGCTCGTCCTTCAGCTCCGGCCTGCTGGTCACCAGCGCCGGCTGGAGCGTGCTCAACCAGATCGCCATCCCCTTCGTCGCCATCACCGCCCTCGCCAGCGCGACACTCTGGCTGCGGCGCTCGGTCCGGTGACGCGAGACGCGAGAGCAGTAGCCGCTCCGCCAACCTGATGGACGAAGTCGGGTCGTACGCAGCGGACGACCGGCCCGACAGCATGCTGGCTCAGCGCCTGGCGCTTTTCTTGCCGACGGACCCGGCGAAGAGTCATGCCCAACGGACTGCCGGGTAGTCCACCCGCAGCGATCACTGCAGCACCGGCGACCGCTGCCGACGACGGGCGATGGTGACTGATCTTGCGATCGTCGCCTGGCACCGGCGCAGGGCCGCTCGTCGGCAACGGCCATGGTCGGCGCCATCGACGACTGCAGGCGCGGACGGTGATCCTGCCTCAAGTTCCCGCTCCGGCAGCCGTTACCAGCGTAGAGCTTGGAGATTTCTCGTGGAGGCCATGATGAGGATTGCCGGAAGTGAAGTGCACATGGTGGCATCGCACGTGTCGCTGCAACACGAGGAGACGAGGCAGTCGCTGCGCGTGTGGACGGGAACGCAGCCACCCGATTTCGCGGCCGACAGCGGCCACCTGCCGGCAAGCGCCCGCGTCACCCTGTCCGATGCCGCGCGTGCGGCCCAAGGGGCCGAGGCCAGCGCCAAGGCGAGCGAGGTCGAAGTCGATCCTGCGGACAACGAGCCCCGGTTGGTGCTGCTGCGCACGATCATCGAGTTGCTCACCGGCGAGGAGGCACGCGTCTTCGACGCGCGCGAGCTGAGTGCGCCGGCAGCGGCCGCGCCACCGGCACCAGCGCCGGTCGCCGGTACCGTTGGCGACCGGCGCCGCCATGGCGTCGCGTACGAGTTGCAAAGCACCCGCGCCGAATTCCAACAAGTGAGCCTTGCCGCCCAAGGCGTCGTGCGCACGGCCGACGGCCAGGAGATCAGCTTCGCACTGGAGATCTCGCTCTCGCGCGCCTACTACGCGGAGAGCAACCTCAGCCTGCGCCTCGGCGATGCAGACCGGCCGCGCAAGGATCCGCTGCTGGTGAACTTCGCCGGCACCTCGGCGCAACTCCTCGAACAGCGCTTCCGTTTCGACCTAGACGCCGACGGCACGGCCGAGAACATCAATCTGCCTGCCACTGGTACTGGTTTCCTGGCATTCGACCGCAACGGCGATAGGCGGATCAACGACGGCAGCGAGCTCTTCGGCGGGCGCAGCGGCGACGGCTTCGCCGATCTCGTCCAACTCGATGACGACGGTAACGGCTGGATCGACGAGAACGATGCCGCGTGGACGCAACTGCGCTTGTGGACACCGGAGGCCAGCGGTGACGGACAGTTGCTGCCACTGCAGCAAGCCAACGTCGGCGCCTTGGGCCTCGCCCATCTGGCGACACCCTTCGACCTGCGCGACCAAGGCAACCAGACCCTCGCACAGATCCGCAGCAGCGGCATCTACCTGCGTGAAACCGGCGGTGTCGGCTCGCTGCAGCAGGTCGACCTCAGCGTCTGAGTCGGCGCGACGCCCGCCGATGCAGGCGGAGAGGACGACGATCGACGGCGTCAGGGCAGTCAGGTGGTGCGGCGCGCGCCGCAGCACTGCTGCCGCGGCCGGCTCGATCCGCTAGCGTCCACCGCGGCTGCCGCCCTTGTCCCAGACGTAGCGGGCGGTGTGTTGCCAGCGCGCCTCAGCCTGGCGCAGGGCGTTGATGGCACGCTCGGGGCGGGCCGGCGGGCTGGGAGCCGGTCCGTCCCTCTTGTTCGCGGCAGGGTTCTTCGGGGCAGCCATCGGGGTATCCTCGGGGAGGTGGGGGGGCACTGTGATAGACTCTGCCACCAATTCTAACGCTCAAGCCAACGTGCAGGGGACAACGCATGTCCGGCAACACCTTCGGCACCATTTTCGCCGTCACCTCGTTTGGCGAATCGCACGGACCGGCCATCGGCTGCGTCGTCGATGGCTGCCCGCCGGGATTGGCGATCTGCGCCGCCGACATCCAGGCCGAACTCGACCGCCGCAAGCCCGGCACCTCACGACACGTGACGCAGCGGCGCGAGCCGGACGAAGTCGAGATTCTCTCCGGCGTCTTTGCCGGGCGCACGACCGGCACGCCGATCGCCCTGCTGATCCGCAACCAGGACCAGCGGAGCAAGGATTACGGCAATCTCGCCGCGACCTTTCGCCCGGGCCATGCCGACTACGTGTATACGCAGAAATACGGCTTTCGCGACCATCGCGGCGGCGGCCGCTCGTCGGCGCGCGAGACCGCGGTCCGCGTCGCTGCCGGCGCGATCGCCCGCAAGTGGCTGGCCGAGCGTTACGGTGTGCGCATCATGGGCTGGATGAGCCAGCTCGGGCCGATCGGGATTCCTTTCGTGAGTGCCGACGAGATCGACAGGAATCCGTTTTTTGCGCCGAATGCGGCAATCGTCGCCGAACTCGAAGACTACATGGATCAGTTGCGCAAGTCGGGCGATTCGGTCGGAGCGCGGATCTCGCTCACCGCCAGCGGACTGCCACCCGGCTGGGGGGAACCGGTCTATGGGCGGCTCGACGCGGAGATCGCCTACGCGATGATGGGCATCAATGCGGTCAAGGGGGTCGAGATCGGCGCCGGCTTCGCCAGCATCAGCCAGAAGGGCAGCGAACACGGCGACGAGATGACTGCCGGCGGCTTCCTCAGCAACCATGCCGGTGGCGTCCTTGGCGGCATTTCCACCGGCCAGGATCTGCTCATCAACCTGGCGATCAAGCCGACGTCGAGCATCCGCCTGCCGCGGCGGTCGCTGACCGTCGCCGGAGAACCGATCGAGGTCGTCACGCACGGCCGCCACGACCCCTGTGTCGGCATCCGCGCGACGCCGATTGCCGAAGCGATGCTGGCACTGGTACTGATCGACCAGGCCTTGCGCCACCGCGCCCAGTGCGCCGATGTGGTGTGCTCGACACCGCGTGTCCCGGGACGTCCGGCAGGATGACGGGCAGCCGTGGCAATGAGTATAATCGTGCCGTCTGGCCGCGCAGTGGGCGGGCCGGGATCAGCCAGAGGTTAGAGCGATGCAAGTTGAGCACCACGACCTTCACCTGGAGTTCCCCGAGTATCTCGATTCGATTCGGGCGCTGAAAGTGGGGAACGAGGAGTTCGGAAGACTCTACGACGAGTACCAGGAACTCACGCGGGAGGTCGAGCGCCTGGAAGAAGAGGACCTGCCGGTCGACGATTTCACGATCGAGAACATGAAGAAGCAGCGCGTCTGGCTGAAGGACCAGATGTACCGCATGCTGCGCTCTTTCAGCCCACCGGGCTGAGCCCTGCCCACCCGCGCGGCGTCAGGTGCATCCGGTAGAATCGCCGGATGCATGCGCTTCCCTATTGGCGCCTTTCCGGCTACTACTTCTTCTACTTCGCCTTCATCGGCGCGTTCTCGCCCTACTTCGGGCTCTACCTCCAATCACTCGCCTTTTCCGCCTGGGACATCGGCCTGCTGATGTCGCAGATGCAGCTGATGCGGCTGTTCGCGCCCTACCTGTGGGGTGCCCTCGCCGACCGCCTCGGCCGCCGGCTCGCCGTTGTCCGCCTGGCGGGCATCCTGGGCCTGCTCGCTTTCCTGCCGTTCTTCATGATCCGCGGCTTCGAGGCCATGCTGGTGGCCATGGCGCTGCTGGCCTTCTTCTGGAGTGCAGCGCTGCCGCTCGTCGAAGCGCTGACTTTCGACCACCTGCACGACGACCCGGCGCGCTACAGCCGTATCCGGCTGTGGGGATCGATCGGCTTCATCATTGCCGTCATGGGCACCGGCCTGCTGCTCGACCACGCGCCCCTGTCGGCGCTGTTGTGGGTGGTCGTCGGCACGCTCGCCGGCATCCTGGCCTGCGCCATGACCGTTCCCGACGCCCCGGCGCATCCGGCAGTGGGCGAGCAACCGCTGCTGCGCCGCATCCTGCGGCAGACGCGCGTGCGGGCGCTCTTTGCCGCGTGCTTCGCGATGTCGGCAGCGCACGGAGCGCTCTACGTCTTCTACTCGATCCATCTCTCCGACCATCATTACAGCAATCTCCTCGTCGGCAGCCTGTGGTCCCTCGGCGTCGTCGCCGAGATCCTCGTCTTCCTCTGCATGGCCGCACTGCTGCGACGATTCGGGTTGCGCCGGGTGCTCCTCCTCAGTTTTGCCGCCGCTGTGCTGCGCTTCCTGATGATCGGCCATCTGGTCGACTGGCTGTGGCTCATGGTCGTCGCCCAGTTCCTGCACGGTCTGACCTTCGGCGCCTACCATGCGGCGGCGATCGCGGCCGTCAATCGCTGGTTTCCCGGCGATTGCCAGACACGCGGTCAGGCGCTGTACTCGACCGTCTCCTTTGGTGCCGGTGGCCTGCTCGGCAGCCTGCTCAGCGGTTGGACCTGGGACGCCTGGGGCGCCGCAGCGACCTTTGCCCTGAGTTCGCTGCTCGCCCTGATCGGCTTGCTCATCGTCGCCATCTGGGTGCGCGCGGCTGACGACGAAGTCAGCGAACCAGTCGGCAGACCGCGTCGGCATCGAGCTGGCGGCACGCGCCGGCCATGACCGGCGGGCGACGATCAGCCTGCGGGCAGAAGATGGGGCTGCCCGGCAGCGGCCGCCCGAATGGCAGTCCACCCATGCCGCGACCGCAAACCGGATTGTCCACCCTGCTCCGCTACGCCGAGCGCGTGCGGCTCCTGCACGAGGCCGCCGGCAAGACTCCCTGAATGCCTTGGGCCAGGCGCGTGGCGAGCGTCGCGCCGGCACTGACAGCAGCCCCGGCGCTGTGACATAATCCCGCCCTCCACGTCGCCCAGCGGGTGGAGAATTCCGGACGGAGAACACGATGCCGCAAACCTTGTATGAAAAACTATGGCAGGACCACGTCGTCCATCAGGAAGCCGATGGCACGGCGCTGATCTACATCGACCGCCACCTGGTGCACGAAGTCACCAGCCCACAGGCTTTCGAAGGCCTCAAGCTGGCCGGGCGCAAGCCTTGGCGCGCGTCGTCGATCGTCGCCACCGCCGACCACAACACACCGACCGATCACTGGGACCGCGGCATAGAGGATCCAGTGTCGCGGCTGCAGATCGAGACGCTCGACGCCAACATCCGCGAGGTCGGGGCGCTGGCCTACTTTCCGTTCAAGGATCCGCGTCAGGGTATCGTCCATGTCGTGAGCCCGGAGAGCGGCGCGACGCTGCCCGGCATGTCGGTCGTCTGCGGCGATTCGCATACCAGCACGCACGGCGCCTTTGCCTGCATGGCGCAGGGCATCGGCACCTCCGAGGTCGAGCACGTGCTGGCGACGCAATGCCTGCTGCAGAAGAAGTCGAAGACGATGCTGGTGCGGGTCGAGGGCGTTCTCGGTCGCGGGGTCACGGCGAAGGACGTCGCGCTGGCGATCATTGGCCGCCTCGGTACCGCCGGCGGCAACGGTCATGCCATCGAGTTCGCCGGCAGCGCGATTCGCGGCCTGTCGATGGAGGGGCGGATGACGCTCTGCAACATGGCGATCGAAGCGGGCGCCCGTCTCGGCCTGATCGCCGTCGATGAGGTGACCATCGACTACCTGCGCGGCCGCCCCTTCGCGCCGACCGGCGAGATGTGGGAGCGGGCCGTCGCCTGCTGGCGCCGGCTGCACAGCGATGCGGGAGCGGATTTCGACTGCGTGCTCGAAATGCCGGCAGCGGACATCCGGCCGCAGGTCACTTGGGGAACGTCGCCGGAGATGGTCGTGGCGGTGGATTCGCGCGTTCCCGACCCGGCTGCCGAGAGCGACCCGCAGCGCCGGCAGGGGATGGAACGGGCGCTGCACTACATGGGGCTGCAGCCGAACCTGCCGATCCGCGACATCCGGCTGGACAAGATTTTCATCGGCTCGTGCACCAACTCGCGCATCGAAGACCTGCGTGCTGCGGCAGCCATCGTCCGCGGCCGCAGGCTGGCGAGCAACATCCGGCTGGCGCTCGTCGTTCCCGGCTCCGGCCTGGTCAAGCAGCAGGCGGAAAGCGAAGGGCTGCACGAGATTTTTCGCGCCGCCGGTTTCGAGTGGCGCGAGCCCGGCTGCTCGATGTGCCTGGCGATGAATGCCGACCGGCTCGAGCCGGGCGAGCGCTGCGCCTCGACTTCGAACCGCAACTTCGAGGGGCGCCAGGGTGCCGGCGGCCGGACGCACCTGGTCAGCCCGGAGATGGCAGCAGCGGCGGCCGTTGCCGGCCATTTCTGCGACGTCAGCGAATGGACCTGAAGCAGCGCCAGGGACCAGAGATGAAGGAACTGAACCGGCTTCTGCTCGTTCTGCTGGCGACGGTTGCCGTCGCTGGCTGCAATACGGTACAGGGCATCGGCAGGGATATCGAGAAGGGCGGCCAGGCGATCGGCCGCGCCGCCCGCTAGATTGCGCCTGCAGCACAGAGGATTGTCATGGAAAAATTCACCCGCCTCGATGGGCTCGTCGTGCCCCTCGACCGCGCCAACGTCGACACCGACGCGATCATCCCGAAGCAGTTCCTGAAGTCGATCAGGCGTTCGGGCTTTGGTCCCAACCTGTTCGACGAATGGCGCTACCTGGATGCCGGCGAACCCGGAAAGGACAACGCGCGGCGACCGCGCAACCCCGACTTCGTGCTCAATCAGCCGCGCTACGAGGGAGCGCAGATCCTGCTGACGCGGCAGAACTTCGGCTGTGGCAGCTCGCGTGAGCACGCGCCCTGGGCCCTCCTCGACTACGGTCTGCGCGTCGTGATTGCCGAGAGTTTTGCCGACATCTTCTACAACAACTGCTTCAAGAACGGCATCCTGCCGGTCGTTCTGCCAGCCAACACGATCGACTCGCTGTTCGCGCTCGTCACTGCGACCGTCGGCTGCCGGCTGCTCGTCGACCTCGAACGGCAGTGCATCTGCCGTCCCGACGGCGAGACCCTGCCGTTCACCGTCGATCCGTTCCGGCGCGACTGCCTGCTCAACGGCTGGGACGACATCGGCTTGAGCCTGCGCCATGCCGAGCTGATCAGGGCTTTCGAAGAACGGCGCCGCCGCGAGCAGCCGTGGCTGTTCGTCGATGCATTTCCAGCAAGAGGTGGATGAATGAGAACGCTTGGTCTGGTTGGCTGGCGCGGCATGGTGGGCTCGGTCCTCGTGCAGCGGATGGTGGACGAGGGGGATTTCGCACACGTCGAACCACACTTCTTCTCGACCTCGGCAGTCGGTGGCAAGGCACCGGAAGTCGCCGGCAGGGAAGCCGGCACGCTGCACGACGCCACGTCGATCGAGACCCTCAGCCAGATGGACATCATCATCACCTGCCAGGGTGGTGACTACACCAGGGAAGTCTTTCCCCGCTTGCGGGCTGCCGGCTGGCAGGGCCACTGGATCGACGCCGCGTCGACGCTGCGCATGAGCGACGAGGCGGTGATCATCCTCGATCCGGTCAACCGCGACGTGATCCGCGATGCGCTCGTCAAGGGCGGTCGCAACTGGATCGGTGGCAACTGCACCGTGTCGCTGATGCTGATGGGGCTCGGCGGTCTCTTCCGCCACGACCTCGTCGAGTGGATCAGTGCCATGACCTACCAGGCGGCTTCCGGCGCCGGCGCCCAGAACATGCGCGAACTGCTGCAGCAGATGGGCGCGCTGCACGCTGCCGTCAGTGCGCAACTCGCCGACCCGGCGGCAGCCATCCTCGACATCGACCGCCGGGTCACCGAGACGATGCGCTCGCCGGGCTTTCCCACCGGGAACTTCCGCCAGACCGCGCTGGCCGGCAGCCTGATCCCGTGGATCGACGTTCCCGTCGCCGGCGGGCAGTCGAAGGAGGAGTGGAAGGGCGGCGCCGAGTGCAACAAGATCCTTGGCCGTCCCGCCTTCCGCTCCCCGGGCAGCATCCCGGTCGACGGTCTGTGCGTGCGCATCGGCGCCATGCGCTGCCACGCCCAGGGGCTGACGGTCAAGCTCCGGCGCGACGTGCCGCTCGACGAACTTGCCGACATCGTCGCGCAGGGCAACCCGTGGGTGAAGGTGGTGGCCAACGAGCGCGAGGCGACGGAGCGCGAGCTGACGCCGGCCGCTGTCAGTGGCACCCTGACCATACCCGTCGGTCGCCTGCACAAGCTGGCGATGGGTCCGGAATACCTCGCCGCCTTCACCGTTGGCGACCAGTTGCTCTGGGGTGCGGCCGAACCGCTGCGGCGGATGCTGCGCATCCTGCTCGATGACTGAGCGCCAGGGGGCGCCGCATTCGCCGCCCTCGCGCCGGTCAGACGGGTCTCCGGCCCGAAGCCAGCGCAGGGCGAGAAACATGTTTGGCTTGCATGGCTAACCTCATGATGTTACTTTTCTAATTCCGATCTGGACGCTCAGGGTGGCGCCGTGGCCAAAAAACTACCTCACACAGCACGAAAGCTCAGACTGCGGACTTCCGTCTGCGCCGTGGCCTCTTCGCTGGCGCTCGCCGTTTTCCCGCTCCCCGGCCATGCGGCCGGACTGGGCAAGCTGACCGTCTTCTCGGGACTCGGGCAACCCCTGCGCGCCGAGCTGGAGGTCTTTGCCAGCCGCGAGGAACTGGCTGGCCTGAAGGCGCAGATCGCCTCACCGGAGGCGTTCAAGCAGGCCGGAGTGGAGTACAGCTCGACTCTCTCCGGTCTCTCCGTGAATGTCGACAAGCGCCCGAACGGCCAGGCCGTCATCCGGCTGACGTCGGCCCGGCCGATCAACGAACCCTTCGTCGATGTCCTCGTCGAACTCAACTGGCCGACGGGCCGCCTTCTGCGCGAGTACACGTTCCTCCTCGATCCGCCGGAGTTCGCCGCCCGCACGGCACCGGCGCCGAGCGTTGCACGACCGCTCGCAGCGGTCAGCCCGCCCGCCGAGAGTCGGCCCAGCGAAGAGCGCGCGCCGCGAGCGGTACGGCCGCGTGCCAGCGAACAGCGGCTACCGGCAAACGACGGCGGGGCGACCCACGAGGTCAAGCGTGGCGAGACCCTGAGCCAGATCGCGCGCGAACTGAAGCCGGAAGGCGTGTCGCTCGACCAGATGCTGCTCGGGCTGTTCCGGGCCAACCCGGATGCCTTCGACCAAGGCAACATCAACCGCCTGAAGGCCGGCAAGGTGCTCTCGGTGCCTGATCGGGCAGCGCTCGAGGCGATCCCGAAGGGCGAGGCGCAGAATGTCATCGTCGCCCAGTCGGCCGACTGGGGAACCTATCGCAAGAGGCTCGGCGCCGCGGCTGCCGAAGCGCCGGCGCGGGAAGAAGGTCCAAGGCAGCAGGCTGCCGGCCGGGTCAGTACCCGGGTCGAGGACAAGGCGGCGGGACCCGTCGAGCCGCGGGATCAGCTCAAGGTCTCGAAGACCGAATCCGCGGATGCCAAACCACTGTCAGCACAGAAGCGCGGCGACGAAGATCTGATCGCCAAGGAGAAGGCACTCCGGGACGCCAATGAACGCTTGGCAACGCTCGAGCGGAATGTAGCCGAACTGCAGCGACTGCTCGAGATGAAGAGCCAGACGCTGGCGGATCTCGAGCGTCAGTCTGCCGGCAAACCGGCGCCGGCACCAACCGGCGCACAGCCTCCAGCAAGCCCGGTGACGGCAGCCGCCCCCGCAGCAATCCCGACGCCCCCCCCGACGCCCGCCCCTGGCGTAGCGGCACCAGCACCGGCAGCAGCGCCCGCAGGCCCACCGGCCGAGGCGAAGCCGGCCGATCCCGCCGTGCCGGCACAGCCACCGCGGGTCGACGCGCCACCGCCGCCGCCAACGCCGGTTGTGGAGGCAGCCAAGACACCGCAACCGCCGGCCGCGAAACCTGCCCCACCGCCGCCAGCGGCGGAAGAACCGGGCTTCCTCGCCGATCTTCTGGGCAATCCGGTGACCCTCGCCGGCGGTGGCGGCATCGCGGCACTGCTCGCCGGATACTGGTTCTACAAACGCCGTCGCGAAGGTGCCGCCGAAACGGAACTGGCTGCGTCCGGCAGCTTGACGCCATTCGGCGAGAGCGTGGCCGACAAGTCGATATTCCGCAACACCGGCGGGCAGACTGTCGACACCTCGCACTCGATCGGGCAGACCGATTTCAGCCAGGCTGGACCCGGGAGCATCGACACGGACGAGGTCGACCCTGTCGCCGAGGCCGACGTCTATATGGCTTACGGGCGCGACGCCCAGGCCGAGGAGATCCTGCTCGAAGCCAAGCAGAAGGAGCCCGGACGCCACGCCATCCATCTCAAGCTGCTGGAGATCTACCTGGCACGGGCCGACGCCAAACCCTTCCTCTCCTTGGCGCAGGAACTCTCTGCGGCAACCGGCGGCGTTGGACCGGAGTGGGAGAAGGCTGCCAGCATGGGGCGGCAGCTGGCTCCGGAGAATCCACTGTTCGGCCAACCGGTTGCGGCGGCCGAGGCAGCCGGCATGCCGCCCGCCGCCATGCCCGCCACCACCGTCGTCGCAAGCGCAGCGATGCCACCGGAAGAACTCGAGGACACACTCACCAGACCAGGGGAGCTGGCGGGAATCGTGGCGGCGGTCGGCGGGGCAGCGATCGCTGCGGCGGCAACACCCACCCGTGACGATCAGGTGGTGGCGCAGGCATCGTCTGCCAGTCTCGAGGAACTCGACTTCGACCTCGGCGGGGACGGCGGCGGTCTGATGACACCGAGCGATGCCGGGGAAGTCGCGCTCGAGACGACGCTCGCCTTCGCTGCCCCACAGCACGAACAGACGCTCGATTTCGACCTCGAGACGTCGCTGCCGAAGGACGCCATCCCGTCCGGCGAGCACGGCGATGCTGCGCGGCTGATCGACGATGCGAGTGCGCTCGAGGTCACGATGCTGGTCGCGCCGGAACTACCGGCAGGCGAACGCGCGTCCGGGGCGAGCCACGAGTTCGAGTTCGACCTCAGCGAGCCGGCTGCGGACGAACCCGCGTGGAAGGTCGCGACGCAACCCCAGGGGCCGCTGGACGAAGGGCCCGAAGGCGTTGCAGAAAGCGCGGAAGCGTTGGAATTCGACGTCCGCCTCACCGAGTCGACGGTGCTCGGCGAGGCGATGCAGAATCCAGCCTTCGACATGTCCTCGATTTCGCTCGATCTCGGACAGGCGGAGACCCTCACCGCAGGCGCCACGCCGTCCATGATGGGCGCGCTCGACTTCTCTTTCGGCGCAGATCAGGCCGAGACGGTGGTCAATCCGGACTTCGCTGCCGACCAGACCGATACCGAGGTCAATCCGAGCTTCGGCGAGGCCACGGCGCTGGCCGAGCAGGGCGAGATCAGCTCCAGTGAGGAAGTGGCAACGAAACTCGACCTCGCCCGGGCTTATCAGGAAATGGGCGACGCCGAAGGAGCACGCGAACTGCTGCAGGAAGTCGTCAACGAAGGTGATTCGGGACAGAGGCAAACAGCCCTGGCGCTCCTCGCGGCGCTGCGCGACTAGAGGAGAAGACAGTCCACCCCGCTTGACCGTACACCGGTAGCCCACGCGCGGCGACCAGAGACAGGAGGTCGAGCAGGAACATGCATCCGAGCATACTTCTCGCCGCTTGGTTCGTCGGGGTCGCTGCCATCCAGCTGCTTGCAGGGAAGCTGCTGCTGGCTGCCCTGATCGTGCTTCCCGTTTTCGGGACGGTGGCTTTGCGCGGCTGGCTGCAACTCGTCTCGCGTGCCCGCTGGCTGCTCGTGTCGCTGCTCGTCGTCGTGGCTTGGGGCACAGCCGGCGATGCGGCCTGGAACGTCCCGCTCGCGCCCAGCCGGGAGGGGCTGCGCGACGCCGGCACCCATGCCGGGCGACTGCTGTTGCTGCTGATGGCGGTCGTCGTGCTCAGGCAACGCCTGCCGCCACGCGAGATGTTGAGCGGCTTCTACCGCCTGCTGACGCCGCTGCGCCGCTGCGGACTCGATGTCGATCGCGCTCTCGTCCGTCTGCTCCTGACCCTCGACATGCAGGACCGCCTGCCGCGGCCGCGCGACTGGCGCGCCCTGCTCGCCGTACCCGCCAGCGGCGAGCCGCAGGTGTTCGAACTCAGCGATCGCGGCCTCTCACCATTCGACCACCTGCTCCTGGCGCTGCTGCTGATCAGCCTGCTGTCGCTGCTTGCGCTGGCGGTGGCCTGAGAGATGCGGGTCGCACTGGCGGTCGAGTACGATGGCAGCGGATTCCGCGGCTGGCAGCAGCAGCCGGGAGGAGGAACGGTCCAGGATGCCTTGCAGGAGGCCCTGCAGGAGTTCGCCCGGGTCCCGCTGCACGTCGTCTGTGCCGGACGTACCGATGCCGGCGTCCACGCCTTGGGGCAGGTCGTCCATTTCGATACCACTCTGGAACGCTCGATGTATTCCTGGGTGCGCGGCGCCAACACCTTCCTGCCACCGGCAGTCGCCGTCCGCTGGGCGCAACGGGTTCCCGCCGAATTTCACGCCCGGTCGTCGGCCTCATCCCGGCACTATCGCTACGTCCTGCTCAACCGCATGCACCGAACCGGAACCTGGCACGGGCGGGTGGCTTGGCACCACCACCCGCTCGACCTGCAGCGCATGCAGGAGGCAGCCACCATGCTGCTCGGCGAACGGGACTTTTCTGCCTTTCGCGCAGCCGAGTGCCAGGCGATCTCGCCGGTCAAGATCATGCAACGTGCGGACATCCGCCGCCATGGCGACCTCGTCGTACTGGATTTTGTCGCCACCGCCTTCCTGCATCACATGGTGCGCAACCTGGTCGGCAGCTTGGTCGCCATCGGCCAGGGCCGGCATCGCCCGCAGTGGATCGGCGAGTTGCTCGCGAGTCGCGACCGCCGCCTGGCAGCGCCGACCTTCCCGGCCGCCGGCCTCTACCTGATCGCCGTGAACTATCCGGCACGATGGGGCCTGCCCACCGACGACGCCAGCGACTTCCTCTCGCTTCTGCCGGTCACTTGTCCAGCAACGGCAGCGACGCCATGAGCCCGCGCATCAAGATCTGCGGTCTCACCCGGACGCAGGACCTGCAGCAGGCGGTGCAGGCGGGCGCCGATGCGCTGGGGCTGGTCTTCTATCCACCGAGTCCGCGCTACGTCGACCCGTCGACGGCTGCCCGCCTGGCAGGACACGCGCCGCCTTTCGTCTGCATCGTCGGGCTGTTCGTCAATGCCGATCCGCAGACGGTTCACGCAACGCTGGCACAGGTTCCGATTCACCTGCTGCAGTTTCACGGTGACGAAGACGAGGCCTACTGCCGCCAGTTCGACCGCCCCTACGTCAAGGCGGCGCGCGTCAGACCGGGGCTCGATTTGTTACAATACGCAGCTGCTTTCCCGTCGGCTCAGGCCATCCTGCTCGACGCCTTCGTCGACGGCTACGGCGGCGGCGGCAAGGTCTTCGACTGGTCACTGGTGCCCGCAGCACTGGGCAAGCCCCTGATCCTCTCCGGTGGTCTCGATGTGGACAACGTCGGCGAAGCGGTGCACCGCTTGCGACCTGCCGCGGTCGACGTATCCTCGGGGGTCGAGGCGAGCAGGGGAATCAAGGATGCCGGCAAGATGCGCGCCTTCGTCGCGGCGGTGCGTGCGGCGGGGTCTTCCGGCGGAGCGGGCAGCAGGACATCGTAAGGGGTTGTGCATGCACACGAATTCTGCTGGCAGGACGCGGACGCGCTGGCGTCACCACCTGGCCAGACATACTTGAGGCGAGGTCAGCCTGCCGTTCCCGACTGATGCCGTGCCGGCATCCTGCTGCAATCCCTCGCAAGGAGTATGTTGATGGCCGTCCATGACCATGATTTGCCCGACGCCACTGGCCACTTCGGCCCGTACGGCGGCGTCTTCGTCGCCGAGACGCTGATCGCCGCGCTCGACGAGCTGCGTGAAGCCTATGCTGCCGCGCAGCGCGATCCGCAGTTCCTTGCCGAATTCGAACACGATCTGCAGCACTACGTCGGTCGGCCAAGCCCGCTGTACCACGCCAGGCGCTGGTCGGAGCGCCTTGGCGGGGCGCAGATCTACCTCAAGCGCGAGGACCTCAACCACACCGGCGCACACAAGATCAACAACTGCATCGGCCAGGCGTTGCTCGCCCGGCGCATGCACAAGCCGCGCGTCATCGCCGAAACCGGCGCCGGTCAGCACGGCGTCGCGACGGCCACCGTTGCCGCGCGCTTCGGCATGGAGTGTGTCGTCTACATGGGGGCAGAGGACATCCGCCGGCAGGCGGCGAACGTCTATCGCATGAAGCTCCTCGGAGCGACGGTGGTACCGGTCGAGAGCGGGTCGCGCACGCTCAAGGACGCCCTGAATGAAGCGATGCGCGACTGGGTCACGCGCGTCGCCGACACCTTCTACATCATCGGCACCGTCGCCGGCCCACACCCGTACCCGATGATGGTGCGTGACTTCCAGTCGGTGATCGGTCGTGAATGCATCCGCCAGATGCAGGAGCAGTGCGGACGCCAGCCCGATGCCGTGATCGCCTGCGTCGGCGGTGGTTCGAACGCGATGGGGATCTTCCACCCCTATCTCGCCACAGCCGGCGTTCGCCTGATCGGTGTCGAAGCAGCGGGCGAGGGCATCGCCAGCGGACGCCACGCCGCTTCGCTCACCGCCGGGCAGCCCGGCGTGCTGCACGGCAACCGCACCTACCTGCTGCAGGACGAGAACGGCCAGATCATCGAAACGCACTCGATTTCCGCCGGTCTCGACTACCCGGGCGTCGGCCCCGAGCACGCCTGGCTGAAGGACAGCGGTCGCGCGGAGTATGTCGGCGTCACCGACGGGGAAGCGCTGCAGGCCTTTCATGACCTGTGCCGGATCGAGGGCATCATGCCGGCGCTCGAGTCGAGCCATGCACTGGCCTATGCCAGCCGGCTGGCGCCTTCGCTGGCGCGGGATGCCATCCTGCTGGTGAATCTTTCTGGTCGCGGAGACAAGGACATGCACACCGTTGCCGACAAGTCGGGAATCAGGTTCTGACCATGGGCAGAATCGAGCAAGTTTTCGCGCGCCTGCAGGGGGAAGGCCGCAAGGCGCTGATCCCGTTCATCACCGCCGGTGACCCGGACCCCGGCTTGACCGTCCCCTTGCTGCAGACGCTGGTCCGTGCAGGCGCCGACGTCATCGAGCTCGGTGTCCCCTTCTCCGACCCGATGGCCGACGGACCGACCATCCAGCGGGCATCGGAACGGGCACTGGCCAAGGGCGTCAGCCTGCGCCAGGTCCTGTCACTGGTCGCCACCTTCCGCGGCGAAGACCGGGCAACGCCGATCGTTCTCATGGGCTACGCGAACCCGATCGAAGCGATGGGCGTCGAGTCCTTCGCCGCCGCCGCTGCCGCCGCTGGCGTGGACGGCGTGCTCGTGGTCGATTACCCGCCCGAGGAAAGCGCGGACTTCGCCGCTGCCCTGCAGCGGCACGCGATCGATCCGATCTTCCTGCTGGCGCCGACCTCGAGTGATGCGCGCATCGCCCAAGTGGGCGCGCTCGCCAGCGGTTACATCTACTACGTCTCGTTGAAGGGCGTCACCGGGTCGGCGACGCTCGACGTCGCTGCGGTTGCTGCCCGCATCCCGGAAATCCGGGCGCGCACCGGCGTGCCGGTCGGTGTCGGCTTCGGCATCCGTGATGCGGCGACAGCCGCCGCCGTCGCCCGCATCGCCGATGCGGTGGTCGTCGGCAGCCGCCTGATCGAGGAGATCGAGCGATCCCCAGCCGCGACCGCCTGTGACAACGTACTGACCGTGCTCAGCGGCATCCGTCAAGCGATCGACGCCGCCGCACCTGCCACCGGAGAAACATGATGGGCTGGCTGAACAAGCTGCTGCCGCCGAAGATCAAACGCAACGACACCGGCATTGCCCGCCGGTCACCGCTGCCCGAGGGCCTGTGGAGCAAGTGCCCGGCCTGCGACGCCGTCCTCTACGCCAGTGACCTGGCGAACAACCGCAATGTCTGCCCCAAATGCGGTCATCACAAGCGGCTCGAGGCGCGTGCGCGAATCGACCTGCTGCTCGACACCGAAGGACGCTCGGAGATCGCCGCCGAAGTGCTGCCGGTCGATGCGCTCTCCTTCCACGACAGCCGCCCGTATCCCGACCGTCTGCGGGATGCAACGACGGCGACCGGTGAAACCGACGCGCTGGTGGTCATGCGCGGCACGATCCGCAAGCTGCCGGCCGTCGTCGCCGCTTTCGAGTTCGAGTTCATGGGCGGCTCGATGGGCTCGGTCCTTGGGGAACGCTTCGTCCGCGGCGTCCGGGTGGCGATCGAGAACCGCGAACCATTCATTTGTGTCACCGCATCCGGCGGCGCGCGCATGCAGGAGGGACTGTTCTCGCTGCTGCAGATGGCCAAGACGACGGCCGTCCTGACGCGTCTCGCGCAGGCGAGGCTGCCGTTCATCTCGATTCTCGCCGATCCGACGATGGGTGGCGTCTCCGCCTCCTTCGCCTTCCTCGGCGATGTCGTGATTGCCGAACCCGGCGCGCTGGTCGGCTTCGCCGGTCCGCGGGTGATCGAACAGACGGTGCGCGAGACCCTGCCGGATGGCTTTCAACGCTCGGAGTTCCTGCTCGACAAGGGCGCCATCGACATGATCGTCGATCGGCGGGAAATGAAGGAGCGCGTCGCGACCCTGCTGGCACTTCTGCAGAAGCGGCCGGCAGCAAACTTGCCTGGATGACGTGAGCGACGGCGCGTACAGCCCGGCGCCGGCCGACGAGCGGCTGCTCGCCTGCCGCGCGCTGGCACCCTGGCTGGCGCACCTCGAGCAACTCCATCCGCGTGGCCAGGCGGGGATTGAACTCGGCCTCGAGCGCGTCCAGCGCGTACGCCAGGAGCTGGCGCAGGACCCGCGGTGCCCGCTGATCGTCGTCGGCGGAACCAACGGCAAGGGATCGACCTGCGCCTATCTCGAAGCGATCTACGCTCACGCCGGTCATCGCGTCGGCTGCTACACCTCGCCACACCTGCTGAACTACAACGAACGCATTCGCGTCGACCGACAACCGGCAGGCGATGCCCTCATCTGTGCGGCCTTCGCCCACGTGGAAGCGGCGCGACAGGCTGCCGGGAACATCGCGCTGACATACTTCGAGTTCGGCACGCTGGCGGCGATGGAAGTCTTCATCACACAACGGGTCGAGGTGCTGATCCTCGAGGTCGGACTGGGCGGCCGGCTGGATGCGGTCAACGCCTACACGCCCGATTGCGCCGTCGTCTGCAGCATCGCACTCGACCATACCGACTGGCTGGGCAGCGACCGCGAGGCCATCGGCTTCGAGAAGGCCGGCATCTTTCGCGCCGGCCGGGCGGCTTTCTGTGCCGATCCCGATCCGCCACGCTCGCTGCTGGCACACGCGCAGGCGATCGGCGCCGAGTTGCAGGTCCTCGGTCGCGATTTCGGCCATTTCGGCGATTCGCTGCAATGGACCTTCTGGGGTCGCGGCGGACTGCGGCGTGCGGGCCTCCCGCTGCCGGCTCTGCGCGGCGCTGGCCAGCTGCGCAACGCGGCGGTCGCGCTGGCTGTCGTCGAGTCGCTGCGCCCGCGGCTGCCGGTCGACATGCAGGCGGTGCGGCGCGGCCTGGTCGACCTCGCCCTGCCGGGACGCTTCCAGGTGCTCGCCGGGCGGCCGACCGTCGTTCTCGACGTCGCGCACAACCCGCAGGCGGTCAGCGGACTGGCAGAGAAGCTCGCCGAGCTGCCATTCGCCGCGAAGACGATCGCCGTCGTCGGCATGCTGGCCGACAAGGACATCGCCGGCTCGCTGGCGTCGCTCGCCGGCCGGGTAGACCACTGGCTGCTCGCCGACCTCGATGTCCCGCGTGGAGCCCCGGCCGCGACTCTGTCGGCGGCCGTGCGGCAGCGCGCACTCGGTGGTGAGATCGAATGCCTTTCTTCGGTAGCGAGTGCCTTCCGGCGTTCTGCCGAGCTGGCGGGCGAAAATGATAGAATTATCGTCTTTGGATCGTTCTACACGGTCGCGGCCGTCATGCGGAGCAGGCAGAATGACCGCTGATCGACGCGCGTGGACTCCCGGATCGCGATGACTGAAACATCTGACCCGCAGCTGCAACTGAAGAAACGGGCTCGTCGCCGCCTCGTCGGAGCCATCGCCTTCGCCGGCCTGGCGGCGATCGTCCTGCCGATCGTCATGGATCAGGAACCAAGGCAGCAACCGCAGGAGGTGCAGATACGCATCCCCGGCCAGGAACAGCCGCCCTTCCAGCCCAGGCTGGCGGCGCGCGACGCGCCGCCAGCGACCGCCACCGACAAGCCCGCCGTCGCTGCCGAGAAGGCGCCACCGACTGCCGCTGAGCCGACGCCCAAAGAGGCAGCGGAGCCGCCCGCCCGTACCGGCGAAAGCAGGCTTGCCAAGCCAGCCGAAAAGGCGCCGGCAAAGACCGAGGAGAGGAAGACTCCCAGGCTGGTCGAAAAACCGCCGGAAAGGAGCGCCGAGCAGAAAGTGGCGAAAGCGGCCGATAAACCTCCCGAGAAGGCGCCGGCCAAGACAGCCGACAAGCCGAAGGAGAAGACCGGCGACAAGGTGGCTGAGAAGAAGGCGGTCGACAGGGCAGTGGCCGAGAAGGGCAGCGACAAGGCGCCAGCGAAGAAGACCGAGAAGCCGCCCGAGGCGAGTTCCGAAGACGGCGGCAGCAAGCCGGCAACCGACGAAACGTCTGCCGCCGGCAGTCACCCCGCTGGCAAGTCGCCTGCCGCTCCGGCGGCCAAGCCGGGCGGCCAGCAAGTGATCGTCATCGGCGCCTTTGCCAACCCCGAGAACGTCAAGCAACTGCAGAGCAAGATCAGCGCTGCCGGCGTAAACACCTACACCGAAGTCCTGGAAACGCCCGACGGCAAGAAGACGCGCGTCCGGGCCGGCCCCTTCCCGAACCGTGAGGCTGCCGAAAAGGCGCTCGACAAGCTGAAGGCGATTGGCGTCAGTGGAGTCGTCGCCGGCAGGCAATGACCGTTTTCGACTACCTGGTCCTGATCATCATCGCCGCCTCGCTCCTGATGGGAATGTGGCGTGGCATCGTCGGCGAAATCATCGCCCTTGCCGCCTGGATCCTGGCTTTCTTTGCCGCCAGATGGTGGGGTGACGAGGCCGCACGGCTGTTCGTCGCCATCGACGACCCGACGCTGCGCCTCGTCGCCGGCTGGGTCAGCGTGGCACTTTCGGTTCTCGTTGGCATGGCTCTGCTTCGGCTGGCCATACGCGGCCTGATCAAGGCGTTGGGAATGACCGTGAGCGACCGCCTCCTGGGCCTCGTCTTCGGCGTTGCCCGGGGTCTGATGATCGTCATGATCCTCGTTGCCATCGGCGGCATGACGGCACTGCCAAAAGAGAAGTGGTGGAGCGAAGCGTACCTGTCCGCGCCGCTCGAGACGGCCGTCATTGCCAGCAAGCCCTGGTTACCGTCCGAGGTCGCGAAACGAATCCGGTTTGGCTAGGAACAGACTATGTGCGGAATACTCGGGGTGGTCGCAACGACGCCGGTCAACCAGCTGCTCTATGATGGCCTGATGGTCCTGCAACACCGCGGCCAGGACGCCGCCGGCATCGTCACCGCCGAGGACGACGCCTTCCACATGCACAAGGGAGCCGGGCTGGTACGCGACGTGTTTCGCACCCGCAACATGCGCGCCCTGCCCGGCATGATGGGAATCGCGCATTGCCGCTACCCGACGGCTGGATCGGCCTTCGACTCGGCTCTGTCGCAACCGTTCTACGTGAACTCGCCCTTCGGCATCGTCCTGGGCCACAACGGCAACCTGACGAATACCGCACAGCTCAAGGAAGAGATGTTCCGGCAGGATCTGCGACACATCAACACCAGTTCCGACTCGGAGGTCCTGCTCAACATCCTGGCGCATGAACTGCAGGCGACCGCCGGCAACTGCCGTCTCGATCCGGAGACCATCTTTGCTGCGGTGGCCGCTGTCCATCGCCGTTGCCGCGGCGCCTACGCCGTGGTGGCGATGATCGCCGGCCACGGCATGCTTGCCTTTCGCGATCCGCACGGCATCCGGCCGCTGGTCTTTGGCACCAACGAGACGCCAGGCGGGATCGAGTTCCTTTTCGCCTCCGAGTCGGTGGCGCTCGACACCCTCGGTTTCCAGGTGCTGCGCGACGTCGCTCCGGGCGAGGCGATCTTCATCGACATCGGGCATCGCCTGCACCAGCGGCAGTGCGCGAGCAACCCGGTTCTCTCGCCGTGCATCTTCGAGTTCGTCTATCTCGCGCGCCCGGACTCGGTGATCGACGGCGTCTCGGTCTACGAAGCACGCCTGCGCATGGGCGAACATCTCGCCGACAAACTGGTAAGACACATCCCGGTCGGGCAGATCGACGTCGTCATTCCGATCCCGGACTCGAGCCGGCCATCGGCGATGCAGCTCGCGCAACGGATTGGCGTCCCCTACCGTGAGGGATTCGTCAAGAACCGCTACATCGGTCGCACCTTCATCATGCCCGGGCAGGCAACCCGTGCCCGCTCGGTGCGCCAGAAGCTCAACACGGTGGCGCAGGAGTTCAAGGGCAAACGCGTCCTGCTGGTCGACGATTCGATCGTCCGCGGCACCACCAGCCGCGAAATCGTCGAAATGGCGCGTGCCGCCGGCGCGCTGCGCGTCTATTTCGCGTCCGCGTCGCCACCGGTGCGCTACCCCAACGTCTACGGCATCGACATGCCGACGCGTGGCGAACTGATCGCCACCGGTCGCAGCGGCGAGGAGATCGGTCACGAGATCGGTGCCGATGCGCTGGTCTATCAGGATCTCGACGCACTCCGGGCCTCGATCCGGGACCTCAGGCCGGCACTGCGAGACTTCGACACCTCGTGCTTCGACGGCCGCTATGTCACCGGCGATGTCACCCCCGAGTACCTGACGGCGCTGGAACAGGCCAGGGAAGGGAACCGTGTCTCGAGCAAGGAAGAGCGCTGGGCGACCCGCCAGCTCGAGCTCAATCTCATGTCGGCAGGCTGAGGACGATGAAGACCAATCCCGATTACGCACTCGAAACACTGGCGGTTCGCGCCGGCCAGGAACGCAGCCAGTTCAACGAACACAGCGAGGCGCTCTATCTGACGTCGAGCTTCATCTTCAGCAGCGCGGCGCAGGCGGCCGCCCGCTTCTCCGGTGAGGAAGACGGCAATGTCTACTCGCGCTTCACCAATCCGACGGTAAGCGCCTTCCAGGACCGCCTCGCCGCGCTCGAAGGAGCCGAGGCCTGCGTTGCCACGGCATCCGGCATGTCGGCGATCCTGTCGCTGGTGATGGCGTTGTGCAGCAGCGGCGATCACATCGTCGCCTCGAACGGTCTCTTCGGCGCGACGCAGCAATTGCTCGGCACGATCATGCCGCGCTTCGGCATCCAGGCCAGCTTCGTCGCGCAGACCGACACGACGGCATGGCAGGCGGCGATGCGACCGGAGACGAAGCTGCTCTTTCTCGAGACCCCATCGAATCCGCTCACCGAGATCGCCGACATCGCCGCATTGGCGACGATCGCCCATGCGCGTGGCGTTCTCCTGGTCGTCGACAACTGCTTCTGTACGCCGATCCTGCAGCGGCCGCTTGATCTCGGCGCCGATCTCGTCGTCCATTCGGCGACCAAGTTTCTCGATGGCCAGGGTCGGGTCCTCGGCGGCGCCGTCGCCGGGCCGCGCTCGCTCACCGAAGAGGTCTTCCGCTTCCTGCGCACGGCCGGTCCGACGCTCTCGGCATTCAACGCCTGGGTTCTGCTCAAGGGGCTCGAGACGCTGCAGTTGCGCCTGACGGAACAATCGGCCAGGGCACTCGAGATGGCACGCTGGCTCGAGAATCACCCGAAAGTGACACGCGTCCACTACCCCGGACTGCCTTCACACCCGCAGTATGCCCTCGCCCGGCAGCAGCAGCGAAGCGGCGGCGCGGTCGTCTCCTTCACCGTCAGGGGCGCCCGCAGCGAAGCGTGGTCAGTCGTCGATGCCTGCCGACTGCTGTCGATCACTGCCAATCTGGGCGATACCAAGACGACGCTGACCCATCCGGCATCGACGACGCACGGCCGGATCACCTCGGAACAGCGTGCGGCAGCGGGAATCGGCGAGGACCTGCTGCGCATCGCGGTCGGGCTCGAGGCGGTCAGCGACCTGCAGCGCGACCTCGACCGAGGCCTGGCGCTGATCTAGCTAGCCGCCGCCGCGCGTCGCATCTTCCGGCTGCCGCTGTCGCCGCGCCAGGTCGACACGCGCGCCGGCCGCCTGGCGCAGCGCCTCCTTGGCGACATCAGGCATCATCCAGTAGGTCATCAGGCTGGAGCCGATGCACACCAGCCAGAAGAGGAAAAAGCCGGTCGAATAGGTCGCCATCGCCGACCACTCGACGCGCTGGCCGAGCAGGTAGAGCTGTGCCGGGTCGATCAGCGTGAAGAAGATCGCCTCGGCGATTGCGGCCGCCACGAAGGCCGGCCAGAGAACCCAGATCACCAGTCGCATGTGTTCCTCCTGAGAGTTTCGGCAAGCCGCGAGCGCCCGCTCAGCGCTCGTGGCCGCGCGCGGCAACGAAGAGTTGCGGGTCGACCAGAGCACCGTTGAGTACGACACCCCAGTGCAGATGCGGGCCGGTCGCGCGGCCGCTCATTCCGACCAGACCCAGCCGCTGACCCTTGGCGACCGCTTCGCCGGCCCTTACGTCGATGCGGTCAAGGTGGCAATACACGCTCAACAACCCATTGCCGTGATCGACGAAGACGGTCCGGCCATTGAAGAAGTAGTCGCCGCTGGCGAGGACGATCCCCTGAGCATTGGCGCGAACGGGCGAGCCTCGCGCAGCGGCAATGTCGAAACCCGCGTGCGGCGCCCGGGCTTCGCCGTTGAAGAAACGGCGCAGTCCGAAACGTCCGGTCAGCCGGCCTTCCGCCGGCAGGATGAAGTCGAGGTCGGTGTCGTCGGCGGCTCGCCAGTGGCGCTGCAGCTGCCGGATTTCGGCGATCTCGCTCGTCGCCCGCGCCAGATCCTCCGCCGACAGCTCGACCTTGCTGCTGTCCTTGAGGGTGACGCGCTGCGCCGGATAATCCTTGGCGCGAACCGTGAAGGATGCCCTGCCGGTAGCAGTCTCCGGATCGGCAATCGCCGGCAAGGCAGCGGTTGGCGCCGCAGGCGGCTGTACCCGCAGCTCGTGCGTCCCCGGCTGCGTGTCGAGCGCGAGACCGACGACGGCGACCCACTCGCGACCACGCCGCGTGACCAGTACCGGCTGCTCGCCAAGCCACGCCCGTGGCGGCACCGCCGCGTCCGCTGCCGCACCGAGCAGAACCAATACCACCCCTCCGGGAACGCTCGCTTCCCGTGGCAGGGCTGCGCGTGCCGGCAACGGCAGCAGCAACGCCAGCGCGAGAAGGGCGGCGACGGCGGCACGGCAGTGCCGGCGCGGCGGCTCGGCTCGCTGCCTCACAGGGTCGCCGCACTGAATGTGTCGCACTGCCGGATGTCGCCGCTCTCCATGCCGCGCTTGAACCAGCGGACCCGCTGTTCCGAAGTGCCGTGGGTAAAGGACTCGGGAACGATCTGACCCTGCGTCTGCCGCTGCAGGCGGTCATCGCCGATGGCCGAAGCGGCGTTCAGTGCCTGCTCCACGTCGCCCGGCTCAAGAATCCGGCTCCGGCTGTCGGCGCGATACCCCCAGACACCGGCGAAGCAATCGGCCTGCAGTTCGAGCCGCACCGACAGGGCGTTGGCGGTGGCACGGTTGCCGCTGCGCTGCTGCGTCGCATGCACCCTGTCCGAAATGCCGAGCAGGTTCTGCACATGATGGCCGACCTCATGCGCGATGACGTAGGCTTGGGCGAACTCGCCCGGCGCCTTGAAGCGCTCGCGCAGATCGCGGTAGAAGGCGAGATCGATGTAGACCTTCTGATCGGCCGGGCAGTAGAAGGGGCCCATCGCCGAGCGTCCGGTACCGCAGGCGGTCGGCGTCGCAGCGGTGAACAGGACGAGCTTCGGCTCCTGGTAACGGCGGCCGGCCTCGCTGAACACGGCATGCCAGGTCGTCTCCGTGCTGCCGAGAACCTTGGCGACGAAGGTCGCCATGTCGTCGCCAGCCGGTGGCTTCTGTGGCGGACGCGCCGCCGCCGACGACGGCGTGCCGCTCGACGCCAGTCCAAGGATCACTGCCGGATCGACACCGAGGAAGTAGCCGGCGACGAGCGCGATCACCAGCGTGCCGATGCCGACGGTGCCCCGCCCGATCCCCGGCCCGCCGCCGCGTCGGTCCTCGACGTTCTGACTGGCACTCTGGTCGTCAAGCCGCATGCCGGAACCCTTTCGCAAAGCAGTATCAATGTTCCATGAAATCAATGCCCTTGCTACCTCTCCCCGGCGAACGTGCGGGAACGGCGCAGGCAGTGGCATCGTGCCGGGAACACCTCGAAAGCCGAATGCTATCAGATCGAGGGTGGCTGCGGCGGCTCCGGAAGAACGCATGATTTGTCCCTCAGGACGGCTCGGAATCGTGACCAATGGTGAAGAAACGTGGACAATCTCCCGTTTTCGTGCATAATCCGCGAACTTTTTACATGAAGCGGACCCTGCAGGGCCGGCTTCCACAGGAAGGGGGCGTATGGATACAATCTACTGGCTGGCGGTGGCGACGGTGGTGATCGTGCTGTTCTTCGATTACACCAACGGCTTCCACGACGCGGCAAACATCGTTGCCACGGTGATCGCATCGCGCGCGATGACACCGATCCAGGCCGTCTGCATCGTTGGCTTCTTCGAGTTCATGGGCCCGCTGCTCGGCGGCACCGCCGTCGCCAACACGATCGGCAAGTTCGTCGACCTGTCGTCGCTCGACAAACAGACGGCGATCCTGATCCTGTTCTGCGGCCTGCTCGGAGCCATCGTCTGGAACCTTGCGACCTGGTGGCTGGGCATCCCCTCCTCTTCGTCGCACGCGCTCGTTGGCGGCGTCGCCGGTGCCGTGGTCGCCGCAGCCGGATCACAGTTCGTCATCTGGGGGTGGACGCCGCTGATGCAGGAAGGCAAGCTGCTCGGCGTGATGAAGGTGCTGGTGTCGCTCTTCGTCTCGCCCGTGCTCGGCTTCTGGGTCGGCTTCCTGATCCATCGCGCGGGGAGACGCCTGCTCGCGGGCGCCAAGCCGACGGTCAACGACAAACTTCGGAAGATGCAGTTCTTCACCGCCGCCGGCCTCGCCTTCTCGCACGGCGCCAACGACGCGCAGAAGAGCATGGGCATGCTGACCCCAATCCTCACAAGTTAGCATATCAGCATATTGCGCGGCAGGCCTTGTGTCGGCTGCGCTCCTGCGGCAAAATAGAGCTGTAACCAATTGTTTATAAAGGAGAATCGCATGACGGCCTGAATATGCCAACATACTTGGTAAGCTCTCCAAGTATCTGTTTTCTCAAGAGTTGCTCCAAGTGGCTCGCCTCGACCCCAAACACTTCACCCGCTGCCGTACCCTCACCCTGCCAACCGTCCTCAGTTTTCTGCTCTCCAGCGTCCACGCCGCCGTCCAGTCGGAACTCGATCAGTTCTTCGCCAACCTGCGCAATCGCGCCGACTCGGTCCGTGAGGTCACCGCTCAAGCCTTCTACCAGGCACGTTACAAGATCAACGCGCTGGTGTTCGGCGAGGTCAATCAGCACCTGATGGGACTGGTGGAGGAACACTTGCCGATCCCGCGCTGGAGAGGCTTTCGGGTGGTCGCTGTGGATGGCAGCGCGGTTCGCCTGACGATGATGAAGGACAACGTCCGGTCGATCGTCACAGGCATGGCTTTCGGCCTCTACCTGCCGGGGATCGAGCTGTTCCTGAACTTCCGCCTGCATGAGCCTTTGTCCGATGAGCGTCAGATGTTCTTCGAGGCGATCGATTGTCTGCGCTCCGACGATGTGCTCGTGATGGACCGCGGCTTTCCATGTCGTTGGCTGGTGTCGGCGCTGACGGCACGTCGCATCCCCTTCTGCATCCGCTGCGATTTGTCTCAAGGATTCAAAGTGGTACGCGAGTTCCTGCAGTCCGGTCGAAGCGAGCAGGTCGTCGTCTTGCGCGCGCCCAATGCCCGTGATGCCGAGGACTATGAATGCCCGGCCACGCCGACCACGGTTCGCTTGGTGCGGGTGACGACACCGAACGGACGGGTGCATGTGGTGATGACCTCGCTCCTCGATCCAGTGACCTTTCCCGCCGCCGCGTTTGCCGAGCTGTACCACGGCCGCTGGCGAATCGAAGAGGCGTTCAAACGGATCAAGCACCGGCTGCAACTGGAACATACCTCCGGCTTGTCCTGGCATGCGGCGCGCCAGGATTTCGGCGCCAAGGCGGTCTTCGACAACCTCAACGCACTGGCCGCCTATGTCGCGACCCACACCCTTCTCGACCCCGGTTCGTCCTACAAGATCAACCGCACCTTGGAAATCGACAAGATCAAGCGACAGATCGGTCGTTGGCTCCTGGCTGCAACCGCCACCACTCGCCGCCTCAAGCCCATCCTCGAGGAAATCGCCCTGAACCTCCAGAAGTTCGTCCCCAATCGCTCCCAACCGCGAAAACCGCAGCCGAAACCGCACCTGTCGCACGCCTATAAGTGATTATGCCTATATGCTAACTTGTGAGGATTGATGCTGACCCTGGTTCTCGTGCTCGGCGGCTTCATCCCGAAGTTCGAGGTGCCGTTCTGGGTGATGCTCGCCTGCGCCATCGCCATCACCCTCGGCATCCTCTCCGGTGGCTGGCGGATCGTCCGTACGCTCGGTTTCGCCATCTACCGCGTCCGCCCGCTGCACGCCTTCGATTCGCAGCTCACTTCGGCGCTGCTGATCCTCTCGGCCTCATACGCCGGTGCCCCGGTGTCGACGACGCACGTCGTCGCCACCTCGATCATGGGCATCGGCTACTCCGAACGCCCGCGCGCGGTGCGCTGGAAGAAGGCCAAGGACATCGGCAAGACCTGGTTGTACACCATTCCCGCATCGGCGATCACCGCCATCGTCATTTACGCAATAGCCAAGATCATCGTCGGCTAAACAACCTTAGGAGATGAGAACCATGGATACCAACCCAAGCGAAGCCAACAAGCCGATCTTCCGCCGGCTCTACGAACGCGTCTTCCCGACCGTCGCCGATTTCTTCGGAATGCTCGGCGAACAGAGCGCCAATGCCGCCGAGACCACCCGCCTGCTCGTCGAGTTCATGGAAACCGGCGACGTGGCGGTCAGCCAGCGGGTGCGGGCCGACGAGCACGAGGCCGACCGCGTCAAGGCGAGCAACCTCGGCGTCCTCAGCGAGGCGTTTTCGACGCCGATCGACCGCGAGGACATCCACGCCGCGATCATGACGCTCGACGACATCGTCAATTACTGCAAGTCGACGGTGGTCGAGATGGATGTCCTCGGACTGCAGCCCGACAAGCACAGCCTCGAGATGGCGATGCACCTGCGCGAGGGCGCGGAAGCGCTGGCGCGCGGCTTTGGCCGGCTCGGCAGCGATCCGGCGGCCGCCGGCGGCGACGCGGCAGCGGCCCGCAAGGCCGAGCGGACGGTCGAGAAGGCCTACCGCCGCGCGATCGCCGAACTCTTCCAGGGAGACGACTACCTGCACATGTTCAAGCGGCGCGAAACCTACCGCCACCTGTCGAATGCGGCCGACCGTGTCTCCGATGCGGCAGCGGCGCTCGACAGTATCGTCGTCAAGCTGTGCTGAGAACCACTTGTAGGCTCGGGGTTGAATTTTCCGGCCGACAGGCCTACATTGGCAGGGCCAATGTCGGCAGTCATGAGGAGACGCTTATGAGGAAACTGGCCGCCGGCCTGATGGCCCTGGCGCTGGCGCTGTCGAGTGCAACCGCGGTCGCCTGCCCAGGCGAGAAAGCCAAGGATGGGCAGGCCGAAATGAGCACTCCGGCGAAGCCGAAGAGCTGACAGGTCGGTGAATGCAAACAGCGCGGCGCGCACCCTGCGGGGTCCGCGCCGCGTTTTTCTGTCCCCTCACCCCTGCATGGCCGGTTTGATCGGGCGGGCCACACGTCGGCCGGTCGCACATCCACCTGTGCCGACGCGTTGATCGCTCGTCCCTTTCACCCACGCCACTGGCAATTCCTCACTCACAGCGGGCAATGCACCGCTGCTGGTCGTCCGGGCAGTTGCCCTCGCCTTCGACGCGGCACTGCAAGCGCGTGCGGTGCGTGAAGACGATCCCCTCGCCATAGTCGCAGGCCAGCCGGCTGATCTGTCCCTGCCGTGACACGGTCATGCGCGCGCCGCGAACCGTGGACAGCCAGACCGCCGCCGAGCCGCAAGGCAGGTAGGCAGTGAATGTGCCATCCGCCGACTCCCACTGGGCGACGTTCTTCGCCTTCCGGTAGTCTGCGTAGTCGGTGCACAGCGCGGCATCGTCCTGATAGATGCGGCGATTGTCACTGCAGAAGCCGTTGAAACTGTAGCGCAGTTCGGCTTCAACGGGACAATTGCCGACCTGTACCGCTGCCGCCGGGTCGGGACAGGACAGCCGCTCGCCCGCCGACGCGACGAATGCCGGGAGGAGCAGAAGGAAGGCGGGGAAGCGGCGTTTCATCGGAAGAGTCTCCAGTCAATGGCCAGGAATCCCGCCGGGGGCACTCACCTGCCGGTCGCTGCCGGCTGGCGTTGCTGCCCCGGCCGCTGAGGGCTCGCGCCCATGATCTCGCGGATACGGGCGGCGATCTCGGTCGCCGGCGTGGCATAGGCGAAACGGCGCAGATAGCGGCCATCCGCCGCGAGCAGGAACATCCCCACCGAATGGTCGACTGCGTACTGATCGGCGGGTGCACCGGGCTCGCGAACCTGTTCGTAGCGCACGCCGAAATGGTCTGCGGCACGCCGGACGAGGGCTGGCGATCCGCTGAGCCCGATGATCCGCGGATCGAAGAAGCTGACGTAACTGCGCAGCATGCTCGCTGTGTCACGTTCCGGATCGACACTGATGAAGATCGCCTGCAGGCGCTCGGCATCCGGACCGAGGACGCCGAGCACCGCCACCATCTCGGCCAGCGTCGTCGGACAGACATCCGGGCAGAACGTGTAGCCAAAACTGATCAGTTGCAGGCGGCCCGGAAAATCCTCGTTGCTGACTGCGCGCCCGTTGGCGTCCATCAGCAGGTAGCGCGCCGGCAAGTCGGCCGCGCCATCGTCCGCAGCCGCACACTGCCCGCGGAGGAAGAGGAGGAGCGCGACGCACAGCGCGACGCCGAAGCCCCGGCTCATCATGGCGTTGGCGGCTTCTGCGTCGCCGTCTGAGCAACCGGCAGCAGCGACTGCAGGCGCCGCGACAGATCGTCCAACCGGGAAGCGAAGTCGGCGGCCGACGGACAGGACGCCAGGTCGCCACCCTGGGCGAGGAATGCCTGGTTGGTTCGCTCCTCGTACACTTCGCCGTAGCGCCGGGTCTTCGGTGCGTGCCGGATCATCAGCAGCTTCGCCTGGCCGGCGCTGCCCATCTCGCCGCAGGCAAGCGCCTGGCCATTGAGCCGACCGAGGTCGCCGATCGCAGCCAGAGCGGCCGTCGGGATGGCATCGGCGTCGGCGACAGCCGGGACGGCAAGAACGATCAGCAGACTCGACAGCAGTACACGCGGCATGGCTTGGAAATGGCTCGGCAGGTGATCGGAACGGATCGATTATAGGTGGTGCAGACCGGACCCCGCGTTGATCGGGCTCAAAAAGGCTGCCCTCGGATCGCACGGGGGGAGGGCAGCCGGCGAAACAAGACTTCGCTGGCTGCCGCTGTGATGTACACTGCGCGCCTCGCCTCTGACCCGCACCGGGCACCTTCCGCATGCCTCAACTCGTTCTCCTGCCCGGCAAGGATCGCCAGCTTGCCCGCCAGCATCCGTGGATTTTCGCCGGCGCGGTCGACCGGCTGGAAGGCCGCGCTCGTCCTGGCGACACGGTCGAGGTCGTCGCCGCCAACGGCCGGCCGCTGGCCAAGGCCGCCTGGAGCCCGGAATCGAAGATCCGGGCCCGGGTGTGGACCTTCGATCCGCAGGAAATCGTCGACGACGCGTTCTTCAAGCGGCGCGTGCAGGCGGCAGTCGAGCGTCGCCTGCTGCTGCCCGAGTTGCGCGAACAGGAGGGACTGCGGCTGCTGCACGGCGAGTCCGACGGCCTGCCCGGCGTCATCGCCGATCGCTACAGCGACACGATCGTCCTCCAGCTGACGTCCGCCGGCGCCGACAAGTGGCGACAGGCGCTGGTGCGTGCGCTGCAGCGGGCAACGGGCTGCGCGCGCATCTACGAGCGCTCGGACTCGGACGTCCGCCGTCTCGAGGGACTGCTTCCCGTCGCCGGCTGGTTGCTTGGCGAGGCGCCGCCGAGCCCGCTGAGCATCGTCGAGAACGGTGTCCGCATGCGGGTGGACATCGTCAGCGGCCACAAGACCGGCTTCTATCTCGACCAGCGCGACAACCGGCTGCTGACGTGCCGGCTCGCCAGCGGACGCCGGACGCTGAACTGCTTCTGCTACAGCGGCGGCTTCTCGTTGCAGGCACTCGCCGGCGGGGCCAGCCAGGTGCTGTCGATCGACTCCTCGGCACCGGCACTGGCGACTGCCGTGGAGAACCTCGCCCTCAACCCGCGACTCGACGCCAGCCTCGCCGAATGGCGCGAGTCGGACGTGTTCAGCGAGCTGCGGCTGTTGAAGCGTCGCGGCGAACTCTTCGACCTGATCATCCTCGATCCGCCGAAGTTCGCTCCCTCGGCCGCGCATGCGGAACGAGCCGCGCGCGCCTACCGGGACATCAACGTCTTCGGCTTCCGACTCCTGGCTGCGGGCGGCTTGCTGCTGACCTACTCCTGCTCGGGCGGAATCAGCCGCCAGCACTTTCGGGAGATCGTCGCCGATGCCGCAGTTGCCGCCGGTCGCGAGGCACGCATCCTGCGCCATCTGGCAGCACCCGCCGACCACCCGGTGGGACTCGGCTTCAGCGAAGGGGAGTACCTCAAGGGACTGCTCTGTCAGGCGGACTGAGCGCCGATGCAGCGGGCCAGCTGCACTCAGCCATCTCCCCAAATCTGCTTCAGGCGGGCATCCCGACCACAGGACAGCCGATAGTACGAATAACGCACTGGGTTCTTCCGGTAGTAGTCCTGATGGTACTCTTCGGCCGGATAGAAGGTTGCGGCGGCGGCCAGTTCGGTTTCGATCCGCGGCACCTTGCCGCTGGCCAACAGGGCATCCCGGCTGCTCTCGGCAGCCTTGCGCTCGACTTCGTTCTGCCAGTAGATGCCGCTGCGATACTGCGAACCGACGTCGCAGAACTGGCGGTTCCTGACGGTCGGATCGATGTGGCGCCAGAAGTGGTCCAGGAGCTGGACGTAGCTGATCCGCCGCGCGTCATAAGTGACGCGCACCGCCTCGGTATGGCCCGTGCCGCCCGCGCTGACCTGCTCATAGGTGGGGCTGGCCGTACGCCCGGCGGTATAGCCCGACTCCACCGCGATGACTCCCGGCAGCTTTTCGAAGTCCGCCTCGCTGCACCAGAAGCATCCACCGGCAAAGATCGCTGTGCGCACCTCGCCCGGCTTGGCGGCGGCCCCATCGGCCGCGGCAAGCGGACCCGCAATGAGGAGCAGCAGCACACCGACGACGGCCCGGCTCATGTGCGCAGTTCCGGCAGTTGCTCGCCGCGCGGCACGAAGCGAAGCGCCACGCCATTGTTGCAGTAGCGCTTGCCGGTTGGCTGCGGACCATCCTTGAAGACGTGCCCCTGATGCCCACCGCAGCGGCTGCAGTGATACTCGGTGCGCGGGTAGATCAGTTTGAAGTCGGTCCGCGTGGCAATCGCGCCGGGCAACGGCTGCCAGAAGCTGGGCCAGCCGGTGCCGCTGTCGTATTTCGCTGCGCTGTCGAAGAGCGGCAGGCAGCAGGCAGCACAAACGAAGGTGCCGTCGCCCTTCTCGTGGTTCAATGGACTGCTTCCGGCGCGTTCGGTGTCCTCTTCGAAGAGGACACGATAGGCGGGCAGCGGCAGCAGGGTCGCCCACTCGGCTTGCGATTTTTCGAGCCGACCGTGGTCACGAGTCGCCGCGGGACCAGCCGTCGCCTCCGGGACGATGCAGGTCGAGATGTGGTTCAACCATTTCAGTGTCTGACAACGATTCATGATGCGCTCCAACAGGACGATAAAGCAGACGGCGCCGACGACTGGAACCGGCATCGGAGAGTGTCGCGCCAGATGTACCCCGGGCCGTGCGTGATCGCAGACAAAGCTCATCGCGCGCGCACCGACGATGCTTCTTCGGCAACGACGCCGCGGCGGCAGTTCCCCGCCCGTTGCCGCTGGAGAAAGGGACGGCAGGCGCCACAGCACGGGCCACTGTCCTGACCTCTCTGCGGCCAAGCCCGCTGCCGGGCTGCCCCCATTGGTCGCCAGACGGGACCACACCTTACGCCAGATCACGCATGGCTGCCGGGCAGCTGCAACAGAGTTGCAGCTGCCCGGCAGCCATGTTCTAATTCCCGATCATGAAGCCTGCCATCATCCGCAGTGGCGAACAGCCGAGCGAAAGCGAGGCCGAGCGTGCAGCCCGTCTGATTCGCCGCGCCGGCGCCCGCGCCACGCCGGCCCGCGTTCGCGTCCTCCGCCTGCTGCGATCGGCACCGACCGCACTCAGCCACCATGAGATCGAAGAGTCCCTCGGCGATCTGGCGCTCGATCGCGTCACGCTCTACCGCGTGCTCGACTGGCTGGTCGCGACCGGGCTGGCGCACCGGAACGCGGACACGCGACGGACCTTCCGCTTTTCCGCCGCCAGCGGCAGCGAGCATTCGGCCCATACCCATTTCCGCTGCGACGGGTGCGGGCGTGTGTTCTGCCTCGACGCCGCACCGCCGCCACCCCCGATGCTGCCGGAGGGGTTCTTGCTGTCACGCATCGAACTCGATCTGCGCGGACGCTGCGCGCAGTGCGCGGGCAGCCCGCAGTGAGCGCAGTGCCGTCGCCCGAACGGGCGATTCCGGTGACCATCCTGGCTGGCTTCCTCGGTGCCGGCAAGACCACGTTGCTCAACCATCTCCTGCGGCAACCGGCGATGGCCGATGCGGCGGTGCTGATCAATGAATTCGGCGAGGTCGCGATCGACCATCACCTGGTCGACAAGGTGGACGACAACGTCCTCGTTCTCGCTTCCGGCTGCCTCTGCTGCAGCGTCCGCGGCGAGCTTGCACGCAGCCTGCGCGACCTGTTCATGCGCCGCCTGCGGCGCGAGATCCCTACCTTCTCCCGCGTCCTGATCGAAACCACCGGGTTGGCCGATCCGGCGCCGGTACTGTACACGCTGCTCGAGGATTTCTTCATCGCCGAGCGCTTTCGCATCGATGGCGTCGTGACGGCAGTCGACGCGACCCATGCGAACCGCCAGCTGGGACGCCATTTCGAGGCCGTGCGGCAAGTGGCGATGGCCGATCGCCTGTTGTTGACCAAGTGTGACCTGGCCGAGCCGGCTGAGCTCGCCACCCTGGCGCGACGACTGCGCCGGGCGAACCCCGGCGCACCGCAGATCGAGGTCGCGCACGGCCACATTGATGCCGGGCAGGTACTCGGCTGCGGGCTCTACGACCCCGCTGGCAAGACAGCCGACGTCCGGCGCTGGCTGGCCGAGGAGAAGGTCAAGGCGGAACACGACGCCTGGCGGCAGGATCTGCACGTCCATGACGTCAATCGCCATGACGCACTGGTTCATTCCTTCGTCCTGCGCTTCGCCGAGCCCTTCGCTTGGCCGGACTTCAGTGAAGCGATCGATGTCCTGCTCGCCACCTGTGGTGACCGCATCCTGCGCGTCAAGGGCCTCGTCGCTGTCGCCGACGAGGTCGGGCCACGCGTCGTGCAGTGTGTGCAGCACATGCGCTATCCGGCAGCATCACTGCCCGAATGGCCGGACGACGACCGGCAGAGCAGGCTGGTGTTCATCGTCCGGGCGCTCGAGCGACAGATCATAGATCAGGCCTTCATCATGTTCTGTGGCACCCCGGCAAAAGGAGAAGTGTGACCGGCAGCAGATGATCCGTCGGCAGCCCACGGCGGAAGGTGGCGGCTTCGGTCACGATGGTCAGCGAGCGTGCGCGCACCCCGTCGCGACAGCCCGCACAGAGAGTAGAATCCTGGCTCCTGCCGATCCGTCACAGGATCTCCGATGCCGATCAACGAATTCCCGCTGACCCTGCTCTGCCACCCGGCGACGCCGGCGCCCGTGGTGCGATCGGTCGAAGCCCGGGCAGAACGCACCGCCAGCGGCGACCTGGTGCTGGCCTATCGGCTGCGCGGTGACATGGTGCGCCTGCGAATCCCGCCACCAACGGCTCCCCGGCGTGCCGATGGCCTCTGGGAACACAGCTGCTTCGAGGCCTTCACCGGCATCGCGGGCGAGACTGCGTATCAGGAGTTCAACTTCTCGCCGTCCGGCGAGTGGGCGAGCTACGCGTTCGCCGGCTACCGCCAACCGATAGCCGTGGCCATACCGCTACCGGCACCGCGGCTGACCGCCAGGCTGTCTGCCGGCCGCCTCGAAGTCGAGGTGTTGATCGCCGCTGCTGCCTTGCCGGCGAATGCCGCCGCGGCGACCCTGCAGATCGGCCTCGCCGCGGTCATCGAGGCGGCCGATGTCGTCGACGGCAGCCACAGTTACTGGGCACTGCACCATCCGGCTGATCTGCCCGATTTTCATCATCGCGACGGCTTCCGCCTCGAACTCGCCCCGGCAAGCCGATCCGCCCGAAGGGATTCCTGATGCCCGCGTTCCTCTCCGGCCTCGACCGTTTGCTCGGCGACAGCGACCTGCGGCAACCCCTGCGCGGCCGCCGGCTGGCGCTGCTCGCCCACCCGGCATCGGTCAGCGCCGACATGACGCATGCGCTCGACGCGCTCGCAGCGCTGGACGATGTGCGGCTGACGGCCGCCTTCGGACCGCAGCACGGATTGCGCGGCGACAAGCAGGACAACATGGTCGAGTCGGCCGAGTTCTTCGATCCGCAGCACGGAATCCCGGTCTTCAGCCTGTACGGCACGGTCCGACGTCCAACATCGCAAATGATGTCGAGCTTCGACCTCCTGCTGGTCGACCTGCAGGATGTGGGCTGCCGCATCTACACCTTCATCACCACCCTGCTGTACGTTCTCGAGGCGGCCGCCTCGCATGGCAAGGAAGTGTGGATCCTGGACCGCCCGAACCCCGTCGGGCGGCCGGTTGAAGGATTGCTGCTGCGCCCTGGGTGGGAGAGCTTCGTCGGCGCCGGACCGCTGCCGATGCGCCATGGCCTGACGATGGGCGAACTCGCCTGCTGGTTCATCCGCCGGTTCGAACTCGAACTGGACTGCACGGTCATCCGGATGCAGGGCTGGGCGCCCGACGCGGCACCTGGCTACGGATGGCCGACTGGCCAGCGCAGCTGGATCAACCCGAGCCCCAATGCCGCCAGTCTGGCGATGGCGCGCTGTTATGCCGGCACGGTGATGCTCGAGGGCAGCTCGCTTTCCGAGGGTCGCGGCACGACCCGCCCGCTGGAGCTGTTTGGCGCACCGGATCTCGACGCTCGCCGGCTGATCGCCGGCATGCATTCGCTGGCACCCGCCTGGCTGCAAGGCTGCCGGCTGCGCGAGTGCTGGTTCGAGCCGACCTTCCACAAACACGCCGGGCAGCTGTGCCACGGTGTCCAGATCCACGTCGACGACAGCGCCTACCGGCACCACGGTTTCCGTCCCTGGCGCTTGCAGAGCCTCGCCTTCAAGGTGCTGCGGCGATTGCAGCCGGACTACCCGCTATGGCGGGACTTTCCCTACGAGTACGAAACGGATCGGCTGGCGATCGACCTGATCAACGGCTCGCCCGCGCTGCGACAGTGGGTCGATGACCCGACGGCCACGCCCGACGACCTTGATTCCCTCAGCCGCGCTGACGAGGACGCGTGGCTGCAGATGCGGCAGGACTTCCTGCTTTACTGAGAGTCACTGGCGAGGCTGCGCGCACGATGGCTGCGCCGCCGCGGCATCGCCAACCGTGCTCGTCGGGGCTCTCGCCCCCGACAGCAGGCTACGACGAGACCGCTTCGCGCACGGCCGCAGCGAGCGTCTCGGCAGCGCTGTTGACCAGCAACGGATCCTGCCCTTCGACCATCACTCGCAACAGAGGCTCGGTTCCGGAGGCGCGCAGCAGGACCCGTCCGTGCCCCTGCAACTCGCGCTCCACCGTGGTGCGGGTGGCCGCGATCAGCGGGTGCTCCTGCCAGGGGAATCCCTTGCTCAACGCGACGTTGATCAGCTTCTGCGGATACAGCCGCAGACAGCCCAGCAACTGCTGCAGATCGCCGCCCTCCTCGCGTAGCGCGCACAACACCTGCAGTGCAGAGACGATGCCATCGCCGGTCGTGTGCCGATCAAGACACAGGATGTGTCCCGAGTTCTCGCCACCATAAAGCCAGCCCTTCTGCCGCAGCAGGTCCATGACGTAGCGGTCGCCGACGGCCGCGCGGGCAAACGGAACCTTGAGTTCGCCGAATGCATGTTCCAGAGCCAGATTGGTCATCAGCGTGCCGACGACTCCGGCAACCGCTCCTTGCCGCAATCGGCTGCGCACGACGGCAAACAGCAGCTGGTCGCCATCGTAGACCTGGCCCAGCGAATCGACCATGATCAAGCGGTCCGCGTCACCATCGAGGGCAATGCCGATGTCGGCCGCCTGCGCCAAGACCGCCCTCGACAGAGCTCCAGGAGCGGTCGCGCCTACATCCTGATTGATGTTCAGGCCATTCGGTTCGGTACCGATGCTGCTGACTTCTGCCCCCAGCTCATGGAAGACATGCGGCGCGAGATGATAGGCAGCACCGTTGGCGCAATCGACGACGATCTTCAGTCCGCGCAGGTCCATCTCGAATGGGAAGGTGCCCTTGCAGAACTCGATGTAGCGCCCGTCGGCGTCGCCGATCCGACGCGCCCGCCCGAGACCGGCGGAGGGAACACAGGTCAGCGGTTCGTCGAGGGCCGCCTCGATCTCGAGTTCCAGATCATCGGGCAGCTTGCTTCCGTTCGCCGCGAAGAACTTGATCCCGTTGTCGTAGTACGGGTTGTGCGACGCGGAAATGACGATGCCCGCCTGCAGGCGCAGGGCGCGAGTGAGGTAGGCAATCGCCGGCGTCGGCATCGGCCCGACCAGACAGACATCGACCCCGGCGGCGGAAAACCCGGCTTCGAGAGCCGCCTCCAGCATGTAGCCCGAGATCCGGGTGTCTTTGCCAATCAGTACCGCTGGCCGGTCGCCCGGCTTGGCATGGCTGCGCGTACTGTCGCGTGCGGCCAGGACCCGTCCGGCCGCATGTCCCAGGCGCATGACGAACTCGGGCGTGATCGGTGCCTCGCCGACGCGCCCGCGGACGCCATCGGTGCCAAAATACTTTCTCGTCACGACTTTCTCTCCCCTTGAGCACAGGCGCCGAGTGGCACCCGTCACGCAAATGACATTCTACCCACAGGCCGGCCAGGCGGATCGCCAAATAGCGCACATAGACTGCAGGTGGCGCTGCCGCCCATGGCGATGCACGTCCCGCGGCTGCCGTCCCGGACTACAGCCGCTTGCGACCCGAGGTCGCCCGGGCAACCCACAGGGACTGCCGGAGTGATGCGCGTCAAGCTGCCGCCGCCGACCTCGGCGCATCGGTGCCGCGCGCCGCCTGCCAGACCGCCAGCGCATCGCGCGTTTCGGCCACATCGTGCACCCTCAGGACACGCGCCCCACGCTCGACAGCCACCACCGCGGCGGCGATGCTGGCCGCAAGGCGCTCGCCGAGCGGGCGCCCGGTGATGGCGCCAAGCATCGACTTGCGCGAGAGGCCGGCCAGCACAGGCAGACCGTCGCTGGCCAGTTGCTCGAGAGCGCGCAGCAGGTCGAGGTTGTGCTGCAGGGTCTTGCCGAAGCAGAAGCCCGGGTCGAGCAGGAGACGATCGTCGCTGATCCCGGCCTCCCTCGCCGCCCGTACCCGGCACCGCAGGAACTCCCGCACCTCGGCGACGACATCGCGGTACGAGGGCTGCCGCTGCATGGTCAGCGGTTGCCCCTGCATGTGCATCAGGCAGACCGCGCAGTCGCTCTCTGCTACCGCCTCCATGGCTCCCGGCATGCACAAGCCATGGATGTCATTGATCATCGACGCGCCGTGCCGCAGTGCCGCCCGCATCACCTCCGGCTTGTAGGTATCGACCGAGATGGGTACGCCACAGCCGGCGAGTCCCGCAAGTACCGGCAGGAGCCGATGCAGTTCGTCCTCTGCCGTCACCGGTAGCGCTCCGGGACGGGAGGATTCGGCACCGAGATCGAGCAGATCGGCGCCGGCGTCGATCTGCCGCTGGGCCTGCGCCACCGCCGCTGCAGTGTCGCCGGCAAGCCCATCTCCCGAGAAGGAATCGGCCGTCAGGTTCACGATGCCCATGAGCAATGGGCGATCGACGGCGAGTCGAAAGGATCCGCAACGCAGCATGCAGCAGCCTGGCTGATCAGCCGAACGAGAACGAGAGCGCTCTCGGTTCAGGCGGGTGCCGGTGGCGCGCTCGGCGCTGCATCCGGCGCATTGTGGTCGCTCTTGTTGGCCGGCGGCAACTGTGTCTGCTTTGGCGGACGCGGCGGCTTGCCCTGCATGACGTCATTGATCTGATCGGCGTCGATCGTCTCAAGTTCGAGCAACGCCGACGCCATCGCCTCGACCTTGTCGCGGTGCTCCTCGAGCAGGCGGCGAGCGAGGGCGTACTGCTCGTCGATGATGCGGCGGATCTCGCGATCGACCTTTTCCATCGTCGCTTCCGACATGTTCTTGTGCGTTGTCACCGATCGTCCGAGGAAAACCTCGCCTTCATTCTCGCCATACACCATCGGCCCCAGTGCATCCGACATGCCGTAGCGGGTGACCATGTCGCGTGCCATCTGCGTCGCGCGCTCGAAATCGTTCGAGGCGCCGGTCGTCATCTGGTTCATGAACAGCTCTTCGGCAATCCGACCGCCAAAGAGAACGGCGATCCGACTCATCAGATAGATGCGGTCGTAGGCGTAGCGATCCTCCTCCGGCAACTGCATCGTCAACCCGAGGGCACGCCCACGCGGAATGATCGTCACCTTGTGTACCGGGTCCGACTTCGGCATGAGTTTGGCGACCACGGCGTGCCCCGCCTCATGGTAGGCCGTGTTGCGCCGCTCGTCCTCGTTCATCACCATGCTGCGCCGCTCCGCGCCCATCATGATCTTGTCCTTGGCCTTCTCGAAGTCCTCCATGTCCACCAGACGCTTGTTGCCGCGCGCGGCGAAAAGCGCCGCCTCATTGACCAGATTGGCAAGGTCGGCACCAGAAAAACCTGGGGTTCCACGGGCGATGATGTCCGCCTTGACATCCGGCGACAGCGGCACCTTGCGCATGTGCACCACCAGGATCTGTTCGCGACCCCGGATGTCAGGCAGCGGAACGACCACTTGGCGATCGAAGCGACCCGGTCGCATCAGAGCGGGGTCCAGAACGTCCGGTCGGTTGGTCGCAGCAATGACGATCACCCCGACACTGCCTTCGAAACCGTCCATCTCGACGAGCATCTGGTTCAGCGTCTGCTCGCGCTCGTCGTTGCCACCACCGAGGCCTGCACCACGCTGGCGACCGACGGCATCGAGCTCATCGATGAAGATGATGCAGGGCGCATGCTTCTTCGCATTCTCGAACATGTCGCGAACGCGCGCCGCGCCCACGCCGACGAACATCTCGACGAAATCCGAGCCGGAAATCGAGAAGAAGGGAACCTTGGCTTCGCCGGCAATCGCCTTCGCCAGCAACGTCTTGCCGGTGCCCGGGTTGCCGACGAGCAGGACGCCCTTCGGGATGCGCCCACCAAGCTTCTGGAACTTGGACGGGTCGCGCAGGAAATCGACGAGTTCCGACACCTCCTCCTTCGCCTCGTCGCAACCGGCGACGTCGGCAAAGGTGATGGTGTTGGACGACTCATCGAGCAGGCGCGCCTTGCTCTTGCCGAACGAGAAGGCCCCGCCACGACCACCGCCCTGCATCTGGCGCATGAAGAAGATCCAGACGCCGATCAGCAGCAGCATCGGGAACCAGCTGACGAAAATGCTCATCAGGAAGGACTGCTCTTCCTCCGGCTTGGCCTCGATCTTGACGCCATGCTTCAGCAGATCGGAGACCATCCAGAGATCCGGCGGCGCATAGCTCGTCAACTTGCGCCCATCGGTCGTCGTTGCCTTGAGCACGCGCCCCTCGATGACCACCTTGGCGATGTTTCCCTTGCCCACCTCCTCGATGAACTGGGAGTACTCCATCGACTGCTGGGCCACCTGGCGATTGTTGAACTGGTTGAAGACGGTCATCAGGACGAGACCGATCACCAGCCAGACTGCCAGATTCTTGAACATGTTATTCAATACGTCACCTCTTCATCCTGCCCGCACAGCCGTTCCCGAGACGCCCCGCCGTGGATGCGGAATTGCATTCTAAACCGATTCCCAGCCGGACGATCAAGCATTACGCCGCCAAGCTCCCGTCAGGCTTGCAGGCCCCGGCCGAGAAGATACACCTCCCGACTGCGATCCCGCGAGGCATCCGGCTTGCGCAGGCACACCCGCCTGAAGGTCTGCCGCATGCGGACGAAAAAATCGTCGAAGCCCAGACCCTGGAACACTTTGACCAGCAGACAGCCCTCCGGTTGCAGCCATTGGCTCGCGAAATCGAGAGCCAGTTCCGACAGGTGCATGCCCTGTGCCTGATCACACAGGCTGATACCCGAGATATTGGGCGACATGTCGCAGAGTACAAGTCCCGCTCGCTCCTGTTTCAACAGTCCCCGCAGGCGGTCGAGAACCTCCGTTTCGCGAAAATCGCCCGGCAGGAAGACGACTCCGGGCAGCGGCTCCATCGGCAGGATATCGACCGCGATGACCTGACCCCGCCCCTGCTGGCGCTTCGCGACCACCTGCGACCAGCCTCCCGGACTCGCACCCAGGTCGACCACCAAGTCGCCCGGGCGGATCAGATGCTCGCGGTCGTCTATCTGCAGGAGCTTGTAGGCGGCGCGCGAGCGGTAGCCTTCCGCCTTCGCCCGCTGGACATAACTGTCGCTGACGTGTTCACGCAACCAGGCGTTGCTCGATCTGCTGCGCTTCATGCCTGTAAACCCGCTAGAATGGCTTTTCCAGAAAGGGATCCAGCATGCTCAACCTGAACTCCGAAGAGCGCCGCGCGCTGCGCGCCCGCGCCCACTCCCTGCAACCGGTGGTCGCAATCAGCCAGAAGGGGCTCTCCGAGCCGGTTGTCCGGGAAATCGACGCCAGCCTGGCGGCGCACGAACTGATCAAGGTGCGGGTGTACAACGATGACCGGGATGAGCGCGAGAATTTTCTGGCCAGCCTTTGCGAGCGACTGGCTGCGGCGCCGGTGCAGCATATCGGCAAGCTCCTGGTGATCTGGCGGCCACGCCCGGAACAGCCGGCCACGCCGGCAAGAGCGCCGCGGCGCAGCAAGCGCACTTTCCAGGGCAGTACCGGCACCTGACCGCGACACGCGATCGCGACCCGCGCGCCGCCGGATGCCTGTCTGGCCACCTGATCGCCTAACGGACACCGCGCGCCGCGGTGGCAACCAGCAGCAGGCCAAGAAGACTCTGCAGCAGGTAGAGGATGCTGGAAACGCCATGCCAAGCCGCGAAGCGGTCACGCAGGACACTTGCCATCACCTCTCGGGGCAGGGCGTCGGCCTTGAGTTGTGCCAGCAGGGGCTGGACGCCGAACAGGCCGACGACGGTCAGCAGCAACATCAGCAGCAGCAGCCAGAAATCCCAGCGCCGCCAGGCGGCGCCGCGCAGGCGGACGAGCAAGAAGGCGAGCAGGTACGCCGCGCAAGCCAGGCCCACCCAGCCGATCAGCTCGAACAGTCGGCCGGCGAGTTGCCCGGCCAGCTGACGATCGTTGCCCAGGGCATGAAACAGCGTCGGCGCAACGAGGTAGCCGATCGACCACAGGCCGCCGACCCAAAGGGTCAGGGCTACGCCATGAAGAATTTCGGTGATGCGGCGCATGCCTCCACTCACTCGTAGCGAACGTCGATGACTTCGTATTCGCGAACACCACCCGGCGCCTGCACCTCGGCGATGTCGCCAGCGAACTTGCCGATCAGTGCCCGCGCGATCGGCGAGTTGATCGAGATCTTGCCACCCTTGATGTCGGCCTCGTCCTCGCCGACGATCTGGTAGCAGACGCGGACGCCCGTGTCCTGGTCCTCGAGATCGAGCGTTGCGCCAAAGACGCAGCGCCCGTCGGCATCGAGCAGCTTGGGGTCGATGATCTGGGCGTTGGCAAGCTTGCCCTCGAACTCCTTGATGCGGCCCTCGATGAAGGCCTGCCTTTCCTTGGCGGCATCGTACTCGGCATTCTCCGAGAGATCACCGTGCGAGCGCGCCTCGGCGATCGCGGCGATCGCCCGCGGCCGCTCTACGGTCTTCAGATGATGCAGCTCGGCACGCAACAGTTCGGCGCCCTTGACGGTTACGGGTATCTTGCTCATATCGTTCGCTGCCAACAATGGCCAGCCGCCGGCGGCCGCGAGCAGCAGCACGGCGCAGGCGGTTGCATGGATTGACTAATGAAGCTGCGCGTGCAGTTCCTGTATCGGGTAGACCACGAGTTCGCCACGGTTCCTGATTCCCGCGACCGCTGCTTCGGCGCCCCAGATGGTGGTGTAGATCGTCACCCGCGCCGCCAACCCCGAAGTGCGAATCGAGCGCGAGTCGCTGATCGCCTTGCGCTTTTCGTCGACGGTGTTGATGATCAGGACGACCTCGTTGTTCTTGATCATGTCGACGACGTGCGGACGCCCCTCGGTCACCTTGTTCACCGGCGTCACGGCAATTCCCGCGGCGGCTATCGCCGCCGCTGTGCCGCGTGTGGCGAGCAGGGTGAACCCCGCTGCCTGCAGTTCGCCGGCGATCCTGACTGCCTTCGACTTGTCCGAATCCTTGACGCTGACGAACACCTGCCCGGAACTCGGCAAGCGCACGCTGGCGGCCATCTGGCTCTTCACGAACGCCTCGGAAAAGCTGCGCCCGACCCCCATCACCTCGCCGGTCGACTTCATCTCCGGGCCAAGAATGGTATCGACGCCGCGAAACTTGATGAACGGGAAAACCGCTTCCTTGACCGAGAAATGGTCCGGCACCACTTCCCTGGTCAGGCCCTGGCTGGCCAGCGACCTGCCGACCATGCAGCGGGCGGCGATCTTCGCCAGCTGCAACCCGGTTGCCTTGGAGACGAAGGGAACGGTGCGCGAAGCGCGCGGGTTCACCTCGAGAACGAAGACGACACCCTTCTGGATGGCAAACTGGATGTTCATCAGCCCGCAGACCTTGAGCGCCCTGGCCAGCAGGCGTGTCTGCCGGCGCAACTCATCCTGCATTTCGACCGACAGGGTATAGGGCGGCAACGAGCAGGCGGAGTCGCCGGAATGCACGCCGGCTTGCTCGATGTGCTCCATCACACCGCCGATCAGCACCTCCTCACCATCACAGAGCGCGTCGACGTCGACCTCCGAAGCGTCGTTCAGGAAACGATCGAGGAGCACCGGTGAATCATTCGACACCTTGACGGCTTCGCGCATGTAACGCTCGAGGTCACGTTCCTCATGGACGATCTCCATCGCCCGCCCGCCGAGGACGTAGGACGGCCGGACGACCAGCGGATAACCGATCTCGGCGGCGAGGCACAGCGCTTCCGCCTCGGTGCGGGCGGTCCGGTTGGCCGGCTGTCGCAGATCGAGCGCATGCAGCAGCTTCTGGAAACGCTCGCGATCCTCGGCAGCGTCGATCATGTCCGGGCTGGTGCCGATGATCGGCACGCCGTTGGCTTCGAGATCACGCGCCAGCTTGAGCGGGGTCTGGCCACCGAACTGGACGATCACGCCGATCGGCTTCTCGACGGCAACGATCTCGAGTACGTCCTCGAGCGTCAGCGGCTCGAAGTACAGACGATCGGAGGTATCGTAGTCGGTCGATACGGTCTCCGGGTTGCAGTTCACCATGATCGTCTCGTAGCCGTCGGCACGCATCGCCAGGGCCGCATGCACGCAGCAGTAATCGAACTCGATCCCCTGGCCGATACGGTTGGGCCCGCCACCGAGGACCATGATCTTCTGTCGCGGCGAGGGCTGCGACTCGCATTCTTCCTCATAGGTCGAGTACATGTACGCGGTATGCGTGGCAAACTCGGCGGCACAGGTATCGACCCGCTTGAACACCGGGCGGACCTGCCACTCATGGCGGCGCTGGCGGACGGCCGACTGCGTCGTCCGCATCAGGGTGGCGAGCCGCTTGTCGGAGAAACCGGCCCGTTTGAGATGCAGAAGCTCGTCACGCGACAGCGAGACAAGGTCGCGGCCGCGAATCCGCTCAGCCATGCGGTACAGGTCCTCGATCTGGGCCAGGAACCACGGGTCGATCGCCGTCAGCCGATGGATTTCGTCGAGCGACATGCCGATCCGGAAGGCGTCGGCCAGATACCAGATGCGCTCGGGGCGCGCCTCGCTCAGGGCAACCTCGATCTCCTCGCGGTCGGCGCTCTTCTCGTCGAAGCCGTCGACGCCAACCTCGAGCCCGCGCAGCGCCTTCTGCAGCGACTCCTGGAAGGTGCGGCCGATGGCCATCACCTCGCCTACCGACTTCATCTGCGTCGTCAGACGTGAATCCGCCTCGGGAAACTTCTCGAAGGCAAACCGCGGCACCTTGGTCACCACGTAGTCGATCGACGGCTCGAAGGATGCGGGGGTGCGACCGCCAGTGATCTCGTTCGCCAGTTCGTCGAGCGTGTAGCCCACCGCCAGTTTCGCTGCCACCTTGGCAATCGGGAAGCCGGTCGCCTTCGACGCCAGCGCCGACGAGCGGGAAACACGCGGGTTCATCTCGATGACGATCATCCGCCCATCTTCCGGGCAGATGGCGAACTGCACATTCGAACCACCCGTGTCGACACCGATCTCGCGCAGGACCGCGATCGAGGCATCGCGCATGATCTGGTATTCCTTGTCGGTCAGCGTCTGCGCCGGCGCGACGGTGATCGAATCGCCGGTGTGCACGCCCATCGGGTCGAAGTTCTCGATCGAGCAGACGATGATGCAGTTGTCCCGCCGGTCGCGGACAACCTCCATCTCGAACTCCTTCCAGCCGATCAGCGACTCCTCGATCAGCAGCTCGCGCGTCGGGCTGGCTTCCAGGCCGCGCTTGCAGATCTCGATGAATTCCTCCTGGTTGTAGGCGATGCCGCCACCCGAACCACCCATGGTGAAAGACGGCCGGATGATCGCCGGATAGCCGATCATCGCCTGCACCTGCAGCGCTTCCTCCATCGAGTGCGCCACCGCCGAGCGCGCCGAACCGAGGCCGATGCGCGTCATTGCCGCCTTGAACTTCTCCCGGTCCTCGGCCTTGTCGATCGCCTCGCGCGTGGCGCCGATCATCTCGACCGAATGGCGTTCGAGGATGCCATGCCGGGCCAGGTCGAGGGCACAGTTGAGAGCGGTCTGGCCACCCATGGTCGGCAACAGCGCGTCCGGCCGCTCGCGGCTGATGATCTTCTCCAGCACCCGCCAGTTGATCGGCTCGATGTAGGTCACATCGGCCATTTCCGGATCGGTCATGATCGTCGCTGGATTGGAGTTCACCAGGATCACCCGATACCCCTCCTCGCGCAGCGCCTTGCACGCCTGCGCCCCCGAGTAATCGAACTCGCAGGCCTGGCCGATGACGATCGGCCCGGCGCCGATGATCAGGATGCTCTCAATGTCTGTGCGCTTGGGCATCTTGCTTCTTCTCGTGTTGCATCATCTGGACAAAGCGGTCGAACAGGCAGGCGATGTCGTGCGGCCCCGGACTCGCTTCAGGATGGCCCTGGAAGGAGAACGCGGGTACGTCGGCGCGCGCGACGCCCTGCAGCGAGCCATCGAAGAGCGACACATGGGTGCGCAGCAGGTTCGCCGGCAAGCTGTTCCCGTCGACGGCAAAACCGTGGTTCTGGCTGGTGATCAGTACCTGTCCGGTCTGCAGATCCTTCACCGGGTGGTTGGCACCATGGTGGCCGAACTTCATCTTCATCGTCCTCGCGCCCGAGGCGAGCGCCAGCAGCTGGTGACCGAGACAGATGCCAAAGGTCGGCACGCGTCGGGAAAGCAGCTCGCGAATCGCGTCGATCGCGTAGTCGCAGGGCTCCGGATCGCCCGGACCGTTCGACAGGAACACCCCGTCGGGCTGCAGCGCGAGGACATCGGCAGCGCTCGTCTGAGCCGGCACGACGGTCACCCGGCAGCCGCGGGCAGCCAGCATGCGCAGGATGTTGTGCTTGACGCCGTAGTCGTAGGCGACGACGTGCAGCACGGGCGCTGGTGCATCGCGGTAACCGCCGAGAGTCCAGGCGCCACCGGTCCACTCATAGGCTGCAGGCACACTGACGACGCGGGCCAGATCCATTCCCGCCAAGCCCGGGAAAGCCCGCGCTTCCTCCAGCGCACACCGTTCGTCGACCGTCACCGCCATGATGCAACCGGCCTGCGCTCCCTGCTCGCGCAGGATGCGGGTCAGCTTGCGCGTATCGATACCGCTGATGGCAACGATTCCATGCTGCTGCAGGTAGTCCGGCAGTGTCTGCTGCAGACGCCAGCTGGCGGCCCGCGGTGGCAGGTCACGGATGACCAGACCGGCAGCGTAGTTTGCCCGCGACTCGAAGTCTTCCGCATTGCAGCCGACATTGCCGATATGCGGATAGGTCAGCGTGACGATCTGGCGGCAATACGAGGGATCGGTAAGGATTTCCTGATACCCCGACATCGCCGTATTGAAGACGACTTCGCCGCTGGCGCTGCCCGCAGCACCGATCGCCAGACCCCTGAAGACCGTGCCGTCAGCCAGGGCGAGAATCGCCGGCGGCAGAGTGGGTAGCAAGGACACGAAAGACTCCTGTGGAAGCTGTTGAACTCGCGGCCGGTCCGGGCCGTAGATACGCAAAAGCGGGACAGGCATTCAGCCTTCCCGCTCGGATCCTCGCCAGCCCGGGGATTATACCGGAGGCAGTCGCTCTTGGGGCGATCAGACGACCCGTGCCAAGGCATCTGCCGCCGCTGCAGCCGACCGCTGCCGACGCCCTGGTGGTGTCGGCGGCCGGTCAGCGCAAACCGAGCACATCCTGCATGTCGAACAACCCACTCGTCCGCTGCGCCAGAAAACGTGCCGCACGCAGACTCCCTAGCGCGTAGGGCATGCGGCTGCTCGCCTTGTGGCCGATCTCGACGCGTTCGCCAAGACCACAGAACATCACCTGATGATCGCCAACGATGTCGCCACCGCGCACCGTGGCAAAGCCGATGCTCGCCGCCTCTCGCTCGCCGGTGACGCCCTGGCGATCATAGACGGCGCAGGCGGCGAGATCACGTCCAAGCGCCTCGGCCACCACTTCCCCCATGCGCAACGCCGTCCCCGACGGCGCGTCGACCTTGTGCCGATGGTGCGCCTCGACGATCTCGACATCGTAGCCATCGGCGAGAATCCGTGCCGCAACGTCGAGCAAGCGGAACACGAGGTTGACGCCAACGCTCATGTTCGGCGCAAAGACGATTGGAATCTCGTCGGCGGCAGCCCGGATCGCCCGTTTGCCGGCGGCGTCGAAACCGGTCGTGCCAATGACCATCGCCACCCCATGCCGGCGGCAGCTTTCCAGGTGCGCGAGACTGGCTTCTGGGCGCGTGAAATCGATCAGGCAGCCGGCCAGTGCGATGGCCGCATCGTGATCACTGCTGACGGGCACGCCGCAAGGCTTGCCGACCAGTTCTCCCGCATCCTTCCCGTGCACACTGGCGCCAGGCTGGTCGAACGCCGCCACCAAGCTCATGGCGCCGTCGCGCAGCGTCGCTTCGAGCAAGGTGCGGCCCATGCGGCCACCGGCCCCGGCCACCGCAATCCTCAGTTCAGTCATTTCAGAACCCCACCGTTTCCATCATGCGACCAAAAAAGCCCTTCTCCTCGGGCGGCGGCATGACCGCACTGCCGTCCTCCGGCAGTGAACCGAGATCAATCTCCCGGTTGCGGGTCTCCGACACCGGCTCCGCCACCCCGGGCTCGGCCGCCGCAACATCGCCGCTGACACGGACCAACTTCCCATCCGCGTCGAAGTAGACCGACAGCCGCCGCGTTTCGATCTCGCCCGAACGGCCTTTCTGCAGCGAATAGAAGTAGTCCCAGCGGTTGGCGTGAAACATGTCCATCAACAACGGCGTGCCGAGCACGAAGCGCACCTGGTCGCGCGAAAGCCCGGGACGCAGCTGCGCCACCATCTCCTGTGTCAGGACGTTGCCCTGTTGGACGTCGATCCGGTACTCCTTGACGATGCGCGGCACCGACGAACAGCCTGCAAGCATGCAGAGGGCAACGGCCATAACGGCAACTCGCGGCAGGATCATGTCGTGGTCGAAAAGTGATGAATGGAGGAGACCGGACGCCCGGAGCTGGACCACGGGCAGTCGCCGAGGCGCCTGTCGACCGGCTGCAGACTTGCAGCGGCGCGGCACTGCCGCCCTCGTCGGTATATCATACTCGAAAAGACCCTCTCCCTTCGCCGGAACCGACCAAGGTAAGCTGATGAGCAACCCCGAAGACCTCAAGAGCATGGGGCTGAAAGCCACCACCCCCCGACTCAGGATCCTCGCCCTGTTCGAGAAGACCGAGGTCCGCCATCTGACCGCCGAGGATGTGTACCGCCTGCTGCTCGCCGACAACCTGGATATCGGTCTGGCCACCGTCTACCGCGTGCTGACCCAGTTCGAGCAGGCAGGACTGCTCGAACGCCATTTCTTCGAGTCGGGCAAGGCGGTGTTCGAACTCAGTCACGGTCAGCACCATGACCATCTCGTCTGCATCGACTGCGGTCGGGTCGAGGAATTCTGCGATGCCGAGATCGAGCGGCGGCAGGCGCGCGTCGCCAAGGAGCGTGGCTTCAGCATTCGCGAACATGCACTGCATCTCTACGCCCAGTGTACCAAGCCCGACTGCCCGCACCGCAGCGGTGCCCGTCGCGCAGCCGGCGAGGGCGACAAGCTGCCCTCCTGACCGCGTGTCCGCGCGAGCCGCGATCGACTCAGGCCCGCCTGAGGCTGCGGGCATCCCTCCTGCACGACCGTCTCCGGCCCAGCCCAGACCCTGGCCTGTGACCCAAAGCGGCGCCGGCTGAACAGGTGCGGAAACGCACGCTCGGCTGCCTCGCACGGCGCCTGGCTGCTCACAGATGCTCGTACTCGACGACGTCAGCGGCGGCACTGCCCGCCGAGGCTGCGAACGAGATGACGCCGCTGCCGCGCAGGACGAACTGCTCGTGCCGGATGAACAGTTCCTGCTCGCCGTTGACGGTGACGAAAGTGCCATTGGTGCTCAGGTCGATGAGGACGAAATTGCCACCGCGGCGCTCGATGCGGGCATGGTGGCGCGAGGCACGGCGATTGTGCACCGTGATCTCGCAGCCGGCGTCGCGGCCCATGGCGACGCTCGGCCGGTGCCGGTCGAGCAGTTTGACGTAGTGGCCATAGCGTATGCACAAGCGCAGTTCCCGTTCCCTTGGCGACTGCGGCTTGTCGACGGCCGGATGCCGAGGCTCTGCCCTGGGTTGTAGCCACATGACCTCGAAAACCGGGCCGTCGCCGGGCAACTCCGTGGTCGATCGACTGTTCAGTGGGCGCGTCAGCAACTGCAGTTGCGGCGTCAGCAAAGCCCGCGTTTCGCCGCTGGTCACGAGTTGCCCGGCGTCGGCGAGGCCTGCCAGAGACTCTGCGACACGCACCGCTTCACCAAAGACCTCGCCTTCGTGCTCAACCACGGCGCCGTGGTGCACACCGACGCGAATCGCCAGTTGGACCCCCGAGACCGGAGGCAGATCGGCGACCCGGCGCTGCATGGCCATCGCGGCCTGACAGGCATCGTTGGCGTTGGCGAAAAGCGCGCTCAGTTCATCGCGCTTGTTTCCCACCAGCCGGCCATGGAAACCGTCGATACCGCGGACCATCCGCTTCATGCAGCGCTCGACGGCATGCGTGGCCTCGGTCGTACCCAGCCGCTCGAACAGACGCGAACTGCCGGCGACCGCGGCATGGATCAGCGAAGCATTGGTCTCACTGGTGCTCATCGAACGAATTCCGCTTCCGCCGCAGCGGATCCGCCGCGATTACGAAATACCGTCACTGGCGCATGCGCCGCCCGTCGGCCGCCGCCAGTCACGACAACACCCGCAGCGGCAGGACATCCGGCGCCGACCACCCGTGCACCGGTCCTGGTGGATCGAACACCGGGTCGCCGCCAGCCACCGCCACCAACTCGACACCGGGACGCAAGCCTTTGAAATCGAACAGAGATTGGTCGGCCAGATGGGAAGGAACCACCTGCTGCAAGGCCGAAAACACCGCCTCGGTGCGCCCCGGGAAGCGCCGATCCCAGTCAGCCATCATCGCCCGGACCCTCTCCCTTTGCAGGTTGTCCTGCGCACCGCAGAGGTTGCAGGGAATGATCGGGAAAGCCATGCCGCGGGCGTAGCGCGCGATGTCGGCTTCCGCACAATAAGCGAGTGGTCGAATGACGACATGCGCGCCATCATCGGTGACCAGCTTCGGCGGCATGGCCTTGAGCTGACCGCCAAACAGGAGGTTGAGAAAGAGCGTGTGCACGATGTCGTCGCGATGGTGGCCGAGCGCGATCTTGTTTGCCCCCAGTTCCTTGGCAACCCGATAGATGACGCCGCGGCGCAGGCGCGAACACAGCGAGCAACTGGTCTTGCCCGGCGGCAGCTTTGCTCGCACCACCGAGTAGGTGTCCTGCTCGACGATCCGGTAGTCGATGCCGATCTGCGTCAGATACGCCGGCAGGACCTCGGCCGGAAAGCCGGGCTGCTTCTGGTCGAGGTTCATGGCGATCAGACGGAAGTCGATCGGCGCCCGCTCGCGCAGAGTCATCAGGAGCGACAGCAGGGTGTAGGAATCCTTGCCGCCCGAGATGCCGACGAGCACCGTATCCCCGTCCTCGATCATGTTGTAATCGGCAATCGCCTTGCCAACCTTGCTCTCGAGGCGCTTTCCCAGGCGCAGCAAAGTTTTCGACGGTTCCACGAGTGGCTCTCTCCGGCAGATCAGCGGTTCACAGATACGCGGTACGCCCGCCATCGACGTTGATCACCTGACCGGTGACGTAGTCCGCTGCAACGAGCAGGTAGTGTACCGCCCGCGCCACGTCCTGCGGGCAGCCGACGCGGTGGAGCAAGGTGTCGGCGACGATCTCCGCCCGCGCCACGCTGTCGAAAGCTTCGCTCTCGGGCCAGAGGATCGGTCCCGGCGCCACCGCGTTCACCCTGACCCGCGGTGCCAGTTCGATCGCCAGCGCCCGCGTCAGCCCCAGCAGGCCGGCCTTGGCGGCACAATACAGCGGATAGCCGGCGAGTGGGCGTTCAGCGTGGATATCGGTGATGTTGACGACGCTGCCGTCGCTGGCGATCAGGTGTGGCGCCGCCGCCTGGGTGAGAAACAGGGGCGCCTGCAGGTTGCTGCCGACGAGTTCATCCCAGTCCCGCAGGTCGATCCCGGCGAGTGGGGTGGGGAAGAAACTCGAGGCGTTGTTGACCAGGCCGTCGAGCCGACCGAACCGGTCGACGGTCGCCGCCACCAACTCCGGCAACCTGTCGATCTGTCGCAGGTCGACCTGCCAACAGGCGGCGGAAGAAGGTCGTCGAGCGTTCAACTCGGCGACGAGTGTCGCGGCTTCAGCAGCGGCCTGATGGTAATGCACCATGATGTTGGCTCCCGTCCCGTGCATCTCGACCGCGATCGCCCTGCCCAGACGCCGCGCAGCGCCGGTGACCAGTATCGTTCTTCCTTCCATTTCCAGTTTCCGGCTGGCGACGACAAGGACCTGATTTTAGCGGATTCCTGGATTCGATTCGGGGAAAAAGCTAACGCCGCGGTCGCCGCCGCGGTACACTCGCCACATCGTCCCAACGGAGCCCGCCCCATGAGCAAGTCCGATATTCCTCTCGGCATCGATGAGCTGACGCACTTTGCCGAACGGATCGCGCGGCTTCCGCCGGCCGATGCGGAGTGGGTTGATGCACTGCTCGCCGAAGTGCTCCGCGCCCGCCGCCATGAAACCGACCTGCTGGCCATGCAGGCGGCGAGCAGGCACGCAGCGAACGAGCACGGCGAGAACCTCAACGACCAGCTCGCCCAGGTCGCTCTCGACACCGCCGAATGGCTGCGAACGCTGTGGGACGTCGGCTACATGGGTGCCGGTAGCTTCCGCTCGGCACCACGCTCGGCGTTTCCGTCGATCGACCTCGACGACGTCAGGAAGTCATCGCTCTTTGCCCGGATTCGACAGGGCAAGCATGTGCTGCCCTTCCCGCCACCGACCCGTAATGGCCTCCCCTGGCACGACGTGCTCGACCATACCGAAACGACACACCAGGTGGCTGCCGAGATCGTTCGTGACGAGGACGGACTGGCCCTGGCTGCGATCATCGAGGGCTGCGCCGAGTGGAACGTCGTCGAGGAGACGCTGGGGAACAGGCAGTTCATCGTCCAGCACGAGGGCAAGGGGCCGCGCTACCGTCTGTTTCTGCCGGACAGCGGCGGCGCCGAGCTGCGCCGCGAACCACCCGCACTCGCCTGCCCGCTGCGGCAACAGGAACGCGGCGGTTTTCACAGTCATTGGCTGCACTGGCAGAGGGACGATGGCAGCACGCTTGAGGTTCCGCTGCGCGCCGCCACCTGGGAGCGTGCCGTCGCCGAGGCCGAGCACTGGCTGGCCACGCATCATCCCGAAGTTTACGGCCAGGTCCGTTTCGTTCGCCAGGACGCGTGCTGACGCGTCCGCCGGCGACGGCGGCGACGCTGCCAACGCCCTCAGCCGACGCACTGGCAGCCAGCGAAGCACTCGCCAGCGCCATTGCCGCTGACATCGCGGCCGCTGGCGGCTGGATCGGCTTCGACCGATTCATGGAACTCGCGCTCTACAAGCCGGGGATGGGCTACTATGCCGGCGGTAGCCGCAAGTTCGGCACAGCGGGCGATTTCGTCACCGCGCCCGAACTCTCGCCGGCCTTCGCCCAGACGCTGGCGATCCAGTTACAGCAGCTGCAGACCTGCTGCGCGGCGCGCCTGATCGAAGTTGGCGGCGGCAGCGGCAAGCTGGCCAGCGACCTCCTGCTCGAAATGGAACGGCAGCGGCGGCTGCCCGAGAGCTACGCGATCCTCGAGCTGTCGGGCGAATTGCGTCGCCGACAGCACGACACCATTGCCCAGCGGGCACCACACCTGCTGCCGAGGGTGCGCTGGCTCGACGAGTTGCCTGGGCGCTTCAGCGGTGTCGTCCTGGCGAACGAGGTCCTCGACGCGATGCCGGCACACCTCGTGCACTGGCAAGCAGGTGGCATCGGCGAACGCGGGGTGACGGTCGCCCGCGGCCGCTTCGCCTGGGCCGACCGGCCGGCGAGCGGCCACCTGCTCGAACGGGCTCTGGCGCTGGCCGGCGAATGCGGCATCCGTCCCCCCTACCTGAGCGAGATCTCGCTCGCTGCGCCGGCCTGGGTCCGGCAATGGGCGAGGATCCTGGAGCACGGCGTGCTGCTGCTGATCGACTACGGCTTCCCGCGCCATGAGTACTACCATCCCGAGCGCGCCGCCGGCACGCTGATGTGCCACCATCGCCACCACGCCCACGATGACCCCTTCTACCTGCCCGGGCTGCAGGACATCACCCTGCACGTCGACTTCACGGCGATCGTCGACAGCGGCTGCAGCGAGGGACTCGACCTGCTCGGCTACACCTCCCAGTCCACCTTCCTCTTCAACTGTGGCCTGACCGACATCCTCGCCAGGACACCCGCCGACGACCCGCTGCGCTATCTGCCGCTGGCCAACGCAGTGCAGAAGCTGGTCTCGCCAGCCGAGATGGGCGAGTTGTTCAAGGTCATGGCGCTTGGCCGGCGAATCTCCGAGCCGCTCTGCGGGTTCCGCAGCGGCGACCGCAGCGCCAGCCTGTAAGCGGTGCGGCCGGCAGGCCGCCGGGCTGCTCGGCAAGAGGTGCGCTACGCCGCCCCGGGACAGCCCGACAGCAGCGCTTCGACCGCTGCGACGCGCGCGGCGGAGACGCGCGCGGCGATCATGGCCGGTTCGCTGCAGCCGGCGGCGAGTGCCGCGGCATCGACCTGTCGCACGGCGGCCAACGCGCGCCGCAACAGCGCGGGCACCGGATAGGGCACATCGAGCCAGCCAAGACGGCCGTGGAAGTCGCAGCTGCAGGCCTCGAGCAACTGCTCGAAGCGCTCGGGGCGACGGAGCGCGTCGCAGCCTTCAAGGAGGCGGACGACCGCTGCCGGCGCCAGTTCCAGTGCCCGGTGAACTTCGCCATGATGACGAGCAACCAGCAGCGCCAGATCACGGCAGGCAACGGGCACGCGCAGGCGCCCGCAAACCTCGCCAGCCAGCGTGACGCTGCGTGCCTCGTGGCCCGGATGGCGCGGCAGGTCGGCGCCAGGCGTCAGGCCCTTGCCGAGGTCGTGCAGCAACACCGCCCAGCGAACGGGCAGCGCGCAGCGGCGCTCTGCCGACAGGTCGACGACGAGCATGACATGGACGCCGGTGTCCACCTCCGGGTGGCATTCCGCCCGTTGGGGGACGCCGAACAGCGTATCGAGCTCGGGCAGCAGCCGGGCCAGCGCGCCGCATTGCCGCAGGACGTCGAACATCCGCGACGGCCGCGCCTCCATCAAACCCCTGGCCAGCTCCTGCCAGACGCGCTCGCTCACCAGATGATCGACCTCACCGGCAGCGACCATCCCCTGCATCAGCATGAGGGTCTCGGCAGCGACGCGGAAGTCGGTGAAGCGTGCGGCAAAGCGCGCCACGCGCAGGATGCGCACCGGATCCTCGCTGAAAGCCGGGCCGACATGGCGCAGCACACGCGCCTGCAGATCGTCGATACCATGGTGCGGGTCGATCAGCTCGCCGTCGGCGGCGCGGGCGATGGCGTTGATCGTCAGGTCGCGGCGCGCGAGATCATCGGCCAGCGTCACCGTCGGCGCCGCATCGACGGCAAACCCGTGGTAGCCGTGACCGGCCTTTCGTTCGGTTCGCGCCAGCGCGTACTCCTCGTGCGACTGCGGATGCAGGAAGACCGGAAAATCCTTGCCGACCTGGCGGAAACCGCGCGCCAGCATCTCGCGCGGCGACGCTCCGACGACGACATGATCGCGGTCCTGCACCGGCAGACCGAGGAGTTCATCGCGAACCGCGCCGCCGACAGTGAAGATCTGCATGCGAACCGGGATCAGGTCAGCGCCGGTAGGGCGACGGGCCGAGGCCTCATCGAACGGGTGAGGTCGCCGCGCCGGCGCAGCATGCTGGTGGCGTCAGCCGCCGGAAGGCTCAGCGGCCGGCGCGGAAACGGTAGCGATCAAAGCGAAGCTGCGGAATCTCCGCCGGCGACAGATAGCCCGGAGCGACTGCCTCGAGCGCCTTCGGCTGCCAGCCGGGGAAGTCATGCGTGCCATCGGTGACGCTGTCGACTTCCATCGACCGCAAGTTGTCCGGCGACAGCGGCGGCTTCGGCAGCAGCCACATCACGCCGGCCTGCAGATAAGCCCAGCCACCGGTCCCGAGATCGATGATCCAGGGCGACCTGCCGACCAGATGTGCCGTGTAGTCGACCAGTTCGCGCAGGCTATAGACCTTCGGCCCGCAGAGATCGTAGCTCCGCCCGATCGTCGTCCGGTCGCCCAGGCTGTCGACGAAGGCCGCCGCGACGTCGCCGACATAGACCGGCTGGAAGCGGGCGCTGCCGCCGCCAAGCGGCAGGACGGGCAACAGCCTGACGAGGCTGGCGAACATGTTGAGGAAGGCGTCGCCGGGGCCGAAGATCACCGACGGACGAAAGATCGTCACATCGATCTGCTCCTTCGCCGCGCGCACCAGCATCTCGCCGTCGCCCTTCGAGCGCAGGTACTCCGATGGTGCTCCCAGCGCCGCCTGCAGGGCACTCATGTGCAGCAATCGCCGCACGCCCGCCTGTGGCATGGCGGCAACGATCTTGCGCGGCAGTTCGACATGCGCGGCGGCAAAGCCCTTGCCGTATGGCAGCCGGGAATCGCCGTCGTGCAGGATGCCGACCAGGTTGATGACCGCATCCTGGCCGCGCATCAGCTGCACGAGCGTCGCCGGCTCATGCACGTCGGCCTCGACCATCTCGACGGTCGGCAAGGTGATCAGCTTCTTGGTGTTCTCGCGATGGCGGGTCGGGATCGTCACCCGCACACCGCTTTCCGACAGGCGACTGGCGATCCAGCCACCGACGAAACCACTGCCACCGATCAACAATACGTTCGCGAGGTCCATAGCATCCTGCCGTGGGAAGAGAAGTCGGGAAGCCGACATTCTAAGGCAAATCTTCGCCCCTGACCTCGCCCCCCGTGCGCGGAGCGATGACGCCAAGCCGGTTCTTCAGCGTCTGTGGCTTGCCGTCAAACAGTGCCGCATAATAGATCGAGTTGTTCATCACCTTCTTCACGTAATCCCTGGTTTCGCTGAAGGGGATGGTTTCGGCGTAGATCGCTCCCTCGAGCGGGCGCTCGGCACGCCAGCGCCGCGCCCGTCCCGGCCCGGCGTTGTACGCTGCCGAGGCGAGCACCGGGTGATTGTCGAGACTCTCGAGCACCAGCCGCATGTAGGTGGTGCCGAGCAGCAGGTTGGTTTCCGGATCGTTGACCCGCCCCTGATGGAAATCCTTCAGACCGATCTTGTTCGCCACCCACTTGGCAGTGGCCGGCATCAGCTGCATCAGGCCCGAAGCCCCGACGGGCGAACGTGCACTGCTGATGAAGCGGCTCTCCTGACGCATCAGGCCGTACACCCAGGCATCGTCGAGAGCCTGATTGCGTGCCGCCGGCCGCACCTGGTCGCCATATGGCGCCAGATAGCGCAGCGAATAGTCGTGCTCGTTGCGCGTCCGGTCGGCTGCCGCGATGGCCCGGTCGTAGTTGCCCGAGCGCAGGGCGATCTCGGACGCCGCCAGGAGTTCGCGGTCGCTCATGCCGCGCAACGCCCAGTTCCATTCGCGCACCCCCTCGCTACGCAGATTCAGGCGGAAGAAGGCCTGCGCCCGCTGCACGCCAGGGAGCGCAGCCACCTGCGCCAGTTCCTCGCGGCTGGCTGGCGGCGCTTTCGGCGGTGGTGCCGTCGGCCGACCGAGTTCGTCGCTGGCCAGGCTGCCGTAGAAGTCCGGCTGCCCGGCGATCCGGCCGAACAGGGCGTTCGCCTCGTCGGTCCGGCCACCGGCGCGGTAGGCGCGACCGAGCCAGTAGACCCACGCCGGCTGAGCCGCCAGCGCCGGCGGCATGCTCTCGATCGTCGAGCGCACGCTGCCCCAGTCCTGCACGCGCAATGCTGCCCGCACCTTCCATTCGGCAACCTCATCCGACAACGGTACGGCGCCCGCCTGGCGATACCACTGCAACGCCTCCGGCATGTGCCGCTGCGCCGCCTGCCGGGCAATCTGGCTCCACGCCCAGGATTTCTCGCCACTTTGCAGCGACGAACCGATCCGCTCGAGCTGATCGGCGGCCACCTGCGGCTCGTTGCGCGCAACGCGCTGCACGGCCAGGGCAGCCAGCTCGCGCTGCAGGCGGTTGCCGGAAAAATCAGCGGGCAGCTTGCTCAACCAGGGCAGCGGCGAATCCGCCACCGTTTGCGCCAGCTTCCTCTCCGGCGTCTGTGCCGGGGGCAGGTAGTTCATCGTATACAAGGCGGCAGCGATCTTGTTCGCCTCGAACTGGCGGCGAATGCGCGCCCAGACCGCATCGGCGAGGATGCGCTTGCCGATGATCAATGCCTCGAACACGGGGTAACACGAATCGGGCGGCTCGAGCGCGCTCAGCCAGAGCGGCAGGGCTTCATCGAGCGCTTTCGCGTCGCCGCGTGCCAAGCGGCCCTGCAGCGCGTAGCAGGCCAGCTCCTGATCAGGCTGCAACAGGCGCGGATACTCGCCATCAAACAGATCCCACTGCTGCTTGCGGGCGAGCTGCCGCAACCAGTCGGTCCGCAGTTTCTCGGCGATGTAGGTGTTCTCGTAGCGACCCAGGAAAGCCCTGACCAGCGCCGGATCGGCGTCCTTGAGGTCGGGCACGAGCAGCCAGTAGTCGACGTAGGGCTCGAGTTCGTACCCGTGCAGCGCTGGCGCCAACCGCTCGAGGCGGGCGCGGTCGCCAGCCCGCGCCGCTTCCCGGGCGGCCAGGAACTGGTCGTCGGCCGACTGTGCCGCGGCATGCTTGACCACGACGGCGGTCGGCGAGAACAGCAGGAACAGCAGCAGGAGGGTCGTCGACAGGAGGTTCATGCTAAGCTGGTACTTTCGGATGATGGCGTCGGCGAGGATAACACATGCCCAGCGGCTTCATGCCCGGCAGCGCTGCCGCGCCAGCGGCGGCGACCGCCGACGACCGGCGCGCCCTGCGCCGCACCCTGTTGGCGCGCCGCCGCGCGCTGCCGGCAGGCGAGTGGGCGGCATACTCGCAGCGGATCCGTGCCCTGCTGCGGGAAGCGCTGCCCCGACTCGCCACCATGCGCGTCGGCTTCTGCTGGCCGCGCGACAACGAAGCGGATCTGCGTCCGCTGATCGCAGACTGGCATCGCCAGGGCGAACCAGGTTTCATGGCACTCCTGCCGGTCGTCCTCGCCGCCGACAGCAGCCTCGCCTTTCGCGCCTGGTCACCGACCGTAGCAATGACCACCGACCGCTACGGTATCCCGGTGCCGGCGAGCGGCGAGCCGGTGCTGCCGGAGGCGCTGCTGATCCCGCTCGTCGGCTTCGATGCCGCCGGTTTCCGCCTCGGCTACGGCGGTGGCTACTTCGATCGCACGCTGGCCAGCCTGCGCCCGCGGCCACTGGCGATCGGTGTCGGATTCGAGCTGTCGCGACTCGACTGGCTGCATCGCCAGCTGCACGACCAGCCGCTCGACCTGATCGTCACCGAACGCGGCCTCCATCGCTGCACGGCCACGCCAGCCGGCAACCCCGCCGCCATGAAGCCGTGACCCGGAGTTGGCTGGCGCGCGGCCGAGCCTCACCGCACCAGCGTCGTCACCTCCTCCCGCAGGTCACAGTAGTCGTCCTCGGACAGACCGAGATGGACGAGCACACGATCTGCCATCAGCTGCCAGCCGGCATTGGCGCGCATGCGGACATACTCGTCGTCCAGGTGCTCGGCGAGCGCGTTGATCGCGATCAGCGTCAGGGCCATGGGGTTGGGGAGATCCCTGGTGTCGAAGATGGACGGGTCATGGTGATGGCGGATTCCCTCGCAGATCACCTCCGGGAGAAGCCAGCTGCGCGCCACCAGGTAACCCAGCGTCGCATGGTCGGTGGCATGCCGTTCCTCCTCGATCACCGTCATCGGACGATCAACCGTGTTGTCGGCCAAGGCGAGGGTCTGCCGATAGTCGGGGAACTTCTGCAGCAGCATCGGGATGCCGATATCACGGAACAGGCCGAAGCAGTAGGCTTCATCGCGCGGTCCCCTCGGCAGGGTTGACGCGACATAACCGGAGATGCAGGCCACCTTTTCGGCGGTGTCCCAGAAGCGCTCGAACGACGACTGCCTGCCACCCATGGTCATGCGCAGCACGAGTCCACTGACGATGCGCGCGGTCATCCTCAGGCCGAGCATGCTGACCGCCTGCGCCACCGAGCTGATCCTGCGCGACAGACCAAAGAACGGCGAATTCACCGTCTTCAGCATGGCGGCAGACAGAACCACATCGCTGCTGATCAGGCGAACGACGATCCGGGGATCCGGATCATCCTTGGCCATTTCACTGTCGAGCCGCACCAGTATCTGTGGTCGCGCGGGGATATTGATCCCCTGCAGCGTTTTCTGGATCAGTTCCGGTGCCAACTCCTTTGCCATCACTCCCTCCCGTCTCCCACGAACGCTGCCCAAAACTGGAATCCTGCGGCAGGACAGGCGCGCTCGCTGAAGCTTGCCGCATCTGCCTTGCCGGCCGATCACCCGGTCGCCGCGTCGTCATTGTAATGGTCCTCGCGGCCCGCTCGTTGGAATGGTTGCGAAAGCGGGCGGGGATGGACTCTCGGCGGGCCTGCCACGACCGGCCGCGCGCGCGTGCAAGGCCACGCGGGCGAGGGTGCGGCCGCTATAATCACGCCCACCCGTCGCGTCCGGAACGATCGATGTCCGACCTGCTTGCCCACCTCAATGCGCCACAACTGGCCGCCGTCACACTGCCGCCGCAGCATGCGCTGATCCTTGCCGGCGCCGGCAGCGGCAAGACGCGCGTGCTGACGACGCGCATCGCCTGGCTGATCTCGACCGGCCAGGTCGGCCCAGCCGGAATCCTCGCCGTCACCTTCACCAACAAGGCAGCGAAGGAGATGCTGACCCGCCTCGCGGCGATGCTGCCGATCAACACGCGCGGCATGTGGATCGGCACCTTCCACGGGCTGTGCAATCGCCTGCTGCGGGCACATCATCGCGAAGCCGGACTGCCGGCGCAATTCCAGATCCTCGATGCCGCCGACCAGCTGGCAGCGATCAAGCGCCTGCTCAAGGCGCTCGCGGTCGATGACCAGAAGTACCCGCCGCGCGAACTGATGCACTTCATCAACGCGCACAAGGAACAGGGAGTCCGCGCGGCGCAGGCGGAAGCCTACGACCGGTACACCAGCCGCCGCATCGAATGGTACGTCGAGTATGAAAGGCAGTGCCAGCGGGAAGGCGTCGTCGACTTCGCCGAACTCCTGCTGCGCTCGTACGAGCTGCTGCAGCGCAACGAGCCACTCCGGCAGCACTACCGGGCACGCTTCCGGCACATCCTGGTCGACGAATTCCAGGATACCAACCGCTTGCAGTACGCCTGGCTGAAACTGCTCGCCGGACACGGCAGCACCGATCCGCAGGCAGCCGCCGCCTGCCTCTTCGCAGTCGGCGACGACGACCAGTCGATCTATGCCTTCCGCGGCGCCGAGATCGGCAACATGCGGGACCTGCAGCGCGAATTTGGGCTGGCCAGCGTGATTCGCCTCGAACAGAACTATCGTTCGCAAGGCAACATCCTGGACGCCGCCAATGCGCTGATCAGGCAGAATCGCGGCCGCCTCGGCAAGAATCTGTGGACGGACGCCGGCGCCGGCGAACCGATACGGGTCTACGCGGCCTTTTCCGACACCGACGAAGCGCGCCGGATCGTCGACGAGATCGTCGAACTGGTGCGCGATGGCGTCTCCCGGCAGCAGATTGCCCTCCTCTACCGCGCGAACGCGCAGTCGCGCGTTCTCGAGCACCAGCTGTTCACCGCCGGCGTCCCCTATCGGGTGCACGGCGGGCTGCGCTTCTTCGACCGCCAGGAGATCCGGCATGCGCTCGCCTACCTGCGCCTGATCGTGAATCCCGATGACGACACGGCCTTCGCCCGCGTCGTCAATTTCCCGACCCGGGGAATCGGCACGCGCAGCACCGAGGCGCTGCAGGAAGCGGCCCACGCCACCCAGTCCAGCCTGTACCAGGCTGCCGCGAGTCTGTCCGGCAAGAGCGGCAGCACGATCGCCCGCTTCGTCCGGCTGATCGAGGAACTGCGCGGCGAAACCGCCACGCTGCCGCTGCCCGAGCTGATCGAACACGTCATCGATCACAGCGGCCTGCGCCAGCACTATCTCGGCGAGCGGGATGGCCAGGACCGGTTGGAAAACCTCGACGAACTGGTCAACGCGGCGACCGTCTTCGTCAGCGATACTGCCACGGCGACCGACGAGAACGAGCGCAGCGATGACGGCGGGCTCTCGTCCTTTCTCGCGCACGCGTCGCTCGAAGCCGGCGAACACCAGGCCGGCGACGACCAGGAAGCCGTGCAACTGATGACCGTGCACTCGGCGAAGGGGCTCGAGTTCGACGTCGTCTTCATCACCGGCCTCGAGCAGGGCCTCTTCCCGCACGAGAACGCCACGCAGGAGCGCGACGGCATCGAGGAGGAGCGTCGGCTGATGTACGTCGCCGTCACCCGTGCGCGCCGCAGGCTCTACCTGACGCATGCCGAGACCCGCCTGCTGCATGGCCAGATGCGCTATTGCCTGCCGTCGCTATTCCTCGATGAACTCCCGGCTGAACTCCTGCAGCGCAGCAGTCGTGCGAGCGGCACCCCGCGCGCGACCAGCACGCCGGGCGGGAAGCAGCAGGCGGCAGGCGACAGCGGCCTGCGCATCGGCCAGAGCGTGCGCCACGCCCGTTTCGGTGTCGGCGTGATCGTCGCCAGCGAAGGCGCCGGCGAGCAGGCACGGGTGCAGATCAACTTCGGCAGCGGCGGCATGAAGTGGCTCGCCCTCAGCCTCGCCCGCCTGACTCCCGCCTGACTCCTCCGGCAGGCGCGTGCGACAGGCTTCGCCGGCAGTCCGGGATGCCGCACGCGAAGCAGCAGACGGCGCGCCGCGCCGCGACCGCTTTACCCCCGATCCTGTGGACAAGCCTGTGCACCACCGCCTGGGAAACGCTGCAAGTGGCAATGCAGAAAGGAGTTTCAGTGCTTGCCTAAGAAGCGGGCAGCGCACTAGACTGTCGCGTTCGCCACGCCGAGGAGACTTTCATGCCATTCGCCATTCGCATCCATCGCACCGGGGGCCCCGAAGTCATGTCCTGGGAGGAGGTCACGGTCGGCGATCCGCAAGCCGCTGAAGTACGTGTCCGCCAGCGGGCGGTCGGCCTCAACTACATCGACATCTATCACCGCAGCGGCCTCTACCCCCTGCAACTGCCGAACGGTCTCGGCCTCGAGGCAGCCGGCGTCGTCGAAGCGGTCGGCAGCGAGGTCAGCGACTTCTCGCCCGGCGATCGCGTCGCTTACGCCGGTGGCCCGGTCGGCGCCTACAGCCAGGTCCGCTGCCTGCCCGCCGACCGCCTGCTCAGGCTGCCGGAGACGATCGACTTCATGCCGGCAGCGGCGATGATGCTGCAGGGGCTGACCAGCGCCTACCTGCTGCGCCGCACCTATCGCGTGCAGGCCGGTGATGCCGTACTCATCCATGCCGCAGCCGGCGGCGTCGGCCTGCTTGCCTGCCAATGGGCCAAGTTCCTCGGCGCCACCGTCATCGGCACCGTCTCGACCGAAGCCAAGGCCGCGATCGCTGCCGCCCATGGCTGCGATCACGTGATCGACTACACGCGCGAGGACTTCCCGCGCCGGGTGCGCGAGATCACCGCCGGCGAGGGAGTCGCAGTGGTGTACGACGGCGTCGGCAAGGACACCTTCGCCGGCTCGCTCGACTGCCTGCGAACCTGCGGCATGATGGTCAGCTTCGGCAATGCATCCGGCCCGGTGCCGGCGTTCGACCCGCTGCTGCTGTCACAGAAGGGCTCACTGTTCCTCACCCGACCGACCCTGATGCATTACACGGCGCGGCGCGAAGACCTGCTGGCCCTGGGCGCCGAGCTCTTCGCGGTCGTCGCCGCCGGCAAGCTCAAGGTGGAAATCAACCAGACCTACCCGCTCGCCGACGTCGTCAGCGCCCACCGCGACCTCGAAGCGCGCAGGCACACGGGCTCGACCGTCCTCCTGCCCTGATGGAGCGACTGCGCGCACGCCTGGTCGCGCTGCGCTTCGTGCTGGCGACGGCCTGGCCGATCATCCTGATCACCGCCATCGGCCTGGTCGTCGCCTACCAGTTCGTCGCCCCGGAACCGCCGCGGCGGATCACGATCAGCACCGGCAGTGAAGCCGGCGCCTACCATGCCTATGCCCAGCGCTACGCCGCCATTCTGGCCAGCAAGGGGATCACCCTCGACATCAGGACCTCGGCCGGTTCCCACGAGAACATCCGGCGCCTGGAGAACGGCGAAGCCGAGGTCGCCTTCGTCCAGGGCGGCGTGGTCGCCAGGCCGACCGGCGAAGACGAGGACGAACCGGGGCCGCTGCGCTCGCTGGGCAGCGTCGCGTACGAACCAGTGTGGGTGTTCTACCGTGGCGAGCCACGCGTGAGCAAGCTCCATCAACTCGACGGCCGCCGCATCGCCGTCGGCGAGGATGGCAGCGGCATCCGCGGGCTCGCACTGCAACTGCTCACCGCCAACGAAATCAAGAGCGACAGCCCCAACCTGCTGCCGCTGGCCGGGCTGGGCGCAGCCGAGGCCCTGCAGCGCGGGGAGATCGATGCCGCCTTCATCGTCGCCGCCCAGGAGGCGCCCGTCGTACAAGTGATGCTGCGTTCGCCGGGTCTGCGCGTCGTCAGCTTCAGCCAGGCCGATGCCTACCTGCGGCTGTTTCCCTTCCTGTCGAAGGTCATCCTGCCGCACGGTGTCGTCAGCCTCGTCCGCGACCTGCCGCCGCGCGACACGCTCCTGCTGGCGACCACCGCCAACGTCATCGTCCGCGAGGACCTGCACCCGGCGCTGGCCAGCCTGCTGCTGCAGGCGATGACCGAGGTCAACGGCAAGAGCGGCTTCTTCCAGCGGGCCGGCGAATTTCCCGCCTACCGCGATCGCAGCTTCGCACTGTCGCCCGAAGCCGAACGCTTCTACAAGTCTGGACCACCGTTCCTGCAGCGCTACCTGCCCTTCTGGGTGGCGGTGCTGGTCGAGCGCCTGTTCGTCATGATCCTGCCGTTGGCCATGCTGCTGCTGCCACTGCTCAAGTTCGCGCCGTCGATCTACAGCTGGCGCGTCCGTTCGAAGATCGTCCGCTGTTACGGCGACCTCAAGTTGCTCGAGAACGAGCTGCGCCGGAATGACGACCCGGCGCGACACGTCGAGTACGCGCACCAGTTGCAAACGATCGAGGAGACGGCGAGCAGACTCAAGATTCCGCTCGCCTTCAGCGATCTGCTTTACACTTTGCGCGAGCACATCAACCTGGTGCGCAACGAGCTTGGCAAGCTCGCCGCCAGGAACCACAAGAACGAGAACGGAGACGACAAGCGATGAAATCCTTTCTGATTGCCAATCCAAAGGGGGGTTCGGGCAAATCGACGCTGGCGATCAATCTTGCCGGCCATCTCGCACGCAGGGGTCATCGCGTGATGCTCGGCGACGTCGATCGCCAGCAGTCGTCGCGCGAGTGGCTGCAACTGCGACCATCGCTGCTGCCCAGCATTCGCAGTTGGGAGATCGAGCCCGGCAAGACGGCCAAGCCGCCGAAAGGAACGACGCACGTCATTCTCGACACGCCCGCCGGTCTCCACGGCAAGGCACTCGACACGGTCATCAAGCAGGTCAACAGGGTTCTGGTGCCGGTACAGCCTTCGCTCTTCGACATCCTCGCCACCCGCCACTTTCTCGACGTGCTGCTGGCGGAAAAGGCGGTGCGCAACGAACAGGCCTTCGTTGCCGTGGTCGGCATGCGCGTCGATCCACGCACCCGTGCCGCCGCCGAGCTCGAACGCTTTCTCGCCCGCTACGATCTGCCGGTGCTGACCCATCTGCGCACGACGCAGCTCTACGTCCAGACGACGATGCACGGCATGACCATGTTCGACCTGTCGGCATCACGCGCGGCAAAGGACCTCGAGCAGTGGCAGCCGATCATCGACTGGGTCGATAATAGCTGAGGCCCGGCCCCGGATCGCTCCGGGGCCGCGGCCGGCCGCGCGCCGGGAGACGATGGCCACCCCGCAGTTGGTCGCAGCCCCCAGCGCAGGGCGTCTTCTGCCGAGCGCCCGGGGTAGAATGCGCCCATGTCCGAGACGCCGTACATCCACCTTCGCCTGCACAGCGAATACTCGATCACCGACGGCATCGTCCGCCTGGACGCAGCCGTCGCCCGCGCCGCCGCCTGCGGCATGCCGGCCCTGGCACTGACCGACCTGGCCAACGTCTTTGCCCTCGTCAAGTTCCACTCGGCCGCACGCAGCAAGGGGATCAAGCCGCTGTTCGGCTGCGACCTGTTCATTGCCAACGAAACCGATGCCGATCGGCCGCATCGCCTGCTCGTGCTCTGCCGCTCGCCGCGTGGCTACCAGCAACTCTGCGAGTTGCTGTCGCGCGCCTACCTGACACCGCGCGTCCGCGGCCGGGCCGAGGTCAGCCGCCGGATGCTGCGCGAGGTCGGCGTCGACGGACTGATCGCGCTCTCCGGCGCCGCCAGCGGCGATGTCGGCGAAGCCCTCCTGCAAGGCAACCTCGACCAGGCGGCGCAGCGCGCCCGGCAGTGGCACGAGCTGTTCGGCGACGCCTTCTACCTCGAAGTGCAGCGCCCCGGGATGCCGCAGGCGGAGTCGCTGGTTGCGGCAACCGCCGACCTCGCGGCGGAACTCGGGCTGCCGCTGGTCGCCACCCACCCGATCCAGTTTCTCGAACGCGAGGACTTCAACGCGCACGAGGCGCGCGTCTGCATCGCCGAAGGCTACATGCTCGGTGACGCACGCCGCCCGCGCCCGTACAGCGAGGAACAGTATTTCAAGAGCAGCGAGGAGATGGTCGAACTGTTTGCCGACCACCCCGCGGCGCTCGCCAACTCGGTCGAGATCGCCAAGCGCTGCAACCTGCAGCTCACCCTCGGCAAGAGCTACCTGCCGGATTTCCCGACGCCTCCGGGCACGACACTCGCCGACTACCTGCGCCGGGAGGCCGAGGCCGGGCTCGAGCGGCGCTTGCAGCAACTGTTCCCCAACAGCGCGGCGCGCCAGGCGGAACGCCCGCAGTACGACGCCCGCCTGCAGCTCGAGACCGACACCATCGTCCAGATGGGATTCCCGGGCTACTTCCTGATCGTTGCCGACTTCATCAACTGGGCAAAGCGCAACGGTTGTCCGGTCGGTCCGGGACGCGGCTCGGGCGCCGGCTCGGTGGTTGCCTACGCACTCGGCATCACCGACCTCGATCCGCTGCGCTACGCGCTGCTCTTCGAGCGCTTCCTCAACCCCGAGCGGGTGTCGATGCCCGACTTCGACATCGATTTCTGCCAGGACAACCGCTGGCGCGTCATCGAGTACGTCCGCCAGAAGTACGGCAGCGCGGCGGTGGCGCAGATAGTGACCTTCGGCACCATGTCGTCGAAGGCGGTGATTCGCGACGTCGGCCGCGTACTCGACCTGCCGTACAACTTCTGTGATCAGTTGTCGAAGCTGATCCCGGTCGAAACCAACAGGCCGCTCTCGCTGGCCAAGGCGATCGCCGCCGAGCCGCAATTGCAGGCCCGGCTCGACAGCGAGGAAGAAGTCCGGCAGCTCTTCGACCTCGCCGGCCGCCTCGAGGACCTGACGCGCAATGTCGGCATGCACGCCGGTGGCGTCCTCATCGCCCCCGGCAAGCTGAGCGACTTCTGTCCGGTGTACTCGGCCGATGGCGGCGGTTCGGTGGTGTCGCAGTTCGACAAGGACGATGTCGAGAAGATCGGGCTGGTCAAGTTCGACTTCCTCGGGCTGCGCAACCTGACGATCATCGAGCTGGCGTTGCAGTACGTCGAAAGACTGAGTGGCGAACGCCCCGACCTCGCGACGCTGGCCTTCGACGACCCGAAGGCCTACCAGGTTCTCAAGGACGGCAACACGACGGCGATCTTCCAGGTCGAATCCGATGGCATGAAGAAGCTCGTCCGCAAGCTGGCGCCGGATCGCTTCGAGGACATCATCGCCGTCCTCGCGCTCTATCGCCCCGGCCCGCTCGGCTCCGGCATGGTCGACGACTTCATCCTGCGCAAGAAGGGGCAGCAGAGGATCGATTACTACATCGACGACCTCAAGGCCTGTCTCGAACCGACCTACGGCGTCATCGTCTATCAGGAACAGGTGATGCAGATCGCGCAGATCATCGGCGGCTACACGCTCGGCGCCGCCGACCTGCTGCGCCGGGCGATGGGCAAGAAGAAGGCCGAGGAGATGGCGCTGCACCGTGACCTGATGCGCGAAGGCGCGCGCAGGAAGGGCTACGACGAGAAGCTCGCGATGCAGCTCTTCGACCTGATGGAGAAGTTCGCCGAGTACGGCTTCAACAAGTCGCACACCGCCGCCTATGCCGTCGTCACCTACCACACCGCCTGGCTCAAGGCGCACCACTGCGCCGCCTTCATGGCGGCGACGCTGTCGTCCGAAATGGACCTCACCGATACCGTCAAGACCTTCCACGATGACGCGATCGCCAACGGACTGACGATCCTCGGCCCGGACGTCAACGCATCCGAACACCGCTTCACCCCGGTCGATCGCCAGACCGTCCGCTACGGCCTCGGCGCCGTCAAGGGCACCGGCGAACAGGCGGTGACGGCGATCATCCGCGCCCGCACCGCCAACGGCCCATTCAAGGATCTCTTCGACTTCTGCCAACGCGTCGACAAGCGACTGGTCAACCGCCGGACGATCGAAGCGCTGGTCCGCGCCGGCGCCTTCGACGCCCTCGACAGCCATCGCGCGCGCCTGCTCGCCTCGGTCGGCATCGCCATCGACGCCGCCGAGCAGGCCGAACGCAACGCCATGCAGGTCAGCCTCTTCGACCTCCTCGACAACGCCGGCGACGCGGCCGGCGAGCAAGGGCCGCCGTACGTCGAGGCGCCACGCTGGGACGAACGCCAGCAGCTCAACGAGGAGAAGCTGGCGCTCGGCTTCTACTTTTCCGGCCACCCCTTCCGCGCCGTGCAGGGCGAGATCGCGCACTTCGTCCGCCGGCCGCTGACGGCGCTCGAGGCGCGCAAGGAAAGCCAGCTCCTCGCCGGACTGGTCGTCGCCGTGCGCAGCAAGATCACGGCGCGCGGCAAGATGGCGTTCATCCAGCTCGACGACGGCAGCGCCTCGCTCGAGGTGTCGGTGTTCAGCGAGTTGCTGGACAGCGGACGCGCCAAGATCCGGGAGGACGAGGTGCTCGTCGTCGAGGGGCGGATCCAGCGCGACGACTTCGCCGGCGAGGGGCGCGTGAAGGTCGTCGCCGAGCGCCTGCTGACGCTTGCCGAAGCGCGTGGCCGCTTCGCTCGCCAACTGCACCTGTCGCTCAATGGCCACGCCGGCGGCAGCAACGCGCGCCAGGCCGTGCAGCGTCTGCGCAGCCTGCTGGCGCCCTATACCCCCGGCGAGTGCCCGATCCGCCTGAGCTACCACAATGCCGAGGCACGCTGCGAGTTGGTCCTCGGCGACAGCAGCCGGGTGCGGCTCGAAGACGGCCTGTTGCAAGCATTGCGCGACTGGCTGAGCAGCGACAACGTGCGCGTGGACTACGCCTGAGACGACCGGCCGCGGCCGGCCGGGAGAACGCCGGTGAGCAGCAGCCGCAGGCCGCCGCACGGGAACGTCACCCTCGCCACACTGACCGTACTACTCCTCGCGTGCGGGCCGAAAGTCAGCCTGGACCAGTTCAATCGCCTGCGCATCGGCCAGTCCTACGAGGAGGTCCGGGAGATCGTCGGTGATCCGGCCAGCTGTGACGAAATGCTCGGTCTGCGCCACTGCGTCTGGGGCAACCCGGAGCGCGGCATCCGCGTCGGCTTCCTGGGCGGCAAGGCAGTCCTGCTCTCGGCACACAACCTGCAGTGAACGCTTGCCGCGGGCCGCGGCCGCCGGTCGCTGCCGGTTGGCTCACCGATTGAACATCCGGAGCCCAGCGCGCCCCCTTGCCGGCAGCGCTCTGGCCTCACCCGAGCAGCGGCAACCTCGGCAGTATGGGAGCGGAACCTTCCGGCGCACTGCTGCCCGCGCGACGTCTTCTCCAGCGCCGCCGTTTCCTCTGCGTGACGGCTTCGTCCAAGCCGCTGGACGTGCTGCGCCGCGGTCCATATGCTGTCGCCACCCGGGTCGCGCCAGACGACACTGGCGCACGCGCCGACGGTGCTGACTGGCGATGCGACGGCCACCGCAGACGGCGACGATCGAAGGCCAGATCGGCATAGGGGCGGTCAGATTACCTGACCGTTCCCCTGCCACACCACCCGGCATGCGGGTCCGCACCGGGCGGTTCAAGTAGTTGAGGTTATGAGAGACGCGGCACGCCGAGTCGGTCGAAGTAAGCGATCGGCATCACACGATTCAGCGCGAAGCAGCTGTTACGCCACCATCGACGGCTGTTTGCGGCGATCCGATGGGCATCCGGCTTAGAAGCACCCAACGCCAGCAATTCCCGATACATCGTCGTACCCCGACGCCAGTGCTTGAGTTGCAGAGCACGCAACCGGTGACGCAACCACTCGTCGAGTTCGCGGAACACTTTCGGCGTCTGCGCAAGCTGAAAGTATCCCTTCCAGCCCGGCATGTAAGTCCGGAGCCGTTCCACTACCTCCGGCAGGCTACGCCCGCCCGAGCGACGCGTCAGTTGTCGGATGCGTTGCTTGTAGGTTTCTTTTGCCTTGTCGGCAACCCGGCATTTCACTTGGCCACCTGGACCATACCAGAAGCTAAAGCTCAGAAACTTGCGACCAGATGCCGGTGCAACCGCCGTCTTGGCTTCATTCACCTTCAGGTGAAGTTGCTCATAGAGTCGGCGCAGCCCATTGAGTACCCGCTCACCGGCCTGCCGACTGCGCACATATACATTGCAGTCGTCGGCATAGCGAACGAAACGATGACCACGCGTTTCCAGCGCACGATCCACCTCGTCGAGCAGCACATTGGCCAGCAGCGGCGACAGCGGGCCGCCTTGCGGCGTCCCCTCGTACCGCTGCATGACCACGCCGCCATCCATGATGCCGGCCACAAGGTAACGACGAATCAGCCGCAGCACGGCCTTGTCGTCGATTCGCCTCGATAACCGTTCCATCAGAATGTCGTGATTGACCCGGTCGAAGAACTTCTCCAAATCGACATCGACCACCATCCGGTAACCGTCCTGCACGTAGCGCCGCGCCGTGAGCACGGCGTCGTGCGCACGGCGTCCCGGTCGGAAGCCGAAGCTGTATTCGGAGAACGTCGGATCAATCATCGGCTGCAAGACCTGCAGCAGGGCTTGCTGGATCAGCCGATCCGTCACCGTCGGAATCCCCAATTCCCGCATCCCGCCACCGGTCTTCGGAATCTGTACGCGCCGCACCGGCTCAGGCCGGTAACTGCCGTTCAGTAATGCCTCCCGAATCCCCGGCCAGTGCGTTCTCAGGTACGCCGCCGTCTCGGCAATCGTCCGTCCATCCACCCCAGCACTGCCGCGATTGGCTTTGACGCGTTTCCACGCCATTACCATGTTCGCGCTCGCGAGCGCCTGCGTGAGCAGGTCATCTCGCCCTGAACCTTCGAGTCCCTGTCGCGCCGGCCGTGCTTCATCACGCAACGCTTCGGGCTTGGCTTCACCTCGCCCTCCCGCCTTGCGCCCCGGTTGCCCGAGCTTCTGATGCATTGCACTTCCAAGCAACATGGCCGTCGGCCCTCCTACTCGTTCGACCCTTCGCCCACTACCGGCGGCTACTATGGCCTCTGCTGACTTCTCGCTCCGGCTTGTCTCCGTCGGCCTTTCAGCCATGAGGCGAGAGCTCCCCAGGTAAGAACGCACTCCTTCCCTGCACAGCCGCCGAATCTACGCCACTTCGCCTTGATCACGAGAGCTTCGCGGTCTCTGGCCCGCTCGCCCTGCTCGGCAGCGCCTTCTATCCGGTTCTTGTTCATCGGCTCGCAGTTTCGCTCCACGCTTCCTTCCCACCATCGGTCGCCCTCAGGCAGTTGCGCTTCGCTTCGTTCGCTGTGATCAACTTACGGCGGGACTTGCACCCGCAAGAGTGCGCCCATGCTGGGCGCACAAAAAAAAACGGGGCGCCACGAGAGCGCCCCGAAGGGGGAGAGACCTGCAGGTATTCGGATCAGTAGTGGTAGGCGGATTCGCCATGCGACGTGATGTCGAGACCTTCGCGCTCTTCTTCTTCCGGTACGCGCAGACCGATCACCATGTCCACCAATTTGAACGCCACCAGCGAAACGACGCCGGACCAGACGATGACGGTGCCGACACCCCACAACTGGCTGATCAACTGGGCCGTCATGTCGTAGTCGCCAACCTTGTTCGCGACGTAGTCATAGACGCCGGTACCACCGAGCGACGGGTCGGCAAAGACGCCGGTCAGGATCGCGCCAAGGATACCGCCGACGCCATGGACACCGAAGACGTCGAGCGAATCATCGGCACCCAGCAGGCGCTTCAGTCCATTGACGCCCCAGAGGCAGATGACGCCGGCGAGAAGGCCGATGCAGATGGCACCCATTACGCCGACGAATCCTGCCGCCGGGGTGATCGCGACCAGACCGGCAACCGCACCCGAAGCGGCACCGAGCATTGACGGCTTGCCCTTCAGCATCCATTCCGCCAGCATCCAGGACATTGCCGCACAGGCGGTTGCGACCCAGGTATTGACCATCGCCAGAGCAGCACCACCGCTCGCCTCGAGCGCAGAGCCGGCGTTGAAGCCGAACCAGCCGAACCAGAGCAGCGAGGCGCCGATCATCGTGAAGGTCAGGCTGTGCGGCGCCATCGACTCACGACCGTAGCCGATCCGCTTGCCGATGACGATGGCGCCGATGAGACCGGCGATCGCCGCGTTGATGTGGACGACCGTACCACCGGCGAAGTCGAGCGCACCCTTCTGGAAGAGGAACCCGGCAGTCTTCGTGGCGGCCTCGCCGGCTGCGGCGTCGACATAGACGTCCGGACCGGCCCAGTACCAGACCATGTGCGCCATCGGCACGTAGGAAAGCGAGAACCAAAGCACCATGAATACCAGGATGGCGGCGAACTTCGCCCGCTCAGCGAAGGCACCGACGATCAGGCCGCAGGTGATCGCCGCGAAGGCGCCCTGAAAGACGACGTAAGCGAGTTCGGAGATCACCACGCCCTTGGAGAAGGTCGCGGCGACCGAGTCGACGGTGACGCCCTTCAGGAACAGCTTGTCGAACACGCCGAAGAACCCGCCACCCTCGGTGAACGCCAGCGAATAGCCGTAGACGACCCACAGCACGCTGATCAGCGAGAAGGTGACGAAGACCTGCATCAGCACCGACAGCATGTTCTTGCTGCGCACGAGGCCGCCGTAGAACAGCGCCAGACCGGGGATGGACATCAGGATGACGAGCGCCGCACTGGTCATCACCCAGGCGTTGTCGCCCTTGTTGGCAACGGGTGCCGGAGTCGCGGCTGCGGCACCGGCTTCGTTGGCGGCCGCGGCCTCGGGCGTCGCAGCGGTCGTCGAAGTTGCCGCGGGCGCTGCGGCCGGCTTGTCTTCAGCCCACGCGGGGGTAGCGACAGCGACCACTCCGAGCAGGGCCAGAACTGCAAATAAGCGCTTCATGATCTACTCCTTACAGGGCATCCTCACCGGTTTCGCCGGTGCGGATGCGAATGACGTCCTCGATTGCCGAGATGAAAATCTTGCCGTCGCCGATCTTGCCGGTACTGGCCGACTTCTCGATCGCCTCGATCACCTGCTCGAGGAGTGCGTCGCTGATCGCCGCTTCGACCTTCACCTTGGGCAGGAAGTCCACGACGTACTCGGCACCGCGATACAGTTCGGTGTGCCCCTTCTGGCGCCCGAAGCCCTTGACCTCGGTGACGGTGATTCCCTGTACGCCGATCGCCGACAGCGCTTCTCGTACTTCGTCAAGCTTGAACGGCTTGATGATGGCAGTTACCAGTTTCATGTTGCTCTCCAGGTTCGGGGAGGTCCTGTGGCCCCCAATGAATCGTTGACGGTAAGATCGGCTAGAAGCTGCGGCTGACGGAGACGACAGCGATGCCACGACCAGCATCCTTGGTGCGGGAGCCCACATCAAGCACGCCGCCGTCGTCGGACATCGAGTTGGTGAAGCAATACGGCTGGTAACTCGAGGCTCCCGAACAATCACCCGCTGCATTGGTGCCGATGTAGGACAGGGCCAACAGCCAGCCATTGAGATCCTTGGTCACACCGAGCTTCCAATCCGTGTAGTTGCCGTTATGGACGTTCTTCAGGTTCAGCCTGCCGACATGGCCGTTGACTCCCCAGCCGTCCCCAAGGTCATAGTTTGCAGAGAGGTCGAAGTACTGGCTGCCGTGCGTGTTCTTGCCGGTCGCCGCACCGGCCTGGTCGACTCCGCGCAGCGAGAAGTAATCGTCGATTGAGTAGAAGTACTTCAGCGAAACGAACTTCCACGAAACGCCAAGGTACAGTTCCTTGTTGTTCACCGCTCCGGAACTGGCGCCCGTACCGAGAACCCTCGCTTCCGAACCCGGATAGTAGTAGTAGATCGCGCCCAGATCGATGCCGAAGTCGCCGACGGATGTCTTGTAGCCGCCGTAGAAGTCCATTTCCAGGTTGCCATCAGGGAAACCGGCGCCAGAGTTCACGTTCGAGTTCCAGTTGCCGAGATAGAAACCACTGGCATGCGCGTAGTCGAAACCACCCTGCACGGCAGGTTTGCCGAACGTCTGGTCGATACCACGGAACCGGTAACTACTGAACAACCCCAGGTTGCCGCTGAAACTATGCGGACTGCTGGCAGCCACGGGGGCTGCGTCCGCCTGTCCCGGGTCCGGCGTCTGTGCCATCACGGACGCCGACACAGTGGCTGCGAGTAGCGAGAATGAAAGACTTGTCTTCATGGTCAGAACCTCGAAAAATCATCCCGGAAGTCTCAAAGCAGAAACCGTGCCAGAATAAATTCCGTTGAAGTTTCCGTTGCTTGCAGTCATGCCGCGGGACCGGGCGCGGATCTGGCGCACTGCCCTAGGACAGTTTGTCGCCATGGGGCACCATCGTGGTGCATGTCCTGGAATCCAGCGTCCCCGTGTTACACTCGGCTCACCCTGTCACTCCTTGCTCCAATGGTGAATACCATGCTCGACCCCAGGATCCTCGAAGAAGTCGGCCAACGCCTTGGCAGCATCATCGCCGCCAGCCCGGCGGCCGACATCGAACGGAACGCGCGCGCGCTCCTCGCCAGCGTCTTCGCCAAGCTCGACCTGGTCAGTCGCGAGGAGTTCGACATCCAGGCGCAGGTGCTGCAACGCACGCGCGAGAAACTGAAGGCGCTCGAGGCACGCATCGAGCGCCTGGAGAATCCGCCCGCCCAGCCCGACTGAGAACCGCGCGGCGACGTGCCGGCGCGTCGTGCGACGCTGCAGCGCGTCCGTCGTCGGGCCAGCGCCACGCCAGCCAGTGTCTCTCGCCATCGTCCACAGCCGCGGTCTCGACGGCCTGGCCGCACCGCAGGTTGCGGTCGAGGTGCATCTGGCCAGCGGCCTGCCCAACCTGACGCTCGTCGGGCTGCCGGACACCGAAGTCAAGGAGGCACGCGACCGGGTGCGTGCGGCGCTGCAGAACTCGGGTTTCGAGTTCCCGCGCAAACGCATCACCGTCAACCTCGCGCCGGCCGACCTGCCGAAGGAATCCGGCCGCTTCGACCTGCCGATCGCGCTCGGCATCCTCGCCGCATCCGGCCAGCTCCCGTCGCGGCTGCTGGCGCAGCACGAGTTCGCCGGCGAGCTCTCGCTTTCGGGCGAACTGCGGCCGGTGCGCGGCGCGCTGGCGATGGTCCTGGCGATGGGCGACAACAACCGCAGCTTCGTGCTGCCGGCGAGCAGCGCCCGTGAGGCGGCGCTGGCGGGCCGGATACCGATCCTGGCGGCAGCCAGCCTGCTCGAGGTCTGCGCCCACCTGACCGGGCAGGCGGCCCTGTCGGCCTGTGCGGCGACCGTCGACGGCGGCGACGGCGACGACGGGTACCCTGACCTCGCCGACGTGCGCGGCCAGACGCAAGCCAAACGCGGACTGGAGATCGCCGCCGCCGGCGGACATTCGATCCTCTTCGCCGGCCCGCCGGGAAGCGGGAAATCGATGCTCGCCAGCCGTCTGCCCGGCCTGCTGCCGCCGATGACCCTGCCGGCGGCGCTCGAATCGGCCGCCGTGCTGTCGCTCGCGGGCCTCTTCCGGCCACAGCTCTTTCGCCACCACCCTTATCGCGCGCCGCACCACACTGCGTCGTCGGCAGCGCTGGTCGGCGGTGGCAGCGTGCCGCGTCCGGGCGAGATCTCGCTGGCGCACCAGGGCGTCCTCTTCCTCGACGAGCTGCCGGAGTTCGACCGGCGGGTTCTCGAAGCGCTGCGCGAGCCGCTCGATTCCGGACGCATCCACATCTCGCGCGCCGCGCGCCAGGCCGAGTTCCCGGCGCAGTTCCAGCTGGTCGCGGCAATGAATCCATGCCCCTGCGGTTACCACGGTGATGCGCGCGGCCGCTGCCGCTGCACGCCGGATCAGATCCTGCGTTACCGCAGCAAGCTCTCCGGTCCGCTGCTCGACCGCATCGACCTGCAGGTCGAGGTGCCGGCCGTAGCGGCCGAAGTCCTGCAGCAAGCGCGCGACGGTGAAGCTTCGGCTGCCGTGCGTGCACGGGTAACGGCAGCCCGCACGCGACAGATCGAGCGCCAAGGGAAACCGAATGCCCGCCTCAGCGAGCGCGAGATCGACCAGCATTGCCAGCCGCAGGCGGCCGCGGCAGCGCTGCTGAAGCAGGCGATCACTCGCTTCGAGCTCTCCGCACGGGCCTTTCACCGCCTGCTCAAGGTGGCGCGGACGATCGCCGATCTGGCAGGGCAGCACACGATCGAGCCCCGGCACGTCGCCGAAGCCGTGCAGTACCGTCGCTTTGCCAAGGACTGACGGGCGGGGATCGCTGCCCGTCAATCACGCTGTCTGCGCTCAACCGCCGATGTGCATCTGATACTTCGCACCGTTGGAAAACGTGCAGGTCCCCGCTCCCTGATACGGCGTCGTCAACTGGTATTCGCACGACATGAACATGCCGCCCGGGCTGTAGGCACTGGCGACGCCGCGCTTTTCATCCTCCACGATGCGCGTCGCTTCACCGCTCAGAACCTGTCCCTCGTACTCGACCAGGAAACGGCCCTTCCCGGTCATCATGTTGGTGACCGACCCGCTGATGACGCCACTCCGCGTCGCCCTTTCATTGGCCGGGTAAAGCCGGACCGGAAGCGTCGCCTGCGCCGCAACGCCCGTCGCCTGTGGTCGCGTCATCGGCTGCCCGGGGAGCGGCGGGGCACCTGCCGGCAAGGGAGTTCCCGGCGGCGGTAGCGGGTAATGATGGTAATAGACGCCACCATCGGGTCCCACGACCGGCACCACGTAACAGGCCGAAGTGGCGATCGTCGCCAGCAGCGGTGCCGCGAAGCGCCGCCACGATGAAGGGGATGCTGCTCTCGACATCATCTGCTCCTTTCCAGAGAGTTTGCGGGACGGGACGGACCGTCAGTCCCAGTATAGTCAAGATCGAACCCTTGCCAATGCGATCTGCGGCCCTGTCCGGTACGCACTTCCAAGCGGCAGAAGTAACTCCGCACCACCCGAGAGCTCTGCTCCGAAACGGCGACCACATCCTGCCCCCACGTCGTGGGAGCCTTTGCCGCAGCGCCGACAGGCAACCAAGGGCAGCATTGCCGGTGAGTCATCGTCTATACTGCGCAACTGATCCCTCTACTTGCAGCAACCAGACTTGGAGCATCCGGCATGTTCAGGATCGCCTCGGCCAGCATCTTTGGTGGCACCATGCTGGTCGCCGCCCTTGCCGCCTGTGACGCCGACCGGCTGGATCGGCTGCGCCCCGGCCGCACGACTGCCGGCGAGGTGAAGGACGTGATGGGCCAGCCGACGCTGGAATGGCGGGAGGCCGATGGCTCGCGCGTCTGGGAGTATCCGCGCACACCGCAAGGGCTGGTCAACTACCTCGTGCTCATCGGCCCGGACGACGTGCTGCGCGAGGTGCAGCAGGTGCTGACCGAGGAGAACTTCGCCAGGGTCCGCGTCGGCATGACGCAGGACCAAGTACGACGTCTTCTCGCTCGTCCGGCTCACGAAACCTATTTTCCGCTCAAGCGGGAGACGATCTGGGACTGGAAGACGAAGGTGGATTCCGGCATGGAATGGTATTTCAACGTCCATTTCGACAGCGACGGCCGGGTCAGCGGAACCAGCACCAACTACGTGCCGAAAGGCTGACCAACGGCGGCTGGCGGCAAGCGCGCCAGTCGGCGCCGCACCTGCCGGCGGTCCCGGGACTGACGATGCATGGCCTGCACCTGACTGCCGAACTCTACGGATGCCGCTGCGACCGGCAACTGCTCGATGACGCCGGCGCCCTGCGCGAACTTTGCCTCGCAGTCTGTTCGTTGCCGGGTCTGACGCCACTCGCCGAGGTCTTCCACCAGTTCGGCAGCGACAGCGACCCGGCCGGCGCCACGGGCGCGGTCGTCCTGGCCGAGTCGCACCTGGCGGTGCACACCTGGCCGGAGTCGGCGGCAGTGACGCTCGACCTGTACGTCTGCAACTTCAGCCAGGACAACAGCAGCGCAGCCCGCCAAGCCTGCGGGCAGCTGATTGCCGCTTTCGCACCGAGCCAGCTCGTGCAGCGCGAACTGCAGCGAGGCATCCCGGCTGACCAGGCCACCGGCAGCCCTGCCGACCACGCCGTCAGCGGTGATTAGCGGCTGGTTCCCGGGGTATACTCGGGGACCGGACACGAAACAGAACAGGGAGGCCTTGTGGAATCGCTTCGCATCACGCTCGATCAATCCGAAATCCCCACCCACTGGTACAACGTCGTCGCCGACATGCCAACGCAGCCAGCACCGCCACTGGCTGCGGATGGCAGCCCGGTGTCGCCGGAGCAGATGGGGATGATCTTTCCGATGGCGATCCTCGAGCAGGAGATGTCGGCCGAACGCTGGATTCCGATCCCCGAGCCGGTGCGGCAGATCTATCGCCTCTGGCGACCGTCGCCATTGATCCGTGCCCGCCGGCTCGAGGAAGTGCTGCAGACGCCGGCGCGGATCTTCTACAAGTATGAAGGCGTCTCCCCTGCCGGGTCGCACAAGCCCAACACCGCCGTACCGCAGGCTTACTACAACCAGCAGGCGGGAATCCGGCGCATCACCACGGAGACCGGTGCCGGACAGTGGGGCTGTTCGATGGCCTTTGCCGGCCAGATGTTCGGTCTCGAGGTGCGCGTGTACATGGTCCGCATCAGCTATGAGCAGAAACCCTTCCGCCGCTCGATGATGCAGACTTGGGGCGCCGAGGTCTTCGCCAGCCCGTCGCCGATGACGCAGACCGGCCGCGATCTGCTCGCCCGCGACCCGGAGAACCAGGGCTCGCTCGGCATCGCGATCTCCGAGGCCGTCGAGGAGGCGGCCGCGCGCTCCGACACCAGCTACGCGCTCGGCTCGGTGCTCAATCACGTCGCGCTGCACCAGACAATCATCGGCCAGGAAGCGAAGAAACAGTTCGAAAAGGCTGGCGACTGGCCGGATGTGATCTTTGCCCCCTGTGGCGGCGGCTCGTCCTTCGCCGGCGTGGCTTTCCCGTTCATCGCCGACAATGCCAGCGGCGGGCGCAACGGCCGCCCGACGCGACTGGTGGCGGTCGAACCGACATCGTGCCCGACGCTGACCAAGGGCGCCTATGCCTACGATTTCGGCGACGCTTCGGGTTTCACGCCACTGATGAAGATGTACACCCTCGGCCACGACTTCATGCCGCCGGGCATCCATGCCGGCGGCCTGCGTTACCACGGTGACTCACCGCTCGTCTCCCAGCTCTATCACGACGGACTGATCGAGGCGGTCGCAGTACCGCAACTGGCAACCTTCGAGGCGGGCGTGATGTTCGCGCGCGCCGAGGGCGTCATTCCAGCGCCCGAGTCGAACCATGCCATCCGGGCGGCAATCGACGAGGCCGTGCGCTGCCGGGAGAGTGGCGAGAGCCGGACGATCTTCTTCAACCTCACCGGCCATGGCCATTTCGACATGGCGGCCTACGACCGTTACTTCGCCGGCCAGCTCGAGGACTTCGAGTACCCGCAGGAGGCGATCCGGGCTTCACTGGAGCATCTGCCCAGGCTCTGATGGTGAACACGTTGCGCCCGCTCGTCTTCGCCCTCGTCCTCGCCAACCTGCTGCTTTTCGTCTGGGCACGAGGCTACCTGGGCGCCCCGGCCGAAGGCGATGCGCATCGTGTGGAGCAACAACTGTTGCCCGAGCGCATCGTCGTCGTCTCGCGCGGCGAACCGCCACCGTCGGCCAAAGCCAGGGCAAATGGCGGCACGCCCGGAGAGCAGAAGGCGAGCGAGAGTTGCCGCATCTGGAGCGATCTGGCAGCCAGCGAGGCCGACGAGGTCGAGCAACTGCTGCGCGAGAGCTTCGCCGAGTTCCGGACGAACCGTCGCACGGTGAATGAGAACAGTGGCTACTGGGTCTACATCCCACCTCTCGCCAGCAAGGAGGAAGTCGGCAAGAAGACGGCGGAGCTGCAGCAGCTTGGCGTCGACGATTTCTTCGTCGTCCAGGCCAGTGGGCCGAACCAGCTGGCGATCTCGCTCGGCACCTACCGAACAGAGGAGGCAGCCAATGCCGGTCTCGAAACCCTGCGCGCGAAGGGCGTCAAATCGGCAAGAATGGGCCAGCGTACGGGAAGACCGGCGTACGTGATCCTCGAGATCCGTGGCCCGGCAGCGCAGGCCGAAGCCTTGCAGCGCTCGATCGCCGCCCGGCTGCCCAAGGTCACGGCCAAGGCCTGTGCGGCGCCCGCGACGGGTGCGCCGTGAGCTTCATCGTCGGCCTCACCGGCGGCATCGGCAGCGGCAAGAGCACGGTCGCCGATCTCCTGGCCGAACGGGGCGCGGCGCTGGTCGATACCGATCTGATCGCCCACCAGTTGACCGGGCCCGATGGTGGCGCGATGACGGCGATTGCCGGTGCATTTGGAAGTAGCGTCGTGCGTGCGGACGGTAGCCTCGACCGCGCCGCCATGCGCCGCCTGGTCTTCGCGAACGCTGCCGCCAAGGCACGGCTCGAAGGCATCCTGCATCCGCTGATCCGGCAGCGGAGCGAAGAGCGCTGCGCGGCCGTGGCGACCGCTCCCTACGTCGTCCTGGTCGTGCCACTGCTCGTGGAATCCGGGACCTATCGGGAGCGGAGCGACCGCATCCTGGTCGTGGACTGCAGCGAAGAGGTCCAGGTGGCGCGCGTGATGGCGCGCAGCGGACTGAGCGCCGACGAGGTTCGCGCGATCATCGCCAGCCAGGCGTCTGCCGACGAGCGCCGCGCGGTGGCAGACGATGTGGTGCTCAACGACGGGACGATCGAGTTGCTCGGACCACGCGTCGAGGCGCTGCACCACCGCTATCTTGAGCTGGCGGCGGCGAAAGCTCATGTCGACCGTTGAGGTTTTGCTGCAAATGCTTCAGAATCATCGGAAATCGTCCATTCCGATGCCGGCGGCAGCGTGATCACCTACGAATATCCCTTCAATGAGCGCATTCGCACACTGTTGCGGCTGGAGGATTTGTTCCACAAACTGAGCAGCTTCATGCAGCGGGACGGCTCGCAGGAGCATCATGTCGTCCTCCTCACCCTGTTCGAGATCCTCGACGTGTCCGGCCGTGCCGACCTGAAGATGGACCTGATACAGGAACTCGAGCGTCAACGTCAGAGCCTGTTGGCGTTTCGCAACAATCCGGACATATCCGAGGACGCGCTCGCTGGCGCACTGTACGAGATCGAAAACGCTTCGGCGGCACTGCTCGGAATGGCGGGCAAGATCGGCCAGCACCTGCGCGACAATGACTGGCTGATGAGCATCAAGAGTCGTGCCAGCATCCCCGGCGGGGTCTGCGAGTTCGACCTCCCCTCGTACCACTACTGGCGGCATCAGCCACCCGACGTCCGCCGCGAGGCGCTGCTCGGCTGGTTGCAACCGCTGTTGCCGCTGCGTGACGCGCTGACGATCGTCCTGCGCCTGTTGCGCGCGAGTGGCCGCTCCGAGCACCATGTCGCCAGCGGTGGGGCGTTCCAGCTCATGCTCGGTGGCAGCAACGTCCAGAGTACGTCACAGATGGTCCGTATCTCGCTCAAGCTGCACGACCCCTACATTCCGGAGATCAGCGCCAACAAGTACGCGCTGAACATCCGCTTCACCCGCCCCGACAGCGACCATCGGCCGCGCCACTGCGACACCGATGTCGAGTTCGACATGCTGTTCTGCAATCTGTAGGCAGCCGACATCGCGCTGCCGCTGACACCGAACATCGCGAAAGCGGTCGAGAGACTCTTTCCGCCGGACGACGTCGAGGAGGTTGTTCGCATCATCACGGAACAGTGCGCGAACAACCTTCCCAACTGCAGTGACTGCGACGAATACGCACTGGAAAACCTGAGATTCGCCGTTCTCAAGCTTTGCGACGGAAAGATCGAGAAACTGCGCGAAGTCGTCCACATGGCGAACGAGGACTGGCGGGATGTCCTCTGGGAGGCAGGCTCGCCAAGGCAGTTCCAGCGCAATCTGCTTCATCAGCGCCGATTGAGCCGCCAGGCGCATCTCGGCGCACGCGCGTCGGGGCGACGCCGCCGCATCTCGGCCGACATGTCGACGACGATCGCCGGTTCGGTCCGCGGGGTGCGTTCCCGTCCCGCCGCCATTTCCGCTTGCGGACCCGGTGGGCCGACGAGCAGCACGGAAAGCGCGTTCCGCGTCTGGCGCAGGTTGCCCGCGATCTGCGGGATCGTGGCGAGCGTGCTCAGGTACTGCGATTTCGCCTGCTGCACGTCGACTTCCGAGTCGTTGCCATGCTTGAACCGGCGCTCGGTGGCCTCCAGGTTGCGCTTCGGCAGCGCGGAGTTTTCGCGGGCGACGCCGAGGACGACGATCAGCGTCGCCGCGGAGCCATGCTTGCCGCCAATCCCCTGCGCGAGCATCGAGTGCAGCGGGTAGAGGCCCTCCGAGCCCCTACCAGTTCGTCTCGCGTTCCGGCGTTGCCGTGATGCGATGAATCGAGAGATCGGCGCCGTTGAACTCCTGCTCGCGATCGAGACGAAGCCCGACGGTGCTCTTCAGCAACCCGTAAACCACGGTGCCACCCACCAGCGCGATGCCGATCGCGAGCAGGGTCATCAGGAGCTGCGGCATGAACGCGACGCCGCCGACACCGCCGAGCGCCTTGCTGCCGAAGATGCCGGCGGCGAGGCCACCCCAGGCGCCGCACAGCCCGTGCAACGGCCAGACGCCGAGAACGTCGTCGATCTTCCAGCGGTTTTGCGTCAGCGTGAACATCAGGACGAAGAGGCCGCCGGCGACACCACCGACGACCAGGGCGCCCATCGGGTGCATCAGGTCGGAGCCGGCGCAGACGGCCACCAGACCGGCGAGCGGACCGTTGTGCACGAAGCCCGGGTCATTCCTGCCGGCGACCATCGCCACCAGGGTGCCGCCGACCATCGCCATCAGCGAGTTCATCGCCACCAGCCCGGAGATCTTGTCGATCGTCTGCGCGCTCATGACGTTGAAGCCGAACCAGCCGACGGTGAGGATCCACGCGCCGAGAGCCAGGAAGGGGATCGATGACGGCGGGTGCGCCGACACCCTGCCCTCCTTCGTGTAGCGACCGTGACGCGCGCCGAGCAGGATAACCGCCGGCAGGGCGAGCCAGCCACCCATCGCGTGCACGACGACGGAACCGGCAAAATCATGGAACTCCTCGCCGTAGGTCGCCTTGAGCCACGCCTGGATGCCGAAGGCCTGGTTCCAGGCGATGCCCTCGAAGGTCGGATAGACCAGGGCGACGATCAGGAAGGTCGCCGCCAGCTGCGGGTAGAAACGCGCGCGTTCGGCAATGCCGCCCGAGATGATCGCCGGAATCGCCGCAGCGAAGGTAAGCAGGAAGAAGAACTTGGTCAGCTCGAAGCCGTTCTTGTCCAGTAGGGTGTCGGCGCCGGCGAAGAAATTGACGCCGTAGGCGATGCTGTAGCCGACGAAGAAATAGGCGATGGTCGACACCGAGAAATCGGTCAGGATCTTCACCAGCGCGTTGACCTGGCTCTTCTTGCGGACGGTCCCCAGCTCGAGAAAGGCAAAACCGGAATGCATCGCCAGCACCATGATGCCGCCGAGCAGGATGAAGAGGACGTCGCTACCAGACTTGAGTGCTTCCATGGCTCCTCCAGGATTTCGTGATGGAGCCAACAAGCAAATCCCGTTCCAGGGTTGTCATGCCCCGGAATCGACCATCATCTACGGCATGCGCCCATTCCGCGCACAATCAGGATGCATCAGCGGGAGTCTACGCACCAGAACGGGGCGACGGGGCACTCCGAGAGCTCAGCCGCGACCTACGGTGGTGCGGCCCCGGCTGGCAGCAGGACCCACATCTGCCCCTGCTGCTTCATGCGCCCGGCCTCGTTGCCGGCAGCGGCGCCGAAGCCCCAGAAGAGGTCGGCCCGGACGACGCCGCGGATGGCGCCGCCGGTGTCTTGCGCCATCACCAGCCGTCGCCAGGGCTGCACCGAATCGGGACGGGACGTCGCCAGAAACACCGGGGCGCCGAGGGTGACATGTCGGGGATCGACCGCAATGCTGCGCTCTGGGGTCAGCGGCACGCCCAGTGCGCCGTTCGGGCCGTCGCCCTCCTTGCCGCGGATCGCTTCCTCGCGGAAGAAGACGTAACTCGGATTGGCGTTCAGCAGTTCGGTGACCCGGCTCGGGTTGGCGCGCGCCCACTGCTTGATCGACTGCATCGATGCCTGTTCGAGGCTCATCTCGCCACGATCGACGAGCACGCGACCGATCGATTGATAGGGGTGGCCGTTCTGGTCGGCATAGGCCAGCCGCAGCGTGCTGCCATCCGACAACTGCACGCGCCCGGAACCCTGCACCTGCAGGAAAAAGAGCTCGACCGGATCGTCGACATAGAGCAGCACCCGTTCGCCGCCTTCGTTCGCACGCTTGCCGATCTCGGCACGCGAGAGGTAGGGGACGACCCGGTTGCCCTGCAGGCGACCGCGCAGGCGCATGTTCTTCAGCTCGGGCAGGACGCTGCCGAGGTCGATCGTCAGCAGGTCGGGGGGAACGCCGAGCACCGGCTGCAGGTAGGGCTGGCCACGCGTGCGCGAGCCGCGAAGCAGCGGCTCGTAGTAGCCGGTCACCAGACCGCGGGTCGAACCGTCGGGATTGGTCAGCAGCCACGGTTGCAGCCGTGACTCGAAGAAGGCCCTGGCGGCGGCGGCCGTCGGCGCGGCCATGGACCGCGCCTCGTCACAGACGGCTTTCCATTGCGGCCACTGCGCGCGACTGGAAAGACCGCGACACGACCGCAGGAAAGGCGCCCAAGCGGCTGCCAGATCGTCGTCGCTCCAGCCTGGGAGGTCCCTCCAGCGCGCCGCCTGCAGCGGCTTCGCGTCCATCCTGGGGACGGCTGGCGGTGCTGCCCCCGGGCAATCCGGACACGGCGGGCAGGCGGTGGCGCCGGCGCCGCCACCGAGCGGCGGCTTGCCCGTGCTGCCACAGGCGGTGAGCAGCAGCGCGAGGACGGTGATGACGAGGCAACGTGATTGGCTTTTGCGGATCATTTGGCTAGAGTATCGGGTTCGTGCAACCCGCCCAGTATACTGTTCAATGAGTGACTCCCTGGCGCAGCTGGCCTCCTTTCTCGCTCGCGCCGAGCGCCTCCTCGATCGCCTCGAGCCGTTGCTGCCGCCCGCGGCAACGGCTCCCGACTGGAGCGCGGCGCATGCCTTCCGCTGGCGCGGCGCGAACGGATCCGGCCACCTGCAGGCGATCCGCCGCCTGCCCCGAATCCGCCTTGCCGACCTGCGCGACATCGACGAGCAGAAGGCTCGCCTCGACAGCAATACCCGCCAGTTCATTGCCGGGCTGCCGGCCAACAATGTCCTGCTCACCGGTGCACGTGGCTCGGGCAAGTCATCGCTGATCAAGGCGCTGCTCAACGAGTACGCAGCGCAGGGCCTGCGCGTGATCGAGGTGGAAAAGGCCGAGCTGACCGACCTGCCGCAGATCGTCGAGCTGGTCGAGGAACGCCCGGAGCGTTTCATCATCTTCTGCGACGACCTCTCCTTCGAATCCGGAGACGCACGCTACAAGGCGCTCAAGGTGGTGCTCGACGGCTCTTTTGCGGCGGCGCCGGAGAACGTGCTGATCTACGCGACCTCGAACCGCCGCCACCTGATGCCCGAGTATTTCGCCGAGAACCTCGAAAGCCGGCGCGTTGGCGAGGAGATCCACCCCGGCGAGGCGATCGAGGAAAAGATCTCGCTTTCCGAGCGTTTCGGCCTCTGGATCTCGTTCTACCCCTTCGACCAGGATGCTTACCTCGACATCGTCGCGCACTGGCTGTGTTCCTTCGGCTGCCCACCGGAGGAGATCGCCGGCAGCGAACGGGCGGCGCTCAACTGGGCAGTCGAACGGGGTTCGCGCAGCGGCCGCGTCGCCTGGCAGTTTGCCAGGGACTGGGCAGGCCGCCAGCGCGCCGCCGCCGATGCGCGCCCGGCCCCCAGCGGCCGCTCGCGCCGACACTCGCGGCAGCACGCATGAGCGCCGACGCCAGGCACGACGCGGGGCGGGGGCGATGAGCGTGATCACGGAAGTCGCGGCAGCGGTCCTGCTGCGCGGCGATCCGGCCGCCCCAGAATTTCTCCTCGCCCAGCGCCCACCAGGAAAACCCTACGCGGGCTATTGGGAGTTCCCGGGCGGCAAGGTGGAAGCCGGCGAAACGGCGCTCGCGGCCCTGCGGCGCGAACTGCGCGAGGAACTCGGGATCGCCGTCGGGCGCGCCTGGCCTTGGCTTTGCCGCGAGTTCAGCTATCCGCACGCGACGGTCCGCCTGCGCTTCTTCCGCGTCCACGCCTGGCAGGGCGAGCCCGCGACGCTCGAACACAGTGGCCTCGTCTGGCTGCGCGCCGGAAAGGCGGCAGACGTCGCCCCGATCCTGCCGGCGAACGGGCCGATCCTGCGCGCGCTGGCGCTGCCGCCGGTCTATGCGCTGACCAACGCCAGCGAGAACGGTGTCGAGGCCGAACTCGAGCGGCTTGAGACGGCACTGCGCAACGGCCTGCGCTTGGTCCAGGTGCGTGACAAGACACTGTCGGCGAGCGCTCGGCTCGACTTCGCGCATCGCGTCATGCGCCTCGCCAGCGGGCATCCCGCAGCCAGGATTCTCGTGAACGACGACCTGCAACTGGCGACGGCGGTCGCCGCGCATGGCGTCCACCTCTCTTCGGCCAGCCTCTGGCAACTCGCGGAGAAGCCGCCGTTGCCGCTGGTTGGCGCTTCCTGCCACGACGCCGACGACCTCGCGCGAGCGGCTCGCCTGCAGTTCGACCTGGCGGTCCTCGGCCCGGTGCTGCCGACCCCCAGCCACCCGCAGGCAGCCGGTATCGGCTGGCAGCGCTTTGCCGAGCTCGGCGAGAATTCGCCGCTGCCACTCTATGCGCTCGGCGGCATGCAGCCGGCGCTGCTGGCGGAAGCCTGCGGCCACGGCGCACACGGCATCGCGATGCTGCGTGGCTGGCATCGAGCGCGCGGCAGGGCGGACGATGCCGGCAGATGAAACCTGCGCGACAAGGTCCGTTTGGTAGAATGCCGCCTTTGCCCGTTTGCACCGACGCCGATGACACGCAAGATTCTGGTCACATCCGCACTGCCCTATGCCAACGGCGCCATCCATCTCGGCCATCTCGTCGAGTACATCCAGACCGACATCTGGGTGCGCTTCCAGAAGATGCGCGGCCACCAGTGCTGGTACGTCTGCGCCGACGACACGCACGGGACACCGATCATGTTGCGTGCCGAGCAGGAAGGAATCACCGCAGAAGACTTGATTGAGCGGGTGCATGGCGAACACACGCGCGACTTCGCCGGCTTCCACATCGGCTTCGACGACTACTACACGACCCATTCGCCGGAGACCCGTGCCTGCGCCAACGAAATCTACTCGCGCCTGCACGCTGCCGGGCTGATCGAAACGCGCACGATCGAGCAGTACTACGACCCGCTGAAACAGATGTTCCTGCCCGACCGCTTCATCAAGGGCGAATGCCCGAAATGCGGCGCGGCCGACCAGTACGGTGACAACTGCGAGAGCTGCGGTGCCGCCTACACCGCCGATGAGCTGAAGAACCCCTACTCGGCGATCTCCGGCGCGCGGCCAGAGCTGCGGCAGTCCGAACACTTCTTCTTCCGCCTCTCGGATCCGCGTTGCCAAGCCTTTCTGCGGCGCTGGACGCAAACCCAGGGCCGCCTGCAGAACGAGGCGGCGAACAAGCTGCAGGAATGGCTCGGCAACGCCGACGACAACCGCCTGACCGACTGGGACATCTCGCGCGACGCACCCTACTTCGGTTTCGAGATTCCCGACGCGCCGGGCAAGTATTTCTACGTCTGGCTCGACGCGCCGATCGGTTACATGGGCGCCTTCCGCCACCTGTGTGATCGCCTGGGGCTGGATTTCGACGAGTACTGGCGGCCGGACTCGACGACCGAGCTCTACCATTTCATCGGCAAGGACATCCTCTACTTCCACGCTCTGTTCTGGCCGGCCGAACTGGAGCATGCGGGCTACCGGACGCCGAGCAAAGTCTTCGCGCATGGTTTCCTGACCGTCGACGGTGCCAAGATGTCGAAGTCGCGCGGCACCTTCATCACCGCCGCCAGCTACCTTGAACAGGGCCTCGACCCGGAATGGCTGCGCTACTACTACGCGGCGAAGCTGGGCAGCTCGATGGAGGACATCGATCTCAACCTCGATGACTTCATTGCCCGCGTGAACTCGGATCTGGTCGGCAAGTTCGTCAACATCGCCAGCCGTTCGGCCGGCTTCATCGTCCGCAAGTTCGCCGGCCGGTTATGCACCTGCGACGAATCGCTGCCGGCGATCGAGGCGATCCGCGAACGCCGCCGGCTGATCGCCGAGCACTACGAGGCGCGCGACTTCAGCAAGGCGATCCGCGAGATCATGGCCCTGACCGACCTCGCCAACCAGTATGTGGACCGCGTCAAACCCTGGGAACTGGCGCGCGATCCGGGTCGCGAGAGTGAACTGCAGGCTGCCTGCAGCAACGCGATCAACCTCTTCCGGCTGTTCGCCATTCTGCTCAAACCGGTCCTTCCAGCGCTCGCCGCGAAGACCGAGGCCTTCCTGAACGTTGCGCCACTGGTCTGGGAAGACGCGGCGACGGTCCTCGCGGCCGGGCATGTGATCAACGGCTACCGGCACATGCTGACCCGGGTGGACAAGCAGCAGATTGATGCCCTGCTCGCCGCCAATCGCGAGTCGCTGGCAGCAACCACGGTGCCCGCAGCGCCGCAGCGGCACGCCGAGCACCAGGAGAAGGCGGCCGCCATTGCCGTCGCGCAGGCAGCCGTGGCGACACCGACCGGGCCGCACATCAGCATCGACGACTTCCTGGGCGTCGATCTGCGCATCGCGCGCATCAGCGAAGCCGGGCAAGTCGAAGGCGCCGACAAGCTCCTGCGGCTGCTGCTCGACGTCGGCCCGCTGGGAAGACGACAGGTCTTTGCCGGCATCAAGGCCGCCTACGATCCGGCAACGCTGGTTGGCCGACTGACGGTGATGGTCGCCAACCTGGCACCGCGCAAGATGAAGTTCGGGATGTCCGAAGGAATGATCCTCGCCGCCTCCGACCCCGCCGGCGAGACCCCCGGCATCTTCCTGCTGGCGCCGGATGACGGTGCCCAGCCCGGCATGCGCGTCCGCTAGTCCCTCTTCGAGGCGATCCACCCACCCATGGATTCACTGCGTCGTCGCGGCAGGCAAGGCGCCCGCAACACTGGCCATGGCGACGTATGGCGACGCCGCCTGGCACGCCAGGGTGCGATTCCGTCGAGCGGGTCGAGCGGCAGGGACTCCTAGGGTACGGCATGGATCGAGGCCAACGGCCGCGCGTCACCGCAAGGGTGATGCTTTACGCGCTGCTCGACGTTGCCGGCACCCTGATCCTGGCCAGCGGCCTGATGTGGCTGGCCCGGCAGCAGACGCTGTTCCTTCCCGATTTCCCGACCAGCACCGCGACCGCCATCCTGACGGTGGCGGCTGGCGTCGTGCTGATGCTCTGGTCCGTCGCCGGAATCCTCCACGAACTCTCAAGACAGCGCCCGACCGATGAGATCGACGGCTGAAAAGGAGACGATGCAGCGTCAGCCTGCCGCGGCGCTGGCGTCGCTGTCGCCCGGCTGTCGCCGCTCCCGATCAGGGCTTGCGCACGGGGTCGGCGGAAACCAGCTGAAAGACCCCCTCAGCGTAGCGGTGGGTGAACGGGGTACTCGATTCGATTCCTTCCGAGTAGTCGAGCACCCGGTAGGCGGCGAAGCCGCGCTGGCGCTGAAGCTGCAGCGCGCGCCGCTTGAAGATCAGCCCTGATTCGCCGTCGCCGCCGATGCGGAAACTCTTGGCACGCATCGCCAGCCGATAGGTATCTCCTTCGAACACGGTCTCCTCGATCGTCCAGTTGGGCGCCAGCGGATCGTAGATGACGTAGGCAGCGATGACCAGGGCAGCGCCATAGTTCAGGTATTGTGCCGGCCCGCCGTACTGGCTCGCCATGTAGCCGACGGAGCCGGCGAGCGCGAGAGCCTTTGCCGGCGGCAGGCTTGCCGTCGGGTTGGGCGCCTGCGTGAAGGCGAGGTCGTACGGCTGACTGACCGGCGCCGGCTGCCCGTTCCAATCAATCGTGCCGCAGGCAGCCAGCAGTGCCAGCGACAGGCTCGCACCAAGGACACGCAGGAAATGCACCCTGCTCACAGGTACTTGAACAGGCTCAACCCGCTGATCGCGACGAAGGACTTCTGCGCCGCTTCGAGGCTGACCTGCTCGCGGGTGAAATCCGAGATCGCCCGCACGAAGTCGAGGTCGACGAGATCGGAAAGGGTCTGCTGATACTGGATGTCGAGCGCGGTCGCGTTGTCGCTGAGCGCATCGAGGGTCTGCAGGCGGGTGCCGACGCTCGACTGCACCTCGCCGGCTTTCGCCAGCGCCTGATCGATGCCTGCGAGGTGCCCCTGCATCTTGCCGGTAAACTCGGTCCGCGCGGTACTCGAGTCGAGCGGTAGGCGGAGCAGGTCGATCGCCTCCTGCAGGGTCTGGAAGACGCTCTTGTTGGTGCTCGGCCGAATGCTGAAGGTGTCACCGGCAGCGGGCGAGCCGGTGATCACCACTTGCGCGCCGAAGTCGACTCCTACCGACGGAGCCGGCGGTTGGGTCGTCAACAGCGGGATCGCCTGCCCAGGCGTGAAGGGCAGGACCGGACCAACCGCGGTCGCCGGCAAGGGTGCCGCCGGCGGCGCTGGCTGCGAGACGTCGAAAAGCTGATAGCTGCTCACCCCTGCGACCGACGAAAAGCGAATCTGCAGGGCGCGATGGTCGGTTCCCTGCCAGGCGAAACCGCCGTTGACTGCGGCTGCCCACTTCCCCTGGTCGAGAACGGAACCCTGACCGATGATGCCACTCCCCTGATTTGGCTGGGCAGTCCCGTTGCCACTGGCGGCGGCGACGAAGCTGCCGTTGCCTTCCCGAAGCTGCATGAACAACTCGCTGCCGGCAACACTGGTCGCCATCTGCTGCGCAGCACCGACCTGCAACAGGCGCTCGCCATCGTCGCCGAAATAACTGACGAAGCCGCTCGTCGCAGGCGATACCACTGCACCACGGGCGAAAGGCATCGTCGATCCGCGGTGGCCGGAAAAAAGGTAGTCCCCCTCGGCGCTGCGACTGTTGGCGATGCCGAGCATCTCTTCGAAGCGCGCCTCGAGTTCGCTCGCAATCGCCTGCCGATCGGTGTCGGAGAGGACGGTATTGCCGGCCTGGATGACCCGGCTGCGAATGCTCTGCATGACCTCGGTCAATCCCGTCAGCTGGCTGTCGACAAGGCGCAGGCGGTCGGTCGCGATGCCCTGATTGCGCGCATACTGAGCGCCGATCTCCATCGCCTGCGTCACTTCCAGCGCCCGTGCCGCTGCCACCGGATCGTCAGCCGGTGTCAACAGGCGGCGGCCACTCGAAAGTTGCTCCTGCAGCTTGAGGAGCTGGTTCTGCCGACGCTCGATTCCGTTTGCACCGGCTGCGTAGAGCTGGCTGGTACTGATGCGCATCGCTTCTCCTGCCTCTGTCGCTTCGCTGTCACAAATGAAGAAAACTGCTCAGCCCACACGCTCCACCCGTGGCGTACCGGGTCCGGCCAAGCCCGACACCGTGATCAATCCGGCACGCTAACCGCCAGCGAGGTCGAGAATCGTGTCGAACAGGCTGGTGGCGATCTGCAGCGCCCTGGCCGAGGCCTGATAGGCCTGCTGATAGCGGATCAGGTTGGCGGCTTCCTCGTCGAGATTGACGCCCGAAAGGGAATCGCGGCTCTCCCGTGCCTGTTTCAGCAGGGAATTCTGTGCCTCACCGCCAATCTGCGCCTGCCTGGTCCGGTTGCCATTTTCACTGACCAACTGCGCATAACTCTCCTGGAACGACGCCGTCTTGCCCGACATGGTATCGCGCATTTGCAGTTCCGCGAGCACCAGAGCGTTGCGGCCATCGGCGCTGGCCCCAGTGTTCCTCGTCAGCACGAAGCTGTCACCGTTGTTCGGTAAGCCGCTGATGCTGAAACTGATCCCGGCCGGCGGACTGGTGTTGCTCGTACCCACCAGCGTGATGCTGGCGCCGCTGGTATAGGGAACGACGCTGGCCGTACTGGCGATCAGCTGCGGTGTTCCACCGTCGATCGACACCAGCGTACCGGCGGGAAAATTGCGCAAGTGATTGTTCTCGTACACGACAGTAAGCGGCAGTGCAGCGCCGAGGGCTTCGTATCCCGGTCCGTTGCTGCCGGGCGAGATCGCCGCCGAACCCGTGTTGGCCGCGCCGGTTCCGGTCCTGATCGGGGCGGCCGCGGGGATCAGGCGCGGATCGGCGACGACTGCCGGATTGACCGCGATCTTGCGCGCCGCATCGCGCGTCGGCTGTACGAGATAGCTGGCACCCGCCGGCAACGGCGCCGAGGACGCGAGAGAAAAGCCCTGCGGGTCACTTTGCAATTGCGCGTCGAGCCCCACCAGGTCAGCCGCCGTCCATTGCCGCTCGTCCGCCAGGCGGGTCAGGGTGACGCTGGCGCCGTCCGACGTGAGCTGATAGTCGCTTGCCACGAGGTCGGTGTAGAAGTTGCCGCTGAACGGCAGCGGCGTCGTGAAAGCCGCGCTGACGGTTGGGCTGCCGGGCGGATTCCGGTTGTCAGCCCGTACGCCCGGCTCGCCGACCGTGAACAACGCCGGCGTGAAACCTGACGGTGGCGGCGACAGCAGGGATTGGCCCAGGAGATCCTGGCCGAGTGCGCTCTGGGCATTGACGGTCAACGCCAGCGAGACCGCGTTGCGTCCGAGGTCGCTGCTGACACGGTCCAGGGACTCACTGCGAAAGGCCAGCAAGCCGCCCAGGCTGCCACCTGTGATCAGTGACTCGGGCATCTCCCGCACACCGACACCACTCTTGAGACCGACCACCAGACGCGTGGGATCGCTTGCCGAGACGGTGGTCGCGAGACCGATCGACTGCGATCCGACGACCAGTTGCTGACCGTTGCCGATGAACACGTTGATGCCGCCGCCGCCATCGGTACTGGTTCTCGCCCGGACCAGCTTGTTCAGTTCGGCCACCAGGTTGTCACGTGCGTCCAGGAGGTCGTTGGCTGTATGGCCGGTAGACGCCTCGGCGAGGCCGATCTGCTCGTTCAGGCTGGCGATTTGTTCGGCATAGGAGTTGATGGCCGTGACACTGTCCCTGATCTCACCGTTGATACTGTCGTACATCTGCGCCAGTTGTGTTCCCAGAGACTGGTAACGGGCGCTCAACCCCTGTGCATTGGAGATCAGTGTCTGCCGGCTGGGCATTTGCGACGGATTGGCCGCCACCTGTGCGACGCCATCAAAGAAGTCCTGCAATGCCGGCGACAGGCCGGCACTGCTGTCGGCCAGCAGATTGTCGATCTGCTTGATTTGTGTGACGTAGGCGTCGAGCTGGCTGACACCACTCTGCGAACGATCCACCTGCTCGGTGAGAAAGCTGCTGTAGACGCGCTCGATGGTCGTGACACGGGTGCCTTGGCCAAGAAAACCGGAACCGGTGTTCACGCCCGGATTGCTGCCCTGTATCACCCGCTGCCGCGTGTAACCCGGAGTATTGGCGTTGGCGATGTTGTGCTCGGTGGTCTGCAGACCATGCTGTGCGGCCAAAAGGCCGCTGACACCGGCACCAAGGATTCCTGAGCCCATGCGATCAATTCCTGACTGATGGTTCTGTCAACGGCAACCTGCCACGGAAGTTTAGCCCCTCGGGGAAGAAAAATCAGGCCGCCGAAAGTGCCTGTCGCAACGTGGTGCCACCAATGATGCGTGCCAGCTTGTCGGCGTACAGCGGATCGGTCGCGTAGCCCGCCCGCTGCAAGGAACGGGCAAACTGAACGCCATCCTGTTGCCCGACGACGTTGGCGTAGCGCGGGTGGCTGCTGAGAAGCCGTGCGTAGTCGCTGAAGGCCTCGGCATAGGAGCCGTAGGCGCGGAACTTCGCCCGTACCGTCTGCGGCATGCCATCGACGAACTCGGTGGTCTGCACTTCGACGGTCGCTCCCGCCCAGCCACGACCGGCCTTGATACCAAAGACGTTGAAACTGGGGGAGCCGTCGGCCATGCGCAGCTCACGCTTTCCCCAACCACTCTCCAGTGCCGACTGGGCAACCAGAAAATGCGCCGGAACACCAGTCCTGGTCGCGGCTTCAAGCGCGTGTGGCCAGACGCGGTCGACGAAGTCGCGCGGACGCTGCGCGCCGTCGGTTGTGGCTGCCGGCGACACCGCGGCGGCGTGTGGCGCAGCCGGCAAGGCCGTGGTCGCGGGGGCCGCTGGGCGTCTTGCCGGCAGTACTGCCTCTGCCGGCAACCCAGATGTTCGCGCCGGCGGTAACGTCGGCGCGACGCCAGCATGTTGCCGTGCCAGCTGCCGCTCGATCAAGCCGGCGAAACCTAGAGGTGCCCGCGAGGCCAGTTCCTGCGCCAGTTGCTGATCGCCGATGGCGGTGAAGAAACGGCCCTGTTCGCCGTCCAGCATGCCGCCGGTGGGCGTCGCGTCGCGCATGCTCTTCAGCATCAGGTGCAGAAGCATGCCCTCGAATTGCCGCGCCGCCTGCCGGACTCCGGCCTGTGGATCGCTGCGCAGCCGGTTGCGCAGGTCGCCGGCGGCGGCGGGGTCGAGCACCAGGCGTTGGGTCGCAAGCTCAGGAGCTTTCATGATTGGCACACGGCTTCGTTCCTACACACGACGCAGCTCAGATGATCTCAAGGTCGGCACGCAGCGCGCCAGCGGCCTTCATCGACTGCAGGATCGACAGCAGATCCTGCGGTCCGGCACCGAGCGCGTTGATCGCCTTCACCACCTCGGCAAGGCTGACACCGGCCTTGAGGTGGATCAGCGACCCGCCACCCTGCTTGATGTCGATCTCGCTCTGGGTCGTCGTCACCGTCTGTCCGGGGGACAGCGGATTGGGTTGACTGACCTTCTGCTCGGTGTTGACGATGACCGAAAGGTTACCATGAGCGACCGCGCAGGAGTCGATGGTGACCGTCTGGTTCATGACCACCGAGCCGGTGCGCGGATTGATGATGACCTTCGCCACCGACTTCGTCGGTCGCACTTCGAGGTTCTCTATCCGCCCGAGGAAAGCGACACGACTGTTCACCTCCTCGGGGGCGATGACGCGAATCACCCGTCCGTCGAGAGCCTGCGCGACACCGGCTGCCGTTTCCCGGTTGATCGCCTCGACCATCCTCTGTGCGGTCCCGAAATCGGTCGCCGCCAGCTCATAATGAACGAATGGCCCTTGGCCGAGCGCCGTCGGCACCTCGCGCTCGACAGTCGCGCCACCGGCGATACGGCCGGCCAGCAGGTGGTTGACCACCAGCTTGCTGCCGCCGGACGCTGCGCCGGCACCGCCAACCAGCAGGTTCCCCTGCGCCTGCGCATAAATCTGGCCGTCGGCCCCCTTCAGCGGGGTCATCACCAGCGTCCCGCCACGCAGGCTCTTGGCATTTCCCATGGACGACACGGTGACATCGATCTGCTGACCAATGCGTGCAAAGGGCGGCAGGTTGGCGGTGACCATCACGGCGGCAACGTTCTTCAATTGCAGGCCCTGCACCGAATTCACGGTCGTACCCAGCTGTGCCAGCATGTTGATGACGCTCTGCGACGTGAACGGTGCCTGCGTCGTCTGGTCACCGCTGCCGTCGAGTCCCACGACAAGGCCGTAGCCGACCAACTGGTTGTTGCGCACACCCTGCAGCGACGCCAGGTCCTTGATCCTCTCCGCCGCCACGAGCGTGAGCGGCACGGATAGAGCGATGGCGGCAAGCGTTGCCGCCCCGAGGTGCATACGGCCGGGCATTCCGGCGATGATCGAGAACATGACCCGTCTTCCTCAGCGGTTGTGAATCAATCCATTGTGCGCCGGGCGCAAGACGCCGCGTTCGCCCTCGCCGGCACACCTGCTGCCTCCCGTCGTCCGCCCTCTCACGTCCTTGATCCCGGCCGGCCCCCGAAGACTCCCCCGACGCCGGTCAGAAAGGCAGAACGGTGAGGAAAAAGCGCGCCAACCAACCCATCACCTGCGCCTCGCTGATCGCGCCGCTCTCCTTGTACTCGATGCGCGCATCGGCAATCTGTGACGAAGCGATGGTGTTGGTGGCGTTGACGAAGTAGGGGTTGACGATGCCCGACAGACGGATGTACTCCTGCCCATGCCCGATCGCTACCTGCTTCTCGCCCGACACGAGCAGATTGCCGTTCGGCAGTACTTCGACGACCGTCACCGTGATCGTTCCCGTGAACACGTTGTTGGCCGCTGCATCGCCCTTGCCACTGGCCACGTTGCTGCTGCTCGCCTTCAGTTCGGTCAGCGTCCTCCCGGGCAGATTGAGGTTGGGCCCCATCGAGGCGTTGATGCTGCCGGTCTTGGCAACGCTGTTGTTCGACTTGGTCGCCGCCGACGTGTTCTCGGTGATCGTCACCGTGATCGTATCGCCCACATGGCGGGCACGCCGATCCTCGAACAGGGTGCGCGACGCGCCTGCCTGGTAGATGCTGCCCGTCGAGGCCAGCGCTGCCGCCAGTTGCTCCGGCCGTGGCTGCGGCCTGGCGGTCATCGGCTGATGGACATTGGTGGGCGGAACGGTCGTACAGGCTGCCAGCAACAGCAAGGCGGCAGGCAGCAGCAGGAACGATCGGGCAGACATGGCGGATTCCCTAAAGTTGCGTCAACCGCGCCAACATTTGATCGGACGTCGATACGACCTTGGCGTTCAGCTCGTACGCCCTCTGCGTCTGGATCATCAGCACCAGTTCCTGCGCCACGTTCACGTTCGACGCTTCGACGTAGGACTGGACCACCATGCCGGCGCCGTTGCTGCCCGGCGTATTGAGCGTTGGCGTACCACTCGACGCCGTCTCCTGGTAGAGATTGTCGCCAAGACTCTGCAGGCCCCCGTTGTTGATGAAGGTCGCCACCTGGATGGTGCCGATCTGCACGGGCGCCGCCGCGTTGGGCAGGGTGACGCTGACGACGCCATCGGTGGCAACGGTCACGGTCAACGCGTTCTGCGGGATGGTGATTGCCGGTTGTACCGGATAACCGCTGGCGGTGACGATCTGCCCCTGGTTGTCTTTCTGGAAGGACCCGTCACGCGTGTAGGCGTTGGTTCCGTCCGGCAGCAGGACCTGGAAGAAGCCCGCGCCATCGATCGCCATGTCGAGACTGTTGCCAGTCTGCTGCAGCGAGCCCTGCGTGAAGATGCGACCGGTCGACACCGGCGTCGTGCCAAGTCCGATCTGCAGACCATCCGGAATCTGGGTCGTCTGCGACGATTGCGCACCCGGCTGGCGCACGGTCTTGTAGAGCAGGTCGGCGAAAATCCCCCGTGCCTGCTTGAAGCCGTTGGTGCTGACGTTCGCCAGGTTGTTGGCGATGATGTCGATCTGCACCTGCTGTGCGTTGAGGCCGGTACTCGCGGTCCAGAGAGAGGTGATCATTGCTTTCCGATCAGCGGTTCATGGTGAGCAAGGCAGTTGCGGCACGGGCGTTGGCCTCGGCGGTCTGCAGCATCCTGACCTGAAGTTCGAACTGGCGCGCGAGACTGATCATTCGCACCATCGCGTCGACGGAATTCACGTTGCTGCCCTCGAGCGCGCCAGGCTCGAGCTGTACGGTCTCATCCGCGGCAGCAGGCTCGGCGTTGCGCGTGCGAAACAGGCCGTCGTCGCCACGCACCAGATCGGCTTCCGGTGGGTTGACGAGCTTGATCCGGCCGACCACATTGACACTGCTCGCGGCCCCGGCCCCGGGGCGCGGCACGCCGGATACCGTGCCATCGGCAGCAATGGCGATGTTGTTGTCGGGCGGCAGCGCGATGGGCCCGCCCTCGCCGAGGACGAGGTTGCCCGAACTGGTCTGCAGCACACCGTTGGCATCGGTCACCAGGTTTCCGGCACGCGTGTAGGCCTCGCTTCCATCGGCTGCCTGGACGGCAATCCAGCCTCGCCCACGCAGCGCCACGTCAAGCGGCCGCCCAGTGGTCAGCAACGGACCCTGCTCGAAACTGTTGGCGACCGAGGCATCGATCGTGAAGGCCCGCGTCGGCTGGCCCGGGCCGAGTACGGGCACGGCTCGGAAGCGATTCTCCATTGCCCGGTAGCCGGCGGTCGAGGCATTGGCCAGATTGTGCGCGACCCCTGCCTGTTGCAGAAAGGCCTGTTTGGCGCCGCTCATGGCAGTGTAGATCAGACGATCCATGTAGCCTCCGTGCGGTCAATCGAGCGGTGCTCAGCGCAGGTTGATCAGCGTCTGCATGATCTGATCCTGCGTCTGGATGGTCTGTGCATTCGCTTGGTAGTTGCGTTGCGCGGTGATCATCGCCACCAGTTCATTGGTCAGATCGACATTGGAATCCTCGACCGCTGCCGACTGAATGACGCCGCGACTTCCCGAAGCCGGCGCGCCGACCAGTTCCGCTCCCGAGATGGAAGTCGCACTCCACTGGTTGTTGCCCAGGTTGAGCAAACCATTGGGATCGGCAAAGGTCGCCAGAACCAGCTGCCCCATGCTGCGCGTCTGGCCGTTGCTGTAACGACCCTGAACGATTCCGTCGCTGAGGACACCGATGCCAACGAGACTGCCGGTTGCATAGCCACCCTGCGTCAGGCGGTCCACGCTCGAAGCACTGCCATATTGGGTCGTGCCGGTGAAGTCGATCACGCCCGGTGACCACGGCGTCTGGGCGCCGCTGCTCAGAGGCCACGACGGCAGTGTGTAGGTCGCGGTCGAACTCAGTGCGCCCGAGGGGTCGAAGACGAGGTTGCCGGCCAGTGTCTGCGGATTGGCACCGTCGAGCGTCGCATGCACCGTCCACTCGCCGCCGGTCGGCGGTGTCGGCGGGTTCAGCACATAATAGGTGGTCAGATTGTGAGGTACTCCCAGCGTGTCGAAGACGGTCAGCGCGGTCGAGAAATTGTAGGTCGCCGGATTGGTGTAGTCGAAAGGACCGAGGGCCGGCACCGTCGCGCGCGCATCCAGATTGAGCACAGCCGTCACGTCGCCCGCGAGGGGGTCACTCGTCGCCCGGGGTGGAATCTGGCTCGCCGACAATTGCAGTTCGATCGGATTGGCGGGGGTGACCGTGCCGCTCACGCTGACCGGATAGCCGGTCAGCCGGAGCATCTGATCATTGATGATGTAGCCCTGGTTGTCGATGTGGAACTGACCGTTGCGCGTATAGCTGATGGCGCCATCGTCGCTCATGCGAAAGAAGCCGCCACCGTTGACCGCGAGATCGAGCGCATTGTCGGTGGTCGTCAGGTTGCCTTGGGTGAACTGTTGCTGGATCGCGCCCACCGACACGCCGATACCGATCTGCGAGGCACCGACGATGCCCAGGGAAGCGGCATAGACATCGGCGAAGTTGGTGTTGCCGCGCTTGAAACCGACCGTGCTGGCGTTGGCGACGTTGTTGCCGATGACGTCAAGTGCCGAGGCTGCAGCATCGAGACCACTCAAACCCTGTTGGAAGCTCATCCTGTCCCCCGATTGCGCTAGAGAATCTGTTGGACCTGGTCGAAACGGACTCGGCCCGCGCCGCTGACCTCGAGTTCAAAACCCTTTGCAGTCCTGACGAGAGCAGATACCGTGCCAAGCTGCAACGGTTCGGCGGCGACCTTGTCGGCACCACGCAGCGCGTTGACCTGGAAGCTGTAGTTGCCGGGAGCGACCGGCAGCCCTGCATCGTTCCTGCCATCCCATGAGAAAGTGAAGCTGCCCGCCTCCCTCGCCCCAAGGTTCTGGCTCTGCACGACGGTTCCCGCGCCATCGACGATCGTCAGCCTGACTTGGTCGGCGGCTTCGGCCAGTTGGACACCGGCAACCGCCTGACCGGCAGCCAGAGACAACCGCGAACCGGCAGTGAGCACGTTGCGGCCCATCAATGCCGCGCCCTGCATGGCCTGCGCATCCTGGTAACTGCCGAGGAGTGCCTCGAGGGTGGTGTTCAACTTCTCGATCCCGGTGACGGTGCTGATCTGGGAAACCTGGGTGGTAACCGCAGCGTTGTCCAGCGGGTTGAGCGGATCCTGGTTCTGCAACTGGGTCACCAGCAGTTTGAGAAAGCGATTCTGGACTTCCTCGCTGCTCGTCGTCGACGCCGCGCCACCCTCGCCGGAGCCCGCACCGAGCGCGGAGAAGATGCTGCTGGCAGCGCTGGCCGCCTGAAGGACACTTGCCATGGAACTCTCCTCGACTTGCGAATCGGTAATGACTACTGGCCAATGCTCAGCGTCTTGAGCAGCAGCTGCTTGGCCGAGTTCATCACCTCGGCATTGGTCTGATAGGCGCGTGCCGCCGAGATCATGTTCGTCATTTCTTCGACCACGCTCACGTTCGGCATTTCCACGTAGCCCCGCTCGTTCGCCGCCGGGTTGCGCGGGTCATAGACCAGGCGGCCTGGGCTACTGTCCTCGACGACCCGGGTCACGCGGACACCCTGTGCCGCGGCATTGCCCATCGGCGTCGCTGCGAACACCACCTGCTTCGCGCGATAGGGTTTGCCATCGGAACCGATCACGCTCTCGGCGTTGGCCATGTTGCTGGCGACCGCATTGAGGCGGACGGACTGCGCCGTCAGCGCGCTGCCAGCGACGTGGAAAGTGCTGAACATGCCCATGGCTATTGCCCCTGCAACGCCGTCATCATCGTTCTGATCTTGCCGCTGATGAAGGTCAACCCGGCCTCGTAGAAGATGCTGTTCTCCGCGAGCTGCGCCCCCTCGACATCCATTTCGACCGTGTTGCCGTCGGCACCCGGCTGCATCGGCTGGCGATAGAGCAGTAACGATGACCGCTGATTCGGATCGCCCGCCAGATGGCGCGACGCGGTCATCGTCAGCGGCAAGTTGCCGGCCAACCTGCCGCCAAGCGCACTGTCGAGTGCGGCGGAGAAATTGAAGTCGCGCGCCTTGAAGTTCGGCGTATCGGCGTTGGCGATGTTTCCAGCCAACACCTGCTGCCGGCTGGCGCGCAGGCCAAGTGCCTGCTGCTGGAACTGGAGATTGCGGTCAAGCTTGCTGAGCATCGGGCGCTCCTCGATCTGGCGGACGAGAATCATGGAAGCAATAGCCATGCCATGCGCGGGAGGGCGGTACGGTAAACGGTGATGCCGACGCGAACGAGCTCCCCGCCGGCCATTCGCGCTGCTGCCCATCGTGCTGCCGCTGGCGAAGCGGCATCGATCACGGACAGCCCCCGGTCGTCGGTCTGGCAGCTTCCGCGACCGACACGATCGGACTGCCGTCAATCAACGACCGTCCTTGCCGGCGGCACGGCAAATATTGCCGGTGGAAGCCGACGCGTGGCGACGCAGTTTCTGCCGACAGCCGGCAGATTGAGGCAAAATGGCAGCATGCCTGTCACGTCACGCGCCCAGCACCACACCGGATGGCCGCATCCGACCACTTCCCTCGTCCTTGCGATCCTTGCCTTTTTCAGTGGCATCGTGAGCGCGCAGACTACCTTGTCTGCCGCCCTCAACGACTATCTGCGCGCTCAGACAGCCGGCTTGCCGGGAACGGTGAGCTTCCAGATCGGCCAGTTGGATCGGCACGCCCGGCTCGCAGCCTGCGACGCCTTCGAGCCCTTCGTGCCCTCGGGGGGCCGCCTTTGGGGAAACACGACGGTCGGCGTACGTTGCCTCGGCCCCGGCCGGTGGACGGTCTACGTGCCGGTGCGAATCCGGATAGCCGGCAACTACCTGGTCGCCGCACGGCAGCTCGCGCCCGGGCAGCAGATCGGCGCCGCCGACCTGCTGCCGCAGAGCGGCGATCTGGGCGCGCTGCCGGCCAGCGTCGTGACCGACCCGGCACAGGCGATCGGCAAGACGCCACGACAGGGTATCGCTGCCGGCCAAGCTCTGCGCAGCGACCAGCTCAGCGCCGCCTGGGTGATCCAGCAGGGACAGAGTGTCAAGCTGCTTTCCAGCGGCGCCGGATTCAGCGTCAGCAACGAAGGCAAGGCCGTGAACAACGCGGCCGAGGGCCAGCTTGTCCAGGTGCGAACGGCATCCGGACAGGTCGTCAGCGGCATTGCCCGCCAAGGCGGCATCGTCGAGGTGAGCTACTGATCAGCTTGCCGGCGCCCGGCCCGGCGCACGGCCCAGAGGTTCACGACAGGCAGCTGGTGACGGTCTCTCTTCCTTGGCCGCCGACGGGCCGCGATGCGAAAAAAGTGCTAAAGTTCCGACGCCGTCCGCCGATCAGTGAATTGAGGACAACCGTTCAAGGGGCACCACCGTGAAGATCGACAGCACCACCACCACCGCCAGTGTTCTTGGCGAAACGCGCAACCGCGCTGCCATCGCGAGATCGACGGCGAGTGCCGCGACCGAAGTTCATTTGAGCGAGCTGGCGGCACAGCTCCAGACACCGGGCGACGCAGGCGCCTTTGATTCGGGTCGTGTCGCGGAGATCCGGCAGGCAATTGCCGAAGGCCGTTTCACGATCAATGCCGAAGCGATCGCCGAACGCCTGATCACCTCGGCCAGTGAGCTCGTGGCTGTGCAGCAGCGTTCCTGAGCAGCGCCTGCAACGGACGACAGCGGGTGGTGACGGACTTGCGACAGTTGTTCGAAGAAGAGCTGGCTGTCGTGCGGACCTTTGTCGGCATACTGGAGCGTGAGCAGAGGCTGTTGATTGAGGGCGACGTCGACGGCTTGCCGGCACTCGTGAACGACAAGAATGAGCTTGCAGCCCGCCTCGCCGCAATCGCTGAACAGCGCCGGCTGACGCTCGCACGAATTGGGCTGAATGCCGACCGCAGCGGCGTGGCGAGCTGGTTTGCCGCGCACCCGGACGATGAGGGCGCCCGCGTCGCCTGGGCGGAACTGTTGCCGCTGGCCACCCAGGCGCGAGAACTGAATCAACTGAACGGTGACCTGATTCAGCTTCGCCTGCAGCACAACAAGCAAGCGATCGAGGCACTCGTCGGCAGCAGCGGTGCCGGTGGTCTATACGGCCCGGACGGCCAGAACAAGCCGGGCGGCGGTGGCCGCATCCTCGACAGCGCCTAGCGAGCGGCAGGCGGCAAGGCCGCGCGCGCACCCGGCGACGCCGTTGCCGCCCCCTGCAGATCGAGCTCGGTACTTTTTTCCGGAATCGTGGAATCGATCAGGATCGTCACGCGACGATTCCGCGCCCGCCCATCGGCCAAGAGATTGGGCTCGACCGGACGCGTGTCGGCATAGCCGATTGCAGTCAGCCTGTCGGCGGCGATGCCGGCATCCGCAAACAGCCGCAGAACCGTGGTCGCGCGTACGGCCGACAGCTCCCAGTTGGAAGGGAACTGCGCGTTGCTGATCGGCATGTTGTCGGTGTGCCCCTCGATCGTGATCGGGAAATCTGCCGCCACGAGAACCTCCGCCACGGACAGCATCGCCTTGGCCAGCGGGGGCTTGAGGATGGCCTGGCCCGGCGAGAAGAGGATGCTGTCATTGATCTCGATGCTCACGCCGCGGCTCGTTTCGAGCACCCGCACCTTGCCCTGTTCGACGAGGGGCGCCATGACATCGAGGATGTTCTTCGCCACCTGACGCATCTTCTCCCGCTCCTTCTGTCGCATGCCCTCTGATGCCTTGCTCGCGAGCGGCGTGGCGACTGCCGGCGCGGGTGTGGGCATCACTGTCGGCGTCTGCCCGACGCTATTGACCGGCGCATTGCGGAAGGCGACGACCATCGAGTTGCTGAGAATCCGGTACTTGCCCTCATTGACTGAGGAAAGAGCATACATGACGACGAAGAAGGCGAAGAGCAGGGTGATGAAATCGGCGTAGGAAACGAGCCAGCGCTCGTGATTGTCGTGCTCCTCCTCGTGCCGTCTGCGTGCCATCGCGTCAAAAGATGTAGGCGCGCAAGCGGCTCTCGATGATCCGCGGGTTGTCGCCGTTGGCGATCCCGACGAGACCGGCAACGATCATCTCGCGCTGCACCACCAGCCGACCGATGTGTGCCTTCAGCCGATTGGCAATCGGCAGGTACACCAGGTTGGCCAAGCCGACACCATAGATCGTCGCGACGAACGCGACCGCGATGCCGGCACCGAGCTTGGAAGGATCCGAGAGGTTTTCCATGACGTGGATCAGGCCGAGTACGGCGCCTAGAATGCCGATCGTCGGCGAGTAACCGCCAGCCGCCTCCCAGATGCGTGCAGCCAGCTTCATCTCCTGCTCATAGGTCGTGATCTCAACCTCCATCACCTCGCGCAAGCGCTCCGGCTCGGCGCCATCGACGAGAAGCTGCAGACCCTTGCGAACGAAGTCGTCCTTCAGTTCGCTCACCACCGCGTCGAGCGCGAGCAAGCCCTCACGCCGCGAAACCTGGCTCCAACCGGTGACCTGCTGAATCACCTGCAGGTGGTTGACCACCGGTGGGTACAGAATCCACTTGATCATGCGCATGCCGCGCACGAAGGTGCTATGGGGGCTCTGCAGCATGACCGCCCCCAGTGTGCCACCGACGACGATCAGCATTGCCGTCGGCTGCGCCAGGGAAGCGACATGTCCGCCCTCGAGGATCTGGCCGACGACGATGGCCAGCACACCGATCAGCAGGCCGGCGATGCTGCCCCTATCCATGGCGTTTTACCCGCGCCCCAGGGTTGCGCGTACCGCCGCCGAACAGTCGGCTGCGCAACCGCAGAACCGCCTGACTGTGCAACTGGCAAACGCGGGACTCACTCACCCCCATGACCTCGCCGATCTCTCGCAGGTTGAGGTCCTGCTCGTAGTACAGGGCCATCAGCAGTTGTTCACGTTCGGGCAACGATCGGATCGCCTGCACCAGCCGCCGACGCAGATCCTCGTCGGCGACCAACTGGGCGGGGTCGGCGCTTTCATCGGCCAGGTGACCCTCGAGGAAGTCCTCGCCGCGCTCGGCAACGACGTCCTCGATGTACACCAGTTGATGCCCACGCACCTCCTGCAACATTCCCTGGTAATCGGCAATCGTCATGCCGAGCGAATCGGCCAGTTCACTCTCCGTTGGCACACGTCCGCTCGCCTGCTCGAGCTGGGCTATCGCCGCCTCGATGCGACGACAGTTGCGGCGCAGGCTGCGCGGCAACCAGTCGTTCTCCCGCAAGCCGTCGAGCATTGCGCCACGGACCCGCTGCGCGGCGTAAGCCTCGAACTGGGCACCGACTCCGGCCTCGAAACGTCCCAAGGCATCAAGCAGGCCGAGCATGCCGTTCTGCACCAAGTCGTCGAGCTGCACGCTCGCCGGCAGCCGTGCCATCAGATGGCAGGCGATACGCCTGACCAGCGGCGCGAAGCGCTGGACAAGCTGATCCTTGTTGAGCTGGCCAGCAGCGTTGTACATGCGTCCTGGGGGGAGCTATCAGGCGTAGATAGCCGTTGCGTGAATGCGTTGGCTCAAGTGTAGCAGCAGTTGCACGAAATGTTCGAGCCCCCCTCGCTCATCGTTGCCGAGCGGCCACTCCAGTACCTGCTCCGCGAGCATCCCATAGGCCTGTGCAGCTGGTGCCTCCGGAAACAGTGCGGCCACCGGCTGGCAGAGCCTTGCAGCCTGCCGCAGCTGTCCATCGAGCGGCACCCAGCCGGCGTACTCGAGACGCGCCAGCCGGCGGCTGTCGGTGACGCGCGCCATGTTGTCATGGATCGCCAGCGCCTCGCCCTCGCTTCGCACCCGGTTGAGCAGGATGCGGAAACGCCTGTGTGCATACCCCAGGCTGACCTTCTTGATCAATGCGTAAGCCTCGGTGATGGCACCAACCTCTGCCGCGACGACAACCACCGTCTCCTGCGCCGCCAGCCCAAGCGGCGAGAAGCCCAACGGGTGGTCGAGGGAGGTGTCGACGAGCACGACGTCGGCCGGCGGCAGAAGGTCGGCCAGGCAGGCCACCAGGGTCCGCTGCTCGCGTTCGCCAAGCGAGCCGAGCTGGCCGACGACCCGTGCCACCGGCAAGACACGGATTCCCGGCGCAACCTGGACCAACACATCCTCGAGTCGCTTCTCGTGACTGATCACCTGTTGCAGGTCGTTGGCGACGAAAGCGCCGAAGAACGATGCGACCCCGGCGTCGGGGTGTTCGTCAATCACCAGAACTTCCCTGCCAACGCGCGCCAGGGACGCCGCCAGGTTGGCCACCGCAGTGCTTTGGCCAACACCCGTACCACCAGCCGTGAAGCTGATGCTGCGCAACTGCGGATGGCCGAGGAGTCGACGCAACCCGGTGGCCTGATCCCCGCGAAAATCAGCCACGCTGTCCTCCGACAGACAACATGCTTTCACTGCCGGCGGCCATCATCAGTCCTGGCTCGACTCCGGCAAGCCGGTGCGGTGAGGTTTCGGGCAGGTCCTTGAAGGCGCGATGCAAGAGATACGGTCGATTCGGCAGGTGCAGGTCTTCCGGGACACGCTGCCCATTGGACACGTAATACATCCGCAGTTCGTGGCGAATGACCACATCCAGCGACGAAGCCAGGCTGGCTGCCTCATCGACCTTGGTCAGCACGCAACCCGCAAGCCCAAGCCCACTGTAAGCACGCACGACATCGTCGAGGGTATCGCCGCGACCGGTTGCCGCCAGCAGGAGCAACGATCTGACGTCGCTGTCGCGAAACATCGCCACCTGCTCACCGACCATCCGGTCTCTCTGGCTCATGCCCATGGTGTCGATCAGCACCATGTGGGTATGCCGCAGATCATGCAGTGTCGCGCGCAGATCCTTGGCGTCCCGCGCCAGATGGACCGGTACGCCGAGAATGCGCCCGTAAATGCGCAATTGCTCGTGAGCTCCGATGCGATAGCCGTCCGTCGTCACCAGCGCAAGCTTCCGCGCTCCATGCCGCAGGACGCAGCGCGCCGCCAGCTTGGCGGCGGTCGTCGTCTTGCCGACCCCGGTTGGTCCGACCAGGGCATAGATTCCGCCCTGGTCTACGATGTCCCGCTCGCCGTCGATGGTCAGCATGCCGCGCTCCGCGCGCCCGCGCACCCAGGCCAATGCCTGCGCCGCGTCGAGATCGCGCGGCATTTCGGCCAGCAGCTCGCGAGCGAACCGCGGCGAGAAACCGGCGTCGAGCATCTGCCGCAGGATCTCGGTCTTCACCGGCTCCGAACGCGCGCCTTCTCCCCAGGCGAAACCAGCCAGCTGTTGTTCGACGATGCGGCGCAGGGAGCGAATCTCGTCCATCACCGCCGCTGGCACGACCGCGGCGCCGGCAGCAGAGGAACCCTCGCCCTCGCCGGGCGGCGGCGGCGACGAGGCCAGCGGCGGTGCGGCGTCCAACCGGTTGCCCGCCTGGCCGCGCGTGGCTGCTGCCGTGACACGCGCGGCTGCCCGACCGTCGGCGCTGCCCCGATCGCGTGCCGTCGTCAACGCCGTGGCTTCGGCGATACCGCCAACCGGACGCCGCGACTCGCGGGATGGTGGCACGATCATCTCCATGTCGCTGGCGGCGACCGCCATGATCTCGACGCCACCCGGAATCCCACGATTGGAAAGGATGATCGCGTCCGGTCCAAGGGTCTCCCTGACCTTTCGCAAGGCGTCGCGCGCTGTCGCTGCGATGAATTTCCTGACGTTCATGCTCGTTGTCCGATGATGGATGTCACTCTGATCGTTCGATGTTCAGGCACCTCGGCGTGCGCCAGAACCTTGAGCTGCGGAATGGTGCGGCGGAGGAAGCGTGACAGCAGACTGCGCAGAGCCGCGGAGACCAAGAGGACCACGGGCAGGCCGGCCTCCTCCTGCCTCTGCGCCGCCGCCAACACCTCGCGCAACAGCGTGTCGGCCAAGCCCGGTTCGATTCCGACGGCGTCGCCAGATCCGGTGACTGCCTGCTGCAGCAGTCGTTCGAGCTGCGGGTCGAGTGCCATCACCTGCAGCTCGGATGCACCGGGATAGAGATCCTGAACGATCGAACGTCCCAGCGCGATGCGCACCTGTACCGTCAGCGCGTCCACATCCTGCGAGCGAAGGGCGCCGTCGGCCAAGGTTTCGATCACCGTCCGCATGTCACGCAGGGAGACGCCCTCATCGAGTAGGTTGCGCAGGACCTTCTGCACCACTCCCAATGACAGGGTCTTGGGTACGAGGTCTTCGACCAGCTTCGGCATGTCCTTCGCCAGGTGGTCGAGGAGAGCCTGGGTCTCCATCCGCCCAAGGAGCTCGGCGGCATGCGACAGGATCAGGTGGTTGAGGTGCGTTGCGACCACGGTGCTCGGGTCGACGACCGTGTAGCCGTAAGCCTGAGCCTGCTCGCGAACCCCGGGATCGATCCACACGGCGGGCAGACCGAAGGCCGGATCCTTGGTTACCGTCCCCGGCACCTGCCCGGCCACGCGACCGGGATTGATCGCCAGCAGATTGCCGGGGAAGGCTTCGCCCTCGCCGATCTCGACCCCCTTGAGCAGGATCTTGTAGGCATTCGGCTTCAGCTCGAGGTTGTCGCGTATGTGTACCGGCGACACCAGAAAGCCGATGTCCTGGGCGAACTTCTTCCGGATGCCGCGAATACGGCGCAGCAACTCGCCATCCTGCGCCTTGTCGACCAACGGGATCAGCCGATAGCCAACCTCCAGGCCGAGAACGTCGAGGGGTGTCACGTCCGCCCAGCTCGCTTCCTGCACTTCCCTCGCCACCGTCGGCGCTGGCGCAACCGGCAGTGGCTTCTCCTCCGTGCGCTGCCGGTCAAGACGCCAGGCCGCCGCCGCCAGCGCACCGCCAAGGAGCAGGAAGATGAAGTTGGGCATGCCGGGAATCAGCCCGAGGAGGCCGATGATTGCCGCTGTCAGATAGAGCGGCTTCGGATTGTGGAACAGCTGCGCGGCAAACTGTTGCGAAACGTCCGCGTCGTCACCGACGCGGGTCACCACCATGCCGGCGGCAATCGAGACGATCAGCGCCGGGATCTGGGCAACCAAGCCATCGCCGATGGTCAACAGAGTGTAGGTTCGCGCCGCCGTTGCGACATCCAGGTTGTGCTGCAGGACACCGACGAACAAACCACCGACGACGTTGATCAACATGATCAGGATGCCGGCTATCGCGTCACCGCGGACGAACTTCGATGCACCATCCATCGAGCCGAAGAAGTCCGCCTCCTGCGCGATCGTCGACCGCCGCTTGCGCGCCTCGTCCTCGCCGATCAACCCGGCATTGAGGTCCGCATCGATCGCCATCTGCTTGCCCGGCATCGCGTCCAGGGTGAAGCGGGCAGCGACTTCGGCGACCCTGCCGGCACCTTTGGTGATGACCACGAAGTTGATGATCACCAGAATCGTGAAGACCACGAGCCCCACCCCATAATTGCCACCGACGAGAAAGTGGCCGAAGGCTTCGATAACGTGCCCGGCCGCCGCCGGACCGGTGTGCCCTTCGAGCAGGACCACACGCGTCGAGGCGACGTTGAGCGACAGGCGCAGCAGTGTCGTGACCAGCAGGACAGTGGGAAAAACCGAAAAATCGAGCGGTTTCATCACGCTCATGGCAACCAGCATGACGATCACCGAGATGGCGATGTTGAAGGTGAAGAAGAGGTCCAGCAGGAACGGCGGCAACGGCAAGACCATCATCGCCAGGATGAGCAGGATCAGCAACGGGCCAGCCAGCTGCCGCTGACCGAAGCGCGCAACGAAATCCTGCAGGGCGATGGTTCCGCTAGCCACGCTCAGACTCAGGGAGAAGTTCTGGAGGAACCTCGATCCGCTCGGGTGGCAGCGGCTGGTCACCGCCAGCCTGCTGCCAATGACTCAACTGATAGACGTAGGCGAGCACCTCGGCGACCGCTGCATAAAGCAACGCCGGAATCTCCTGATCAAGGTCGACGTGCCGGTACAGCGCCCGCGCCAGCGCCGGCACCTCGACCAAGGGCACACCGTTGCTGGCACCCAGGTGGCGTATCTTCAGCGCAATCTCGCCGGCACCCTTGGCGAGCACTTTCGGTGCACCCATACCGCCGCTGTAGGCGAGAGCAACGGCGTAGTGCGTCGGATTGGTGACGATGACGTCGGCCGCCGGCACCGCAGCCATCATGCGTTTGCGGGCAGCCTCGCGCTGCAGTTGGCGGACACGCCCCTTGATCTCCGGGTTGCCTTCAAGTTCCTTGCCTTCCTGCTTCACTTCCTCGCGGCTCATCTTGAGCTTGTCGTGGTACTGCCACAACTGGAACGGTACATCGACGGCAACGATCAGCAACATCGCCGCAACGATGGCGAGAAAGCTGAAGCTGAGGAGGTGGCCTGCGTTCGCCAGCCCGACAGGCAGTGGCTGCGCAAACATGGCGAGGAGATCCCCCCGCTCGCTCCACATAACCCAAGCGGCTACACCACCGAGCAATGAGGCCTTGGCAACCGCCTTGACGAGTTCGACGACGCCGCTCCACGACACCAGGCGAACGAGCCCCTGCAGCGGGTCGAGACGGCTCGGGTCGGGCTGCATGGCCTTGACCGAGAAATTCCAGCTACCCAGGAAGAAGGGCGAGAGCAGGACTGCGACAAGCAAAGCGGCGAACAGCGGGGCGAACGAGAGCAAGGCCTCGGCAGCGAGTTCGGCCAGCCGCGGCAGCATCAGCGCGGGTTCGTGCGCGGTCTGATGGTCGATCACGAGACCGCGGCGGACCAGGCCTGACAGCCTCTGCATCATCCAGGGCCCCAGCAACATGAACGCCGCCGCGCCGACGATCAGGACGAGGAAGGCGCCCACCTCGCGCGAGCGCGGCACCTGCCCCTCTTCGCGAGCCTGTTCGAGGCGTCGCGCCGATGCGGGTTCGGTACGTTCGACGTCGCTTCCCTCTGCCATTTCGCGCTTCCAGTCTGGATCAGCGTATTATAGAAAAACCGGTGTTAGAATAGAAAGCTAGGGAACTTTATTTACATCAATTCTCGAATAGTTGCAGCTTAACAACATTCGTATCAGCGAAGCAAAAAAACAAGGGGGCTGGCGCCCCCTTGCTGCAACCCGCGGAAAATGCTCCGGCAGTCAGACGAGCAACTCCAGTGCTCGCGGTGCCGTCGTGCGCGTGTCTCGCTCGCCCTTACCAGCGAGATCGGACAACAACTCCTTCATGTCCAGTATGAGAACGATCTGACCATTCGACAGTGTCGTCACTCCAGCGACCCCGCGTGGCCGAAAATCGTCGAGGGCCTTGATCACCGCATCATCGCGCCCGGCGAAGTTGTCCACTGCCAGAATGAAGCTTCGCTCGGCGGTCTGCATGAGGACACCAAACTCGGGCCGCCGCGCTTGCGGCCATCCGAGAAGACGCGCCAAGGCAATGACGGGGAGAATCTCGCCACGCACCACCAACGTTTCCCTGCCACCCACCTCCTGCATTCGCCCATGGTCGATCGGCAGGATTTCCCGTACCAGCGACAGCGGCAGGGCAAAAGGCTGCTCTTCCAAGAGGACGAGCAGCACCGGCAGGATGGCCAGCGTCAACGGCAGCGAAATGACGAAGACCGAACCCTTCCCGGGTTCGGAACGGATCTCGATCGACCCATTGAGTTTCTGGATGTTCGTCTTCACGACATCCATGCCGACGCCACGACCGGACACCGCCGAAGCCTTGGCCATCGTCGAAAAGCCCGGCAGGAAAATGAGGTTGAGACTCTGCCGGTCATCGAGCGTGTTGGCCTCTTCCTCGCTGATGATGCGCTTCTCGACAGCCTTCGCACGGATGCGCTCGGGACTCATCCCGCGCCCGTCATCGGCGACCATCAGGACGATGTGATCACCTTCCTGGCGCGCTTCGAGGCGGATGACACTTTTCGCCTGCTTGCCCGCTGCGCGCCTCTCTTCGGGCGACTCGACGCCATGATCGACCGCATTGCGGATCAGATGGATCAGTGGGTCGGCCAGATCCTCGATCATCGTCTTGTCGACCTCGGTTTCTTCTCCGATCAGGGCCAGTTCGACATCCTTGCCCAACTGTCGGGCGAGGTCGCGCGCAATGCGCGGGTATTTCTGGAACAGGCGGCCGATCGGTTGCATGCGCGTCTTCATGACCGAGTTCTGCAGGTCGGAAACCAGCAGGTCGAGTTGGCTGACTGCCTGATCGAGCGCCTGCAGGGTTTCCGAGTCCGTACGCCCGGCCAGGATGTCCGCCCGCAGGCTGGTCAGGCGGTTCTTGGTCAGGCCAATCTCTCCCGACAGGTTGAGCACCTGATCGAGCCGCGCGGTGTCTACACGGATCGTCGTCTCGCGCGCCGCCGCCCGCTCGTCGGCTCGCCGCCCAGACGGCGCGGCGCTGGCGGCAGCCCCGGGCCTGTCCGTGCTGCGGCGCCCCTCGGGTGGAAAGTGCGGCTGCAGCTGCGACAGTTCGATCTCGCCGTCCTGTCTGCCAGCTTGCGTGGTCTCGCTCCTGCGGGCAACGGCCGGCACGTTGGCGTCGGCCTGGCCGCTGATCGCCGCGTGCAGCGCCTGCCAGTCCGGACCGTGCTCGTCGCCAGCGCCGGTGGCCACGGTCGCCCCGGCAGGCCTGGCTGCGATCGGCTCCGCGGCAACCGACGATGTGGCGCCTGGCTCGGTGGCCGTGGTCAGCGCGATCTGCAGACCGGCGCTCACTCCTGCGGCGGCGGGAGACGGCTGGCGGCCCTGGGCAATTTCGCCGAACATCTGTCGAACGCCCTGTGTGGCCGCCATGATGGTATCCATCAGGGCGGGTGTCAGTTCCTTCTCACCATTTCTCAGCCTGTCGAACAGGTTTTCGGTCAAGTGGCAGAGCTTCACCAACTCGCCGGCATTGAGAAAGCCGGCGCCACCCTTGATCGTGTGAAAGCCACGAAAGATATCATTGAGCAGCCGTAGATCCTCGGGGCTTCGCTCGAGATCGACGAGCTTGTTGTCGACATCCGACAGCAGGTCACCGGCTTCCTGCAGGAAATCCTGCAGCAGGTCCTCCATCCCCGCAAAATCGCTCATCGCGAACCTCCTAGAATCCCAGGCTGCCGAGCAGCTCATCCACCTGCTGCTGTGACCCGACGACGTCGGTACGACCGCCGTGGTTGATCACCGGCCCGTTGAGGAGACTGTTGACCGATTCGGTACGCCGCTCGCCAGGCAGCGTCTCGATCAGCACCTCCATCAGTTGCGTCTCGAGTTCGTGCGCGACCTGGAGGATCTTCTTGATCACCTGGCCAGTGAGATCCTGGAAATCCTGGGCCATCATGATCTCCAGCAGTTGTGCCTTGGTTGCCTCCGTCTTGGCCGGCAAGGCCTGTTTGAGAAAGGAACGGGTCTCCTCGGCCAAGAGCCGGAACTCGTCGACCGCCAACCGGTTGGCAAACAGCGCATCCCAGCGGGTCGCCAGTGCCGCCGAAGCGGCTTCGAGTTGCTCCTGCAGCGGGTTGGCAATGTCGGTGGCGTTGAGGACGCGGCAGGCAGCCTGCTCGGTCAGAGTGGCGACGTAGTTGAGCCGCTCCCTGGCATCCGGAATGGCGGAAACGGTGCTCTCGAGCAGTTCGCTGTAACCCAGTTGGCCCAATGTGTCGTGCAGCTGTCGGGCCATCTGACCGACGCGCTGAAATACCCGGTCCTGTCCCTGCCATTCGGCCGCCGCCGCTCCCGTTGCAGCCGTGGCCGCCTGTGCTCCCCGCACGGAGTCGAATAGTGCCTGCAGCTCGTCACTGTCGTCTGCTCCGTCTCCTTCACGCAACTGCTGCAGCAGAGATCCCGCCTTGACCTTGGCGGCAGGTGGCACGGCAGGGCTGGTGGCCGCGATCCCTGAGGCGATGCTGTCGAACAGGGCCTCAAGTTCCCGTGAATCACCGGAGGTGTCGCTTTCGTTCATCTCAGCCCCCCATCCTGTCGAAGATCTTCTGCAGCTTCTCTGCCAGTGTTGCCGCCGTGAAAGGCTTGACGATGTAACCGCTGGCCCCCGCCTGCGCGGCGGCGATGATGTTTTCCTTCTTCGCCTCGGCGGTGATCATCAGCACCGGCAGGTGTTTCAATGTCGCCGAAGCGCGGATGGTCTGCAGGAGCTGCAGACCATCCATGTTCGGCATGTTCCAGTCGGTGACCACGAACTCGAAGCCGCCGTTGTTGAGCTTCTGCAGAGCCACCGCGCCGTCCTCGGCTTCATCGACGTTGGCGAAACCGAGTTCTTTCAGCAGATTCCTGACGATGCGCCGCATCGTCGAGAAATCGTCTACCACGAGAATCCTCATCTTGGGATCAGCCATCATTGACTCCGTTTGTTCGCTCAGCGCTCGAGCAGGGGGCGCAGGGTGTCGGCCAGAACCTCTGCGTCGAACTTGGCAACGTAGGAGTCGACACCGACGGCCTTGCCCATGGCATGGTTGGCCTGTGACGACAGCGACGAGTGCATCACGACCGGAATGCCCGAGAACCGGGCATCCGCCTTGATGTTTCGGGTAAGGACGTAGCCATCCATTTCCGGCATCTCGGCGTCCACCAGGATCAGGCGGATCTCGTCACGCAACGTGTTGCGACTCTGCTCGGCGTGCGCCGCAAGCGCCTGCAGACGGCTCCACGCTTCGGCGCCATTGGTGGCGTGCTTGTGCCGGACGCCGAGCTTGTCCAGCACCTCGGTGATCTTGCGCCGGGCGACCACAGAATCATCAACAAAGAAAATGCTGGCATCCTGGTCGACGTTGGCCGGTGGAATATCCACGATGATCGCCTCGCCGAAAGCGTTGGCCAGGATCTGCTCGACGTCGAGAATCGATACCAGCTTGCCGTCGTCCAGTTCGGTAACCGCGGTGATCAGGCCCTGGTTGGTGGATAGGAGGTTCTCCGGAGCCCTGACCTTCTCCCAGTCCACGCGGATGATGCGGTCCACTTCATGCACGAGGAAACCGAGGGTCCGCTTGGAATACTCGGCCACCATCATCGTCCTGCCGTACTCGTCGTGGTGCTCCCCATGCTCCAGAAAGGCAATCAGCGAGAGTACGGGAATCACGTTGCCGCGCAGGGAGATCAAGCCCTCCACTCCGCGCGGCATGTTCGGCGTCTTGGTGATAGGCGGCGTCCGTCCGACTTCCCGCACCTTGAAGACGTTGATGCCGAAGGTCTCGCGCGTCCCCAGCGAGAAGAGCAGGATCTCCATCTTGTTCGACCCGGCGAGACGCGTTCTCGCGTCGACGCCGTCGAGCAGGTTCTTCCTTTCGGCGAACTCCATCCTATCGCTCCTGTGAGGTCCGTTCAGCAGGATGGCAGCGCTGGCACACCGCCACCCTGCAGCCTGCGCGTCAGCGTTTCCGAAAGCCGCTGCGGTTCGAACTTGGGCACATACTCGTCAACGCCGACGGATTTGCCGAGCTGCTGGTTCGACATGCCCGACAGCGACGAGTGCATGATGACCGGAACCCCGGCAAAGCGGGGATCGGACTTGATCTTCTTGGTCAAGATGTAACCATCCATCTCGGGCATCTCGATGTCCGTCAGGACAAGACTGATCAGGTCGCTGACTGGCTGACCGGAGGCCTGGGCGTAGGCAGCCATCTTCTCCAGTTCCAGCCAGGCGTCGAGACCGTTGATCGCGGCAACGTACTTGACCCCCATCGCCCCCAGGGTACGCTCGATCTGCTTGCGCGCAACCGAGGAATCGTCGGCGAAGAAGACTGTCAGACGCGGGTTGTCGAGTGGCTTGATGTTGCGGTAAACGATCTCGTCGTCGTAGTTGGTGGTTTCGGAGAGGATCTTCTCGACATCCATCATCATCACCAGGCGGCCATCCGGCAACTCGGTGACGGCCGTCACCAAACCACCCAGCTCGGCCAGCAACATCGCCGGCGGCACCCGCATCTGCCCCCAGTCGAGGCGTAGGATGGTATCCACGCCCTCCACCAGAAAGCCCTGGGTATGGCCCGCGTACTCGGTGATGATCATGATCGAACGTGGCGTTTGCGTGTCGACCCGGGCATAGCGGGCGAGATCCACGACTGGCACCAGCGCACCGCGCAGGCTGACCATGCCCTCGACCGAGGGCGGCATCTCGGGCGCCGCCGTGATCGGAGGCGTGCGCATCACTTCGCGCACCTTGAAGACGTTGATGCCGAAGGTTTCGCGACGCCCGGTACGCGCATCGGTACCGAGCGAGAAAAGCAGGATCTCCAGCTTGTTGGTTCCGGCCAGCTTGGTCCGGGCATCAATGTTCTTCAGCAAGTCCGACATATATCTTCCTCTTGCAGGAGTCAGCGCCGATCGAATCGCCGACATCTTAATCGAATCGTCGTCCGCGCGCCAAGGTCGCCTGTGGTGTCGTCCGTGTGCCCTTTCCGCTTCACACCTCGGTCCTGTAGCCAATGCGGAAGCCTCCCCAGTGGCGGCCCTTGACATAGATCGGAGCGGAAATGTCGTGCATCAACTCACCTGTGTCGCGGCGATAGGTCTGCAGCAGGAACGAATGCTCGTGACCGCCGCAACGCTTTCCGACCGGGTCGTCGAAAATGCGCTTGCTGCGGTTGCGCACGAAATCGATCTTTTCGTCACCGGTCAGAGGTTGCGCGAACACCCGGTTGTGGGTCGGCACATAACCATTGCGGTCGATACAGATAGCGTAGACCAGGCAATGGTGCTGCGCCAGAACCTGCTCCTGCAGGGGTGCCACAGCCTGATCGGTGAACTCGTCGAAGCGCGTCCGGTACTTCGGTGGCCGAGTATTCGGCAGCGGTTGGTAGCGCTCATCGAACAGATCGTCCACGCCGATCCTGCCAGCATCGACGGCGCCATCGAGGAGTTTGCCGACTGCCCGGGCTGCCTCGGTGACGATGTCGGGCATGCGGGTATGGACGCCCACGGCCTGCTCACCGGCCGCCCCCAATCTGAAGACGTTGCCGACTTCCTTCAGGTTTTCGGCCAGGCACTCGACGTGGTCTACCGCCAGCAGCGTCTGCCCGCTGACCTCGCTGTTCGCCTCGGCCATCTGCCTGATGTTGCGCACGTGCTCGGCGATGCTCGCGCCGGTGCGCGTCTGCTGGGCGACCGCAGCGGCGATCGCCTCCACCTTCTCGAGTGTCTGCCTTGCCCCACTGTTGATGCCGTCAAGCGCCTGTGCTGCCTGCCGTGCGAGTTCGGCACCCTTCCGCGCCTGACCGCTGCCGGCCTCGATGCTGGCAATCGCCGATTGCGTCTCGCCCTGGATGGCGGTGATCATCTGGCTGATCTCGCCGGTTGCCTGCGAGGTTCGTTCCGCAAGCTTGCGCACCTCGTCGGCGACGACGGCGAATCCACGCCCGTGCTCACCCGCCCGCGCCGCTTCGATGGCTGCATTGAGGGCCAGCAGATTCGTCTGGTCGGCGATTTCGCGAATTGTCTGGACAATGCCGCTGATGGCTCGGGATCGTTCGCCGAGCGCACCGACCACGGCCGCCGACTGGCTCACCGAGGCAGCGATCTGCTCCATCTCTGCCGATGCCATGCGGGCAATCGACATTCCGTCGCTGGACAGACTGTTCGATCGCTCGGCGATACCCGCCGTTTCGCTGGCTTTCTCGCTCACCTCGTTCAACTGGAGGGTCAGACTGGCCATCTCGTCGGCAGTCGCCAGGGCGGCATCCCGCTGCTCGTTCGATCCGGCTGCCACCCGCCGGGCATCACCGATCAGCTGCTGCGAAGCGCTGCCAACCTCGATCGAGTTGAACAACAGCTTGCCAACGATGATGGCGAAGCTCTCCATCAGGCGGTTGTAGTCGGCTGCAACAAGCGCCAGTTCATCCCCCCCGACGGCGGCTGCGCGTCTGGTCAGGTCGCCATCGGCGTAGGTTCCCGTGATCACTGCCCGCAATCCTTGCAGCCGACCCAGCAGGCTGCGCTCGACGATCACGGACATGGCGACTGCAGCGAGGAGCGCGAGTCCCGTCGCCGGCAACCAGCCGGACATGCCGCCACCCAGGACGGAATGACCCAGCCAGCCAGCTGCGACCGTCAGCAGCACCATCGACAGCAGCGCTGCACGGATTCTCCACGCCAGCCCTATCATCATCGTCGTCTCCTCGTCGTCGCTGCAGCGCTCTTCATCATCAGCAAAACGGCAGAAAAAGCCCGACCTTTAGCGACTTCGCCAAATCGGCGCGGTCGCCGCCGCCGTTGCGGGCCAAGCTGCGCAGCTGCGTCGCGACTGGCGCCGCTCGCAGCCGGTTCCGGCGCTCAGTCGGCCAGCGGTTCGTGGATGGTCACCCGCGCCGCACGGCCACGAACCGCCACGCGGTCAAGCTCGCGGCACGGCCAGTCGCCGAGCTGCTGCCGCGTCGCCTCACCGACGATCACCCCGGCGTCGTATTGCGCCGACAGGCCCTGCAAGCGTGCTGCCAGATTCACGGCATCGCCAAGTACGGTATAGGCCCGTCGATGCCGCGAACCCATGTCGCCGACGACCATGACGCCGCTGTTGATGCCGATGCCGATGCGCAGCGGCGGCCAGCCACGCACTGCCAGCAGCCGATTGACGGCCGGCAACGCTGCCTGCATCGCCAGGCCGGTGGCAACCGCGTGCCGCGCGTGCAGCGGGTCGGCAACCGGTGCCCCCCAGAAGGCGACGATGGCGTCACCGACATACTTGTCGAGTGTGCCTCGGTGCGCCCGGATGACATCGGTCATCGCCGACAGGTAGTCGTTCATCATCGTCGCCAGCTCATCCGCCGGCATCTGTTCGGCGATCGTCGTGAACCCGCGGATATCGGCGAAGAGCACCGTCAATTCGGCACTGCGACCGCGCATGTCGTAGCGCTCGGGGTCACGGCTCATTTCGTCCACAAGCTCCGGTGGTACGTACTGACCGAAGAGCGCCGTCAGCCGGCGGCGGGCGCGCGACTCGACGAAGGAGCCGAAGAACAGTTGCAGCGCCAGGAGCAGCAGCAGCAAACAAAGGCTGGCCGCAGCCGGCAGAACCAGCCCGGCCGCTCCCCAGGCGAGCATGATGAGGACGGCCAGCAGGACGACGAGCATCACGGTCAGGCCAACCGCAGCCTGAGGTGACAGTCGCGGCAGCAGCCGCAGCAGCAGCAGAGCGAGAAGAGACAGCACGGCCACTTCGAGCGGCGTCGTCCAGGCTGGCGCGTGCGGCAGCGTTCCGGCGAGCAACCCGGCTAGCAGATTGGCATGCACCTCGACTCCCGGAAGCAGCTCATTGACTGGCGTGACCCGCTGATCGAGCAAACCCGGAGCGCTGCTGCCGAGGAGAACGATCCGCCCGCGAAGGGCTTCGCCAGGCAGTCTGCCGGCGGCGACGTCGGCCGCCGAGTGGTAGTGGAAGCCTCCCGCCGCTTGGCGAAACGGCAGCAATACGGCCCCTTGGCGATCCACCGCGATGAGGCGCGAGCCGCGCGTGCTGTGCAACTCGATGGCAGTCAGCGGCGGCCCGGTGGTCTGCCCTGGCAGCGGGTCGGCGAAGTGCAGCCGCAGCGCCGGATCGCCGAGGAGCAATCGCGCCATGATCAGCGGTAGTGCACCGTGGATCTGATCGGCATGCCTCGCCAGCAACCAGCCGCGCCGGACTACACCGTCAGGATCGACCGGTGCGCCAAGGAAACCACCGCCCGCTGCCACCTGCTGCAGCAGCGGCAGGTTGGCACCATGACCCGGCCAGTCTGTCAGACCGGTTGCCTGAGCGCGCTCGCCAGCATCGATCGGCAAAGCTGGCGGCAGCATACCGCTCCTCGTCGCAGCCGGGCCAGTGGACAGGTGGAAACCAAGCACCACCGGATGTCGCCGCAGGACGTCGGCGAGTCGGCCATCGTAGTCGAGTGTCGGCCTTAGGCCTTCGACGGCGGCGCAAAAGGCAGCGTTCTGTCGCAGGGGCCCGCGTGTCAGTGCCTCCAGAACGGGCAATCCGGAGCTTTCGTCGGCCTCCGCCAGGATGAGGTCGAGGCCGAGCAGCAGCGCCCCATAATCAGTGAAGATCCGTTCGATCAGCTCCGCCAGCCGGGCACGGTTCCACGGCCAGCGCCCGAGCTCGGCCAGCGAACGCTCATCGATATCGACGACGACGACGCTCTCATCGATCGGCGCCTGCGCAAACCAGCGCACGCGGGCATCGTACAAGGCTGCGTCGAGTCGGTTGAGGACATCGAGCTCGATGAAACGCAGGCTGTGTGCCACGAGCACGCCGAGCAGCAGCAGCCCAAGCAGACCGCGCCAGCTGGCAACTGAAAGGCCCCGTCGGATCTTCGCCGCCCAGTCAGCGAAGCTTGATCTCGACACGGCGGTTGCGGGGCTCGGCCACGCCGTCCTCGGTAAAGACCACCGGCTCGCGCTCGCCCCGACCGACGACAGTGATCGCAGCGGCCGCAACGCCGGCCTGGATCAGTTGCTCTCTCCCCGCCTCGGCGCGGCGCAGCGACAGCCGGTCATTGGCCTCGGGGCTGCCGACGCGGTCGGTATGTCCGATGACGATGGCCTCCGGCGCTGGCAGGCTGGCAAGCTGTTCACGAATCATCGGCAACTTGCTGCGCGACTCGGGGGTCAGGACTGTGGTTCCGGTTTCAAAATGGACGACGTAAATGCGAGGGCGTGCCGGTTGCAGGTCGAGCAGACGGCCATACGTATCGCGCACCATGCGTGCACTGCTGGTCAGCCGGCGCGGCGTGCCACCGTGGACATCGACTCCGCTGTATGGCTCGGAGAGCAGGATCTCGCCACCGGCAGCCGTCACCGAAAGCGCACCGACGCGCCCATCCGGCCCGGGCAACAGCAGAACGTGGTCGGATACTCGCGAACAGGCGACCGAACAGGTGGCGAGTGCCAGCCAGACGACGCAGGGGACGATCCGGACGCAACTCATTCGCCTGCCCCGTGGGCTTCGATGATGAACTCGGTGCCCCTGATGCCGAGGACGACATTCGGCGTCCTGAAGCTGACGTTCTCGGGAGTCTGCCTGGCCAGCAGACCAGTCACAACGCTCAGCGTACCCTTCAACAGCGTGGTCAGCATGTTGCCTTCGCGCGTCGTCGGGTCAAAGCGGAACTCGTTGATCAACAGCGTGCTGTTCGGTCCCGCGGTGAGGAGGGTGTCATCCGCCAGCGTGATGCCCACCGCGCCATCGACACCCGTACGAACCCGGTCCCCGACATGCACCGGGCTGCCGACCTGCACCGGCTGCGTCAAACCGGCACGTTCCAGATTCACGCTGCCTTCGCAGCGCTTCACCTTGCCGATGCGCTGGCCCGCGTCGGCACTGGCAGTCATGGCGAAGAGGAGCAGCAGGGATGGCAACAGGTGGCGGAACCTCAATCCCGGACCCTCCCTCCGGTCAGCCGAATCAGTGCCGAGAAAAGCTTGCCAGCGCGGTGCAAACCGTGCACCGCCAACATGTGCAGCCACGCCCGGCAGCACGCGGCAGTGCAGTCTCGGCATGCTGCCGCACCGACGTCACGGGCGCCCGGCATCCGGCTCGCGATCAGCGCGCCCGATAGAGCAGGGTCGGATGAACCTCCTGCAGAATCTTCTGCATCGCGCGGCGCCGCTGCAGGTTGAGAATGATCGGCGAGCGGGTGTTGGCAGCAATCGTGCCACCCGCCGCCGCATCGCGATAGACGATGATCACCACCGCCGCATCTTCGGCACGCTCCAGTTCGAGCTGGGTACAATCGGCATCGGACAGCTCGATCTCGTACTCGAGGTCCAGTACTCGAGGTCCAGCCCCGGGTCAACGATCGGGAAGGCAACGGCCACATCGTCCAGAGACTGCAGCCAGAAGACCGCCGGCTGCGGCCCTTCCTGGTGGAAGACCTTGAATCGCCGACAATCGGGAAAGCCGGCAGGGCCAACTGCAAAGGTGAACACGGTGTCCGGATCGACCGGTACATCCTTGAGCCCAAAGCGCTCGAGATCAATCTTCATCGCTTACCCCCAATCGACGCAGTTCGAAGCAGCCACCCGAAAGCGCCAATTTAACCTCTTTCATCGCCCGACGGCAAATCTCGTGGCTGCCAGCTGCCGCCAGCACAAGCCATGCCGACTTGAGTTTTGTCGCCGGATTCTGCATAGTCGTGCCGCTTCGTGGCGCGCTCCGGGGTCCCGATGGAGATCCGGCAGCCCGGGGTCGGCGTCGACGACCTCTGCCTGCCGCCATTCCGTCGTCGCTGGCTGCCGTCACCGGAGTATCGTTCACCGCCAGCGCGAATCCACCGCCAGCCAACCAGATCCCGTAGAGTCCATGCCCCGCTTTGAAGATCGAGATGTCTCCCGCCTGATCGCGGCAAGAATCGCCGACGAGATCGGCTGCCACCCACAGCAGGTTCTGGCAACCGCCGCCCTTCTCGACGAGGGCGCGACAGTCCCCTTCATCGCCCGCTACCGCAAGGAAGCGAGTGGCGGTCTCGACGACAGCCAGTTGCGGCTTCTCGACGAGCGGCTCAACTACCTGCGCGAGCTCGAAGAGCGGCGCAGCAGCATTCTCGCCTCGATCGACCAACAAGGCCGCCTGACGGCCGAACGGGCGGACGAGATCATCGCCGCCGAGAGCAAGCAGCGGCTGGAGGATCTCTACCTGCCGTACAAGCCGAAACGGCGCAGCAAGGCGCAGATGGCCCGCGAGGCCGGTCTCGCCCCGCTCGCCGAACTGCTGCTGACGGCACCGACGCACTCGCCCGACACCGAGGCGGCGTACCATCTGAACCCGGAGGCGGGTTTCGCCGACACGCGCAGCGTCCTCGATGGCGCGCGCCAGATCCTGATGGAGCGCTTCGCCGAGGATCCCGAGCTGCTGGCAGAACTGCGTGCCCATCTCGAAGGCCACGCACACCTCAAGGCGACGGTCGTCGGCGGCAAGGAAAGAGAAGCCGCCAAGTTTCAGGACTACTTCGACTACGCCGAGGCGTTGCTCGCCATCCCCTCACACCGCGCTCTGGCGCTGTTTCGTGGCCGCAATGAAGGGCTGCTGCAACTCACGCTGCTGCTGGACAGCGAACTCGACCCTGCCCAGGCAGCGACGCGCAATCCCTGTGAAGCCCGCATCGCCGTGCGTTTCGGTGTTCGCGATGCGGGGCGTGCGGCCGACAGGTGGCTGGCCGACACGGTTCGCTGGGCCTGGCGAATCAGGATCGCGCCGCACTTGGAGGCGGAGTTGCTGGGTGCGCTGCGCGAGCGCGCCGAAGCCGAAGCGATTCGCGTCTTTGGCAACAACCTGCACGACCTTCTGCTCGCCGCTCCGGCTGGCCGGCGGCCGACGATGGGCCTCGACCCGGGCCTGCGAACGGGTGTCAAGGTGGCGGTCGTCGACCCCACCGGCAGATTGCTCACGACCACCACGGTCTATCCGCACGAGCCACGCCGGGACTGGGAGGGAGCGTTGCACAGTCTGGCCCTCCTCGCACGGCAGCATCGCGTCGATCTGATCAGCATCGGCAATGGCACCGCGTCACGCGAGACCGACCGCCTGGTCGGCGAACTCATCCGGCGACATCCGGAGATGCACCTCTGCAAGGTCGTCGTGTCTGAGGCTGGCGCTTCGGTCTATTCCGCCTCGGAGTACGCCTCGCGCGAGTTCCCGGACCTCGATGTCAGCCTGCGCGGCGCCGTGTCGATCGCCCGCCGCCTGCAGGATCCCCTTGCCGAACTGGTGAAGATCGATCCCAAAGCCATTGGCGTTGGCCAGTACCAGCACGACGTCAGTCAGAACCGCCTTGCCAAGGCGCTCGATGCGGTCGTCGAGGACTGCGTCAATGCGGTCGGAGTCGAGGTCAACACCGCGTCGGTGCCGCTGCTCGCCAGTGTCTCCGGCCTCAACCCGACACTGGCGGCGAACATCGTTGCCCACCGTGACCAACATGGGCCGTTCCGCAACCGCCAGCAACTGCGGGCTGTGCCGCGCCTCGGTGAGCGGGCGTTCGAACTGGCGGCCGGCTTCCTGCGCGTCGGCGAAGGCGACAACCCGCTCGACCGCTCGGCCGTCCATCCGGAAGCCTATCCCGTGGTCGAGCGAATCCTCGCCGACACGCAAAGAAGCATCGGCGACCTGATTGGTGACTCACGGACGCTGCGGGCGTTGCCGGCCGAAAAGTACGTCGACGAACGCTTCGGCCTGCCCACCGTCAACGACATCATCAAGGAACTCGAGAAGCCGGGTCGCGACCCTCGTCCGGAGTTCCGCACCGCAGCCTTTCGCGAGGGCGTCGAGACGATCAGGGATCTGCGGCCGGGCATGATCCTCGAAGGCGTGGTCAGCAACGTCGCCAACTTCGGCGCCTTCGTCGACCTGGGCGTTCATCAGGATGGCCTGGTGCACGTCTCGGCAATCGCAGAGCGTTTCGTCAGGGACCCGCGTTCGGTGGTCAAGGCCGGCGACGTGGTGACCGTCAAGGTGCTCGAGGTCGACCTGGACAGGAAGAGAATCGCGCTCAGCATGCGCCTCGCTGACGAGCCGCCGGGTGTGGCCAGGACGGCGGCCGTGACTCTCGCTGCACGGGAGCGGCAACATCGGCAGAAGCAGACCGCGCCGGACAGCGCAATGGCCAGCGCTTTTGCGCGGCTGCGGCAGTAGGGCAGGACGTGTGGCAGCACGGCCGTGCCGGGTTGACTGCTCTGCTGAGAGAGCAAGCCCTGTCCTGGTCCGGCACGATGGGCGTGAGCGGCAAGGGGCGCCACAGAGAAGAGAGAGTGCACGCACCCGCTGAGAACCGCGAACAGCAGGAGTTCAGTCAGGGGAGAGCGCATGTCCGATATTGAATCCAGGAATCGACGACCGGGAGAACCAGGCATTCGGTTTGCTCACCCGGCTGTGCTCTGGCTCGCCTACGTCAGCCTCGTCGTCTACGGCAGCCTCGTGCCACTGGCCTTCCAGCCGATGCCTCTGGATCAGGCCTGGGCTGCTTTCAGCCAAATTCGGATGTATCAGCTTGGCGTCGAGCAGAGGGCCGATTGGGTAGCCAACGGCGTCCTGTTTGTCCCGATAGGCTTTCTCACCGTCACCCTCTTCGCGGGGAACAGAACCCTGATCGGCCGACTGCCATCGCTGCTCGCCTCCGCATTATTTTGCCTCATGCTGGCGCTGGCGCTGGAGTTCACCCAGCTGTTCTTCCCACCGCGAACCGTCTCACGCAACGACGTGATTGCCGAACTCATCGGCAGTGTCGTCGGCATCATCTGCGCACTCTACTGGTCTGAGTGGTTCCGGAGAGTCCTGGCCGCACTGACGGGCAGAATGGGCCAAGTGAGCGGCCGCCTGCTGCAGGCTTACGCCATTGGCTACTTGGCCTTCAGCCTGTTCCCATTCGATTTCGTTGTCTCGCTGGCGGAGTTGGCGGCCAAGGCCGATTCGGACACCTGGGGCTGGTTCCTTGCCGGGCAAAACACGAACCGCGGACCCGTCATCATGCTGGCCAAGCTCATGGCCGAGGTGCTGGCTGTACTGCCAATCGGCCTCCTTCTTGGCAGCCGGAATGAGCAACGGGGGCAGGCTTGCACCCGGCATGCAGTATCCTCCGGTTTTCTCCTCGGTCTCGCCATTGAAGTTGCCCAGTTCTTCATCTTTTCGGGTGTGACCCAAGGCATCTCACTGCTCACCCGGACCCTCGGCATGTATCTTGGTGCCCGTCTCTGGCGGGAACGCGACAGTTTGTCCAGCCTGCAGTTGCACCCGGCAAACAAGCCGTGGTCAGTCCCTCTGACGCTGCTCTACCTGCTGGCCCTGATCGCGGTAAACGGCTGGTTTGATCGCTCTTGGCACGGGCTGCTCCTCGCCGGCAGGACGCTCACCGAAACCCGATTCCTGCCCTTTTACTACCATTACTACACGACGGAACAGGCTGCGCTGATCAGCTTGGTTGCGGTGGCCCTGATGTACGCTCCTGTCGGCGCCCTCGCTTGGCTACGCGGCTGTTCGCCGGTCGTGGCGTTGTGGGCAGCAGCCGTCACGGCAACCGCCGTTGAGTCGAGCAAGCTTTTTCTGCAGGGGCTCCATCCCGATCCGACCAACGTCTTGGTCGGGTCCATTTCCGCTTGGTCCGTCACCAGACTACTACAGTTGCTGCAAAGTGCTTCGCTGCACGAGGACGCGGCAGCCTCGTCATCCGGCGTGAAGGCTGAGTCACAACTGATGGCGTCGCCGAGCAGAGGACGACTGCAACCACCCGGGGCCTGGCTCGCGTTGGCGGCAATCGCGCTGCTGACAGTCTGGATCGTCATCGATTTCCCCTTTCTTCCGGTCTTGGTCGCCCTGCTCCTCCTGCTCTATGCCGCACTCGTCTGGTTCCAACCCCATCTAGTCTGGGCGGCCATTCCCGCTGCCTTGCCCCTGCTCGACCTGGCGCACTGGAGCGGGCGCTTCTACCTCGACGAACTGGATTTTCTGCTTTTCGTCAGCCTGGCCGTCGTTCTTGTCCGTACCCCTCCGCCCCCCCGCGGAACCAGCTTGGATTCACTTGCCCTGGCAAGCGCCTGCCTCCTGGTGGCTACCTTCGTCATCAGCACGCTGAGCGGCATGCTGCCGCTGGCGATGCCCGATGCCAATAGCTTCACCAACTACTACAGCCCATTCAATGGTCTGCGAATTGCCAAGGGGTGCTTGTGGGCGCTGCTGCTCTTCGCGGTGACCAAGCGCTCGAGTGCGGGCAGCCGGGATATTCGCGTTTCGTTCGCCACCGGAATGGTGGCGGGGCTCGGAGGAACGGTCGCGATTGTCGTTTGGGAGCGCCTCCTGTTCGCCGGACTCCTTGACTTCACGGATAGCTACCGGGTTACGGGAGGCTTCTCGAACATGCGTACCGGCGCAGCCGATATCGAGACTTACCTGACCGCCGCATTGCCATTCACGGTGATACTGACGGTGCAGGCCCGCTCGCTCGCCGTTCGCACGGCTGGCGGCTTCCTGGTTCTGGGCGGCAGCTATGCGCTCGCAGTGACCTACTCGAGAGCTGGGTATGCTGGCGGGGCAGTGGCCCTGATCCTCTCCTGTGTCGCTGCCTGGCTGTCACGGACGCAACGGGCTGCAACCGATTCAGGAAAGGATCCGGCAACAGTGCCAGCCGACATGGCGAAACAACTCGATCCGGGCCTAGCTGGCAGGTCGACGGTCTACCAGTGGGCTGCACCGTTGATTCTGCTGAGCGTGGCAACCGTAACCGCGCTGCCGATTTTCAGTGGCTCGTTCGCGCGGGAGCGCCTGTCGAGGGTCAGCGAGGACCTGTCATCCCGACAGGCACACTGGATCGATGCGCTGGCCATGCGCGACCCGGGACTCCTGACGGAGTTGTTTGGCATGGGAATCGGCCGCTTCCCGGAAACCCACTACTGGCGAAGTACAGAGACGAAGGCCACTACGTACCGTCTGCAGACCGAAAACGGCAATACGTTCCTGCGGCTGGGTTCGGGTAGCCCGATGTACATCGAGCAGTTCGTCGAAGTCAGGCCGGACCGGGACTACTTCGTATCGCTCAACATCCGACGCCCGGAAGCCGAAGGTCGAGTGACGGTTTTCCTTTGCGAAAAGCTGCTGCTGACTTCGGGGCGCTGCGTGTCCCGGGAACTGGCAGCTTCTCGGCGCAGCGGCGAGTGGGAGCACCATCAGTTTCCCTTGGCAGTCAAAGAAGTCGGCAGCCGAGGGGCACCGCTGTGGTCACCAGTCAAGCTTTCGCTGACGAACGGCTCCAAGACGTGGATTGATATCGATGACGTCCGGCTGCTGACCGCCGACGGGGAGCACATCGTGCACAACGGCGACTTCGAACGAGGATTCGACCGTTGGTCCTTTACCGCTGACGAACACTTGCCCTGGCACATCAAGAGCATGCCGGTCGCGATTCTGTTCGACCAGGGCTGGTTCGGGCTCCTGGCTCTGGGCACCGTGCTCGGCCTCGGGATCACGCGAACGACCCGGCTGACGCTGCAGGGTGATGCTCTGGCAGGGGCCACTCTGGCATCCCTGACGGGAGTACTGGTGATCGCGACCATGAACACTGTCATCGATGCGCCACGATTACTGATACTGTTGCTGCTGCTCAGCTGGCTTGGCTGGGCAGGAAAGAGCGGGAAGTCGAGGGAGTGACGACGACCAGCGGTCCATCCCGGGTTCCCCCGACTTGCGCCGCAGCATCACGACCATTCGCCACTACTGACCAGGATCCCAGTCTCTGTGAGACCATACGCTGGGCGCGTCGCCTGGAGAGGCTCAACGGCCAGACCAACCATGAGTTTGAAACAGCATGAACGAAAAAATCTTCGGACAAGTTGAGCTAAGCAGTTTGCTGCACGCTTCGGCCGCGCCCGATATGCTTGCAGGCATCGCTCTGCGCTGCGCCAACATCGCCCGCGATGCGACTGCCATCTGTGCAATCATCGGTCAATCATGGGTCGACGACGACCGATCAGATGGCACCGACGCGCACTCCGGACTGGCCACTAGATTGCTCGCAGCGTGGCAGGAACACGGTAGCGAGGTCTGTTCTCGGATTCGCGGGGCCTACTCCTTTGCGGTGGTGGACGCGCAACGCCGCTGCGTTTTCCTCGCCGTCGACCGCTTCGCCATCGAAACGCTGTGCTACTTCACCGACGGCAAGATCCTCGCCTTCGCCGACCGCGCCGACTGTGTCCCGGGCCACGACCGGCAACTGGACCCGCAGGCAATCTTCGACTATCTGTACTTCCACATGATCCCGGCGCCGCGGACGATCTTCCGCCAGGTACGGCGATTGCCGGCGGCGCACGCGCTGCTCGTCGACCAGCAGGGCGTGCACCAGATTCGCCATTGGCCCTTGCGCTTCGACGAGCAACGCCGTCCTTCCTTCGATGCCGCCCGAGACTCGTTCCGCAGCCTGATCCGCGAATCCGTCGCCGAGCAGCTCGCTGGCGAGCAACGGGTCGGCGCCTTCCTTTCAGGCGGCACCGACAGCTCGACGGTCGCCGGCATGCTCTGCCAGATCACCGGCACGGCGGCTCCGGTCTATTCGATCGGTTTCGACGCCGCAGGTTACGATGAGATGGAATACGCACGCATCGCCGCCAGGCACTTCGGCTGCGAGCATCACGAATACTATGTGACGCCAGCCGACCTGTTGGCGAGCATCCCGGCCGTGGCCAAGCATCACGATCAGCCCTTCGGCAACTCATCGGCCCTGCCGGCCTATTACTGTGCGCAAGTCGCGCAGGCCGATGGCTGCAGCAGGTTGCTGGCTGGTGATGGCGGCGATGAACTGTTCGGTGGCAACTCCCGTTACGCCATGCAGCGGCTGTTCGAGTACTACCACAGCGTGCCGCAGGCGATCAGGCAGGCGATCGAACCGATGTGCGCGGACGGCAGTCCCTTGCGCCGGATCCCCGGCCTGAAGCAGGCGACCGGCTATGTGCGTCACTCGCGGGTGGAGCTGCCGGCCCGGTTGCAGAGCTTCAATCTGCTGATGCAACTCGATCCGGCACAGGTGCTCAACGCGGACTTTCTGGCAGACATCGATCTGCACGAACCGGCCCGACACATGCAGGCAACCTGGGCCGAATGCCAGGCCCAGAGCCTGATCAACCGCCTGCTGGCCTACGACTGGCGCTATACCCTTGCCGACAGTGACCTGCCGAAGGTTCGGGGTGCGGTACAGATGGCCGGGATTGCGGTTGCCTATCCGCTGCTCAGCGATCGCCTGACGGACTTCTCGATGACCCTGCCAGCGGACTGGAAACTTCGGCGTTTCAGGCTGCGCTGGTTCTTCAAGGAAGCCTTGCGTGGCTTCCTGCCCGACGAAATCATCAGCAAGAAGAAGAAGGGCTTCGGCCTGCCGTTCGGCGTCTGGACCACACGCAACCCGGCGCTGCTCGAACTGGCCCGGGATTCTCTCGATACGCTGGCAAAGCGGGGAATCGTCCGGGCGGACTTCGTCCACAGGCTTCTGCACGAGCACCTTCCGGAGCACCCCGGATACTTTGGAGAAATGGTATGGATCCTGACCATGCTCGAGCAATGGCTCCGCCGCGACGCAGCTTGACGGGGCAGCCGGCAACGCCGGACGGTCACGGGCAGTGGGAACAGCAGACGCCCAGGCCGGCGGCCGCAGCTTTGACGTTCAGGCCGCTACGACCATCGCCAGGGAAGCGACCATGAAGCGTGTCCTGATGATTGCCTACCATTTCCCGCCCCTGGCAGGCAGCAGCGGTATCCAGCGCACCCTGCGGTTTGTGCAACACCTTCCCGGATACGGATGGCAGCCCCTCGTCGTCACTGCGGATCCACGCGCTTACGAGCGGACGAGCGATGACCTCCTGCAGGAGATTCCGGAGGGCACCGTCGTCCATCGCGCATTCGCCCTCGATACCTCGCGTCATCTCGCCCTGCACGGCCGACACCTGGCGTGGATGGCGCGGCCAGACCGCTGGGTGAGCTGGCGGTTCGATGCCGTGCGCACCGGCCTGCGCATGATCAGGGACTACCAACCGGATGTCATCTGGTCTACCTATCCAATCGCCACTGCACACCTGATCGCGGCTCAGCTCCACCGGCGCACGGGGGTCCCATGGCTGGCAGACTTCCGCGATCCCATGGCACAGCCGGGCTATCCGGCGAACCCGCGCACGCGACAGAGCTTCATCGATATCGAGAGTACGGCCGTGCGCGAGGCCAGGTTCAGTACCTTCACCACGCCGGGTGCCGCACGCGAGTATCGCCGGCGCTACCCGGAAGCGGCGGCGCGCATCCTCGTCCTCGAGAATGGCTACGACGAGGAGAGTTTCCCGCCCACGGCACACACGGCTCACGCACCTGAGCCACTGCACCCCGGACAGCTGACCTTGCTTCACAGCGGACTGGTCTACCCGATGGAGCGCGACCCGACGCAGCTTCTGCGAGCTCTGCAGTCCCTGAAGGACTCGGGCAAGCTGCCGCCGGGGCAACTCCGGCTGCGTTTCCGGGCCGCGGTTCATGACGCCATGCTGGCACGCCTTGCCCGGGAACATCGGGTCGATGACTGGATTGAATGCCTGCCGGCCGTGGGCTACCGTGCAGCCATCGCTGAGATGATGCGCGCCGACGGACTGCTGGTTCTGCAGGCAGCATGCTGCAATGAACAGATCCCGGCCAAGATCTACGAGTATCTGCGCGCCGGTCGACCGATACTGGCGCTCACCGACGCTGCCGGCGACACCGCTGCAACCTTGCGGGCAGCGGGAGTCGAGCACCTCGCTCCGCTCGACTCGGCGGAGGCGATCGCGACACAGCTCATGGCCTTCGTCACCGCGCTGCGACAGGCGAAGGCCGCACCGCCATCGCCCGCGATCGTTCGCCAGGCCTCTCGCCGGGAACGGACGGCCGAGCTTGTCCGCTTGCTCGAAGCCTGTCAGGACGGTGGCATCTGAGCGCCGGCCAAGGAGTCGTCGCGAACGGGCGGCCACGCAAGATCCGCGCGAACAGCAGGACAGGACCGTCCAGCCGGGACGGCTCCATCAGACAGAGGCACAACCCGGACTGGTGTGACTTTTTTGGCTTGACTCAGGAGAGCGCCTTGAGGCACCCTGATGCCGATGTTCCACTCGAAGGCGGAGCCTGCGCTCGGCCGCCAACTCAGATGAGGATTCAAGCATGCTTGGCGAAGGAAGGAAGCTGCTGTCGTTGATGCGAGGTGTCCGCAATCCGCTGCCCGCGGTTTTCGACCGTCTGGGCCAGCAACGCGAACCCTATGTACTGTGTCGTAATGACGGTGTCAGCATCGAAGTGAGACCGGGGGTGGGCGATCTGTTCGGCTTCTACGAGATCCTGTTGCGCAACGACTATCTCGCGTCCGGACAGGTGCTCAACGAAGGCGACACGGTGATCGACGTCGGTGCCAACATCGGCTGTTTCTCGGTCCTGGCAGCTCGAGTGGTGGGACCGAAGGGCAGGGTCATCGCCCTCGAGCCAGAGGAGTCCACCTATCGCCAGCTCGTGCGCAATATCGAGCTCAACCAGCTGCGCAACGTCATTGCCCTCAAGCTGGCTGTGGGTGCCGAATGCGGCTCGATCAAGCTGCACTCGGCGAGCAATCGACTGTTCAGCTCCTTCTACACGTCGGTGAATGGACAGGCCGTCGCTGGCGTCGAGCAGGAGGTCGAGGTCGTGACGTTGGCGGAACTGATGGCGGCACAGGGAGTGCTCGGCTGTGACTATCTCAAGCTCGACTGCGAGGGCGCCGAGCACGATATCGTACGGACGTTGACTGCAGAGACCGCACAGCGGATTCGGCAGGTCACCGTCGAGCTGCACCGGGTTCCCGGCCATGATGGCGCCGTCTTCGCCAACCGGTTGATCGACCTCGGATACGAGCGGGTGGGCACCAGTACCCTGCCCTACTACCGACGCCGGCCGGTCTAGCGCTGCCCTTTACCCGAAAAATTAGGACTGGACTTTCTTGATCGAACCGATTATGGTTCGGTATGAATGAGCAAAACCAAGTCAAGCGAGCGCTGAGACAGCAAGCCTCGATTGAGGTTATCCGGGAGCTGTTGGCGGGCAAGGAGCATCGAAGTCTATCCTCGGTTGCCGAGTCGATTTGTCAGCACTTCGGCTTGCGTGATGCCCGCGGGCGTAGCCAGATCGCAGGCTGCGTCAAGGCGCTGCGTGAGTTGGAGGGGGCGGGGCACTTCGTTCTGCCGGCGCCGATGCGCAAGCGCCGTACGGCAGCAGGGCCGCGGCGTCTGGGTCAACCCGTTGATGGGGCGATGGACGTGCCGACGGTGCTCGCAGAGCTTCGTGGGCTGAGGCTGGTCCTCGTTGAGACTCTCGAGCTGATGCGGGTGTGGAACGAGTTGATGCTGTGCGAGCATCCGCAGGGGGCTGGGCCTTTGGTGGGGGCGCAGATGCGCTACCTGATTGGCTCTGAGCATGGCTGGCTGGGCGGCTTTGGTTTCGGGGCGTCGGCGCTGCATCTGGCCGACCGAGAGCGATGGATCGGCTGGAACGATCATGCCCGGCGCCAGCACCTGCACGGGGTGATTGGCATGAGCCGCTTTCTCATCCGCCACTCGGTGCACTGCCCGAATCTGGCCTCGCACGTGCTGGGGATGGTTTTGCGGCGCGTGGGTGCGGATTACGAGGCCCAGTACGGCTATCGCCCTTGGCTGGTGGAGAGCTTTGTGGACACGCAACACTTCATCGGCACCAGCTACCGGGCAGCGAACTGGCTGGAGATTGGCCAGACCAAAGGGCGTGGCCGACAGGATCGCTTCAACGAGAACGCGAAGACGGTCAAGGCCATCTACGTCTTCTATGAACTGGAGCCCGATGTACGCGCCCGCCTGGCAGCCATTGCCGAACCGCTCCAAGTGACTGCGCTGCAGATCAGCGAAGGTCTGGAGGGGGACGAGTGGGCGGGCCATGAGTTTGCCGGAGCGAATTTGGGGGACCGGCGCAGCAACAGGCGGCTGGCCGACTTTGCCCGCACGATGGGCGAGATGCCGGGGCGCGCGTTCTGCGGTGCCGCGCAAGGAGACAAGCCGGCGATCAAGTCGTACTACCGGCTGATCGAGCAAGCCGATGACTCGCTGGTCACCATGCAGGCGATCCTGGCCCCTCACCAACGGCGCACGGTGCAGCGGATGAAGGCGCAGTCGACGGTACTCTGCGTTCAGGACGGGACCGAGCTGAACTATTCTGGTCTGGTCCAGTGTGCCGGGCTGGGCGTCATCGGCAGCAACCAGACGGGTGCCCAGAGTGGCGGACTGCACCTGCATTCGACGCTGGTGCTGACGACCCAGGGCCTGCCGCTGGGGGTCCTGAGGGCACACTGTGTGGCACCGACGCACCGGGCAAAGGAGGACCTGCGCCCGGCGTCGGCCATACCGATCGAAGAGAAGAAGACCTTCACTTGGATCGAGGGTCTTCGCCAATGCAACGATCTGGTCCCCGCGCTGCCCGACACGCGCCAGGTCTGCGTGATGGATCGCGAGGCGGATTTCTTCGAACTGTTTGACGAGCCACGCCAAAGCGGCCGCGTCGAACTGTTGGTTCGCGCCAAACATGACCGCGCCACCCGCGAGGCACTCAACCTCTTCGAACTCGTCAGACAAAGCCCCGTGCGACGCCAGCTTCGCATCAACGTGCCGCGACAAAGCGCTCGGACCAAGAAAAGCAAACAGAAGGCACGCGACGGGCACGCACAACGTACCGCGCACGTCAATTTGCGCTACCGCGAAGTCGAACTCCGCCGGCCGTCGAAATACCCGGCCCGGAAGGCCCTCAGGCTCTGGGTGGTGCATGTCCAGGAACCCTCGCCGCCAGCCGACGCCGAACCGCTCGAGTGGTTCCTGATCACCACCTGCGAGATCACCACACCAGAACAAGCCCAGGAGTGCCTGCGGTGGTACTGCCTGCGCTGGCGCATCGAAGACTGGCATCGCGTATTGAAGAGCGGCTGTCGCATCGAGGCGCTGCAACACAAGACCGCTGAGCGACTCAAACGGGCCATCGCCATCAATCTCGTCATCGCTTGGCGCATCATGCTCATGACGCTCCTGGGCAGACAGTGCCCCGATCTTCCCGCCGAGGTCTTGTTCTCCGACGCCGAGATCGAAGTGCTGCAGGCCTACGCAAAAAAAAACAAATCCCCAAGCCCACTCGGCTCGGCGACGCCGTTCGTCTCGTAGCCCAACTCGGCGGATACATTGGCCGCGCCAAAGACCCCTCTCCAGGGCATCAAATCATGTGGCACGGCTATTCGGTCCTGCAATCGCTGCGCGAAGGGCTCTCGCTCCGGCTCTGGACTTCGGATGACAACAAGACTTGCGGGTAAAGGGCAGGTCTAGCGCGCCGAGCGGCGATCGGGCCATTGGTAGGCGGCGATGCGCTTCGGATCGCCGGTCAGGGCGAGCGACGGAGTCGCCGCCGGCAACCCGGTTCGCTCCGTGGCTCCCCGACGGACGTGCGTGTCCTCCGCGGTCAGCCGCGATGCCGACGAGCGGCGAGACTGGCGACCGTCCGCCAGGCCTGTTGCTCGATGCCTGCCTGACGACCGGAAGCGAGCCAGAGAACGACCAGCACACCGGGAAACAGCACCAACCCGACCACGACCTTCAGCACGAGCAGCACGACGAGGGGTGCATCGATCAGCGGCGCGAGGAAGGCAAGACTGCCATACATCGCCAGTCCCGCCAGACAGGGACGCCAGAGCGAGCCATAGAGCCGGCCGACGCCGATCATGCAGGACGAGGAGACGAAGCGCAACATGAGTGGCAGGACGGCAATCGATACGGCCACGCGTGCCATCGCCACACCCTCCATGCCCTTGACCTGCGCCGCCAGAAAGGCGATCGGCGCCAGCAACGCGAGTTCCAGCCAAGTCTGCGCCGCCGACAGGCGGGTACGCCCCATCACCCAGAGTGGCATCTCCAGGGTCAGTGTCAGGGACGAGAAGGCCCCGTAAAGCGCCAACCACCGCATGGCATCGATCGCCTCCAGCCACTTGTCGCCGAGAACCAGCGGCACGAACTCCGGCGCCACCGCCATCAGCCCGAAGCCAACCGAGAAGCACAGCGCGGCCATTGCCCCAAGGCTCAGGCAGAACAGATTCTCGAATTCGTCGCGCGCGCCTGCCACTTTGGACAGCGTGGGAAACAGCGCGCGCCGCAGCGGCATGACCAGCTCGGAACTGGGCATCGTCGCCAGTTCATTGGCGACGTGGTAGCCCCCCATGACACTCGTTCCGAGCAGACGGCCGACGACGAACTCATCGGTCTTGCGATTGAGGTAGGTTCCAACACGGGAGATGATCAGCCATTGCGAGAATCCCCACATCTCGCGCACGCAGCTCAGGCTGAGGCGCGGACGGTAAGGATGCATCCGATAGCTCAGGATCAGCGCGATGGCGCTGCCGCTGGTCATGCCGATGGCAAGCGCCCAGTAGTTCTCGAGGTAGAAGGCCGCGCCGACGACTATCGCGAAGTTCGCCAGCTTCGTATATACGGTGAAACGAAAGTCGTTGGCGAAATCGAGATCCTTGCGGAAGGCGACGACGCCAATGTTCTCGAAACCGCTGATCAACGGTCGCAGCGCGATCAGCTGCACGACGCTGACCGCGCGCGGTTCGGAGAAGACCTGCCCCACCCACGGCGCGACCACGACCAGCAGCCCGGCGATCAACATCCCCTGGATGATCTGGATCGTCCACGCGGTATCGAAGTGTTCGCGGCTGTTCGCTCCGGGACGCATCAGGGCCAGATCGACACCGGCATAGCCGACAGTCTCCAGAAGACCGACTGCAATCAGGGCTATCGCGACGATGCCAAAATCGGCAGGGGCCAGCAGCCGCGCGAGGATGACGGTGCTGACCAGGCCGATCAGGCGTGTTGCCCATCTGGCGCCGACCATCCACGCCGACCCACGGACGAGTTGCCGACCCGTCGAAGGCACGTTCTCAGCGTTCACCATCGCCGGTCAGGGAAGCACCTGCTCGAGAATGGCATCGATGCGCTGGCCGATCTCGCGTCCGTAGTTGCGCTTCAGATACCTGAAAACGATGAGGTAGAGCGGCACTGCGCGACGAAAGCTTGCGTAGGGCAGTGCCGACGCTGCACAAGCGCGCTGCGCGAAGAACCAGGGGCATGCAGCCGGATCCTCGGTATCGCGGATCAGCCGTGCCGATGTCGCGCTCATGCCGGCGACGGACAGGCTGATCATGAAGATGTCGAACCCAGCCAGAGCCGTCGCACCATAGTCCTCCCAGTCGAACACCAACAGATCGCCGCGCGCCGCACCCAGATTGTTGAGTACGAAGTCGCCATGCTGCGGGATGTGCGGGATGTCCGCCCAAAGCGTGCGATCCAACTGCCCCAGATAGCGCCGGAGCGCGCTACCGGCATCGGGGGAATCTGCCAGGAACGCACCGGCCTCGGCCATGAAAAGGTCGTGGCTGCAGGCGTCCGCAGCGTCGAGCGAGCTGGCGCGGGCGCTGGCAAAGAAAGCGATCAACTGCCCGACCAGGTGCGCCGATCGGCGACCGGAGTCCAGGTCACGCGCACGGACGATGCGGTGCTCGCAGGCCGTCGCAACCAGCAGGCTCCAGCCGTCAAGGCGCAGATGGGCGAGCGGCTTCGGCGTGCGCTCGCGAAACCGGTCGTGCGCCAGGCGATAGCTGGCGAAGCGTTCGCCGAGATCGTAATGGAAGCACGCCTGGACGTGATACCAGGCATCCTTGCCGGGATCCCAGACATCCAGTGCAATCGCCTCGCCACGCGAGACCATGACGTTGAATACGAGCCTGGCTTGCGGCGCCACGAACCCACTGCTCACCAGCGCCTTGCCGACCAGGCTCAGCACGACCGGCACCCCCAATAGAAGAGGTGTGGCTCGAGAAAGCGGTTGAGGCCCAGTTCGACGACCGCCTTTCGCAACAGGTATCCGGAACGGCTCAGGGAGTCACGCGAAGACTCCAGCGCGTAGCGGAATGCCCGGCGCGAGGCTTCCACTTCGACCGCGGCAAGGGTGCTCGGAGCCTGTGGGTCCGGCCACAGGTTGCACACCTGGATGCCACGGAAACCTGCACTGAGCAGGGCGCCCTGGCACGAAAGCACGCTCAGCGCCGCCACCTCCGAGGAACCCGAAGGCACTGCCCGCCGGCGCCAATGCCAGCCGCGCGGGCTGCTGCCGTTGCGTCCGCAACCGGCGACCACCCCACCCGGCCTGAGAATCGACGCGATCCTGGCCAGCCACTCTTCGGCAACTTGGCGAGGGGGTCGCTGCGGCAAGGCTGCCGCCAGATCATCCAGGGTATGGTGCAGGATCACAAGATCGAAACTTGCAGCGGTGAATGGCAGCGGCTCGTCGTAGGACGCCTCGCAGCCGTGCAGGCGGCCGATCATCGGAGTCGTGACGGGCGACCCACGGTCACCGCCAACCAGGCGACAACTCACCACTTGGCGCGCCGGCCACTCGCCGTCGACCACCCGCCCGTGATCCTGAAGGTACAACTCCAACACGCCTGCGCCATCAACCATGGCGGGCAATTGGTAGATCGCCCGCAAGCGCGCGCTTGCCAGTTCGTAGGGTCGCAGAGCCGTGGTACCAGCTGGCTCACCGCAAGAACGCTGCTCCATCTCAGGCACGACGGCGAGCAACCAGTATGGTGTCGGGCGCCACCGGCGCCAGAAACCGATGGCCAAACATCGCCTCGCGGCGCAACGATCCATCATCCACGGTGCGTACTTGTCCCAGCATCCGTGAGCGGTAGAGCCAGGCACCGATCGGCAGGCTATTGACGACCTGAAAGCCGTGCTTGGCCAGCAGCCGCTGCAGCGCGTGGTGGGTCAGGTCCATCTCGGGTTGGCCGCCCGTCAGGCGATGGAAGAGCGCCGCCAGCGAGCCAGGATTGCGGTGATTGTTGAGGACCAGGTAGCCTCCGGGCCTGACGAGATCGGCCAGCACCTGCAGCACCTGCTGCCGCAGCGTCGGCTGCGCGTTGCCGAAGAACCGGAACGCCGTCGCCAGATCGAAAGTACCCAGATCGATTGCTGCCCGGGTCAGGTCAGCCTCGACGAAACGGACACTCGGACACCTCTGACGCGCCGCAGCAAGCATGCTCGGCGATAGGTCAACCCCAATCGTCTCGCGTGCGAAGGGGGCGACGGTCTGAGTGATGCGAGCCGTGCCACAAGCAAAATCCAGGTAGCGGGCAATGCCGTCCGGAAAGAGCTGCGGCAGGATGCGCTGCAGATGAACGCGCTCCATGTCGCACATGTAGGCGTCAAACGGGTCCTTGGCCAGATTGCGGTCATAGTTCTCGCCGCGCTCGATGTGGCTCGTCCGGTAATCGCCAATCTGCGTCGATTCACTGTCACTCATCACTCATCACCCATTTTCCACTGTCGGCTTGACGACCGCCGGCTGCGGAACATACCGCCACCCGCAGCAACGCTTGGCAAGGTGCGGGATTCCCGTCGGCACAGGCACCTCCTTCGTGCCTGCCCGTCGGCCGTCTAGCTGCGGCCAATTGCGCGCATTTCCCGCAGGGCGAACCAGTTGGTCACCGTGTAGATGCCGTTCCAGGTCAGCGAGAGACGATCGGAATCGCCGTAGATTTCGCGAATGTCTTGCGGCATCGCGGCAATCCCGCCGGCCTGCAGACGGGGGCCGAGAAGCTTGAACTCGTAGCCCCTGCGACCGTAACGCACCATGCGTCGCCAGTAGGCCCGGACATCGGCGAACCGCGAGATGGTGAAGGACTCGAAGATGAACCCGGCATCCGCGCAGGGCGCGATAAGCAGGTCGTTCATCGGCTGTGACGGATTCAGATCCCACTTCACCAGTGCGCCCACCAGACCGTCGTCACCTTCGAGTCGGAGTGGGATTCTGACGCCGAGCTGCTGGCAACGGATCACGAAGGAGCCACGCAGCGCGTACAGGTTGGCTACCAGCCCGCGTTCACGAAGCAACTCCTCGCGGTCATGGCGCATGCTGCGCCCGGATGCCGGCGGCACACCGACTGCCTGCGCCTGCGGTTCCGCCCGCATGGCCCGTTCCATCGCCGAGAACGAGCCCGGAACGGCACGCGCGTCGCCATCCATGAAGAAATAGATTTCCTGCCCGGCGCAATGCTGGGGAACGGTCTCATGGATGAAGACGTTCCAGGCGTTGCACTTGTCACCGAGCGTGATCGAGACGAGATGAACGCGCGGATTCTTCCTGCCGTACGCGCGGACGATTTCCTCGGTGCGGTCGGTACAGCCGTTGGCCATGACGAACACTTCGAAAGGACCGTCCGGGTCGGCCGCGAAGATGCTCTCGAGGCACGAATCGATATGCCGCTCCTCGTTGTGGGCGAGGACCATCACGGGCCAGATGGCGCGCGACTGCGTCACCGGGCCCGGTTCACTGCTATTGATAACATCGCTCATGATCATCTCCGTCCTGACGATTGGAAACACATTGTCGATACGCTGCCGCCACACGTCGCAGCCGCTGGCAGACCTCTGCGACATCCTTGGCAGTCATGTCCGCATAGGCCGGCAGTTCGATCAGGCCCGCGCCAGGATCCGGCGACCCTCCGGCCGAACAGGATGCGGGGGAATGCGTCGCGTAGCCGCGCCGGGTGCACACGGACTCTCGCCGCAGTTGCCGCTGGCACTCGTCGAGTTCGACACCGGGCGGCAGGGAGACCATCACCCGCGCCAGGTACCGTCCGGGCGCGAACTGCGGCATCAGCCATGGATCGCCAGGCGCCGCCAGCACATCGGCATACTGGCCGAGAATCCGAAGGCGCTGTTCGCGCCGCCGCGACAGCGAATTCAGCTGCACCAGGGCCAGGCACGCATCGAGGTTCGCGATCCCTGCGGGCACGAGTCCGCGCACTCTGGCGCCAAGAACCTGCTGCCGCAGGCGCTGCCAGCGATAGCTCAGCGCTGCGGTGTGCGACTCCAAAAGGTAGTTCCAGAAGAACGCAACCAGTGCCCGCAAACGCCCTTCCGCCGGTGCCAGCCCTGCGACCCGCGCCCGCACGATGGGCAAGACTTCATTCTCATGGCAGATCAGGACGCCACCACCACCGCTCTCGCCAGTCACGACACACTTCGACTGGGCGAAACTGAGCACACCGAAATCGCCAAAGGTCCCCAACATGCGGCCGCCCACCGATTCCCCGACGACCTGTGCCGCGTCATCCACCAGAAACACCCTCGCCGCTTTGGCAATGGTGGCGAAGGCTTCGATCTTCGCCGGGCACCCGTACATATGGGCAACGATGATCGCCAGCGTCCGGCTGCCAATCCGCTGCTCACAACCGCCGGGATCCAGGTTGAGGTCGGCACCGACATTGGCGAAAACCGGCACCAACCCGAGCAAGTTGACAACCTCGACAACCGCCGGGCATATGAACGCGGGGATGATCACCTCGTTGCTCCCCGGCCGCAACTGCATCAGGGCCTCAAGGCCGAGACGCAGTGCGGTACGGCCGGAATTGACCGGCAGGACATGCGGCACGGTCAACAACCCGGCAAGTGCGCCCGCCAGTTGCCTGGCACCGGGGCCACGGCGTATGCGGCCGCAGAGCATGGCTGCCAGCACGGCTCGCAACTCGGCCCAACCCCAATCGGCATAGGGCAGACGTTGGTAAGACATCGCCTATCTCCGCCCCGTCAGCAGCGTCTGACAGCGTGCGCGCACTCTTTCCCAGGTCAGGACGCACCATGGCATCGGATCATTGGCCCGCCAGTAGGCGTCGACGGCGTCTGCTGCAGGCAGGGCACCCGCACTCCCCTGTTCCTCCGCCGACCAGCGATCAACGATCGGATCGCGCCAGATCTTCGGTGGCTGCAGGTACCGCCCGGGCGGCAACGAAGCACCGGTTTCGGCACAGTAGGCGGCGAACGGGATGTTCACGCCATTGACCGTGGCAACCTCCTCCTGAAAATCGGTACGCCCGACGGTAGGCTCCACCATGTAGAAGCGGCCATCGCGGCAATCCCGCTTGTACTCCATGCTGCCCATGCCGACGAAACCGACCTGGCGAAAGAAGAGCGACGTCATGTCGCTCAGTTCGTCATGGCATTCCGGAGCCGCAATGCAGCTCGCCGTGCCACCAATCCGTGGTGGCCACGAGCGCAGCTTGCGACCGACGAACGAGGCCGCCGGACGCTGATCGGCAGTGACGTACTGCAGACAGAAATAGATATCGGAATCAGCGCCTTCAATCCATTCCTGAACAACGAGGTCGGCCAGAACCGGTGCAATCTCGCGATAGCGTAGCGAGGCTTCCGCGGCCGATGCGACCACGTATGCCTTCTTGAAGCGGTCGCCGTAGCCATAATGCTTGAATGCGGGCTTCAGAACGCAAGGGAATCGCAACTCGCAAAGATGCTCCAGATCACGCTCCGTCTGCAAGCGGACCGCTGCCGGAACAGGACTCCCACAGTCGATCGCCAGTTTCTGAAACCCTTCCTTGTGCATCAGATTCGCCAGTGTCTGCTGCTCCGGCAGGGTGATCAGGTAGTCGGAAACAAGCTCCTGCCGGCGTTCCGAGACCGATGTGACCGATTTCTCTTCGGTCAGGAAGAGAACCGGTCTTTCCGGCAAGCTTGCGGCGATCGACTTGAGCGCGGCGATCAGGGCCTCACCTTCCGTCTCCCCGACGACATGGTGCCGCGGATATCGGCTATGCCAGGCCGGGCCACTGCCGCTGCACACCAGAATCATCGGGACTCTCTGCTCGGCCAGACTGCGCACGATCCCGAGGGCATTCAATCCGCCGCCAACGATCACCGCCGTCGCCGTCGCTTTCGTCATGACCGAGCCTCCCTGTCCGCGATTGATGGCTGCCGTTCCGGTCGCAGGAGAGCCAGCGCTTCGTCGATCCCCCTGCGGTTGAACAGCGAGCTCGCAGCCAGATAGGCGACGGCACCAAGCAGCGCGAGCAGCAGCAACATCGGCAGCGGTGGCAGAGCGACGTGTTCACGAGCCAGAGCGACACAGCCGTACATGACGCCACTGGCCAATGCCGATCTGCCCAGCGCGCCAATGACTTCGCCCAGATGCAGATCGAGATGAGGCGCGGCACGTACCAGATTCGCCAGAAATACGCAGGGAAAGGCGAGCACCCAGGACAGGGCAAGGCCAATGAGGCCAAACTGGCAGCCGACGATGAACGCCAAACACATCACGACGGCGGTGGCACACGTGTTCCTGAAGCTGACGTCGGCGCGACCCACCGACTGCAGCGCGGCGTGAACGATCGGCCCAAGGACGCGCAAGGGCATGATCAGGCAGAGCAGCATCAGGGGCAGGCTGGCACCATCCCAGTTGGAACCCAGAAGGCCACCAACGATTTCCGGGGCAACGCTCGACATGCCCCACATGACTGGAAAGCTGATCAGGCTGATGGCACGCATGCTCTTGAGAACATAAGGATTGACACTGCCGCCCTCACGCTTCACCTTGGACATCGCGGGAAAGGCCACCTGATTCAGTATGGATGCGAGCCGCGAGGTCGGCAACGACGCCAGATCCATCGACACCGAGTAAAGGCCCAGATCGTGTCGTCCCAGAAGCTTGCCGACGATCAGGGAGTCAGCCTGTGAATAGAAATGGTAAACCACCTGGTTGGCGGCGATATCACGCCCGAAGCGGATGATCCGACCGCTGCCACTGAAGTCGAACAGCGGCAGACCCTTGTAGGGTCTGAGCAGATTGTAACCGGCAGCGCGCAGCGTCGCCATGAGCACGCCACCCCAGGCGAGCGCCCAGACGCCGTGTGACGCATAGGCCAGACCCAGGGTGAGGAGCGATCCGGCCAGACTGGACCCGAAGTCGACGAGACTACGTCCACGGTAGGCCATCTCCCGATGCAACAACGCCCCCGGAATCACCGCAAAGATTGCCGGAATGAATTGCAGCGCCACCACTTGAATGATCGTCTGCAGGCGCGGCTCACTGAAGAAGATCGCTGCCAGCGGTGCGATGACCAGCGCCAGCAGGGCGAATACCCCCAGGTTGGCGAGGAGGGTGACGCCGAACACCTGACGCATCTGGCGATCGGAGATATCGCGCGTCTGGATCAGGCTGGAACTCAGGCCGAGTTCTGCGACCAGCGCCAACAGACTGGAAAAGATGGTCGCCATGGCCATCAGGCCATAGTCGGCCGGCAGCAGGAAGCGCATGACCAGGATGGTGATCGCCCAGGAGGCAATCTGGCTGGCAAAACGCCCGATCACCGTCCACCGCAGTGCGGCCAGCACCTGGCTGCGCAGACTCATCGAACGTCGTCCCGAGCCATTCGACCACCGCTCCGGCAGACCGGCGAGAAAGCGGTCGTCGGCTCCTCGCGTGCGACCAGCATCGGCTGGCCATCTGCCGGCCCGACGCGCAGGGCAAACCCGGGCAGCGATGCCACGAGCGCGCAGGCCTTCGGGTGGCACTCAGCGGTCATCGCCTGTGCCGCGAAGAGGAACGTCCACCGACGCTTCCAGCAGCTGCGAATCGACGCAGAACTTGGCTGCCCAATTGAGATACTCGAATCGCCCGTACTCCCCGTCTACGGGAAAGGAGCCGCGCACGCCGCCCACCACGTCCGGGTTGCCACTCAGGTAAACCGTCCGCCGCACGTAGCGGTTGGCGCGCCGCGCGGCATCGAGGTAAGCGGCCTTGCCGGTAATGCCGAACAGAAGAAGCCAGCAGGCGGCAATCTGGACATTGCCCGTCAGGCACACCCAATCGACCGTCGGCCGCCAGTTGCGGTCCAGCTTTCCGGGCAGGCGCCCGTCGTCCTCGATGACCTCGAGCAGCGCGTCGGCCGTCAGCGCGGCGGCTGCCAGCAGGTCCGCTTCGCCGGCGAATCGATAGGCCTCGATGACGCCACGCAAGACGTAGCCGATCGTGTGGGTATGTGGTTCCGCCGGCGATGACAGGCTGTTGCTTGCGAACCAGCCATTTTCCATCTGCTTGCCGATCGCCCAGCGCACCTGCTTCAGTCCGGCCTCGGCAAAGCCGAGACCGGGCTCGATCCGTGCCGCCTCGAACAAGCCCCAGGAAACGTGTGTTTCGTAGGCCTTTTCTCCCGGGCTGGCGAAGGGCGTCGCGTGTTTCCGCCAGCATCCATCGGGATCCAGCGAATCACGCAGCCAAGTGCCGGCCAGCACCATCGGCCGCCGATAGGCCTCGCCAAAACGCTGCACTCCGGCAGCCAGACCAAGCAGAATCTGGCCCGTGTTGAACGTCACCGGAACCCGTTCGGAAGCGTCTACCTTGCCGCCCTGGAAGCCTCCCTCGGGAAACTGGATCGACACCAGCCAGTCAAGCATCCGCTGCGCCCGGTCGGCCAGGGACTGATCGTTGGTCCGTGCAGCAAAGTCGATCAAGGTCGGCAGGATGTAACCGGACGTCTCCGGGTAGGAACTGGCCCACCCTCGGAGCAGGCTGAAATCGCGCGCCGAGCCGCCATCCTGGTAGGCGGACTTGTCCTGCGAGCGCTTCAGCCACTCGATGCCCGCCTCGGCGACCGCCAGGGGGCCCGCGTCATGCTCCGGTAGCCCGGCACGATCACGCTGCAGCTGCTGTCGGGCCGCCTCGGGCAGACGGCGTTCGTCGATGTAGCGCGCTTTGAAATCAGAGGCGATCTTCTTCAGTGACATATCGGTTTGCAGCTCTCAAGAATGATGAGGTTGAAGGAGCAGGCGACGCGACATCAGCCGGTGCCTGGCGGCTCGACGGCGATCGGCCACCGCCTGGCCGCCGCACGGCCGGGTGCGGTAGCCTGTGCGAGGACCCGGCAAGTCCATTGCCGCGTTGCCCGCCTGCTGCGATCCTGCCGGCACATCATGGGGCTCATCGGGCGCCGCACTCAGCCGGCAAGCTGCATGCTCGCCCGCCGTGAGTCGTCGAGCAGGTTCCTGAGCAGTCTGAGCCCGAAGCGCAGGCGCGTACCGTCCCAGGGGGTGAATCGAGGCAGTTGCATGAGATCGCTGCCGGCATCGGCGACACCCCATGCGGTCGTCACGGCCGCATCGAAATCAAGGGAACGAATGCACTCCGCATCTTCGGTGCGGTAGTCCAACGACGGTCGGCCATTGGGGTAGGCGAACAGGCCGACCCGCTCCTGCAGGAGATCCTGCAGGAAGTCCCTGCTGGCGACCACTTCACGCTGCGCCTCGTCCAGGCCCAGGCGTGCGAGAATTGGATGCGTCGCGGTGTGGGCACCGATGAGCATCCCGGCGCGGCGCATCGCGCGCACCTGTTCCGAGGTCATCATCAGATCCGTGGGTAGACGGCAGCCAGCGACTTGCGCCACGTGGTCGGCCGCTTGGCTGCGTTCGCCAGGAGGCTTGTACTTGAGGCCGTCGAGCACCACAGATATCGTCCGACGCATGGCCGCTGGCGAACTGAGGTCATGGGTGCCCAGCCCGATCCCGGACAGGTCAAGCGTCGCCTGACCGCAGTGTCTGACGGACTCGATGACCGTATCGTTCCACATGCGGCCACCGTCGAGGTAGCCGGTAGCGACGAAAAACGTGGCGGGAACACCCAATTGCTGCAGTATCGGCAGCGCGACATGATAGTTGTCGGCATACCCATCATCGAAGCTCACCGCTGCCGCCCGTGCGGGCAGGGAGTGCTCGCGCAGCCGCTGGACGGCTTCGTCCAGTGGCAGAACGTGAAACCAGCTGCGCAGCCATCGCATCCTCTGCGCGAAGGCGATGGCATCCGGATTCCAGTCGAAAACCTCATCCCGCCGGGCAACGACGCGATGGAAGATGAGGATGGAGAGGCGTCCGTTCTTTCCTGCTGGCGACAGCAGATTGGCCAGAGTCCTGATCATGACGACGTCACCTGTTGCGTCACAGCCGATGGAAGTGGTCGCTGCTGGGCGCTCTCGGCAGCAGTCACGGTCCCGCCCGCCTTCTCTTTCCAGCCGCCTGCATCCAGCCAGCGCTGAGTGACGACGAGGATGACGAGGATGTTGTACGGGAGATCGAAGTAGGCGAGTTGCAGGAACGCGCCACCGACAAAGTAGCCGACGAGCGATACCTGACACATTCCCACCAGATGAAAAACCCAGGCCAGCTCTGGTTTGCCCTTGCTGGCCTTGCGCAACCGTGCGGCCTGGCGCATCGCCAGCCACCAGAGCAGCAGGAAGAGGAACAAGCCGATGTAGCCGTGCTCACCCAGAACCGAGAAGTAGATGCTGTGCGCGACGTGCACGCTGCGCGCGCCGGGGGCCCCCCAGATCGCCAGATTCTGGACATTGTAGATCGAGAAACCACCGCCAGTCAGCCGGTCAGCCGCCAGGTTGGCGCAGAACTGCCAGGTCTGGATGCGGCCCATTGCCGAGCCATCGCTTTCGTAGGTGCCAATCGTGCTCATGCGCTCCTCCCAGGCTGACGGCATGAAGGCGATCAGGGCGACTCCGGTCACTGCCAGGATCACACCCGTCACCGCCTTGTTTGGCGCCCGCGCCCACAGCACCAAGGCCATGGCAGCAATCGCCAGCAGTGCTCCACGCGACTGCGACCCCAGGGCAGAAAACGCGCAAAACACCATCAGCGCGAGCAAACCGAGGCGGAGGTACTTGGCAGTGGCGACGGTACGCAGGTAGTTGAGCAACGGAATCACCATGATGACCGCCACCGCCAGATGATTGTTGTCGGCGATGAACGTCCCCGCCGGACCCCAGACCCTGCCGCCGCCGCCGCTGAGAACCGTGTAGAGCCCGCCCTTGAAACCATAGAAACCGATCGAGAGGGCGTTGACCCAGATGAAGAGCTCGATGTGCCTGCGCTCCTGCAAAGCCATCAGCGCGATGGCGGTCACCACCTGAATCTTCAGCACCTTGTTGAGCTGATTCCATGAATCCTCCGGACTGAGGGCGAAAGCCGTCGTGACGCACATCCAGAAGACGAACAGAAACAGCACGATGACCGGCGGCGACCAAGGCATCCGCAGCTTGTCGCGGCCGATGAACAGTGACAGGAAGATGACCCCGGCGGCGGCGGCCGCGAACGGTGCATCGTAGGCAAAGCCGTAGGTCAGGCGGTGCGGATTCATCAGGCTCAGCCAGGTCCACAAGAGGACGCCAATCCAGGTGTTGCGCAACGCGAACGGCAGGACGGCGAGAAAGATCCCGACCAGCAGCAGGTCACGCATGCGCAGCACCCCGGTCACCGCCAGGAGCCTTGACCCGGCTGACCACGTAGCGGAACTTCCCGGACGACTCGGCGGCGATGTCCGCCACACGTTCGACGCGGATGGCGACTGCGTCGCCGAGCCGCGCCTTGAAGTCGCGCACGATCCGCTCCTCGGCCGCACGGTCGAAAGCCGGTCCGGCGACGATGCGGACAACCGTCAGGTCGAGCGACATCTGCTCGATACGGAACCGCTCGACCCCGGGCAAATCCCTGACCGTGTAGATCAGCGCCAGCCCGTGCATCACCGTACCGTCGCGGGCGACGACGAAGTCGGTCGTCCGTCCCTGCACTTCCTCGAGTACCGGCAGACCGCGGCCGCAGGCGCAGGCTCTGCTGCCGAGAATGCCGACGTCACCGGTACGGTAGCGGACGAAGGGGAAATCCGCCGTCGCCATGTGCGTGACGACGATCTCACCGGTTTCACCCGCTGCAGCCGGCTGACCATCCGGGCGTAGCGTCTCGACGACGATGTCCTCGGCGCTGATGTGCAGACTGCCGTGCGGGCATTGGTGAGCGATGAATCCGGCATCGCGGGCGCCGTAGCCGTTGGCCACCGGACAGCCGAAAACTTCGCTGATCAGCCGTCGCTGCTCATCGTAGAGCTTCTCGGAGGTGACGAACGCAACCCGGATTCCGAGGCCGCGCAGGTCCCGTTGCCGCCTCTGCGCGTGCTGCGCAATCAGCGAGAGACTCGACGGATAGCCGAACAGCATTGCTGGACGGCAGTCGCTGATCGCTGCCACGAAACGGTCGAGATTCGCCTCCGACATCTCGAATGCCGGCAGAAGCGTGCTGCGCAGCAGTGCATCGCGCAGGCGGCGAACCCGGTCCTGGGCGCCGAGCTCGATCGGGCTGCCCCAGACCACCAACTCGCGGTCGCCAATGTCTACGCCCCACCAACGCGTGGCGCGCCACTTGGCGGCGACATCATGACTCTTGCGCTCCTTGCCCATGAAGAAGATCAGTGGTTCGCCTGAGGAGCCACCGGTGTTGTAACGCGTAAGCGGCCCGTGTCCGGCCGCCTGCAGCCGCTCGAGGTTCGCCCGTATCTCCGGCTTGCCGAGCAGGGGCAAGGCGTGCAGGGCATCGGTCGAGCACACTTCATTGGCGTCGAAACCGACAGTCCGGAAGAGATCGCGGTAATACGGTACGTCACGACCGATCCGTTGCAGGAACTCGCGCAGGCGCCGAGTCTGCAGCTCCCCGATTTGCTCGGCCGACCACCACTGGCTGGCCTCGAGCCGCTTGCGCCAGGCGACCGAATCGTGCCCCTTGAGGCGCTCGTGCAAGGGAAAGAACAGGCCCGAACAAAGCGCGGTATACGGATTCATGACGCCACTCTCCCGCTGGCAACCCGGCTGTAGGCGGCCAACCATCGTGCACGGATTTGCGGCCAGGCGTAGTGTTCCGCCTGCTCGAGCCCGGCCCGCCGCAGGGCGGCCGCCAACTCGGCGTCCTGCAGCACGCGCAGTGCCTCACGCGCCATGGCCCGGTCATCACCGACCGCAACCAGCAGGCCGGAGACCCCGTGCTGAACGAGATCCGGGATGCCCCCGGCATCGGTACTGACGACCGGAACGCCACTGGCAAAGCCCTCGAGGATCGATATCGGCATGTTGTCGACCGTACTCGGGTTGAGCAGGCAGTCGGCAGCAGCGTAGATCGCCGGCATGGCTGCGTTGGCAATCCGCCCGGCAAAAAGGACGCTGTCGCGCAGGCCGAGCTCGTTGGCGAGAACCTGCAGACGCTCGCGTTCCGGGCCACTGCCGGCGACTGTCAGCTGCGCCTGTGGGAAAGCGTCACGGATGCGGGCAAAGGCCCGCAGCGCTGTCGGCACATCGTAGATCTCCTCCAGGTTGCGTGTCACCACGAGATGGGGCGCACTGCCGAAGGAGCGCCGCGCAACCGGTGCAAAGCGCGTCAGGTCAACGATGTTGGGAATCACCTCGGCGCTCAGCCCGTACTTGGCGAACACCCGCTGCAGGAAGGCCGAGGGTGTGATGCGCAGCGACACGCAGGCCAAGAGGCGTCGGACGTGCTCCGGAGCACTGGCCAGAAAGCGGTCTGCGTTGCCTCCCCGGTAGTTGATGATCACCGGCGTGTTGCGCCAGCGGGCGACGACGATCGCCGGCACGGCAAAGAGGTGCCAGGCCCATCCGGAGTTGGCCAGGACGTGCACCACGGCAGCCCTGCCGATCGCCCGCCAAAGCTGCAGCAGATACGGCAGCAGCCGGAACCCGGCACGCAGCAGCGGCACGCCGCCGATCCAGTGCGGCCGATAAGGCGGGTTGGTGCGCACCAGTTCGACACTCACTCCGTCGGCACGCAGCAGGCGCAGCAGCTGTTCGCACTGGTTGGCCATGCCGCCGGATGGTGGCGGCAGCGGGCCGACGACGCACACCGCCGGCCAGTGTTCGCCGCCGTCGGTTGCCGGTTTGCCGGCATTCCTCACCTCAGTTCCTGCCGCCTGTCGTGAGCACCCGCCGCCCCGCTACCAGCAGAGCCCCTCGACCACCGCGCCGATCGCGTGCTGGCCGGGCAGGCCGACCAGATCGAGAACGATCTGGTCCTGGCGGCAGCACCGCGCCAGTGCCTCGGCGACCTCCAGGCCGCCGAGGCCAAGCACCAGGACTTCGGACTCGGCGACCACCTCCTGCAGTTCCGAACGCATCATGTCGCCGATGTGCGGCAGGTGCCGTTCGATGAAGCTGCGGTTGGCGCCGAGCAGCCGCGCCAGGTGAACCTCCGGGTCGTAGATCGCCAGTTGCATGCCCTTGCCGATCAACTGTTCGGCGAGCGTCACCAACGGGCTCTCGCGCAGGTCGTCGGTGCCGGTCTTGAAAGACAGCCCAATGAAACCAATCTTCCGCCGCCCGATGGCCAGCAGCCTCTGCAACGCCAGATCGAGGTGATTCCGGTTCGACGGCATGATCCCTGCCAACATCGGGATTTCGACGTCGTGCATCTTCGCCAGATAGGTGGTGGCGCGCAGATCCTTTGGCAGGCAGGAACCGCCAAAGGCGAATCCAGGCCGCAGATAGGCGGTCGAGATGTTGAGCTGGGTATCCTGGCAGACCAGGTTCATGACCTCGAAGGGGTCGACGCCGAGGGCGTCGCACAGGCGGGCGGTCTCGTTGGCAAAGGTGATCTTCAGGGCATGGAAGTTGTTGCAGCAGTACTTCATCATCTCCGCCGAGCGGACCGAGGTTTCGATGAAGCGACTGGGCAGCTTGCCGAACAGTTCGCGCAGCCGACCGATCGGGTAGGTGTGGTTGGCCCCGACGACGGTGAACGGCGGCTTGTCATAGTCGCGAATCGACGATCCTTCGCGCAGGAACTCCGGTTGGAAGCAGAGAAAGAAACCCTCGCCGTCCTTCTTTCCCGATTCCGCCTCGATGATCGGGCGCAGGACGTCTTCGACGGTCCCCGGGACCAGCGTCGACCGGAAGACGACGATGTGCGGCGTGCTCTTGCCGGCGATGGCGCGACCCATCTCTTCCGCCAGCCGCAGGATCGCGCCCTGATCCTGGCTACCGTTGGCCGCCGAAGGCGTGCCGACGCAGACCAGCGAGAGCTCGCTGTCGAGCACCGCGCGCTGCGCATCGGTGGTCACCGAGACACGGCCACTGCGCGCGGCAAGCGCCATCAGCTCGACCATGCCCTCCTCAACCACCGGCGTCTTGCCAGCGACGATCAGGTCGAGCTTGCTGGCATCGATGTCGACTCCGATCACCTCGTGGCCGTCGCGCGAGAGACAGGCAAGCGACACTGCGCCCACGTAACCGAGACCGAAGATGCTGATTTTCATGCGGTTGTTCCTTTGCTGTGCGAAAAATCCCTGAGGCAGCGTTCGATGATCCCGTCGAGCCGTGCCATCGAATGCGACCAGGCGTGGTTGCTGAGCATCCGCTGTCGACCGGCGACGGCCAATCGCTGCCTTTCGGCCGGGTTCTGCAGCACCCCCAGAATGGCCGCAGAATATTCCTCTGGCGTGTCGGCAACAAGGAAATGCGTCACGGGTTCGGCGTCCACGCCGCCCGCGGCAACCCGGCTGGTGACCACCGGCACCCCCATCGCCATCGCCTCGAGGATCTTGTTCTGCGTGCCGCGAGCAATGTTCAGCGGTGCGACCATCAACGCCGATTGCCGGACAAACGGACGCACGTCGGGCACCGAGCCGGTGACGGTCACGCCCGGCACCTCGCCCAAGCGGCGCATTTCGGGCGACGGGTCGGCACCGATGATCAGCAGCTTGAGGTCCGGGCGACGCAGGCGGAGCAGCGGCCAGATCTGCGCGCAGAAGCGCGCCATGCACTCCTGGTTCGGATAGTAGTCCATGCGGCCGATGAAACTCAGGGTGTCCGGATCATGGGCATCCACTGTTGGCGAGAAGAACTCGGCATCGACACCGTTGGGGAACCAGTCCGTTGCCACGCCCGTGCGATAGTCCTCGAGCGTCTGCCATTCGGCGCGTGTCGTCGCCGTACACAGATCGAACGACCCCGCCAGACGCTTCTCGGCCGCAAGCATCTTGTTGCCTTCGAGTCGATAGCCGAGGGACAGCGGAAAGGGCTTGTAGTTGGCATACTCCAGCCACTTTTGCGAGTCCATGTCGCCGAAGTCGAGTATCTTCGGTACGGTCCGCACACGCTCGACATACTGTGCAACCGACGAGCAGTGTACGAAGATCAGGTCCCACTTTTCCGTCTGCAGCAACCGATCGACGTGGCGCTGCAGCGAGGGCGAATGGAAGTAGCCCATCGACGAGGGCGTCGTCAACGGCAGACGCGCCACCATGCGCAACGTCTGCATGGGCTCCGAGACGAGACCCATCTCGAAGCGCGCGCAATGGGCGGCAATCCCTCGCCCCTCTTCGGCCTCCGCCGCTGAGCGGGCAAGCGAGCAGACGGTGACCCGATGTCCGCTCGCCGAGAGATGGCGAATCATGTTGAAGGGACGAATCTTGCCGCCGCGCTTCGGCGGAAAGGGAAAGCGGTGGCAGAGGTAGAGGATGTTCATGCCACGTAGCTCCTGAGTTCTTCGGCAACGTCTGCCGGATCACGCCGGTCCAGGTAGATGCGACTCCACACCTCGAGATTCAGCAGCGCCAGCAGGATGTCGGTGCCATCGATCCGGTTGGCCTCATGGTCAGCAATCAGCCGTTCCACCAGCGGAGAATGGAACAAGGCACGCGCCTCGATCACTGACGGTGCCAGCAGACGGCGCAGCAGCGGCGCCAGCTCACGTTTCAGCCAGGCGCCCATCGGCGTACCGAAACCGCGCTTCTGGCGATTGAGGATGTCGTCCGGCAGCAGGTCGGCCAGAGCCAGCTTCAGGAGGTTCTTCAGCCGCCCGTCGCGCACTTTGACTGCTCCTGGGATCGATGCCGCCAGTTCGACGAGCTGGTGATCCAGCAACGGTACCCGGCACTCGAGCGACACCGCCATGCTCATCTTGTCGGTCAGCAGCAGCAGGTCGTCCGGCAGCTGCGTTTCCGCGTCGACCGCGAACATGCGGTTCAGCTCGTCACCATTGCCAGCCGCAGCGAAGGCGCGGGTCAGCGGATCCGAGGCCTGACCGCGTGGCTCGGTCAGCAAAGCGGCGACCGCCTGCCGATCCAGTACCTGCAGGTAACTGCGATAGCGTTCATCGGCGCTCATCTCGGCCGAGGCGATGAAGCCCTTCGCCAGACGCATCCGGTTGAGCAGACCCGCGTGCCGGTCTGCCGGCAGACGCGCCGCAGCCAGACTTGCCAGGCTGCGCAGCCACCGCGGCAGGTTGCGATAGCGCGTGGCATAGTGCCCGCCGAGGTAGCGCCGGTAGCCGCCGAACAGCTCGTCACCGCCGACCCCGGACAGGATCACCTTGACATCCTCGCGCGCGAACTCGGAGACGAGGAAGGTGGTGATGAAGGCGGTATCGGACAGTGGCTCGTCCATGTGCCAGAGCAACCTGGGCAACAGCGAAACGACATCCGGCCGGACGAGGATCTCACGGTGCTCGGTGGAAAAGAGCTCGGCCACCCGGCGCGCATGGGGCAGTTCGTTGTACAGCGTCTCCGCTTCGCCACCGGTGAAACCGATGGCGTAGGTCCGGATCGGCTGCTCGGAATGGCGGGCCATCAGCCCGACGACAGCGCTCGAATCGACGCCCCCCGACAGGAAAGCGCCGATCGGCACGTCACTGACCATCTGCATCCGCACCGACTCGTCGAGTTGCGCGCGCACCCGGTCACACCACTCGCTCTCGGACACACCCGGGATGCAGCGGTCGGGCAGGCGCCAGTAGCGCCACTCGCGCACCTCGCCCGCCTCGACCGCCAGCAGCGTCGCCGGTGGCAGCTTGCGGATGCCCTTGAAGATGCAACCGGGCGCGGCGACGTATCCGAGGTGCAGGTAGTCAGCCAGCACCTCGCGATCGAGCTCGGCGCTGATTCCTGGCAGGGCGAGCAAGGCCTTGGCTTCGCTGGCAAAAGCCAGCCGCTGCCAGTCATGCAGGACGTACAGGGGCTTCACGCCCAGCCGGTCACGCCCGATCAACAGGCGATGCCGGCGCGCGTCCCAGAGGGCGAAGTCGAACATCCCGTTCAGGCGCTGGATGAACTCGTCCCCTTCCGCGTCATAGAGATGGAGGAGCACTTCGCAGTCGGAACCGGTCTTGAAGCGGTATCCCTTGTCCTGCAACTCGCGACGCAACTCGCGATAGTTGTAGATCTCGCCATTGCAGACCAGCCACAGGCTGCCGTCGGCGTTCGACAGCGGCTGGTGACCACCGGCAAGATCGATGATCGACAGCCGCCGCATGGCGATGCCGCACGGGCCGTCGAGATGGCTGCCTTCGTCGTCGGGACCGCGATGCCGGGTGCGCTCACCCATGGCCGACAGAATCCCGGGCTCGACGCTCAACCCGTCAAAACGATAGATGCCGTGAATGCCACACACGATGGAACCTCGCGCTCAGATGGATGGGCTGCGGCCGTAGCGGGCCAGAGCCCGCCGATAGACCTCGCGATAACGCGCCACGCTGCTCGCCCAGGTTCGCTCGACCTCGACGAAACGGCGTGCCTGCTGGCGAATCGCCGGCCATCGCTGGCGCTTGTTGAGCAGTTCGTCGATCGCCGCGGCCAGGGAAGCGACATCACCGGCACGAAAAAGGGAGCCTGTCTCGCCGTCTCGGATCAACTCGCGGTGGCCACCGACGTCGGAGGCGACGAGCATGCGTCCCTGCGCCATCGCCTCGAGCGGCTTCAGCGGAGTGACCAGCTCGGTCAGTCGGATCGGCAGGCGTGGGTAGGCCAGGACGTCGATCACTCCGTAGTAGCGTTGCACTTCGGCGTGCGGCACCCGACCGGTGAAGATGACGTACTGCGCGATGCCGGCGGCAGTCGCCTGCGCCCGCAAGCTGCTCTCCTGCGGCCCGCCACCGACGAGCAGCACGCGCAACTGTGGATGGCGGGGCAACAGGAGGCGGGCAGCTTCGAGGAGCAGGTCGAGCCCTTCATAGCCGTAGAACGAACCGGCAAAACCAACGACCGTCGCGCCCTCGAGTCCGAGCGACTGCCGCAGTCCGACATCCGGATCTGCATCGAGGCGAAAGTGTTCGACGTCGACCGCGTTCGGGATCACCGTGATGCGTTGCGCAGGAACGCCGCGAATCGCGATGTCGCCACGCAAGCCCTCACAGATCGTCGTCACCTGGTCGGCACGACGCAGGGCGTAGCTCTCCAGTGCCCGCGATGCGCGGTAGCGCAGGCTGCCGGCGCGCGTCGTCCCATGGTCGACGGCTGCATCCTCCCACGACGCGCGCATTTCGTAGACCACCGGCAGGCGCCGCCGCCGGCCCACCCAAAGGCTCGGCAACGCGTTCAATACCGGCGAGTGGGCGTGGATCAGGTCTGGCTCGGTCGTGCTGACCAATTGCTGCAGGCGTGCCGCAGTCAGGCGCATCTGCTGCAACAGGCCGCAGCCGGCAGCGCTCGGCGTACGGTTGAAGAGCCAGCCGTCGACCTCCTCGCACAGGGCATCACCAGCGCCCTGTTTCGGTGTCGTCAGATGCACCGTCTGCCAACCGAGCGCGTGCTGCTCGCGCAGGATGGCCAGCGTGCGGAAACTGTAGCCGCTGTGCAACGGCAACGAATGGTCGAGAACGTGCAGGATGCGCAGGCTCATGGCGCTGCGCCGGCCACTGTGACCACGGCAGGATGCTCGGCAGGCGCGTCCATGACGTTGCGCAGAAAAGCCTCGAACATCATGATCGTCCACAGGGGCGAACTGTAGTCTCTTGCCCCTGACTGGTGCGCGTCGATCAGATGCCGCAGGTAGGCGGCGTTGAACCAGCCAGTGGCCGCGAGACGCGGCCCGAGCACGGCCTGATGGACACGTTCCCGCAGGGGGCCGCGGAACCAGCGCGCAAGCGGCACGGCGAAACCCATCTTCGGGCGGAACAGGACGTCCTGTGGCAGCCGCGACTTCATGGCTTCCTTCAGCAGGAACTTCCCCTCCTGGCCGCGCACCTTCAGCGACGAGGGCAGAGTCGCCATCCACTCGACCAGTTCGTGATCCATCAGCGGCTCGCGGACCTCCAGCGAATGTGCCATGCTGGCGCGGTCCACCTTGGTGTTGATGTCACCGACGAGGTAGGTCTTGAGATCGAGGTACTGGATCAGGGCAAGCGGATCGTCGGTACCGGCTCGCTGCGCGTGCCGGCGAAAAACCTCCTGCGCGCTGTAGTCACCTGCCTCGCGGCGAAAGCGGTCGCTGAACAGCTCACGACGCATCGGATCACGCAGGATCGACATGGCGTGGAAATATCCGCCAACAGTCGTTCTGGCCATGCCCTCGAAAGTCGTCTTGGCGCGAAACACGCGGGGCGCCCAATCGGCCTTCGGGTAGGCCCGGCCGAGCAGGCCGAAGAGCGGCCGCCGGACGCCATACGGCAGTGCCGCGCGCAGGCGTTCCTCCATCAGGTGGAGACGGTAGCGGCGATAGCCGCCGAAGGTCTCATCGCCACCGTCGCCGGAAAGCGCCACCGTCACATGCTTGCGTGCGAGCTGACAGACGCGGTAGGTGGGAATCGCCGAGCTGTCGGCATACGGCTCGTCGTACAGCCGGGCCAGTGTATCGATCAGATCGAAGTCATCGCTGGCGACGAGGTCACAGTGATGATTGGTCCGGTAACGCTCGGCAACCTTCTGCGCAAAGGCAGCCTCGTTGAAGGCCGGATCGTCGAAAGCGATCGAGCAGGTGTTCACCGGTGACGACGAAAGACCCGCCATCAGGGCGACGACGGCGCTCGAATCGACCCCCCCTGAGAGGAAGGCACCGAGTGGCACTTCGGCGATCATGCGTAGGCGGATCGACTCGCCAAGCCTCTCGTCGAGCTGCGCGCAGGCGTCAGCCAGCGAGATGCGGCTGTCGAGACTGAAGCGCACGTCCCAGTATTCCTTTGGCTCGACCAGCGGCATTCCCCGCCGCAGGGTCAGCGTGTGCGCCGGTGGCAGCTTCCGCGCCTGGCTGAAGATCGTTCGTGGTTCGGCAACGTAACCCAGAGCGAAGTATTCCTCGACCGCCAGCGGATCGATGTCACGTGCCAGTCCACCATGCGCCAGCAGGGACTTGAGCTCTGAGCCGAAGAGGAAGGTTCCGTCGGGCAGGAGGGCATAGTACAGCGGCTTCACAGCAAGCCGGTCGCGCGCCAGGAAGAGCGTCTGGCGATTGCGATCCCAGAGCGCGAAGGCGAACATGCCGCGAAAGCGACGCACACAATCCTCACCCCAGGACTCCCAGGCGTGCACGATCACCTCGGTGTCGCTGCGCGTGTGAAAGCGATGACCAAGTGCCAGCAGCTCGGGAATCAACTCCTGGTAATTGTAGATCTCGCCGTTGAACACCACGCAGACGCTCTGATCCTCGTTGTAGAGCGGCTGCTGCCCGGTTGACAGGTCGATGATCGACAGGCGCCGGTGACCAAGCCCAACCCCGGGCTCGATGTGCAGGCCACCCTCATCGGGGCCGCGATGGTGCTGCGATTCGTTCATCCGCGCCAGCACCGCACGGTCAACATGACGCTGGCTACGGGTATCGAAAATTCCGGTAATACCGCACATATCGAATATCTGTCTTTTCGTGGTAAGAAAACAAGCGATCGTCCGCAAGTCGATGCAGCGACGACAGCGGCGCCTCAACCGCCCTCGGCCCGCCCGGCAGCGCAGTCCGACCGGCGGCTGGCCAGCGGTGTGCAAGCCTGCCCACCGCGATCACAGAACTCCTCATAGACCGACTGGTAGTTCGCCAGCATCGTTGCCAGACTGAAGCGGGCAACGGCGATTTCCCGCGCCGCACTCCCGTGTCGCCGACGCAGGCTCGAATCGGCGAGATACCGTCGCAACAGTTCGCCCAGTCCAGCAACGTCCCGCGGCTGGAAAAGGCGCCCGCTGACCTCATCGGCGACCAACTCGACGTTGCCGCCCGTGGCCGTCGCCAGCAGCGGCAGACCCGTCGCCATTGCCTCCAGAAGCGTGTTCGAAATCCCCTCCGCGAGCGATGGCAGGACGAAGAGGTCGAAAGCCCGCAACAGCTCGCGAACGTTGCCAACCGCGCCGGGAAACCAGGTCAGAGATGATATGCCGAGTTCGGCGGCGAGGCAGCGCAGGGATTCGCGCAACGGCCCATCGCCGACGACCACCAACCGGGCACGCGACGCGGCCACATCTCCGTCCGTGGCGACGCGGGCAAAGGCGCGAAGCAGCGTTGCCTGGTCCTTGACAGCCTGCAGCCGTCCCACCGTTCCGATCACGACGCTGCCCGGAACGGCAAAGCCCTCCGGCAGCGGCCGCCAGCGATCGGCATGAGTGGTCGGCGCGTAGCGCTGGGTATCGACGCCGTTGATGATCTGCGTGACCCGGCGCGCCGAAATCCCGACACGCGCGACCAGATAATTGCGCAACTCGGCCGACACCGCAATGTAGCGGTCGACCAGCGGCGCGTGCAGGCGGCGCAGCAGCGCCGGCTTGACCCGCCGCCCGGCAAGATCGTCGACATCCCAGCCGTGCTCGCCATGAATGCAATGCGGCACGCCCGCGAGCCTGGCCGGCAACAGCGCATCGAGCCCGGACTGGTTGCGCGAATGAACGATCGTCGGCTGCAATCGGCGACACAGATGGAACAGGTCGCGCCTGAGCCGCCAGACGCCGACCCGGGAACGATGCAGCGCAATCACCGGCGTATCGGAACGCGTCAGGCGGAAGCGGAAGTCGGAAAAATCCTCGACGCACGCCACCGCGTGGCGAAACCGGTTTTCCGGAAGATGGTTGATGAGGTTGACGAGACCGTTCTCCATGCCACCGGTGACGAGGTGATGGATCACATGCAGGATCAGGGGCCGGGTCTCGGACATCAGGTCAACCCGACGCACTGCAGGAGGAAGGAGCGGTCGGAGAACTCCCAGTTGATCCCTCGGCGGACCACGTTGAACGCGTCGACGCACCGCAGGTTGCTGCCACCATAGGCTGAAAGGCAACCCACGTAACCTGCCTGCCGCACCAGATCAAGACGCTCCGTGGTCATGTGCTGCCGGCCACCGTACGGATAGGCAAAGACGCAGTCCTGCAGGGCCAGTTCGCGACGCAGGTCGGACAGCGAGCGGCACAGCTCGTCCCAGACCACTTCTGCCGGCTCGCTGGCGCAGTCGATATGGCTGACGGTGTGCGAACCGATCGTGAATCCGGCCGCCTGCATCTGCCGCAGATGCTCCCATTGCATCACGGGAAGCGGCGGATTGCCACGCCGGATGTCGTGCGCGAAGCGTTGATCGCTATTGACGATTCCGGTGGCAACGAAGAAGGCTGCCGGAACCTGATGTCGCAGCAGACTGGGCACCGCATTGACATAGTTGTCGAGGTAGCCGTCGTCGAAGGTGACGCAGACCAATGGCTTGGACGATCGCGGAATCGTCCGGCACGCCAGGACTTCAGCGAGGGAAATTACGCGGCAATGCTGTCGCAGCAACGACATCTGCCGCTCGAACTGCTCGATCCCGACACTGAGGTTGTCACGCACGGAGTCCGTCACCCGGTGGTAGAGGAGAACGGTGATCCTTGGCGGGAGAAGCATGTACGCGCCGAGCTGCCAGCTGCGGCAAGCGGCAACACTGAAAGCGGTTTTGACCAGGCGTCCAGCAAGCGACCCCCTGACGACATCCGTCGCTCCCAGCTTGCGTCGCAGTGCCGCCATCTGCACCAGGGTCGGCTTGCGGTAGGTTCTGCCCCCTGCAGGCTGGGGCGTTGCCGGACGACGTCCGGCAACGATTTCGCCGACGACATCGCGCATCAGCTCGACACCGACCTCATCGAGGCGCAACTGCAACCCACGCAAGCTCGAATGCTTCTCACGTTCGACCACCGCCTCGGCCGCCACCTCGCCGGTGTCGAGTTGGTCGTCGACCCAATGAACGGTACAACCCACCGCGTCTTCATCGTTCCACAGTTCCCAGAAAGCTGGCGGCATGCCGCGATAGTCCGGGACCTTCCCCTTGTGCAGATTGATGGTGCCCGCCGTCGGAAGGGCAAAGAGCGCTCGCCGCAGAATCGGGGCAGCGAGTGACAAGCCGACGTGTGGCGCAAAATCCCTGACCGCGGCCAGCGCTTCGCTGCCGTGGATGTCGGCCACGTGCAACACGCGAACGTTCGGTCGCGCGGCCAAAGCCGACGCTGAGAACTCGTGTCCAGGAGCCGGCGGTACAACGGGGCTGCCGGCGGGTCGAAGCCGCTGCCAGAGGTCTGCCAGCTGATACGGCAGCCAGCGCCAGCCGTTGCGCCGCAGGTTGCGCCACTGGCTGCGCCAGACTTGGCGGACGCTCTTCGCCGGGGAGTGAACGAGGATCAGCCAGGACAGACCCGCAAGGGAACGATCGATCTCGACGATACCCTTGCGCACCGAGTAAGCGAGGTTGCCGGTATAAACGACCAAGCGTCTCTGCTGATTGTCCATTGCCCCTGTCGATATCCCCAGTGATGTCGCCGCAGCGGAAGGCCAGGAACCCGAGGCGCACCCCATGCCACAGCAAGCCGCCTGGCACTCGCTGCCGGCAGGCAACACCATCGTCGCGTCTGTCCGCACTTGCGACGCCCGGCCAGGCTATCGTCCCCTACGGGCTGGCAGCCGGCTGCGCCATTCGTTTCTACCAGTCAGTGTGCAAATGATCCCTCGGCGCGCCGCCGGCTGCCGTGTCATTGTTCACGATCGGCACCAGCCGAACAGCAGCCAGCCGCAGGTGTTCAGCGCCCGCTCGCCGTCTGCCGCAAAGCGCTTCCGATCTCCCCTCCGGCGACTGCGGCGAAATCGCCCAGCGTCGCCTCGCCTGACCCAGGTCGATCCTGCTGCGTAAACAGGATGACCACGGCGGAGTCGTCCCCTTGGCCAGTGAGGCGCGACAGCGCCGTGTAGGCTTTGGCGATGGCGTCACTGGAAGTCCAGCGACCATTGATCCAGTACCATTGCCACACCAGCAGGCGCGAGCTTTCGAGGCCACGCAGTTCGGCGGTACGGACTCTGACTGGCTGCCCGTCGAAGGAAATCTCCTTGACGCCGCCCGCAACCCTTGCCCATACCGGATCGTCGCTCGCCACCAGGACATTGGTCGAGCTGACCAGCTTGCGCTGCTGATCCTGGTTGCGGTAGTAGGCCACGAAGAGGCCGACGCGGTGGCCATCGTGCGCGAACACGGCCTGCTCGCGCGCGTCGGCGCCGGCAAACCGCGGCTGCCAGTCATACGGGCTGACTGCGTCGCTCCTCTGCCAGCCGGCGATAGAGCCGAGTGGCGCCAGGCTCCTCAGTTCGCGACCTGTGGCGTGGTCGAGTTGCCACAGTGCCAAGGGCCACAGTCCCGCCACCAGCACGGTTGCCACTCCTGCCGTCAGCAACGCAGCCAGTGACGCACGCGAACCCAGCGCCGGTACGTCGACCGACGCCTGTGGTGGCAGTACCTCATCCTCGCGCCAGCGCGCGCCAATCCAGAACATCGCGAGAATGACGATGCCGAAGAACAGCCAGCCATAGACCAGGTGGTCGACGCCGACTGCCAGCTTGTTGCCGGAAAGGTGGCCCAGCATGACGATCATGTAGGCCCGTCCCCAGTTGGCAAGAACCGGCACGATGATCGAGACGAGGACGAACAGCAGTCGTCGCCAGAGCGATCGATAGGTGAGATAGGCGTACAGCGTGCCGACCGTGATCGAGGCGATGAGGTAGCGCACGCCACTGCAGGCCTCGACCACCGCCCAATTGCCGCTCGGAATCACCAGATGCTGTCCCTCGCGGTAGACCGGGATGCCGCTGAGCCGCAGACCGGCAACCGTCGCATCCGCCGTCCACTCCATGAGCTTTGGTTGGGTGAAATCACCGAAGGGAACGGCGAAGAAGAGGAACAGCAGCGGAAACGCAAGCCAGCGCGCGACCTGCCAGCCGACCACCGCCGGTACTGCCAGGATCAGCATGGCGACCAGGGCGAACTGCGTGAGGGCGTTGACCGCGGCCACCTGCCCCAGCAACCAGCCAAAACCGGCCGCTGCCAGCAGCAAGAGGGCGAGGTAGCTCGGACGTGGAGTCAGCGCGGTGAGCCCCGCCCGAAGACGCCAGACCAGCCACAACGCGATGGGCGGCACGATCATTCCATGCGCATAGGTGTCGGAGCGCCACCAGATGCTCGCCATGTCCAGCACCGTCTCCCGAAAGAGCGCCAGAATCATCAGCAGAACCAGGAACAGGGCGGGCCCGGCCAGCCGCCAGGCAGGGTCGATCGCGGCGGTGGCGGAACTTGTTTCGCGGGCAATCATGTGAGGCTTTCAGCAGGCATGAGGTGCGGGAAGAAAGGAAGCAGTTTGGGCCGGATGCACCATGGGATCACGCCCAGGCTGGCTCAGCCGAGATTCCTGACGATGAACGGCCCGAGCCAGTTCGCCAGACCAATGGGCAGCCGCTGCCAGGTGTTGATCAACAGGCGGTACTTGGTGTTCGCCGGGTTGTTCTGCGGCACCGCCTCGCGACGATAAAGGCAGTACTCATAGAACAGCGGCTCTGGCTCGAATCCCCAGTTCTTCTTGAACGAGTACGAGCCCGTATCCCGCTTGCTCCGTCCGTAGTCAAAAACCTTCAGGCCACGCTCACAGGCACGACGCAACAACTCCCAGTACTTGAAGTCGTTGGCTGCCAGATGACGCGCCGACGGCTCGTCGCCCGCGTAATAGGGCAGGACCTCGTCACGGAAGTAGAAGCTGAGAACACTGCTCACCGGGCGTCCGGCTGCATCGACCACGGTCATGATGTCGCAGTGGCCAGCGAAGACCTGCAGCAACCGATCGAAGTAGCGCCGGGGCAAGGCGGGCGTGCCATGGCGGTGGACGTTGTCCGCGTAGAGCGCAAAGAAGCGCCGGCTATCGGAATCGATTTCGCTGCGCAGACCGCTCTTCATTCCCTTGCGCACCATCGCGCGCTGCTTGCGTGGAATCGCCAGCATGTTGGCTTCCAGTTCCGGTGCGATGGTTCGCCGAAACCTGACGTAGAGGTTCTGCTGCGGCCATTCCGGATGACGCTGCTGCACGTTTCGCAGTTCCAGGTGGTCGACACCGAGGCGTCGCGCCAGGGCTTGCGCCTCCTCTTCGAGAATCTGGGCAGCCTGCTGGCTGCCGGCAGCGACCCCTCCGTACACGGCGAAGGGCAGCGACACCAGTGCGTTGCCGAAAAGCAGGCTCTTGACGTGGGCCAGCGGCAGGACCGCCTCGAAACGCCCTGCCCGTTCGGCATAGAGAAAGTACGTCGGATGGCGGAAGACGTCAGCGATGACTCGCTGCCAACCCGCACGATGAAAGAAGGTCGCTTGCGGACACTCTTCGACGAACGCTTCCCAACGAGCGACCGCGGCCACGTCGCCCAGCTGCAGGCGCCTGACCACGAGCGGAGCCGTCGCCGCGGCAACCTCCGAGACGTCGTCGCCGCCCATCTTCATGCAGTCGCTCCGCCACTGCCGGCGCCGAGGAAGACCTCGTCCATGCGACCCCAGCGAAAGTCGGCCAGTAGCCGTCGCAACCGACCTTCGGTATGCTGCAGGTTCACGTAGTGGCGAAAACGCGTCTTGAAGCTGAGTCCCGGGATGCGAGGTTGCGCGGCGTCGATCTCCCACGGATGGAAGTAGAAGATCGCCGGCTGCCCATCGTGCAGGTTTACCTGCCGCAACAGCCAGCGCGACAACGCGTAGGGCAGCAGCCGGAAGTAGCCGCCGCCACTGGCCGGCCAGTTGCGATCCAGGAACCGGGCGGTCGTCACCGGCAGCTCGAGCAGGCCGTGCTGCACGCGATGCGCGAAACGCGGCGCATCCGGCATGCCGTAGTGATCGTGGCGGATCGGATAGATGCTTGAACTGTACTGATGGCCGGCCTCGGCCAGGCACTCGAATGCCCAAAGGTTGTCCGCCCCGATCGAAAAGCTCGGCGCCCGGTAGCCCCTGATCCGCTGGCCCGAAATATCCTCGAGAAGCAGCTTGGCCCGCCAGATGTCGGCGGCAAACGCGGCCCGGCTGAGATCACTGGCGCGCTCGTGACCGAAGCCGTGGCTGGCGACTTCGTGCCCGGCAGCAGCGATTCGCTTCACCAGTTGTGGATAGCGCTCGGCGATCCAGCCGAGGGTGAAGAAGGTCGCCCGGACCCGGCTCTCGTCGAGCATCAGCAAAATCCGCTCGACGTTCCGTTCCACCCGGCAGGGGCGCTGCGGCCACTCGTGCCGCGGGATGTACGGGGCCAGGGCGGATACCTGGAAGTAGTCCTCGACATCGATCGTCAGGGCGTTGGTGATCGGCCGGACCGGCATCTCCCGCTCCCCGCCGCCTAGAGCGAAACCTGCCGCTGGTGCCGCGCCAGTAGCCATGCGGCAAGGTCGGCGGCGATCCTCTCGGCCGCCCGGCCATCCCAGAACTCCGGGATCCGGCCGCTCTTGCCGGTTCCGCGCAGGATCTCGTCGACGCCGGCGCGAATCGCGTCAGGGTTGCTGCCCACCAGCGTATTGGTTCCCTCGTCGACGGTGATCGGTCGCTCGGTGTTCTCACGCACCGTCAGGCACGGCACGCCAAGGGCCGTGCTTTCCTCCTGCAGGCCACCGGAATCCGAGAGAACGAGCGTGGCCCCCTTGAGCAGACCGAGCATCTCCAGATAGCCTTGTGGGGGCAGGATCACGATGCGCGGGCTGCGCAGCACATCCTGCAGGCCAAAACGATCGATGTTGGCGCGCGTTCGCGGGTGCATGGCGAAGATCAGCGGCAGCCGCTCCGAAACCTCGCGCAAGACGCGCAACAGCGGTCGCAGCGACTCTGGCCGATCGACGTTCGACGGTCGATGCAGCGTCACGACGCCGTAACCAGGCGCACCATCAACAATCCGTGCGTCCACACCTGCCAGTTGCAGCGTCGTCGTGACGGGTGGTGCACACTCGCTGTTCGCCCGCAGGGAGTCGATCATGACGTTGCCGACGAAGCACACGCGCTCTGCCGCCACCCCTTCGCGTTCGAGATTCCGGTGCGCACCACGCTCGGTGGTGTAGAGCCGGTCGGCGATCTGGTCGGTCAGGAGCCGGTTGATCTCTTCCGGCATGCGGCGATCGTGGCTGCGCAGGCCGGCCTCGACGTGCACCACGGCCACATCCTTCTTGGCGCAGACGAGGGCACAGGCGAGGGTCGAGTTGACGTCGCCGACAACGAGCACACACGCCGGCCTCTGTGCGTCGAGCACCGGCTCGAAGCGACGCATCACGTCGGCCGTCTGCACCGCATGCGTGCCGGAGCCGACTTCCAGATTGATATCAGGCCGCGGCAGCCGCAGATCGTCGAACAGCCGATCGTTCATGTCGCGATCGTAATGCTGCCCGGTGTGGACGAGCAACGAGGGCAGTTGTGGGCGATGGGCTGCGAATGCACGCAGAATCGGTGCCATCTTCATGAAATTCGGCCGCGCCCCGACAATGCAGACTACCGGTCCGAGACCCACAGGCCATGTTTCATCGACCACGATGATATCCTTTCATTGCTTGACCCTGACCGCCTCGACCAGTTGTTGCAGCAGCGACAGGATGGCTGCGTTGTTCCGCTCAAGGCGGAACATGCTGCGCTCGATGCGAATCAGACGCTGCTCCGACTGGCCGCTCTTCAGATCGGCGATGACGCGTGCAGCCTCGTCGGCAGTGTTTCGATCGAGGGCAACGCGCGACAGGTCGATATCGAGGATGCTGCTGTCGGTCAGCTGCGGATGTGCCGCCGGTTGCGCGGCGTCACTGCTCCCGGCCACCGCCACGGTCGAGCCCGCCTGCGTCTCCTCGCGCAGTTCACGCGCAACCTCTTCGACGTCGCCACGGACGAACTCGCTCTTGCCGTTCAGGAAGCCGGCAAGCAACAAGCGGTCACAGTGGGCATTGATCCGTCGCGGAACGCCACCACTGGCTTCGAAAACGGCTTCAAAAGCGCCGGCATCGAAGCGTGGCGACCCCTTCGAGCCGGCACACTTCAGACGATGTTCGATGTAGGCCTGTGTCTCGTCCTGGTCCATTGGGCCGATATGGCAGGCGGCGATCACGCGTTGCCGCAGCTGCTGCATCTGCGGACTCTGCATGATCTTGCGAAACTCCGGCTGGCCAATCAAGAAGCTCTGCAGCAGGGCCTGGGTACCAAACTGGAAATTCGACAGCATGCGCAGTTCCTCAACCGCGCGCGCAGTCAGGTTCTGTGCCTCATCGACGATCAGCAGGCAGCGTTTGCCCTGGCGAGTGACATCGACCAGAAACGCCTCGAGGGCCAGCAGAGTCTCCGACTTTCCCAGGTTTCTGCCACCGACACCAAAGGCAGCCGCCACCATGCGCAGAGTGTCCTCGGCGTCAAGCTGCGTGCTCACCAGCTGTGCGGCGACCACCTTCTCTGAATCGAGCTCATTCAGCAAGCCGCGAACGATCGTCGTCTTGCCAGCGCCCACCTCTCCCGTGACGACGATGAATCCTTCGTTTTGATTGAGGCCATACTCCAGATAGGCCATCGCACGTCGGTGCTGCTTGCTGGCGAAATAGAACGAAGGGTCCGGGTTGAGCTGGAACGGCTTGCTGCTCAAGCCATAGAATGATTCGTACATGCAGATCGATCAGAAGTTGTGCGAGAGCGAGGCAGTCAGGGCACTTTCCGTATAGTCCGCGTTCACACCGCCATCCGAGATGACGTGCCGCGCACCGACGTTGGCGCTCGTCCTCGGACCGAGCGAGGTGGTGTACAGGAGATAGGCCCCGGTCGTTTTCGAGTCCACCGCGCCCGTGCCTTTCGCCAGGCTGCGCTGCTGATTGAGGGACAGCGACAGCGACGACAACCCGGTGAGCTGGTGCCCCCAGATCACGCCATAGCCGCGCTGGGTCACTTCGTTGGCCAGCGAATAGTCATCGGTCAGGCCACTGATCACACCCAGGGGCTGCTGCTGGCTCTCCGTCGCGTTGAACGTCAGCGTGTTGCGCACGCCGAGAAGCGCATAGGAAACCTGCTGCGTGGTCTGCAGGCTGGGCCGGTTGGTCAGATAGCCATTGACCACCGACCCATCCACCGGCACGCCCCTGCCCTGCAGGATCTGGCTGACCTGCGTCCTGATCGCTTCTGGAGCGAGACCCGGATTGTTCGCCGCGACGATGGCGTAGAAGGCATCGTAGTTGCTGCCCTGGCCGGTGTTGGTCACCCCGGCCGGCTGATAGGAAACATCCCGGCTGGCAGAATAGTTGAAGGCGGACAGCGGCATGCGATGACTGAAGGCAACGTTGTACCCGTTGCCGAAGAACCGTCGCGTCATGCGGGCATCCAGCTTCGTCCGCGGGCTTGGTGTCCACAGCAGACCGAATCCGGAGTCGTTGTTCGTCTCCTCCTGCAGGCTGACGAGATTCGTCCTTTCGCGCCCAAAGATCGCCGAAACCTGCAGTTCCGGATTGAAACGGTACGCCAGCGTCAGACCGTAGCGTGTGTCCTCACGGTCGCGGCCAACATCGTAGTTGGCGCTGTTGCTGCTGTAGTCGATCGACCAGCTGAGCGCGCTCCAGCGTGTATTGCCGTTGATGCGCCCCAGCCACTGACTCGTCGTCGTGTTGGACACCGCCGACGAGTCGGGATTGGTCCCGCTGACCGTGTAGCGCAGCAGGTAGTCGGCGGATGAAAACAGACGGCCCCGGATGTACGGCGAAAGTGAGTAATAGAAGGTCTCGGTACGGTTCCGGTTGATGTTGACGTCGGACGGGGCGACCGGACCGAAAGCGGAGATGTACTGCTGCGAGATCGTTGAACTGGCGTCGACGAACAGCCAGTCCTCGACCGCCTCCAGCGTCCCTGCAGCAACGAGACTTTGCTGCCGATTGTTCTCAGAAGACTCGCGCGCATAGATGTTCTGCGTGATCCCGTAGCTCAGTCGAAGATTGGCTCGTGCCCCCCGGCCGTCGATCGAAATACCCGGCGTGATCGAGGTCACCAGGTCGCTGGTACGGTTCGTCGGTGTCAGATACAGGTTGTTGGTCAGCGTACCGCCGATCGCGATGCTCGGCGTGATGGTCCAGTTCTCCGCGTGCGCCGGCAGCGCCAGCACGACCAGTATGCAGGCCAGCGGCACGGGCATGCGTGCAGGCTGCCGGCAAGCGGAAAACGACGCCGCAGCAAGCCTCGCAGCGTCGCCGGGGCATGCCGCAACCTCAAGCACCTTCTGAACCGTAACCATAGCCGTACCCATAGCCATAACCGTAGCCATATCCGTCCTGTGACACTGTCCGCGCCTGATTCAGCAGCATCAGCTTCACCGGACACGAATCGATCGTCATCAGAGCATGCTTGACATCGTTACGGGCAGTGCTTGCGGCCTTCACCACCACCACCACCTGGCCCATGTGACTCGCCAGGACCCGCGACTCCGTGGTCATCAACAGCGGCGGTGAATCGAAAATGATGATCCGGTCCGGATAGCGGCTGGCCATCTCGTCAAGCATCTGCGCCATTGCCGCACTGGCCAGTAGTTCGGTTGCACGGGCGTGCTGCGTACCGCTTGGCAGGATGCTCAGCTTCTCGACGTTGGTGCGCAGCAGCACCTGCGAGAGTTCCACCGACTGATCGGTCAGCACATCGAGCAGACCGCGCGCCGGCTCAACGCCCAGCATCTTCAACACCGAGGGCTTGGGTACATCGGCGTCGACCAGCATGACCGTATTGTCGAGTTCCATGGCGATACTGATCGCCAGATTGATCGCCGTGAAGCTCTTGCCCTCACCCGACAGCGCACTGGTCACCATGATCAGGTTGCCACGCTTCACAGGGGCAACTCCTCGGCCCATGGCGTTGGCGATCAGCGGCCGCTTGACGACGCGGAACTGGTCCGCCAGTTGCGAGCGTGGCGCATCGGGGCTCATCAGACCGCGGGCCGCGAGCGCCTGCAGGTCGATCTCGACGCGCCGCGACACTGGCGCAGGTGCCGGTGGCGGCGCCGTTGCCGCAACGGCGACCGGGGCCGCACCCCGGGTTGCCGCTGCGGCACTGACCACCGGAGCGGACGGGCCAGCTTCCAACGATGCGGCGGCGTTCGGCACGCGGGTCTCGGCGCCCGCGTCCGTTGGCCTTTGATCATCGTCCGATGTCGGACCATGTACGGAAACCCCAGCCTTGCGCAACTGCTCGAGACGTTTCGCCGCTTGTTCAATGAGGCTCATCGGTTTTCCTCAGGCAGTACGGACGGAAATGAGAAACAACGCAAGCAGACCAGCCCCATAGGCACCGATCAGCGTCAGGCAAGCTGCGGCGAAACGCAGCATGTCCTTCCTCTCGCGCTGCTTGCGCGCATCGTCGACCAGCAGCGTCACTGTTCCCAGCAACGGCAGGCCGCTCGTTTCGCGCAACGACCGCGCATCGAAGAAGACCGGGCGCAACTGACTCGTGGCAAAGGTGGCCGCGATGCCAGCGCCCAGGGCGAGCAGCAGGGTCAACGGCAGGAAGAGGGTCCGGTTTGGTGCCACCGGTTTCGGCGAGGCCCGCGGCGGATCGATCAGCCGGAAATCCACCCCTGCTGCGTTCTCCATCTCGCTTCCCATGCTGGCCGACTCACGCCGCTGCACCAGTTGTTCGTAGTTCTTCTTGTTGATCTCGTAGTCGCGATTGAGCTGGGCAAACTCGGCTTCGATCTGCGGCATCATTTTCGCTGACTCGGCGAGACGATTGTAGCGGGTCTGATACTCGGCGACGCGGGTACGCAGGGCGGCAACGTTCGCATCGGCCTCGGAGAGCGTCAGCTTCAGCTGCTGCTGTGCCGGGTTGCCGCTCAGCGACGCCGCCGGATTGGTCGCTGCCGCCTTCCGACGGGCAGCAACCTCCTGCCGTTTCTGGTCCTCCAGTTCCTTGATCAGACGACGCGCACTGACGACATCGGGATGCTGGTCGGTGTAGCGCTGCAGCAACCCATCGAGGTTCTTCTGCAAGGCATCGATGCGCGCATCCAGTTCAGGAACCGAGATGCCGGCGATGGATTCCTGCGCCGGGTCCGGCATGAGCGAGGGCTCGTCGCCGACGATGTGCCGCTTGAGCGTGTCGCGCGACTGCTCGGCCTCGCGCAACTGCAGTTTGCTCTGCTCGAGCAGTGCTCCAGCGGCAGTCAAGCGCGCGAAGTAGTCCTTGCCCTCGGCGCTCTGGGTCGCCATGTTGCGGATCTTGAACTCCTTCAGGCGCGCCTCCGCCTCCTCGAGCCTCTTCTCGTACTGCGTGATCTCCTTGTCGAGAAACTTGCGTGCCGACTCCGTGTCCTTGCGCGCATCACCCAGGTTCGATTCGACGAAGATCGACACCAGCGACTGCACTACCCGCTTCGCGCTCTCCGGATTGGTGTCCCGATAGGTGATCGTATAGATGTTGTCCCGCGACGTGTTGTTGATCTTCAGCGAGGACATCAGCCCTTCGATGAGACTTTCGCGATCCGACCGCGACTGGACCTTCAGATCGAGATCAGCCATTCTGATCAGCTTCTCGACGTTGGGACGGGTGATCAGGGTGCGGCTCAGCATGTTCACCTGCTGGTCGATGTTGGGCTGTGTGACCAAGCCCGACATCAGGGGTCGCAGGATCGACTGCGTGTCGACATAGACACGGGCCGACGCCTCATACTTGTCGGGAATGACAATCACCGCCACGACGCTGGCGAGACCCACGATCCAAGCGACGATGATCCCCAGCCAGCGGCGCTGCCACATTCCGCGCAGGACGGCGATAGCCTGTCGAAGCAGTTCATCCATCGGATTCAGACTTTATCAGTTAGCGGTTGCGGCCCCCGCCAGACAGCACGGCGCGAGGGCACAGGATGGAAGCAGGATTTGAAACAGGACTGCCTGCCGTCCGTGGATCAGAACCAGCTCTGCGGGATGATCAGCACATCACCCGGTTTCATGTCGACGTTCGCCGAGACATCTCCGCGTCGAATCAGGTCGGTGAGGCGAACGCCATACTGCTGGCTCGGTCCTTCGGGGTTGACGCGCAGGACAGACGCGCGATTGCCATCGGCGAAGTCGGTCAGGCCACCAACGGCGATCATCACGTCAAGCAGAGTCATGTTCTGTCGGTAGGGAAGCGACTGCGGCTTGGCCGCCTCGCCGATGACCCGGATCTGTTCGGCCTGGGTACCGACAAAACCGGTGACGATGACGGTAACGATCGGATCGCGGATGAAGGTTCCGAGTGCCTTCTCCATGTCGCGCGCCAGAGCGGTCGGCGTCTTGCCCATCGCCTGCATGTCCTCGATCAATGGACCGGCAATGAGTCCATCTGGACGCACAGGCACCGACATCGAAAGCTCCGGATTGCGCCAGACGACGATATTGACGTTATCGCCAGGACCAATGATGTAGCGATAGTCCGACGATGCTGCCGAGACCGGCGCCGGGGGGAACGGCGAGGCGCAACCGGCGATCAAGGCTACGGTAACGGCCGGCACGAACCAACGAAGGACAACGCCAATTACGGCGTTCAGGCGCTTGGGCATGGTTTTCTCCTATTCAAATCCCCAGCTTGGAAACGGTTCACCACAAGTGACTCGTGCCCGGGCCGGCGGCCCCCCCAGGGAGCGCGCCACAGTATAGTGGAATTGGCCCGGGCGGCAAAAAAAGGCGCAGCGCTCGAGCGAGCGCAACATCGCCCGCAGGATTGTGAGCCCACACTGCTTGCTACCCATAACGGACGCCTGCTCCCACGCACCGCAACACCACGAGTGCCCTTCCTGGTCAGACGCTGCCCAAGAGGGCGTGGCAACGGTCGAAGGATACCGGCTGCAGCACCTCGCACAAGGGAAATAACGCACACTGCACACCATTTCTTGAGCAATGGCGGCGAAAACAACAGACGATACGATAACATGCTCATATAAGTGCTCAACAGGAGGGTGACCTGACAGCGCCGGGTCGCCATGAGGATCCGTCGCACCACCCCGTCGTCCGCCCATGAAGATCGCTACCTGGAACGTCAACTCGCTCAAGATCCGCCAGCCACAGCTCCTGGCATGGCTTGACAGCGGCCGCCCGGACATCGTCTGTCTCCAAGAGACGAAGCTTGAGGACTGCAGTTTCCCGAGGCTGGAACTTGAAGCCCATGGCTATCACTGCACGCATGCCGGCCAGAAGACCTATAACGGTGTCGCCCTGCTGACCCGGGAGACCACGTCGGACGTGGTGGTCGGCAATCCCCTGCTACCTGACGAGCAGATGCGCCTGTTGACGGCGACGGTCCGGGGAACCCGTGTCGTCTGTGCCTACGTCCCGAATGGCCAGGCAGTCGGCAGCGACAAGTACCGGTACAAGCTCGCCTGGCTGGAGGCCCTGCAGCGCTGGATCAGCGAACTCCTGGGCAACAATCCGCAGCTCATCGTCGCCGGCGACTTCAACATTGCGCCCGAAGACCGCGATGTCCACGATCCGATCGCCTGGGCCGGACAAGTCCTCTGCTCGGAAGCCGAGCGCCGTGCCTATCGGGCCCTGCTGGACCTTGGTCTGCACGACAGCTTTCGCCTGTTCGCACAGGCCGAGCGGAGTTTCACATGGTGGGACTACCGCATGCTCGGCTTTCAGAAGAACCGTGGATTGCGCATCGACCACATCCTGCTTTCCTCGCCACTGGCTGCCCGCTGCACCGCCGCAGGCATCGAACGCGAGATGCGCAAGCTCGAACGTCCTTCGGACCATGCACCGGTCACCGCGGAGCTGGCGGATTGATGGCAAAGCCAGCGGATCCGCAACAGGCGCTATTGCTGCTCTACCCGGCACTGCGCAGCTTGCCGGCAGGCCAGCTGGCGGCATTGTGTCAAGCGGCGACCCTCCTGCAGTTGCCGGCCGGCCGAGAGGTGTTTGCCGAGGGACAGACGTGCACGGGATTCCCGCTGATCCTCCACGGCACGATCAAGGTAGTGAAGATCTCGGCAGGCGGACGCGAGATACTGCTCTACCGGGTCCCGGCAGGCGATTCGTGCGTCATCACCTCCAGCTGCCTGCTCGCCGGCAGCCCGTATTCCGCGCGCGGCATCGCCGAGACGCCGGTCTCGCTGCTCCTCGTGCCAATCGCCGTTTTCGAGGAACTGGTCGCCACCAACCGCCCGTTTCGCGACTTCGTCTTTCGACTCTTTGCCGAACGCATCGCCGAGCTGATGCAACTCGTCGAGGAGGTCGCCTTCCAGCGTCTCGACCAGAGACTCGCCAAGCTCCTGCTTGCCCGCGGCGACGCCATCAACTGCACCCACCAGACCCTCGCCGAAGAGCTCGGAAGCGTTCGCGAGATCGTCAGTCGCCTGCTCAAGAACTTTGCTGCCGCCGGCTTCGTGTCGCTCGCGCGCGAGCAGATCCTCGTCGTCGATCGTGCGGGCCTCCGGCAACTGGCCGACGCTGGGCGCTGAGCCTGCGGCTATTGGCGCCGATTCGCCCAGGTGGCACAGTAAACTCTGTGACCACAGTTACATACATCGCGGCGATCGCAGCCTATCCTGCAGCGATCGTCAACAACCGCAAAACGGAGTTCATCATGAAAACCAACGTTGGTGGAATCGACAAAGTGCTGCGTATCGTGGTCGGAATCGCGCTCATCACCATGGCCGCCCTGGGCATGATCGGCGCCTGGGGCTGGATCGGGGTCGTGCCCCTGCTGACCGGCATCTTCAGCGTCTGCCCTGCCTACACGCTACTCGGCATGAATACATGCCCGGTAAAGAAGAATTCCTGAAGAGGATCCCGGCCGCCGGGAAGCGACTGGGAGCCTCCTGCAAGGTGGTCCTCCAGACCGCACGCGGAGCCCCCCGTCGTCTCGCGCCGCATGCAACGACGGGAACCCTCGTCGTGGCCATGGCCGCGGTTTGCGTCCAGCATGTGCCGATCAGGCATCCATGACATTCGCCATCGATGCCGACCGCGCGAGCTAGCAGCCTTGCCGCGAGTTCGCCAAGCGAACGAAATCGGCAACCGTCAGTTCTTCAGCACGACAGCTCGAGGCAAGACCCAGCGCTGCCAGCTGTGAACTCTCGACCAAACCGCCGAGACTGTTGCGCAGCATCTTTCGCCGCTGCGCGAAAGCAGCTGTAACGAGCGCGGCGAAACGCGTCTCGTCGTTTGCGACCAATTCCTCTGGTGGCCGCGGAACCAGACGCACCACCGTTGAATGGACCCGCGGCGCCGGGTCGAAGGCCGTGGGCGGCACATGCAGCAATGCTTCCATCTCGAAACGGTACTGCAGCATGACCGACAGGCGACCGAAGGCGCTGCAGCCCGGAACCGCGACCATGCGCTCGACGACTTCCCGTTGCAACATGAAGTGCATGTCGCCGATCACGCGAGCGAAGTGTACGAGGTGGAAGAGAAGTGGCGTCGATATGTTGTACGGCAGGTTGCCGACGATCCGCAACCGGGCGCCTGTCGCAGCCTCCAAGCAGCCGAAATCGAAATCGAGAGCGTCGCCAGCGTGTATCGTCAGACGATCGGGCGGGTACCTTCGCTGCAGACGGGTAATGATGTCGCGATCGATTTCGACCACGTGCAGGTGGTCCAACTGCTGCAGCAGTGGACCGGTCAAGGCTCCCAGACCGGGACCGATCTCGACCATCCGGTCGCCGCGTTGCAGCCGCAGGCAGCCGACAATGCCGGCAATGACCTCCTGATCAACCAGGAAATGCTGGCCAAACCGCTTGCGCGCGCGATGCGGCCACAGCCGATCAGCGGTTGCCGTCAGCGGCACGCCATCTCGATGGCCTGTTCGATGGCGACGAACAGGCTGCCCGGATCGGCCTGACCGCTGCCTGCCAAGTCGAGGGCGGTACCATGGTCGACCGAAGTGCGGATGATCGGTAAGCCGAGGGTCACGTTGATGCCGTGACCGAAGCTTGCGTACTTCAGGACGGGTAGGCCCTGGTCATGGTACATCGCCAGAACGCAGTCACCGCGCGCCAGTACGGGCCGCGAAAACATCGTGTCTGCCGGCAGCGGCCCAAGCAAGGTCATCCCTTCCTCCGAACGCAGACGTTCGAGAACCGGAATGATGACATCAATCTCCTCGCGACCGAGGTAACCGCCCTCCCCAGCGTGCGGATTGAGCCCGGCAACCAGGATGCGAGGACGGCTGATGCCGTACTTGCGGCCCATCTCCCGGTGCAGGATGCGCAGAGTCTCCTCGAGTGCCACATGGGTCACGGCAGCGGGCACCTGCTTGAGAGGCAGGTGCGTCGTCACCAGCGCAACCCGCAGCCCACCACCGGCAAGCATCATCACCACCCGCGAGGTGTCGGTCTGTTCGGCCAGGTACTCGGTATGCCCCGTGAACTGCATGCCGGCGTCGTTGATCACGCCCTTGTGTACCGGTGCGGTGACCATCGCCGCAAACTCGCCGGACCGGCAACCGGCCAGCGCGCGATCGAGCATGGCCAGGACCTGCGGCGCGTTGGCGGCGTCGAGGCGGCCAGCTGACGCCCGTGCGGCCAACGGCAGATGCAGCACGTCCAGGGTGTCCGCACGCGGTGGCTGCGATGCTTCCCAGTCACGCAGGCTGACCGGCAGTCCCAGCGACGCCGCACGCTCGGCCAGCATGAAGCGGTCGGCGAGGACGACGATACGAGCCGCAAAGGGTGCCTGGCGCACACGATCAAGCAAGCGCAGGCATATGTCTGGGCCAATGCCCGCGGGCTCGCCAACGGTCACCGCGATCACCGGCAGGCGGGACACGACCTAGCCCTCCTCCAGCCGGATTTCTACATAAGCACGGTCGCGTGCCTGCCGCAGCCAGTCTTGGTACGCCTCGTCACGCTTGCGCTCGCGCAACGCCTGACGGGCGGCCACTCGCTGTCGCTCGCTCGACACATCCTGCACCCGCCGCTCAAGCACCTCGATCAGGTGGTAGCCGAAAGGCGACTGCACCGGCTGACTGAGTTCGCCTGGTGCGAGTTGATTCATGGCGCGCTCGAACTCGGGAACCGTGTCACCGGGATAGATCCAGCCGAGGTCGCCCCCCTTGGACGCCGATCCGTCCTGTGAGAAGAGCCGCGCCAGTTCGGCGAAGCGCTCGCCATGGCTGATCCGCTGCCGCAGACCCTCGATCTTGTGCCGCGCCTCGGGTTCGGAGACGATCTCGTTCACCTTGATCAGGATATGGCGGGCGTGCGTCTGCTCGACCGCCGCCACCGCGCCGCCGCCACGCTTGTCCAGCAGCTTGACCAGGTGAAAGCCATTGGAGCTGCGAAGAATCGGTGACACTTCACCCACCTTCAGCCTGCCGCTGGCCTCGGCAAAGATCGCGGGCAGGCGATCGATGGGCCGCCAGCCGAGGTCACCGCCCTTCATGCCGTCCGGAGCATCCGAGTAGCTTGCTGCCAGTTGGCCGAAGTCATCACCCTTTCGCAGCCGATCAAGCACCTGTTCCGCCTTGGCCCGCAGCTTCTGGATCTGCTCGGGGCTGGCGGATTCGGGCGCGCGCAGGAGAATGTGCGCCAGCCGATACTCCTCGCCCGCTCCCCCCGGAGTCGACAGACCCGACAGATAGTTGTCGATCTCACCGTCCGAAATGAATATCTTGCTGTCGACTTCGCGCTCGCGTACGCGGGCGATGGTCATCTCGGCGCGGATTTCCTCGCGAAAGCTGGCAAAGGCGATACCGTCCTTCTCCAGCGCAGCCCGGAACTGAGCAAGCGTCATGCGATTGCCGTTGGCAATGCGTTGCAACGCCTGCTCCAGTTGTGCGTCGTCGACACGCAAGCCCATGTCGCGAGCCAGTTGCAGTTGCACCCTGTCGACCACCAGCCGTTCCAAGACCTGCCGCTCGAGCACTTCCCTGGGCGGTGGCTGTACTCCCTGTCGTTTCAGCTGCGCCAAAGCCGAGTCGAGACGCACGCGCAAGTCATGCCTCGTGATCACCTCGTCATTGACCACGGCAATCACCCGGTCAACCGGTACGGGCTGGCTGCCAGGCCGCTGCTGCGCGACCGCTGCGCCGACGAGACAGCAGCCGACCAGAACGCCGCGCAAGAGTAACGTGATCATCAACTTTACCACTGGGCGAGACCCTCGTCACTGCCTGTCGCCCCACCGGCGTAGCCAGGAATGCGGCGTTGCAGGAGGCTCTGGGTGCTCGAACCCAGGCTCGACAGGCCATTGAGTTCCAGTTGGACGAAGAACTGCGTCGTCGAATCGGCCTGCGCCGTCTGCAACCGGTGTGCCACCGTGCGCACGGCCCAGCAACCGGCATTGTATTCCAGGCCACCGATGATCTCGATCGGCGTATTCTGCAGGAAGGAGTAGTTGTAGCGGCCCACCGCCTGCCAGCGACCAGTGATCGGCCAATATCCGGAAAGGTCGACCTGCTTGATGGGCACCGAAGCCTCGGTATTGAAAATGTAGCTCGCGTTGAGCGCTCTGCCTGGCGATGGATGGTAACGGGCACCAACGGCGTAGCGCTCGAACTGCGAGTCGCTTGGGTCATACTGCAACGCCGCGTCCACATACACCCTGGGCCAGATCTGGCCACTGAAAGCCGCCAGGAAATCGGACGACCCCCACTTGCGGTTGGTGGTACCCGGCAACGCCACCTTGTCGTCCGTAAAGTAGAAAAGTTGGCCAATCATCGTGCGCATGACCTCGGCCCCGGTCACCGGATCGATCAGGCGTGAACTCAGGGCAGCTGTCAGCTGGTTGGCATTGTTGAAGCGATCCCAGCCGGAGAACTGGTTGTCGGCAAAGATCTGGGCGAAATTGAAGTCCGCCAGCGCGGTGTCGAAGATCGGTATGTCGTCCTGGTTCTTGTAGGGAATGTTGAGGTAGAACAGACGGGGCTCGAGCGTTTGCGTGTACTCGCGGTCGAACCAGACGCTCGACCTTTCGAAAGTCATTCCCGAATCGACACTGAAGATCGGCAAGGTACGGCTGATCGATTCCGGGCGCAGAACGCTGCCGGCAGGATAAGAAAGGTCGTAGTGGGTGATGTTTACGCCCACTCTTGGGGTAACGTACCACCCTGGGGTCACGAACGGAACCGAAATCTGCGGCTGCAGGACAATCCTCTGCCCTTCCACCAGAGCCTTCTCGGGATGGACGAACGAGGTGTACTGACCGTAGAAGGAACTGTCAGTGAAGAACAGATCCGGCTGCCGGGCATTGACGGTGATCTGTGGTAGCAGACGATATGGCTTCGTGACCGGATTCTTCGGGTCCGGCTCCAGGGTCTGGAAAGACTGGACGTTGGCCGTCGCCGTCCACCAACCACCGCCGCTATAGGTGACGGTCCCCTGCTGCAGGAGTTGTACGCGCGACGTATCCGTGATGCGGCTCGATAGGTCGGTGTAATAGTCGTTGTCCGAGACGCGGTTGTAGTTCACCGTCCCGCTGAAGCCGCTCGCCGTCGCCTGCGAGTACTGCAGACCGACGCCCCAGCGATCCCGGTCCGCCAGCCGGTCATGTGGCAGATATTCGACCAGCGCCTCACCGCGGTAGATGCCGCCAAACGCCTCGTTGAGGTAGCGAAACTGGCTGCCGAGTTGCACGCCACGCTTGGTCAGCAGCCGCGGTTCGAAGGTGGCGTCCATGTTCGGCGCGATGTTCCAGTAGTAGGGCACCGTCACTTCGATACCGCTGCTGTTGCTGGAACCATAGCTCGGGGTCAGGAAACCCGACTTGCGCTCGTTGTTCAACGGGAACGACATCCATGGCGAATGGAGAATCGGCACGTCGAAGAAGCGGATCGTGGCGTCGCTTCCTGTTCCCACCTCGTTGTCGTAATCCAGCTTGAGGTCGGCGACGGTCAGATACCAGTCTTCGCTGCCTGGCTTGCAGGTAGTGTAGGTCGCGCTGGTCAGACGGAACTGATTCTCGCCTTCCAGATCGATGCGCCCGGCCTCGCCACGCGCCTCGGTCAACTCGCTGGCCGGCTTCGGCGCCGTCTTGACCTTGCTCTGACCCGGCTTGATGGCGATCACCCGCGGCGCAGCGAAACCTGTCGTCTGGTCCACGTCGGCGGCTGGCACGACCGTCGGTTGCCGCTTGATGAAGTAGGACGCCTGGTCGACAAAGCCGACCTGATCCTCGAGTTTGAGGCGTGCCTGCGCACCCGAAATGCGGTCTTCGGCCTGCCGCAACTCGACGTTGCCTGTTGCCTCGACCTCGTCCTCGACCGGCGAATAGGTCATCCGGTCGGCGGTGAGGACGGCGCCGGCCTGGCGCAGCTCGGCATCCTCCTCGGCGACGACCTCGCGATCGAGAACGCCCGAAAGGCTGCGCCCACTCAGGAACACGGGTCGCGGCACATCGCTGTCCGGCGGTGACGGCTGCACGGCAGTAGCTGCCTGCAACGCGAGCGGTGGTCCAGCCACGGGTCGGGTCGTCGGTGTGGCAACGGACGCCGGTACCGCCGGCGGCGCTGCCGGCAGCTGGCCACCACCGCCGATTGCCGGGCTGGTAGCGACCGCCGCCGGCGCAACCGGTGGCGAGCCCGCCGCAGCGCGGGAAGCGGGAAGCGGCGGCGTGGTTTCGCCGACCGTGCTCTCCGCCGCCGCTGCCGGAGTCGCCGCGGCTGCCTGGGTAGTCGCTGCAGTCGGGACTCCCCGCGCTGACTCCGCAGCTGCAGCCGGCGCCGTACTGGCTGCCGACGGTGCCGTCGCCGTTCCGCCACGAGAACCGGAATCGCCTGTTGCTTTGGGGGCCGCTGCGGCGGCAGGCGAACCCGGCAACGGGCGCGCCTCCACCACCGGCTGCTCGACCGCTCTCACGTCGGCCGCAGATCGCTCCGATTGAGCGTCGACAGCCGGTCGTGCAGGTGCAGGGGGCGGCAAGCCGAGCAGCCGCGGGTCGACCCGGAAGGGTAGCGTGCCCTGTCCACGCGCAGCGGTGGACAAGCTACCAGCCAACGCCCCGGCGACAGCGCAACAGAAGATCAAGGTCGTCGGCTTGCGCCGAAAAGGAAGCTTCATTCCGCTGCGTGTCAGTTGATGGGAGGGCGAGTCGTCGGTCGTCGGCACATGGGGCGGGCAGGCGGATGCTAGAATCGGCGAATTTTAGCACCATCGTCAAAGGAGAGGCGGCATGCCGCGCACGACCCTGCTGCAGCACTGGGTACAGACTTTGTTCGCGCAGCAGTTCCCTGGGCGGCCCATCCCGGTGGAGCCGGCTTCGGCCGATGCCAGCTTCCGGAGGTACTTCCGACTCACCCTGCCCGACGGGAGCACCCGGATCGTCATGGACGCGCCACCCGACAAGGAGGATTGCCGCCCGTTCCTGCGGATAGCGACGCTCTTCCGGCGTGCCGGCGCGCATGTTCCCGAGGTCCACGCAGAGAACCTCGAACACGGTTTCCTGCTGCTCTCGGATCTGGGCAGCACGACCTATCTGCAAGCGCTGGTGGACAGGAGTGCCGCCGCACCACTCTACCGCGACGCCAACAGGGCGCTCATCGCCATCCAACTTGCCAGCCAGCCCGGCCAGCTGCCGGAGTATGACGCTGCGCTGCTCGGTCGCGAACTGGCCCTGTTCCCCGAATGGTACCTGCGGCGACACCTCGGCCTGACCGTCGACGCCGCGCTCGATCGTGATCTGCAGGCGGTCTTCGCCGCCGTTCTGGCCAACAATCTGCAACAGCCACGGGTCTTCGTCCATCGCGACTATCATTCGCGCAACCTGATGCTGGTTGGCGAGGGATCGGCAGCCTTTCCAGCCAACCCGGGCATACTCGATTTCCAGGACGCGGTCTATGGCCCACTGACCTACGACCTCGTCTCGCTCTATCGCGATGCTTACATCGACTGGCCGGAGGAGCAGGAACTCGATTTCGTGATCCGCTACTGGGAAGCGGCGCGCCGCGCCGGGCTGCCGGTTCAGGACGATTTCCATGACTTCTACCGCGACTACGAGTGGATGGGCGTGCAGCGTCAGCTCAAGGTCCTGGGGATCTTCGCCCGTCTCTGCCATCGCGACGGCAAAAACGACTACCTGCAGGACATGCCAAGGGTCATGGCCTACCTGCGCCGCACCTGTGAGCGCTATGGCGAACTCGGAGCACTCGCCAGGCTGTGTGAACGCCTCGCAGGGCAGCGGCCTGGCGTCGCCTTCGGATTCTGATGAAGGCCATGATCCTGGCGGCGGGGCGCGGTGAACGGCTGCGCCCGCTGACCGACACGACGCCGAAACCGTTGCTTCGCGCCGGCGGACGGCCGCTGATCGTCTGGCACCTGCAGCGCCTCGCGGCAGCCGGCTGGCGCGAGGTGGTCATCAACCACGCCCACCTCGGCCACCAGATCGTGGCGACGCTCGGCGATGGCGCCGAGTTCGGCCTGTCGATCACCTACTCGCCCGAACCACAGGGCGCACTCGAAACCGCGGGAGGGATGGCCGCAGCCCTGCCGCTGCTTGGCGCGGACCCGTTCCTGGCGATCAACGGCGACATCTGGTGCGACTGGGATGTCGGCCGCGCCCGACAGGTGGTCGAGAGCAGGAACCGCCGACAGCGCGGCGCGCACCTCGTTCTCGTCGACAACCCGCCGCATCATCCAAGGGGAGATTTCCAGCTCGCTGGCAACGAGGTCGTGGCTGCCAACCGGTCCACCGACGAGGACACGCTGACCTACGCCGGAATCGGCGTCTTCTGGCCCGAGTTCTTTGCCGGCGTCGCGCCCGGCGCCGTCATGAAGCTGCGCCCCCTGCTGGACGCCGGAGTCCACCGCCGGCTCGTCAGCGGCGAACGGCACGCGGGCCGCTGGGTCGACGTCGGAACCAGCGAAAGGCTCGCGCTGCTGGACTTGGAGCTTGGACGGAGCGGATGAACCACCAACCCTATTCTCGCCGCCGCGAGATCGTCCTTGAACGTCTGGGTGACGGGGTGGCCATCATCCCGACCGCACCAGAGAAGCTGCGCAACCGCGACGCCCATTATCCCTACCGCTTCGACAGCTACTTCTGGTACCTCAGCGGCTTCCCCGAACCCGAGGCGGCGATCGTCCTGATTGGCGGCAAGGAAGCCAGATCGATTCTCTTCTGCCGCGAAAGGGACGAGGCGCGCGAAGTCTGGGATGGCTTCCGTTACGGGCCGGAAACCGCCGCCGAAGCCTTCGGCTTCAGCGAAGCGCACCCGATCGGCACCCTTGAGGAGAAGCTGCCGGACCTGATCGCCAATCGTGGCAGCCTGTGGCACTCGCTTGGTCATGAACCGGCATGGGACCGCCGAATCGCTGCAGCGCTCAACACGGTTCGTGCGAACAGCCGCAGCGGCGCGCGTGCGCCCGGCGAAATCCGTGATCTGCGGGCACTGCTCGACGAGATGCGGCTGATCAAGGACGCGCACGAGATCGACCTCATGCGACGGGCGGCCGACATCGCCTCGGCCGGCCACGCACGCGCCATGCATGCCTGCCGGCCTGGAATGGCCGAATATGAGCTGGAGGCGGAACTGGGTTACGAGTTCCGCCGCCGCGGTGCCGATGGACACGCCTATCCACCCATCGTCGCGGGGGGATTGAACGCCTGTGTCCTGCATTACGTCGCGAACAACAGACTGCTGGCGGGAAGTTCCCTGGTCCTGATCGACGCCGGCTGCGAGTTGGCCGGCTACGCCTCCGACATCACCCGTACCTTCCCGATCAACGGCCGCTTCAGTGCCGAGCAGCGGACGGTCTACGAGATCGTCCTCGCCGCTCAGGAGGCAGCGATCGCCGCCATTGTCCCCGGTGCATCATTCATGGATTACCACCACGCCGCACTTCGCGTTCTCGTCCAGGGGCTGATCGATCTCGGCTTGCTCAGTGGCAGTGTCGACGGAGCAATCGAGAGTGATGCGTACAAGCCCTGGTACATGCACCGGACTGGCCACTGGCTCGGGCTCGACGTGCACGACGTCGGCGATTACCGCAGCGGCAACGGCAACCAGGAGTGGACCCGACTCACCCCCGGCATGACCCTCACCGTCGAACCTGGTCTCTACTTCCGTCCGGGAGTGAACGTGCCGGAGCACCTGCATGGCATTGGCGTGCGCATTGAGGATGACGTGCTGGTCAGCGAAGGAGGCTGCCGGGTCTATACCAGCGCCCCGAAAACCATCGCCGAGATTGAAGAGGTCATGCACCATGACTGAGCACCGGGAATCGGTCGACATCGCGATCATCGGCGCCGGCCCGGTGGGAATGACGCTTGCGCTGGCACTGGCCGGCGGCCCGCATCGCCTGCGCCTGATCGACGCGCGGCGGCGCGGCGCCTGGCGCGGCGACCCGCGGGCGCTTGCCCTGTCACACGGCACGCGGCAGGTTCTGGAAGGGCTGCAAGCGTGGAACCTCAACGCGGCAACCGCCATTTCGTCGATTCACGTCTCGCAGCACGCCGGCTTCGGTCGCACCCTCATCGACGCCAGTGACTACGGACTGCCGGCCTTGGGCTATGTGATGCGTTACCGCGAACTTGCTGCAGCCCTCCATGCACGCCTGGAAGATTCCGTATTGCTTGACAACTGCAGTGTGCTGGGCGTCGACAGCGACGGACACAGTGCCGAGCTCATGCTTGCTCGCCCTGATGAGACTTGGCGCATCAAGGCGCAACTCGTCGTCCATGCCGAGGGCACGCCGGGCCACGACGGCGCCGTCCGCGTCTGCGACTATCGCCAACACGCCGTGGTCGCCGAGGTCAAGCCGACAGCGGCCCACGATCATCGCGCGTGGGAGCGGTTTACGAGCGACGGACCGATCGCCCTGCTGCCACTGGGCCCTGACTACTCGCTGGTGTTCACGGTGCCCCAGGCGAGGGCAGGGGAGTTGCTCGACCTCGACGAAGGCGCTTTCCTCAGCGCTCTCCGGATTCCCTTCGCGCATCGCCTCGACTTCATCGCCTGCGGCCCGCGCGCAAGCTTTCCGCTGGCGCTGCGAATGCGTCGGCAACTCACGCTCGGACGGCAGGTGTGGATTGGCAACGCCGCGCAGACGCTGCACCCGGTCTCCGGCCAGGGCTTCAACCTTGGCCTGCGCGACGCCTGGGAACTCGCCGACACGCTGCGCGGGTGTGCCAGCGGCGATGCCGGGGACGCTGCAGGCCTCGCGGCGTACGGACGCCGGCGGCGGATCGACCGCAGCGGCAGCGCAGTTTTCACCGACGGCATCGTGCGCGCCTTCTCGAACGATCTGGCGCCGCTGCGCCACGCACGCGGACTCGGCCTGCTGGCGCTCGAGTTGCTGCCGCCGCTGCGTCACTTCGTCGCCCGGAGAATGATCTGGGGTGCGCGCGCCTGGCCGTAGCCACATTCGCTGTCGCACGCACCCCACCAGCGACGCGACCGCAGCCAGATGAGGCCTGCGATGTTCCGCTTTATCGCTGATTGGGCTAGACTTGTTCGCCTGCCCACTCTAGCCCAGCACGCGCGACGATCTCATGCAGCGAACAGACAGGACTCCTCAGCCCATCGAATTCAAGGGCACTACCCTGCCGGTAGTCGTCGTCACCCTGCGTTCGCTGCAAGCGGACGAACTGGCGCGTGCAGCCACGGCACTGTTTGGTGGAAACGACTTCTTTGACGGCGATGCCGCCGTGCTCGACCTGGCGCAACTGGTCGAGGTTCCCGAGCCAGACTGGCGACGGCTGAAACAGGTGTTCAAGGCGCACGGCCTGAACGTCATTGGCGTTCGCGGCGGCAGCGAGGACTTGCGTTATGGAGCCGCCTTCGCCGGCTTGCCGACCTATGCGTTCAACGACCGTCCGCCCACCGCCACGGCCGCACTGGCGGCCGCAGCGAGCCCCCCACCCCCTGTCGAGAAGACACCGGCCATCCAGGTTGATCCGGCGCCGCCGCCGGCCCCGACTTCCACCAGGACGCCAACGCTGTTCATCAATCGGCCCTTGCGTTCCGGGCAACAGGTGTACGCCCGTGGCGGCGACCTGGTTGTGCTGGCAGCAGTCAATGCGGGTGCTGAGGTGATTGCCGATGGCAGCATCCACATCTACGCGCCCTTGCACGGGCGTGCACTTGCCGGCGCAAGCGGTGCGGCGGAGGCGCGCATCCTGTGTACGCGCTTCGACGCCGAACTCGTTTCGGTGACTGGACTCTATCGGACGTTCGACGGTGGCGTCCCGAAGGAACTGGCTGGCCGAGCGGTCCAGGTGAGACTGGCGGAACGTGCCGACGGCAACACCAACCAGTTGCTCGTCGAGGCACTGAACACCGACTGACGCCACCGTGGCGAGGTGGCTTGGCCCGCCACCGCGGCAGCTTGGCTTGCGACAGAATGCGCATTCTGCAGGTAGAATCGCATCTTTGACTTGCGGGGAAACATCCGTGACACGTATTGTCGTCGTGACATCCGGCAAAGGCGGAGTGGGCAAGACCACCACCAGCGCCAGCTTTGCATCGGGCCTCGCCCTGCGTGGTTACAAAACGGCCGTGATCGATTTCGATGTCGGCCTGCGCAATCTCGATCTGATCATGGGTTGCGAGCGCAGGGTCGTATATGATCTCGTCAACGTCCTCAACGGTGAGGCAACCCTCACCCAGGCGCTGATCAAGGACAAGCATGTCGAAAGCGGAACTCTCTACGTCCTGCCGGCCTCACAGACCCGCGACAAGGATGCCCTGACCGAGGAAGGCGTGGAAAAGGTCCTCAAGGAGCTCGAACACATGGGCTTCGACTATGTCGTCTGTGACTCTCCGGCAGGCATCGAGAAGGGCGCGGTAATGGCTCTGACCTTCGCCGACGAGGCTCTGGTCGTCAGCAACCCTGAGGTGTCTTCAGTACGCGATTCCGACCGCATCCTCGGCATCATCCAGGCCAAGTCGCGGCGTGCGCTGCTCGGAGTCGAGCCCGTCAAGGAACACCTGCTGATCACCCGTTACTCGCCAAAGCGGGTCAATGATGGCGAGATGCTGTCTTACAAGGATGTCCAGGAAATCCTCCGCGTTCCCATCATTGGCGTCATCCCCGAATCCGAAGCGGTCCTGCAATCGTCAAACGCGGGCACGCCGGCGATCCATCTTGCCGGCACCGATGTCGCCGGTGCCTACCTCGACGTCGTCGGACGCTTTCTTGGCGAAAGCATTCCCTTGCGTTTCGTCGACTATGAAAAGCCTGGACTGTTGAAGCGACTATTCGGGAGTAAATGAGGATGTCCCTGTTCTCCCTCATCTTCGGCAGCAAACCGAAGACGGCAGCGATCGCCAAGGAACGTCTGCAACTGATCATCGCGCACGAACGCAACGGCGGCAGCAGCCAACCGGATTTTCTGCCGGCCTTGCAGCAGGAACTGATGGCGGTGATCTCGAAGTATGTTGCGGTAAACCCGGAGGACATCAAGGTATCGCTGGAGAAGCAGGGCAACTTCGAGGTTCTGGAGGTGAACATCGTCATGCCGGAGGCTGGCAGCAGGCCCTGAGAGGTTGTGCAGGCACCGTCGTTGGAAGCAGGCCGCAAGGCAAGGTGCCAGCGAGCCAACGACGAGACGTGCCGAGCGGTCAGCGGAAGGCGACCTTCCCGATCTAGGTCGCCTCGCTCGCGTCCGCCCTACTTCCTCTCCATCTCCCGTGCAGCACGGATCAGATCTGCGTCGAGCACCGAGGTGTCCGTTCCGTAGCAACGCACCATCTCGATCTCCTCGTACACCGGCGCGTCCAGTGCGGCGTCGGCGGCCTTGGGCATGGCCGCACCATAGTGCTGCCCGCGCCAGCGAGCGACCAGAATCTCCTGTTCAGTCAGCCCCGTGTTCAGTCCGGGCGGGATCTCGACGCCCAGTTCGATCAGCACCTTCAGCACCTCCTTCCGCTTGCCGCGAATGGCCATCGACACGGGCGAAGTGGGCTGCGAGTTGTCCGCCGTATTGACCTTGGCACCCCGCCTGACCAACTCGCGCACGATGTCGGGAAAACCCATGAAGCATGCCACGCCCAAGGGCAAACCCGGGTCGCCACGTCCATCCTGCAGCTCGACCGGAGCACCTGAATCCAGAACCGCCAACACCTCCTGCAGACGTCCACTACGGATGGCCTTGAGCAGGTCGATTGCAGAGTTCACTCGTTACCCTCCGCTTCAGTCCAGAGACTGATCACTGACGACGATCCCGTCAGCATCGACGTAGATCCACTCGCCGGGCCGGAACGTCACACCGGCAAAGGTGACCGCCAGATCACGTTCGCCAACGCCCTTCTTGATGCTCTTGAGTGGATGCGTATTGAGGGCACGCAGGCCGAGATCGATGCGAGCGATCGGCTCCGAGTCCCGAATACAACCGTACACCACGATTCCCTGCCAGCCATTGCGCTGCGCCAAGATCGCCAATTGGTCGCCAACCAGTGCACAGCGCAGAGAGCCGCCACCGTCGATCACCAGCACCTTGTCGTGGCCGCCTTCGGCAAGCACTTCACGGACCAGAGAGTTGTCCTCGAACACTTTAAGCGTGACGATGCGCCCGCAGAAGCTGGAGCGCCCCCCATAACGCTGGAAGACCGGCGAAACGACGCGCACGGCACCAGCTACCGTCAGGGCCTCGTGTCTGTCGAGCAGGTCGGGAGTGCTGATGCTCATATGGTTGCCTTTCGCCCTTACGGGACGCGAGAAACTGCACACACCCTACCGTGTGACCGTCGGTAGTGGAACATTCAGGCAACGACCTCGGGCTCTTCCTCGAAGACCAGTTTCACCTTCTCGTCGTCGTCGAGGTCGACCGTGACGTGGCCACCATGCGCCAGCCGGCCAAACAGCAGTTCGTCAGCCAGCGAGGCGCGGATCGTGTCCTGTATCAGTCGCGCCATCGGCCTGGCACCCATCAGAGGATCGAAGCCCTTCGCTGCGAGATGCTCCTTCAGGGCACTGGTGAACACCACCTCGACCTTCTTGTCATGCAACTGAGCTTCGAGCTGCATCAGGAACTTGTCGACCACGCGCAGGATGATCTCGTGGTCGAGAGCCCGGAACGAGATGGTTGCATCGAGCCGGTTGCGGAACTCGGGTGTGAAGATGCGCCTGATCTCGGCCATTTCGTCACCGGCCTGCCGCGACGGTGTGAAGCCCATCGTCGCCTTCTGGATTGCCTCCTGTCCCGCGTTGGTGGTCATGATGATCACCACGTTGCGGAAGTCCGCCTTGCGGCCATTGTTGTCGGTCAGCGTGCCATGGTCCATGACCTGCAGCAGGATGTTGTAGATGTCCGGGTGTGCCTTTTCGATCTCGTCGAGCAGCAGCACGCTGTATGGCTTCTTGGTGATGGCCTCGGTCAACAGGCCACCCTGGTCGAAGCCGACGTAGCCGGGCGGCGCCCCGATCAGGCGGGAAACCGCGTGCCGTTCCATGTACTCGGACATGTCGAAGCGCACCAGCTCATTGCCGAGGCAGTAGGCCAATTGCTTGGCGACCTCGGTCTTGCCCACACCGGTGGGACCGGAAAAGAGGAAGCTGCCGATCGGTCGCGTCGGATTGCCCAAACCCGATCGGGCCATCTTGATCGCCCTGGCAAGTGCGTCGATGGCGGCATCCTGGCCAAACACCACCGCCTTCAGGTCGCGGTCGAGGTTGCGCAGGTTGTTGCGGTCATCGGACGAGACGTGCGTCGACGGGATACGGGCAATTTTGGCAACGATCTCCTCGATGTCGATCTTGCCGATCAGCCTCTTCTGCTTCGATTTCGGCAGAATCCTTTGCGCAGCACCGGCTTCGTCGATGACATCGATCGCCTTGTCCGGCAGGTGCCGGTCGGTGATGAAGCGCACCGACAGTTCCACGGCCGACGTCAGCGCGGCAGCCGAGTACTTGATGCCATGGTGGGCTTCGAAACGGGACTTGAGGCCCTTGAGGATCTCCACCGCCTCGGCGCTCGAGGGCTCATTGACATCGATCTTCTGAAACCGTCGCGACAGCGCATGATCCTTCTCGAAGATGCCACGATACTCGTTGTAGGTTGTCGCACCGATGCACTTCAGTTGCCCGGTGGAAAGCGCCGGCTTGAGCAGGTTCGAAGCATCGAGGGTGCCGCCGGAAGCCGAACCGGCACCGATCAGGGTGTGGATCTCGTCGATGAACAGGATTGCCTGCGGGTTCTCGCTCAGTTGCTTGAGCACCCCCTTCAGACGCTGCTCGAAATCACCACGGTACTTGGTGCCCGCCAGAAGGGAACCCATGTCGAGACAGTAGACGTTGGCCTTCGCCAGGATCTCCGGGATGTCGCTCTCGACGATCCGTCGTGCCAGTCCTTCGGCAATGGCTGTCTTGCCGACGCCCGCTTCCCCGACCAGCAAGGGGTTGTTCTTCCGCCGCCGGCACAGCGTCTGAATCACTCTTTCAAGCTCGGTGTCACGGCCGATCAGGGGATCGATCTTGCCCTGCAAGGCGAGTGCGTTGAGGTTGATCGTGTAGCTGTCAAGGGGTCCGGCTGCCGCCTGCTGGTCGGCTTCCGGCTCGGGTTCGGGTTCGCTTCGCGGCGCGTTCTGCGGTACCTTGCTGATCCCATGCGAGATGAAGTTGACCACGTCCAGGCGCGTGACGCCCTGCTTCTGCAGATAGTAGACCGCGTGCGAATCCTTCTCGCCGAAGATCGCGACGAGGACGTTCGCCCCGTTCACTTCCTTCCGCCCGGAGGATTGGACATGCAGGATGGCGCGCTGGATGACGCGCTGGAACCCCAGTGTCGGCTGCGTGTCGATCTCGTCCTCACCGGATACCGTTGGCGTGTGCTCGCCGATGAAGCGGGTCAGATCCTTGCGCAATTGCTCGATGTTCGCCCCGCAAGCCCGCAGAGCTTCGGCTGCAGACGGGTTGTCGAGCAGCGCCAGTAGCAGGTGCTCGACGGTGATGAACTCATGGCGCTTCTGCCTCGCTTCGACAAACGCCATGTGCAAACTCACTTCAAGTTCCTGCGCAATCATTCAATTTTCCTCCATGACACACGCCAGCGGGTGCTGGTTGCTGCGTGCGAAACCTGTAACTTGTTCTACCTTGGTGGCAGCGACGTCGCGCGGGTAAACTCCACAGACACCTCTGCCTTCCGTGTGCACTTTGAGCATGATCCGCGTTGCCTGTTCACGATCCATTGCAAAGAACCTCTGCAGGACGACGATGACGAAGTCCATCGGCGTGAAATCATCGTTCAGCAGCAGTACCTTGTACAGTGGCGGTGGCGCTAGCTGCGTACGCTTGGTTTCGAGGAGTGATCCGTCCTGATGCTTTGTTGCCATGGCAGAATTCTAACAGTCCATACGGATACGCAATACCACCCGCGGTCGCTTTCGGCAAGTCGCGGGCCACTTGCGCACGCTGGCAAGCAAAAAAGCTTGACGCCCCGGCCTGCTTTAGCGTAAAAAGCCGGCATGCTCCGGATTCATTGCGCAGCGAGGTCGTTCCAGCTGTGTGACATACCTTGTCGGCGGTTGTTGATTTGGAGGCATGCAAGTCGGGCAATGCCCGGATTCAGTCTTTTTTGAAGGAAGTGGCAATATGGCAACTGGTACAGTGAAGTGGTTCAATGACGCCAAGGGTTTCGGCTTCATCACCCCGGACGATGGCAGCGAGGATCTCTTCGCCCATTTCTCCGCGATCAGCATGGGCGGATTCAAGACCCTCAAAGAGGGCGAAAAGGTTTCCTTCGACGTGACGCAGGGCCCGAAGGGCAAGCAAGCATCGAACATCGCGCGCACCTGATACTTTCGGGGACGCACCAAGTACCCGCCTCCGGCGGGTTTTTTTTCTCAGCGTTTGGTGCGACGGGTCGCTGCCTATGGGGCAGTGATGATGGCTTCGTCGCGACGCCGGTCTCCCCTGCTATCGGTCCACTCGACCGCAATCCGGTCGCCCGCCTTCAGTCCGCGAGCGTAGAAGGAGAACAGGGGATTGCGCGCGATCGCCGTGTTCAGTTGGCCGCCGACGAGGAGCGCGCCGTTTGCCGTGACCGAGAAGCTCTGTATGAAGTGCGCGGGAATCAACTGTCCGCTGCCGGCGTCCTTGCGCTGACCCGTCTCCATCGGATGCGGCATGAGGACGCGGATCTCGGTCACTTCGCCCTGCAGGCTGGCGCGAATCCGGATTGCTTCACCCATCCCAGACTCGTCTCCTTCAGGCGCCACACCCGCCAAGCGTCACCTTGACTTCACGGCTCGCATGGTAGTTCTTTCCGTCAGCCGCCCTGACGACAACGCGTACGCTAGATGACTCGGCCATTTTGACTTGCAGCCGGACGCGCGCCTGCGCGCCCCCGGCGAATGTCAGGCTGGCCGCCAGCGGCATGGGGTTCTTCTCGATGAAGATGCTGATGCTCTGGCTATCCGGTATGTTGCTGATCACCTCGACTGGTACCTGAGCACCATTGTCGGCGATGTCGACCGTCTTGATGACGATCCCGCCGCTGGCGATGGAACCGCCTGCGCCAGCCGCTCGAATCGCTTCGGACAGACCGGTGGCGGTAAAGGCCGCACGGTTCCCGTCGGCAGCCAGAACCGCAGTGGGCTGCAGCAGATCGCCAGCCACCACGACGCCAGCACTGGCGCCTGCGGTGGCTGCCTTGAGCAGCAGACGACGCAGGCGGTCCACGTCACCCGCTTCTGCCGGCAGCATGGCCTCAGTCACCCTGCCAGTGCCCGGAGCGACCGCCGCCCTTCTCGAGCAGGCGAACACCTTCCAGGCGCATGCCGCGATCGGCGGCCTTGCACATGTCGTAGATCGTCAGCAAACCGATGCTGACCGCCGCCAGAGCCTCCATTTCGACACCGGTGCGACCGAAAGTCTCGACACGCGCCTTGCAGGCGACGCGGCTGTTCCGGCCATCGATCTCGAACTCGACCGTGATTCGGGTCACGGGAATCGGGTGGCAGAGCGGGATGAGGTCCGACGTGCGCTTGGCACCCTGTATCGCCGCGATCCGGGCAACAGCCAGCACGTCGCCTTTGCTAGCCGAACCTTGAACGATGAGCGACAGGGTCTCCGGGCGCATCGAGATGAAGCCAGTGGCAGTCGCGTGCCGGAGCGTCTCCGCCTTCGCCGTAACGTCGACCATCTGCGCCTGACCATGCCGATCAAAATGGGAGAAAGGGCTCGTAGGCATCGCCGAAAAGAATCTCTTGCGACAGGCGGTACAAGCGGGCCGTACCACAGACAGACTCTGTAACGCTCAGTCACACTTTCTCGGCTTCCGCTCCGGTATCATACCACCCATCGCCTCCGCAAGAAGACTGGAAAACCCGTTTGATGCCTCTGCTGCGTTTCGTCGCCGTGGTGTCCTTGGCAACCGCCATGACGTCCTCGGCAGCCTTGACCACGGACGAACTGCCAGACTTGGGTGAGGCCGCCCGTGCCGAGCTGTCGCCACAACTGGAACGTAAGATTGGCGAGCGGATTCTGAACGAGATCCGCCTGCGCGAGCCAAGCTATGTCGACGATCCCGAGTTGTCGGATTACCTCAACCGCTTGGGAGCTCGGCTGCTCGCAGCCAGCGCGGACCCCACGGCCGACTGCCACTTCTTTCTTGTCCGCGACAACACCGTCAATGCCTTTGCCATGTTCGGTGGTTTCATCGGCGTAAACACCGGCACCCTGCTGACGGCGCAGTCGGAGTCCGAACTGGCGGCCGTCCTGGCGCACGAAATCTCGCACGTGCTGCAGGCACACTTGGCGCGACAGATCATGCGCGAGAAGCAGAGCTCGGTCGCCACCATGATCGCCATGGCCGTCGGCGTGCTCGCCGCTCGCTCAAACTCGCAAGTGGCACACGCCGCCATCGCTTCGGCACAAGCCGGGTCGATACAGGCGCAGCTCGCCTACAGCCGCGATTTCGAACGTGAGGCCGATCGCGTCGGTTTTCAGACATTGGGGCAGGCCGGCTTCGACGTACGCGGGATGGCGGATTTCTTTGGCCGCCTGCAACAGGCGGGCAAGGTCTATGAAAACAGCGCCCCTGTCTACCTGCGATCACACCCGCTGACCGTCGAGCGAATGTCGGACATGCAGAACCGGGCGCAGAGCGCCCCCTATCGCCAAGTGGCCGACAGTCTCGACTTCCAGCTCGTTCGGGCCAAGTTGCGAGCCCAGGCGAGCACACCGCAGGAGGGAATCAGTGAGTTCGCCAGACAACTTCGGGAGAAGAAGTATGCGTCAGAGGTGGCAGTCCGTTACGGGCTGAGCTACTCGCTGCTGCGAGCAAAGGACACCGCCGGAGCACAGCGCGAGTACGACGCACTGGCCGCGCTGAAACCCTCGTCGCCGCTGCTTGCCGGGCTGGCAGCGGCGATCAGGATCGCCGACAGCGACCCGGTCGGCGCAGCGGCGATCTATCGTGAGGGCCTGCAGCGCTATCCGCAGTCCATGGCCTTGGCCTACGGTTACGCTGACGCGCTCCTCGCTGCGAAGGAGTACCAGCAGGCTCGCATCTTCCTCGATGCGCAGTTGCAGCTTCGTTCGTCGGACTACAAACTGTACGGCTTGTTGGCCAGGACCTTTTCGGCAACCGGCAAGCGCCTGCAGCAGCATCGCGCGCAAGCCGAGTTCTATTTTCTGCAGGGACAACTCGGACCCGCCGTCGAACAACTGCAGTTTGCGCAACAGGCGGCCGACGGGAGTTTCTTCGAGCAGTCAGCAGTGGACGCACGCTTGCGCGAACTGCGCCGACTGCAGGCTGAGGAAGCGAAGCAGAGAAGAAGCGGTTTCCAGAGCTTACAATAGCGACTTGGCTTTCTTGCGGATCACAGCATGCATTTCGATCGAGAGTTAGATGTCAAGGGCCTCAACTGCCCCTTGCCCATCCTGCGGACCAAGAAAGCGCTTGCCGAAATGTCGGCAGGTGAGGTGCTGCATGTATTGGCGACGGACCCCGGCGCCGTCAAGGATTTCGAGGCCTTCGCCAGACAAACGGGCAACGAGCTGCTGTCGCGTTCCGAGACCGGCAAGTCCTTCGAGTTCTTTATCCGGCGCAAGTGACACGCCCAGCCATCACAACGCGTGGCGCGTGAGGGCTCAGGCGCCCGCAGCTTGATGTCGGGCAGCAGCGACTTCGCGCTGTTCGATGGTGATCGCGGCGATGCGCTGCTGCTTGGCGGCTGCTGCCGTATTTTCCGGCTCGCCGCAAGGCGCGATCCCACACCTCTTTTCGTGGCGATCGAGGGTGAACTCGCGGCCGGGCGGTGGGTTGCGATGGCCGCCGATTACGCACTCGCGACCTCCTTTGAGGCCGCCGCAACGGCGATACCTGGAGTGGGAGCAGTCATCCGCGCCTGGGTGTTCCAGAGTGGCGAATGGCTCGACGCGCAGGCAGTCAGCGATTTCCTGTCCGCCCGCGTGGCCGTCCTCCCTGAAGCGCAGAGAGCGACGGGCATCGCCGATCTGCTGCCAAGCGTCTCGACTTCACGGTACGCAGACCAGGTGAGGCAGATCCGCGACTGGATCGCTGCTGGCGACTGCTATCAGATAAACCTCACGTTCCCCATGCGCTGTCGTGTCTATGGCGACCCGCTGGCTCTGTATCGACGCTTGCGGGCAAGACAACCTGTACGCTATGGCGGCTACTTGGAAATCGCCGGCGAGAGAATCCTTTCGTTTTCTCCCGAGCTGTTCTTCCAGCGCCAAGCGGACCAAGTGCTGACGCGGCCGATGAAAGGCACTGCAGCTCGCGGCACAACGGCGGCAGAGGATGAGGCGCGGCGTGCAGCTCTCGTCTCTTCGCCCAAGGAGCGCGCGGAAAACATAATGATCGTCGACTTGCTCCGCAACGATCTCGGACGGCTGGCCCAACCCGGAAAGATCCACGTGCGTGCCCTCTGCGAGACTGAGGCCTACCCGACACTGTGGCAGATGGTATCCACGGTGTCCGCTGAGCTGCCAGGCGTAAACCTTGTCGACCTGTTCCGCGCACTGTTTCCGTGCGGCTCGATCACTGGCGCACCGAAGATCCGCGCCATGCAACGCATCGCCGAACTAGAGCAGGAACCGCGCGGGCTATACACTGGCGCTCTGGGCTGGCTGGCCCCGGGCGGCGACTGCCGCTTCAACGTGGCCATCCGCACCCTCGAACTCGACCCGCACGGGTACGCGCGGATGGGCGTCGGCAGCGGCATCGTCGCCGATGCCGTTGCGGCGAGTGAATACGCCGAGTGCCTGCTGAAAGCGCGTTTTCTGGTCGACTCCGACCCCGGATTCGAACTCTTCGAAACGCTGCGCCTCGAAGCCGGCCGCTATCCCCTGCTGCGTTTGCATCTCGAGCGCCTGCAGGCGTCGTCCGCCAGCCTTGGCTTCACCTGTGAGCTACCCCGCCTGTCGGCCGCGCTCGCCGCTGCCGCCACCAGCCATCCGGAAGGTGTCTTCCGGGTTCGCCTGCTGCTCCGCCACGATGGGAGCCATGTCACCGACGTGTCGCCGCTGACAGACGACGCAGCGGCTGAACGTACGGCGGTGTTCGCCAGCGACGCCGTGTCCGCCGATGACTACCTCCTGCGACACAAGACCACGGCGCGGTGTCGATACGATCGCGCGCTGGCGGCACTGGCCGATCGACCCACGGTGTTCGATGCGATCTTCTGCAACGAACGCGGCGAGGTCTGCGAAGGCGCGCGCAGCAACGTGTTCGTCGCGCACGGCGGACTGCTCCTGACCCCCCCGCCGTCCTGCGGTCTGTTGCCGGGAGTCCTGCGGCGACAGTTGCTCGAGTCAGGACGTGCGGTCGAAAGGATCCTCCGGCGGACTGACCTGCAGCGGGCCTCTGGCCTCTACCTCGGCAACGCCCTGCGTGGCTTGGTCGCCGTGACCCTGGCCGGCTGAACGGCCTAGAGCGCATGAAGGAGCCTACTGCGCAACCGATGTGCTGCGTTGCGCAGTCGTTCACTCTGCGCCCATGCACTTGATACGCCTAGTCATTCGCCCCCATCGCGCCTTGCATCGCGGCCTGCGCGAGACGATTTCTTCACGACCGCTCGACCGCCGCCGCGGAGCGGCGGCGGTCGAGCTTCGTCAGTGGCCGGCCGGCCTCCGGCCTCCGTCAAGGCGCGCACGCTGCGGCTCGAGTTCGGCGAGGGTCGCGATGAAAGCGTCTAAACGCTGTCTCTCCTGTTCGACCACCACAGCCGGTGCACGCGCCACGAAGCTCGCATTGGCCAGCTTGGCTCTCGCCTTGCCAATCTCACCGCTGAGCCGGGCGATCTCCTTGTCGAGCCTTTCACACTCTACGCCGACATCGATCTCGACCTGCAGCATGAGTCTGGTCTCACCGACGACGGCAATCGGCGCATTGGCGCTGCCCGGCATCTGGGGAACGATCTGCATCTCGGAGAGCTTGCAAAGCGCCTTCAGATAGGGAGCGAAATCGGCCAATACGCTCGCCTTGCCGCAAGCGACCAAAGGCACCCGCACTGCCGGCGACAGTTTCATTTCGCCGCGCAGATTGCGACAGGCGTATGCCAGTGACTTCAACTCCTGCACGCTGGCTTCGCTCTGCGCATCGATCTTCTCCGGCTGCGCCTGCGGATAGGCTGCCAGCATCACCGAGTCATGCGTCTTGCGACCCGCAAGCGGGGCCACCGCCTGCCAAAGTTCTTCAGTGATGAACGGCAGCAGCGGATGTGCCAGGCGAAGAACTGCCTCCAGCACGCGGGCCAACGTCCGACGCGTCCCCCGCACCTCTGCTTCGCTCCCGTGCTGCAGCTGAACCTTCGACAGTTCGACGTACCAGTCACAGAACTCGTCCCAGACGAATTCGTAAAGCGACCGCGCCAGCAGATCAAAACGGTAGTCGGCGAAATGCTGCGCCAGTTCGGCCTCGGCACGCTGCAGCCTGCTGACGATCCAGCGGTCTGCAAAGGAGAAGGCAAGTCGGGTTGTGCAACCGCCGGGCGTGCAGTCATCGAGGCCCAGATCGTGCCCGGCAGTGTGCATCAGGACAAAACGGCTCGCGTTCCACAGCTTGTTGCAGAAATTGCGGTAGCCCTCGCAGCGGCCGAGATCGAACTTGATGTCACGTCCCGGACTGGCGAGCGAGAGGAAGGTGAAGCGCAGGGCATCGGTACCAAAGGCCGCAATCCCGTGCGGATACTCCTTGCGCGTTCGCTTCTCGATCTGCTCGGCCTGCTTCGGGTTCATCAGCCCGCTGGTACGCTTCTCGATCAGCGCATCGAGACCGATGCCGTCGATGAGATCGATCGGGTCGAGCACGTTGCCCTTTGACTTGCTCATCTTCTGCCCTTCGGCGTCCCTGATGAGGCCGTGGACATAGACATGCCTGAACGGGATGCGGCCGGTGATGTGCCGAGTCATCATGACCATCCGCGCAACCCAGAAGAAGATGATGTCGAACCCCGTGACGAGCACCGTCGACGGCAGGTGGAGGTCCAGTGCGGGGTTGCTCTCCACCGGCCATCGCGGCGTCCAGTCGAGCGTCGAAAACGGCCACAGCGCCGACGAATACCAAGTGTCGAGGACATCCGGGTCACGCACCAGCGGACCCTGGCAGCCGGCAGCGTTCGCTTCCGCCCTCGCCTCGTCCTCGTCGTGGGCGACGAAGACCCGCCCATCTTCGCTGTACCAGGCGGGAATCTGGTGACCCCACCAGAGTTGCCGCGAGATGCACCAGTCCTGAATGTTGTTCAACCATTGGTTGTAGGTGTTGACCCAGTTCTCCGGAAAAAAGCGGATCTCGCCTGAAGCGACGCAGTCGAGGGCCTTGCCGGCGATGCTGCTGCCGTCGGCACCAAGCTTGCTCATCGCCACGAACCATTGGTCGGTGAGCATCGGCTCGAGGACGACACCCGTGCGATCTCCACGTGGAACCTTGAGAGCATGCGGCTCGACCTGGTCCAGAAAGCCGTGCTGCTCGAGATCACTGACGACCAGTTCGCGCGCGGCGAAGCGATCGAGACCGCGATAGCGTTCCGGAGCGTTGTCGCTCACGCGCGCGTCGAGCGTCAGAATCGGGATCATCGGTAGCCGGTGACGCTGAGCGACCGCGTAGTCGTTGAAATCGTGTGCCGGGGTCACCTTGACACAGCCGGTGCCAAAGGCGAGATCGACATAGGCATCGGCAATGATCGGGATTTCGCGCCCACACAGTGGCAGGCGGACCATCTTCCCCAAAAGGTGGCGGTAGCGCTCGTCGTCGGGGTGAACCATGACCGCGGTGTCACCGAGCATCGTCTCAGGACGGGTCGTCGCGACAACCAGCGACGCGCTGCCGTCAGCCAATGGGTAACGAATGTGCCAAAGATGCCCGCGCTCCTCTTCCTGGACCACTTCCAGGTCAGAAACTGCGGTCTGCAGGACGGGGTCCCAGTTGACCAAGCGCTTGCCGCGATAGATCAGACCCTCCCGGTAGAGTCGGACGAAGGTCTCGGTGACCGTTCGCGACAGGCCGGCGTCCATCGTGAAACGTTCGCGGCTCCAGTCGGGCGAGGTGCCCAAGCGGCGCATCTGGCGGGTGATGGTGCTACCCGAAAACTCCTTCCACTGCCATACCCTCTGCAAGAACTTCTCGCGCCCGAGATCATGGCGCGAGACCCCTTCGGCGTCGAGTTGGCGCTCGACGACGATCTGCGTCGCAATTCCTGCATGATCGGTACCCGGCTGCCACAGTGTGTTGTCACCCCGCATGCGGTGGTAGCGCGTCAGCGCATCCATGATCGCCTGATTGAAGCCGTGGCCCATGTGCAGCGTACCGGTGACGTTGGGCGGTGGCAGCAGGATGCAGAAAGAGCTACCTTTGCCCGTGTCCAAGCCCGCACCGAAGTAGCCCCGTGCCTCCCAGACAGGATACCAGCGACGTTCGATCTCTGCCGGTTCAAAGCTCTTGGCGAGTTCCATGGGCGCGCATCACGAGAGGTGAGGGAAGCACATTATAACGGATCGTCCATGGCCTCAGCTGTCACCCGCCGCGTTCCGACCGTTGCCGGCGACGAGCGTTCCTCGAACCCCGGCAGCGGCAGCTGGCCACGTTGCGCTAGGAAGTCATCCAGTACGGCAACTATGGCTGCAGTGATCCCCCGTCGCAGTTGCACGCCCGCGCTGTCCAGGGTCGACGCGATGAGGGCCGGCGTTTCGCTCGCCAGCCGCTGCTCGAGCTGGTGGCAAAGGTCACCGGCAAGATGAGCGCGAAGGGCCGCAGCGACTGCTGCCGGCACTTCATCTACAGCACCCGTTGCCGGAGGAACGACCTCAGTGAGCAACGGCAGATCCTCGTCCTCGCCACCAGCCATCGCGCCGCCTCCGACGGCGGGCCGGTCTGCGGTCGACGCGACGAAGCTGCGCCGACGCCGCCCGGGACGGGGATTGCCGTGACGTTCGGCGCCAGTCGCACCCGCATCGGATCCGATCAGCGAATCCGCACGCCTGATCAGGTCGCCGTCGTCCGCCATCAGACTCTCCCCCCTTGATCGAAGTACTGAATGTCATAGCCACGATCGCGGTAGAACCGCGCGCGCTGGCGCCCGGCAATTCGCCCCTCGTCATCCTGGCCGACGATCTCGATCAGGCTATTGAAACGCGAGAAACCCGGCGGCACCTCAGGTGCCAAGTTGAACAGCCGCTCATCACGATCGATGGCATCCAGTCGGCCGGCAATCACCACCGGTGTTTCTCCAGCCAGCGGAGAATCGCTGGCGACGTGCGGCACGAAGCCGGTCGGTGGATGTAGCCAGAGGTGACGGTCGAGGGCCGCGGCAACCGCAGTGTCGGGCGCGTAGACCAGCAAGCTCTTCTTTTGGCCCACCGCCCGGGCAATCAGGCTGGCGGCCGTTGCCACCCGATCGGCGGTGTTGTGGTAGAAGAAGATCCGGGTCAATGAAGTCTTCCGGCTCGTTTGAGCAGATAGTGTAGGAGCAGCGAAACCGGTCGCCCCGTCGCACCCTTGTCGTTCCCCGACTTCCAGGCCGTACCGGCGATGTCAAGATGCGCCCAGACGTACTTCCGCGCGAAACGGGCGAGAAAGCAGGCAGCCGTGATGCTGCCGGCGAAGCGGCCACCGACATTCGACATGTCGGCAAACGGGCTCTTGAGCAGCTCCTGATAGTCGCCCCACAATGGCATCTGCCAAGCACGATCGTGTGCCTCGTCACCGGCGTGCAGCAGCTCGCGAGCGAGCGTGTCGTTGTTGGCGAAAAGACCGGTGGCGACGTGACCGAGAGCGATCACGCAGGCACCGGTCAGCGTCGCGACGTCGACCACGATATCCGGGTCGAAGCGCGCAGCATAGGTCAGTGCATCGCACAGGATCAGCCGGCCCTCGGCATCGGTGTTGAGGATCTCGATGGTCTGACCGGACATCGAGGTAACGATATCGCCCGGACGCGTCGCCCCCCCGCCCGGCATGTTTTCCGCCGCCGGAACGATCACGGTCAGGTTGAGCGGCAGTCTCATCGCGGCCACTGCCTTCATGGTACCGAGCACGCTGGCAGCGCCGCACATGTCGTATTTCATCTCGTCCATGTCGGCCGCCGGTTTGAGGGAGATGCCACCCGTGTCGAAGGTGATGCCCTTGCCGATCAGCGCCAGGGGCTTGTCATCCCCCTTGCCTCCCTTGTACTGGAGGACGATCAGCTTGGCTGGCTGGCGCGAACCGCTGGCAACTGCGAGCAGGGAATGCATGCCCAGTGCGGTCATCTCGTCGCGGTCAATTATCTGGCAGTCGAGCTTGTGCTCGACCGCCAGCCTCTGTGCCGTTTCGGCGAGATGGCTGGGCGTACACACATTGGCTGGCAGATTGGCAAGATCCTTGGCCATGTTGATGCCCTCGCCGATCGCCTGACCCTGGATCAGGGCCGCCTCGGCGGCGGCAAGTTCATTCCGCCGGTCGACGACGAAGGTCAGCTTGCGCAGCGGCCGGCGCACCTTGTCCTTCTTGCTCTTGAACTGGTCGAAGCGATAGACCGCCTCGTGCGCAACGATCACCGCCTGTCGCACACGCCACGCCGTACTGCGTCTCCTGACGGCAGTGTCGGTCAGGAAGACCGTCCCGTCGAAGGATCCCGTTTCATTCAGCGTGCGCACCGCCACACGGATGGCATCAGCGAACTCCTTGTCACCAAACTCCTTCTCCTTTCCGAGTCCAACCAGCAACACCCGATCGCACAGGGTGCCGGGAACGTTGTGCAGCAGCAAGGTGGAACCTGCCTTGCCCTCCATGTCACCGCGACGAATGATGTCCGACAAATGGTTCCGGGCCGCATTGTCGAGGACTTCGCCCGTCAGCGTCAGCTTCCGCGGTTCGAAGACGCCGATTACCACACAGGCACTGCGCTGCTTCTCCGGGCTGCCACTTTTTATGCTAAATTCCACCGACCCCCTCCTCGTCAAGCGCGTGCTGGTTCAGAAAAGCATCGATTATCACTGCAGTATTTCAGCAAAGTCAAAGAATGATCTTTCAGCGGGCGGTGCGGCGCGAGTTTGCGCAGACGGCGGCAGGTATCTTCACGGCTCTGTTCGCGATCATGCTGACAACGCAGTTGATCCGCCTGCTCAACGAGGCTGTCCAGGGCAAGGTCGAAGCGGACGCCGTGGCAGCACTGCTTGGCTTTGCCGCACTCAACTACCTGCCGCACCTGCTGTCTCTGTCGCTGTTCGTCGCCATTCTCCTGAGTCTCTCCCGGGCTTACCGCGACTCCGAGATGGTCGTCTGGTTTTCCTGTGGTCTACCGCTGACAGCATGGATCCGCCCCGTCATCGACTTCGCCGCGCCGTTGGTGGCGACCATCGCCGCACTGGCCTTCTTCCTGTCGCCCTGGGCCGTGTCCGAAAGCATCGAGTTCCGCAACAAGCTCAGCACGCGCCGGGACGCCGGTCAGGTGGCACCTGGCACCTTTCAGGAATCATCGACGGGCAACCGCGTGGTGTTTGTCGAAGAAGTCGCCGATGACACCAGCCACGTGCGCAACGTCTTCGTCAGTGACACGCGTCCCGACCACCTCGGCATCACCACCGCCGGCACGGGATACCAGGAGATTGCCGCCAACGGCGATCGCTTCATCGTCCTTCAGGAAGGTCGCCGCTACGAGTTCGCGCCGGGGAGCGCCGAGATCAGTCAGATCGAGTTCGCACGCTATGCGGTTCGCCTGGAAACCAAGGAGGCGCGCGGTGTGGTCCAGACGCCCCGCAGCATGGGCACTGTGGAACTGGCGGCGAACGACTCGCGGCAACATCGAAGCGAACTGCTCGGCCGCCTCAGCCTGCCGATTTCGGCGCTGATCCTGGCGCTGCTGTCGATTCCGCTCTCCTTCGTCAATCCGCGCGCCGGTCGCTCGGCCAACATGCTGCTGGCGATTCTGGCCTATCTGTTCTACAACAATCTGGTGACCATCGGTCAGGAATGGGTGGCGCGCGGCAAGCTCTCCTTCTCCGTCGCCCTGCTCGGCATTCATCTGCTGATGCTGTGTCTCCTGCCCGTGCTCTTCTACCGACGGATTGCCGTATCCTCCTTTTTGCGGCTGGCGCGATGAAGGTCTATCAGCGCTACCTCGCGCGCGAAGTAGTCATCGCGGTCCTGCTCGTCCTGCTCGCCTTCCTGGCACTCTTCGCCTTTTTCGATCTGCTCGGCGAGGTGGGCAGTCTCGGCCAAGGTGGCTACAGGATTCAACATGCCTTTGTCTATGTCCTGCTGCGTCTCTCCGGGCGGGCCTATGAACTGATGCCCCTGGCCATCCTGATTGGCACCCTGTATGCGCTGGCCAACCTGTCGCGGCACTCCGAAATCACTGTCTTGCGTGCCTCCGGTCTATCGACCGGCCGGCTGCTCGTCTGCCTGTGCCAGATCGCTGCTGCGTTTGCCGTCCTCACCTTCCTGATCGGCGAGTACGTCGCACCACCGGCGGAGCATGCCGCCAGCCAGTTGCGGCTGAAGGAACGTGGGCGCACGATGCAGGAACTGCGCAGCGTGCGCAATCTGCGTTCCGGGCTATGGGTCAAAGACGAAAGGAACTTCATCAACATCCGCCTCCTCCTCTCCGACAGGAGTCTGCGCGGCATCCGGATCTTCCAGTTTGACGAACACGGCAAGCTGCGCAGCGTGACCGAGGCAGGCGCAGGGGAATTCACAGCGGCCGACGGCTGGCGCTTGACTGACGTAGCCCATACCGTGCTGCAGAAGGACAGCGCCAAAGTCGAGAAGCTGGCTGAATTGTCGTGGCGCTCGGCGCTGAATCCCGAAATGCTTGCTGTGCTCATGCTTCCACCCGACCGCATGTCGCTGCGTCATCTGTCGGCGTATACGAGGCACCTGTCCGACAATCGCCAGCGAACCAACCGCTACGACATCGCGTTCTGGAAGAAGATCGTCTACCCGCTCGCTGGTCTGGTCATGGTTGCCCTGGCCCTGCCGTTCTCCACCGGCCATCACCGCGCATCGGGAATCGGCTTGCAGATCTTCGTCGGGGTCATGATCGGAGTCCTCTTTCACACGCTCAACGGCCTGTCGTCGAACCTTGGAGCAATCCATGGTTGGCCACCTCTGCTGAGTGCAGCGGCTCCGTCGGCCCTGTTCCTGCTGGCGGCGGGGCTGATGATCTGGTGGGTTGAACGGCGCTGAGGGGAGCAGTCGCGCTTCAGGCAAGAATGAGGCGGGTCCCGGCAAGGCGATCGTGCAGAAACTGCCCGTCGCGGTCGAGAAGGGCCCAGGCGAGACCGGCTCCGCCAAGCACGACGCTTGGCCAGCTGAGAAGGTAACGCAACAGCGCCTGCCCCGGCCGAAGGGGTAGACCATCGGAACTCACCAGGCGGATGCGCCACGTCTTCATCGCGAGTGTCTGCCCACCATGCAACCAGAACCAGACGAAATAGACCAGCAGGACAAGAAAGCAATGCACCTGGATGATCGCCGGGGAGGCCATGCGCTGCGCAAAGACACCAAGCATGAGGTGCGGCAAGACGAAAAGGACGGCAAGCACGGCCAGCACGAGCAGCGACTCGTAACACATGCTGGCGAGCCGGCGGGCAATCCCGGGGCTGGCGACGGGCCGTGCGAGCGGCACGCCGTCAGCGCCCCGAATCTCCAGCGCCAGCGCCAGGGGCCGGGACCGCTTCGGCCGCCGGCACCGTGGCGTTGCCGGGCGCCGACGACGGCAGGGCAGCGACTCCGTCCGTGCCATCCTTCGATGCCCTGCCGGTCGCCAAGCCGGACTGGGTCTCGCGTGGGGCAGCTGGCGGGGTCGTGCTCAGAGGGGCGTGCCCGGGCTTCGGCAGCGGCCTGCTTGCGGCCTGTTTCTTCAACCGCTCCTTCTCCTCTTCCGGCAGGCTCGAGTACTCTTCCCATTTCTGCCGCAACTGTTCCTTCTTCTCGGCCGGCAACTGACTGGCGCTGAGAAAGTTCTCGCGCGCCAAGGCGCGCTGTGCCGGAGTCAGCTTGCCCCACTCCTGCATCTGCGTCTGGATGCGTTTCTGCTCAGCAGGCGTCATGCTGGCAAAACGCCGCGCGATGCCGAGCCACTTCTTCTGGCGATTGGACTCCAGGCTATCCCAGTCGTCACTCAACGGCGCGAGGACGATCTTCTGCTCGACGGTCAGTTCGGTCCACTGCGGTTGCGCCGGAGTGATGATTGCCGACGGCCCGGACACCTCGGCCCCGACCGGCAGCACCAGCAGGAGACTTGCCAGGACTGCTATTGCTGCGCCGAGCTTTTCAGCCATGCAGCAAAGCCCTTGTCGGTGAAGGCAGCGACCGGCAGTTCGTCCGAGAGCAGCGCGCTATCAATGACCTCGAGCTCGGAAATGCTCTGCTCGGCATGCCAGACCGTGTAGGTACCGATCCCCAGCACCACAAAAAGGACAAGCGCCACCTGCCTGAGACGTAAATGGTCTGCCTGCTGCTGCAGAAAGCCGGCGACCCCAGCCAGCGCGCCATGCCGAACGGCCACTTTCTGCCTCGCCAGCGCGAGCCGCCGTCCGGCTTCCAGGCGCGAGCGCGTGTCCCCCGGCAACTCGTGCAAGCCACGGTTCAGGTGCTGCCTGAGTTTGTAGGCGAAATGCTGTTCGTTCATAGCGTGATTCCTTTTGCCTTCAGTGCTGCTGCCAGCGTGTGATTGGCACGCGAGCAATGCGTCTTGACGCTGCCCTCAGAGCAGCCCATGGCGGCTGCCGTCGTGGCGACGTCCATGTCTTCCCAGTAACGCAGCAGGAAGGCTTCGCGTTGACGCGTTGGCAAGGAGGCGATCTCTTTCTCAATGATGGCAAGGACTTGCGTTTGCTCGAGCTGCTCCTCGGGCAGCTGCGGACTATAGGACCCCGATTCGCTGCCAAAGGTTTCGAGTGGATCGTGGTCCTCATCATCGTTCGGCGACAGCGCCGACAGCAGCGTCGTCCACAGCGAGCGCACCCGGCTGCGCCGATAGTAGTCCCGGATGGTGTTTTGCAGGATGCGCTGGAACAGCATCGGCAGTTCTTCGGCGGGGCGGTCACCGTACTTCTCGGCGAGCTTCATCATCGCGTCCTGGACGATGTCGAGCGCCGACTCTTGGTTGTGCACGGCGAACATGGCCTGCTTGAATGCACGACGTTCGACGGCAGTCAGGAAATCCGACAGTTCGCGTTGGCTGGCCAGAGCGAAAATCCTTGCATTTTCAATTTGGAAGTGGCTACCGCAGTCGCTGGTCGTCGTGAACGCCTTGACCAATCGAAGCCAAAGCTTTAACGTTGCTGATTTTTTTAACGTAACTTGCTTGCTGGGGCGACGGCAATGACGATGATGACCGGTGCTGAGATTGTAATCAGGTGCCTGCAGGAAGAAAAGGTCGAGTACGTTTTCGGCTATCCCGGTGGCGCCGTGCTGCACATTTATGATGCGCTCTTCAAGCAGGATCAGGTGAAGCACGTTCTCGTCCGCCACGAGCAAGCTGCCGTACACGCTGCCGACGGCTTGGCACGCTCGTCGAACAGGGTCGGCGTCGCGCTCGTCACCTCCGGCCCGGGTGCGACCAATGCCGTGACCGGGATCGCTACAGCCTACATGGATTCGATCCCGGTCGTCGTCATCTCGGGGCAGGTGCCGAACGACTACATCGGCCAGGACGCCTTCCAGGAGTGCGATACCGTCGGCATCACGCGGCCCTGCGTCAAGCACAACTTTCTGGTCAACGACGTACACAAGCTCGCGCTGACGCTGAAGAAGGCCTTCTACATCGCCAACAGCGGTCGCCCCGGTCCGGTCGTCGTCGACATCCCCAAGGACGTCACCGCCGCCAAGTGCAAATTCGAATATCCGGAAGCCATCCAGATGCGCTCGTACAACCCGGTGGTCAAGGGTCATCTGGGCCAGATCAGGAAGGCCGTACACCTGTTGCTCGAAGCCCGGCGACCGATGATCTATACCGGAGGCGGGGTCATTCTGGCGAATGGCGCCGAGCAACTGACCCGCCTGACCCGCCGCCTCGGCTTTCCGATCACCAATACCCTGATGGGGCTCGGCGCGTTTCCGGCGACCGACCCACAGTTCCTCGGCATGCCGGGCATGCACGGTACGGTCGAGGCCAACCTTGCGATGCAACACTGCGACGTGCTGCTCGCCATCGGTGCCCGCTTCGACGACCGGGTGATCGGCAATCCCGACAACTTCGCGTCGATCCCGCGCAAGATCATCCATGTCGACATCGACCCCTCGTCGATCTCGAAACGGGTCAAGGTCGACATCCCGATCGTCGGCAATGTCCCCGACGTGCTCGAGGAGATGCTCCGCCTGCTCAGCGCGGGGAACGCCGCACCGGACGCGCAGGCTCTGGCCGCGTGGTGGAAGGAGATCGCCGCCTGGCGCGCCAAGCAGTGCATGAAGTACGCCAGGAAGAAGAACGTCATCATGCCGCAGTACGTCATCGAGAAGCTGTATGAGGTGACCGCCGGCAAGGCCATCGTCACCTCTGACGTCGGTCAGCACCAGATGTGGGCAGCGCAGTACTACAAGTTCGATGAGCCCCGCCGCTGGATCAATTCAGGCGGCCTCGGAACGATGGGGGTCGGCCTGCCGTACGCCATGGGTGCCGCCCTGCAGCACCCGGAGATGCCGGTGGTCTGCGTCACCGGCGAGGGTTCGATCCAGATGTGCATCCAGGAGCTGTCGACGGCTAAGCAGTTCCGCCTGCCCATCAAGATCGTCAACCTCAACAACCGCTATCTCGGCATGGTCCGGCAGTGGCAGGAGATGTTCTACGGCAGCCGCTACTCGGAGTCGTACATGGATTCGCTTCCGGACTTCGTCAAGCTCGCCGAGGCCTACGGTCACGTCGGCATCCGCGTCGAGCGGCCGGAGGATGTCGAGCCGGCGCTGCGCAAGGCGTTCATCGACCACAAGGACGATCTCGTGTTCATTGACTTCATCACCGATCAGAAGGCAAACGTGTTCCCGATGGTCGCCGCCGGCAAGGGTCTGGCGGACATGATCCTCACCGAAGACCTGTAGGGGGAAGCAAGATGCGACACATCATCTCGATCCTGCTCGAGAACGAAGCAGGTGCCCTGTCACGCGTCGCCGGCCTCTTTTCCGCCCGTGCGTACAACATCGAAACGCTGACGGTGGCACCGACAGAAGACGTCTCGCTCTCCCGCCTGACGATCGTCACCACCGGCACCGATGCGGTGATCGAGCAGATCACCAAGCAGCTGAACAAGCTGATCGACGTCATCAAGGTCGTCGACCTCTCGGAGGCGGCGCACATCGAGCGTGAGTTGATGCTGATCAAGGTGCGCGCCACCGGCAAGGACCGCGAGGAGCTGAAGCGCTTGGCCGACATCTTCCGCGGCCACATCATCGACGTGACCGAATCGACCTATGTCATCGAACTGACCGCCAGCGGCTCAAAGCTCGACTCGTTCATCCAGGCGATCGACGCCGGACTCATTCTCGAGACGGTCCGCACCGGCGTATGTGGCATCGGTCGCGGCGAACGCATTCTCAAGGTCTGAGCAGACCACCGACAACAGCAAGCAGAGGAAATCAAATGAAAGTCTTCTACGACAAGGATGCCGACCTTTCACTGATCAAGGGCAAGAAGGTCACCATCGTCGGCTATGGCTCGCAGGGCCACGCACACGCGCAGAATCTCAATGACTCCGGAGTCAAGGTCACGGTCGGGCTGCGCAAGGACGGTGCTTCGTGGAGCAAGGCCGAGGCGGCTGGATTGAAGGTGGAGGAGGTCGCCAGAGCGGTCCGCAGTGCGGACGTGGTGATGATTCTGCTGCCCGACGAGAGCATTCCGCAGGTCTACAACGCCGATGTGGCGCCGAACATGAAGAAGGGTGCCGCCCTGGCTTTTGCGCATGGTTTCAACATCCATTACAACCAGGTGGTGCCACGCGACGACCTCGACGTGATCATGGTTGCGCCAAAGGGCCCGGGACACACCGTACGTTCGGAGTACCTCAAGGGTGGTGGCGTGCCGTCGCTGATCGCCGTGCACCAGGATCGTTCAGGCAAGGCGCGCGACATCGCCCTCTCCTATGCTGCCGCCAATGGAGGTACCAAGGGCGGTGTGATCGAGACCAACTTCCGCGAGGAAACCGAGACCGACCTCTTCGGCGAACAGACCGTGCTCTGCGGTGGCGCGGTGGAACTGGTCAAGATGGGTTTCGAGACCCTGGTCGAGGCCGGTTACGCGCCCGAGATGGCGTATTTCGAGTGCCTGCACGAATTGAAGCTGATCGTCGACCTGATGTACGAGGGGGGGATCGCCAACATGAACTACTCGATCTCGAACAATGCCGAGTATGGCGAGTACGTCACCGGTCCTGAGGTGATCAACGAGACCTCACGCACAGCGATGCGGTCCGCCTTGCGGCGGATCCAGAACGGTGACTACGCCAAGATGTTCATCCTTGAAGGACGTACCAACTATCCCTCGATGACCGCCCGTCGCAGGCTGACGGCGCAGCACGAGATCGAGGTCGTCGGCGCCAAGCTGCGCGACATGATGCCCTGGATCAAGAAGAATCGTCTGGTCGACCAGAGCAAGAACTGATTGCTCCCTGGCGCGGCGGCAGGCCCGGTCTGGCACCAGAGCACGACCCCTGCCGCCGCGCCGGGTCTTCGATGCACCTCACCGCACACCTGCCCGCCGACGGTCTACCGACACGGCACCGGTGGCCACCGGCAACCTGCCCAGCAAGCTCCCGGCAGCGGCTTCCGCGTCTGACTCCAGCCTGACAGAGCAATGCCAGAAATCAAGCCTCGCAAGACACTCTTCAACCCCGAGTTGCGGCGTCGAGGCATCTACGTCCTGCCCAACCTGTTCACCACAGCCGCCCTGTTCTGCGGCTTCTTCGCCATCGTGCAGGCAATGACCGGCAGCTTCGAGCGGGCCGCAGTGGCAATCTTCGTGGCGATGATCCTGGACGGCATCGATGGGCGGGTGGCGCGGATGACGCGAACTCAGAGCGCTTTCGGGGCCGAGTACGACTCGCTCTCCGACATGGTCTCCTTTGGCGTCGCGCCAGCACTCGTCATCTATGCTTGGGCCCTGAAGGACATGGGCCGCCTCGGCTGGATTGCCGCATTCGTCTACTGCGTTGGTGCAGCGTTGCGCCTGGCACGTTTCAACACCAGCCTGGAGGTGGTCGACAGACGGTACTTCCAAGGCCTGCCCAGCCCGGCTGCAGCGGCTCTGGTCACCGGTTTCTTCTGGGTGATGATCGACAAGAGCGTCGCCGCTGCCGAAGTCCGCTGGCTGGCCTGCGGGCTGGTGGTCTTTGCCGGCATTTCCATGGTCTCGAATCTGCGTTTCTACAGCTTCAAGGACATCAACCTGCGGCGCAGCGTCCCTTTCATCTTCGTCGTCGGTATCGCCCTGGGCTTTGCCGTCCTGTCGTACGATACGCCAGTCGCCGTGTTCGGCCTCTTCGTCGCCTACTCCGTGTCCGGCTACATCGTGGCGCTGCTGCAACGATGCAGACGCAGAACGCAACCACAGCTACCGCCTCGCGTCTGAGTTCGAACCACGGCTCCCTGACCACAGCGAGCAAGTGCAGTGGCATGCGGAGTGCCGCTGGCAGCCTCATTGACACGGCGATTCGAAACTGTTTATAGTCCAGCGCATACCTCAGCCCAATCAAGGGTCCTGCCACATCCTGATCGGTGCCTGACTGTTGCGACGGGCGCTGCAGCGCGACACACGCCACGAAAGCCATCCCCCTATTTGCGTACCGCAAGCCCTTGCCCGGCTCGGGCAACGACGCTGGCGGTCCCATCGTTCCATGCGGAGTCAGGACATGAAAGAGCATCTGGTAATCTTCGACACCACGTTGCGGGACGGCGAACAGAGCCCCGGCGCTTCGATGACCAAGGAAGAAAAACTGCGCGTTGCTCGGCAACTGGAGCGCATGCAGGTCGACGTGATCGAGGCGGGGTTCGCGGCAGCCTCCCCGGGAGACTTCGCAGCGATCCAGAACATTGCTCGCGTCATCAAGAGCTCGACGGTCTGCTCCCTGGCCCGCTCGAGCGAGAACGACATTCGTCGTGCCGGCGAGGCCATCGCCCCGGCGGCACGCGGTCGCATCCACACCTTTATCGCCACCAGTCCGATCCACATGGAGAAGAAGCTGCGCATGACGCCGGATCAGGTGGTCGAAGCAGCCGTAAGAGCCGTGCACTGGGCACGCGAGTACACCGATGACGTAGAGTTCTCGGCCGAAGACGCAGTGCGCTCCGAAGTCGACTTCCTTTGCCGCGTCTTCGCGGCGGTCATCGAGGCTGGTGCCAGCACGATCAACGTGCCCGACACCGTCGGCTACAGCGTTCCCACGGTCTGGGGCGAGTTGATGCGTACCGTGATTGCGCGGGTCCCGGGAGCTGGGCGCGTCGTCTGGTCCACGCACTGCCACAACGATCTTGGCATGGCGGTCGCCAACTCACTGGCGGCGGTACTCGCCGGGGCAAGGCAGGTCGAGTGCACGATCAACGGTCTCGGCGAGCGCGCGGGCAACGCCTCACTCGAGGAAGTCGTGATGGCCGTCCGCACGCGCAGCGACCTGTTTCCGGTACAGACTCGCATCGATACGACACAGATCGTTCCCGCTTCGAAGCTGGTGTCGCAGATCACCGGCTACCCGGTGCAGCCGAACAAGGCGGTGGTCGGCGCCAACGCCTTTGCCCATGAATCGGGCATCCATCAGGACGGAGTCCTCAAGCATCGAGAGACCTACGAAATCATGCGGGCCGAGGATGTTGGCTGGGCTCAGAACAAGCTGGTGCTCGGCAAGCATTCGGGACGCAACGCTTTCAAGTCCCGCCTGTCGGCACTCGGCATCGTGCTCGAAAGCGAGGAGGCGCTCAACGCCGCCTTTGGCCGCTTCAAGGAACTGGCGGACAAGAAGCACGAGATTTTTGACGAGGACCTGCAGGCGCTGGTCTCCGATGATGAAATGACGCCGCCAGGTGAGCACTTCAAGCTGGTCTACTCGCGCGTCTGCTCGGAAACCGGTGAAACGCCGGCAGCCGACGTCACTCTGACCGTGGGCGGGGTCGAGCGGAAGGCTGCAGGCATCGGCAGCGGCCCGGTCGATGCAACGTTCAAGGCAATCGAGTCGATCGCCGCCAGTGGCGCACAGTTGCTGCTCTACTCGGTCAACGCGATCACCACCGGGACCGACGCACAGGGCGAAGTCACGGTTCGCCTGGCGCGGCAGGGGAGAATCGTCAACGGCAACGGTGCCGATACGGACATCGTCATCGCTTCCGCACGAGCCTATCTCAACGCCTTGAACAAACTGCAGTTTCCCGATCGGCTGGACCCGCAGGGCGACGTCTGAGCAGAGCCTCGCCCGCTGCGCGCGGCGGCCGCCCAGCTGGAGCGACTGCTTTCAGAGCGCGGACGGGCGCGTGCGGCGAGCGTAGCCGACACAGGAACAGAAGAAGATCGACGCCAGGAAGATTTCGGTGATGGCCAGCAGTTGTGCCGCACCGTGCTCGGTGGTTGCCCGCACGATGCCTTCGGTGAGGTACAACAGGATCAGCATCGACGCCCACTGGTACGTGTAGCGCCGTCCGTTGAGAATGCCAAAAAGCGGCGCCAGCAAAGGCAAGCACTTCAGCGCCAGCCAAGTACCTCCGGGTACTACCGGCGCCAGGCGCAACTCCCACGCCAAGCAGAGGAAGATCAGCGCAATCAGGCTGCCACAAGCACCCAGATAGAAGACACGGATCATCGCGGACGCAGTTGCAGGGCGATCGATGCCAGTCTGCGTCCTTGCGCAAAGGCGAGCTGCCGCTCTTCGTCGGAGAGTGTCGGGCTCCCTTCCGGACCAGCCACATGGCTGGCGCCATACGGCGTACCACCGCTGCGGGTGACCGAGAGCGCACTTTCGCTGTAGGGCAGGCCAAGCAGCAGCATGCCGTGGTGGAACAGAGGCAGCATCATCGACAGCAGCGTACTCTCCTGACCGCCGTGCGCACTGGCGGTCGAGGTGAAGACGCATGCAGGCTTGCCGGCCAGGACGCCGGCCGACCAATGCGCCGCGGTGCTGTCCCAGAAGTACTTCATCGGCGCCGCCATGTTGCCGAAACGGGTGGGACTGCCGAGCGCAAGGCCGATGCACTCGTCGAGATCGGCGGCATCGGCGTACGGCGCCCCAACGGGCGGGATCCCCGGTTCGCCGACGGTACACACGGTGGCGACCCGCGGCACCGTCCGCAAGCGAGCCGTGACGCCGGCGACGGACTCGACGCCGCGCGCGATCTGCTGTGCCAAGGCCCGTACGGAACCCCGATGACTGTAGTAAAGGACGAGAATCTCCGACATCGGCTTATTATATCCACCTCATGTTCTTCTCACGCTTCCCTTGGCGCCGCTTTCTGGGACGCATCGCGCGTCGCTTCGTCGAAGAGAACTTCGACCAAATCAGTGCCAGTCTCGCCTTCACGACCCTGCTGTCGCTGGTGCCGCTGGTCGCCGTAGTCCTCAGCATCGTCGCCGCAGTGCCGTTCTTTCCCAGCATGGTCGAGCAGCTCGAACTCTTCCTGGCACGCAGCTTCCTGCCCGAGCGCAGTGCCGGGATGATCATCGAACACGTCCTGCAGTTCTCCCGGCAAGCGATCAAGGTCACTGCCGTCGGTTCATTGGTGCTGGTGGCGACGGCAGCGATGCTGCTGCTGACCATCGAACGCGCCTTCAACCACGTCTGGCTGGTACGCGAAACACGCTCCTGGTGGCGGCGCGCCCGCCTCTATTCAGGCCTGATCGTCCTCTGGCCACTGGTCATCGGTGGCGTCCTGCTGGCAACCTCTTATGCCGTGACGGTCTCCCTCGGCCTGCTGCATGAACCCGGGTGGCTGGGACGACTGCTGTTCAGGGCGCTCGGCCTGATGATCGCCGGACTCTTCCTTGGCGGACTCTACCATGCCTTGCCGAATACCCGCGTCGCGGCGCGCGACGCTGCCTGCGCGGGCATCGTCGCGACGATCGGCTTCCTCATCCTGCAGCAGGGGTTTGAGCTCTACCTCGCCAGCTTTCCATCGTACACCGCGGTCTATGGCGCCTTTGCGACGGTGCCGGTGTTCCTGCTCTGGCTCTACCTGTCCTGGGCGGTCGTCCTGCTGGGCGCACTGGTGGCTGCCACTCTGCCAGAGTTCAGGGCTCGTTGCGCGAAAGACGCGCCGCCCTAATGCGGATTCTGGTCCGGCTCGATCGAAAGGATCTCGATGCTGCCCGTCTCTTCGTCGACACAAGTCCGGTTGACCTCGCGCACGATGAGATTCTGGCCCTCGATCAGGAGCAACAGCTTCCTGCTCTCCCTGGGAACGACGCCGGCAGCGACGATCAACGCTTGCCGTGAGCGCAGCTTGGGAATCTCCGGCAGGATCAGCACCCGTTGCAGATCCGTGCCGCCGTTCCCGCCCGGCAGCGCCAGAGTCGCCGGTACGGCCTTCGGCGCCAGAACCTGCAGTCCGAGTTCGAGGTGCTCGGGGTTTTCCGAGATCGCCCAGCGCACCAGGCAAATCTGCCAGTTGGGATCGAGCGCGGTACGCACCGTCACCACGTCGCCTACCGTCAGCGCCCCGGGCTTGCCGGAGACATGCATCACGGCATAACCCTCGGGACTTTCATTGGTGATCATCCAGGTCGACAGATCGACGTTAACCCCTTCCCCCTTGCGGGACAGGTGCCACAATCCATCGATACCGGCAGCGAGGAGGGTGCGATGGTTCTGCCGCCGGCGATGGAAGCGGCGTCGGCCAGCATCGCCCCACCGCGCCGAGAGTCTTTGCAGCACTCCCCGGCCGGCAGCCGTGCCCGCAAAATCCGGCAGGTTCAGGTCCTGCGGCAGCGCACCACCCTCGAGTTGATCGATCTGCGCCCTGAGCAACAGACAGAGGGCGGAACTCGAAAACCCGCTGCCCGGCGAATCCGCCTGCAGCGGTTTGCGCAGTGAGGAAACCGCTGGCGCGTCACGCGCCGGGTCGATCCAGAAAACGCCGGGTGCTCGCAGGGAACCGTTCGGAACCGCCTCGATGTGGTGGCAGAAGCGTTCGAAATAGCTGGCGAGGAACAGCACTTCGCGCGGCGTCAGCGAAGCCGGCTGGGCACACCCGAGGAGTACGGCCGCGTGGTAGACCTCCTGCAGGCTGCGCGGCGCGCCTTCGGGGCGTACCGTATGCAACCGCGACCGCTGCGCGGTGGCATAGGTCTGGTGAAGTTGCTGCCAGGCGCCGGCACGTGCCGGCGAAGCGATCAGGTCGCTGATCATGAGTTGCCTGGCGACTGCATCCACGCTGCGCCACAGCGCCAGGTCGGGTGCCCGGGATGGGTCTGCGTTCTTCGGCGGCGGCCCCCTCTCGAACAAGGCCAGCGCTTCGTCGGCGAGCATCTGCAACAGGTCGAGGACACTGCGAACGATGCGTCGCTCCTTCCGCGGCACCGGCAACACCAAGTCGATGCTCAGCGCCGGGAGTAGGCCGTCGATCACCGTGCTGCTTCGTCGATACAGGCCATCCAGCGCAAGAGCGCGCTGTTCCGCCGACCCCCCGACGTCGCGCAGGGCTATCAGGTGTGAGCGCAGCGACGGCAACTCCTCGACGGGGTGCGGCGCAAGCGGCAGCGCCAGCCATTGCAGGATCGACCGTATTCCGGATTCCGGAGCGGCTCCGCGATCCTTGCCCGTAGCGGTAGAAGGGGTCTCGGTCATCAGGCCACCTGCGAAGGAGGTTTGCATCACGGCGCGGGCAGCTGCAGCGGCGTTCGCTGCCCGACGGAACGAAGCAACTGCCGGAAAGGGGAATGGCACGCCCCAGCCCGTCGCCATTGCGTGCCCTGAACTGCCTCTGGCTTTGATTATATACTGCCAGGAAACAGGGAAGTGTGTTGCCCACCTCTCCGAAGGATGGCTCAGGCGGGGCAGGAGGCCCCTCAAAAAGCCGCGGGCCGATGCTGAAACCGCGATGAGCTACCGATCGCGCACGCCCGGAAGGCCCTTTGTTGTTATAATTCGCGCTTTTTTCTGCTCTGGAAGAGAGTCACATGGTCGTTATTCGTCTTGCCCGTGGTGGCGCCAAGAAACGCCCGTTCTACAACATGGTCGTAACCGATTCACGGTCCCGTCGCGATGGTCGTTTCATCGAGCGCATCGGCTTCTACAATCCGCTCGCGACGGAGAAGGAGCAGGGCCTGCACGTCGCGGTCGATCGCCTGAGCTACTGGCAGCAGCAAGGTGCGCAGGCTTCGCCGACCGTCACCCGCCTGCTCAAGCAGGCCGCCGCCAAGGTAGCGGCCTAGGCATTGTCGGCACAGGCGCAGCCGCCCGGTGGCGCTGCCGTCGTGGCGGATGGCCGGCCGACGCCGCAGGAAATGGTCGTTCTCGGCAGGATCGGCGCGGCCAGCGGAGTAAAGGGCGGGGTGCATGTACACCCCTTCGCCGACGACCCTCACAAGTGGTCGACCTTGGCGCACTGGTGGCTCGGCAGCGAGGGCGATGCGGCCGCGCGCTGGCAACAACGGAAGCTGATCGGATGTTCGTTTCGCAACGGCCGGCTGACGGCTCAGCTCGAAGGCGTTGTCGACCGCAATGCGGCCGAGGCGCTCAGGGGCGTTCTCGTCGGTGCGCCGCGCTCGGCACTGCCACCGACTGCCGAGGACGAGTACTATTGGGCCGATCTGCTGGGTCTGGCGGTGGGCAATATCCGGAATCAGTCACTCGGCCGCATCGTCGGCCTGATCGAGACGCCGGCGAACGCAGTGCTCCAGGTGGCCGATGGAACCGGTGTCGAGAGACTGCTGCCCTTCGTCGCGGCAGTGGTCCTCGAAGTGGACCTGGCTGGTGGTCACATGACGGTCGACTGGGAAGCGGATTGGTAAGCGGCGCAGCGGACGCGGCGTCGGACCTGCGGCCCTTGGTGACCGATGTCGTGACGCTGTTTCCGGAAATGTTTTCCGCGCTCACTGGCGCGGGTGTCACTCGACGGGCACTGGCAACCGGCCGCTGGCAGCTGCACCTGTGGAATCCTCGTGATTTCACGGCCGACAGGCATCGTACGGTCGATGATCGTCCCTACGGCGGCGGACCGGGGATGGTCATGATGCTGCCGCCGCTGGCAGCGGCCATCGCGGCAGCGAAAGCGCGACAACGGGCGCTCGGCGCCGACCGCAGTCGCGTCGTCTGCCTGTCGCCGCAGGGGCCGCTGTTGACCCATGCGCGAGTGGTGCGCCTGGCGCAGGCCGCGGAGGCACTGGTTCTCGTCTGTGGACGTTACGAGGGAATCGACCAGCGTGTGATCGACGGCCATGTCGATGAGGAGGTGTCGATCGGGGATTTCGTCCTCTCCGGTGGCGAGATCCCGGCGATGGCGCTGCTCGACGCCGTGCTCAGGCAACTGCCGGGCGTACTCAACGACGCCGAGTCCGCGCAGCAGGATTCTTTCGTTGCGGGCCTTCTGGATTGCCCGCACTATACGCGACCGGAGGAACACGGCGGGTGGCGGGTGCCGGACGTGCTGTTGTCCGGACATCACGAAGAGATTCGGCGCTGGCGCCTGCAACAGGCGCTGGGTCGGACTTGGCAGCGGCGACCCGAGTTGTTGGCGGGCCGCCCGCTGTCGAAGCTGGAAACGCAACTCCTGGTGAAGTTTCAGGAGCAATGCGATCAGGATAACAAGAGCTGACAATCATCCATGGAGTTCAATAAATGAATCTGATCGAGCAACTTGAGCAAGAAGAAATCGCCCGTCTGGGCAAGGTCATTCCGGAGTTCGCTCCGGGCGACACGGTCGTCGTCCAGGTCAAGGTCAAGGAGGGCGCGCGCGAGCGTCTGCAGGCCTACGAAGGCGTCGTCATCGCCAAGCGCAACCGCGGCCTCAATTCCAGTTTCATCGTCCGCAAGGTGTCCTCGGGCGAGGGTGTCGAACGTACTTTCCAGACCTATTCGCCGCTGGTCGCGTCAATCGAGGTCAAGCGCCGCGGCGACGTCCGCCGTGCCAAGCTCTACTACCTGCGCCAGCGCTCGGGCAAGTCGGCGCGGATCAAGGAAAAACTCGTGCGCAAGCAGCGCTGAACGGCTGGCGCGCGGCGATACGAAAAAAGGGGGCGAAGTCTGCGGACTTCGCCCCCTTTTTCTTGTTCCCGCGACGACTGTACAAGCTCTCAGGAATTGCCGGCCAGCCGCCTGTCCCGCTCGATCAGCGCGTACGCCGAGTGGTTGTGGATCGACTCGAAATTCTCCGACTCGACGATGAAGGCATCGATCCGGGCTTCAACGCCGAGCCGCGCGGCAACGTCTCGCACCATGTCTTCGACGAACTTCGGGTTGTCGTAGGCACGCTCGGTGACATACTTCTCATCCGGCCGCTTGAGCAACCCATACAACTCGCAGGATGCCTGCGCTTCGACGATCTCGACCAGTTCCTCGATCCACAGATGCTCGTTGATGCGCACCGTCACCGTCACCTGCGAGCGCTGGTTGTGCGCGCCGCGTTCCGAGATCTGCTTCGAACACGGGCACAGGCTGGTGACCGGGACCGCCACCCGGATCGTCGACTCGATCCGCCCGTGGCAGATTTCGCCGGTGAGGGTGACATCGTAATCCATCAGGCTCTGCACCCCGGAAACCGGTGCCGCCTTGTTGATGAAGTAGGGAAAACTCATCTCGATGTGGCCGGTCTCGGCCTCCAGCCGATCGACCATCTCGCGCAACATCGCCGGGAAGTTCTCCACCGAGATCTCGCGTTCATGGCCGTTGAGAATTTCGACGAAGCGTGACATGTGGGTGCCCTTGAAATTGTGCGGCAACCCGACGTACATGTTGAAGAGCGCGATCGTGTGCTGGATGCCGCCAGACTTGTCCAGCACCCGCACAGGATGCCGCATGGCCTTGATGCCCACCTTGTTGATGGCAATCCGCCGCGTATCGGCGGAGCCCTGGACATCGGCCATGGCGGCCGGACTGCGCGGGGTTTCGGGGGCGTTCATTGCAGCTCCTGGTAATGGTCATTCCGGGTTTGCGCCTGGCGCCGTACCCGCATCCGCCGCCGATCGACAGGCCTGAACCGCATGCACGATGCCCGCCCGGTCCAGCCCGACGTCAGCGAGCAGCAGCGCCTGGTCGCCATGCTCGATGAAGCGATCGGGAATGCCCAGCCGCAACAGTCGGGCAAGGCTACGGGCCTCCTCGAGCACGCGCGCGACCTCGGCGCCTGCCCCGCCGATGACGGCATTCTCTTCGACGCTGACGAGCAGCGAATGTTCCGCCGCCAGCGACAGGATCAGCTCGCGATCGATCGGCTTGACGAAGCGCATGTTGGCCACCGTTGCGCCGAGCTCGGCCGCTGCCGCCAGCGCCGGTGTCAGCATGCTGCCGAAGGCCAACAGGGCCACATCCCGGCCCTGGCGGCGGATCTCCCCCTTGCCGACCGGCAGGCCGACCAGCTGCGGGTCGATCGCGACGCCCGGACCGCCGCCGCGCGGATAACGCACCGCCGCCGGTCCATCGTGGCCGAAGGCGGTGGTCAGCATCTTGCGGCACTCGTCCTCGTCCGACGGTGTCATCAGCAGCAGATTGGGAATGCAGCTTAGATACGAGAGGTCGAAGGCACCGTGGTGGGTCGGGCCGTCGGCGCCAACCAGACCGCCACGATCAAGCGCAAAGACCACCGGCAGGTTCTGCAGCGCGACGTCGTGCAGCAACTGATCATAGGCCCGCTGCAGGAAGGTCGAGTAGATCGCCAGAACCGGCCGCAGTCCTTCGCAGGCCAGACCGGCAGCAAAGGTGACGGCATGTTGCTCGGCGATGCCCACGTCGTAGTAGCGCTCGGGAAAGCTCTCGCTGAAGCGCAGCAACCCGGAACCTTCGCGCATCGCGGGGGTGATGCCGACGAGCCGCGAGTCGGCCGCCGCCATGTCGCACAACCAGTCGCCGAAAACCTGCGTATAGCTCGGCTTGCCACCGCCTGATCCGCCGGCAATGCCGACGTCGGGCTGGAACTTCGAGACCCCGTGATAGAGCACAGGATCCACCTCGGCCAGCTTGTAACCCTGTCCCTTCTTGGTGATCACGTGCAGGAACTGCGGCCCTTTCAGGTTTTTCAGGTTGAGCAGCGTCGGGATCAGCGACTCCAGGTCGTGGCCGTCGATCGGCCCGATATAGTTGAAGCCCATCTCCTCGAACAGCGTGCCCGGTGTCAGCATTCCCTTGACGTGCTCTTCGGCGCGCTTGGCGAACTCACGCAGTGACGGCGAGAAATCGAGGATTTTTTCCCCTGCCTTGCGCGCGGCGTTGAAGCTGCTGCCGGAAAAAAGGCGTGCCAGGTAGCGGTTGAGGGCTCCCACAGCCGGCGAGATCGACATGTCATTGTCGTTGAGGATGACGAGCATGTCGGCGTCGGCAACGCCGGCATTGTTCAGCGCCTCGAAAGCCTGGCCGGCCGACATCGCCCCGTCGCCGATGATCGCCACCACTTTGCGCGCCTCACCCTTGGTCTTGGCGGCGAGCGCCATGCCGAGCGCGGCCGAGATCGAAGTCGACGAATGACCGACACCAAAGGTGTCGTAAGGACTCTCGCTGCGCTTCGGGAAGCCCGAGACGCCGCCCTGCATGCGCAGCCTCGCCATGCCCGCACGTCGCCCGGTGAGCACCTTGTGGGCGTAGGTCTGGTGGCCGACATCCCACACGAGGCGATCATGCGGCGTATCGAAGACGTGGTGCAGCGCGATCGTCAGTTCGACCGTGCCCAGATTCGACGACAGGTGACCGCCAGTCCTGGCCACCGACTCGACGAGGAAGGTGCGCAACTCGTCGGCCAGTTGCGGCAGGTGCCGGCGATCGAGCTTGCGCAGTTGCGTCGGATCGCTGATCGTGTCGAGAAGGGGATAACGCATCATTGGCTTGTCTTGTCCTGCTGCAGCGACTGACCGCACACGACGGGGTCAGAATTTCCGCTGGGTGATGAAATCGGTCAACTCGACCAGGCGCCGGCTGCGCTCACCGAATGAACTCAGTGCCGCAAGGGCCTGTCCCCCGAGATCGGCAGCGAACTCGCGTGCGCGCTCGAGCCCCATCAGGCTGACGTAGGTGGGCTTCGCCGCAGCGGCATCCTTGCCGGCCGTCTTGCCCAGCGTCACCGTGCTGGCCGTGCAGTCGAGAATGTCGTCGACGACCTGGAAGAGCAGGCCGGCGCGCTTGGCAAAGCGGTCGAGGGAATCCCTTTCGTCGGCACCGAGCGCCGTCCCGCAAAGACCGCCAAGCAGGACCGCGGCACGGATCAGCGCCCCCGTCTTGAGCGCGTGCATCAATTCGAGTTCCGGCTGATCGAGTGTCCTGCCGACGGCCGCGAGGTCGATCGCCTGTCCGCCCGCCATGCCGCATGAGCCACTGGCTCGGGCGAGCAGGGCCAGCATCTCGAGCTGCCGCGGACCATCAGCGAAATCGGCGCGTGCCAGGATCTCGAACGCCAGGGACTGCAGGCTGTCGCCGACGAGCAGCGCGGTCGCTTCGTCGTATTCGACATGGCAGGTCGGACGACCGCGGCGCAGCACGTCGTCGTCCATGCACGGCATGTCGTCATGCACCAGCGAATAGCTGTGGATCAGCTCGACGGCGCAGGCGGCGACCTCCAGTCGGGGCAGAGGTGCCTCGCTCAGTTCACCCGCAGCGAACACCAGCAGGGGCCGCACCCGCTTGCCACCGTTCAGAGTGGCATAGCGCATCGCCTGGTGCAGACGGGCGGGGATCGCTTCGGCAGCTGGCAGTTGGCGGGCGAGCGCCGTTTCCACGCGGCCCTGCACGCCGCGCATCCAGTCCGGAAAGAGAAGCCGCGTCGCCGCGCCCGACACCGTGTCCATTGGACTCATCCGGATCGCCCGTTGCCGGCGGCGAAATCGCGCAGGCTTCCGTTCTCGAGAATCAGGATCTCGCGCTCCGCATCGGCAAGCTGCTGCTGGCAGTGCCGCAGCAGTTCGCTGCCGCGCCGGTAGGCGGCCAGCGATTCGGCAAGCGGCAGCCGGCCGCCCTCCATGCTGGTGATGATGCCTTCCAGTTCGGCCAGAGCCATCTCGAACTTCATCTCGCCGACGACGGTCGGCGGCACGATGGTGCTGTCAGTGCCGGCAGCAGGCTCGGGTTTCGGTCGGGACATGGACAAGGCTCGAATCAAACGGGCGAAAATAGCCTATTACTGGGCTTGCGGTCAAATCAAAAACGGGTCGCTCGGCAGGCATGGCCGCGAACTCGCCGCCCGACAGAGGTGCTAAACTTGCCTTGCACATGAAGGGAGCCGAACATGATCGTCATCGAGCATCAACCCAAGCGCGTCGAAGTGACCGTGTACGCCGAGTTCACTCTGGCCGACTACAAGGAATTCGAGAGTGTCGTGAACGACGCGATCCGCTTCGAAGGGCCGGTCGACCTGCTCTTCGACCTGCGCGAGATGGCCGACTTCACCCTCGACGTCGCCTGGGAAGACATCGTCTTCGCCCGCGCCCATGCCAACGACTTCAGCCGCATTGCCGTGCTGACCGACAGCCAGTGGGTCGCCTGGAGCGCCTGGTTGTCGCAGATCTTCGTCCGCGCCGAGATGCGAATCTTCGCCGAGGAAACCGAGGCGCGCGCCTGGCTGGCCGAGGATGCCGGGGCCGGAGGGGAAGCGGTATGAGCCACCGCACGCTGGTCGATTGCGCGGCTCTCGCCGCGCACCTGGGGGATCCCGACTGGCGCATTTTCGACTGCCGTCACCTGCTCAGCGATCCGGCTGCCGGACAACAGGCTTACCGCGCCGGGCATCTGCCGGGCGCGTTCTTCTGCCATCTCGACGACGACCTGTCGGGCCCGAAGAACGGCCGCAACGGGCGCCATCCGCTGCCCGACCCACAAGAGCTTGCCGACAGGCTCGGTGCTGCCGGCGTCTCGTGCGGGACGCAGGTGGTCGCCTACGACGATGCCGGTGGCGCCTTCGCCGCTCGCCTGTGGTGGTTGTTGCGCTGGCTGGGCCACGATCGCGTCGCCGTGCTCGATGGTGGCATCGCCGCCTGGCTGGCCGAGGGTCGACCGCTGTCTGCGGCAGTGCCAAAGGGACAACCGGCGACCTTCGTGATCCAGCGGCAAGACCGGGTCGTCAGCACCGACGACGTGCTGGCCAATCTCGCAAGCCAGAGATTCCGGCTGATCGATGCCCGCAGCCCCGACCGCTTCCGTGGCGAGAACGAAACCCTCGATACGCTCGGCGGACACATACCCGGCGCTGACAACCGCTTCTTTCGCGACAACCTTGATGCCGACGGCCGTTTTCGGCCAGCCGCCGAGCTGCGGCGCGAGTTCACGGAGATCCTCGCCGGCTTCGACGCACGCGATGTGGTGATGTCCTGCGGCTCGGGAGTGACCGCCTGTCACAACCTGCTGGCGATGGAGCTCGCCGGCCTCCCGGGCGCCCGCCTGTACGCAGGTTCGTGGAGCGAATGGTGCAGCGACCCGGCACGACCGATCGCCTGCCGGACGTCGACGATCGCCGCCTGACACACCGGACTCGCCGGCCGCTGCCACTTCCCCGGGAAACGTGGCCGCCACCTCGCCTGCTGTCGACCGCAGCGCAAGCGGCTGCGGCCGGCGAAGTGCGAGCGACGCCTTCAGCGCAACAGCAGCTCGCTGGCCGCGTCGGCAATCTCGTCCAGCGACAGCGGGCCATCGGGCCGATACCACTGGCCGCTCCAGTTGAGCATGCCGAAGAGCAGCAGCCGGACCGGACTCGCCGCACTGCGCAACCGGCCGCACGCCGCCAGTTCGTCGAGCGTGCCCTGCCACGCCGCCTGGTAACGGTCACTGGCGGCGGCGATCTCGGCCCGCGCCGCGGCATCGAGCGAACGGGACTCGTGAATCAGCATCGGCGTATGGCAGTCGCCCTCGAGGAGGTTGCCGAAGTGGATCCGGATCATCAGCCGCAGGCGTCGCTCGGGATCGTCGACCCCTGCGATCGCGGCCTGCAGGCGCCGGTGCCCCGCTTCCAGCCCTTCGATCATCGCCGCCTTGAGGAGATCCTGCTTGCTGCGGAAGTGATAGAACGGACTGCCCGAGCGCATGCCGACTGCCTGCGCGATGTCGCGCGTCGTCGTCGCGGCAAAGCCCTTCTCGACGAACAGGCGCGCCGCGGCGCGCAGCAGGTCGTCGCGGCGGTTGATCTCGGGCGCCGCACGCGCCCTTCGGTGCCCGACCGGCATCCAGCTCAGAGCGTCGCCGCCAGGCGGGTGCCCTGGTCGATCGCACGCTTGGCGTCGAGCTCGTTGGCAACGTCGGCGCCACCGATCAGCGACACCGGTACGGCGGCGGCACGCAACCCCTCCTCCAGTTCGCGCCGCGGTTCCTGGCCGGCGCAGACGACGACATGGTCGACCGGCAGGCACTGCCGCTGGCCATCGACGACGATGTGCAGTCCAGCGTCGTCGATGCGCTCGTAGCTGACCCCCGCGAGCATCTGCACACCGCGCTTCTTGAGCAGGGTGCGGCGAATCCAGCCGGTCGTCTTGGCCAGACCATCGCCGACCTTTGCCGCCTTGCGCTGCAACAGCCAGACCTGGCGCCGGCCACGGTCGCCGGTGGGTGCCTTGAGGCCACCCGGATTGGCGAAATCGGCGTCGATTCCCCACTCGCTCTGGAAGCGCTCGAGTTCATCGCGATCGTCCTCGACATGCGTCAGGAACTCGGCCACATCGAAGCCGATGCCACCCGCGCCGATGATCGCCACACGCTCGCCGGCAACGCGATAGCCCTCGATCAGGTCGATGTAGGAAATCACCTTCTCGTGTTCGATCCCCGGCAGGTCGGGCCGCCGCGGCACGACGCCGGTCGCCAGCACGACATGTTCGAAGCCGGCATCCGCCAGCTCGGCGGCGGTGCACTCCCTGCCGAGCTGCAGCGAGACGCCGACTCTTTCGAGGCGGCGACCGAAATAGCGCAGCGTCTCGGCGAACTCCTCCTTGCCGGGAATGCGGCGGGCGAGATTGAACTGGCCGCCGATTTCCGGCGCCGCGTCGAACAGCGTCACCCAGTGGCCACGCTCGGCGGCGGTGAGCGCGCAGGCCATGCCGGCCGGTCCGGCACCGACGACGGCGATCCGTTTCGGCGCCGGCGCCGGCGCGATCACCAGCTCGGTCTCGCGGCACGCCCGCGGATTCACCAGGCAGTAGGTCAGCCGACCCTCGAAGATCTCGTCGAGACAGGCCTGGTTGCAGGCGATGCAGGTGTTGATCTCGTCGGCACGGCCGGCCGCCGCCTTGTTGACGAACTCGGCATCGGCCAGGAAGGGGCGTGCCATCGACACCATGTCGGCACAACCGGAAGCGATCACCTCCTCCGCCACCTCTGGCGCATTGATGCGGTTGGTGGTCACCAACGGGATGCCCACCTGCCCCATCAGCCGCTTCGTCACCCAGACGAAGGCAGCGCGCGGCACCATCGTCGCGATCGTCGGGATGCGCGCCTCGTGCCAGCCGATGCCCGTATTGATGATGCTTGCGCCGGCCTCCTCGACCGCTTTGGCGAGTGCGACGATCTCGTCCCAGGTGCTGCCACCCTCGACGAGGTCGAGCATCGACAGGCGAAAGATGATGATGAAATTCGGCCCGGTCGTTGCCCGCACCCGGCGCACCGTTTCGAGGGCAAAGCGGATGCGGTTCTCGAAGCTGCCGCCCCAGCCATCCTCGCGGAAGTTGGTCTGGCGGGCGATGAACTGGTTGATCAGGTAGCCTTCCGAGCCCATCACCTCGACCCCGTCATAACCGGCCGCCTGGGCCAGCCCGGCGCAGCGGGCGTAATCGTCGAGTGTCCGCTCGATGTCCTCGGCGCTCAGCTCACGCGGGCGAATCGGCGAGATCGGCGCCTGCGACGGCGACGGCGCAACCGCGCCGCGATGGTAGGCGTAGCGGCCGGTGTGCAGGATCTGCATGGCGATCTTGCCGCCGGCCGCATGCACCGCGTCGGTGACCAGGCGGTGTTTGACCACCTGTGCCTCGTTCTCCAGCGCCGCCGCGCCGGGCATCACGACCCCTTCCTGGTTGGGCGCTATGCCGCCGGTGACGATCAGGCCGACGCCGCCGCGCGCGCGCTCGGCATAGAACGCGGCGAGACGGCGGAAACCTTGCGGCGCCTCTTCGAGACCAGTGTGCATCGAACCCATCAGGACGCGATTCCTCAGCGTCGTGAAACCGAGGTCGAGCGGGGCGAGCAGATGGGGATAGGCGTAATGGTGCATGCAGGGAATCTCCTGGGACAGGTAGTCGAGGGCTGGGCGATCAAAGTTTGGGCAAGCAGGCGCTTGTTCGATTATCGACGATCGGCTTGCGGGGTGCAAGTGCGTGGCTGCTGCGGCCGCGACGGGAAGCCGCCCGGAGACGGCGAAGCCGGGGCCACGGCGGCAGGGTGGCTGTGGCGGAGGCGGGCCAGGCAGGCGTCCTGCAGGTATCGCGGCAGCGACACGGCCTCGTCTTCACCCGCACCGAACAATCGAACTCGCACCGGTTTCAGACATCGCTCGCCGGTGGCCGGATCAATGGTGTTCGCCAGGACCTGCGCAGGATTCCCGGCATCACAAGTTCAGCGGCCTGATCACCCGCCGCCGGCCATCCGCTGGCACCGCCTCACTTCAGAATCCCGAGCAGATTCGAGAAACCGTCCGTCCACGCCGCGAAACCGGGCCGCGGCGACAGCGGCCGGGCACTGGTGATCGCCGCCTGCAGGCTCGCCGCGCGCTCGGGTCGGACGAGCAGCGCCCACAGAGAACGGCGACAGAAGACGTCGCCGTCAGCCGGTTCGAGATCGACGACGAGGACGCTCAGCCCGAGCTTCGCGGCGGCGGCAGCGACCACCGGCTGCAGGTCGAGGTAGCGGTTGGTGATGTGCACGGCGAGGATGCCGTCGCCCTTCATGTGCCGCAGGTAGGACTGCATCGCTTCGAGCGTCAGCAGGTGCGCCGGGATCGAGTCGCCGGAGAAGGCGTCGATGGCGAGCAGGTCGAAGGCCTGTGGTGCTTCGCCCTCGAGCATCAGGCGCCCGTCGCCGAGCACCGGCACGATGCGCGCCCGGCTTGCCGCCAGGTAGCTGAACTCGCTGCGCGCAAGCTCGAGGACCTGGTCGTCGATCTCGTACAGCCGCATCTCGTCGCCCTCGCGGCCGTAGGTCGCGAGGGTACCGGCACCGAGGCCGACGACGCCGATCCTGCGTGGCCGCTCGGTCGGCAGGCTGAGCAGAGCCTGGCCGATTCCCGAACGCTCGCAGTAATAAGCGGTTGGCCGCCGACTGTGCTCGGTGGCGATGAACTGCTCGCCGTGGTTGATGCGTCCGTGCAGGAGCTTGCGCTTGATGCCGAGATCTTCCTCGCTGACGTCGGAAATCCGCAGCTGGCCGTAGAAGTTGCGCATCACGCGCCGGTAATCCTCGACATAATCGACCGATAGCCCCACCAGCCGGCAGCCATACACGGCGAGGGCCGCGAGCAACAGCCAGCGCCAGATCGGCCTGGCTTGCGGCCAGAGGACGATGATCACCAGCACGGCACAGAGAAAGAGGCCGATGGGCAGCTCGAAGTAGGCGTTGAACAGCGCCGGCGCGAGCAGACCGACCAGACTGCCGCCGAGCGCGCCGCCGATCGACAGCATCAGGTAGAACAGCGTCAGGTGACGCACCGGCGGTCGCCGCCGCACCAGCTCGCCATGACAGACCATGCAGAAAACGAAGAGAGCGCCGCAAAGCAGGCTGACCAGCAACGGCACCGGCATGCCGACTTCGGCGAGAACCTGATCGAGGGCAATGAAGGCGATCGGCAGCGCGATCAGGAAGCCCCGACGATGATAGTAGCGCGGCGCATCGAAGCAGAGAATGAAGCTCAGCAGGTAGATGCTCAGCGGCAGCACCCAGAGGAAGGGGACCGGCGCGACGTCCTGCGTCAGGTGGCGGGTCAGCGCGAGGAGGAGGATCGAGGCGGTCATCGCCAGGCCGATCCACAGCAGGCACTCGCGCAGCGGCGGCCGCGGGACTGGCTCCGAACTGGCCGGGCGGCGCTCGAGTTCGCTCGAGACACCCTTCCACGACTGCCAGGCGCTGGCCAGACAGGCGACGACGAAGAAGACGTAGCCAACCGACCAGGCATGTGCCTGCTGCACGACGACGAAGAAGGGCTCGACGAGCACTGGGTAGGAGAGCAGCGCGAGCATCGACGCCAGGTTCGACAGCGCATAAAGCCGGTACGGCATCATGCTGTTGAACGAGCGCGCATACCACGCCTGCATCAGCGGCCCGGTGGTGGACAGCAGCAGGTAGGGCATGCCGACCGTCGTCGCGAGGACGGCGAGGACGTTCCACGTCGGGCTGGCAAAGGCGACGTCCTTCCAGGCCGGGTTGGCGACCACCGGCAGCGTCGCCAGACTGAGCAACAGCAGCACGCCGTGCACGATGACCTGACGGCGTGGCGACAGCCACTCGTGGAGCAGGTGAACATAGAGGTAGCCGAGCAGCAGCGCAGCTTGGAAGAAGACGAGGCAGGTGCTCCACACGGACGACGAGCCACCGAACCAGGGCAGGATCATCTTGGCGATGATCGGCTGGATCTGGAAAAGCAGGAAGGCGGAGAGGAAGACGGTAACCGCAAAGCTGATCATGCCGGTGTTCCCGGCTGCGGCGCCGTTTCCGTCGCCGGCCCTGCAGCCTCCGCTGCCGCCGGTGCCGCATGCCAGCTCTCGCGCGGGACGACGACGTTGCTCGCCGGCTGCATGACGAAATGCGGCGACATGATCTGCACGCCGTAGCTGTTGAACTGATCCTGGATGTTCGCGTGCAGTGCGGAGAGCACCGGTACCCGCTCGAGCGGCTTGTCCATGTGCGCGAAGAGTTCGTATTCGACGTACCAATCGCCGAGTCCGCGCTGATAGACGAAGGGCTTCGGCAACGCGCGCAGGCCCGGCGTCTGCTCGGCCGCGGCGATGAGCAGCGCGTGCACCTGCCGCCACGGGGTGTCATAGCCGATCGTCACCTTGGTCGACACCAGCGTCCCGCGCGCGCCGGCCAGGCGCGAGTAGTTCTTGATCGGATTGCCCACGAGCACGGCGTTGGGAATCGTCACTTCCTCGTTGCGCATGTTGATGATCTTGGTCGACAGCGCGCCGACCTCGCTGACGACGCCGACGGTTTCACCGAGGTCGACGAAGTCGCCGACCGACAGCGCGCGCGAGTAGACAAGCACGAGACCGCTCATCAACTGGTTGACGATGCCGGCCGAGCCGAGCGTCAACATGAAGCCGAACATCACCGACAGTCCCTTGAAGGCATCGCTGTCGGACATCGGGATGAACGGATAGGCAACGGCGATGCCGAGGCCCCAGACGATGATGGTGCAGATGCGGTGGGTAGCGTTGACGGTCTCCGGGTGCAGACCGTGCACATGCACGCGCCCGGCCCTTGCCGCCTTGAAGAAGTTGCCGAGGGCGTCGTTGAAGGCCTTGGTCAGGAAGAGGATGACGAGGGCGGTGGTCAGCGCCGGTACGGCTTCGATAAAGCCGATGCCGATGGTTTCCAACAGGCCGAACAGGAAGCCGGTCAGGCGGTCGCCAAGCGGTTCGGTCAACGGGAAGCGCGCGAGGACGAAGGTCAGCCAGAGGTAGGCGACGCTCAGCCAGAGAAAGCCCATCAGCAGCTGCGCGATCCGCTGCACCAGCGCCCAGCCATGCCGCGCCCAGCGGAAGCCGCTGGACTCGGGATGCGCGTCGATGACCTTTTCGAAGTGACGGACGATGAACGCGGTGGTGCGGCGAATCAGCCACAGCAGCAGCAGGGCGATGGCGGTCGCCGCCAGCGACAGGCCAATCCCCTTGACCAGTACCATCGGCCGGCGCTGCTCGCTGACCGCCAGCAGGGCCGTGTGGAGTTCGTCGGCGCTGCGGCGGGCAGCCGCCTCGAGCGAAATCTTCTCCTCGGGGTCGAGGTCGCCGTCGACGATGCCGAAGAGCACCGATTCACCGATGTGCAGGCTGATTCCCCGCCGACTGTCGATGGAGAACGGCGTCAGTTCGATCGGTTGCTGCATCTGCGCCGCCGGCAGGGCATCGATGCGCGCGAGGGCGCGGCGCACGCGATACTCCGGGCTGGCGCCGACCAAGGTCGCGCGGAGGGTGACGATCGGCCGGAAATGGTAGTGCAGCGTCGCCTCTGCCGGACGCGCCTCGCCGGCAGCGGCGGCGGCCGCCGGCAGGCTGGCAAGGAACAGGCTGGCGAGGAGCCCGAAGAGGGCGAAGCCGGCGGACAGCCGGCAGCAGAACGGCTTCATGATCATGACGGCAGGTGGGTGACGGTCTGGACTGGGCTGCGATTATAGCCCCTGCCCGGCAGCATGGCTTTGCCGCGAGCGCCGATCGCGACCGGCCAATGATCAGGCGGTGCCGCCGACCGTCAGGCCGTCGATGCGCAGGGTCGGCTGGCCGACACCGACTGGCACGCTCTGTCCCTCCTTGCCGCAGGTGCCGACGCCCGGATCGAGGCGCATGTCGTTGCCGATCATCGACACCTGCGTCATCGCCTCAGGGCCGCTGCCGATCAGGGTCGCCCCCTTGACCGGCGTGGTCACGCGGCCGTCTTCGATCAGGTAGGCCTCGGACATCGAGAAGACGAACTTGCCATTGGTAATGTCGACCTGTCCGCCGCCGAAATTGACCGCGTAGATTCCTTTCTTCACCGAGCGGATGATCTCTTCCGGAGTGGACTCGCCGTTGAGCATCGTGGTGTTGGTCATGCGCGGCAGCGGCAGGTGGGCGAAGGATTCGCGGCGACCGTTGCCAGTCGGCGCGACGCCCATCAGGCGCGCGTTGAGGCTGTCCTGCATGTAGCCCCGCAGGATGCCGTCCTCGATCAGCACCGTCCGCTGCGTCGGATTGCCTTCGTCGTCGATGTTCAGCGAACCGCGCCGGCCGGCGATCGTGCCGTCGTCGATGACCGTCACGCCGCTGGCGGCGACGCGGCTACCGATGCGACCGGCGAAGGTCGAGCTGCCCTTGCGGTTGAAGTCGCCCTCGAGTCCGTGGCCAACGGCTTCGTGCAGGAGGATGCCGGGCCAGCCGGCACCAAGGACGACGGTCATCGTCCCGGCCGGCGCCGGTCGCGCCGCCAAGTTGGTGACGGCCTGGTGTACGGCTTCGCGCGCGTAGTCCTGCAGCACCGCATCGGTGAAGAAGCCGTAGTCGGTGCGTCCACCGCCGCCGGCCGACCCCTGTTCACGCTTTCCGCCCTGTTCGACGATGACCGTCAGCGAGACCCGCACCAGGGGCCGCACGTCGGCTGCCAGGCGGCCATCGCTGCCGGCGACCAGGACCACCTCGTACTCGCCGGCGAGGTGCGCCATGACCTGCGTCACCCGCGGGTCGGCAGCACGCGCCAGCGCTTCGAGCCGCTCCAGCAGACTGACCTTGCTGCCCGCATCGAGTGAAGCCAGCGGATCGTTCGGCAGGTAGAGGCGGTGCGCCGTGCTCCTCTTCAGCGCCGGCACGCGCCGTTCCTGCCCGGCGCCGGCAATCGCCCGCACGGCGGCGGCGGCGGCGTCGAGCGCCGGTCTGCTGATGTCGTCCGAATAGGCGAAAGCGGTCTTCTCGCCGGCCAAGGCACGCACGCCAACGCCTTCGTCGATGCTGAAGCTGCCGCTCTTGACGATGCCCTCTTCAAGGCTCCAGGCTTCGGAACGGCTGTACTGGAAGTAGAGATCGGCATAATCGACCTGGTGCGCCATGATCCTGCCGAACACCGGCGTCAGGTCGGCGACATCGAGGCCATAGGGCGTGAGCAGGGTCTTGCGTGCCTGCGCGAGAAGGGTCTGGGCTCTGTTGGTCATTCGGTTTCCCTGTTTGCTGCGGTTTTCTGCCGCCGACGTCTACATGACACGGTGCGCGAGTGCCGGCAGGCTGGCTCGGACCTCATCCAGGCGACTTCTTGCGAGGTCGCCGATGACGATGCCGGGTCCTTTCTGCTTGCGATCGAGGATCGTCCCCCAGGGGTCGATGAGCATGCTGTTGCCGTGCGTTTCGCGGCCGTTCTCGTGCCGGCCACCCTGGGCAACCGCCAGCACGTAGCACTGGTTCTCGATCGCCCGCGCGCGCAGGAGGATCTCCCAGTGGGCACGGCCGGTCGTCTCGGTGAAGGCCGCTGGCACGACGAGCAAATCTGTGACACCGATGGCGCGATAAAGCTCCGGAAAGCGCAGGTCGTAACAGATCGACAGACCGACGCGGCCGAAAGGCGTGACGAAGGCTGCCGGCTGGCGGCCAGCCTCGATGGTCGTGCTCTCGTCGTAACGCTCGCTGCCCTGCTGGAAGCCGAAGAGGTGAATCTTGTCGTAGCGGGCGGCACGCCGCCCCTGCGGATCGTAGACCAGCGTGGAGTTGAGCACCTTGTCGGGACTGCCCGCAAGCAGCGGCAGCGAGCCGCCAATCAGCCAGACCGCGTGTTCGCGCGCACTGGCGGCAAGAAAATCCTGGATCGGGCCATGTCCATCGGCCTCCCGCAACTGCAACTTGTCGCCATCGGTCATTCCCATGATGGCAAAGTATTCCGGCAGCGCGAGCAGTTCGGCGCCCTGTGCAACGGCTTCACTGATCAGCGCCGCGGCGGTGCGCAGATTCTCGTCGACGCGTGGCGTCGACACCATCTGCAGGGCGGCGACGCGGAGGACGCCGGTGGCTGGCGCTGCCGGCAGCCGCTCGTCGGGGTGTGGCTTCATGGTGGGCTCCACTCGGCTGAGTTGGTTTCGGTCACGGCGTCGTCGCGACCGCCGGCGGCCGCGACAGGCGCTCCACCTTGGGGTCGTCCCACCTGCCGGTGACCAGGTAGTCGAAACTGAAGGCCTTGCTCAATGGCCCCTGCAGGATCTTGTCGGCGAGCAGCGTCGCGACGCCGGCCAGCGGGTTGATCACCGCCACGCCGAGCGCCGCACTGCTGCCGAGATCGGGCTGGACGCTGACTTCGAGGCGCTGCGTCTCATTTTTCAGGTCAGCGTCGCCGCTGAGGACGACGCGCGCCGCTGGGCCGCTGATCTGCAGCCGATCGGTGTGCATGACGCCGCTCTTGACCGCGATGCTGCCGGTGATGCCGTCGAACGCGAAACCCTCGCTGAAGATATCGCCGAAATCGAAGGTGAAGCGTCGCGGCAGCCCCTGCAGGCTGATCAGCCCGAGCAACTTGCCGACGCCGGGATCGACCTTGAGGAATTGGCCGTGGCTTGCCTCGACCTGGATGTCGCCAGCGAGGGTTGCATGGTCCAGCTCGGTCGGCGCGCCGGTCCAGCCGATGCGGCCTTTCATCGCCGCCTTGCCGCCGCGTATCGTGCCACCGTAGCCGAGGCGGTCGAGCAGACGCCCGACATCGCCGCTCTCGAGGGCGAAATCGAGCTGCGTCCGGTTCCCTGCAGTGAGCTGCCACTGCCCACTGCCCGCCAGGCTGCCATACGGGTTGCGCAGATCGATGCGGTCCAGGCGCCAGATGCCGCCGTCGTTGTGCGCCTGCACCTCGAGGCGTCCGAAGCGCTTCTGCCCGATGGTGAAATCATCGACGATGACGTCGAGCGCCGGCAGTTCCTTGAGCGGCTCGCGGCTGGTGGTATCGCTGCGCACCCTGTCGGGACGCCGCCACTTGCTGAAATGCGCCTTCAACCTGCCGGCACCGCTGCCGTCCCACTGGAAGCTGCCGATCGCCTGCTCCGACTCGACATTGCCGCGCCAGCGCGTCGTGATGCCGGTGATGCCAACACCGACGCCGGTGTAGGTCTGACCAATGACGACGAGTTCGTCAGCCCTGACATCGACGGCGACCGGGAAGCCGGTCGCGGCGACCTCAGCGCTCTTCCGGCCACCGCCGAGAAGGCTCTGCCAGGCGTCCAGATCGAGGCTGCGCGCGCTGATGCCGACATTGAGCCCGCGCTCGGGCAGCGCCGCGGCCGGCCGGCCGATCGCGATCATGCCGCGCTCGATCTGTGCCTCGCTGTCTTTCCTGCGGCGGACCAGCTGCACGCTGAGCACGTCGCCGAGGGTGGCACGGACCTGATCGCGGACGATGGCCTGGCCGCCAGCGGCCGCCGGCAGCAGTCCGTTCTCGAAATGCAGGGGCATCGCTTCGCTGGCAGACTTGCCAAGCGGCGCCGGCAGGGTCGAGCTGACGCCAAGCAGATCACTGTCCACCAGGACGTCGACATCGCGCTTGCGCAACCGGATCTCGGCGCGATAGGCGGTGCCGCCGGCGAAAGCGGCGAGTACGGGCGAGCCGATGTGCCGGCGCAGATCGTCGACCAGCAGCGAGCCGCTTGCCAGCACCCGCACCCTGCCGGACTCGGTGCCCCCGGTGATGCGCAGCGGGCCGCCGAAAAGCGTCGCGTTGATCCCGGGGACACGCAGGTCCCGTTCCGAGAACTGCAGGTTGCCCTTCACCTGCTGCAACGGCGGCAGCACAGGGTCGACGACGACCTCGTTGGCCTGGAACGTATAGGTGCCGTCGATCTTCGAATCGCCGAGCCGCGCCTCCTCGAGCGGAATGACCAGACCGATTTCCAGCCGGCCTGCTCCGCGTGCACTCATCTTCTCGGTGAAGTGGTCGATCTGCGCTGCCACCGGACTCTGGTCGATGAACTTGAGGAACTCGGCGGTTGGCCCGGCGACGTGGCCCTTGAGCTTTAGCGTGCTCACCGGTGCGTCGAAATCCGGGATCTCGGCCCGCGTCTGCGCCAGCGTCGCACCGAGAATCGTGCCGTGGCGCGCCTGCACCACCATGCCGTTGCCCTCGAAACGCAGGTCGGCATCGATGCTCGTGATCGGCGGCCAGCCGGTACCGTAGTCGAGGACGACATCCTGCGCCTTGACGGTGACGAGGAACTGTCCCTGTTTGCGGTCGAGAAAGGGGAAGTGCGCCAGATCGCCCTTGAGGATCAGCCGGGCTTCGCTGGCGGTTCCCGCCAGCAGCGCGTCGCGCACCCAGTGGCGGGCATCGACGTTGATCGCCGCCGGCAGGTAGCGCCAGACCGCGGTCGCTTCGGCACGCGTCAGCGCAGCCGTCAGGTCGATGCTGCCCGGCCCGTCCGGACTGCTGCGGTAAGTTCCCTGCGCCGAACCGGCCGCGTCGGCGCCGGCGAACTCGGCACGTGACAGCTCGGCCTCGAGCCGACCCTGGCTGACCTTCCACTTCGCCTGCGCGTGCAGCGTGTCGAGGGCGATCGCCGACTCGGGAAAGACCTGCGGCAGCTCGACACGCACCTGCCGCGAGCGCAGTTGCACGGCACCGCCCTTCTCGCTGGCGTCGAGCGAGCCCGACAGGCCACTGGCGCCGGGGAACTGCCGCACCGGTCGCAACGCGAGGTCGGCGAACGAAGCCTGCAGCGAATAGGCCTGCAGCTCCTCGGAGCTGCCGCGCCAGCTGGCGTGCAGGTCGCCAATGCGGCCGCGCGGCGCGAAGTCGTCGAGCAGGCGGCGCGACTGCGGGTCGAGCGGCAGGTAGGCGGCCAGTCCGCCAAGGACGCCGAGGTCCACCGCTGTCGCCGTCGCACTGCCGCGCAGCGAAGCGCTCGGCGCCTTCTCCTGCTGCCATTCGAGGTGGAAATCGGTCGGCTCGATGCGCAGTCCGCCTGCCTGCTCCGGCGGTCCCGCTGCGGCGGCATCGGCAGCCACCGCTGGCGCCGGCGACTGGGCGAGGAGTTCGACGCGACGTCCGTCAAGGCGCATGCCCGCGGCCAGGAAATGTGCCGCGACACGCCCGGAGAGCCGATCCAGAGCCAGTTCCGGCAGGTTCCTGGCCAACCGTAGGTTGACGCTGGCGAGCGACAGGTCGGCTGTGAGGTTCTGCAGCGCCCCCTCGGCAAAGCCTGCCCACGCGCGTATCGCGCCACGACCATGCGGCAGCGCGAAAGGATAGTCGATCCATGCCCGCCAGGCAGCGAGATCGACGTAGTCGACCTGGACGAAGGCCTCCCCTTTCCAGCTGGCGGCGTTCTCCAGGTCCCTGCCGCGGAAGTCGCCGCGCAGGTCGATCGCCGACGCCAGCTCGGCAGGCGGCAGCGCGGTCAATCCGAAGCGGTGGTGGCGGCCGTCATTGTCGAGCGCCAGGTTGACGTCTTCCAGTACCAGTGGCGGGGCGCCGGGTCTGGCGTCCTCCCAGAGCACCGTTGCGCCATTGACGCGAATCTGTTTCTGCGCCAGGACCCAGTCCACGACACCTCCATCGCTGTCATCCTCGGTGACGGCGATGCCGGCGACGAAGAAGCGGCCGTCGTGGTCACGCCGCAGATGCAACGTCGGCTCATCGATGCGCAGCAGGCGCAGGCGCAACTGCAGCCGCGGCAGCGAGGACCAGGACAGCACGCTCTCGACGCGCGAGAAGGCCAACGCGGGCTGGCCCCGGGCATCGGCGATGCGCACGTCGGAGAGGACGAGATCGGGATTGAGACCGGCCCAGCTCGCCTCGATGCCGCCGATGGCGACCGAGAGGCCGAGCGCCTGGCCAGCCGCACGTTCGATTTCCGGCCGATAGTGCTCAATGTTGGGCAGGATCAGGTAGCGCAGGCCAAGCACCAGCAGCACGAAGGCGAAGTAGAGCACGAGGGCGGCGCGCACGGCCCAGCGCCAGCCGGTGCGCACCGCCGGATGCGAGACGAAGGGCACGAGACGGTGCAGGCGATGGTAGACCGCCGGGCGCAGTTCCTCCTGCCGCATCAGAGTGGGCTCGCGCGGAGAGACTTTTGCCAACAGTCGGTGCGCGTCACTAGAATGTCGGGGTACCCGGTCGAGTTCGCCAATATCCCATTGTAACGGCTTTGCCGCACCGCTTCAGCGTCCGTGGCGCAGCGCGCGATCCGGATCCAGACGAGATGAAGGAACCATGAACAGCTCCCGCGACGCCAGGCTACCCGATCTCGCTGCCGCGCGGCTGGCGGCGACTGCGCACAGCCGCTACCTGCGTCAGCTGCTGGCAGCGCGGCCGGAAGTCGCCGTCTGGCTCGACGGCAACGCCGCCAGCCCACTTTCCGCGGAGCGGATGAGCGCCTTCCTCCGCGCTGCCGCACCGCGCAACGAAGAGGAACTGAAGCGTTGCCTGCGGCACCTGCGGCAACGCGTCATGGCGACGCTGATCGTGCGCGACATCGGTGGTCTGGCGCCCCTCTCCGAGGTCATCGAGACGATGACCCGGCTCGCCGACGTCGTCACCAACTTCGCGCTCGACCTCCTGCATCGACAGCTCGCCGGACAGTTCGGCGAGCCCCTCGACGAGCACGGCCGGCCGCAGCGGCTGCTCGTCATCGGCATGGGCAAGCTCGGCGGTCGCGAACTCAACGTTTCGTCGGACGTCGATTACATCTTCGTTTATCCGGAGGAGGGGCGAACCGCCGGCAACGGTCGCCGCCTCGACAACTACGAGTTCTTCCTGCGCCTCGGCAAGCGACTGATCGGCGCCCTCGGCGACGCCACCGAGGATGGCCAGGTCTTCCGTGTCGACATGCGACTGCGGCCGAACGGCGATTCCGGGGCGCTGGTCGGCTCGCTCGGCTCGCTCGAGAACTACTTCATCGCACAGGGCCGCGAGTGGGAGCGCTACGCCTGGATCAAGGCACGGGTGATGAACGAGGGAGCCAATCTGCAACCGGAGTGGATCGACGCCCTGCAGCGCATCTGCCGCCCGTTCGTCTTTCGCAAGTATCTCGATTTCGGGGCGATCAACGCCATGCGCGAGCTGCACGCGCAGATCCGGCGCGAAGTGGCGCGTCGCGACATGGCCGAGCACATCAAGCTCGGCCCCGGAGGCATCCGCGAAATCGAGTTCATCGCCCAGGTTTTCCAGCTCATTCGCGGTGGGCGCGACCCGGCACTGCAGGTTCGCCCGACGTTGCGGATCCTCGCCCTGCTCGCCGAGCGTCGGCTGCTGCCGGCGGAGAGTGAACGCGAGCTGGCGACCGCCTACGAATTCCTGCGCCGCCTCGAGCACCGCCTGCAGTATGTCGCTGACGCGCAGACGCACCGCCTGCCGGGCGGTGACGACGAGCGCCAGGCGATCGCAACCTCGATGGCTTGCCACGACTGGGCCTCGTTCATGGTGGCGCTCGACGCGCATCGTGCGCTCGTCGCCCGCCACTTCGAGCAGGTGTTCTCCGAGCCCGAGGAAGGACGGCACCCGCTGGCCGGCATCTGGGACGGCGCGACGGCCAACGAGGACAGTCTCGAGCAACTGGCGGCGCTCGGCTTCCGCCAGCCACAGGCGCTCATCGAACGGGTACAGCGCTTCCGCGACAGCGGCCGCTATCTGCAGTTGCCGGCGAGCAACCGCGAGCGGCTCGACGCGCTGGGTCCGCGACTGATCGATGCGGCCGCCGCGACGGCGACACCCGACGCAACCTGGCAGCGCGGCCTTGACTTTCTCGACAAGATCAGCCGTCGCGGCGCCTATCTCGCGCTCCTGCAGCAGTATCCGCAGACGTTGAAGAAACTCGCCGAGCTGATCGGCAGTTCGTCCTGGGCAGCCGACTACCTGACCCGCCACCCGATCCTGCTCGACGAGCTCCTCGATTCGCGCATCTTCGACGTCACCACCGATTGGCAGCAGTTTCGCGGCAACCTGCAGGCGCGGCTGGCGGAGCACGTCGATGACACCGAGCGGGAGATGGACATCCTGCGCGAGACCCATCATGCGCAGGTCTTCCATTTCCTGGCGCAGGACCTGGCGGGCATGCACACGGTCGAGCATCTCGCCGACCGGCTCAGCGAGCTTGCCGACATCATGGTGCAGACGACCCTTGATCTCTGCTGGCAGAAGCTGAAGTCCCGCCACCCGCGTCCGGAACTGCCGCCACGCTTTGCCGTCATCGCCTACGGCAAGCTCGGCGGCAAGGAACTGGGCTTCGCCTCCGACCTCGACCTCGTCTATCTGCATGACGACCCCGAGAGCGGCGCAGGTGAGCTCTATGCCCGCCTCGGCCAGCGCATGAGCACCTGGATGTCGAGCCAGACCGCCGCCGGCAGCCTCTTCGAAGTGGACCTGCGGCTGCGCCCGAACGGCGATTCGGGAATGCTCGTCTGCCCGGTCGACGCCTTCCGCGACTACCAACTGCAGCACGCCTGGGTGTGGGAACACCAAGCCCTGACGCGCGCGCGCTTCTGCGCCGGCGACCCGGCTGTCGGCGAGCGCTTCGAGGCGATTCGCACCGAGATCCTGCGCCAGCCCCGCGATCTGGCGACCCTGCGCCGGGAAGTGCTGGCGATGCGACAGCGCATGCTCGAGCAGCATGGCTCGGGTAGCCAGCAGTCGTTCGACATCAAGCACGACCGTGGCGGCCTGATCGACGTCGAGTTCATCGTCCAGTACCTGATCCTCGGCCATGCACAGCACCATGCCCGACTCTGCGGCAACCTCGGCAACATCGCGCTGCTCGGCATCGCCGGCGATCTGGGGCTGATTCCGGTCGCAGCCGCGACGGCGGTGCGTGACGCCTACCGCGAGTATCGCCGCATGCAGCACGTGCTGCGACTGAACGCCGGCCGCCGCGCGCGCGTCGCACGTGCCACGGTCAGCGGCCGCATCGAGGCGGTGCTCGCACTCTGGCAGCAGGTTTTCGCTTCGCCGTAGGCATCGGTTATCATCCACGCTCCCACAGCAAGCAATGGAGGACGCCGATGCGCCAGAACCTGCCGGTGACTGATGTCGAGACGATGCTGCCCGAGAACGCGTTCATCTACTCCCGGACCGATCTGAAGGGCGTGATCGTCGAAGCCAATGAAGCCTTTGCCAGTGTCAGCGGCTTCGAGCGGCGGGAGATGGTCGGCCAGCCACACAACATCGTGCGTCACCCCGACATGCCGGTCGAGGCGTTCGCCGACCTCTGGCGCGAGCTGAAGAGTGGTCGCCCCTGGCGTGGCATCGTCAAGAACCGGCGCAAGGACGGCGGCTTCTACTGGGTGGTGGCGAATGTGTCGCCGGTCCGTGAAGGTGGCCACGTGGTTGGCTATCAGTCGGTGCGCAGCCGGCCGACCCGCGCCGAGATCGATGCCACGGCGAGCGCCTACCAGCGCATCCGCCAGGGCGACCCGCGGCTGCGCATCGAGCAGGGCCGCGTGGTGAATCGTCGTGCCGCAAGCATCGCCCGCCTGCTCTCGCTTCCGGTACAGCTGACGCTGGTCGGCAGCGTCGCGCTGTTCGGTGCGGCGATGCGCCTTGGCGGTACGAGCTTCAGCGGCGGCATACTGGGTACGCTTCTCGACCTGCTGGCGGTTGCTTCCGTTCTTTATGGCCTGTTCTTCCTCTTCGCCTATGTGCCACGCCTGCATGGCGACCTGCACGGATTCGCCGAGTGGCTCGAGCAACTGCTCACCAGCGGCAATCTCAGGCAACGAATCGATTCGCCACGCAGCGACCTGATCGGCACCGTCATCCGCCAGACCGACCGCTTCGTCTCCTCGGTACAGGCGACCGTGCAGGGGATGGCCGACGTCGCGGCGCAGGTCGGCGATGCCACGCGCGATGTCGGACGCGGGGTGCAACAGGTCCAGGAAGCGACGGGCAAACAGAACGTGGCGACCGCTTCGGCAACCGCCGCGGTCGATGAAGTGACCGCCCTGATCGCCCGCGTTGCCGACAATGCCCGCGCAACGCAGGCAGTCGCCAGCCAGACAGGCGGCGTTTCGCGCGCCGGAGCCAAGGAGTCCGAGCAGGCCTGTGCGGCGATCGGCTCCCTCGCCGAAACGGTCCGCCTGTCGGCCGAACAGGTCGAGACGCTCGGCCAGCGATCGACCGAGATCAGCCAGATCACCTCGGTGATCAAGGAGATAGCCGATCAGACCAATCTGCTGGCGCTGAACGCCGCCATCGAGGCTGCGCGGGCCGGTGAGCAGGGACGGGGCTTCGCCGTGGTGGCCGATGAAGTGCGAAAACTGGCCGAACGCACCGGCAAGGCGACGCAGCAGATCAGCGACCTGGTCACCGCCATCCACGCTGAAACCACGACCGCGGTCGATGGCATGCGCGCCGGTGCGACGCAGGTTGGCGAGGGAGTCGAACGGGTCACTTCGTCGAAGGAAATCCTGCAGCGGATCAATGCCGAGATGGACGAGACGATCCGGCGCGTGGAGGAAATCTCGCAAGCCTCGGTGGGCCAGACCGCCGCGATGTCGCAACTGGCGGAAAACGTCAGGCAGGTATCGGCAATGACCGCCGCCTGCGTCGCGCTCGCCAGCCAGACCGACGTCATGGTGGTTGAACTGACGGCGATGGTCGACCGGATGGAGAAGTCGGTCGGCCAGTTCTCACTCTAGCAGCTTGGCCGTGCCGCTCGCAGGACCACGCTGACGGCGGCGACAGCGGTCGCCGGACCGGCGGACCATTGCGCGCAGACGGGACATGCCGGCAACAAGCGCCTCACCGTCGCCCACCAGCACGTCCTCATGCCAGGCGATGTGGAGAACGACGTTGGGCCGAGGTAGCCCCGGCAGAGCCGAATGCTCGAGAACGCAGCGGCCCAGGGCAGAAAGACCAGACGCTGTGCCAGCAGCGCCTGCAGACCGGGCGATCGGCCCACATGCACTGGCAGTACCCGCGCGACCGGCTCGCCCGGCCGTGGGCCGGGACACCGTTCAGGCGACGCAGCCGGCGACGGGAAGCCGCAGGACCATGCCCTCGTCGGCTGCGAGGACCAACGGCGAGAGGCCGACCCGTCGTGGCGGAGTCATGGTTGTTGACAGCAGCAGTTCGGCCGCAGCGCAGGACAGCGGCAACACCGGGCAGCGAGGCTCGGCAGCGAAGTTGAGCAGCACGAGCAGGGCGTTGCCCGGGTCACCGCGCAGGTAGGCGAAGACGTCCGGCTGCCCGGCGTCGAGAGAACGGTAGGAACCGCTGGCGAGTGCCGGCTCGGCTCGCCGCAGCGTGCTCATGGCGCGGAAGAAGGCGAGCGATGAACTCGGGTCACCCAACTGGCGGGCCACGTTGTGCGCGCCGCAATCCGGCGCCAATGGCAACCACGGACGGACCCCGGCAGCCGCAAAGCCGGCATTCGCCGAGGCATCCCACTGCATCGGCGTGCGCTGCGGGTCGCGGCCGACGAGATGGGCGATTTCCGGCTGCCTGAGCGCCGGCGGGTCCTGCATCAGCGTCAGGGGCAGCGGCACGTCGAGCATGCCGATCTCGTCGCCGTAGTAGCAGGTCGGCGTACCGCGCAGGGTGAGCAACAGCATGTGCGCGACCCGTGCCTGGCGCGATCCCACACGACTGGCCAGCCGCTTCTGATCGTGATTGCCGAGCACCCAGTTGGGCCAGGCGTGCCCGGGCAGGGCCGCTTCGTAAGCGTCCACCAGGCGGCGGACGACGGTGGCCTCCCAGGAGGCACGGATGAGCTGGAAGTTGAACGGCAAATGGCACTCCGCGCCTTGCTCATCACCGTAGTAGCGGACCAAGTCGGCGTTCGGCAGGTAAAGTTCGCCGATCATCAGGCGGTCGTTCCAGCCGTCGAGGAAGGTCCGCATGCGGCGAATCAGGCCGTGCACCTCAGGCAGGTTGCCGGTGTGCACATGCAGCAGCCGCTGGTACTCGCGAACCCCGTTCCAGTTCGGGTTCTCCGGTTCGTCACGGAACAGCGGGTCCTTCAGCAGCTCGCCGATGACGTCGACGCGGAAGCCGTCGACACCCTTGTCGAGCCAGAAGCGCATGCAGTCCAGGATCGCCGGCAGGACTTCGGGGTGGCGATGGTTCAGTTCCGGTTGTTGCGGCAGGAATTGGTGCATGTAGTACTGGCCGCTGGCCTCGTCGAAGGTCCAGGCCGGACCGCCGAAGTGGCTCAGCCAGTTGTTCGGCGGGCCGCCGCCGGGTGCCGGGTCGCGCCAGATGTACCAGGCTCGCCGCGGGTTGTCGCGCGCACTGCGGCTGGCGATGAACCAGGGATGGAGATGCGAGCTGTGGTTGGGAACCAGATCGAGAAGAAGCCGCATGCCGCGCGCGTGCACCTCGGCGAGCAGGCGGTCGAAGTCGGCCATCGTGCCGAAGAGGGGGTGTATGGCGCAGTAATCGGCGACGTCGTAACCGAAGTCATGCATTGGCGACGGATAGATCGGCGACAGCCAGAGGATATCGACGTTGAGGCTGTGCAGGTAATCGAGACGGGCGATGATCCCCGCCAGGTCGCCGACGCCATCGCCATTGCTGTCCTGGAACGAACGCGGGTAGATCTGGTAGATGATGCCGGTCTGCCACCAGCTGGCGGTAGCGCTCATGATCGCACGGCGGCCGTGCAGGCGGTGGCCATCCGGTCGAGGGCGGTGGCGAGGGTCTGTCGCGGGCAGCCGAAATTGAGCCGGACCCACCCCGCCAGGCCAAACTCGGCGCCGCTCGACAGGCCGACCCCGGCTGCCTCGAAGAAGGCCGCCGGATCGGCGACGGCGAGGCCGCGCGCATCGATCCACGCCAGGTAGGTCGCCTCGACATGGCTCATGGCAAGGCCGGGCAATGAGCGGACGGCAGCCTCGACGGTGTCGCGGTTGCGCCGCAGGGTGGCGAGCAGGGCGCGCTGCCAGTCGTCACAGTCGCGGTAGGCGGCTTCGCAGGCCGCCAGCCCGAGCGCATTGACATGCGGCACGATGCCCCGCATGGCGGCGTTGAAACGGCGACGCAGTGTAGCGTCGGCGATGACGGCGAAGGCACAGCCGAGGCCGGGAATGTTCCACGTCTTCGATGGTGCCATGAGCGTGATCGTTCGCCGCGCCACCTCGTCGTCGAGCATCGCCAACGGCAGGTGCCGGCGGTGCTCGTCAAGGACGAGCCCGCAGTGGATCTCGTCGGAGCAGACGATGAGGTCGTTGCGCAGGCTGAAGGCTGCGATCCGCTCGAGTTCTTCGCGCTCCCAGGCGCGACCGACCGGGTTGTGCGGATGGCAGAGCAACAGCAGCCGGCTGCTCGGCAGTACCGCGTCCTGCAGCGCCGCGAAATCGTACACCCAGCGCTCGTCGACCTGGCACAGCGGCGCCGTCGTCAACCGCCGATCGGACAGGCGCGGCGCGCTGAGGAACGGCGGATAGACCGGCGTCGCCGTGATCACGTCACCATCGACGGCGCGGCAGGCGACGTTGAGCCCGCTCACCAGGCCGGGCAACCAGAGCAGCCAGTCTGCCTCGACCTGCCAGCCGTACTCGCGCTGCAGATGGCCGATGACGGCCTCGTGGAGTTCGGGCATCGGTTCGGCGTAACCGAAACAGCCGTGCGCGACGCGGCGTTCGAGTGCAGCGATGATCGCCGGCGGCGCGGCGAAATCCATGTCGGCAACCCACAGCGGCAGCACGTCGCGCCCGGCGCGCGGTTCCATTTCAGCGAGTCGCCGGACGAGCGGTCGATGACCCGCTCGAAGTCGTGAGCCGGCAGATCGGCAGCGCAGCTGCGCACCGTGCGCTGCGGGCGTCGAGCCGGGCCGTCAGGCGGCGCTTGCTGAACCATGGACACGAGGACTCTCCCGGGAATGATCGATGAGCGGCCGCACCGGCCGGCTAGGCAAGAAAGAGCCGGTAGGCCTCGTTGCCGGTCTCGTCCCAGTGCGCGTAACCGAGCGTGCGCAGGAACTGCCGGAAGTCGCCCATCTCGTCCGGTGGCACCTGCATGCCGACCAGCACGCGGCCGTAATCGGCGCCGTGGTTGCGATAGTGGAAGAGGCTGATGTTCCATCCGGCACTCATCCGGTTGAGGAAGTTCATCAGTGCTCCCGGTCGCTCGGGGAACTCGAAGCGGTAGACGATCTCGTTGCTGATCGTCGGCGAGTGACCGCCGACCAGGTGACGGATGTGGCCTTTCGCCATTTCGTCGTCGGTCAGGTCGAGGGTGGGGTAGCCGTGCTTGCGCAGATGCTGCAACAGGCGTACCGACTCCGCACGCGAAGCAACCTGGATGCCCACGAAGATGTGCGCCTCGCGCTGATCGTTGTAGCGGTAGTTGAACTCGGTGATGCTGCGGGCACCGATCAGGGCGACGAACTGCTTGTAGGCCCCCGGTCGCTCGGGCAGCGTCACGGCGAAGACCGCCTCGCGCTGCTCGCCGATCTCCGCCCGTTCGGCGACGAAACGCAGCCGGTCGAAGTTGATGTTGGCGCCCGATGCCGTGGCGACCAGGGTCCTGCCCTGCAGCCGGTGGCGCGCCGCGTACTCCTTGGCGCCGGCAACTGCCAGCGCGCCGGCTGGCTCGAGCACCGCGCGCGTGTCCTCGAAGACGTCCTTGATCGCGGCGCAGATGGCGTCGGTATCGACCAGCACCATTTCATCGACGTGGGTCTGACAGAGGCGGAAGGTCTCCTCGCCGACGTACTTGACAGCGGCGCCATCGGCAAACAGGCCGACGTGCTCGAGCCGGACACGCTTGCCGGCACGCAGGGAGCGCGCCATGGCGTCGGCGTCGACCGCTTCGACGCCGACGATCCGGGTCGCTGGTCGCAGGCGCTTGACGTAGGCGGCAACTCCCGAGATCAGCCCGCCACCACCGACACAGCAGAAGATGGCGTCGATCGGCTCCGCATGCTGGCGCAGGATCTCCATGCCGATGGTGCCTTGGCCGGCGATCACCTCCGGATCGTCGAAGGGATGCACGAAGCTCAGGCGCTCGCTCTTCTCGATTGCCTGCGCATGCGCGTAGGCGTCGTCGTACGACTCACCGGCCAATAGCACTTCGCCACCGCGTTGCCGGACTGCCTCGACCTTGATCTGCGGCGTCGTCGTCGGCATGACGATCACTGCCCGGCAGCCCACCCTGGCTGCGGCCAGCGCGACGCCCTGCGCATGGTTGCCTGCCGAAGCGCAGATCACGCCGCGTTGCAGCTTCTCCTTCGACAGGTGCACGATCTTGTTGTAGGCGCCACGCAGTTTGAAGGAGAAGACGGGCTGCAGATCCTCGCGCTTGAGCAGCACCCGATTGCCGATGCGTGCCGACAGGCCAGGGGCCCGGTCGAGTGGGGTTTCGATCGCCACGTCATAGACGCGGGCGTTGAGGATTCTCTCGAGGTAATCGATGGGCATGGCGGCAGGTCGCCCCAGTGCTTTGCCAAAGGCGCCGATTCTAGCAGGAGAAGGCGGCGAGCAGCCGCTGCCCGCTGGCGCGGCGGTTGCGCGGCCGCTTCAGGCCCCGCGATCGTTGGGCGTCAGCGTGAGCTGCCGCAGGGCGTCGCCCATCGGCAGATGCAGATTGCCACCGTCTGGCGGAATCGGCGAGGTGAACCAACGCTCGTAGATGCGCGCGAACTCGCCGCTCTGCATCAGGCCGCCCAGTGTCCGATCGACCAGCTTCTTGAACTGCGCGTCGTGGCGACGGAAGGCAATGGCGTAAGGCTCGAAACCGAAGCGGTCGTCGAGCAACATGAAGCGCTCGCGCTCAACGGCGGCAAGCTGCAGCAACAGGCCACGCAGCGACACGTCGTCGAGCACCAGCGCAGCGACCTCGCCACGCAGCAGGAGTCGCAGTCCTTCCGCCTGATCACGGCTGCCGCGATGGCTGACTTGCAGTCCCTGGCGGGCGGCTGCCGAAGCCAGGTAGGCCGCCGCCGTCGTCCCGAAGACGGTCGCCACGGTCTTGCCCTGCAGGTCGGCAAATGAACGGATGCCGGCATCCCTGCTGACCAGCGCCTGGATGCCGGCAACGAAGATGGTGCTGCTGAAAGCGAGGTCGCGCTGCCGATGTTCGGTGTTGATCGTTGCGCCACAATCGAGGTCGATCGTTCCGGTCTCGAGCATGATCTGGCGCGCACCGGGCGTCGTCGGAACCGGCACCACCGCCAGATGCGGCAGGTTCAGCTGCGCCTGGATGGCGTCGGTGACATGACGACAGAGGTCGATCGCGAAACCGATCGCCTCACCCCCGCCAGCCAGATAGGAGAAGGGGATGGCGGCCTCACGGTAGCCGATATAGACCGCGTTCGCCGCACGAATCTTCGCCAAGGTCGGCGACGCCGGTCCTTCCTCGGCGCTCGGCGCCGGGACGAGGAGGAACAGGCAGGCGGCAGCGAGCAAGGCGCGGGACAGGCACGCAGCGGCAACTCTCATGTCACGACCTCCGTGGTCGGACCGGCCGGCCCGGGCGACGGGCGGCGCGGCCAATGGCGAAACGCGATGCCGCGCGCATGCCGAACCTATTGCCAGCGTGAGTTGCCGTGGCGGTGCGCGCGGCGGCAGCGACGCCGGTCGTCAGGCGGGCGACCGAGTTCACGGCACCGCCGGCCGTGTCGCGGGGAACTGACCGGGTACCACCGGCTGGTTGCGAGCGCCGACCAGGCCAGCCGCTGCCCCGTCGCTCAATTCCTTGGCCCTGCGCGCGAGCAGTTCGCGATCGGGCTGGGCGTAGGTGGGTGCCGCTGGCGGGCAGAGTTGCGCCGGATCGGCCGCCGCCATTTCCTTGGCCGCCGGCGCTTCATCGCCTTCCGCACGTTTCAGGCCGAGCTTCTCGAGCAGTCGGCCCATGCCGGCGTAGCTGCGCAAATAGGCCAGGGCAAGCTCGATCTCGGCATTGACCTGCGAGCGGCGGGCATCGAAATACTCGTTCTGGGTGTTGAGCAGGTCGAGCAGTGTGCGCTGGCCAATGTTGAACTGGTCGCGATAGGCGTTGCGCGTCTTCTCGACCAGTTCGACCTGCATGGCGATCTGGCCGATCTGGTCGCGCAGGCGGATCGTGTCGTGGAAGGCGATCGACAGCGTCTGCCGGATGTCCCGACAGGCCTTCTCGCGCTGGTCGAGGGCGATGTTCTTGCGCTCCCGGTACTGGCGGTTGCGCGCCAGGTCCGAGCCGCCGTTGTAGAGATTGTAGTCGAGCCGCATTTCGACGACGCTGTTGTCGCGGGCATCGCCGAGGCCCGCGAAGTCACTGAAATGCTCGCTGCGGGCGATCAGGTGCAGTCGCGGCATGAAGGCGGCGCGCTGCTTTTCGAGGTCGTGCTGCGATGCTTCGACGTTCTCGACCGTCGCCTGCAAGGCCGGGTTGTTCGCCAGTGCCACGACGAGGACGGCCTCGGCGCGATCGGGAAACGAACTCGCAAGATCGGCCGGGGCAAACATGACTTTCGCCGGCTGCTCGCCAATCAATCGCAGATAGCGCGCCGTCACATCGTGCAGGTTGGCGAGTGCGGTAGTCAGGTTGACATCCGCCAGAGCCAAGCGGCTGGCGGCCTGATCGACATCGACCCGCTTGCCGACACCCGATTCGGCCCGCAAGCGGAGTTGATCGAGCGCCGCCTGATGCTGGATGTAGTTCTCCTCGGCAAGATACACCAGACGACGATGGCGAACGACGTCGAGATAGGCGCGGCCCGCTTCGAGAGCCGTATTCTCCGAGGCATCGAGCAGTTCGAAGTAACGGACGAGCTTGGCCTTGCCCAGCCTCTTGACCTCGCTGGCGGTGGCGAAACCGTCGAACACCATCTGCCGCAGGTTGATCAGTGCGTAATTTCGGCTCCAGGACGTCTCGGCGGCGGGATCGCTTCGCGGCGTCAGCCTCTCACGACCGACGGCCGCCGCGACGTCGACCTGCGGCAGGAAACCGCCGCGCGCGACGTCGACCTCCTCCCGCCCTTCGCGAAAGGCATGCCAGCGCGCCTGCACCTCGGGGTTCCGCAGCACTGCGATCTGCGCCGCCTCGTGCAGAGAGACATGCTCGGGATTCGTTGCACTGGCGGCAGAGGAAGTCATCAGCGGCAGCAGAGCCGCCAGCAGGAATGACACGGGGGGCAGGCTTGAACCCTGTCTCTTGTTTTTCATGTCAAAGTGGACCCGAGAGTGTGAGGTTTGCCGCATTATACTCAGCAGTTGGTCCGCGGCGACAAGGCCGCTCATGCCCCGGGATTGATCGATCTTGCTCACCTTCTCCCGCCTTGCACCGATCCGGCCGGCGCTCGGCGCTCTCGCGGCCAGCGTGCAGGCCTGCGTCGCGGCCTCGCTGCTGCTCGTCGCCAGCTGGTACGCAGCCGCCAACCCCGACCTGGCGGCAATGGAGCAACAGCTCATCGCCCGCTTCGGCCCCGCCCGGATCACCCTGTTGCGCGACTGGGCCCGCATGATCGCCTCGACCAGCCTCCTCAACGACAGCGAAAAATTGCGGCGAATCAACGACTTTTTCAATCAGAACATCAGCTTCGACGACGACCGGGCGATCTGGCAGGAGTCGGACTACTGGGCGACGCCGCTCGAGACCATCGGCCGCGGCAGGGGCGACTGCGAGGATTTCGCCATTGCCAAGTACTTCTCGCTGCAGCTTGCCGGCATTCCGGTGCGCAAGATGCGCCTCATCTACGTCCGTGCCAGCACGACGACGCCATCAGGGGCGGCACAGCAGGCGCACATGGTCCTCGCCTACTACGCGAACCCGCGCGCCGAACCGGTCCTGCTGGACAATCTGCACACCACCATTAGACCGGCAGCGCAACGCCGCGACCTGCAGCCGGTGTTCAGCTTCAACAGCGAGGGGCTCTATCCCGGGATCGCCGGAACCACGTCGGCCAGCGCGGGGCCACTTGGTCGCCTCTCGCGCTGGGAGAGACTGTTGCAACGGGCGCGCAGCGAGGGCTTCCACTGAGGGGCCGACAGAGAGGATCACGATCATGTCCATCTACCGCCAATTCTGGCTTGCCATCGTCACCAGCATGCTGCTCGCTTTCGGAGGCAGCCTGGTCGCCTCGTTGCTGAGCGCGCGTGCCTACCTCGAGGCGGAGCTGTCGATCAAGAACGCCGACAATGCCACGGCTCTGGCACTGGCCATCAGCCTTGGCAAACCGGACGCGGCGATGGTCGAACTGAGTGCGGCGGCGCTTTTCGACAGCGGCCGCTACGAGTTGATCCGGGTCGTCGATGCTGAAGGGGCAACGCTGGTCGAGAAGGCCGCCCTGCCAGACGATCCCGACGCTCCCGATTGGTTTGTCCGGCTGCTGCCGATCGAGGCGATACCGGGTACGGCGCAGATCAGCAGCGGCTGGGATCAGATCGGCACCCTGACGGTGATCAGCAACCGGCGTTTCGCCTACACGGTCCTGTGGCAGGGCGTCTGGCGGGTAGTGGTGGCACTGGCGCTGGCCAGCCTGGTCGCCGGCGGCCTCGGCTGGTTCATCGTCGGCCGCCTAAAGGCGCCGCTGCAGGCGGTGATCGAGCAGGCCACGGCGATCACCGAGCGGCGCTTCGTCACCATCGACGAGCCGAGGGTACCCGAATTGAAGCGTCTGGCGATGGCGATGAACGCGACTGTGCGGCGACTCGCAACGATCTTCGCCGACGAAGCCGCGCGCCTCGACAAGCTCCATCAGGAAGCCAACCTCGATCCTTTGACGGGTCTCGCCAACCGCGGCCACTTCATGGCACAACTGCAGCAGTGGCTCGACGCCGAGCATGCCGGCGAGGGCAGCCTGCTTCTGATCCGCCTCGCGCACCTGGCCGACCGCAACCGACAGCTCGGCCGCGCGACGACGGACGAGCTCCTTCGCTGTCTTGCGGCAACGATACGGGAGCACACAGCAAGGGACGGCCAGTCGCTTGCCGGTCGGCTGAACGGCGCCGATTTCGCGATGATGTTGTCGGGCGGACGCGATCCGCAGGCAGCAGCGGCCGAGCTGTTGGCGGCGCTGCGCGAGGCCGGCAGACCCTACTCGGACGAGGAGGCATTCGCCTGGATCGGCTATGGCCACGCCAGGCACGGGACGCTGCTTGCCGATCTTCTCGCCAGGGTCGACCGCGCACTCGCCGCCGCGGAAGCAACTGGGACCAGTTGCACCCGCGGGGCGACCGCGGGCGCAGCGCAAGCGCTGCCGCCGACGGCCGATCAATGGGCGCAAGCCATCTCCCGCGCCGTCGACAGGAAGTGGCTGCGGCTGGCATCCTTCCCCGTGATCGACACGACGGGCGAGCTGTCGCACCGTGAATGCCCCCTGCGACTGCGTTTCGCGGAAGAGGGGGAGTGGCTGGCGGCTGGCGTCTTCCTGCCGGTCGCGGAACGGCTGCGGCTGACTCCTGCGCTCGATCTCGCGGCGGTCAGCCTGGCCATCGGCCAACTGCGGGCGTACCCCGCGCCCCATGGACTGGCAATCAACCTCGCCGCCAGTTCGCTGGCGAACACACGCTTCCGGCGGACCCTCCTGAGCATGCTCGCCGACGCCGCCAGCGATTCCCGGCAGCTTTGGCTGGAAGTGGGCGAAAGCGGCGCCCTGCGGCATCTCACCGCGTTCCGCGAGTTCTGTCGTGACGCCAGAGCCGCCGGCTGCCGCGTCGGCCTGGAGCACTTCGGCAACCGCTTCAGCCAAGTCGGATCGCTTCACGATCTGGCGCTCGACTACATCAAGGTCGATGCCAGCTTCATTGGCGGCATCACGTCGAACCGGGGCAACCAGGCTTTTCTCAAGGGGCTGACGACGATCGCGCATGCACTCGACTGGCAGGTGTTCGCCGAGGGGGTGGCGACGGCGGATGAACTTTCCGCTGTCGCCGACCTGGGCTTTGACGGCGCCACCGGTCCGGCAGTGCTGGCGCCGGCAGCGAACCCGCAGTGGGACTGACCCCCGCGCGCCGGTAGCGGCACGGCGAGCTCGCATTGCAGCGTGCGAGCGACGGCGACCACTGCCCCCGCCACCGCCTGCCTGCCGGGGCAGAAGCCGCCGTCGGCAGGCAGGAGGAAAAGCGCCAGGGTCAGTCGGTGATCAGCTTGTTCCTGTTGAGCAGATCCTGAATGATCAGTTGATCGGTGCTCAGGCCTCCAGCCGAGAGGTCGACGCCGGCGAGGACGATCTGCTGGTCGACCGCAGCGGGATCGTAGCCGGCCGCGAAGCCGCCAGAACTGCTGACGTCGACAGTCGTTGCCCCACCCTCGACGCGGAAGTGCAGGTAGTTGTCCAAACTGCCTGGCGAGGAGTTCTCGCCCTGCAGCAGGTCACGCAGGTCGAGGACGTCGCCACCGGCCGCCCGCGAGGCGACCGAGAAATCGGTGATCGTGTCGACCGCCGGCGTTGCCGGCGTTCCGCGGTCAGCAAGACGCCAGGCGAACACGTCGGCACCCAGCCCCGCGCTCATCAGGTCGTTGCCAGCGCCACCCAGCATGGTCTCGGCGCCGATACCACCGGTGAGCGTGTCAGCGCCGGCGCCACCCGTCGTGCTCACCGGCGGCGGGACCTCGCTGGCGCCGGTCACCTGGACGGTCAGGGTGGCGGTATCGACCGCACCGTCGGCATCCCGGATCGTGTAGGTGAACACGTCGTCGGCAACCTGGCCCGCGCCGAGGCTCTGGACGGCGGCTCGGGAATGGTCGAGGGAGTAACCGTAACTGCCATCGGCAGCGATGGTGAGCGTCCCGTAGGTGCCATCGATGACGGCACCCACACCGGTCGCCGCCGGCGCCGGGACGTCGCCGGCGACGACGCCGACAACGGCCAGCGTCGAGCCATCGGGATCGCGGTCCTGCCCGACCGTGCTCGGCGTCACGTCACCGCTGATCGTCACCAGTGGTCCGCCCACCGGGGCGGCGGCGAAACCATACATCGACGGTGATCCACCCGACGAAACACCGGTGCGAACCGCAGTTCCCGCGGCGAGATCGATGGTATACATCTGCCCGCTCGACGTGCTGCCGACGCAGCTCCCGACGTCGGTCTGCGCCAGATTGTAGAGGTCGTTCGGCAGGCCGGAGACGGCCGTGGTGGCAATACCGGTGGCAAGGTCGAACTTGCGTATCGTCCCGTTCGTCGTCGACAGGTAGAGCGCATTGTTGGCAAACAGCAAATCGCCCGACGAGCCTTGCCCGGAACCGAAAGTACCGATCCGTGTCGCCGCACCTGTGATGGTGGACAACTGGTACAGATCGCCAGTGTTTCCCGCAGCAAAAAGCCGGCCATCAGGACTTGCGACCAGGGCGTTGATGAAACCTGCGCCGGTCACCGTTCCGATGCGGGTTGCGCTGCCGGTCGCCGGATTGATGCTGTAGAGCACACTCGTCGAGTCGAGAGTGATCCCGAACAACGTGCCCGTCGAACCAACCGCGATGTCGCCGAAGACCCGGCCGGCATTACCGATCAGCGAGCGTGTTCCGGTTGCTGGACTGACGGTACCGATGTTTCCAGCCGAGTCGTTGTAGTAGATCCGCTGCGCGGGTAGTTCGTAGACCATCGCCCGGTCATCGACCGCCACCGGGCCGAGTCGGTGGGTCGAGGTATCGGTCGCAGTGAAGGGATTGCCCACAGCATCCGTACCGCTGACCGTTGCCGTGAATTGGGTTCCTGCAGCCAGGTCGGATCCGGCAACGCTGACACTGAAGGTGTTTCCGGGAAGAACCGTCGTTACATAGGAGACGCCGTTGATCGACAGTGCGACCGTGTCACCCGGCGCCGCATCACCGCCAACTCTTCCGGTAACCGGCACCATCCCGGCGGCCTCACTGGCGGTCAACAGGTCATCGGCGGTGATGTGGTCCACCGTGATGGTCGCCGAAGCCGAGCGATCGACCGTGTGCTGCGACAGGGCGGTGCCGACGAAGGGATTGCCCGCATCGTCGAAGCCGCTGACCGACGCCAGGAACAGGGTATCGACGGCGAGATCGGCACCGGCAACGTCGATGCTGAAGGTGTTCCCTGGCAGCACCGAGCCGACATAGGCGGTGCCGTTGATCGTGAGGACCACCGTGTCGCCGGGAGCCGCGTCACCACCAACCGTTCCGGTGACAGTAACCCGGCCTGTTGCCTCGGCGTCGTTGAGGACGTCATCGGCCGTGATCGGATCGACGGCAATCGCCGCCGCAGCACTGACGTCGACCGTGTAGCGTTCACTGGTTCTGGCGCTGCCGCTGTTGCCGGCAGAGTCAGTCGTGCTGATGCTGGCGTCGATGGTGCGGTCGGGGTCGGCGGCGAGGTCGGCTCCGGGAACGACGACGGCGAAGACGAGGCTGCCGCCGGGACCGGACACGACCGACCCACTGAAGCTCTGGCCGTTGATCGTCAGGGTGACGGTGTCGCCGACCTGCGCGTCGCCTCCGACGCGGCCGGTGAGCGTGACTGGAGCCGAAGCTTCGGCGGCGTTGAGGGTGTCGTCGGCGGTGATGTTCGGATCGAGGCTGATCGTCGGAACGGGCGGGGTGCTGTCCACGGTGCTGACCGGCCGCGTCGCCGGGGTCGCGGCGTTGCCGGCAGCGTCGGAGACGCTGGCGGTGACGGTGTAGTTGGCGCCGTCGGGCAAGGCCGACAGGTCGACGCCGGGGAGGCTCCAGGCGTCGTTGCCGACCACCGCGCGGCCGCTGTAAACGACGGTGCCACCGGCGTCGACCAGGGTGACGCTGACGACCTGGCCGTTCTCGACGCCAGTCGTGCTGCCCGACAGGGTGACGCTCTGGTCTTCGCTGTCGTCGATGACGTCATCGCCGGCGACGACGGCGATGCTGATCGTCGGCGCGGTGCTGTCGAGCGTGCTGACCGGGCGGGTCGCCGGGGTCGCGGCGTTGCCGGCGGCGTCGGAGACGCTGGCGGTGACGGTGTAGTTGGCTCCGTCGGGCAAGGCCGAGAGGTCGACGCCGGTGAGGCTCCAAGTGCCGCCACTGACCACGGCGCTGCCGCTGTAGACGACGGTGCCACCGGCGTCGACCAGGGTGACGCTGACGACCTGGCCGTTCTCGACGCCAGTCGTGCTGCCCGACAGGGTGACGCTGTCGTCTTCGCTGTCATCGATCACGTCATCGCCGGCGACCACGGCGATGCTGATCGTCGGCGCGGTGCTGTCGAGCGTGCTGACCGGGCGGGTCGCCGGGGTCGCGGCGTTGCCGGCGGCGTCGGAGACGCGGGCGGTGACGGTGTAGTTGGCGCCGTCGGGCAAGGCCGACAGGTCGACGCCGGCGATGCTCCAGGCGTCGTTGCCGACCACCGCGCTGCCGCTGTAGACGACGGTGCCACCGGCGTCGACCAGGGTGACGCTGACCGTCTGGCCGTTCTCGACGCCACTCGTGCTGCCCGACAGGGTGACGCTGTCGTCTTCGGCGTCGTCGATGAGGTCATCGCCGGCGACGACATCGATGGTGATCGTCGGGGCGCTGCTGTCCACGGTGCTGACCGGGCGGCTCGCCGGGGTCGCGGCGTTGCCGGCAGCGTCGGAGACGCTGGCGGTGACGGTGTAGTTGGCGCCGTCGGGCAAGGCCGAGAGGTCGACGCCGGGGAGGCTCCACGTGCCGCCACTGACCACGGCGCTGCCGCTGTAAACGACGGTGCCGCCGGCGTCGACCAGGGTGACGCTGACGACCTGGCCGTTCTCGACGCCACTCGTGCTGCCCGACAGGGTGACGCTGTCGTCTTCGGCGTCGTCGATGAGGTCATCGCCGGCGACGACATCGATGGTGATCGTCGGGGCGCTGCTGTCCACGGTGCTGACCGGGCGGCTCGCCGGGGTCGCGGCGTTGCCGGCAGCGTCGGAGACGCTGGCGGTGACGGTGTAGTTGGCGCCGTCGGGCAAGGCCGAGAGGTCGACGCCGGGGAGGCTCCACGTGCCGCCACTGACCACGGCGCTGCCGCTGTAAACGACGGTGCCGCCGGCGTCGACCAGGGTGACGCTGACGACCTGGCCGTTCTCGACGCCACTCGTGCTGCCCGACAGGGTGACGCTGTCGTCTTCGGCGTCGTCGATGAGGTCATCGCCGGCGACGACATCTATGCTGATCGTCGGCGCGGTGCTGTCGAGCGTGCTGACCGGGCGGGTCGCCGGGGTCGCGGCGTTGCCGGCGGCGTCGGAGACGCTGGCGGTGACGGTGTAGGCGGCGCCGTCGGGCAAGGCCGAGAGGTCGACGCCGGGGAGGCTCCAAGTGCCGCCACTGACCACGGCGCTGCCGCTGTAGACGACGGTGCCACTGGTGTCGACCAGCGTGACGCTGACGACCTGGCCGTTCTCGACGCCAGTCGTGCTGCCCGACAGGGTGACGCTCTGGTCTTCGCTGTCGTCGATGAGGTCATCGCCGGCGACGACATCTATGCTGATCGTCGGCGCGGTGCTGTCGAGCGTGCTGACCGGGCGGGTCGCCGGGGTCGCGGCGTTGCCGGCGGCGTCGGAGACGCTGGCGGTGACGGTGTAGTTGGCGCCGTCGGGCAAGGCCGAGAGGTCGACGCCGGGGAGGCTCCAAGTGCCGCCACTGACCACGGCGCTGCCGCTGTAGACGACGGTGCCACTGGTGTCGACCAGCGTGACGCTGACGACCTGGCCGTTCTCGACGCCAGTCGTGCTGCCCGACAGGGTGACGCTGTCGTCTTCGGCGTCGTCAATGACGTCATCGCCGGCGACGACATCGATGCTGATCGTCGGGGCGGTGCTGTCGAGTGTGCTGACGGGCCGGCTCGCCGGGGTCGCGGCGTTGCCGGCAGCGTCGGAGACGCTGGCGGTGACGGTGTAGGCGGCGCCGTCGGGCAAGGCCGAGAGGTCGACGCCGGGGAGGCTCCAAGTGCCGCCACTGACCACGGCGCTGCCGCTGTAGACGACGGTGCCACTGGTGTCGACCAGGGTGACGCTGACGACCTGGCCGTTCTCGACGCCAGTCGTGCTGCCCGACAGGGTGACGCTGTCGTCTTCGGCGTCGTCAATCACGTCGTCGCCGGCGACGACGGCGATGCTGATCGTCGGCGCGGTGCTGTCGAGCGTGCTGACCGGGCGGCTCGCCGGGGTCGCGGCGTTGCCGGCAGCGTCGGAGACACTGGCGGTGACGGTGTAGTTGGCGCCGTCGGGCAAGGCCGAGAGGTCGACGCCGGCGATGCTCCAGGCGTCGTTGCCAACGAGGGCGCTGCCGCTGTAGACGACGGTGCCACCGGCGTCGACCAGGGTGACGCTGACGACCTGGCCGTTCTCGACGCCAGTCGTGCTGCCCGACAGGGTGACGCTGTCGTCTTCGCTGTCATCGATCACGTCATCGCCGGCGACGACAGCGATGCTGATCGTCGGCGCGGTGCTGTCGAGCGTGCTGACGGGCCGCGTCGCCGGGGTCGCGGCGTTGCCGGCAGCGTCGGAGACGTTGGCGGTGACGGTGTAGTTGGCGCCGTCGGGCAAGGCCGAGAGGTCGACGCCGGCGATGCTCCAGGCGTCGTTGCCGACCACGGCGCTGCCGCTGTAGACGACGGTGCCGCCGGCGTCGACCAGGGTGACGCTGACGACCTGACCGTTCTCGACGCCAGTCGTGCTGCCCGACAGGGTGACGCTCTGGTCTTCGCTGTCGTCGATGAGGTCATCGCCGGCGACGACAGCGATGCTGATCGTCGGCGCGGTGCTGTCGAGCGTGCTGACCGGGCGGGTCGCCGGGGTCGCGGCGTTGCCGGCGGCGTCGGAGACGCTGGCGGTGACGGTGTAGTTGGCGCCGTCGGGCAAGGCCGAGAGGTCGACGCCGGGGAGGCTCCAAGTGCCGCCACTGACCACGGCGCTGCCGCTGTAGACGACGGTGCCACTGGTGTCGACCAGCGTGACGCTGACGACCTGGCCGTTCTCGACGCCAGTCGTGCTGCCCGACAGGGTGACGCTGTCGTCTTCGGCGTCGTCAATGACGTCATCGCCGGCGACGACATCGATGCTGATCGTCGGGGCGGTGCTGTCGAGTGTGCTGACGGGCCGCGTCGCCGGTGTGGCGGCGTTGCCGGCGGCGTCGGAGACGTTGGCGGTGACGGTGTAGGCGGCGCCGTCGGGCAAGGCCGAGAGGTCGACGCCGGCGATGCTCCAAGTGCCGCCACTGACCACGGCGCTGCCGCTGTAGACGACGGTGCCACTGGTGTCGACCAGGGTGACGCTGACGACCTGGCCGTTCTCGACGCCAGTCGTGCTGCCCGACAGGGTGACGCTGTCGTCTTCGGCGTCGTCAATGAGGTCATCGCCGGCGACGACATCGATGCTGATCGTCGGCGCGGTGCTGTCGAGCGTGCTGACGGGCCGCGTCGCCGGTGTGGCGGCGTTGCCGGCGGCGTCGGAGACGTTGGCGGTGACGGTGTAGGCGGCGCCGTCGGGCAAGGCCGAGAGGTCGACGCCGGCGATGCTCCAGGCGTCGTTGCCGACCACGGCGCTGCCGCTGTAGACGACGGTGCCACCGGCGTCAACCAGGGTGATGCTGACGACCTGGCCGTTCTCGACGCCGCTGGTGCTGCCCGACAGGGTGACGCTCTGGTCTTCGCTGTCGTCAATGACGTCGTCACCGGCGACGACGGCGATGCTGATCGTCGGGGCGCTGCTGTCCACGGTGCTGACCGGCCGCGTCGCCGGGGTCGCGGCGTTGCCGGCAGCGTCGGAGACGTTGGCGGTGACGGTGTAGTTGGCGCCGTCGGGCAAGGCCGAGAGGTCGACGCCGGCGATGCTCCAGGCGTCGTTGCCGACCACGGCGCTGCCGCTGTAGACGACGGTGCCACCGGCGTCGACCAGGGTGACGCTGACGACCTGGCCGTTCTCGACGCCAGTCGTGCTGCCCGACAGGGTGACGCTGTCGTCTTCGCTGTCATCGATCACGTCATCGCCGGCGACGACAGCGATGCTGATCGTCGGCGCGGTGCTGTCGAGCGTGCTGACGGGCCGGCTCGCCGGGGTCGCGGCGTTGCCGGCGGCGTCGGAGACGCTGGCGGTGACGGTGTAGGCGGCTCCGTCGGGCAAGGCCGAGAGGTCGACGCCGGGGAGGCTCCAAGTGCCGCCACTGACCACGGCGCTGCCGCTGTAGACGACGGTGCCACTGGTGTCGACCAGGGTGACGCTGACGACCTGGCCGCTCTCGACGCCAGTCGTGCTGCCCGACAGGGTGACGCTGTCGTCTTCGGCGTCGTCAATGACGTCATCGCCGGCGACGACATCGATGCTGATCGTCGGGGCGGTGCTGTCGAGCGTGCTGACGGGCCGCGTCGCCGGTGTGGCGGCGTTGCCGGCGGCGTCGGAGACGTTGGCGGTGACGGTGTAGGCGGCGCCGTCGGGCAAGGCCGAGAGGTCGACGCCGGCGATGCTCCAGGCGTCGTTGCCGACCACGGCGCTGCCGCTGTAGACGACGGTGCCACCGGCGTCAACCAGGGTGATGCTGACGACCTGGCCGTTCTCGACGCCGCTGGTGCTGCCCGACAAGGTGACGCTCTGGTCTTCGCTGTCGTCAATGACGTCGTCACCGGCGACGACATCGATGCTGATCGTCGGGGCGGTGCTGTCGAGCGTGCTGACGGGCCGCGTCGCCGGTGTCGCGGCGTTGCCGGCGGCGTCGGAGACGTTGGCGGTGACGGTGTAGGCGGCGCCGTCGGGCAAGGCCGAGAGGTCGACGCCGGGGAGGCTCCAAGTGCCGCCACTGACCACGGCGCTGCCGCTGTAGACGACGGTGCCACCGGCGTCAACCAGGGTGACGCTGACGACCTGGCCGTTCTCGACGCCAGTCGTGCTGCCCGACAGGGTGACGCTGTCGTCTTCGGCGTCGTCAATGACGTCATCGCCGGCGACGACATCGATGCTGATCGTCGGGGCGGTGCTGTCGAGCGTGCTGACGGGCCGCGTCGCCGGTGTGGCGGCGTTGCCGGCGGCGTCGGAGACGTTGGCGGTGACGGTGTAGGCGGCTCCGTCGGGCAAGGCCGAGAGGTCGACGCCGGGGAGGCTCCAAGTGCCGCCACTGACCACGGCGCTGCCGCTGTAGACGACGGTGCCACTGGTGTCGACCAGGGTGACGCTCACGACCTGGCCGTTCTCGACGCCAGTCGTGCTGCCCGACAGGGTGACGCTGTCGTCTTCGCTGTCATCGATCACGTCATCGCCGGCGACGACATCGATGCTGATCGTCGGCGCGGTGCTGTCGAGTGTGCTGACCGGCCGCGTCGCCGGGGTCGCGGCGTTGCCGGCGGCGTCGGAGACGCTGGCGGTGACGGTGTAGTTGGCGCCGTCGGGCAAGGCCGAGAGGTCGACGCCGGGGATACTCCAGGCGTCGTTACCGACCACGGCGCTGCCGCTGTAAACGACGGTGCCGCCGGCGTCGACCAGGGTGACGCTGACGACCTGGCCGTTCTCGACGCCAGTCGTGCTGCCCGACAGGGTGACGCTCTGGTCTTCGCTGTCGTCGATGAGGTCATCGCCGGCGACGACAGCGATGCTGATCGTCGGGGCGCTGCTGTCGAGCGTGCTGACCGGGCGGGTCGCCGGGGTCGCGGCGTTGCCGGCGGCGTCGGAGACGCTGGCGGTGACGGTGTAGTTGGCGCCGTCGGGCAAGGCCGAGAGGTCGACGCCGGGGAGGCTCCAAGTGCCGCCACTGACCACGGCGCTGCCGCTGTAAACGACGGTGCCGCCGGCGTCGACCAGGGTGACGCTGACCGTCTGGCCGTTCTCGACGCCAGTCGTGCTGCCCGACAGGGTGACGCTCTGGTCTTCGCTGTCGTCAATGACGTCATCGCCGGCGACGACAGCGATGCTGATCGTCGGCGCGCTGCTGTCGAGCGTGCTGACGGGCCGCGTCGCCGGTGTGGCGGCGTTGCCGGCAGCGTCGGAGACGTTGGCGGTGACGGTGTAGGCGGCTCCGTCGGGCAAGGCCGAGAGGTCGACGCCGGGGATGCTCCAGGCGTCGTTGCCGACCACGGCGCTGCCGCTGTAAACGACGGTGCCGCCGGCGTCGACCAGGGTGACGCTGACGACCTGGCCGTTCTCGACGCCAGTCGTGCTGCCCGACAGGGTGACGCTCTGGTCTTCGCTGTCGTCGATGACGTCGTCGCCGGCGACGACATCGATGCTGATCGTCGGGGCGGTGCTGTCGAGCGTGCTGACGGGCCGCGTCGCCGGTGTGGCGGCGTTGCCGGCGGCGTCGGAGACGTTGGCGGTGACGGTGTAGGCGGCTCCGTCGGGCAAGGCCGAGAGGTCGACGCCGGGGAGGCTCCAAGTGCTGCCACTGACCACGGCGCTGCCGCTGTAGACGACGGTGCCGCCGGCGTCGACCAGGGTGACGCTGACGACCTGGCCGTTCTCGACGCCAGTCGTGCTGCCCGACAGGGTGACGCTGTCGTCTTCGCTGTCATCGATCACGTCATCGCCGGCGACGACATCGATGCTGATCGTCGGCGCGGTGCTGTCGAGTGTGCTGACCGGCCGCGTCGCCGGGGTCGCGGCGTTGCCGGCGGCGTCGGAGACGCTGGCGGTGACGGTGTAGGCGGCTCCGTCGGGCAAGGCCGACAGGTCGACGCCGGGGATGCTCCAGGCGTCGTTGCCGACCACCGCGCTGCCGCTGTAAACGACGGTGCCACCGGCGTCAACCAGGGTGATGCTGACGACCTGGCCGTTCTCGACGCCGCTGGTGCTGCCCGACAGGGTGACGCTCTGGTCTTCGCTGTCATCGATCACGTCATCGCCGGCGACGACAGCGATGCTGATCGTCGGCGCGGTGCTGTCGAGCGTGCTGACGGGCCGCGTCGCCGGGGTCGCGGCGTTGCCGGCGGCGTCGGAGACGCTGGCGGTGACGGTGTAGTTGGCGCCGTCAGGCAAGGCCGAGAGGTCGACGCCGGCGATGCTCCAGGCGTCGTTGCCGACCACGGCGCTGCCGCTGTAGACGACGGTGCCGCCGCTGTCGCGCAAGGTGACGCTGACGACCTGGCCGTTCTCGACGCCAGTCGTGCTGCCCGACAGGGTGACGCTGTCGTCTTCGGCGTCGTCAATGAGGTCATCGCCGGCGACGACAGCGATGCTGATCGTCGGCGCGGTGCTGTCGAGCGTGCTGACCGGGCGGGTCGCCGGTGTCGCGGCGTTGCCGGCAGCGTCGGAGACGCTGGCGGTGACGGTGTAGTTGGCGCCGTCGGGCAAGGCCGACAGGTCGACGCCGGGGAGGCTCCAGGCGTCGTTGCCGACCACCGCGCTGCCGCTGTAAACGACGGTGCCACTGGTGTCAACCAGGGTGATGCTGACGACCTGGCCGTTCTCGACGCCGCTGGTGCTGCCCGACAGGGTGACGCTCTGGTCTTCGCTGTCGTCAATGACGTCGTCACCGGCGACGACGGCGATGCTGATCGTCGGGGCGCTGCTGTCCACGGTGCTGACCGGCCGCGTCGCCGGGGTCGCGGCGTTGCCGGCAGCGTCGGAGACGTTGGCGGTGACGGTGTAGTTGGCGCCGTCGGGCAAGGCCGAGAGGTCGACGCCGGGGAGGCTCCAATTGCCGCCACTGACCACGGCGCTGCCGCTGTAGACGACGGTGCCGCCGGCGTCGACCAGGGTGACGCTCACGACCTGGCCGTTCTCGACGCCAGTCGTGCTGCCCGACAGGGTGACGCTGTCGTCTTCGGCGTCGTCGATGAGGTCATCGCCGGCGACGACATCGATGGTGATCGTCGGCGCGGTGCTGTCCACGGTGCTGACCGGGCGGCTCGCCGGGGTCGCGGCGTTGCCGGCAGCGTCGGAGACGCTGGCGGTGACGGTGTAGTTGGCGCCGTCGGGCAAGGCCGAGAGGTCGACGCCGGGGAGGCTCCACGTGCCGCCACTGACCACGGCGCTGCCGCTGTAAACGACGGTGCCGCCGGCGTCGACCAGGGTGACGCTGACGACCTGGCCGTTCTCGACGCCACTCGTGCTGCCCGACAGGGTGACGCTGTCGTCTTCGGCGTCGTCAATCACGTCGTCGCCGGCGACGACGGCGATGCTGATCGTCGGCGCGCTGCTGTCCACGGTGCTGACCGGGCGGCTCGCCGGGGTCGCGGCGTTGCCGGCGGCGTCGGAGACACTGGCGGTGACGGTGTAGTTGGCGCCGTCAGGCAAGGCCGAGAGGTCGACGCCGGGGAGGCTCCAGGCGTCGTTGCCAACCACGGCGCTGCCGCTGTAGACGACGGTGCCACCGGCGTCAACCAGGGTGATGCTGACGACCTGGCCGTTCTCGACGCCGCTGGTGCTGCCCGACAGGGTGACGCTCTGGTCTTCGCTGTCGTCAATGACGTCGTCGCCAGCGACGACATCTATGGTGATCGTCGGCGCGCTGCTGTCGAGCGTGCTGACGGGCCGCGTCGCCGGTGTGGCGGCGTTGCCGGCAGCGTCGGAGACGCTGGCGGTGACGGTGTAGGCGGCGCCGTCGGGCAAGGCCGAGAGGTCGACGCCGGCGATGCTCCAGGCGTCGTTGCCGACCACGGCGCTGCCGCTGTAGACGACGGTGCCACCGGCGTCAACCAGGGTGATGCTGACGACCTGGCCGTTCTCGACGCCGCTGGTGCTGCCCGACAAGGTGACGCTCTGGTCTTCGGCGTCGTCAATGAGGTCATCGCCGGCGACGACATCGATGCTGATCGTCGGGGCGGTGCTGTCGAGTGTGCTGACGGGCCGGCTCGCCGGGGTCGCGGCGTTGCCGGCAGCGTCGGAGACGCTGGCGGTGACGGTGTAGGCGGCGCCGTCGGGCAAGGCCGAGAGGTCGACGCCGGGGAGGCTCCAAGTGCCGCCACTGACCACGGCGCTGCCGCTGTAGACGACGGTGCCACTGGTGTCGACCAGGGTGACGCTCACGACCTGGCCGTTCTCGACGCCAGTCGTGCTGCCCGACAGGGTGACGCTGTCGTCTTCGCTGTCATCGATCACGTCATCGCCGGCGACGCCATCGATGCTGATCGTCGGCGCGCTGCTGTCGAGCGTGCTGACGGGCCGCGTCGCCGGTGTGGCGGCGTTGCCGGCAGCGTCGGAGACGCTGGCGGTGACGGTGTAGGCGGCGCCGTCGGTCAAGGCCGAGAGGTCGACGCCGGCGATGCTCCAGGCGTCGTTGCCGACCACGGCGCTGCCGCTGTAGACGACGGTGCCACCGGCGTCAACCAGGGTGATGCTGACGACCTGGCCGTTCTCGACGCCGCTGGTGCTGCCCGACAAGGTGACGCTCTGGTCTTCGGCGTCGTCAATGAGGTCATCGCCGGCGACGACATCGATGCTGATCGTCGGGGCGGTGCTGTCGAGTGTGCTGACGGGCCGGCTCGCCGGGGTCGCGGCGTTGCCGGCAGCGTCGGAGACGCTGGCGGTGACGGTGTAGGCGGCGCCGTCGGGCAAGGCCGAGAGGTCGACGCCGGGGAGGCTCCAAGTGCCGCCACTGACCACGGCGCTGCCGCTGTAGACGACGGTGCCACTGGTGTCGACCAGGGTGACGCTCACGACCTGGCCGTTCTCGACGCCAGTCGTGCTGCCCGACAGGGTGACGCTGTCGTCTTCGCTGTCATCGATCACGTCATCGCCGGCGACGACATCGATGCTGATCGTCGGCGCGGTGCTGTCGAGTGTGCTGACCGGCCGCGTCGCCGGGGTCGCGGCGTTGCCGGCGGCGTCGGAGACGCTGGCGGTGACGGTGTAGTTGGCGCCGTCGGGCAAGGCCGAGAGGTCGACGCCGGGGATACTCCAGGCGTCGTTACCGACCACGGCGCTGCCGCTGTAGACGATGGTGCCACCGGCGTCGACCAGGGTGACGCTGACGACTTGGCCGTTCTCGACGCCAGTCGTGCTGCCCGACAGGGTGACGCTGTCGTCTTCGGCGTCGTCGATGAGGTCATCGCCGGCGACGACATCGATGCTGATCGTCGGGGCGGTGCTGTCGAGCGTGCTGACGGGCCGCGTCGCCGGTGTGGCGGCGTTGCCGGCGGCGTCGGAGACGTTGGCGGTGACGGTGTAGTTGGCGCCGTCGGGCAAGGTCGAGAGGTCGACGCCGGGGAGGCTCCAGGCGTCGTTGCCGACCACCGCGCTGCCGCTGTAAACGACGGTGCCACCGGCGTCGACCAGGGTGACGCTGACGACCTGGCCGTTCTCGACGCCAGTCGTGCTGCCCGACAGGGTGACGCTGTCGTCTTCGCTGTCATCGATCACGTCATCGCCGGCGACGACATCGATGCTGATCGTCGGCGCGGTGCTGTCGAGTGTGCTGACGGGCCGGCTCGCCGGGGTCGCGGCGTTGCCGGCAGCGTCGGAGACGCTGGCGGTGACGGTGTAGGCGGCGCCGTCGGGCAAGGCCGAGAGGTCGACGCCGGGGAGGCTCCAAGTGCCGCCACTGACCACGGCGCTGCCGCTGTAGACGACGGTGCCACCGGCGTCGACCAGCGTGACGCTGACGACCTGGCCGTTCTCGACGCCAGTCGTGCTGCCCGACAGGGTGACGCTGTCGTCTTCGGCGTCGTCAATGAGGTCATCGCCGGCGACGACATCGATGCTGATCGTCGGCGCGGTGCTGTCGAGTGTGCTGACGGGCCGGCTCGCCGGGGTCGCAGCGTTGCCGGCAGCGTCGGAGACGCTGGCGGTGACGGTGTAGGCGGCGCCGTCGGGCAAGGCCGAGAGGTCGACGCCGGCGATGCTCCAGGCGTCGTTGCCGACCACCGCGCTGCCGCTGTAAACGACGGTGCCACCGGCGTCAACCAGGGTGATGCTGACGACCTGGCCGTTCTCGACGCCAGTCGTGCTGCCCGACAGGGTGACGCTGTCGTCTTCGCTGTCGTCAATGACGTCATCGCCGGCGACGACATCGATGCTGATCGTCGGGGCGGTGCTGTCGAGCGTGCTGACGGGCCGCGTCGCCGGGGTCGCGGCGTTGCCGGCGGCGTCGGAGACGCTGGCGGTGACGGTGTAGGCGGCGCCGTCGGGCAAGGTTGAGAGGTCGACGCCGGGGAGGCTCCAAGTGCCGCCACTGACCACGGCGCTGCCGCTGTAGACGACGGTGCCACTGGTGTCGACCAGCGTGACGCTCACGACCTGGCCGTTCTCGACGCCAGTCGTGCTGCCCGACAGGGTGACGCTGTCGTCTTCGGCGTCGTCAATGAGGTCATCGCCGGCGACGACATCGATGCTGATCGTCGGCGCGGTGCTGTCGAGTGTGCTGACGGGCCGGCTCGCCGGGGTCGCAGCGTTGCCGGCAGCGTCGGAGACGCTGGCGGTGACGGTGTAGGCGGCGCCGTCGGGCAAGGCCGAGAGGTCGACGCCGGCGATGCTCCAGGCGTCGTTGCCGACCACCGCGCTGCCGCTGTAGACGACGGTGCCACCGGCGTCAACCAGGGTGATGCTGACGACCTGGCCGTTCTCGACGCCAGTCGTGCTGCCCGACAGGGTGACGCTGTCGTCTTCGCTGTCGTCAATGACGTCATCGCCGGCGACGACATCGATGCTGATCGTCGGGGCGGTGCTGTCGAGCGTGCTGACGGGCCGCGTCGCCGGGGTCGCGGCGTTGCCGGCGGCGTCGGAGACGCTGGCGGTGACGGTGTAGGCGGCGCCGTCGGGCAAGGTTGAGAGGTCGACGCCGGGGAGGCTCCAAGTGCCGCCACTGACCACGGCGCTGCCGCTGTAGACGACGGTGCCACTGGTGTCGACCAGCGTGACGCTCACGACCTGGCCGTTCTCGACGCCAGTCGTGCTGCCCGACAGGGTGACGCTGTCGTCTTCGGCGTCGTCAATGAGGTCATCGCCGGCGACGACATCGATGCTGATCGTCGGCGCGGTGCTGTCGAGTGTGCTGACGGGCCGGCTCGCCGGGGTCGCAGCGTTGCCGGCAGCGTCGGAGACGCTGGCGGTGACGGTGTAGGCGGCGCCGTCGGGCAAGGCCGAGAGGTCGACGCCGGCGATGCTCCAGGCGTCGTTGCCGACCACCGCGCTGCCGCTGTAGACGACGGTGCCACCGGCGTCAACCAGGTTGACGCTGACGACCTGGCCGTTCTCGACGCCGCTGGTGCTGCCCGACAAGGTGACGCTCTGGTCTTCGCTGTCGTCAATGACGTCATCGCCGGCGACGACATCGATGCTGATCGTCGGGGCGGTGCTGTCGAGCGTGCTGACGGGCCGCGTCGCCGGTGTGGCGGCGTTGCCGGCGGCGTCGGAGACGTTGGCGGTGACGGTGTAGGCGGCTCCGTCGGGCAAGGCCGAGAGGTCGACGCCGGGGAGGCTCCAAGTGCCGCCACTGACCACGGCGCTGCCGCTGTAGACGACGGTGCCACTGGTGTCGACCAGGGTGACGCTGACGACCTGGCCGTTCTCGACGCCAGTCGTGCTGCCCGACAGGGTGACGCTGTCGTCTTCGGCGTCGTCAATGAGGTCATCGCCGGCGACGACATCGATGCTGATCGTCGGCGCGGTGCTGTCGAGTGTGCTGACGGGCCGGCTCGCCGGGGTCGCGGCGTTGCCGGCAGCGTCGGAGACGCTGGCGGTGACGGTGTAGGCGGCGCCGTCGGGCAAGGCCGAGAGGTCGACGCCGGCGATGCTCCAGGCGTCGTTGCCGACCACGGCGCTGCCGCTGTAGACGACGGTGCCACTGGTGTCGACCAGCGTGACGCTGACGACCTGGCCGTTCTCGACGCCAGTCGTGCTGCCCGACAGGGTGACGCTGTCGTCTTCGGCGTCGTCGATGAGGTCATCGCCGGCGACGACATCGATGGTGATCGTCGGCGCGGTGCTGTCGAGTGTGCTGACCGGCCGCGTCGCCGGGGTCGCGGCGTTGCCGGCGGCGTCGGAGACGCTGGCGGTGACGGTGTAGTTGGCGCCGTCGGGCAAGGCCGAGAGGTCGACGCCGGCGATGCTCCAGGCGTCGTTGCCGACCACGGCGCTGCCGCTGTAGACGACGGTGCCGCCGGCGTCGACCAGGGTGACGCTCACGACCTGGCCGTTCTCGACGCCAGTCGTGCTGCCCGACAGGGTGACGCTCTGGTCTTCGCTGTCGTCGATGACGTCATCGCCGGCGACGACATCTATGGCGATCGTCGGCGCGCTGCTGTCCACGGTGCTGACCGGCCGCGTCGCCGGGGTCGCGGCGTTGCCGGCAGCGTCGGAGACGCTGGCGGTGACGGTGTAGTTGGCGCCGTCGGGCAAGGCCGAGAGGTCGACGCCGGGGAGGCTCCAAGTGCTGCCACTGACCACGGCGCTGCCGCTGTAGACGACGGTGCCGCCGGCGTCGACCAGGGTGACGCTGACGACCTGGCCGTTCTCGACGCCAGTCGTGCTGCCCGACAGGGTGACGCTCTGGTCTTCGCTGTCGTCGATGACGTCATCGCCGGCGACGACGGCGATGCTGATCGTCGGCGCGGTGCTGTCGAGCGTGCTGACCGGGCGGGTCGCCGGGGTCGCGGCGTTGCCGGCAGCGTCGAAGACGTTGGCGGTGACGGTGTAGGCGGCTCCGTCGGGCAAGGCCGAGAGGTCGACGCCGGGGAGGCTCCAGGCGTCGTTGCCAACGAGGGCGCTGCCGCTGTAGACGACGGTGCCACTGGTGTCGACCAGCGTGACGCTGACGACCTGACCGTTCTCGACGCCAGTCGTGCTGCCCGACAGGGTGACGCTGTCGTCTTCGGCGTCGTCGATGAGGTCATCGCCGGCGACGACATCGATGGTGATCGTCGGCGCGGTGCTGTCGAGTGTGCTGACCGGCCGCGTCGCCGGGGTCGCGGCGTTGCCGGCGGCGTCGGAGACGCTGGCGGTGACGGTGTAGTTGGCGCCGTCGGGCAAGGCCGAGAGGTCGACGCCGGCGATGCTCCAGGCGTCGTTGCCAACGAGGGCGCTGCCGCTGTAGACGACGGTGCCACCGGCGTCAACCAGGGTGATGCTGACGACCTGGCCGTTCTCGACGCCGCTGGTGCTGCCCGACAGGGTGACGCTCTGGTCTTCGCTGTCGTCGATGAGGTCATCGCCGGCGACGACATCTATGGTGATCGTCGGCGCGCTGCTGTCCACGGTGCTGACCGGCCGCGTCGCCGGGGTCGCGGCGTTGCCGGCGGCGTCGGAGACGCTGGCGGTGACGGTGTAGTTGGCGCCGTCGGGCAAGGCCGAGAGGTCGACGCCGGCGATGCTCCAGGCGTCGTTGCCAACGAGGGCGCTGCCGCTGTAGACGACGGTGCCGCCGGCGTCGACCAGGGTGACGCTGACGACCTGGCCGTTCTCGACGCCAGTCGTGCTGCCCGACAGGGTGACGCTCTGGTCTTCGCTGTCGTCGATGACGTCATCGCCGGCGACGACGGCGATGCTGATCGTCGGCGCGGTGCTGTCGAGTGTGCTGACCGGCCGCGTCGCCGGGGTCGCGGCGTTGCCGGCGGCGTCGGAGACGCTGGCGGTGACGGTGTAGCCGGCGCCGTCGGGCAAGGCCGAGAGGTCGACGCCGGCGATGCTCCAGGCGTCGTTGCCGACCACCGCGCTGCCGCTGTAAACGACGGTGCCACCGGAGTCGACCAGGGTGACGCTGACGACCTGGCCGTTTTCGACGCCAGTCGTGCTGCCCGACAGGGTGACGCTGTCGTCTTCGGCGTCGTCGATGAGGTCATCGCCGGCGACGACATCGATGGTGATCGTCGGCGCGGTGCTGTCCACGGTGCTGACCGGGCGGCTCGCCGGGGTCGCGGCGTTGCCGGCGGCGTCGGAGACGCTGGCGGTGACGGTGTAGTTGGCGCCGTCGGGCAAGGCCGAGAGGTCGACGCCGGGGAGGCTCCACGTGCCGCCACTGACCACGGCGCTGCCGCTGTAGACGACGGTGCCGCCGGCGTCGACCAGGGTGACGCTCACGACCTGGCCGTTCTCGACGCCAGTCGTGCTGCCCGACAGGGTGACGCTCTGGTCTTCGCTGTCGTCGATGACGTCATCGCCGGCGACGACAGCGATGCTGATCGTCGGCGCGGTGCTGTCGAGCGTGCTGACGGGCCGCGTCGCCGGTGTCGCGGCGTTGCCGGCGGCGTCGGAGACGTTGGCGGTGACGGTGTAGGCGGCGCCGTCGGGCAAGGCCGACAGGTCGACGCCGGGGAGGCTCCAAGTGCTGCCACTGACCACGGCGCTGCCGCTGTAGACGACGGTGCCACCGGCGTCGACCAGGGTGATGCTGACGACCTGGCCGTTCTCGACGCCGCTGGTGCTGCCCGACAGGGTGACGCTCTGGTCTTCGCTGTCGTCAATGACGTCGTCGCCAGCGACGACATCTATGGTGATCGTCGGCGCGCTGCTGTCGAGCGTGCTGACGGGCCGCGTCGCCGGTGTCGCGGCGTTGCCGGCGGCGTCGGAGACACTGGCGGTGACGGTGTAGTTGGCGCCGTCGGGCAAGGCCGAGAGGTCGACGCCGGGGAGGCTCCAGGCGTCGTTGCCAACCACGGCGCTGCCGCTGTAGACGACGGTGCCACTGGTGTCGACCAGGGTGACGCTGACCGTCTGGCCGTTCTCGACGCCAGTCGTGCTGCCCGACAGGGTGACGCTGTCGTCTTCGGCGTCGTCGATGAGGTCATCGCCGGCGACGACATCGATGGTGATCGTCGGCGCGGTGCTGTCCACGGTGCTGACCGGGCGGCTCGCCGGGGTCGCGGCGTTGCCGGCAGCGTCGAAGGCGTTGGCGGTGACGGTGTAGGCGGCTCCGTCGGGCAAGGCCGAGAGGTCGACGCCGGGGAGGCTCCAAGTGCTGCCACTGACCACGGCGCTGCCGCTGTAGACGACGGTGCCGCCGGCGTCGACCAGGGTGACGCTGACGACCTGGCCGTTCTCGACGCCAGTCGTGCTGCCCGACAGGGTGACGCTCTGGTCTTCGCTGTCGTCGATGACGTCATCGCCGGCGACGACGGCGATGCTGATCGTCGGCGCGGTGCTGTCGAGTGTGCTGACCGGCCGCGTCGCCGGGGTCGCGGCGTTGCCGGCGGCGTCGGAGACGCTGGCGGTGACGGTGTAGGCGGCTCCGTCGGGCAAGGCCGACAGGTCGACGCCGGGGAGGCTCCAAGTGCCGCCACTGACCACGGCGCTGCCGCTGTAGACGACGGTGCCACCGGCGTCGACCAGGGTGACGCTGACCGTCTGGCCGTTCTCGACGCCAGTCGTGCTGCCCGACAGGGTGACGCTGTCGTCTTCGGCGTCGTCGATGAGGTCATCGCCGGCGACGACATCGATGGTGATCGTCGGGGCGCTGCTGTCCACGGTGCTGACCGGGCGGCTCGCCGGGGTCGCGGCGTTGCCGGCAGCGTCGGAGACGCTGGCGGTGACGGTGTAGTTGGCGCCGTCGGGCAAGGCCGAGAGGTCGACGCCGGGGAGGCTCCACGTGCCGCCACTGACCACGGCGCTGCCGCTGTAAACGACGGTGCCGCCGGCGTCGACCAGGGTGACGCTGACGACCTGGCCGTTCTCGACGCCACTCGTGCTGCCCGACAGGGTGACGCTGTCGTCTTCGGCGTCGTCGATGACGTCATCGCCGGCGACGGCATCGATGGTGATCGCCGGCGCGGTGCTGTCGAGCGTGCTGACCAGGCGGGTCGCCGGGGTCGCGGCGTTGCCGGCGGCGTCGGAGACGCTGGCGGTGACGGTGTAGGCGGCGCCGTCGGGCAAGGCCGAGAGGTCGACGCCGGCGATGCTCCAGGCGTCGTTGCCAACGAGGGCGCTGCCGCTGTAGACGACGGTACCACCGGCGTCAACCAGGGTGATGCTGACGACCTGGCCGTTCTCGACGCCGCTGGTGCTGCCCGACAGGGTGACGCTCTGGTCTTCGCTGTCGTCGATGAGGTCATCGCCGGCGACGACATCTATGGTGATCGTCGGCGCGCTGCTGTCCACGGTGCTGACCGGCCGCGTCGCCGGGGTCGCGGCGTTGCCGGCGGCGTCGGAGACGCTGGCGGTGACGGTGTAGCCGGCGCCGTCGGGCAAGGCCGAGAGGTCGACGCCGGCGATGCTCCAGGCGTCGTTGCCAACGAGGGCGCTGCCGCTGTAGACGACGGTGCCACTGGTGTCGACCAGCGTGACGCTCACGACTTGGCCGTTCTCGACGCCGCTGGTGCTGCCCGACAGGGTGACGCTCTGGTCTTCGCTGTCGTCAATGACGTCGTCACCGGCGACGACGGCGATGCTGATCGTCGGGGCGCTGCTGTCCACGGTGCTGACCGGCCGCGTCGCCGGGGTCGCGGCGTTGCCGGCGGCGTCGGAGACGCTGGCGGTGACGGTGTAGGCGGCGCCGTCGGGCAAGGCCGAGAGGTCGACGCCGGCGATGCTCCAGGCGTCGTTGCCGACCACGGCGCTGCCGCTGTAGACGACGGTGCCACCGGCGTCAACCAGGGTGATGCTGACGACCTGGCCGTTCTCGACGCCGCTGGTGCTGCCCGACAAGGTGACGCTCTGGTCTTCGGCGTCGTCAATGAGGTCATCGCCGGCGACGACATCGATGCTGATCGTCGGGGCGGTGCTGTCGACGACCACCGTGTCGCGTCCCGCGACGCTGGACTCAGCCAACGCCAGGAGATCCGCCCCCGCACTGGCTGCACCACCGCCGGCATCCTCGATGACGCGGCCTCGCGCAGTGCCGAACTCGAAGACAAGAGGGTCCACATTCTCTGCAATCCGCAACAGCCGGACAAAACTTGGTCCGCCGTCCGCTCCCGGCGTGCCCGTCCCGGCAGCCGTCTCGTCCAACAGATCGTCAAGACTCGCCCCGCTGGTGAGCGCCTGGATCACCTTGCTGACGTCGGCCGCTCCGGAGCTCAGGGCAGCCTCCGTCCGACTTGGCGGGATTGCTGCGCTGACCTCGCCATCCATGGTCAGCGTCTCGTTGGCCCGCAGCAGCACGGCACGACCATCCGGGGTGCTCAACTCGACACGGCTGGCCCTGCCGGCGACGATGACGTCCCCTTCGAAGACCATGTCGCCGACCTGCAACGGCCGCAGACTGCCATCCGGCTGCCTGATGTATGCCTTGCCCTGAATTGCTGAAACGCGTGCCACCGGGATCAGATCAGCCATGACGAACTCTCGCGACCAAGTTTGGGAATGCGCACGATACGCTTGGGCACGACACTCGCCTACTGTACTGAAGTACGGGTACCGGTGCGGCGCGGTTCAGGTGCAGGCGCCGAGGTCCACACCATTGACGACCAGCGAGAGCTGCAGCCGATCGCGCACCGCCAGCTTGTCGAACAGGGCGCTGACGTGGAACTTCACGGTACGCTCGCTGATGCCGAACTGGCGGGCGATCTCCTTGTTGCTGGAGCCTTTGGCGAGCGCCACGGCCACCTCCTGCTCGCGGGGAGTGAGCTTGCTGCGCCAGGCAGCGCGGGCCGTATCGCGCTCGCCGAGCAGCCGGGCAGTGGCCGCCAGCAGACGCTTCATCAAACCCTGCCCGATCCAGATGCCACCGCTGCCGACGACAGCCGCCACCTGCTGCAGGACCACCGGCGCAGCGTGGCCATTGCAGAAGCCCGCCGCGCCGGCATTGAGGGCAGCCAACGCCATTTCCTCGTCCGGTTCGTCTGCCAGGATGACGAGCGGGCGCCCTGCCAGAGAACCAAGCACTTTCGCGATCAGCTCGACAACGTCGCGTCCGGCTGGCAGCAGCGCCCATGTGATCGCCGCATCCGCGGGCACCTCATCGAGGTACCCCACCATCAGGTCCGGAAACGCTTCCCGCCAGGAGTCCCGCTGACGCGCGTCGGCCGAGAGAAAAAGCTGGCGCATCCCTCAACGTTCCGAGAAGGCACGTGCCCTGGCACGAAGAACTGGTTTGAGGAGGTACGAGAGGACGCTCTTGTCGCCGGTGACGATATCCACCTCGGCCACCATACCGGGAATGACCGGCAGATTGTTGCCGAGCGTCGGTTGGTGCGTGCGTACGCGAACGACGTAGAACGCATTGCCCTTGTCGTCGACCACGGTGTCGGCACCGATGTGCTCCAGCTTGCCTTCGAGACCACCGTAGATGGCGAAATCGTAGGCCGTGAACTTGACGACGGCTTTCTGACCCGGATGCAGGAAGGCGATGTCACGCGGATGGACCCGTGCTTCGAGAAGGAGGTTATCCTCCAGCGGGACGATTTCGACGATGTCCTTCCCCGGCTGGACGACACCACCGACCGTGTTGACCAACAGACGCTTGACCGTGCCCTTGACCGGGGAACGCAGGACCGATCGGCTGACCTTGTCGGAGAGGCCGACCCCTCCTTCGGCGAGGCTCTTCAGACGGGCCATCGTCTCCGCCAATTCCTTTCCAGCCTCGTTGCGAAAGGCCAGGGCGACTTCCTCGATCTTGCGGTTGGCTTCGTTGATGGCCGACTGCAGGCGGCCGATCTGCGCCGCAGCCATTTCACGCTCGCCGCGGAATCGCGCCACGTCGCGCTCGAGGCGCAGCAGTTCGACTTCCGATACGGCACCCGAGCCGATCAGCGGTTTCGTCACCGCGAGTTCCCGTGCCGCCAGTTCATGCGCCTTGCTCGCCTGCTCGTGCCTGGCACGCACCTCGACCAGTTCCTGCTGGCGCTGCGCGAGTTGCTGGCGAGCGATCGAGATCGTCGTCTCGAGTTCGCTGCGCCGGGACTCGTACAGGCGTCGCTCCTCTTCGGCGGTCTTCGGGTCCTCCTGCAGAACCTCGTCCGGAAGCGCAAACGCACCACCTTCGGCGAGGGCCCGCAAGCGTGCGGCCTTTGCCACCAGCGCTGTGTACTGCACTCGGCTCTCGCGCACCGACGAGACGAAGCGCGTCTGGTCGATACGCAGCAGGATCTGCTCGGGCTCGACGATATCCCCTTCGTGGACCAGGATCTCGTCCACGACGCCGCCGTCGAGACTCTGCAGCACCTGCAACTGGCGCGACGGGATGACCTTGCCCTCACCACGCGTCACCTCGTCCACCCGCGTCACCGCTGCCCACATCACGAACACGGCGAAAGCGACTGCAATCGACTTCAGCAGAACACGCGCCCGCAGAGGCTCCTGCTGCAGGATGGCGTAATCGCTGTCGGCGGCAAAACCCTGTTGCTCACGCTCCTTCTCAACGTTGATCGCACGATTCACCCAGGAGTCGAAGGCCGGCTGCAGGCGCGTCCGCAGCCACTCGAGTCCGCCGAGGAGACGACGCAGGAGGACGAGCAGCGGCTTGCTCATGGCGTTGCCCGTCCGACTCGCCCGGACTGCAGGGCGGCGACTACCTCTGCGCGCGGTCCATCGGCGACGATGCGACCCTCATCAACGACGATGATTCTCGTCGCAAGGTCGATCAGACTCGTCCGATGGGTGACGAGGACCACCGTCTTGTGCGCCGCGAAGCGCATCAGGCGCTCCTTGAAAGCCTGTTCGGTCGAGAAATCCATCGCGCTGGTCGGTTCATCGAACAACAGGATCGGCGGATCCAGCAGGACCGCGCGGGCGATCGCCACCTCCTGCCGCTGACCTCCCGAGAGCGATTCCCCGCGCTCGCCGATGAGCATGTCGAAGCCCTTCGGGTGGCGATTGACGAACGGCGCCAGGCCAGCGAGCTCGGCGGCGGCGACGATCGCCTCATCATCGGCGTAGGGTGCGCCGATGGCGATGTTTTCGCGCAGGGTACCGTAGAAGAGGGTCGCGTCCTGGCCGACGCAACCGATGTTGCGCCGCAGGTCGGCCGGGTCGAGCTGACGCAGGTCGATGCCGTCGATGCGGACGACGCCGCTGCCCGGCTGGTAGAGACCGAGCATCAGCTTCTGCAGCGTGCTCTTGCCGGAGCCGGTGCGGCCGATGATGACGACGCGCTCGCCCGGCACGATGCGCAGCGAGACGTTGCGCAACGCCGCTTCGCCCTGCTCCGGATAGCTGAATGAAACGTCGCGGAACTCGATCTCGCCGCTGAGTTCCGGTCGATGGACGAAGGCCGTCGCGTCCGGGCGCTCGATCGGCTGCGCCATCATCTGGTCCAGTGAGGACAGGGCCATGCGCGCGTTCTGATACTGCATCAGCAGTCCGACTGCCTGCGCCAGCGGCGCGATGGCGCGGCCACCGAGCATGCTGATGGCGATCAGCCCGCCCATGGTCAGCAGGCGTTCCTGGATCAGGTAGACACCGGCGATCACCAAGGCGACGCTGACCACCTGCGTCACCGCTGCCGCTCCGTTGCTGGCCGACGACGACAGCAGGCGCAGTTGCACCCCGCTGCGCGCGAGGAACGCCGTCGTCCGCTCCCACTTGTTCTGGACGACACCCTCGGCACACTGCGTCTTGATCGTCTCCAGCGCCGTCAGGCTCTCGATCAGTGCGGCATTGCGCTGCGCCGCGGCGCGGTAAGTCGTTTCCGCCAGCTCGTGCATCCGGTGCTGCACGAGATAGGCGTAGACCACGCCGACGACCAGGCCCAGCAACGGGATCAGGACCAGGGGCCAGGCGATCCAGACGATCAGCAGCAGGAAGATCAGCGCGAAGGGCAGATCGATCAACGCCGAGACGGTGGCCGAGGCGATGAAGTCGCGCACCGATTCGAACGAACGCAGGTTGGCGGCGAAGGAGCCCACCGACGCCGGTCTCGTCTCGAGGCGCATGCCGAGAACCCGCTCCATGATCAACGCCGACAGCTTGACGTCGATGCGCGCGCTGGCGAGGTCGATGAAGCGGCCGCGCAGCAGGCGCAGCATGTAGTCCATGGCGATCACCAGGAGCACGCCAAGCGCCAGCATCCACAGCGTGTCGGTGGCGTTGTTGGGAACGACGCGATCGTAGACGTTCATCACGAACAGCGGCATGACCAGGGCGAAAACATTGACCAGAAGCGCGGCACCGAGCACGTCGCGGTACAGGCCCCGCTGTTCGATAAGCGCCCCCCAGAACCAATGACGATCGGCCACCTGGCCGACTTCCGGCGTGCGGGCATCGAAGCTGAAGCGCGGTCGGGCGAAGATGACGATGCCGAGGTAGCGCTCGCCCAGCACCGCACGTGGCAGCAGGACCTCTCCCTGGCCGGTCTCGGCAAAGAGCAGGCGAGCCGTTTCGCCGTCATCCTGCCAACCGAGGAGAACACAGGCCTCGTCGCCCGCGAGGAGCAGGATCACCGGCAGCAGGCTGCCATCGATGCGCTCGAGAGGACGGCGGACGATCCGGCTGGCCATCCCCGCCCGCGAAGCCGCGCGCGAGAAGAGCGAAGGAGTGAGTCGCTCGGCGCCCAAGGGAAGCCCGGCCGACAACGCTGCGCGCGTACTCGGTCGGCCATGGAGCCGCGTCAGTTCGACGAGACACGCCAGAAGTGGGTCGTGATGCAGGAGATCCTCGCGCAGACCAGCAGCGGACCGGCCGCGCTCGCCGCTGGCCGTCGTGTCCTGTGCGGGCGTGACCGGCATCACACGGGCTCCAGCCGCGGCTTCGGCAACTGCGGCTCGTCACAAAGGGCGGACTCGTGACAGATCGCCATCAAGATTGTTTCCTCCTCGTCAATCCACCGGGTACACCTTCGATCCGGCATCTTAGCTTACGGCAGCGCGACTGCAATGCTTGAGCGCGCCGCTCGAAGGAACCGGCAAACGCTGCGATGCTGCATTGCGGTAAGTTAGAATGCATCCTTTGGCAGCCGCCGGGAACATGCATGGACGCACGCCTGCGCGAGATTCCCTACAACTACACGTCGTTTTCCGATCGCGAGATCGTCATACGCCTGCTCGGCGAAGAGATGTGGCTGCTGCTCGACCAGTTGCGCGCCGAGCGGGTCACCGGCCGATCGGCACGCATGCTCTACGAGGTGCTCGGCGACATCTGGGTGGTGCAGCGCAACCCGTACCTCGAGGACGATCTACTGGCCAGTGGCTCGCGCCGCGACGCGCTGGTCGACGCGCTGCGCCATCGCCTGCGCGAGATCGAAAAGCGGCGGCACGGCAACAGCCGCGTACAGCAGTTGCTGGTCGCCGCAGGCAAGGCGGTCGACGACTTCGAGCGGCACTTCGCCGAGACGGTCCGGCTGCGTGCCCGGGCCACCCGCGTGCTGGCGAGGCACACGCGCCGCGACAACATCGCCTTCGATGCGCTGGCGCGCGTCTCGCATGTCACGGACGCCACCGACTGGCGCGTCGAGTATCCCTTTGTCGTCCTCCATCCAGACAGCGAGGCGGAGATCGCACTGCTGGTGCGTGACTGCATCGAGCTCGGTCTGAGCATCATCCCGCGTGGCGGCGGCACCGGCTACACGGGGGGCGCGATCCCCCTGACCCCGCTCGCCGCCGTCATCAACACGGAGAAGTTGATCGACCTCGGCGCCGTCGAGGAGCTGACGCTACCCGGTTGCGACAGGCCCTGCGCGACGATCCGCACCGGCGCCGGAGTCGTCACCGCCCGCGTCGCCGAAGCCGCCGCTGCTGCCGGCCACGTCTTCGCCGTCGACCCGACGTCGGCCGAGGCCTCGTGCATCGGCGGCAACATCGCGATGAACGCCGGCGGCAAGAAGGCCGTACTCTGGGGCACCGCCCTCGACAATCTGGTCTGGTGGAAGATGGTCGACGCCACCGGGCACGAAATGGAGATCACCCGCCTCGATCACAACCTGGGCAAGATCCACGAACAGGAATGGGTGCGCTTCGAGATCAGGCGCCTGCGACGCGACGGTCGCACCCCCTATGGCGAACCCGAAATCCTCACGGTCCCCGGGGTGCAGTTTCGCCGCAGCGGCCTCGGCAAGGATGTCACCGACAAGTTCCTCGCCGGTCTGCCGGGAGTGCAGAAAGAGGGAACCGACGGCCTGATCGTCGCCGCGCGCTGGGTCCTGCATCGGATGCCGCGGCACACGCGGACCGTCTGCCTCGAATTCTTCGGCCAAGTGCGCGAAGCCGTGCCAGCGATCGTCGAGATCACCGATCACTTCAAGCCCGGCGGTGCCGGCAGACTCAGCGGTGTCCTGCTTGCCGGCCTCGAGCACCTCGACGAGCGCTACCTGCGCGCCGTCGGCTACGCCACCAAGGCAAAGCGTCGCGCGGAAACCGCCGGGCGCCCGAAGATGGTGCTGCTGGGCGACATCGTCGGTGACGATGAGACGACCGTGATGCGCGCCGCGTCGGAGGTCGTGCGCCTGTGCAACCTGCGCGGCGCCGAGGGTTTCATCGCCGTCGACGGCGAAACACGGCGCAAGTTCTGGCTCGACCGCGCGCGCACCGCTGCCATCTCCCGCCATACCAATGCCTTCAAGCTAAATGAGGACGTGGTGATTCCACTGCCGCGCATGGGTGAGTACTGTGACGGCATCGAGCGCATCAACATCGAGCTGTCGCTGCGCAACAAGCTGGCGCTGTGCGATGCGCTGGAGCGCTTCCTGCGCGGCAGCCTGCCGCTGCATCAGGGCGACGCCGCGCTGGACGAGGAGGCACTGGTCGGCGAGCGGCGGGCGGCTGCGCTGGAGGCAGTCAGCGGCGTGCGCTGCCGCTGGCAATGGCTGTTCGACCACCTCGACCTGCCACTGGCGGAGGCGGAGAAGCAGTTCGACGCGTTGGGCATCTCTGCCGGACCGCTGCAGAACCAGGCGCCGGCGCCAACGCTGTTCCATCGTCTGCAGGACCACTCACTGCGCGTTTCGTGGAAGACGGAGCTCCGGCCGCAGCTCGCGGGAATCTTCGACGGGGTCGTCTATCGCCCGGTGCTCGAGCAGATCGCGACGATCCAGCGCCGGGTCCTGCGCAGCCGCCTGTTCGTCGCCCTGCACATGCACGCCGGCGATGGCAACGTGCATACGAACATACCGGTCAACTCGGATGACTACGAGATGCTGCGGACGGCCTACGCGGTCGTCGAACGCATCATGCACCTGGCGCGCGCGCTCGATGGCGTCGTCTCCGGCGAGCACGGGATCGGCATGACCAAGCTCGAGTTCCTCAGCGAAGCGGAGATGCAGCCGTTTCGCGACTACAAGTCGAGGGTCGATCCCGCCGGTCGTTTCAACAAGGGCAAACTCCTTCCGGGCGGCGACCTGGCGCGGGCGTATACCCCGTCCTTCTCGCTGCTCGGGACCGAATCGCTGATCATGGAACAATCCGAGATCGGCCACATCGCAGCGATGGTCAAGGACTGTCTGCGCTGCGGCAAGTGCAAGCCGGTGTGCTCGACGCACGTGCCGCGCGCCAACCTCCTCTACTCGCCACGCAACAAGATCCTCGCGACCTCGCTGCTGATCGAGGCCTTCCTCTATGAGGAACAGACTCGCCGCGGCGTCTCTCTGCGGCATTTCGACGAGTTCAGCGACGTCGCCGATCACTGCACCATCTGCCACAAGTGCGTCCACCCCTGTCCGGTCGATATCGACTTCGGTGACGTTTCGATCGGCATGCGCAACCTGCTGCGCGAACAGGGACGAAAGAAGTTCGTCCCTGCCAAGGCGGCAGCGATGGCCTTCCTGACGATGAAGGATCCGGTGACGATCAAGCTCGTGCGCAAGCTGATGATCGACTGGGGCTACCGGGGACAGCGGCTGGCACATCGCGCTGCCGTGTCGCTGGGGCTGCTGCGCAGCCAGACCCGGCAGCCGCCGGCGACGGTCGGCGCGCCAGCGCTGCGCTCGCAGGTCATTCATTTCATCAACAAGCCGCTGCCGTCCGGCTTGCCGAAGCGCACGGCGCGTGCGCTCCTCGACATCGAGGACGAGCGCATCGTGCCGATCATCCGTGACCCGCGAAAACTTGCCGCCGCGGATTACGATGGCGAAGCGGTATTCTATTTCCCGGGCTGCGGCTCGGAGCGCCTGTTCTCGCAGGTTGGACTGGCGACGCAGGCGATCCTCTGGGAGATCGGCGCGCAGACGGTGTTGCCGCCGGGCTATCTGTGCTGCGGCTATCCGCAGACGGCAGCCGGCGAAGCCGACCAGGGTCGCCGGATCACGACGGACAACCGGGTGCTCTTTCACCGTGTCGCCAACACGCTGAATTACCTGGATATCAAGACGATCATCGTCTCCTGCGGCACCTGCATGGACCAGCTCGAGAAGTACCACTTCGAGCAGATCTTCCCCGGCTGTCGCCTGCTCGACATTCACGAGTACCTCCTCGAAAAGGGTGTCCGGCTCCCTGGGATCAGCGGCAGCCGCTACCTGTACCACGACCCGTGTCATGCGCCGATGCGCACGATGCCGGGAATCAAGGTCGTCAACCAGCTGATGGGGCAGGCAGTCGAACTGTCCGAGCGCTGTTGCGGCGAGTCGGGAACGCTGGCGGTGACGCGCCCGGACGTATCGACGCAAGTCCGCTTCCGCAAGCAGGAAGTGATCGAAAAAGCTGCCGCCAGGCTGCGCGGCACGGGTTTCAGTGGCGAGGTCAAGCTCCTGACGGCCTGCCCTTCGTGCCTGCAGGGACTGTCGCGCTACAACGGCGACGCCGACACCGTCGCCGACTACATCGTCGTCGAGATCGTGCGCCGGCGGCTCGGCGATGACTGGATGGCGCGCTACCTCAGTGCCGCCAGCGATGGCGGCATCGAACGGGTCCTCCTCTAGCAAGCCACAGCCAGCCGTCGCCCCCCGCTTGGCTCGCCGCGAGCCCCGACGGCACGCGCCTGCTTCTGCGCCGGCCGGCCGGTGCGTACACACACGCGTCGGGGTCGGCGCTCCAAGCAAGGATCGATGCGCGACGACTGGTGAAGTTTGCCACAGGACTGCGTCTCTCAGCTCCCCGACCGTGACCTATTTCCTAACGCTGGTCCACCCGCGTGCGTATCGTTCGCCTCAAGGCGGCTCTGGAGCGCCGCGTGATTGACGAGGAGTCTGCAGGTGCCGGAACACCGTATCGAGGATTGTGAGCTGTGCCAATCACCTGGCGGAGAGGTGATCTGGGAGAGCGAGCTGTGTCGCGTCGTGGCCGTCGGTGACCCCGACTACCCCGGCTTCTGCCGCGTCATCCTCAACAGCCATGTGCGCGAAATGACTGATCTCAGCGAAGAGGAACGGATACGGCTGATGCACGTGCTGTTTGGCGTCGAGAAGGCGATTCGCGCCCTTTACCAGCCGGACAAGATCAATCTCGCGAGCCTCGGCAACATGACGCCGCATCTGCACTGGCACGTGATTCCGCGCTGGCGGGATGACCGGCACTTCCCGCAGCCGGTCTGGGCAACGCCGCAGCGTGCGCACGCGGCGCACCGCCGCGAGGTCGACGGTCGTCGCCTGGCGGACCAGATCATCCACGCCCTACGCACTCGCTAGTGTTCGCTTCGCTTTATGGAAGAAAAAGAGGAGGACATCATGAACGCAGCCCTCGCTGAAGCCCGAGCAGGAAGGAGGATCGCCGACCTGCAGAGCGGCTTCGAGCTTCTTTCCCGCCTTCCCCTGGCGAACTCCGAGCGCGCCGAATGCGAGATCAACCACTTCCTCGACAGCCTGCTGCAGAGTCCGCCAGCCGCCGAGGTGTACCTGCAACTCCTCGAACAGACGCGCATCTCGCTTTGCTTCATCGAGGAGGAACTCGCGCGACGCTACACGGACAAGGCGCTGCCACTCGGCCGCAGCGAGGAGGAAGCCTTCCGGCAAGTGGTTGGAACCTGGCTCAAGGCCGCTCGTGCCTACGCCCACTGCGCACAACTGCAGGGTCCCGGCGACAGCGCTGCGCAGGCCGAACGCCTGGCGTTGATCCTGCATCGCTGCATCTACTACACGGGCATGGCCATCACCGAGCACTTCCGAGCCCGCCGCCAATTACCGGCAGGCTTGTGGCTCAACCTGCACGGCTACTACGCCAGCGCCGAGGAGTGGGGCATCGCAACCCTGCCGGTCGCCGATTCTCTCGATTGCCATGGGCGCAGCACGCATTGCATGGCGGCCACCGTCGCCCTGCTGCTGCTCGAACTTGCCGGCCCCTACAGCCTCTCCGCCGTCGATCTCGGTCTCGTTCGCCGCTGGGCGAACAGTTGGGCACCACTGGTCAGCCTGCAGCCGCCTGTCGCGGGTGAGCCACTCCCGGCGCTCGTGGCCGATCTGATGCACGATGGCGGCCCGCGGAGCCCGGTCGGTGGCCGGGTGAGCGACCACATCCGCCGCCTCGAGACCTCTCGTCTGGCGATGCAGATCAGCGCCGCGAGGACGCAACTGCAGCAGCGCATCGCGCCGGCACAACTGGGGCTTGGTGAAGACTGCAGTACGGGACGGTGTCAGCGCCTGCTCAACCGGCTCTATCGACCGTGGTGCCTGATGCGCTCCGGGCGCCGCTTCCGTCGCCACGATGCTGCGGGCACCGCCAAGGTGTGCACCGGCTTCGTCGGCATGCACTTCCACATCTTGGGCAGCGAGTTCACTCAGCCGGAAAGTGGCAACGCGTATTCGCGCCAGGATTTCGACAGCCTTTTCGCCTTTCGCCACATGCTGGATCCGACTCAGGTTCTCGAGGTCCGGCAGTCGCAGTTGGGGCTCCACCTCGACAACTGGACCGTTCTCGACCAGTGCGCCAACGGCTTCCGCATGCTGCGCTCGCTCGCTGGTACGAGGATCGAAGGTGGCCAGTTGCTTGCCCTTTGCCCCCATGACGGCCACTCCTACCTGCTGGCGCAGGTCATCTGGCTGATGCAGGAGAACGATGACAGCCTGACGGTCGGGGTCGCGGCCCTGCCCGGCAGACCTCGGGCCATCGCCGCCCGCATGCTGGGCATCGATGCCGATTCATCCGCGCTCTTCAGCCGTGCCTTCCTGCTGCCGGCGCTGCCGGCGATGGGTTCGGAGCCGACGCTGATCATTCCCCGTGGCTGGTATCGTCCACAACGAGTCCTTGAAGTCTACGACGAAGGGCTGACGCGCGTGCGGCTGCAACACGTGACCGGCGATGGCCCGGATTTCGAGCGGGTCAGCTTCGTCGCCTTCTAGCGGCGGCGCGCGGCGGCCCAAGGATCCGCGTGGAATACCGGCGACGCCTCGATCCGGCCGCAGCTGGCATCCCACGGCCGCCGGTGCGCCGTTTTTGCGTTATCATGTGGCGTCGTCAACCCGTACCGAGACCGCAATGGCTGGCCTGGACGCAAGTACCAGAATCCCGACCGAGATCAAGCTGCACCAGAAGTCGCGCCTGCTGGAAGTGAGCTTCGATGGCGGCGAGAGCTTCCAGTTGAGCTACGAGTTCCTGCGCGTCTTCACGCCGTCGGCTGAGGCGCGCGGCCACGGACCGGGGCAGGAGGTCCTGCAGGTCGGCAAGCGCACGGTGGACATCGACCGAGTCGAGGCGGTCGGCAACTACGCCATCCGGCCGGTCTTCTCCGACGGACACGACAGCGGACTGTATTCGTGGGATCTGCTCTATGACCTGGGCAGGAATCATGACACGCTTTGGCAAAGCTACCTGGATCGCCTGCGACTCGCCGGCGCGAGCCGCGATGGCGAGTCGCCGCCTGCGGCACCGTCCGTCAAGGTAGCTGGCGGCTGCAAGAAATCCTGACGACGATCACGGTCCGGGGCGGGGGGATGACCAGCGACAAGAGCATGACCCACTTCGGGTTCCAGGAAGTCGCTGAGGACCAGAAGGCCCGGCACGTCGCAGATGTCTTCGATTCGGTCGCCGAGCGCTACGACCTGATGAACGACCTCATGTCGGCAGGCCTGCACCGCCTCTGGAAGGCGTTCACGATCGCCAAGAGTGGCGTCCGCCCCGGCTGGCGCATACTCGACGTTGCCGGAGGGACCGGCGACCTGTCGCTGGCGTTCGCCAGGAGATTGGCTGGCGAAGGAGAGGTATGGCTGACCGATATCAACCACGCCATGCTTGCTCGTGGCCGCGATCGCCTGGCCGACAAGGGTTTCATCGTTGCCGTGGCGCAGTGTGATGCCGAGAAGCTGCCGTTTCCGGATGAGCACTTCGATTGCGTGACGGTTGCCTTCGGTCTGCGCAACATGACGCACAAGGACGTGGCACTGGCCGAGATGCGGCGCGTGCTGCGCCCCGGCGGGCGACTGCTCGTACTCGAGTTTTCCCGCGTCTGGAAGCCGCTGGCCCCAGCTTACGATTTCTACTCCTTCAAGCTGATCCCGCGCCTTGGCCAGATGGTCACCGGTGACGAGGCGAGCTATCGCTACCTGGCCGAGTCGATTCGTGTTCATCCCGACCAGCAGGCGCTCAAGGAACTGATGGCGCAAGCCGGACTGGAAAACGTCGAATACTTCAACCTTGCACTGGGTGTCGTGGCGCTGCATCGCGGCTTCAAGTTCTGAATCTGGCCACCGCGCGATGATCGCCCCGGTCGTGCTGCCTTTCGCCAACCACCTGCTGGCAGCCGACGACTGGGCACGCAAACGCCTTGCCACATTCGTCGGCAAGACCGCAAGCCTGCGCCTTGGTGGACGCGAGTTCCTGCGGGTGGTCATCGACGAGCACGGGCTGCTGCAACGGGACGCCGCCGGAACGAGCCCGACAGTCAGCATCGAACTTCCTGCAGACACTCCGGCACGGCTTCTTGGCGACCGGGCTGCGGTGTTCTCGGCGGCGACGATCGCCGGCTCGGCCGATCTGGCGCAGACCCTGGGCCAGGTTTTCGGCAACCTGCGCTGGGATATCGAGGAGGATCTGTCGCAGTTGGTCGGCGACATCGCCGCCCGTCGTGGTCTGCAGCTGGCCGGACACGTCGCCCGCTGGCACTGGCAGGCGGCAAACAGGTTGGCAGGCGCGGTCGCAGAGTACCTGACCGAGGAAGCGGCGGAGATCGCCAATCGACGCGACATCCACGGCTTCTGCGAACAGGTCGACCTGCTTCGTGACGACTTCGCGCGCCTGGAAAAGAGGTTGAGAAGGCTGGAAGCGAGCCGCCAGACTCCATGAACAAGAAAGGGCAACCGCGCTGACGGCTGCCCCTGCCTGCTGGCTGCTGTCGCCGGCAGCAGCTGCTAATGACGGTTGCGCAGTTTCTTGATGGCCTGCAACTGGGCAACCGCCTGTGCCAGTTCCGCTTCCGCGGTCGCCAGACTGATATCCGAGGTGCGATCGCGCAGTGCTTCTTCCGCCCGACGCTTGGCCTCCGCTGCCTTCGCTTCGTCCAGGTCGTGCGCCCGGATTGCCGTGTCGGCCAGAACGGTGATCAGTTCCGGCTGTACTTCGAGCATGCCTCCCGAAACGTATACCAGCTCGTACTCATCGCGGTCCGGGACTTTCAGACGGACGGTCCCGGGCTTGATGCGCGTCAGCAACGGGGTGTGCTTCGGGTAGATGCCCAACTCGCCGGCCTCGCCAGGGAAGACGGCGAAATCGGTCTGCCCGGAAAAGATCAGTTCCTCGGCGCTGACGACGTCAACATGTACTCTGATTGCCATGGTATTTCCTTGCTGGGTCGCGCCGCCGGCCGCAAGCTGGCGGCGGCGCAACGTTGCCCGATCGGCGCCTTAAAGGGTCTTGGCCTTCTCGAAGACCTCCTCGATGCCACCCACCATGTAGAAGGCCTGTTCGGGGATGTTGTCGCACTCCCCGTCGACAATCATCTTGAAACCCTTGATCGTGTCCTTGAGCGGAACGAACTTGCCCGGCGAGCCGGTGAAGACCTCGGCAACGTGGAATGGCTGAGACAGGAAGCGCTGGATCTTGCGTGCCCGGTATACCGCCAGCTTGTCCTCGGGTGACAGCTCGTCCATGCCGAGAATGGCGATGATGTCACGCAGTTCCTTGTATTTCTGCAGCGTCATCTGGACCGCGCGGGCGACGCTGTAGTGCTCCTCGCCAACCACCTGCGGATCGAGCTGGCGCGAGGTCGAGTCGAGCGGATCGACGGCCGGATAGATACCCAGCGAGGCGATGTCGCGCGACAGGACGACGGTCGAGTCGAGGTGCAGGAAGGTCGTCGCCGGCGACGGATCGGTCAAGTCGTCGGCAGGCACATAGACCGCCTGGATCGAGGTGATCGAACCGACCTTGGTCGAGGTGATCCGCTCCTGCAGGCGCCCCATTTCCTCCGCCAGCGTCGGCTGATAACCGACGGCAGAAGGCATCCGGCCGAGCAGCGCCGACACCTCGGTACCGGCCAGCGTATAACGATAGATGTTGTCCACGAAGAAAAGGATGTCGCGGCCGTCGTCGCGGAAACGCTCGGCCATGGTCAAGCCCGTCAGTGCGACGCGCAGGCGGTTGCCGGGCGGCTCGTTCATCTGGCCGAAGACCATCGCCACCTTGTCAAGTACGTTCGACTCCTTCATCTCGTGATAGAAGTCGTTTCCTTCACGCGTCCGCTCGCCAACGCCGGCAAAAACCGACAGACCCGAGCGCTGCTTGGCGATGTTGTTGATCAGCTCCATCATGTTGACGGTCTTGCCGACGCCGGCGCCGCCGAAGAGGCCGACCTTGCCACCGAGGGCGAAGGGGCAGACGAGGTCGATGACCTTGATGCCGGTTTCCAGCAGGTCGACCGATGGCGACAGCTCGTCGAACTTCGGCGCCAGTTGGTGGATCTCGCGCCGCTCGTCGGTGGCGATCGGGCCCGCCTCATCGATCGGCCGCCCGAGGACGTTCATGATCCGGCCGATGGTCGCGTCGCCTACCGGCACGGAAATCCCGCTACCGGTGTTGTTCACCTTCATGCCACGGCGCAGTCCGTCCGACGATCCCATGGCAATGGTGCGCACGATGCCGTCGCCGAGCTGCTGCTGCACCTCGAAGACCAGATCGGCTTCGCACATGTCCGACTCTTCCGCCTTGTCGAGCTCGAGCGCGTCGTAAATCCTGGGCATTGCGTCACGCGGGAACTGGATATCCACCACGGCGCCGATACACTGAACAATGTTTCCTTGACTCATCGTCGTATCCCTAAACAATAAACTGATTATCCGTGGTCAGACAGCCGCTGCGCCGCCGACGATCTCCGAAAGCTCTTTGGTAATCGCTGCCTGGCGAGCCTTGTTGTAAACCAGCTTGAGCTCACCGATGACGTTCTTGGCGTTGTCCGATGCCGACTTCATCGCAACCATGCGCGCGCTCTGTTCGGACGCCATGTTCTCGGCGACGGCCTGATAGATCATCGCCTCGACGTAGCGCACGAGAAGATCGTCGATCACCGTCTTGGCATCGGGCTCGTAAAGGTAGTCCCAGCGGTTGCCCTGGCCACCGACCAGATCACCAGCCAGTGGCAGCAGCTGGTAGAGCGTCGGCTCCTGCTTCATGGTGTTGATGAAGCGCGTGAAACCAATGTAGAGAACGTCGATCTCGCCCTTCATGTAGGCATCGAGCTGCACCTTGACCGGGCCAATGAGCCGTTCCAGGTGCGGGGTATCGCCGATTCCGGTGAGCTGCGAAACGATGTTGGCGCCGGCACGCTGCATGAACCCGAGGCCCTTGTTGCCGATCGCCGTCACCCGCAACTTCTTGCCTTCGGCATCCCACTCCTTCATCTTGGCCAGAGCGAGGCGCAACACGTTGGTGTTGAGGCCGCCGCAGAGTCCCTTGTCGGAGGTGATGGTGATCAGGCCGACCGACTTCACCTGCTCGCGCACGGTGAGGAAGGGATGCCGGTAGTCGGTCAGGGCGTGCGAAAGATTGCCGGCAACGACACGGATCTTCTCGCCGTATGGGCGGGCGGCCCGCATCCTGTCCTGCGCCTTGCGCATCTTGGACGCGGCCACCATCTCCATGGCCTTGGTGATCTTGCGCGTACTCTCGACGCTCTTGATCTTGGTGCGGATTTCCTTGCCGCTGGGCATGGCGATCTCCTCGCTCGATCAGGCCAGAGTGGCCTTGAATTCCTCGATCGCCTTGCTCAGCTTCTGCTCGGCGTCGGCATCAAGATCCTTGCTCGTCTCGATCTTCGTGATCAGGTCGGGGTACTTCTGCTTGACGAAACCATGCATCTGCTTCTCGGTGGCGAGCGCCTTCTTGACATCCACGTCGTCGAAGTAGCCCTTATTGACCGCATGCAGCGTGATCGCCATCTCGGAGATGGTGAGCGGCGAATATTGCGGCTGCTTCATCAGCTCGGTCACCAGCCGGCCGCGGTCGAGCTGCTTCCGGGTGGCCTCGTCGAGATCGGAGGCGAACTGGGCAAACGCAGCGAGTTCGCGGTACTGGGCGAGTGCCAGGCGCACGCCACCGCCGAGCTTCTTGATGACCTTCGTCTGCGCCGCACCGCCAACCCGGGAGACCGAGATGCCGGCGTCGATGGCGGGACGGATACCGGCATTGAAAAGGTCGGTGTCGAGGAAGATCTGGCCGTCCGTGATCGAGATCACGTTCGTCGGCACGAAGGCGGATACGTCGCCCGCCTGGGTCTCGATGACCGGTAGGGCGGTCAGCGAGCCGGTCTTGCCCTTGACCTCGCCGTTGGTGAAGCGCTCGACCCAATCCGCCGAGACGCGCGCCGCGCGCTCGAGAAGGCGCGAGTGCAGGTAGAAGACGTCACCCGGATAGGCCTCGCGACCCGGCGGCCGGCGCAGCAGCAGCGAGACCTGGCGGTAGGCCCACGCCTGCTTGGTCAGGTCGTCGTAGATGATCAGCGCATCCTGGCCGCGATCGCGGAAGTACTCGCCCATCGTGCAGCCCGAGTAGGGCGCGATGTACTGCAACGCGGCCGACTCGGAAGCGGTCGCGGCGACGATGATGGTGTACTCCATGGCGCCGTTCTCTTCGAGCTTGCGAACGACGTTGGCAACCGTCGAGGCCTTCTGCCCGACGGCAACGTAGATGCAGATGAGATCCTGGCCCTTCTGGTTGATGATCGTATCGACGGCAACCGCGGTCTTGCCCGTCTGCCGGTCGCCGATGATCAGTTCGCGCTGGCCGCGACCGATCGGCACCATGGCGTCGATCGACTTGAGGCCGGTCTGCACCGGCTGCGAGACGGACTTGCGCCAGATGACGCCAGGTGCGACCTTCTCGATCTTGTCGGTCAGCTTGGCGTTGATCGGACCCTTGCCGTCGATCGGCTGCCCGAGCGAGTTGACCACGCGGCCGAGGAGTTCCGGTCCGACGGGCACCTCGAGGATGCGGCCCGTCGTCTTGACGGTATCGCCCTCACTGATCTGGTCGTATTCACCGAGGACGACGGCGCCGACCGAATCGCGGTCGAGGTTGAGCGCCATGCCGAAGGTGTTACCCGGGAACTCGAGCATTTCACCCTGCATGACATCGGTCAGGCCGTAGACACGGCAGATGCCATCGGTCACCGAAACCACGGTGCCCTGGGTGCGCAGATCGGCGCTGATCGCAAGATTCTCGATCTTGCTCTTGATCAGTTCGCTGATTTCGGAAGGATTCAACTGCATGGACATTCTCCTAATTCTTGAGCGCCAACCGCAGGCTCTCGATCTTTCCGAGCACGGAGGTATCGAGCACCTGGTCGCCAACGACAATCTTGACGCCGCCGATCAGCGATTGATCGACGACCACTTCGGCAGTCAGCCGGGTCTTGAAGCGTGCTTCCAGGTCGCTCACCAGAGTCTTGCGCTGCAGTTCGTCAAGCGGGAAAGCGCTGTAGATCGTGGCTTCCTTGACGCCTTCCTGTGCAGCCCTGAGCCCTTCGAAGAGACCCGCGATCTCGGGCAGTGCGGCAAGCCGCTCGTTGCTGGCGAGGACGTCGATCAGATTGGCCTCACCGCCTGCAAGTGCCTTGCCGGCCAGCGACTTGAAGAGCGCGCTCTTCTGCGCGGCCGAGAGCTCGGGATTGCCGATGCAGGCACGCATCTGCTCATTCGAGGCGATTGCGGAAAGCAGCGACAGCCGCTCGGACCAAGCCGCCAGTGCCTTGTTTTCCAGCGCCATCCGGAAGACCGCCTCGGCGTAGGGGCGCGCGATGGTAACGAGTTCGGCCATGATCTCAGAGTTCCTGCTTGAGTGCGGTCAGCATCTCGGCATGGGCCTTGGCATCCACCTCACGCTTCAGGATCTGCTCGGCGCCAGCCACCGCCAAGTCGGCGACCCGGCCGCGCAACTCTGCCCTCGCCTGCTCGACCTGCTGTGCAATCTCCGCCTTGGCCGCGGCAACCACCTTGTCGGCCTCGACCTTGGCCGCGACCTTCGCTTCCTCGACCATCTGCGCACCGCGCTTCTCGGCTGCTGCGATGATCTCCGCGGCCTTCGCCTTGGCGTCGCGCAGGGCATCGGCGGACCGCTTGCCGGCCAGTTCCAGCTCGTGCTTGCCACGCTCACCGGCGGCAAGCCCGTCGGCAATCAGTTTTTGGCGATCAGACATGGCCTTCGCCAGCGGCGGCCAGACGTACTTCATCGTGATCCAGATGAAGACGGCGAACCAGATCGCCTCGCCAATCAGCGTTGCGTTGATGTTCACGCTAACCTCCTGTCAAAAGTTTGTCGGCAAGGAGTAGCGATCAGCCCTTGACGACAGCGATGAAGGGGTTGGCAAACAGCATGAAGAGAGCGATACCGACACCGATCATGGTGACCGCGTCGAGCAGACCGGCAACGATGAACATCTTTACCTGGAGAGTCGGGATCATTTCCGGTTGCCGGGCTGCACCTTCGAGGAAGCGGCCACCAAGCAGACCAAAACCGATGGCGGTACCAAGAGCGCCCGCGCCGATCAGGATGGCGACGGCGATGGCGGTGTTACCGAGCAACATTGACAGAGCAGCTTCCATTAGTCTCTCCTAGTAAGACATGCTAAACGGGTTAAACGGGTTAAACGGGGACAACGCGTGGATCAAACCGGTGATCGGTGCAGGGCAAGCGGGCCGCTAACCATGCGACTCGCTGGCCATCGACAGGTACACGATGGTCAACATCATGAAGACGAAAGCCTGCAGGGTGATGATCAGGATGTGGAACAGCGCCCAGGGCAAAGCGAGCGGCAGTTGCCAGATGCCCAGCAGGGCAATCAGGATGAAGACCATTTCGCCGGCGTACATGTTGCCGAACAGACGCAGCGAGAGCGAGATCGGCTTGGCGATGTCCTCGATGAGGCGGAAAAGCAGGTTGACCGGCGCCATCTTGGCGCCAAAGGGAACGGTGAACACCTCGTGCATGAAGCCGCCGAAACCCTTCACCTTGAAGCCCATGACGATCATGACCACGAAAACGCTCAGCGACATGCCGAAGGTCAGGTTCGGATCGGTGGTGGGAACGACCTTGAAGAAATGAACGCCGGTCATGCCGAGGAGCATCGGCACGAAATCGACCGGAATCAGGTCCATGGCGTTCATCAGCAACACCCAGACGAAGATGGTGATCGCCATCGGCGTCACCAGAGGGCTCTTGCCGTGGTAGGTGTCCTTCACCTGCTGATCGATGAACGAAACCAGCATCTCGACGAAGGCCTGCATCCTGCCGGGGACTCCCGCCGTCGCTTGGCGCGCCAGCATGGCCATGCCGACGAAGGCGACCAGGCCGAGCAGGCCGGAGACGATCAGCGAATCAAGGTGCAGGGCCCAGAACCCTTGACCGACGGTCAGGTTGGTCAGGTGGTGAACGATGTAAGCGCTCGCTGTGAGCGGTTCGCCCGAAGCCATGAATTCCCCCCGTTTCGACTATTGCTGCCGGAGCAGCGCCATCCAGTAAACGACAATCGTTGCCGCATAGGCCAGGAAGAGCGGCAAGGCGGCGAGCTGTGCATAGGTCTTGAAGACCAGAGCAAACAGCAGCAGGCTCACAGCGAACTTGTAGGCCTCGCCGGCCACCTGCGCATTGAAGGCCTTGCGCGCGTCCGCCGCTGTCTGCTCCAATGGCCGCAAGGCGCGCCAGGCATAGGCAAAAGCGCTTGCCATGGCGATGCCACCACCGAGCACTGCGGAAACGGCTGCATCAAGGCCTGCTGCCAGTCCAGCCAGGATAGCCGCCGCCAGCGTCACCAGAAACTGGCAGCGGAGGATCCAGCGGACCTGTGGATGCACAGCTAGCCCCTCCAAAACGTTCGCAGGATACCAGACTCGCAAAGCGGAATCAAACCGCACATGCAAAAAAGTTTGGATTCCTTTACTGCGTCTGGCTTGCAGGGCTGTTCAGGCGGTCGTTCAGGCCCCCCCATGGTGCACCGCGTCAATGACGCAGGCGTTGCAGGATACCCTCGAGCTGGTCGAGATCCCCGAAGTCGATCAGAACCTTGCCGGCTCCCCGTCGGTTGGCACGGATAGCCACCTGAGCGCCCAGCAGGTCGGCGAGTTCGTCCTGCAGACGCAACAGGTCACGGTCCGGCCGTACCGACGCCACGGCCTTCGGCGGCTGCAGCGCATGCTGCACCAGGCGCTCGGCCTCACGCACCGACAACCCCTTGTGCACCACGCGCTGCGCCAGTTGCACCTGCTGCGCGCCGGCCAACGGCAGCAGCGCCCGCGCATGCCCCATGTCGATCTCGCCCTGCAGCAGCAGTTCCTGTACCGGCGGCGCGAGTTGCAGCAGGCGCAGCAGGTTCGATGCTGCCGGTCGCGAGCGGCCGACGGCATCGGCAGCCTGCTGGTGGGTCATCGAGAACTCGTCGATCAGCCGCTGCAGACCGAGCGCCTCCTCGAGCGGATTGAGGTTCTCGCGCTGGATGTTCTCGATCAGTGCCATCGCCAGCGCAGCTTCGTCCGGAATCTCGCGGATCAGCGTCGCCACCTCGTGCAGGCCAGCCATCTGCGCTGCCCGCCAGCGCCGCTCGCCGGCAATGATCTCGTACCGCTCGGCGGCGATCGGGCGGACGAGGATGGGCTGCATCAGCCCCTGTGCCCTGATCGATGCCGCCAACTCCTCCAATGAAGCGAGGTCCATCCGGGTTCGCGGCTGATACTTGCCTGGCTGGATCAAGGCAACCGGCAGCGTCCGCTGCTGCTCGCGCTTCTCCGCCTCGTCGCCAGCCAGCAGCGCATCGAGCCCGCGCCCGAGTCCCTTCATCTTCATGGCCTCCCTCCCGCAGTGGCCGGCGGTGCTTTCGCCGTGGAGGCCTGGTCACGGTGCCGCACCAGCGTTTCGTGTGCCAGCGCGAGGTAGGCTTGCGCTCCCTTCGATGCGCGATCGAAGGCGATCGCAGGCTTGCCATGGGAGGGCGCTTCCGCCAGCCTGACGTTGCGCGGGATTATCGTGCGATAGACCTTGCCACCGAAGTGCCCCTCGAGATCGCGTGACACCTGCTGCGTCAGCGTCGAACGTGGGTCGAACATCGTCCTCAGCAGCCCCTCGATTTCCAGCACGGGGTTGAGATGCGCGCGCACCTTCTTCAGCGTCGCGACGAGATCGGTCAGGCCCTCGAGGGCGTAATACTCGCACTGCATCGGGATCATCACCCGATCGGCAGCCACCAGGCCATTGACCGTCAGCAGGTTGAGCGCAGGCGGACAATCGAGGAGGATGAAATCATAGCTGCCGCGAACCGCCACGAGTGCTTCGCGCAGGCGGTACTCGCGCCGGACGAGGTCGATCAGGTCGACTTCGGCACCGGCCAGTTCCCGGTTCGCCGGCAGCAGGTCGAAGGCGAAGTCGGTCCGCAGACAGGTAGCCAGCAGAGTCGAACTCCCGATCAGCACCTGATAGACGGTCGGCATGGCCTCCCGCTTGACCACCCCGCAACCGGTGGTGGCGTTGCCCTGCGGATCGAGGTCGATCAGCAACACCCGTTGCCCGAGTTCGGCCAGACAGGCGGCAAGGTTGACAGCGGTCGTGGTCTTGCCGACACCGCCCTTCTGATTGGTCACTGCGATGACTGTTGCCAACTCGACTCTCCCCTGCATGCTGCTGTATCAGTCTCGATCACCACCAGATGGCGCTCGCCGCCAACCCCCGGTACCGCCAGGCGATGCACGCCGGCGACGCGGACCCCGGCCGGCAACCGCGCGATCTCCTCGTCCGGCCGCTGCCCCTTCATCGCCAGCCAGCGGCCACCCGTCCGCAGCAGGTGGCGTGAGGACGAGACCAGCGTGCCGAGATCGGCAAAGGCGCGCGCGGTGATCGCCGCAAAGCGACCACTCGGCTGCAGGGCCTCCACCCGCCGACAGTGTACGGCGAGGTTGCCCAGCGCCAGCTCGATCGCCGCCTGCTGCAGAAAGGCCGCCTTCTTCGAGTTGCTGTCGACGAGGACGACCTGCAACTCCGGGCGGACAATCGCCAGCGGGATTCCCGGCATGCCGCCACCGCTGCCGACATCGAGCAGCGGCGTCCCACCGACGAAGGGCAGCACCGCCAGCGAATCGAGCAGATGATGGCTGACGGCCTGTGCCGAATCGGCGATGGCGGTCAGGCGATAGACCCTGTTCCACTTCTCGAGCAGCTGCAGGTAGTCGAGCAGCTTCTGCCGTGCCGGCAGTGCCAGTTCGATGCCGAGGCAGGCGGCACCCTCGGTCAACTGCTCGGATAGGCTCATCGCTCCTCGCCGGAAGACCGCGTGCCGCCGCCTGGCTGCGCGCGTTTCAGGCAGACGAGCAGGATGGAGATCGCCGCCGGCGTCACGCCCGGGATCCGCGAGGCCTGCCCGAGCGTCTGCGGGCGCTGTTGCTGCAGCTTGTCGCGTACCTCGCGTGACAGCCCACCGACCTGCGCAAAATCGAAATCGTCGGGAAAACGCAGCTCTTCGCTCGCCTGCTTCCTTGCCACCTCGTCCTGCTGGCGCTCGATGTAGCCCTGATACCGGGCCTGGATCTCGACCTGCTCGGCGACCTGCGGATCGTCGAGACCGGCATCGACGAGGACACCGTCTACGCGCAGCGTCATCAACGTCGGATAGCTGACCTCCGGTCGACGAAGCAGTTCGTGCAGCGCATACTCGCGCTCGAGCGGCCTGCCGAAGACACGCAGCGCTTCCGCATCGGCCAGCCGGGCGGGATGGACCCAGGTGGACCGCAACCGCTCCTGCTCGCGGGCGATGGCCTCCTGCTTGGCAGAGAAGGCCGCCCAGCGCCGGTCATCGACCAGCCCGAGTCGACGCCCGATCGCGGTCAGCCGCAGATCGGCGTTGTCCTCGCGCAGAGACAGGCGATACTCGGCGCGACTGGTGAACATGCGGTAGGGCTCGGAAACGCCACGGGTGACCAGGTCGTCGGCCAGAACTCCGAGGTAGGCCTCGTCGCGGCGCGGGGTCCACGCATCCCTTTCCTGCACCAGCAGCGCCGCGTTGGCGCCGGCCAGCAGGCCCTGTGCGGCAGCTTCCTCGTAGCCGGTGGTGCCGTTGATCTGGCCGGCGAAGAACAGGCCAGGGATGGCGCTGGTCTCGAGCGAGGCACGCAGGCGCCGTGGGTCGAAGAAATCGTATTCGATCGCGTAGCCCGGGCGCAGGATGTGACAGCGCTCGAGACCGCGAATCGAACGGACGATCGCCAGTTGCACGTCGAACGGCAGGCTGGTCGAGATCCCGTTCGGGTAGATCTCGTTCGTCTCCAGACCTTCCGGCTCGAGAAAGACGTTGTGGCTGTCCTTGCTCGCGAAACGATGGATCTTGTCCTCGATCGACGGGCAGTAACGCGGTCCGACCCCCTCGATGACCCCGGTGTACATCGGCGAGCGATCGAGGTTGGCGCGGATGATGTCGTGCGTCTGCTGGTTGGTGCTGGTGACCCAGCACGGTAGCTGACGGGGATGCTGGCTCGCGGCGCCGAGGAAGGAGAAGACCGGCAGCGGATCATCCGAGTGCTGCTCGGTCATCGCCGCAAAGTCTATCGTGCGGCCGTCGAGCCGCGGCGGCGTGCCGGTCTTCAGGCGGCCGACCGGCAACTGCAGCTCGCGCAGCCGCGCCGCCAGCGAGACCGACGGCGGGTCGCCCATCCGGCCGCCGCTGAGGTTTGCGAGACCGACGTGGATCAGGCCGTTGAGGAAGGTGCCGGTGGTCAGCACCACCGCACGCGCCGGAAAACGGATGCCGAGCTGGCTGACGACGCCCGCGACCCGCCCGTTGTCGAGCAGCAGATCGTCGCAGGCCTGGGCGAAGATCGTCAGATTCTCCTGCACCTCCAGCCGGCGGCGAATCGCCTGGCGATAGAGCACGCGATCGGCCTGCGCACGCGTCGCACGAACCGCCGGGCCCTTGCTGGCATTGAGGATGCGGAACTGGATCCCAGCCTCGTCGGTAGCCACCGCCATCGCCCCGCCCAGCGCGTCGACCTCCTTCACCAGATGCCCCTTGCCGATGCCGCCAATCGACGGATTGCAGCTCATCGCACCGAGCGTTTCGAGGTTGTGCGTCAGCAGCAGCGTCCGCACGCCCATGCGCGCCGCTGCGAGCGCCGCCTCGGTGCCGGCATGGCCGCCACCCACGACGATGACGTCGAACCGGTCGGGGAAGAGCATCGGCGATACGCGATCTGGAAACGCAATGGAAAGAGCGGGAGCGCGCGATTCTACGCCAGTTCGCCGCCCGCCCAAAGCATTCCGCGCTGGCGCGGCGCGCGCCGCGGCACCGCCCGTGGCGATAGGTCCGTGCTGCAGGCGTGAACGGCAACGGGCGCCGAAGCGCCCGCTGGTGATACTCGGAGAAGTCTGCAGACGATCAGAAGCTGTGGCGAATCCCGGCACCCAGCGTGTAGTTGCTCTCGCCACGCGCGCCGATTCCCTCGCCGTTGCCAGCGACCTGGGTCTGCACAGGAACCGAGTAGCGGTCGTTGTCGAAGTAGCTATAGGCGGCGTACAGCGCCGTGCGCTTCGACAGGTTGTACTGATACATTGCACCCCATCCCCAGCTGTCGCCGTCAGGGGCGTTGCGGTTGTCGACCGAAAGCTTGCCGTAACTGATGCCGACGACGCCATTGCCCAGAGGCGCGGACAGGCCGACGGTCCAGATGTCATTCTTGGCAGCGATCTCGTTTCCATATGCGCCAAGAACGATACCCCTGTTGTTGTTATCCAGCGCCTGATAGCTGGCGTAGGCCTTGACGACCTTGAAGTCCCAGCTGCCACCGACATACCACTCGTTGATGTCCGCGCCTTGGCCTTGACCGAGGGTCTGCGCCGGCCACTTCTGCTTGACATTCTGGCGGCTCTGGTAGACCGCATCGAGGTTTATTGGGCCATTGGCATAGTTGAGACCGAGGCCAACACTGCCATTTTCGCTGGTCGAAACCAACTTGTCGTTGCGGGTGGTGATCGTAGTCGTCGCATCCGGGTCGGCAGGGGTCGGCGTACGCTCGGTTATGCTGCTGTTTTCGCCGAAGCCGTAGATCGCGCTGACCGTAAAGCCGGCCATGCTGTTACTGGTGTAGGTGATCGCGTTGTTGTAGCGCGCCGGGCTGTTCGGGGTGATCGAGTTACCCGCGTAGACGCTCAAACTCGACTGTATACCCAAGTCGGTCGCTTCTAGCGCGTCGTTGTTGGCGGTGGCGTTGAAGCCGGGTGCATACTGCCGGCCGAGGGCAACGGTGCCCCAGTTGCTCGACAGTCCGACGAACTGCTGCCGCGCATTCAAGCCGGCGGTACCGATACCATTGTTGCCGTCGATGTCGAGACCGTACTCAAGCGTGAACACCGCCTTCAGACCGTTGCCCAGCGCCTCTTCACCCTTGAATCCGAGGCGATTGCCGGCCGTTCCGCCGCCGCCATTGAGACCGCTGAACTTGTTGGTACCGCCGCCGACCCCGGCTTTGCCCTGGCTATAAACGTACATGTTGTCGAGTACGCCGTACATGGTGACGTTGGTCTGCGCTACAGCAACGCCTGAAGCAAGGCTTGCCACGGCTAGTGCGATGATCTTCTTGTTCATGAGCTCAACTCCGATAGGTCAATTAGGGAAAGCCGGACTGATTTCTCTCACCAGTGCGAACGCCTCAGCTCGCTGGACGCCCGCTTCTTTTGTATTCCATGGCGCAATTTTGGCAGCGGGGCGAGGAATCGGCAAGCTGTGTCGCCCGCCGTTGCTGCTGGCCGGCGAAAAGTGTTGCCTTTTCGTCACATCTCTTGCGGACGCCGCATGGCTGTGGGCGAAAACGGCATGGCTACCCGGGAGGTGAGTTCGTGCGCCATGGCTGCCCCGGTGGCATGAATCGCTTGGGGAGGTGGTCGCCAGGCAAGAAAAAACGGGCGCCGAAGCGCCCGTTCCGTATTTCAGCCTGATGTAGCCGGCTTAGAAGCTGTGGCGAATGCCCGCGAGGAAGGTGTTGTTGCTCTCGCCCATGCCACCGGTGCCGCCAAAGCCGCCGACATTCGCGCTGACCGGGTTGAGCGGCATGCTGTCGTTGTCGTTCTTGACCCAGACATAACCCGCGTACGCCGTCGTGCGCTTCGAGAAGGCATAGGTGCCGGCGATCATCGCGCCGTTGCTCTTGCCGTCGACAGCGCCATCGAAATTCGTCTGCGCCCACGCAAGATGGATGTTGGCGTTGCCCAGCGGGACCACCGCACCGACCGACCAAGTATTGTTGTCGTTGTCATAGAAGTTCTTGTCGTTCTGGTCTTGGTAGCTGGCCATCACCTTGACGACCTTGAAGTCGTAGCTGCCGCCGACATACCACTCGTTGATGTCGTCACCCCAGGCGAATGAATTGGTGGTGTAGGTAATCGGCGCCGTCGCGAATGCAGTGTTTGTGTTGTTTACGAGAGGCAACGCATTGTTGGCATTCGGGATGTAGCCGTCCGTGGTCCGGACTTTTTGGCGAACCTGATACACGGCATCGAGATTCAGCCCGCCGGTTGCAAAGTTGGCACCGAGAGCCCAGCGGCTGTTGTCGGTGGTCGAGACGCAATTGTCGTTGTAGGTGGCAGCCGTTGTCGTGTTACTCGGATTGGCTGCGGTCGGAACCCGAAACGTCGTGCAAGTGCTGTTCTCGCCAAACGAATAGATTGCCTTACCCGTGAACCCACCCCAGTTCGGAGTCGTGTAGGTGAGGGCGTTGTTCCACCGTGCGTTGCTGTTCGGGGTGATGGTGTTGCCGGCCTGAGCGGTCATGAACGACTGCGGCTCGAAGGCAGCGCCAGCGGCCGGATCGTTGTTCGCCGTCGCTTGGTAGCCCGGCGAATACTGGCGACCTAGGGCGATCTGACCGAAGTTGCCGGCAAGACCGACGAACTGTTGGCGGGCATTGAGGCTACCGGTGCTGCCGACGCCATTGTTGCCATCGATGCCGAGCGAATACTCGAGGGTGAAGACGGCCTTCAGGCCATTGCCCAGAGCTTCTTCCCCGCGGAAGCCAAGACGCGAGCCGCTCAGCAGGCCGGACTGGATGCCGCTGAAGGTGTTCTTGCCTGGAACTTGGACGATATCAAGGCTTTGCCCCCCAAGAGCAGGAACGTAAGCCCTTCCAGCGTCTCCCGAACTATAGACATAGCCGGCATCGACGATGCCGTACATCGTGACATTGGTCTGGGCAAAAGCGGCGCCCGAAGCCACGCTGGCGACTGCCAGTGCGATGAGTTTCTTTTGCATGGTGAATCTCCTCTAGGTTTGAGATCGATGAAGCGAACTGCAGCCTCACCAAACCGGACCTCTCGAAAAAGAAACGAGAAGTTGGAGCGATTCTGGCAAAGCGAAATTGCCGCGGCAAGCGCCGTGTACGCTTTCATTGACGGCCCGCGGGCGTTTGTTGGTTTTTCGCAACAGGCGGCAGAATTCTCGCGAGAAAAGATTCGACCGATTGTCCTGCCAGCCTGCGATCGGGCGCGCAAGCGCGACCAAAGCGCTCGCCCTGCCGGACAAAGAGGAACGATGTAGAATTCTTACTCGCACTCTTGCTTGTTGGAGTCCCGGGATGCGTGTCACGAGCAAAGGCCAAGTCACCATGCCACAGGCGATCCGCCATGCGGCCGGGCTGCTGCCGCACACTGAAGTCGAATTCGTTTACGAAAACGAGCAGGTCATCCTGCGCGCCAGCGACCACGACCGGCGGTCAAGATTCGAAGCGGCGATCCAGCGCGCGCGTGCGGTGCCCCTGACGCAGGCTTTCCGTGGCAAGTCTGCCGACGAGATCATGGCCTTCCTGAGAGACCCGGAAGCGTGACGCCAGTATTGGTCGACTCGTGCGTCATCATCGATCTTCTGGCAGCCGAGAGCAGCTGGTCCGCATGGTGGATGGCCAGGCTGTCGGCGCTCTCCGGGTCGCGGCCGCTGGCGACCACTCTCCGCGTCAGGCGAACAGCCCGGCGAGCGCCTCGCCCGGTTCTTCGGCACGCATGAAGGCTTCGCCGACGAGGAAGGCGTGCACGCCGTGCGCACGCATCAGGCGCACGTCGGCTGGGGCGAGGATGCCACTCTCGGTGACGACGAGGCGGTCGGCGGGAATTTCGGGCAGCAGCTCGAGCGTCGTCTGCAGGCTGACGGCAAAGCTGCGCAGGTTGCGGTTGTTGATGCCGAGCAGCGGTGTCGCGAGCTGCAGCGCGAGATCGAGTTCGCTGCGGTCATGCACTTCGACCAGAACCGCCATTCCGAGGCCGTCGGCGAGCGCCTCGAAGTCGCGCAGCGCCGGCAGGTCGAGCGCGGCAACGATCAACAGGACGGCGTCGGCGCCCATCGCCCGCGCTTCGTACAGCTGATAGGGGTCGACCAGGAAATCCTTGCGCAGAACCGGCAGCTCGCAGGCGGCACGCGCTTCCTGCAGGAAGCCGGGCGACCCCTGGAAGAACTGCCGATCGGTCAGCACCGACAGGCATGCCGCGCCATGCCGCTGATAACTGGCGGCGATCCCGGCCGGCCGGAAGTCGGTGCGCAGGACACCGCGCGACGGACTCGCCCTCTTGATCTCGGCGATCACCGCCGCTTCGCCGGCGGCGATCCGTCGGCTCAGGCTGCCGACGAAGGGGCGCACGGGCGGCGCCGTTTCGGCGCTGGCACGCAACTCGCCCAGCGGCACGCGAGCTTGCGCGGCAGCGACCTCGTCACGCTTGACGGCAAGGATCCGGTCGAGAATGTCACTCATGACGTGCGCTGGCGAGGGGCCGGTCGATCAGCTGGCGATGCGCTGGGTGAAGGCGACGAACTCGTCGAGGCGGGCCCGCGCCGCGCCCGAGGCAATCGCTTCGAATGCCTGGTCGACGCCGTCGGCGAGGCTGGCTACCCGACCGCTGACGTAGATGCTGGCACCGGCATTGAGGGCGACGATGTCGCGCGCGGCGCCGGCGCGTCCTTCGAGCGAGGCCAGCAGCATCGCCTTCGACTCCTCGACGGTGGCCACGCGCAGCACGCGCGGGTCGTGCACCGGCAGGTTGAACTGTTCGGGATGGACGCTGTATTCCTCGACGCGACCGTTCTTCAGCTCGCCGACCAGCGTCTCGCCGGAAATCGAGATTTCGTCGAGTCCTTCGCGGCCGAAGACCGACAGCGCGTGCGAACTGCCGAGCCGCTGCAGGACGCGCACCTGGATGCCGACGAGATCGGGATGGAAGACACCGAGCACCTGGTGCGGCGCGTTCGCGGGATTGGTCAGCGGCCCGAGGATGTTGAACAGGGTGCGCACACCGAGTTCGCGGCGCACCGGCGCGGCGTGCTTCATCGCGCTGTGGTGGCTCGGCGCGAACATGAAACCGATGCCGATCTCGTCCACGCAGCGGCCGACCTGTTCCGGCGTCAGGCTGATGTTGGCGCCGAGCGCCTCGAGCACATCGGCACTGCCCGACTGCGACGAAACCGAACGGCCGCCGTGCTTGGCGACACGCGCGCCGGCTGCGGCGGCGACGAACATCGCCGCCGTCGAGATGTTGAAGGTCTGCGCGCCGTCGCCGCCGGTACCGCAGGTATCGACGAGGTGCGTGCGCTCGCGGACCTGCACCTTCGTCGACAGCTCGCGCATCACCTGCGCCGCCGCCGAGATCTCGCCGATGGTTTCCTTCTTGACCCGCAATCCGGTGATGATCGCGGCGATCATCACCGGCGTCACCTCGCCGCCCATGATCTGGCGCATCAGCGCCACCATTTCATCGTGGAAGATCTCGCGGTGATCGATGACCCGCGCCAGTGCGTCCTGCGGCTTCATTTGCCGTGCTCCTCGAGAAAGTTCTGCAACAGGTCGTGGCCATGCTCGGTGAGGATCGACTCCGGGTGGAACTGCACGCCCTCGACGGCCAGCGTCCTGTGCCGCAGGCCCATGATCTCGCCGTCGTCGGTCCACGCGGTGACCTCCAGACACGCCGGCAGCGACTTTCGCTCGACGGCGAGCGAATGGTAACGTGTACAGGTGAGCGGACTCGGCAGCCCGCGGAAGACGCCCTGCCCGTTGTGCTGCACCGGTGACACCTTGCCGTGCATCAGCTTCTGCGCGTGCACGACGCGGCCGCCGAATGCCTCGCCGATCGCTTGATGGCCAAGGCAGACGCCGAGCAGCGGGATCCTGCCGGCAAACTCGCGGATCGCCGTCAATGAGATGCCGGCCTGCGCCGGCGCGCAGGGCCCTGGCGAAATGACCAGCAGCGCCGGCGCCAGGCGGGCGATCTCGGCGATGCCGATCGCATCGTTGCGGAAGACCCGGACCTCCTGTCCCAGCTCGCCGAAATACTGCACGAGGTTGTAGGTGAAGGAGTCGTAATTGTCGATCATCAACAGCATGCGGAATCCGTCCTTCCGGTTTGGCAGGCTCCCAGCTGCCATGTCACCGCTCGCTGCCCGCACCGGCGAGGCCTGCCGGGGGTCGCCGCCGAGAGCTGCGGAAAAAGCGGCGATTATCGCGCTTGCCGCCGGCAAGCTCAAGCTCGCCGACCGGTTGAGGATCGCCATCTGCCACTATACTGATACTTCTGATGGACGTGGGCAACGGCTACCCCGGGTCCGGAGAGGGAAGGTAATACATGATGAGATCGCGCGCGCGAAGCTTCTGGATGTGGGCGGAGACCCTTGAACTTCTGCAGGGAGGCGAGCGGTTGCAGCGTCGTTTCTTCACTCTCGATGGCCCGCAGCCGGTACCGTGCTGGGAGCCGGCGGTCGATGTCTACCAGAACGATGACGAGCTGCGCCTGCTGGTCGCGCTGCCCGGAGTCAGCCCACGGCAGGTCGAAGTCGCGCTCGACGACGAGGGCCTGCTGGTGCGCGGCGAAAGGCCGATGCCGGCGCGGCTCAGCCGAGCGGCGATACACCGTCTGGAGATTCCCTATGGCCGCTTCGAGCGCCGCATCCCCCTGCCGGCGGGGCGTTACCGCCTGCATGAGCGTTTCATCGCGGACGGCTGCCTGATGCTCGTCCTGCACCCGTTCTGAGAGGCGACGAGAACATGCGCGGTGAGCGGGGCGACGACAGGAGCGAGCCACGGGGCGGCAGCCTGCTGGTGGTACCGGAAAACGCATTGATCATTGTCCCGATCCGCAATACCGTCCTCTTTCCCGGCATGATCCTGCCGCTGACGATCGGTCGCGAGCCCTCGATCCTTGCCGCGCAGCAGGCGGCCAAGACCGATCGGCCTGTCGGCATCCTGCTGCAGCGCGACGCCGAGGTCGAGCAACCGACGCAGCAGGATCTGTGCCCGGTCGGCACGATTGCCAACATCCTGCGCTACGTCACCCTCCCGGACAACACCCACGTCATCGTCTGCCAGGGGCTGCAGCGCTTTCGCGTCAGCGGCTTGCTGCCCGGCTACCCGTTCCCGGTGACTCATCCGGAGCGGATCGACGAGCCCGAGACGACCGACAGCCAGATCGAGGCGAGGATGATCCGCGTCCGCGAACGCGCGCTCGAGCTCCTGCAGTACCTGCCGCAGGTTTCGCAGGAACTGGTCGGCGCGGTGAAGAGCATCAGCCAGCCCGGCGCACTCGCCGACCTGGTCGCCGGCGTCAGCGAACTCAAGCTGGCGGATCGCCAGCTGGTGCTCGAGACGGTCGATCTGACGCAGCGGCTCGACGTCGTGCTCGCCTGCCTGCTCGGCCGGCTGGAGGTGCTGCGGCTGTCACGCGAGGTCGACGAGCGAACCAAGGCGAGCATCGACCAGCGCCAGCGCGAGTACCTGCTGCGCGAACAGATGAAGTCGATCCAGAAGGAACTGGGCGAGGGCGACGGCAGCAACAGCGTCGAGATCGAATCCCTGCGCAAGGCGATCGCCGAGGCGGCGATGCCGCAGGAGGTCGAGGCGCAGGCGAGCAAGGAACTCCGGCGCCTGGAGCGAATGACCGACGCTTCGGCCGAGTACTCGATGGTCCGCGCCTACCTCGACTGGCTGATCGAGCTGCCCTGGCGGGAGCCACCGCCGGACAGCATCGAGATCTCCGAAGCGCGCCGCATCCTCGAAGCCGACCACTTCGGCCTCAGCCAGGTGAAGAAGCGGATCGTCGAGTTCCTCGCCGTGCGCAAGCTCAACCCCGGGGGCCACGGGCCGATCCTCTGCTTCGTCGGGCCGCCCGGCGTCGGCAAGACTTCGCTCGGGCAGTCGATCGCGCGCGCACTCGGTCGCAAGTTCGTCCGCGCCTCGCTCGGCGGCTGCCACGACGAGGCCGAGATACGGGGACACCGGCGGACCTACATCGGCGCCCTGCCCGGCAACATCATCCAGGCGATCCGCAAGGCCGGCTCACGCGGCTGCGTGATGATGCTCGATGAGATCGACAAGCTCGGCGCCAGTTTCCAGGGCGACCCGTCGGCGGCGCTGCTCGAGGTGCTCGACCCGGAGCAGAACGACAGCTTCCGCGACAACTACCTGGCGCTGCCCTTCGACCTGTCACGAATGCTCTTCATCACCACGGCCAACGTGCTCGACAACATCCCGGGACCGCTGCGCGACCGCATGGAGATCATCCAGCTGCCCGGCTACACGCAGGAGGAAAAGCGCGAAATCGCCAAACGCTACCTGGTCGGCAGGCAGATGGTGCAGAACGGCCTGCACGAAGGACAGATCGAGTTCGCGCCGGCAGCGCTGCAGGCGATCATCCGCGACTACACGCGCGAAGCGGGCGTGCGCTCGCTCGAACGCGAGATCGGTGCCGTCTGCCGCCGTGTCGCGGTGGAGATCGCCGAGGGCAAGCGCGCAGGCATGCAGGTCGGCGAAGCCGATCTCGCCGGCATCCTCGGCGCCGGCCGCTACGACAACGAAGTCGCCCTGCGTACCGGGCTGGCCGGTGTCGCCACCGGACTGGCCTGGACGCCGGTCGGTGGTGACATCCTGTTCGTCGAGGCCAGCCGGACGATCGGCGACGGCAGGCTGATCCTCACCGGGCAACTCGGCGAGGTGATGAAGGAATCGGCACAGGCGGCACTGACGCTGGTGAAGACCCATGCCGGCAACCTTGGCATCGACCCTGGCCGCTTCGAGAAGAGCGACGTGCATGTGCACGTGCCTGCTGGAGCGATCCCGAAGGACGGCCCGAGCGCCGGTGTGGCGATCTTCGTTGCGCTCGCATCGCTGTTCGTCGACCAGCCGGTGCGCAACGACACCGCGATGACCGGCGAGATCAGCCTGCGCGGACTCGTGCTGCCGGTCGGCGGCATCAAGGACAAGGTGCTGGCGGCGATGCGCGCCGGCATCAGGCGCGTCCTGCTGCCCGCGAGAAACCGTCGCGATCTCGAAGAGGTCCCCAGCGAGGCGAGAGAGAAGCTGGAGTTCGTCTTTCTCGACAGCGTTGACGACGCCCTGGCCAATGCACTGCGCAGCGAGGAAACAGTGGCAACGGCTGGCGAACGGCAATGAACGGGTGGCGCGACCGCACGCGAAGCCTGCCGCCCGCCGCCGGCCATCTGGCGCCGCCAGGTCCCGCTCCTGATCCTGCTGGCGATGCGGCATGAGCGGGCACAGGCGCCACCTCGACTTTCCCGGCCGTCTGGTCCTCGTCGGTTTCGGCTGCATCGGCCAGGGTCTGCTGCCGCTCATCCAGCGCCACATCGGCATCGACCCGGCGCGGATCGCCGTCGTCGCCGCCGACGCGGCAGGCGCTGCCGTCGCCGAACAGGCCGGGATCCGTCTGCTGACGCACGTCCTGCGCCCGCAGGACTACCGACAGATCCTCGATCCACTGCTTGGCCGTGGCGATTTCCTGGTCAACGTCGCCGTCGATGTCTCGTCGCTGGCGTTGATCGGCTACGCCCGCAGCCGCGGTGCCCTCTACCTCGACACGTCGATCGAGCCCTGGCGCGGGGGCTACGATGACCCGACGCTGGCGCTCGCCGCACGCACCAACTACGCGCTGCGCGAGCAGGCGCTGGCGCTGCGCACCGACTCGCCGCAACAGCCGACGGCGGTGCTGACGCACGGCGCCAACCCGGGCCTGGTCTCGCATTTCGTCAAGCGCGCTCTGCTCGACCTCGCCGCCGAAACCGGTCTGGCCATTGCCACCCCGCGGCAGCGTGCAGACTGGGCAGAGCTTGCCTGCCGCCTCGGCGTGCGGACGATCCACATCGCCGAGCGCGACACGCAGGTCTCCGCGCTGCGCCGGCAGGCGGATGAGTTCGTCAATACCTGGTCGGTCGATGGCTTCATCAGCGAGGCGCAGCAGCCGTGCGAGATCGGCTGGGGCTCGCACGAGCGCCGCCTGCCGGAGGATGGTTGCCGCCATGGCAGCGGCTCGCAGGCAGCCATCTATCTGCGGCGCGCGGGGTGTGCGACGCGCGTGCGCAGCTGGACACCGGGTGGCGGTCCGTTCCACGGCTTCGCCATCACACACGGCGAATCGATCTCGATCGCCGACTACCTGAGCGTCGGCCGCGGCGAGGCACCGAGCTACCGGCCGACCGTGCACTACGCCTATCAGCCATGCGATGACGCGCTGCTGTCGCTGCACGATTTCTCGGCGCGCAATTACCAGAGTCCGGAACGCAAACGCATCCTGCTCGACGACATCGTGCCCGGCGGCATCGACGAACTGGGCGTGCTGCTCGCCGGGCACGCACGCAACGCCTACTGGTTCGGCTCGCAACTCGAGATCGATGAGGCGCGGCGTCTCGCGCCGCACAACAGCGCCACCACCCTGCAGGTCTGCGCGGCAGCACTCGCGGCGATGATCTGGGCGATCGAGAATCCCGCTCGTGGGATCGTCGAGCCCGATGAAATGGACTTCGAGCGGGTGCTGCCGGTCTGCATGCCCTACCTCGGCCGGGTGATCGGCACCTACACCGCGTGGACGCCACTGCATGGGCGCGGCCGCCTGTTCCCGGAAGAACTCGACGACTCGGATCCCTGGCAATTCAGCAACGTCCGCGTGCAGTAGCAGGCCGCGCCCGGCGGCGGCCACGTTTCCCCGTTGGCGCAAGGTATTTGCACTGGCAAACGCAGCCGCACGATCTATCCTTAAAGCAGGACGAGGGCAGCCCGGGCCGTCAACCGCAGGGCGGCGGTTGCCCCGCCGACGACGCAGGGCTGCTGCCACGAAGGCTGGTGGCCTGGCCATCGACAAGGAGGTTGATCATGAGCAGCAAGTCCATTCCCGCCGGTTTTCAGCAGATACGCCGTGACCGCCTGCTGCAGGAAGAGGCGCACGACAGTTACCGCAGCAAGGGCAAGCTCGCCGAGCCGACCATCTGCCCGGACTGCCATGCGGTGTTCAACCACGGACGCTGGCAATGGGGCATTGCCGCGCCGGCCGACGCGCACCGCGTCCGCTGCCCGGCATGCCACCGCGTCCACGACCACTGTCCGGCGGGCTGCGTCGTCCTCGACGGCGCCTTCCTGCAGGCGCATCACGACGACATCGTCCACCTGGTGCGCAACGAGGCGGAAAGGCAACGCGCCGAGCACCCCCTGAAACGGGTGATGGCCTTCGAGGACCACGAGGCAGAGCTGACGCTCAGCACCACCGACATCCACCTCGCGCGCGCCATCGGGGAAGCGGTCCATCACGCCTACCAGGGTACCCTCGAGTTCCACTACAACCCGCAGGAACTCCGCCTGCACGTGCACTGGTCGCGTTGAACGACAGCCGAGCCACGGGCGCGGCGACACCATCGGCACTCAGAAGCGCGTGTCGAGACCGTGCTCCGCCAGTTCGGCGGCGCGCAGGATCGCGCGCGCCTTGTTCTGCGTTTCCTGCCATTCGGCCGCCGGATCGGAATCGGCGACGATTCCGGCTCCGGCCTGCACGTGCAGGTGATCGTCCTTGACGATGGCGGTGCGGATGGCGATCGCCAGATCCATGTCACCGTTGAATCCCAGGTAGCCGACGGCACCGGCATAGATGCCGCGCTTGACCGGCTCGAGTTCGTCGATGATCTCCATCGCGCGCACCTTCGGCGCGCCGGAAACGGTGCCGGCGGGAAAGGTCGCGCGCAGCACGTCGAGAGCGTCCAGACCCGGCTGCAGTCGGGCCTCGACATTGGAGACGATGTGCATCACGTGCGAGTAACGCTCGACGATCATGTTCTCGGTGAGCCGGATCGTTCCGACGCGGGCGACACGGCCGGCGTCGTTGCGGCCGAGGTCGAGAAGCTGGACATGCTCGGCCCGCTCCTTCTCGTCGGCGAGCAGCTCGGCGGCGAGCGCCTGGTCCTCCTCGAAGGAGACGCCACGCCGACGCGTTCCGGCAATCGGTCGCACGGTGACCGTGTCGCCCTCGAGGCGTACGAGGATTTCCGGTGAGGCGCCGACGACATGGAAATCCTCGAAGTCGAAGTAGAACATGTAGGGCGACGGATTGAGCGAGCGCAGCGAGCGGTAGAGCGCCATCGGGCTCGCGGCGAAGGGCTTGCTCATGCGCTGCGAGAGGACGACCTGCATGATGTCGCCCTCGCTGATGTAGCTCTTGGCCTTGACGACTGCCCGCCGGAACTGGGCCTCACCAAACAGTGACGCCGCCGGCGGCGACGACTGCGGCGTCTCCGGCGGAATGGCGACCGGCTCGCGCAGCCGGAGGAGCAGTTCGCGCAGGCGCGCCTGCGCCTTCTGGTACGCCGCGGGAACCCCCGGCTCGGCGTAGACGACCAGCGTCAGCTTGCCGGAGAGGTTGTCGACCACCGCGATCTCCTCGGACAGGAGGAGGAGGATGTCGGGAATCCCCAGCTCATCGGACTTCTGCGAGCGAGTCAGCCGGGTCTCGATGTAGCGCACGGTATCGTAGCCGAAACAGCCGACCAGCCCGCCACAGAAACGAGGCAGGCCGGTGGTCGGCGCGGCGCGGAAGCGCTTCATGTACTTGCCGATGAACTCGAGCGGGTTGGTGTCGTCTTCACGCTCGGCGATCCGGTTGCCGTTGAGGACCAGCACCTGGTGCGCGTTGACGACGATGCGCGTCGGACTGGCCAGGCCGATGATCGAGTAACGGCCGAAGCGCTCGCCACCCTGCACCGATTCGAGCAGATAGCTGTACGGTGTATTGCCCAGCTTGAGGTAGATCGACAGCGGCGTGTCGAGATCGGCAAAGGTCTCGAGCGTCACCGGGATGCGGTTGTAACCTTCGGCAGCCAGGCGATTGAAATAGGCTTCGGTCATCGGAACTCCACAAGGAAACACGCCGGCGGCGGACGGGCTTCCTGCCGGTGTTCGCATGCTGCGCGGCAATCCGTGGCGCGCGGCCGCCGCTCGCCGCCTCGGCAGCCTGCTCAGGCGTGAACCAGGCGCTCCGCCGCCTCGGCAAGGCTCGCGACTATACCATCACAAGCCAGCTCACGAACGTCGCGCCCCTCGTTGTAGCCATAGGGGACGAGAAAGACATGGCAGCCGGCGGCCCGGCCGGCATGAAAATCGTGCACCGAATCGCCGATCATCAGCACGTCGAGCGGCGACACGGCGAGGCGGCCACTGGCCCACAGCAGCGGCATCGGATCAGGCTTCGGCCGCGGCAGGACGTCGCCGCTGACGATGACGTCGAAATAGGGATAGAGGCCGGTGCGCTGCAGCAGGGGCAGGGTGAAGGCCTCGGCCTTGTTGGTGATGACGCCGAGTGGCAAGCCAAGGGCCTGGAGGGCATCGAGACCCTCGCGGACGCCGGGAAAGAGCGTGGCATTGCGACCATTCTCGATGCTGTAGTGCCGCTTGAAGCTGGCCAGCGCGTCGGCAGGCGGTGGTGTGCCATCGTCGGCAGCCGCCATCGACCCGGCCAGCACGCGCTTGACGAGATTGGCGATGCCACGACCGACATAGCTGCGGATCGATTCGACGGCGACCCCGGGGCGGCCCAGATCGTCCAGCATGGCGTTGGCCGCGGCATGCAGATCAAGCACGGTATCGAGCAGCGTACCGTCGAGATCGATGAGCACGGCACGTACGGCAAGCGGCGGGGGCATCATGGATTCTCCAGTCGTGCATTCTCCAGTCGTGCGCGGAGGGCGGCGAGGACGCTGTCGTAGCGATTCGGGTCACCGTCGCGGCCCGCACCGTAGACGGCCGAGCCAGCGACGAAGGTGTCGGCGCCGGCGCGCGCAATCGCGGCGATGTTGTCGACCTTGACTCCGCCATCGACCTCGAGCCGGATCCGCCGGCCCCACTCGCGCTCGTAGGCGTCGATGCGGGCGCGCACAGCGGCGATCTTGGGCAACGTGGACGGAATGAACGCCTGCCCGCCGAAGCCCGGGTTGACGCTCATCAGCAGGATCAGGTCGAGTCGATCCATGACGTGGTCGAGGTGGGCAAGCGGCGTCGCCGGATTGAACACCAATCCCGCCTGGCAGCCATTCTCGCGGATCAGGGCCAGGGTCCGGTCGACGTGTTCGGAGGCTTCGGGATGGAAGCTGATCACGTTGGCACCGGCACGGGCAAAATCGGGAACGATGCGGTCGACGGGCTTGACCATCAGGTGGACATCGATCGGCGCCGTGATCAATGGCCGGATCGCCTCGCAGACGAGCGGACCGATGGTCAGATTGGGTACGTAATGGTTGTCCATCACGTCGAAATGAATCCAGTCTGCGCCGGCGGCAATGACGTTGACCACCTCCTCGCCGAGCCGCGCAAAGCTGGCGGAGAGGATGCTTGGAGCGATGACGTACATGACGGGGGCCTTCGCGATATGGGCCTTGATTCTAGCGCGAAAAGGGCGCCTGGCTTAGAGCAAGCGTTCGGTCAGTCGCAGGCTGCCGGACGGGTTGCCCGACGGACTTGTCAGCGTCGCGAGTTTGGTGTGCAATGCCGGTTCCGATCGATCCGCCACGGGGCAACAATGGCCGCCAGCAAAAAATATGAGATCGCCGTCAGCGCTCTGCCGCAATACATTGCCGAACAGTCGGATCCCGCGCGCGACAACTACGTCTTCGCCTACACGATCAGCATCGAGAATGTCGGCACGGTGGCAGCGCAACTCGTTTCGCGGCACTGGGTGATCACCGATGCCACCGGCGAGGTACAGGAGGTACGGGGACTCGGGGTAGTCGGCCGGCAGCCGCTCCTGCAGCCGGGCGAGAAGTTCGCCTACACCAGTGGCTGCCAGCTCGACACACCAGTGGGCACGATGCGTGGCAGTTACCAGTTCACCGCCGTCGATGGGCAGCAGTTCGAGGCGGAGATCCCGGTTTTCACGCTCGCGGTACCGCACGTCCTGCACTGATCGGTCGTCCAGTCTGGCCCAGCAGCCTGTCGGACTTGATGGGTCGAAGCGAAAGAAGTGGGAGACGAGCGCAGTTTTTCACGGATTTCAAGCGAATAGTGGTTCTATTCGTGCAGAAATACGGGGAGAAATGAGCCGTCTTCCCACTTCTTGCAGCCGACTTGGTCAAGTCCGACAGGCTGCTAGCTGCGGTAGTCGGCGTTGATGCGGACGTACTCGTAGGAGAGGTCGCAGGTGTACACGGTGGCACGTGCGTCGCCGCGGCCAAGCGCCACACGGACGGTGATCTCGGCCTCCTGCATGATCGCAGCGCCATCCTCCTCGCGATAGCAATCCGCCCGGCCGCCGTTCTCGGCGACCAGGATTTCGCGCCCGGCACTGCCCAACCAGACACGCACCCGCCCGACGTCGAGTTCGTCGAGCGCAGCGTAGCCGATCGCTGCCAGGATGCGGCCGAGATTGGGATCGGCGGCAAAGAATGCCGTTTTCACCAGCGGTGAGTGGCCGATGGCGTAGCCGACGCCACGGCATTCGGCACGGTCACGACCACCTTCGACGGCGATGCGGATGAACTTGCTCGCCCCCTCGCCGTCACGGACAATGGCTTGCGCGAGTTCGCTGGCGACGGCAATCACCGCCTGCCGCACGACCTGGTAGCCCGGGTCCGTCGGCGCGCTGACATCGACCCCTGCCTGGCCGGTGGCGGCGAGGATCAAGGAATCGTTGGTCGAGGTATCGCCATCGACGGTGATGCCGTTGAACGATTCATCGGCCGCTTCGCGCAACAACTCCTGCAACAGCGGGCCGGCGATGCCGGCATCGGTGGCCACGAAGGCCAGCATGGTCGCCATGTTGGGCCGGATCATGCCCGCCCCCTTGCTGATGCCGGTGACCGTGACCGCCCGGCCTGCGACCTCGACGCGCCGCGATGCCGCCTTGGCGACCGTGTCGGTGGTCATGATGGCGTGTGCCGCCGCGTGCCAGTTGTCCGCCCGCAAGTCCGCGATGCAGGCCGGCAGGCCGGCGAGCAGGCGATCCAGCGGCAGCGGTTCGAGGATCACTCCCGTCGAAAAGGGCAGCACCTGCCGGTCGGCGATCGCCAGCAGCTTGCCCAGGGCGGCGCAGGTCGCCGTCGCCACCTGCCAGCCGGCTTCGCCGGTGCCGGCGTTGGCGACACCGGTGTTGATCACCAGCGCACGGATGTCGCAGCCGAGTTCGAGATGCCTGCGGCAGACCTGTACCGGTGCCGCGCAGAAGCGGTTGGCGGTGAACACGCCGGCGACCCGGGTCCCGCTGTCGAAAGCCAGAACGGCCAAGTCGCGGCGATCCGGCTTGCGGATTCCCGCTGCGGCGACACCGAGGCGAACGCCAGCCACCGGCAACAGCTCGGCGGCGGCAGGAGTACGGTAGTTGACGGGCATGAAGACCTCGCTGGCAAAGGCAAACCGGCGGCAGACAAGGGGCCGCGCGCCGGCAACCGCGGCTGGCCAGCGCCGCTGCTCCGCTGCTGCGGATCAGCCGCGGCAGGAACTAGGACAGCTTGCCATGGCAGTACTTGTATTTCTTCCCCGAGCCGCAGGGGCACGGTTCGTTGCGCCCGACCTTGTGCGCCGCCGGTGCCGGCCTGGCGGCAGCCGCTGCACCCGTTGCCGCGGCAGCCTGACCGAGCGCTTCGTCATAATCCGCATGGTGGTAGCGGACGTTCTGCACCTCGGCATGTGGCGCCGTTTCCTCGACATCCTGCGCCCGCACCTGCACCGTCACCAGCAGCCGCGTGACGTCGGCGCGAACGCTGTCGAGCATGCGCTGGAAGAGCTCGAAGGCTTCGCGCTTGTATTCCTGTTTCGGGTTCTTTTGCGCGTAGCCGCGCAGGTGGATGCCCTGACGCAGATGATCGAGCGCCGCCAGATGCTCCCGCCAGTGCGTGTCGAGGCTCTGCAGCATGACGTTGCGCTCGAACTGGTGGAACATTTCGGCCCCCACCAGATCGATCTTCGCGGCGTAGCTGGCTGCCGCCGCATCGACGATCCGCCGCAGGATTTCGTCATCACGCAGGTTCGGTTCATCGCGCGCCCACTCGCCCACCGGCAGGACGATCTGCAGATCGGCAGCGAGCGCCTTTTCGAGTCCGGGCAGATCCCACTGTTCCTCCACCGTGTCGGCCGGCACGTAAAGGCGGAAGCTGTCGTGCAACACGCCTTCGCGCATGGCGGTGATGGTTTCCGTGATGTCCTCGGTCTCGAGCAGCTCGTTGCGCTGCGTGTAGATCACCTTGCGCTGGTCGTTGGCGACGTCGTCGTACTCGAGCAGCTGCTTGCGGATGTCGAAGTTGCGCGCCTCGACCTTGCGCTGCGCCGATTCCAGCGAACGCGAGACGAGCGGATGCTCGATCGGCTCGCCTTCCGGCATCTTCAGACGTTCCATGATCGCCTTCAGGCGTTCGCCGGCAAAGATGCGCAGCAACGAATCATCGAGGGCGAGGTAGAAACGCGACGACCCCGGGTCGCCTTGGCGACCGGAACGGCCACGCAACTGGTTGTCGATGCGCCTTGATTCGTGACGCTCGGAACCGATGATGTGGAGGCCGCCGGCCGCCACGACCTGCTCGTGCAGCACCTGCCACTGCCCCCGGATCGCGGCGATCTGTGCCGTGCGCTCGGCCTCGCCAAGCGCCTCGTCGTCACGCACCGCGGACACCTGCTTCTCGATGCTGCCGCCAAGGACGATGTCGGTACCGCGGCCGGCCATGTTCGTGGCAATGGTGATCATCCCCGGCCGGCCGGCCTCGCGAACGATCTCGGCCTCGCGCGCATGCTGCTTGGCGTTGAGCACCTGGTGCGGCAGCTTTTCGTGGTCGAGCAGAGCCGACAGCAGTTCCGAGTTCTCGATCGACGTGGTGCCGACCAGAACGGGCTGGCCGCGTTCGCGGCAGCCGCGGATGTCGGCGATGATCGCGCTGTGCTTCTCCTTGGCGGTGCGAAAGACCTGGTCGTTGTTGTCGGTCCGCCGCATCGGCTGGTTGGTCGGGATGACGACCGTCTCCAGGCCATAGATCTGCTGGAATTCGTAGGCTTCCGTGTCGGCCGTCCCGGTCATCCCGGACAGCTTGCCGTACATGCGGAAGTAGTTCTGGAACGTGATCGAGGCCAGTGTCTGGTTCTCGTTCTGGATGCGCACCCCTTCCTTCGCCTCGACCGCCTGGTGCAGGCCGTCGGACCAGCGGCGGCCGGACATCAGGCGACCGGTGAACTCATCGACGATGACCACCTCGCCGTTCTGCACGACGTACTGCTGATCGCGCAGAAAGAGGTTGTGTGCCCGCAGTGCGGCGTAGAGGTGATGGATCATGAGGATATTGGAAGCGTCATAGAGGCTGCCGCCATCGGGCAACAGCCCGGCACTGGCGAGCAGTTCTTCCGCATGCTCGTGCCCGTCCTCGGTCATCAGGATCTGATGCCCCTTCTCGTCCACCCAGTAGTCGCCAGGGCCATTCTCTTCGGCGCAGCGCTTGAGCAACGGCGCCACCCTGTTCATCCGTACATAGAGGTCGGTATGGTCCTCCGCCTGCCCGGAAATGATCAACGGCGTCCGCGCCTCGTCGATGAGGATCGAGTCCACCTCATCGACGATCGCGAAAGCCAGCCTGCGCTGCACGCGCTCGCCGGCCGAGTAGACCATGTTGTCGCGCAGATAATCGAAACCGAACTCGTTGTTGGTGCCGTAGGTGATGTCGGCGGCGTAAGCCGCCTGCTTCTGGTCATGCGGCATCTGCGACAGGTTGACGCCGACCGTGAGGCCGAGGAAGCGGTGCAGCCGCCCCATCCACTCGGCATCTCGATTGGCGAGGTAATCGTTGACGGTGACGATGTGCACGCCCTCGCCGGAAAGCGCGTTGAGGTAGGAAGCCAGCGTCGCCACCAGAGTCTTGCCCTCGCCGGTGCGCATCTCGGCGATCTTGCCATCGTGGAGGACCATGCCACCAATCAACTGGACATCGAAATGCCGCATGCCCAGCGTCCGCTTGCCGGCCTCGCGGACGACGGCGAATGCCTCCGGCAACAACGCGTCCAGCGTCTCGCCATTCGCCACCCGCTCCTTGAAGTGTGCCGTCCTGTCACGCAGCGCGCCGTCGGACAGCGCAGCGATCCCCGCCTCGAGCGAGTTGATCCTGCGCACGACCTGCAAGTACTGCTTGATCAGCCGATCGTTGCGGCTGCCGAAAATCTTCTTGAGTAAACCGGAAATCATTCTGGGAACGGTAGAGGAAGTTGCAGTTGATGGGCGGACCCGAGCCAGGGGCCGACTCGCCTCCGCGGTGGAGCTGGCAGTGCCGTTCGCACTGCGCCACCTGAGCGGCACGATGACTGCATCCCGACCATCATGCGGCGCGCGGCCTCGATACTACCTTCAACACTCGCCCGACGCAATTCTGCCTGGCGCATTCCGCCTGGCAATTCGGCCTCATCGCCCTGCTTGCGCCGGGCGCTGGCAGCCCCCTGTGGCCCGCTGCCCGGTCTCCGGCGGCAACCACCGGAGGCCGGACGCGGCAGGCTTGCCAGTGGGCAAACATCAATGCTCTAATGCTTCTGCAATCACAGACGCCGGAGGAAACCGCACATGCCCGATACGCGCTTCAAACCCCTGCCGTGGACGCGACTGCAGCGGGGCGTCCCCTGTTACCTCCCGAAAGCCGCTCCCCGCCCGGCTGTCGATATCCATTCGCCGGCACTGGCCGTGATGACCGATTTTCAACGCCAGCCCCCAGTCACGGTGAGCCGCGACACCTCGCTTGAAGACGCCAACAGGCTCATGGAACTCAGCCACGCGCATTACCTTCTCGTGGCCGACGAGCAGAGGCATCTCGTCGGCATCGTCAGCGAAGCCGGAACGAGGGGCCACCGGCCACTGGCGGCGGCGCACCGACTGGGCGTCAAACCCGCCGAGCTGGTCGTTGGCGACGTCATGGTGAGCAAGCATGACGATGCCGAAGTCATCCATCTGCGCGACCTCGGATCGGCGAAGGTGGGCAACGTCCTCGCCGCCCTGCGCGAAATCGGCTCGCCGTTCTGCCTGGTGGTGGATCACGACGATGAAGACCACCACGTGCTCTGTGGCGTCTTCTCGCTGGCGCAGATCGACCGGCAACTCGGCCTCACTTCCCCAACCGAGGAGATCGCGCAGACTTTCTCGCAGGTCGTCAGTTCGCTCGGCCATTGAGCAACCTGACGCCCTGACACGGCGGCAGATCGCCGGGCGGTCGAGGGCAACGGCCAGCAGGCCCGCTGCATGCCGCTGCCGCCGTCACGCGGGGCGGTTTCCGGTGGCGCCGATGGGCGAGACTTGCCAGGGTATCCGTACTTACTGGGTTCGGAGAGCCCTGCCGTCGAGGGATGAGCCAAGCGGCTGGGTGCATGGCACGCCCGAGACGATTCGAACGTCCGACCCCTGCCTTCGGAGGGCAGTACTCTATCCAGCTGAGCTACGGGCGCGTGCAGGGTCGCAAGCTTAACCGGTTTGTCGCGGCCAGTCCAGCCTGCGAGCACTTCCCGCCACTTCTGGACGGCGCCAAACGGCGGTAGAATATGGTTTTTGACCAGCAGACCACTAAGGACTTGGTATGGCTCAGCAGCAATCCTCATCGCGCTTGATTCTCGTGATCACCATCGTCGTCGCGCTCCTTCTCGTCGTCGTCATCTGGCCGTTGTCGCTGATGGGCAAGGGTGCAGGCACGCCCCGCGCTACCGATGACGCGGACGCGCGCATCCAGCCGGTCGCGAAGGTGGAACTGGCGAAGGCGGCTGCCGCCAAGTCCGATGGCAAGCCACGCGACGGGGCGACCGTCTATCAGTCGGTGTGCATGGCCTGTCACGCCAGCGGCGCGGCCGGAGCGCCGAAGGCGGGTGACAAGGCTGCGTGGGCACCGCGCATCGCGACGGGCACCGCCGCACTGGTCAAGAGCGTCACCAACGGCAAGGGCGCCATGCCGCCGAAGGGAGGCGGCGCGGATCTCAGCGACGCCGAGATCAAGGCAGCGGTGGAGCATCTCGTCGGCCTCGCAAAATAGACTTCACCTGGGGAGCATGAAAAGGAGGCCGTGGGCCTCCTTTTCTTTTCTGCGCGCAGCCCGCGCCGCTGCCGGGCAACGGCGCGGGCTGCGCCATGCTGGTGATTACTTGCCTGCTGCCGGAGCGGAACCGGTGGTGGCAGCCGGAGCCGGTGTCGTCACGGCGGGCGCAGCTTGCGCCTTCTTCGCCTGCGGTTTCGCGTGCGGCGTCTTCTCGACCGCTACCGCTTCGCCCTTCGCCGGCGTCGCGGTCGTAACGCTGCCGGCAGCCGGGGTGGCGGTGGCAGGGGCGGGCGCCGCGGCGACCTGGCCAACCGGCTTGGCGGATTCGACCGGCTTCGCCGGGCTGGTGGCGACGGCGGCGGCTGGCGCGGCGGCAGCCTGGGCAGCCGGCTTGACGGTGTCGGCCGGTTTCGCCGGGCTGGTGGCGGTGCCCTGGGCAAGGGCGGCGGTACCGAAAGCAGCGGCGACGGCGATGGCGATGATGTTCTTCAGCATGATGATCTCCTTGAGTTGATTGGGGTTTGCTCGGCCGCTCCAGGGAACTGTCGGATTGTCCTGCGGCCTTGCACCGATCAACGCGGTGGCCGACGGCTGCGATGTCAGCAGTTGCGTAACGCGCTGTGACGCGCGTTGACCTCCTGCCGCAGCCTGCTCAGCGGGCTCCGCCGAGCATCGCCCGCAGTGCCGCCAGGCGCTGCGCGCCCCCCGCCCTGTCCGGCACGCCGTCGCTGCCACGCCCGAGGAAGCGCAGGTCGGCACCGCCCATCTCGCCAATGAAGCGTGAGGCCTCGCTGGGGATCAGCTGCCGGCCCTGCAGGCGTCTCTCAGCGTAGCTCAGATGCAGCGATCGCTGCGCGCGGGTGATCCCGACGTACATCAGGCGACGCTCTTCCTCGAGCCGGTTCTCGGCCTGCGCTTCGCGGTGCGGCAGCACCCCTTCCTCGACACCGATCAGGAAGACATGCTTGAACTCGAGGCCCTTGGCGGCGTGCAGCGTCGACAACTGGACGGCGTCGGCGTCGACCTCGTCCTTCTCGATCATGCTCATCAGGGCGATTCCCTGCGTCACCGCGAGCAGGGTCTTGCCCTCCTCCGCAGCCTTCCGGCCCAGCCAGTCGCACAGCTCGCGCACGTTCTCCAGCCGGCTGCGCGCCGTGCGCGCGTCGTCCTGCGTGCGCAGCCAGTCCTCGTAGGCGATCCCGGCAAGCAGTTCGTCGAGCACCGACGCCGCCGGCGCGTGCTCGGCGCGCTGCTGCAGACGGCGGACGAAAGCAGCGAACTCGAGCAGTGGCGCGAGCTGGCGGGCCTGCACCCGCTGCGCGAACCCCTCCTCGAAGGCAGCCGTGAACAGCGGCAGATGGCGTTCGCCCGCATACTCGCCGAGTGCCTGCAGCGTGCTGCTGCCGACACCACGCCGTGGCACGCCGACCGCACGAATGAACGCCGGGTCGTCGTCGGTATTGGCCAGCAGGCGCAGATAGGCGGCAATGTCGCGAATCTCGCTCTTGTCGAAGAACGACTGGCCGCCCGACAAGCGGTAAGGAACGCGCTGCTTGCGCATGAACTCTTCAACCGCGCGCGCCTGGAAATTGCCGCGGTAGAGGATCGCGTAGTCGCTGAACCGGCCGCGGTGCTCGAAGCGGTGCGCCTGCAGCTTCATGACCACCGACTCGGCCTCGCGCTCCTGATCCGGGCAGGCGCTGACGGTGATCGGATCGCCCGGTCCGAGCTCCGACCACAGGCTCTTGTCGAACAGCTTCTCGTTGTTGGCGATCAGCGCGTTGGCCGCTTTCAGGATGCGCGCCGTCGAACGGTAGTTCTGCTCCAGCTTGATCAGCCTGAGGTTCGGGTAGTCGTGTGGCAAGCCGCGCAGGTTGGCGAGGTCGGCACCGCGCCAGCCATAGATCGACTGATCGTCGTCGCCGACTGCGGTGAAGGCCGCGCGCTGCCCGGCCAGCAGGCGGAGCAATGCGTACTGACCGGCATTGGTATCCTGGTACTCGTCGACCAGCAGGTAGCGCAGGCGATTCTGCCACTTCTCGCGCAGTGCAGGCTGCGTCTCCAGCAGGCGTACGGGCAAGGCGATCAGGTCATCGAAGTCGACCGCCTGATAGGCTCGCAAGGTCTCGGCGTAACTCGCGTAGACCCGGGCAGCGCGCGCTTCGCTTTCGTTGCCGGCAATCCGTGCCGCCTCCCCGGGAAGCACCAGCGCGCCCTTCCAGCTCGAAATCTGCCACTGCAACCGGCGCGCCAGGGCCTTGTCGGCGCTGCCTGACAGCTCTGCGAGGATGCCGAGGCAGTCAGCCGAATCAAGGATCGAGAAAGCCGGCTTGTAGCCGATGGCCGCCGCTTCCTCGCGCAGCATCCGTACACCCAGGGCGTGGAAGGTGGAGAGGACCAGACCGGCAGCCGAACGCCCGGCAAGCAGCTTGCCGACACGCTGCTGCATCTCGCGCGCGGCCTTGTTGGTGAAGGTGATCGCGGCGATGTTGCGCGGCTGCAGACCACAGGACTCGATCAGGTAGACGATCTTCTCGGTGATCACCCGCGTCTTGCCCGAGCCGGCGCCGGCCAGGACCAGCAGCGGACCATCGAGGTAGTGAATCGCTTCGCGCTGCTGCGGGTTGAGAACGGACATTGCGGCAGGGTGGGCTGGACCGGGGCGCGATTCTAGCACGCACCCGGCGGCGCCGACCGCAGCCTCACCCCCGCTGCACGCTGGCAGCCGGCCGTGGCCAGCGCAGGCGGGCCTCGAAGCCCCCTGCGACGAGGTTCTCGACCTCCAGACGCGCGCCGTGCAGTTCGGCAATCCGCTGCGCGATGGCAAGGCCGAGGCCACTGCCATCGCCGCCGGCCTCGCTGCCGCGATGGAAGCGTTCGGCAAGGCGCGGCAGTTCGTCCGCGGCGACCCCCGGCCCGTCGTCGGCCACGGCGAGAGCCAGTTCCGCCGCCTCACGGCGGACGATGACCGTGATCCGCGCTTCGTCCGGGGTATGGCGCAGGGCGTTGTCGAGCAGCGTGCGCAGCGCGATCTCGAGCAGTTCGCCGTCGCCGCTGACCGACAGCGGCGTCCCGCTTGTCTGCAGGCGCGGTCCCGGCCGGCTCGCCGGCACCTGCGTATCGGCGAGCACCCTTTGCGCGAGTTCGGCCAGGTCGATCTCGCTCGACGTCGGCAGCCGCGCCAGCGGGTCGAGGCGTGCCAGGCGCAACAGCTGCTCGACCACCCGCGTCGCCCGGTCGGTACCGGCCAGGACCTGGTCGAGCGCGTGCTGCCGATCGGCGCTGTCGGCAGTGAGCTGCGCCACCTGCGCCTGGATGCGGACCACCGCCAGCGGTGTTCGCAGCTCGTGCGCGGCATCGGCGGTGAAGCGACGTTCGTTTTCGAGGGTGGCGCGCAGCCTGAACAACAGGCGGTTGAGCGCGACCACCAGCGGCTGCGCTTCGGTCGGCACGTGACGCCCGGCCAGCGGCATCAGGTTGTCCGGTGAACGGGCGGCGACGTCGGCGGTCAGGTCGTCGAGCGGCTTCAATCCACGCCGCACCGAGTAGTACAGCAGCAGCAGCAGCAACGGCGACATCAGCGCGATCGGCAGGACCGATTGCACCGCCACCTCCAGCGCCGCCCGGTCACGCAGCACGATCGACTGGCCGACCTGCACCCGGTAATCACCCGAGCTGGCGACGAGACTGAGGATCCGCCAGGGTTGGCCATCGTGTTCGATGTCCGTGTAGCCGGCAGGAGCGGAGAGATCCACGGGCGGCGCGTGTTCGGAGCGCAACAGCAAGGCGCCATCGACGCCGCCGATCTGGAATTCGAGCGGCGGCTCGTAGAGGTTCTCCTCGTTGCTGCGCACCGTCGCCAGCCGCGTTGCCAGGTCGCCGAGATGCGCCTCGTTGTCGCGCACCAGCGCCAACAGGAGCCGGGCGGACTGCGCCAGGTGCCCATCCATGAGCTCCTCGGCCTCATGCTGCGCCTGCCAGTAGCTCATCGTCGCGGTCAACGCCAGGCCGCACAGCGAAGCGAGGCAGACGGTGCGCAGCAGGCGCCAGCGCAGCGACTGCAGGCGAACACTCTGCAGCGAACCGGGCATCAGGCAGAATCGCCGAGTTGGTACCCAAGCCCGCGCACCGTGCGGATGAAGTCCGCACCCAGCTTCTTGCGCAAGTGATGGACATACACTTCGACCGTATTGCTGCCCGTTTCCTCACCCCAGGAATAGAGGCTTTCCTCGAGCTGGGCGCGGGTGCGGATGTGGTTCCTGTGCCGCAGCAGATCGAGCAGCAGCGTGTACTCGCGCGCCGACAGGCTGACGGCCTCGCCGTCGCGGGTCACCCGCTTGCTCGCCGGGTCGAGCACGACACCCGCGTGCTCGAGCGTCGGCGTCGCCGTGCCGCCGGCGCGGCGCAGCAGCGCACGCAGGCGCGCCTGCAGTTCCGGCAGATCGAAGGGCTTCGTGAGGTAGTCGTCGGCACCGGCATCGAGCCCGGCAATCTTGTCGGCGCTGCTGTCGCGCGCCGTCAGGATGAGGACGGGAAGCGGGTTGCCGCGCTCGCGCAAGTCCTTCAATACGGCCAGGCCGCCGCGCTTCGGCAGCCCGAGGTCAAGCACGCAGGCCTGGTAGGCGTGGTCGAGCAGCGCCAGTCGCGCTGCCTCGCCATCGCGCACCCAGTCAACCGTGTACCCGCCCAGCTTCAGGCCGGCGCGGACGCCGTCGCCGAGCAGGGCATCATCTTCGACGAGCAGGACGCGCAATTACCTGGTTTCCTTCTTCAGCTTTGCCAGCAAGGCCTGGACCTCCTGCCGCCTGCCACTGTCGGCGAGTTCGCGCCCGGGACGGGGTGGCGCCTTCAGTGCCTTCTCGAGGTACGGCAGGGCTTCGGCCGATCGGCCACGATCGGCCAGATATTCGCCGTAAAAGAAGTTCGGGTCAATACCATCGGGGTTGATCGCCAGCGCCTTGCGGAAGTACTCCTCGGCGCGTTCCTTGTCGCCAAAGCCGACCGGCCAGCCCGGCACCTTGGCGTAGAGCGTCGCCAGGCTGGTGTAGGCCGATCGATTCAGCGCCCTGTCGTTCAGCTTGAGCGCCTCGTCGAGTCGCTGCCGGGCTTCCTTGGCCAGGGACAGGGCCCCGAGGCCACCCTTGGCACCCGCTTCACTGGAAAGGACGATGCCTTCCCAGATGAGTGCCTCGGGCATCTTCGGGTTGGCTTCGACGATCCTGCGCGCCTGCTCGGCCAGAGCATGATAGCCCTCGGCCTGCTGCTTGTCGGGCTGGCGGTACTTGATCTCGGCCCATTGCTCCTGGATCGGCCGGATGAGATCGTCAGCGGTGCTGGCGGTGGCCAGCGAGCTGCCGGCAAGAAAGGCGAGCAGGGTGATGAACCTGCCCACGACAAGCGCGGTCTTCATGGAGATGTTCCTTTCGATACGATTCAGGATGATGGACTGTGCTGCTTGACGATCGGCAGCTTGCCGGCCAGGCCGCGGTCGATCAACGATGGAGCGACGCCGTTGAGCCAGGCGAACAAGCGTTCCGGAAAGCCGAAATGGTGCTCGCCGTCGCCACGGCGGAGAGCGGCGACGATCTGTCGCGCCACCTCTGCCGCCGGGTCGCTGTGGTTCTTCAGCGCCCGGTTCAGTGCGTTGACCGCAGCGCTGTTGAGCGGCGTATCGATCGCCCGCGGCGCGACGTGGATAACGGCGACGAGCGAATCCGCCAGCTCTCGGCGCAGCGCCTGCGAGAAGCCGCGCAGGCCTGCCTTGGCCGCCGAGTAGGCGGCGAAACCCGGGAACGGCAGGCTGCCGAAGGTCGACCCGATGTTGACGATCGCCGCCTGCGGCTGTGCCTTGAGCCACGGCAGCAAGGCGTGCGTGAGGTGGATCGGGCCTTCGAGGTTGGTCGCCAGCACCTCCTCGACGGTGCTCCACTCCTGCGTATCGAGAAGGCCGAAGGCGCCGACGCCGGCATTGTTGATCAGCACGTTGAGCTCGAAGTCACGCGCTGCCGCAGCCAGCGCCGCGACGCCGGCGGGGCGGCCGAGATCACCGGTGACGCACGCCGAGCCGTTGCCGAGTGCGGCGCTCAACTCGCGCAGGCGGGCATGGTCACGCCCGGCAAGCAGCAACACGGCACCGGCGGCGGCCAGCTGGCGGGCGAGTTCCTGCCCGAGTCCGCCGCTGGCACCGGTGAGGAGGATGCGGGCATGGTTCAGCTGCATGCCTCTTCCTCGACGCAAGGCAGGGCGCGAAAGACGTCGCCATAGAGTTTGTAGAAGACCCGCGCGCTGCGCACGACGTCGGCCTGGTCGTCCGGCGTCATCCGCTCGAGCAGGCGGGCCAGGTGCATCGTGTGCTCCTGATCCAGCGTCCCGTGCGAACGCAGGTAGGAGAAGGCATTGTCGGGCAGACCGAGTGTCTGCTGGATGCGGTCGGCCGCCTGCAGCGCGAGCGCGACGCTGGTGCCCTCGAGGACGAAGACCATGCCGAAGAAGGCCGCCGGGTTGCCGCGATGGAGCAGGTCGTAGGCATAGGCGACCATCAGCTCGGCTGGCAGATCCGGCTGGCTGGCACGCACCGCGTCGGCATCGCCACCGGCCGCGGCAATGTCGTCGAGAATCCACTCCTCGTGGCCGATTTCCTCGTCGATGTAGGCGGCGACCGGCCGCCGCAGCCACGACAACCGCTCCGGCAGCCGACCGCCGAGTGTCATCAGCAGTGGCGTGGTCTGGCGCACGTGGTGATAGGCCTGGCCGAGGAAGGCGAGGTAGGTGCCGAGGCTGACCCGTCCCTGCAGGCAGTCGGCGATCACCGGCGCGGCCAGCAGGCGTGCGCGCTCGGTGGCCGTGGCGGCGATCAGTCGTTCATGAAAGGACATCGTTTGCTTCCCTTTCTGGATGGAAGAGCGCCGCCAGATCGGCAGCGTGATGTTGCAGGATGGCGTTGCGGCGCGGCCGTCCGTTGCCGGTGGCCAGCCCGTTGTCGACGCTGAAGGGGGCTACCGGCAGCCAGTCGGCGATGCGCGCGTAATCCGGCAATCCGGCGTTGACCCGCGCCACCGCCGCGCCCAGGGCGCCGCGCTCGGCTCCCGGCGCGGCGACCAGCAGCGCACACAGGCCGGGCATGCCGTCGCCGCAGACGATCGTCTGGGCGATTGCGGGCTCGGCGAGGAGCAGCGACTCGATCCACTCCGGCGCGACGTTGCGGCCGAAGGAGGTGATCAGCAGGTTCTTGCGACGCCCGTCGAGGTGCAGATGGCCATTGCCGTCGAGCCGGCCGAGGTCGCCGGTGGCGAACTCCGGCAGCTTCGCCGCCGTCGCCGGCTGCGGCCACTCGTCGCCGACGTAGCCGAGAAAGGCGCGCCCGCCCACCAGCACTTCACCGTCGGCGATGCGCACGCGAACATGCGGCAGCGGACGCCCGACACCCTCGGCATCGTCGCCGGGACGGTTGAGGCTGACGACCGAACCGCACTCGGTCAGTCCGTACCCCTGATAGGCCGGCAGACCGACGGCACGCGCCCGCGCCAGCAGCTCCGGGGCGACACGCGCGCCGCCGACGGCAACATAGCGCAGATCGTTCGCCGCCGCGGGTTCGCCTGCCGCCCGCTGCGCGCTCCACATCTTGAGCAGTTCGGGCACCAGGATCAGGCTGTTGGCAGCGCTGGCGACGACGGTCCGCTGCAGCGCGACCGGGTCGAAACCCACCATGCCGCGCCAGCCAAGCGTCTGCAGTCCGGCGACGCGAATCTCGGCGCCGAGCAACAGCGACGCGTGGATGCCGGCGCTGTTTTCGAGCAGCAGCGACAGCGGCAGGACGGCCAGATGCCGTTCGATCGCCAGGTCGGCGAAGCAGCCGGCAACGGCAACGGCGGTATCGAGCAGGCCGGCGGCGCTCAGGCAGACGCCGCGGGGAGCGCCGGTACTGCCGGAGGTGAACGAGATCTTGGTGGTTGCCGGCGGCAGCGGCGCTGCCGGCGTCGCACGCGCCATCCGCAGCAGCCCGTTCGCCTTGCCGACCACGGTGAATCCGAGGTCCAGACTGGCGATCCGCGCCGGCTGGTCGGTCAGCACCGTGTCGGCACCGGCCTGCGTCAGGGCGTGCGCCAGTTGCGACGGGCTGAAGAAGCCCGGCAACGGCAGATGGACGACGCCGGCACGCAAGGCAGCGAGGTCGGCGATCACCCAGGCGGGCCCGTTGTCCGCCAGCACGGCGAGCACCCGCACGCCCGCGAGGCCGCAGGCCAGCGAGTCGATGGCCGATTGCAACGCGGCGGCCCGCCAGGTCTCGCTGTCGCCACGCAGGACGACCGCATCGCGCGGACGCGCCGACAGCGAATCGAACAGCTGCTCGCCCAGGCCCTGCGCGGTCTGCGGAGCGCCGCTCATGCGCGCCGGCCGACGCGCGCCAGGGCCGTCCGGATACGCCCGGCGACGACGACGGGCTGCTGGCTGTAATAGCTGCCCCAGGCTGCCGCAGCCTCGCCCAGCCGCTGCGGATCAGCCGGCGCCAGTGCCAGCGCCGGCAGCCCCAGTCGGTTCAGGATGGCGATCAGCTCGCGCGTGGCGGTGAAGGTGAGCCACTTGTAGCCCAGCCGATCGAGGTGGGCCGTCAGCGCCAGCACGACCTGTATCGTTCCACCCGGCTTGTCCGCCGCCAAGTTGCCGACCTCGACGATCTCGTCACGGCGAACCGGCTGCTGCGCCAGGCCGGTCATCGCGTGCTCGATGGGCTGCTCGAGGTAGCATTCGAGAAACAGCTTCTCGCTGGCTGCCGGCCGCCAGCCGCAGGCGGCGACGATCTGCTGGCGACGCTCGAAGAGCACCAGGTTGGGAGCGAAGGAAGTGACGTCGGCGGCATGGTGGCGCGCGAAGACCTGGCGAATGAACGACTCGGCCTGCGCGCGGCGGGGCGAGGCAGGATCGGCGTGCGTCACGGTGACCGTGTCGCTCTGGTTGTCGAAGAAGTGGCGGCGTGCTGGCTGCATGGCAGGAACCCTCTGAGCAAGTGCGCGCAGCTTGACGAGGCTTCCTTAACAAGCTCTTAAACGGCAACGCCGCGGGGCATGCAAGCGAAAGGAAGGTGGGCAGGCGGCTAGGGCAAGACGCCGCAGCGCCTGAGCAACAGCGCCGTCTCGCACAGCGGCAGACCCATGACCCCGGAGTAGCTGCCGGCGAGATGCTCGACGAACATCCCCGCGCGACCCTGGATGCCGTAGGCGCCGGCCTTGTCCAGCGGCTCGCCGCTGGCAACGTAGCGACAGATTTCGCCATCGTCGAGTTGACGGAAGCGCACCACGCTGTCCGACAGCGCGAGTTCGATGCGCCCCTGGAAGGCCACCGCGACGGCGGTCAGCACGCGATGACTGCGACCCGAAAGAGAGCGCAGGATGCGGCAGGCATCGTCGGCATCGGCCGGCTTGCCGATCAGCTCACCGGCCAGTTCCAGAGTCGTGTCGGCGGCGAGAACCGGTTGGGGCAACAGCCGTCGCCAGCGAACCAGATCGCAACCGTGCTCCGCCTTGCTGCGCGCCAGGCGCTCGACGCAATGGCGCGCATCCTCCCCGGGCAGCGGCGTCTCGTCGACCGCCGCATCTTCGCGTGGCGCACTGCGGAAACTGATGGTGTCGAAGGCCACGCCGATCTGCGCCAGCAGCTCGCGCCGGCGCGGGCTGCGCGAGGCGAGATGGACGCGTTGCTGCAGCGGGCCGGCAGGCACTCAGTCCTCGCGATGGTAGGGATGGTTGCGGATCACACTGCAGGCGCGGTAGAGCTGCTCGCACAGCAGCAGCCGCGCCAGCGCGTGCGGCAGGGTCAGGCGCGAGAGACGAATGAGCTCGTCGGCCTGCTGCTTCAACGCCGCGTCGACGCCGTCGGCACTGCCGATGACGAAGGCGGTGTCGCCGCCGGCCTGCATCCAGCCGGCAAGGCGCTGCGCCAGCTCGAGCGTGCTCAGATCCGACCCGCGCTCGTCGAGTACCACCAGCCGGCGGAAACCCTGCAGCGCCGCCAGCAGGCGCGTCCGCTCGGCGGCCAGGAGCTGCTCGCGGCTCTTCGCGCCACGCACCTCGGCCTTGACCTCGATCACCGACAGGGGCAGTTCGCGCGGCATGCGCTTGAGGTACTCGGCGCAGCCAGCGCTGACCCAGGCGGGCGACCTGTTGCCGACGGCGACGATGGCCAGCCTCATGCCTCGCCGAGGCTGGCCTCCGCGAGCTGGCGACCGGCCTGGCGAACGCGCAGCGGACCCTTGCCGCCCCACAGTTCCTCCAGGTTGTAATAGCTGCGGACCGGCGGCTGCATGACATGGACGATGATGTCGCCGAGATCGACGAGGATCCACTCGCCCGCCTCCTCGCCCTCGCAGGAGAGGACTCCGCCACCGGCCTCGCGCACCTTTTCCTGTACGTTGCGTGCCAGCGACCTGACCTGACGGTTCGAATCGCCGCAGGCGATGATCATCCGGTCGAACAGCGCCGTCAGGCGGCTGGTGTCGATGACCTCGATATCGCGGCCCTTGATGTCGTCGAGGGCAGCGACGACCAGCTTTTCGAGATCGGCAAGTTTCATGGGCAGCTCAGCAGTGGGGATAAAGACGATGGCGCCGAATATAAGCGATAACCGGATCGGGCAGCAAATAGCGGACGCTCTCGCCATTGGCGAGCAGCTGGCGGACACGCGTCGCCGAGATCGCCAGTTGTGTCATCGCAAAGGTGGCGACCAGCCCCGCCGGCGAAGCGGCAAGCTCGGCCGGGCTGCTGCAGAAGCGGTCGCGGCAGTGCGCCGCCAGCGCCGGCGGCAACTGCGCCGGGTCGAGCGGATAGCCCGGGCGATGGGCGACCGCGAGGTGCGCCAGGGCAAACAGCGACTGCCAGCGATGCCAGCCCGGCAGGCCGGCAAATGCATCGGCGCCGAGCAGCAGGACGAGCGGCCGGCGGCGGCCGCAGTGTTCGGGCGAACGCAGTCGTTCCAGCGTCGGCACGGTACAGCTCGGCCGCGCGGCCGTCACCTCGCTCTCGTCGACCTCGAAAAACGGGTTGTCGGCAGTCGCCAGGCGGACCATCGCCAGCCGCTGCCCGGCGGTCACCCGCGGCGCGTCACGCAGCCGCGGCTGACCCGCCGGGAGCCAGCGGATCGTGCTCAGCGCGAGTGCGCCGACGGCCTCCTCGGCCAGGCGCAGGTGGCCGTAATGAACCGGGTCGAAGGTGCCACCGAAGATCCCCAGCGGGCCATCGCCGCCACCCGCATCAGGCATCGCTGTCGCCGGTGCTGACGAAGACATCGCGATAACTGACGTAGAAGCTGGCAAAGACCGTCGGCGCGACGACGAGGAGGACGAGGACGGTCATGCCGGTGGCCACCAGCGACGCGCCGAGCTGCAGCAGCGTCCCGACGACGCCGAGCAACAACGCCGGCAGCACCACCGCGACGAGGGCCAGCGCCAGCGAGTAGACGAGAAAGGCGCGCCAGTTGCGGGCACAGGCGACGAAGCTGAAGAACAGCGCCTTCGCCGGTGGCAGCGAATGCCAGCCGACGAGAACCGGCGCATACCAGTAGGCCATCACCAGCGGGCAGAGGAACAGCAGCGCGACCTGTGCCGCGAAAAGCATGTCGCCACTCGCCAGCACGTCGTCCGCCGGCTTCGTGCCGAGCAGCATCATCGCCATCAGCGCGCCGCCATCGGCCACCGCCGAGATCGCCAGGATGCCGACCGTCGCCGCCAGGTACGCGGCGCCGAGAACCAGCAGCGAACGCTGGTTGCTGCGAAAGCCCGAGAACAGCATCTGCGGCGTCACCGGCAACGAGCGGTCGATGTTGCGGCAGACGTTCATCAGGCTGACCGAGAAGGCCGGGATGCACAGCGTGGTGAGCACCGTGCCGATCACCGGCAACAGGTTGACCATCGCCATCAGCAGCCAGTAGCTGACGACGAGGAAGGTCAGCATCACGTGCCCCCGGCGAAAGATGCGGAAACCATCGGCGAGCCAGCGCCATCCCTGCGCTGCGGAAAGAGTCAGTGCTTGCATGTTTTCGGGCGGCTCAGGCGGTGATGAAGGTATCGCGATACGAAGCATACACGGAGCCCGCCAGTACCGGTCCGAGGACCAGGAATCCGAGGCCGAGCGGCAGGGCGGCGAAGAAGCACAGGATCATGGTCAGCAATCCATAGACCAGCAGGCAGGGAAGGTTCTTCATGCAGGCATGGAAGCTGGCGTTGAGCGCCGCCGTCGGTGGCATGCCGTTGAACACGACCAGCGCCGGCGCGAACCAGACGGCCATGACGATCAGCAGCGACAGCAGCAACCAGACGAGGCCGGCGACGGCGATGCCGCCGAGCGCGATGCCGACGCCGAGCGGGTTGGCCAGCACCAGGCCGCCGGCGATGCCGCCGCCCAGCGAGAGGAAGACCAACACGACGAGCAGCAGCATCGCCAACATGTAGAAAACGCCCAGCGTCATCAACGCACCCGTGTCACGCCTGAAACCGGCAAACAGGTCGCCGACCTCGAGCGCTTCGCCGATCACCGCCTTGCGGCAGGCGAGCAACATTCCCGCTGCCAGCAAGGGCGTCAGCAGGTAGGCCGCGAGGTAGCCGATGACCGGAACGACCGCCAGCCCGACGTAGATGACGATCATCAGGACCATCATGGCGATCCAGACGGCCGGGTTGGCGGCGAAGATCGCCCAGCCCTGGCGGAACCAGTCGAACACGCTGCCCGCTTCGAGCCGGCGGCTGGCGCCGTCGAACTGCGGCGCGGGGATCGGAAATTGCTCCATGGGGATCGCGGCCTGATGGCAAAGGGTAGGAGATGCTAGCGTCCCGCAACGAACGAGGCAAGCCGCACCGCTGATCCGCGCCGTCCTCAGGTCGGGCAACGCGTCAGCAGCATGCGCTCGATGGCGTTGAGAAAGCCGTAGAGCGGTGCGAAGTCGGCGAACAGCGTGGCATCGTCGGGCGGCGAGCGGCGGAACTTCTCCTCGCCGCGCACCAGCGCGAAGATTTCGGCAAAGCTGCGCCGGCCGTCGATGTACTTGAGGATGAACTTGCCGAAGCGGCCGACGTCGAGTGGCAGGCTGATGCCGGTATGGCTGTGGCGCATGATGAAGGGCACCTCGGTGCTGCGGTGGATGATGGCCGACAACTCGGGCCCGGTGACCGGTTCGTGGCAGAAGAACGGGATGTACTGCGGGTCGCCATAGGGAGCGACGCGCGCACCGTGGCAAAGATAGAAGGAGTGCGTTACCAGCGTACCGCCGAGCAATTCGGCGATCGCCTGCTGCTGGCGCAGCGGCAGGTGCGCAACGGCGTCGAGGAACGGCGGCCGTCGCGGCGCCAGCACCAGCGCCGGCAGGTACGGCGCCCGCCCGCGGCCGACGTCGGAGAACTCGATGTGCAGGCCGTGCGCGTCGTGCAGCCACGCGTACAGCTCCTCGACGGTGTACGAGCGGTCCTGCGCATGCAGCAGCAGATCGTAGATGCCGGCATCACCGCGCCGATGGTCGGAGATCAAGGCTTCGCCGCGGGCAAACCAGTTCGTCTGCGGCAACGTCGCCAGCACCTGGCGGGCATGGTCGAGGCGCTGGTCGATGCTGCCGCAGCCGACGTTGATCCGGCGCAGCAGTTCCTGCATCTGGTAAACGCCGGTACGGCCGTAGGTCGCGTAGACCAGCACGCCGATCGCGCCGCCGGCCGCGAGGACGGCGAGCAGCGCGCGCAGGCCGGCATCGGGGTCCGGCAGGTGGTGCAGGACCCCCGAGCAGTTGATGTAGTCGAACTCGCCGAGCCCCAGCCGGGGCAGTTCGAGCAGCGACGCCTGCAGCCAGCGGATGTTCGCGAGGCCGCGGATTTCGGCCCGGCGGCGCGCGATGGCGATGCTCGCCGCGCTCAGGTCGAGGTGCACGATCTCGGCGTCGGTCGCGCGCAACTGTTCCGCGAGATAGATCGTCGCGTCGCCGGTACCGCCACCGGCAACGAGAACGCGCCAGCCGCGGCGGAAATCCTGCCGGCCGGCGCAGCAGTAGTGGTTGATCATCGGCAGCGAGTCGAGCCAGGTCGGCAGCAGCCGCTGTCTTTCCTCGTCGGGATCGCGCGGCGGATAGGGCAGCGCTTCGTATTGCTCCCGGACCTGTGGCAGGACCGCGTCACTCATGCCATGCCGCCCTGGGCACTTCGTCGGCCAAGAGTCCATCCGAAACCGGCGCCAAGCCTTGCCGGCGGCCGTCGCCCGCCCGGTGCGCCAGCAGAATCTCCTCGTAAACCGCTGGATCGCGCTGCGTCACCACCTCACCGGATCGGGGCAGCAACTGGTCCTGCAGGCGCGAGAGCCAGAAACGCAGGGCCGCAGCACGCAGCAGCAGCGGCCACGCCGCCCGTTCGCCGGCAGTCAGTGGCCGCCGGCGATGATAGGCAGCCAGCAGCAGCTGGCAGCGATCGGCATCGATGCCACCGCCGGCCGCGGTACACCAGTCGTTGGCGACCACCGCCAGGTCGAAAAGCAGGTCGTCGACACCGGCGAAATAGAAGTCGAGCAGGCCGCTGAGGCGGTCACCGACGAAGAGGACGTTGTCGCGGAAGAGATCGGCATGGATGATGCCACGCGGCAGGCCGCCGGGCCGCAAGGCCCGTTGCTGCTGCAGCTCGTCGGCCAGCAGGGCGGCCGTGCCGGGACTGAGGCGCGGTGCGAGCTGCGCGGCGACTGCGGCACACCACTGCGTACCGCGCGGGTGCGGCTGGCGCAGTGGGCACGATTGCGCGGCCAGGTGCAGCTCCGCCAGCGCCGCACCGACCGCCGCACACTGCCGCGCGCTCGGAACGGCCTCGGAAGCACCGGCGAGACGACTGACGACCAGCGCCGGCCTGCCCGCGAGTTCGCCGAGATAGCCGCCGCGCCGGTCGGCGACCGGCGCCGGGCAGGGAATTCCGCGCGCCGCCAGATGAACCAGCAACTGCGTGTAGAACGGAAGCTGCGCGTGCGGCACCTGCTCGAAGAGGGTCAGGACGTAATCACCGCTCGTCGTGGCGAGGTAGAAGTTCGAGTTCTGGACGCCCTCGGCAATCCCGGTGAGGTCCCGCAGCGTGCCCAGCGAATGGTTCTCGAGCCAGGCAGACACCACACTGGCGCTGAGTTCGGTGAACACCGACATGGGCGCGGTCGATGTCGGGCGGGCAGCGGCAGGAAGGCTGGTGACCCGCCGCTCAGAACGTGCCGATGGTCCACATAGGCACACTGATCGGCGGACCGCCGATCGAATGCCGCGCGAAGTTCCCGTCGCCCTGGTGGTCGACCAGGATGTACGGCACGCCGTGCGCCGGCGTCACCCGGATCATGTAGAGCCTGCCGCCGATCCGGTGTTCCTCGACCGTCTCGCCGTCCCGCTGGACGATCGTCACCTGCGGCTCCAGCGAAGCGTCGAGCGGCGCCATCTCCGGCGGTGGCGGCGGCACTGCCGGCAACGGCTGCAGATCGGGCGGAGTCTGGGCAAGCACTGGCGCCGTGGCGAGAACCAGAGTGGCCAGAAAAGCATGGGTGCGGCGCATCGGCGGTCTTCCGGGTGATTGATCGGTTCGCCGACATGCGGCCGGCCAGCACCGATTGTAGTACAGAATCACGTGCTGTCTGCGACCGCCGGCAGTCCGCAGGCGGCGCGGCCGACCGCCGAACTCTGCCATAATGCGGATGGTTCGTCGCGGCCGCGCTGGCGACGGCACGACGCGAGGCATGTCGCTCACGCCAGACGCCAGGCGCGCTCATCGTTCACCTCCATTGCCCTGACCCCGCCCATGCCCACCCTGCTGCTGGTCGACGGATCCTCCTATCTCTACCGGGCCTTCCACGCGCTGCCCGATCTGCGCACGACGCAGAGCGAGCCGACCGGCGCCCTGCACGGCGTCCTCAACATGCTGCGGCGGCTCGAGAGCGACCATCAGGCGGCGGGCGTCGACTACAAGGCCTGCGTCTTCGACGCCAAGGGGCGCACCTTCCGCGACGACTGGTACGCCCCCTACAAGGCCAACCGGCCACCGATGCCCGACGACCTCGTCCGCCAGATCGAGCCGCTGTACGCCGCCATCGCCGCGCTCGGCTGGCCGCTGCTGGTCGTCGACGGGGTCGAGGCGGACGACGTCATTGGCACGCTGGCGACGCAGGCGGCGGCGCAGGGCATGCAGGTCGTGGTGTCCACCGGCGACAAGGATCTGGCGCAACTCGTCGGCCCGCAGGTCCGTCTGGTCAACACGATGAGCAACGAAACGCTCGACGAGGCCGGCGTCGTCAGCCGCTTCGGCGTTCCCGCCGGGCGCATCGTCGACTACCTGGCGCTGGTCGGCGACACCGTCGACAACGTCCCCGGCGTCGCCAAGGTGGGAGCGAAGACCGCCGTCCGCTGGTTGCAGCAGTACGGCTCGCTCGACGGGGTCATCGCCGCCGCCAACGACATCGGCGGCGCCGTCGGCGACAACCTGCGGCGCGCACTCGATTTCCTGCCGCTGGCACGCCGCCTGCTGACCGTGCGCTGCGACCTCGAGCTGCCGCTGACGCTCGCCGAGCTGCAGCCGCGTGCCCTCGACCGCGAACGGCTGCTCGAGCTCTTCCGGCACTACGAGATGCGCTCGTGGTTGCGCGAGGTGCAGGGCACGGCTGACACAGCGGCAGCTCCGGCAGCGACACCGGCCGCCGCCACGCCCGCGGCGGCCGACGGCGCGCACCGCGCGGCCTACGAGACGATCCTCGACTGGCCGGCCTTCGACCGCTGGCTGCAGAAGATCGGCAACTGTGCGCTGACCGCGCTCGATACCGAGACCACCAGCCTCGACCCCTTCGCCGCCCGCCTCGTCGGCCTGTCGCTGGCGGTCGCGCCGGGCGAGGCAGCCTACCTGCCGCTCGCCCATCGCTACCCCGGCGCGCCGTCGCAACTGCCGCAGGACGCCGTGCTGGCCCGCCTGCAGGCGTGGCTCGAAGACCCCACGCAGGCAAAGATCGGCCAGAACCTGAAGTACGACCAGCACGTCCTCGCCAACCACGGCATCCGCCTCGCCGGCGTGCGGCACGACACGCTGCTCGAGTCCTACGTCCTCGAATCGGGCCGCGACGGCGTCCGCGGGCACGACCTCGGCCAGCTCGCCAGCCGCCACCTCGGGCTGCAGACGATCCCCTACGAAGCGCTTTGCGGCAAGGGCGCGAAGCAGATCGGTTTCGAGCAGGTGGCGATCGACCAGGCGGCAGCCTACGCCGCAGAGGACGCCGACCTCTGCCTGCGCCTGCAGCAGCAGCTCCAGCCGCAGATCGACAGCGACGCCGGCCTGCGGCGGATCTACGAAGAGATCGAGATACCGGTGCGCGAGGTCCTCTTCCGCATGGAGCGTACCGGCATCCTGATCGATGCCGGGCTGCTGACGCAGCAGAGCCACGAGATCGGCAAGCGCCTGCTCGAACTCGAGGAACGCGCGCATGCCGCCGCCGGGCAACCGTTCAACCTCAATTCGCCAAAGCAGCTCGCCGAGATCCTGTTCGACCGCCTCGGGCTGCCGGTGAAGAAGAAGACCCCGACGGGAACGCCGTCGACCGACGAAGAAGTGCTCTCCGAGCTCGCGCTCGACTACCCGCTGCCGAAGATCCTGCTCGAATCGCGGCAGCTCGCCAAGCTCAAGGGCACCTACACCGACAAGCTGCCGAAGATGATCAACGCCACCACCGGCCGCGTGCATACCAGCTACGCACAGGCGGTGGCGGTCACCGGCCGCCTCGCGTCGAACGACCCCAACCTGCAGAACATCCCGGTGCGCACCGCCGAAGGCCGCCGCATCCGCGCCGCTTTCATCGCCCCGCCCGGCAGCCACCTGCTCTCCGCCGACTACTCACAGGTCGAGCTGCGCATCATGGCGCACCTGTCGCAGGACGCGCGCCTGCTCGCCGCATTCGCCGCCGGCGAGGACGTGCACCGGGCGACGGCGAGCGAGATCTTCGGCGTCGCGGCGGCGGAAGTCGGCGCCGACCAGCGGCGTGTCGCCAAGGTGATCAACTTCGGCCTGATCTACGGCATGAGCGCCTTCGGCCTGGCCCGCCAGCTCGACCTCGAACGCGGTGCCGCGCAGTCGTACATCGATCGCTACTTCGCCCGCTACCCGGGCGTCGCCGCCTACATGGAAGAGACGCGCGCGGCGGCGAAGCGCCAGGGCTACGTCGAGACCGTCTTCGGCCGCCGGCTGTGGCTGCCCGAGATCCGCTCGAGCAACGTCGGCCGCCGCCAGGGCGCCGAACGTGCGGCGATCAACGCGCCGATGCAGGGCACCGCCGCCGACCTGATCAAGTCGGCGATGATCGCCGTCCAGCGCTGGCTCGACGGCGAAGGGCTGCGCACCCGCCTGTTGCTGCAGGTGCATGACGAACTCGTCCTCGAAGTGCCAGCGGACGAACTGCCAACCGTGCGCGGCGAGCTGCCGCGGCTGATGAGCGAGGTCGCCAGCCTGCGTGTGCCGCTGGTTGTCGACATCGGTGTCGGCGGCAACTGGGACGAGGCACATTGAGACGAGGCGACAGGGCCGTCCGCAACATGCACCCCGCGTGCCGCCAGCCACCCGCGCAGCAACGGACATCCCTGCGGCCAGGGCGCGCGCGCGGACTGCTGCTGGCGGCGCTGCTCGCCTGCGGCCTCACCGCCTGCGGCGACGCGACGCGCAACGTCGCCGTCTACCAGAGCGAGGATTTCGCCGCCGACGAGACCTTCTCGCGCCTCTTCGACGCCAGCCCCGAAGCGACCTGCGAAGCGGCCCGGCGCGCGCTGCTCAGCCAGGGCTACCTGCTGACCGCCGTCAAGCCGGATGCGGTCAGCGCCAGCAAGAACTTCCAGCCGCAGGGCGATGTGCATGTGCAGATCGTCTTCAACGTCGTGTGCACCAGCGAGGGCGGCAACGAAGAGCTGGCGACGGCCTACGTCAGCGCCATCGAGGACCGCTACACGCTGAAGAAGAACCCGAACTCGGCCAGCGTCGGTGTCGCCGCCATCGGCTCGCTGTCGATCCCGCTCGGCGCGAACGAGGATTCGCTGGTCAAGGTCGCCAGCGAGACGATCCCCGCCGGGCCGTTCTACGACCGCTTCTTCGCCCTGATGCACCGCAACCTGGCACAGCAGGCAGGTGGGCGGTAGACGGCAGCGGCATCGCCCGCCAGAAACGGGGCCCCTGGCTCGGGTGGGCGCCCGGCTTACCCGGCGCGTGCGCGGATGCGTGCGACCCTGCCGTGGCATTCCCTCTCCGGAGAGCCGCGAGTCGGCGGCGTGATGAGCCCTTACCAGAAAAGCGAGATCCCGGCCCGCTACGAGACGCTGATGGTCCTGCACCATCTGGGGCGGGGCGAACCGTTCATGATGCTGCCGGGAGACGAAGACGGCTACGGCACCCGCTGGACCCTCGGCGGGCAGCAGGTGCAGCCGGCGATCGCGCAGTTCCTGATGCGGCATGCCTTCGTCCGGGATGCCGGGCTGACCGAGTTCGGCGCCCACCAATTGCGCCTGACGCCGACGGGGCGCAGCTTCCATGACAAGGGCCGGCAGTGGTGGGAGGGGCTCGGCTTCTACGACAAGCTCAAGGTCATCGTTCTCGGTTGAACACGCCCGCCACCCGGCGGCCGGCCCCAACCTGCAGTGGTGCCCCGGTCGCGGCCGGCGCCCGCGCCGACCACGACGGCCAGGGCATCAGGAGACGGACGTGCGGATCAGGTGATCGAAGGCGCTCAGCGCGGCTTTCGAGCCTTCGCCCATGGCGATGACGATCTGCTTGTAGGGCACGGTCGTCACGTCGCCAGCGGCAAAGACGCCGGGCAGCGAGGTCTGCGTGCGCGCGTCGATCTCGATCTCGCCGTGGCGCGAGAGCGCCAGTGTTCCCTTCAGCCAGTCGCTGTTCGGCAGCAGGCCGATCTGCACGAAGACGCCCTCGAGGTCGATTCGCTGCGACTCGCCGCTGGCGCGATCGGTGTAGACGAGGCCATTGACCTTCTGCCCGTCGCCAGTGACTTCGGTGGTCAGCGCCTGCGTGATCACGCGGACGTTCGGCAGGCTGAACAGCTTCTTCTGCAGCACCGCATCGGCACGCAGGCTGGCTTCGAACTCGAGCAGCGTGACATGCCCGACGACGCCGGCGAGGTCGATCGCCGCCTCGACGCCCGAGTTGCCGCCGCCGATGACCGCAACCCGCTTGCCCTTGAACAGCGGGCCGTCGCAGTGCGGGCAATAGGCGACGCCATGGCCGCGGTACTGCTTCTCGCCGGGGACATTCATCTCGCGCCAGCGGGCGCCGGTGGCGATGATCACCGTCCGGCTGCGCAGGCTGGCGCCGCTGGCCAGGCGGACCTCGGCAAGACCGTCTTCGCCGGCGGCGATCAGTTGCTCGGCACGCTGCAGGTTCATGATGTCGACCTCGTACTCGCGCACGTGCTGCTCGAGGCCGGCGGCGAGCTTCGGGCCGTCGGTCTCCTTGACCGAGATGAAGTTCTCGATCGCCAGCGTATCGAGCACCTGGCCACCGAAGCGCTCGCTGACGACGCCGGTGCGCACGCCCTTGCGCGCGGCGTAGATCGCCGCCGCGGCACCCGCCGGGCCGCCGCCGACGATCAGCACGTCGAACGGTGCCCGCGCCGAGACCTTCTCGGCCTCGCGCTGCACGGCACCGACGTCGATCCGGCCGACGATCTCCTCGAGCGTCATCCGCCCCTGGCCAAAGTGCTCGCCGTTGAGCAGGACGGTGGGCACGCCCATGATCTGCCGCTCGCTGACTTCCGACTGGAACAGTGCGCCGTCGATCATCTGGTGGCTGATGCCCGGGTTGATCACCGACATCAGGTTGAGCGCCTGCACGACGTCGGGACAGTTGTGGCAGGAGAGCGAGATGAAGGTCTCGAAGTGGAAGCGGCCGGGGATCGCGCGGATCTCGTCGAGCACGCTCGCCTCGGCCTTCGGCGGATGGCCACCGGTCTGCAGCAGGGCGAGGATCAGCGAGGTGAACTCGTGCCCCATCGGGATGCCGGCGAAGCTGATGCGCGCCGCCTCACCGACCCGGCCGACGGCGAACGACGGCCGGCGCACGGCATCGCCGTCCTGGCGGACGCTGACCTTCGCCGACAACTCGGCGATTTCCTGTACCAGCGCGAGCATCTCGCGCGCCTGGTCACTGTCGTCGAGCGACGTGACGAGTTCGATCGGCTGCTGGATCTTCTCCAGGTAGGCGCGCAACTGGTTCCTGATGTTGCTGTCGAGCATGACTCCATTCTCCATTGACGAGTGGCATTGAAAAGGGGCCGCCAAGCTGTGCTTCGCGGCCCCTGTGCATTGGCACCCGCGGCGGCTGCCGGACTGCACGCCCGGCAGCGGCGCGTGCAGCGGCGCTCAGATCTTGCCGACGAGATCCAGCGACGGTGCCAGGGTGGCCTCACCCGGAGTCCACTTGGCCGGGCAGACCTCACCCGGGTGGCTGGCGACGTATTGCGCGGCCTGCACCTTGCGCAGCAGTTCCTTGGCGTCGCGGCCGATGCCGAGATCGTGGATTTCGCAGACCTTGATGACGCCCTCCGGATTGACGACGAAGGTGCCGCGCAGCGCCAGGCCCTCGGTCTCGATCATGACGTCGAAGTTGCGCGTGATTTTGCCGGTCGGGTCGCCGATCATCGGATAGCGGATCTTCTTGATCGTCTCCGACGCATCGGCCCACGCCTTGTGCGTGAAGTGGGTGTCGGTCGACACCGCATAGACTTCGACGCCGATCTTCTGGAAGGCATCGTACTCATCGGCCAGGTCGCCGAGTTCGGTCGGGCAGACGAAGGTGAAGTCGGCCGGGTAGAAAACGACGACGGACCACTTGCCTTTCAGGTCGGCATCGGAAACGGGGACGAACTTGCCATTGTGAAAAGCGGTGGCTGTGAACGACTTGATTTCGGTGTTGATCAAGGACATCGTGAGCTCTCCTTCGAGTTCGGTGGATGAAAAGAAGCGACGGACGAATCGTAGTGCAGGCGGCGGATTGGTTCCAATTGATTCTGGTAATTTCTGCCATAGCCCGGCGCTATCCGGCACGACCGCGGACGACGGGCGCATCCCCTGCGCAAGGAGCAATGGCGGCGGGATCGCGCCAGCGGGACGGACGCGGATTGACGGCCGACGACCATTTCGCCGATACTCGGGGCTCTGCCGATGAGCACGAACCCCCCGCTCGGCAAGGTGATCGCCCGGTCATTCCGGCGCGCCACTTGGCGGTTGACCGGGCCCGGTCCGGGCAGTGGCGCGGCACGCGGCCGTTCGACGCAGGCAACCTTGTTTCAGGATCCGGACCGGTGAATCCCCCTTTCCCTGCACCACCCCTGCCGGCGGGCCTGCCGGCGAACGCCATGGCGGAGCCCTGGCGATGAGCATGGTCGACGTCATCGATGGCGCCAGCTTTCCACGGCTCGAGCCGATCGCCTGCCCGCTCTGCGGCCAATCGAACGCGGCGCGCGTCATCCCCGCCCGCTTCGGCATGCTGACGTCGGTGGCCGAGTGCGCTCCCTGCCGCCTCGCCTACCAGACGCCGCGGCCATCCGAGGAAGCGTCGCGCGCCTACATGAACTGGCGCTGGTCCTCCGGCGACAGCTACGTGACCGATTCGGAGAACAAGCGCCGCGCCGCGCGCGCCAAACTGGAGCACGTGCAGGAAGTGCGCCCGCTGCCTGGCCGGCTGCTCGACTTCGGCGCCGGTTCCGGCGCCTTCGTCCGCGCCAGCCTCGATGCCGGCTGGCAGGCCATCGGCGTCGAACAGAGCGAAGCGGCGATCGCCCGCGCGCGCGAGTACTACGGCGTTGAACTGCAGGCGACGCTGCCCGACGAGGAGTTCGACGTGATCACGATGTGGGACGTCGTCGAGCACCTGCGCGACCCACTCACCGTGTTGCGGATGCTGCACGACCGCCTGCGCCGGGAAGGCGTCCTGCTGCTGGAAACCGGCAATTACGAGAACTGGCGCCGGATCCTCGAAGGGGAGCGCTGGAGCCTCTATCTCCTCGACCACCACTTCTACTTCTCGCCGCACAGCCTGGAGACGGTCGTCACGCGTGCCGGCTTCTCCGCCTTCCGGGTACTCGACGTCGACCACTCGGCGCCCTCGCTGCGCCGCACGCTGACGCGGCCACGCTGGAGCCTGCGTGCCTGGCAGACCTACCTCGCATCGAAGCGCGCCTGGCCCGAGCACGGCGACATCAACGTCATGGTCGCCGCCGCCACCGCCTGAGCGGGCCGCGGGCGGGCAGCGGCCGCAGCCCGCCGGGCGAGCGGTGACCAACCCACAGGGCGGGAGAGGGACTCTTGAAGCCGATCAGACTCTACTGGTGGCAGGGCGAAGGCCGCGATGACCCGACCCGGCAGAATTTTGGCGACTACCTGTCGCCGTTGATCGTCGGCATGGTGTCGGGGCGACCCGTGGTGCACGCGCCGGTCGCCAGCGCCGACCTGCTCGCCATCGGCACGATCCTGAAACGGGAACGGCAGGCCCGCCGGCTCCTGCTGCCGCGCCGCCTGCACATCTGGGGCAGCGGTGCCGGCGACGCCAGCGAACGATTCCCTGGCCGCCACCACTATCACGCCGTCCGCGGCCGCCACACGCTGGCGGCAATCGCCGGCGGCGGCCAGGGTGCCGCGCTCGGCGACCCGGGACTCCTCGTCGGCCACTACTGGAGCGGCCGGCCGCGGCCGCCGAAGCGGTACGCGCTCGGCGTCATCCCGCACTTCGTCGACCAGGACAGCGCCGCCGTCGCCGCGCTGCTGCGCATCCCCGGCGCGCGGCTGATCAACGTCTTCGCGCCGATCGACGACATCCTGCACGAGGTGCTCTCCTGCGCACAGGTGCTGTCATCGAGCCTGCACGGACTGATCATCAGCGACGGGCTCGAGGTCCCGAATCGCCGCATGATCATCTCCGACCACATCCGCTCGACGCTCAAGTTCGCCGACTACTACTCGGCCTTCGGCCTCGCCGAACCCGCCCCGCTCGACGCCCGGCTGCTGCGCGGCAACGAAAGCCCCGAGCGCCTCGTCGGCGACTATCGCCGACCCGACGTCGACAGCCGTTGCGCCGAGCTGCTGCGCTCGTTTCCGGACGTCGTCTGAGCGGTCGTCACGAAATCGTCGCGAGCAGTCGGGGATGCCCGTCTCGACAGGGGAAGTTGAAATCTTCCCGCAACGACACCGGCGACGCTCAGGTCTTCGTCAAGCTCTTCCCAGCGCAGCGCATGTCCATCGACTGCGACCCGGACCTCCTTGAGCTGATCGTCAGACGCCTGGCAAAGAATGCGAAAACGGTCTGCCGGAAAGCCGAATACCCTTCCGTCGGTCAGTTCGAGATAGATGAACCGCTTTTCAGACCAGGCCCTGATGGCTACGGGTTCGGTTTCAGTGATCATGGTATCGCTCGTTCAATGGTCGTTCGTTTTCAAGGCCCAGCCGCTCGATTTCCCGCAAATCCCGGGGCACCAAACCGCGGTTGCCGGCGGAGTACACTGATCGCCCCGACCTGCCGTACCATCGTGTGCTGACAGACAGCGCTCGGCAGGAGACCCGCATGGCCCGCATCATCCCCGACGGCTGGCGCGAACTCTCGGTCACCGGGGGCGCGCAGCGCGAGATCGAAACCCTCGCCCTCCTTGCCGAAGGCCTGCCCGACGCGTATTCGGTGTATCACGCCGTGCACTGGACCGCGACCGAAGGGCGCCAGGCCATTTTCGGCGAAATCGACTTCGCCGTGGTGAACCTCTCCGGCGACATCCTGCTGATCGAACAGAAGAGCGGTTTCCTCGGCGAGACCGCCGCGGGGCTGGTCAAACAGTACCCCGGCCGGTCGAAGAGCGTCCCCGTGCAGATCTCGCGCATGGTCGGCAAGCTGCGCGGCAAGCTCGCCAGCCGCGCCGACATCCCCTCGGTGCACATCGATGCCCTGCTCTACTGCCCGGATTACACGGTCCGCAGCCCGGAAACCGCCGGCCTCGTCCGCGAGCGCATCGTGGACGCCAGCACGCGCGAGCAGCTGTGCCGCATCATCCAGGAACTGCTGCCGGCGCGCGCGAAGACGCCCGCGACGCCGAAAATCGACGCCTTCCTGCGCGACCTGATCCAGCTCGAAACCGACGTCAGCGCGCTGATGGGGCATGCGCGCAACCTCGTCACGCGGGTTTCCGGCGGCCTCGCGCAGTGGGCGCGGCGGCTCGAATTCGCGCCCTTCCGGCTGCGCATCAGCGGCACGGCCGGCTCGGGCAAGACGCAACTCGCGCTGGCGGAATACCGCGCCACCATCGAGGCCGGCAAGCGGCCGCTCTACGTCTGCTTCAACCGCCCGCTGGCCGACCATTTCAAGCGCATCGCCCCGCGCGGCGGCGTCGCCTGCACCTTCCACCAGCTCTGCGACCAGCGGCTGCGCGACGCCGGCAAGAAAGCGGACTTCAGCGCACCCGACGCCTTCGAGCGCCTGCGGCAAAGCGCCGCGGCACTGCCGGTGGACGCCGCCTTCGTCTTCGACACGATCATCGTCGACGAGGGCCAGGACATCTCCGAGACGTGGCGCGATTTCATCTTCCGCCATGCCCGCGCCGATGCGCGCCTCCTCTGGCTGGAAGACCCGATGCAGAACCTCTACGGCCGCCCGCCGACGCCGCTGCCGGGCTGGGTGACGCTGCGCTCGCAGAGCAACTACCGCAGCCCGCGGCCGGTCGTCGAGCTGCTGCGTCGTCTGCTCCCCGGCGAACCCGCGATCGAGGCCGCCTCGCCGATCGCCGCCGACGAGATCGAGTTCCTCGACTATGCCGACACCGCCGGCCTGTTCGCGCGCATCAAGGAAGCCATCCGCATCTGCTACTCGGCGGGCTTCAGGAAGCACGACCTCGCCATCGTCAGCTACCACGGCCGCGAGCGCTCGCAGCTGATGGCCCTCGACCGGCTCGGCCAGACCAGCCTGCGCCACTTCACCGGCAACTACGATCTCTTCGGGCAGCCGGTGTACACGGATGGCGACGTACTGGTCGAATCGGTCTACCGCTTCAAGGGCCAGTCGGCGCCCGCGGTGATCCTCGCCGAGGTCGACTTCGAGGCGCTCGACGACCGGGCGGTGCGCAAGTTATTCGTCGGCGCGACGCGCTGTTCGATGAAGGTGATTCTGGTCGTGCACGAGAGGTCCGCGGCCCGGCTGCTGGAACGTATTGGCTGAGCAATCTTCTGCCGGGAGGCGGTTCGTGCGAGTCCGGCGATAGTGATCCGGCCCGCATCTGCCGGCAGTGGCGATGGACGAAAAGGAGAGCCGCGGGTGGACCACGACGCCCACCGGATCCTACTCCAGGCGCTCAAGCGCGCCCTTGCCGGAGCGGCAGGCCCATATCACAGACTGAAAATTACGCTCATCGGGCGAGTGCCTTCGTGTGACCGGTACTTGAGCTTGCCCATGTACACGAACGGTGCTGCCTTGCCGCCCTTCAGCCTCGTTTCCCGCACGAAGAGGTGAATGCGGATGCCTGACATCTCGTGCTGGATCAGCTCCTGCCCGCGCTTGCTGGTCGGCGTCGTGGCGTTCTGGCTCTGCCAGTGGAAGGTGTTCTCGTCGATCCAGTAGTCGTGAAAGCGGAGTTGAATGGCCTTGCCTTGTTTGTTGAGCGTCACCAGCAGCACGTGGACCTTCTGCTCGTTGAGAACGACATGGCCGGAGTTCCAGTTGCCGGGATTGAAGGTCTCGCCGAACAGGGTCGGAATCTGTTCGCGGTCAAAGCTCTCGCCCAGGACGAAGTCCAGTGGATCGACGACGGCCTTGAGTCGCGCCAGCGTTTTCATCTCGTCGGTGGCAGGGAGGTCTTCGTAGTCGGGATTGTTGGCCTTCAGCATGTAGGCACCGCCGGCCACTTTCCTGACCACGCGCAGCAGATACTGGCTATCGCCACTGACGTCCTGACGTTCGATCGCCATCACGTTGCCGGTGATCGAGCCAGCGCTACTCGGTGTCACGAGTTCAAGAAGGAGGTAGTCACCGTCGCGAATCGGCTGCTTGCCACCGTTCATCGAATCACCTGTGGCGCGCGCGATGAAATGCCTCTGCGGCTCGAGTCGGCCATACTCGACCGGCAGGGCCTTGTACTCCTCGGCGTCGTGTCTGCCGGTGCGAAAGTGACCACAGGCGATCTTGAGGTTCGGGAAGTACGGCAGTTCGACCCGCTCCCTCGTCGTCGGCTTTACGAAGGGGATCACGTTTGGCGGCGTCTCTTGCGCCGCCTGCCGGACCTCGTAGGCTGCGAGGCGGTAGTCGACCAGTTCCTGGAGCATTGCCTCTGCGTCGGCAACCTGTTCGGCGGATACCTCAGCGAGCAGGCGGAACCGATCGCCTTCCAGCTTGAACTGCGCCGCCGCTCGCTCGGCACGATTGCCCCCGAGCCAAGCGTTGATCGGGTTGCCCCGCCAGTAGCCCTGCCACTCCGTCGATCGTCCGTCGGGTAGCGTGCGAAGTGCTTCCGGCAGATCGGCCAGGAACTGGTGCCGCCGGTTCAGGATTTGCCAGGAACGTTCCGCCAGTTGCGGTAGCGGTGGCGGATCCCGCAGTCCATCGAGTTCGAGCAGAGCCTCCAGCGTGACCATCTTGAAGCTCTTCGTCATCGCCGTGGTTTCGATCTCGCGCAACAGCCCGAGTTGAGCACGCAGCACGGCCGCCTGACCGGCCTCGAGATCGCTCATGGCTTCCACCAGTTCGAACCAACTGTCATACTGCCGCCGCATCTCCTGCATGCTGCTGCCGGCGCGGTAATACTCCGCGAGTGTCGGCCGGCGACCAAGGCTCAGGCGTAGTGCCTCGTAGTCCTTCGCCGGCCCGCTGCTGTCGAGCGATTTGAGGAACTCGATGATGCGAAGGTCGTAGTTGACGTAGCAACCCTCGGGCAATTGAAGCCGTCCCGACTCCACATCGCGGGCGAACGCCGCCAGTGCGCGATAGGTCGAGCCGGCAGCGAACAGCGCCTGCGGCTTCTGCAAGAAAGCCAGATGGTTGCCGATAAAGTCGAGTACCACGAGGTGCGACTTGCCTTCGTCGCGCCTCAACCCACGGCCCAACTGTTGCAGGAACAGGATCTTGGACTCTGTCGGGCGAAGCATCATGACCGTGTCGATGCTGGGCAGGTCAACCCCTTCATTGAACAGATCAACCGAGAAAATGACCTGCAGGCGGCCGGCACGCAAACCCTCCAACGCTTCGGCACGGCCCATCTGCGAACCAGCGTACACCGCCGCGGCCGCTACCCCGGCCTTGTGGAACTGCTCCGTCATGTAATCCGCGTGACGCGTCGACACACAGAAGGCCAGCGTGCGTTGCTGAGCACGGGCGCGCCATTCCTTGTGAACATGGCGAGCGCGCGCCAGCGTGGCCAGTTTGTGCGCCAGTTGCTCCGGGTCGAAGCGGCCGTTGCGCCAGGGCAACTCCCGGTAGTCGACCGAGTCGTCCAGGATGCCGTAGTAGTGGAACGGGGCGAGGCGACCGGCTTCGATGCCCTCGAACAGGCCGCAGGTGAAGACCAGGTTGTCGTCGCACAGCGACAGGATGTCGGACTGGTCCGTTCGGTCTGGCGTCGCCGTTAGCCCCAGCAAGAAGGTCGGCCGGAAGTGAGCGAGCAGACGCCGATACGTCGGCGCCTCGGCGTGATGAAATTCGTCGACCACCAGGTAGTCGAAGTGCCGCGGGTTGAAGCGCTCCAGATGCACGGCACGCCCCAGGGTCTGGACCGATGCGCAGAGCACGTCGGCATCCACGTCGCGGCCCAGACCGGTGTAGAAACCGATCCGACTGCTGGGGCGAATACGCAGGAAGGTCTGCGCCGCCTGGCTGAGAATCTCCTGCCGGTGCGCAACGAACAAGACCCTGCGCGCCCTCGTACGATCCACATCAAAGGCCGCCAGCCAGGTCTTGCCAAGGCCCGTCGCGAGCACCACGAGGCCGCGCCCGAAGCCTTCGGCGCGCGTGTTGGCCAGCGCTACGAGCGCCCGTTCCTGGATTGCGTATTCCACGGCAAACTGGACACCGATTCCACGGCAAACTGGACAGTGATTCCACGCCAAACTGGACACCGATTCCAGGGCAAACTGGACAGTCATTTGTCGTAAAGTAGCGCGCGGGATAACTGTGGCACCCTCGGTCACTTTGCCGAGGCCCACATGGCGAATACCAGGTTATCCATGCGCAAGATTATTGACGTTTTGCGGCTGTCCCACGAGGGTGGCCTCAGCCATCGCGAGATCGCCCGAGTGGTCAAGAGCTCGCCGACGACGGTCGGCGAGATCCTGCGCCGGGCGAAGCTCGTCGGCGTGACTTGGCCGCTGCCGGCAGGTGTGAGCGAGCTGTGGCTGGAGGCGCAGCTCTACCCGCCGGTGGCGCCGTCGAGCCAGAGCCGTCCCGAACCCGATTGGCCGTCCGTCCACCGCGAACTGCGGCGCAAGGGGGTCACGCTCGACCTGCTGTGGCAGGAATACAAGGCCGAGCATCCGTCGGGCTACCACTACAGTGGCTTCTGCGCCCATTATCGGCGGTGGGTCGCCCGGCTCTCGCTCAGCCTGCGCCAGACGCACACCCCGGGCGAGAAACTGTTCATCGACTACGCCGGCCCGACCGTGCCGATCACCGACGCGATGACCGGGGAAATTCGCCAGGCGGCGATCTTTTTGGCCGTCCTGGGCGCCTCGAGCTACACCTACGGCGAAGCTACCTGGAGTCAGAGCCTGCCCGACTGGATTGGCAGCCATGTGCGCACCTTCGAGCACCTCAATGGTTGCACGGCTCTGTTGGTCCCAGACAATCTCAAGAGCGGGGTCACCACCCCCTGCTTCTACGACCCCGAACTCAACCCGACGTACCGCGACTTGGCCACCCACTATGGCACGGCGGTCCTCCCCGCCCGACCGCATCGCCCGAAAGACAAAGCCAAGGTCGAGGCAGCCGTGCTCCTGGTCGAGCGCTGGGTTCTGGCCCGCCTGCGGCATCAAACGTTCTTCAGCCTGGATGAACTGAACGGCCGCCTGGTCGAACTGATGGCGGCGCTCAATAGCCGTCCGTTCAAGAAGTTACCGGGCTGCCGTCAGTCGGCCTTCGGCGAAATGGACCGGCCCGCCTTGCGGCCTTTGCCGCTCACGCGTTACGAGTTTGCCGAATGGAAAGTGGTCCGGGTCGGCATCGACTATCACGTCGAGGTGGTTGGCCACTACTACTCGGTGCCCTACCGCTTTGCCCGCGAGAAGGTCGACAGTCGGCTGACGGCGACGACCATCGAACTGTTTCACCGCGGCGTGCGCATCGCCAGCCATGCCCGGAACGACGCCCGTGGTCGGCACACCACGGTTGATGCGCACATGACCCCGGGCCACCAAGCGGTCCTCGGCTGGAATGCGCCCCGACTGCTCGACTGGGCGGGGCGGATCGGGCCGCATACCGCTGCGGTCGTGCAGAGCCTTCTGCACCAGCGCCGACATCCGCAGCAGGGTTACCGGGCGTGCCTGGGTATCCTGCGCTTCGGCAAGACCTACGGCGACGATCGCCTGGAAGCCGCCTGCGAACGGGCCATCGCCATCGGCGCGACGTCCTACAGCAGCCTGAAATCGATCCTGAAGAACGGTCTGGACCAGAAGCGCGTCGTCAGCGCCCCGGCCCAGACCTGTCTGCCCGTCGAACACGCCAATCTGCGTGGCCCCGATTACTACCACTGAACGAGACTTGCCATGCTCAACCATCCGACCGTCGATAAACTCCACCAACTGCGTCTCTCCGGCATGGCTCGTGCCTTGGCCAGCCAGGCACAAACCCCGGACATCGGCCAACTGTCGTTCGAGGAGCGCCTCGGCTTGCTCGTCGACAGCGAGGCCGCCGACCGTGAGTCGCGGCAGAACGCCGCCCGTCTGAAGCGGGCCCGACTCAAACAGGCCGCCACGCCAGAGGATGTCGACTATCGGCATCCGCGCGGTCTCGACCGCGCGCTGTTCGCTCGTTTGATGACCGGCCGCTGGGTGTGCGAGCACCAGAACGTCCTGCTCTGCGGTCCGACGGGCATCGGCAAGACCTTTCTCGCCTGCGCGCTCGCCAATCAGGCGTGCCGACAGGGTCATTCGGTGCTTTATGTGCGTTTGACCCGACTCCTGCCGACCCTGGCCATCGGCCGCGGCGATGGCAGTTACTTCAAGTCCCTGGCGCAGATCGCCAAGACCGAGGTCCTGGTCATCGACGAGTGGGCGCTGGCGCCACTGACCGACGAGAGCCGTCGCGACCTCCTGGAGATCTTCGACGACCGCCACGGTACCCGCTCGACGATCATCACCAGTCAGTTGCCGGTCAAGCACTGGCATGCCTCGATCGGCGATCCAACGCTTGCCGACGCGATCCTCGACCGCCTGGTGCATCAGGCGCATGTCCTGGATCTCGATGGCGAATCGCTGCGCAAGAACGCCAAACCCGAATGAACCTCCGAGCCAGCCAGACGAGTTATCCACCGCCGCCCGCCAGCCGTCCAGCTATAGAAGGAGCGCCGTCTGGCGGGCGCCCGTGGATAACTCTGCGCGTTGCTCCTCCAGGCGCCAGGCACTCCACCGCCTGCGCCTCGATTGCAATCACTGATACCAGAAACAGCGTCGAGGGGGGCCCGAAATCGTTGCGGAGAAACGAATCCGGCCTCTACCGACAGGTGAAAAAAAGCCCAAAGACATTTATTCGGACGAGCTAAAAACTTGACCCGAGCAAGCGTCTTGGAGTACAACCGATCCACCCCGCGTCGCTACGCTCCGACTGTCCAGTTTGCCGTGGAATGAGTGTCCAGTTTGGCGTGGAATGAGTGTCCAGTTTGCGTGGAATACACACTGGATCTCGGTCGGAATCGGCGGTGGCTCCTGTTCAGTGCTACCGGGCGCAACGGCACGCGGCAGCGGAACGCGGCGCTGCTCGTAGCGCTCGACCCAGTCCGCAGTCAGCGGCAACGACCGCCGGTGGGCAAAGAGTTCTTCGAACTTGCGCCGCGCTTCGAGGAAGCCGTCATCACCAGGGTAGCTCGCACGGTAGTTCCACTCCAGGCCGTCGGTCAAAGCCTGGCGGCTGATGTTGCTGGAACCGACAAATGCCGTTCCCTCGGCGATCCCGCCATCCGCGGCGCTGGCGAAGAGGTAGGCTTTGAGGTGGAAGCTCGCGTCCCCAACCTCGAACACGCGCGTATCGGCGCCCTGCTCCTGGAGCAGCATGAGGAGGCGCAGCGCCTCCGGGTCGGTGACGTCCAGGTAGTCACTGGTCAGGATGCGCACACAACAGGGCGTTTGCCGGGCATCCTCTGCCGGCGACAGCGCTACCAGCAGATCGGGCATCAACAAACGCAAACCCGTGGTCTTGACGAAAGCCACGGCGATATCGATTTCGCTCGCCCGGCCGATGGACTTCAACAAGTGCGGGAGGAAGGGGTCGTCGCCACCCGTGATCAGCTTACCGACCGGCCTCTCGGCGCGGCAAACCAGCCCATTGACCCATCGATCTTCCCGCCCCGGCCGACGGTCAGCGGTGATCCACGACTCGATCGAAGCCACATCGGGCAACTGATCAAACCAGACCTTGAGCATCTCGTCGTCCGCGTCGGTGAAGTGGCGCCCTTCGTGCTCACGTTCGCCGCGTCCAAGCTTGAAACTCAGGTAAAGGCAGCCACCGGGCCGCAAGGCACGCCACAACCGCCCGAGCGTATCGGGCATCTGCGCGAGCGAGACATGCAATAAGCTGGCGCAGGCCCAAATGCCGTCGTAAGCGCCGACTTCGCCGACATCGGTGAAACCGCGCACCTCCACTTCGAAACCGCAGTGCTCAGCCGCCAACGCCGCCAGCGCCGGGGATGCATCGAATGCGGTCACCCGGTAGCCTCGATCCCGGAAGGCCCGGGCATCACGCCCCGACCCGCACCCGGCGTCAAGAATGGTCGCCCCTACAGGCAACTTCGCCAGAAAGACCTCATACAGCGGCGAGATGTCGACACTGACGGTCGCGTCGAAGAACTCTCGGGCGTGACCGTCGTAGTACGAGGCGTTATCGGAGGTCAAATCTGTGGCTTGCGGTAAGTGGGGAGGCTGGTCAGCCACCGGTTCGATTCGGCGAGATGAGCTTGTCGAGGCGTTCATCGACCGGAGGAGAGAAGCGGCGTTGGGGACGAGCTTAGCGCAGGAAAGGGCTGGTTGCCAGAGCTGCTGAGTGCGGGAACCGTCCGAACAACGGGCGGCAGGCCACAGTCGAGACGGGCGGCGGCAAGGCGGGCAAGCGAGAGCGGCGCGGCCTGCTGGGGCGCCCAACTGGGCGTGGCGCTACTCGAGGCTTCGGACCTTCCTCGCGCCTCGGCGGCAAGCGCCTCTGGCGACGGGTGACGAAGAACTTGCCTGGTACGCTCACGAGGCCGTTGGCGACGGCCCTCAACGCGTGCTCGCCCGGCTGGCCGCTCCCGCGCATGAGCGGCCACTCAGCGCGGGTGACTTGATGACGGCAAACGACCCATAGCGGCCTCATGACATCCCAAAGCCATCCGACCGCTTCATGCGGCTTTGCCGCCTTCCGGCATAGACTTCTGCGTCAATGGATTGATCAACGAATTTCTGCGCTGTTTGGGTTGCCCGGCAGGACAGGGACGGAGGTACTGATCTCATCAAGATAAGTCCATCCAGGCCCTTTGAGTCCTCGATGCAACAGACCTATACCCGCCGCAAGGCGAACGCCTGCGTGGCCTTGGAAGCGCCATCGAGATTATGCTCAAGTGCTAAGTTGTGCGGATGGCGGCAGAGCCAGTGGATTTCCCATTCTTGGTTAATATCGTGCGATCGACAAATCGACTGATTTGCTCAAAGATATCCCGATATTTTGTCGTTACAGTTTGCTTGCAGCTCCGAATAGCGCTATCGACCAACTATCTGCGCCAATCTTCTTTCGAATTTGTACTGCACCAAGTCCTGTATCGACTCGGCGCACCTTAGTACAAATGTCGTTGAGCCGTTTAAGTTGATCGGAATCGATGGCCGGCTTTCGGCTTGCGCCAGAGCAGATGTATGCTTGGTTGGTGCGCGCCCTTATTCTGGCCTTATCGTCGTCGGTCGGAAGGTTGTGGCGGCCGAAAATAAACGGGGTTATGCAAGCGACGGGGTTTTTGGTAAGCAAAGTGGTCCAAATATGGTCACTGTCGCCTGATTTCGAGCCGTGGTGAGAGACCTTATAAGCGCCGGCATTCTTTTTCTTGAGCGCCCAGTCATCAGCAACCATAGCTGACCAACCCCATACCTTGTTGTCTTCCAAATCGGCACCCAACAAGACGGCGTCGCCACCTCCAAAATCGAGATGCAGCACTATCGCAGCAGCATTAGGAGATGGCTCGGGAGGAGCTTTGTTGATGGGTTGATCCTTTTTTACTAGATACTGCGCAAGGTGGGCGGCAGCTTTCTGGTTGGCGGCAGGAAGCGGTGAAAGTGCTGAAACTTTCACGTTTTGCCCGTTTATCTTCTCGTCAACGAGATACGTCTGGCTCTGGGTCGGTTTGACCCGTCTCTTGCCATTTAGCTCTTGCAATACGGAAACAAGCTCTTTCGTTCCATCTGTTTGGCCGGGGGCAATTCGGCCGCTGTAAGTCGCGAGAAAGGCGAGCGCTTCTTTCTCACGCAACACCCCGGAAACGAAAAAGTCAGCTTCTATATAGGTCCGCGCGAGCTGGCTGATTGCACGAACATGGTCGTCATGCCAGTGCGTTGCGACAATAGCGCGGACTCTATCTTTTTGTACACCCAGTGCGGTCAGGTATTCCGCGCTTGCCGGAGCAGAACCATTTTCGGAAACGCATGAATCGACAAGAATCCAGTTGTCTTCACCGAGGTGGACGACGACAGCTTCACCTAAACCCGGACCGAATACTGTAACCTCTATTTCGTCTGCCGCGGGTGGGGGGCCGTAGTCAATCATGCGCCGGATCGTCAAATTTCAGCGAAACCTGCTTTAAGAAGATCAGCATCTTCTTGAATACGGCGAATCTGCGAACTCGACCAAGAAGGCAGCCTTCGAAAACGAATCTCCTGTGCATTGCGCACTGTGGTACGTTCAGATTGCTTGTAGAGCGTAAGGTAGAAAACAGCCCCCGGCATGACTAGGGGAATATCCTGATCCGGCACCCATTCCAATGAAATCGTGGCCACGTGACGAGGCAGCTGGCCAATCTTGGCTTCGAGTAGAACGTCCATCGACCCCAATTCACGATCTACCGACATCACCGTTCCTTCCCAGATCTGGATCGGCAATGAATCTGCACTCACACTCCGCCGGCGAACTGCCTCTACCGAAGCTATTCCCAACCTTTTTCTGGAAGCGTTAGCAGTACTCGGCCCTTCATCGGTGTCTGCAGAGGTCGCCGCATAATTCTTGACTTCGTAGGGACGTAACCGTGCAACGTCAGCGTCAGTTGGGAGTGGAGCACTCGGCACAAACGGCATCGCGCTTGGCTCCAAAGTGGTTGATCTCATCATGTCAGGCATCTTTCGGCAATGTTAGATCTATCAGTCTCTTGAAGACATCGCCTGAAGAGCGCCAAGTTTCTTCCCAACTCGACCGCACGATACTTGCAGCTTGTTCAGCAGAAGTCTGACCTTCTACGCGATCCTGAGTCAGATCGTGGTGGTCGTTGTACGAAAAAATAATTGCGGGAAAGGATGTTGCGCCTCGCGAGACGGTGACATTCGTACAATTCGCAGTTTTCACTTCCCCAAAACGGCTTCCTTCTTCAATTTTGATTACAAGGCGCTCCAATCCAGCAACGAATTTTTCTGAATCAAAGACCTTGCCCCAGAGCGATTTTGGCGCAAGAGCATCGCCAACATGGTGATACGCAATCTTGTCGAGGAACTTGAACATGGTGTCAAAGTTCTGGCCAAGCGCATTGATCGGCGAATGCGGGAGAACTTCGAAGATCCCCATCGCAAGATCGCGTAGTGCAGGCGTAACAACGCCTTTGCTGCTCACGTTGAACCTATTTTCGTCTACTTGAAGAACGAATCCAGCAGCCTCAAGGACTGTAACCTGATGCGTGATTATCAGGTTCGGCTTGTCCCGCATCTCTTTCGCATCGTCAGACCCGATTAGACCATTCGCCTCTAACCAATCGGGCGAAAATATCGCCGGATTGAAGGAGCCAATGGCAACAATGCTGGCCGAGGTGGCTTCTGGCTTGTAGATCACGGGACTTTCCCTCCTTGAGCGAATCCAGTGCAAGTAGCTGATTATACACGTGGCCAACAGTAGGCGAGCGCCGTATCAAGAATCTTCGCATGCCTCAAGCATTTGGTTCCCTAGGCGGACAACTGCATGGGGTACGGCCGGGCGATGCCACATTGCCATCCGACCCAGCCCAATGCCTGAACGGCTGCAAAGCCTGAGTTACTGGCGTTGGTATTCCGGCAGGTCTTAGAGTCATGCTGCCGTTTAGGTAACTGCTCTGAAGGATAGTCGAAGGACAGTTCGTGGCCAATTCCCGAACCCCGACATCCTACACCCAGTGGCCGCTTCCTGCACAGTAACGGTCGGACAGTCGAGAGAATCCGCACCTCAGCCCAATGGCGGCTTCTAACTGGTCGATCGAGGCCAACGTCGGCTCACCGTGAGCAAGCACCGGTGCCCAACCACTGGATGTCGTATACCAACCCCGCCTGACGCTTACATCGCCTCCCAGCTTGTGCGAGGATGCTAGGCCGTGGGCTTGCGTTAAGGCGATGATCGAGACTGCGGATCACTCGAGGCGTCCCATGAACAACATGCAACGGATTTCCCAGATTCTCGGCGTACGCCACTGCTTAACCCGCGCGGAGTTGCAGGAACGCCCCGGCGTCTCCTGGGCCACGCTGAAGCGCGAACTCGCCTACATTCGTGACCGGCTGAACGCGCTGATCCGCTTCGACCGTGACGTGGGCGGCTACCGCTTCGAGAAGGCCGGACAGCGGGTCGGCGCGCACTAGGAACTGCCCGGTCTGTGGTTCAGCGCCGAGAAAATGCATCCGGTGCTGAGCACATGCATCATCTCCTGTCGAATCTCGACACCGGCGGCCGGCAGGGGCGCAGATCCGGTCGAGGAGGTGCAGCGCCGCATCCGTATCCAGACGGTCTGGTGCCCGCGAATTGCACCTGGACCCCTTCCAGAGCGTCGGCTCCGCCCTGCTGCGGAGAAAGCGCCTGCGGATCCGCTACCCTGCGCGCGGCACCGACGAGGTGACGGAACGCGAGGTATCGCCGCAACGCCTCAACCACCACCGCGGCAACTGGTACCTCGACGGCTGGTGCCATCTGCGTGACGGCCTGCGCGCCTTCTCGGTCGACGCCATCGAACACGCCGAGATCCTCCACACGCGCGCCCTGGATGTCGCCGACGAGCGCCTCGACGAAGTGCCGGGATCGGGCTACGGCGTCTTCTCGGGTGAGCGCATCGCCTGGGCGGTATTGCGCTTAACGCCGGAACGGGCGCGCTGGGTCGCTTCCGAGCGCTGGCACACGGATCAGGAGGGCGCGTTTCTCGCGAACCGGCGCTACGATCTGCGCGTTCCCTACACCGACGACCGCGAGCTGTTCATGGACATCATGAAGTACGGCGGCGACAGCGACTGCGAGGTCATCGGGTCGGAAGCGCTCAGGGCGCGGGTGGCGGCCAAGGTCGCGGCGGGGCTGGCTCGCTACGGAACCTCGGCCTGATCGACTGCGCAACTGTTCGTCGGCGCCGCGCACGGCGTGCTGCGTCCGAGGTTGATCCTGCACGGGTGATCGGCGTCGACGCTGCGGGCTGTTCTCTGGTTGATGCCCGTTCGGGCAGCGAGCCTGAGCGGCTTCCCGAGGTCGGCGCCGACCGACCTGGGTGGCGGACGGGCGTTGCGGTGATTGCCGCGTGCCGAACGATCCACTCGACGCAGCGGCGCGCCCTTGAGCAGCAGCAGCGACGACGCAGTCGATGATGCCAGTGGTCAGGAATACAGACGGAGGTGCCTGTTCGGCTGAAGCGCTTGATCGGCCGCGGATCGGAACACGCGCGCACGCGGCAAGAAAGAGCCCACCGTCCGGCGGGCTCTTCGTCTTCGAACCGTCCTGCAGCGGCAGGCGCGGTAACCGGCCAGCCCGGGCGCCCGGCTAGGACGCTTCCTGGACCTCAGGAACCTTCCAACTGCCATCGAGGATCGACGGCGCCTGTTCTGCGGTTCCCTTGGGGAAGGCGAACTCTCGACCCCAAGTGGAAGTTGAGATCACGAAAAGCAGATCAGGCTGCCATTCGATACGGCATGCCATCGGTCCAGTGATCGTGCATGTAGCCATTGTTGCGCAACAGGCTCGTTATCGTCTGCTCGCTGACGTCGAACTCGGCGGCGGCTTCTTCGATGGCGTAGGAAGAGAAATCACCGTTCAGGAAAGACGTCAATGAATCGATGGGGCAAAGAAACTCTGCGGCGAAAGCGCGCTGGTACTTCTGACGGAAAGTCCATAGGTCGGTTGATACAAGCCAACGCAATTCGTCAGCCGCGGGACGGAGGTACTCGCCCAGGAAACGTGCCAACTCGAAGCGTTTCCCGCCAGGGTTGCGCTTGCGCGGAACGAACTTCAACCGGTGATCGTTCGTCGGTATCGCCACCGCGACTGGCGACCGTCCAACCGGCACCGAGTACTTGGCAGCAGCTTCACTGCTCATGCCAAGCAGGTCATGCAGACTGCGGTCGGGAACTGGGTCTCTGACATTGCCAATCTTGTTGCGAAGCGCACGAGCGTCATGAACCGCGCGCTCCCAGGGTGCCCCGTGGTCCAGGTGATCGATGCTGCCAGGCGAGACATCGGGGCTGCCAAGAATTCCGTCGGCGCTGGCCAGCTGCCCAATCAGCGCCAAATCCGGGGGGCCTCCCGACGCTGCAATCGCCGGTGCCAGTTCTGAAAGTGCCGCGTCTCCGACCTGGCTCTCCCGCTGCAGCGCCGCGTCCAGCGCTTGCTCCGGACACTCCTCGGGATCAAATCCCAGTTCGGCCTCCAGCTTCCGCCGGCGGACCGCCTCGGGGTCGGCCAAGTCTTCCTGCACGAGGGCCCACAGGTGCGCCAAATTCGACCCAGCGAGCCCCTTGGCATCCAAGCGGGCCAGCACGCTGTATATGAAGCGCTCGACGCTCTGCTGAAAGCCAGTCAACGTGATCATTCTCGGCACCTCCAGCGCTTGCAGGTACTGCACCGACTGCTCCGGCATCATCGACGTCCCGGCCCACACGTGAATCGCCTCACCATCCGGGATGAAGATGACGCGCGGCCATACGAAGCCGTGATTGGCTGCACCGAGTTCATGGACCATACGCCAGTCATGGCGAGGCTGCTGCGTTGGCAGGGGCTCATGGTTGAGGCGCCACCACGAACTCGCAAACCACATGGCCAGCGGGTAGGCAGAGACAAAGACGTTGTCACGCACGGTCTCCGCCCAGATGTCCTGGTTCCGAGTCAGGCTGATGTTGTCGACATACATCTCGACACAGGCTGCTGTGGCCATGACTTCCGGTTCCCCGGATACTGATGCCATCCACTTTGCGTTGATGCGCAGCTCAGCCATTGAGGCACCGCCAGCGACGAATGACTTCCAGCGACAGCGGATCAGTCTCAGGCATGGGGTACCCGTGATAGGTCCCCAAATCCGGGCTTTCAAGCTGCGCTTCCACGGCAAGACCGTCGTCAGTGACTGCCCATACGTTCTTCGGCCAATCGCCAACCATCCGGTCGCTGACAAGGCCCTTGCGCAGTCCCGCGCGAAGTAACGCTTCAGCTTGGTTACGCTTGAGAATCCTGGCGAAATCGCACAGCGATTTCCCTTGTCTTGGATCGGAAGGTGGAACGAGCCCAAAATCGCCGGGGTTCTTCTTATGCTCCGGGTTGCCGCCATAGCGAGCGCGACTGGCCAACGCACGGAGTTCGGCCACGCGAACTTCCACCTCAGCGGGCGAGAGTAGTTTGCGCTTGGGATTGAACTGTGCGTAGCGACGCTTCATCGTGTTCAGGGGAGACAAGTACCGCTGTTGAGTCTACCAGCCCATTCGATGGTACTGGCCAAAATGGACCGGTAGTTCGCGTTCGTCATCCGGGAACGCCAACGGTCAGGCCATTCAAGCTGACAGCGACAGCAATCCGTGCGACTTCAGCCATGCATCCTCGCCACCCCCAATGACTGCTCTGGCCGAAAAGCAGGCCGACCCACTACAGCGCCGAGCGGCCGGTCTCTGATCGGTTACCTGCCGCTCGGGCTGCTCGATCTTCAGGGGCAGCTGCGGCCGCTACCGGCCGGTCACCGACCGCCGCCATCCTACACCCAGTGGCCGCTTCCTGCACAGGAGCGGTCGGGAAGTCGAGAGGATCCGCAGCTCAGCCCAATGGCGGCTTCTGACCGGTCGCTCGCGGCCAACCTTGGCTCACCGTGAACAAGCATCGGGGCCCAAGGACCGAATGTTGTATCGGATTTCTGCAAACGCGCCTGGCCCCTGCGTTGCCTCCCGTCCTGTGCGAGCATGCCAGGCGGCGGGCTCACAGCAAGGCGATGACTGAGACCGCGGATCACTCGAGGACTGCCATGAACAACATGGAACGTATTTATCAGATCGACCAGATTCTCGGCGCACGCCACTGCGTCACCCGCAAGGAGTTGCAGGAACGTCTCGGCGTCTGCTGGGCCACGCTCAAGCGCGACCTCGCCTACATGCGCGACCGCCTGAACGCGCCGATCCGCTTCGACCGCAACCTGGGCGGCTACCGCTTCGAGAAGGCCGGACAGCGGGTCGGCGCGCACCATGAGCTGCCCGGCCTGTGGTTCAGCGCCGAGGAAATCCATGCCCTGCTGACCATGCATCATCTCCTGTCGAAGCTCGACACCGGCGGCCTGCTCGGGCCGCAGATCCGGCCCCTGCTCGCCCGTCTCACCGGCCTGCCCGGCAGCGCCGACAACCCGGCCGAGGAGGTGCAGCGCCGCATCCGTATCCAGACGGTCGGTGCCCGCGAATTGCACCTGGACCACTTCCAGAGCGTCGGCTCCGCCCTGCTGCGGCGAAAACGCCTGCTGATCCGCTACCATGCGCGCGGCACCGACGAGCTGACAAACGATACCGACCGACGGGTGACGATGACGAATCTCCCCTCGCCCGCCCGCTGGAGAGTAGCCGGGGGAGCGGGGAACGCTCATGGCTTGCATCATCCGGAGTGTCCGGCGAAGCCATGACCCTTGGCTCGATTCGACTGGCGCGCCCGAAATCCGGGAATCAGCCGGCCTTCAGCCAGCCGACCAATTCAGCCTTGCTCGGAATGCGCCCGGCCACCTTGACCTGCTCGTCGACCACCAGTGCCGGCGTCGTCATGATCGGATAGGCCATGATCTTGTCCATCTCCTTCAAATGCTCAAAGGTCGCCTCGATTCCGAGCTCGGCCACGGCCTCGCGCGTCAGTTGTTCGAGACGACTGCACTTGGCGCAGCCACTTCCGAGAATCTTGATGATCATGCTTTCACCTCTATGAGCGTCTTGCGATGGGCTTCAATCCAATTCAGGGTCCCGACGATCAGCGCAATGAAGCCGCCGATCACACCCGCCAGCAGCCATGACGACGTGCCATCGACCCAGGCGCCGTAGGCCAGGCCCGACACCGTCGAGAACAGCGCCACCAGCCCGACATAGGTCCAGGCCCGCAGCTTGCCGATGATGGCGGCGGTGATCAGGATGCTCTGCAGCGACAGTTCCGGGTCGGCCATCAGGTAGGCAATGAGCGGCCCCGGGTGCATGCCGAGCGACAGGAACATCCTGGCGATGGGGACTTCGACCAGGGTCGGGAAGTACATGAAGACGCCGAACACGACGCCAGCCAGATTGGCCAGCACGGTGTTCTCGCCAGCCACCATGCGAATCCACTCGGGCTGGATGAACACGCGGACGACGCCGACGAGGAACACGCCGACCACCAGCAGCGGAAAGATCTGCTTCACGAAGCGTCCGGTTTCCCACAGCCACTGCTGCACATCCCAGGGATCGAAGCGGCGAGCCAACCGAACGAGCGCCAGACAGAACAGCGTCACCGCGAGGCTTCGCCCGGTCACGGTCAGCGCGATGCCGGCATCGTTCACCTTGCAGCCCAGCGCGGCAAACACCAGGGTCAGGATCGTCAGCCCAAGGGCGATGGGCGTGCAGCGGTTGAAGCCTTCATCGACCTCGCCCAGCCCTCGCCAGGCGAAGACGCCGATGGCCGCGAGCAGGGCAATCAGGATGGCCCCTTGCAGGCTCAGGCCTTCCGCACCGACGGCTTCATCGACCGGCACCCAGCGGTCGAGGGTTTGCTGGATGGCCGTTGCGCCGCCCCACGGCAGTTCCGCAGCGAACAGTACGGCCTGCAGGAAGTCCAGCTTCAGCGTACCGGAAATCAGGAGTGCCACCAGCGCGCCGATGAAGAGCAGCGTCTTGCCCGGGATGCCACCACCTTCGGCAAAGGTCTGGGCACCAGCCACCCGGGCCACATCCGTCTCGCGGAAGATGATGGCCATGATCATGCCGATGCCAATGCCGAACGACAGCGCCAGCAGGATGCGGGCAGTGGCGAACTCGGCGCCGAGTGCGACACCGGTATAGGCCAGGGCCAGGATGTTGGCTGCGGGCGCGAAGAACAGGAAGGTCACCGCCGGGCCAAGGCCCGCACCCTTCTTGTAGATGCCGGCGAACAACGGCTGGATGGTGCAGGAGCAGACGGCCAGCAGGCTGCCGGCACCGGCGGCGGCCGAGTAGGACTTCCACTTCGGCGCGTCGGGTCCGAGGAAACGGATGATCGACTGCTGTGGCACCAGGGCCGACAGCGCGCCGGCGATGAAGAAGGCCGGCACCAGACAGAGCAGCACGTGGGCGGCAAGGTAGGAGACGAGGCTGGCGAGGCCGCCTTGCAACGCGGTCATCATCCAGTTCATGGGTCACTCCCTGTTGCCCTGGTTTTCTGCGTCCTTGCGTACTGCCCCATCGCGGCGTTCGCGACCTTCGCCACCAGCAAGGCCGGAATCGAGCACGCACCCATACCGGTCATGGCGGCCTGCCGTGAAAGTCGCCCTGGCGACTCACCCAATCCGACCCTTTTTCGCTCACGGCATCGGCTGCAACGACACCCGCCGCCCGGGCACGGGGCACGCGCGAAATCCGGGGGCCTTCATGCCTGGACGCCCTTGCGCTTCCACAGGCGGCCGAAATCGAAATCAAGGGCGCATCGGGACAGTTCGAAGCGGCAGCTTTCGTCGTGGAAGTCGCCGACCTTGCGATATTCGCCCTGCACCAGACGCCACACCTTGGCCTTTCTTGCCTCCGGGTAGACCAGCACGTAATGGGATACGCCTTCCGCGCGGTACAGATCGAACTTGAGGACTTCATCCCGGCGGGCGGTCCTGGGCGAGATGACTTCGAAAATCAGATCGGGGGCGCGGGTCAGCCGTTCACCCTCAGGTTGGTAGCAGATCACCAGCACGTCGGGCCGGACGACGGTGTCCTGGGCAAATTCCACGTCCACCTCAAACGCCGCCTGGCAGTGCGGGCAATCGTCGAGCGATTCGTCGAGTTGCCGGAATGCGGCGGCGCTCACCCGCTGATGATCGAAGCTGGGCGACGGGGCCATGGCTGCCGGTTGGCCGTGAATCAGCTCCCAGTCACCTTGCCATTGCTGGTAATCCTGCACCGTGTAGGCTTCGCTTGCTGGCTGTGTGGGCATGGCGAGGAGGACTCCCTTCGTTTGCAGACGGACCGGGGTCCGACGGAGCCTCATCAGTGTACGAAGCCCGATGGATGGCCGTCAAGCTTGGTCTTCGTCTTGCGGGAGTGCTTCGCGACAGCGCCGCTGGGCGGCGAAAGGACCTCATGGAGCGCGCAAACGCTGGCGGGCAACGCGTTGATGACTTGCTTCCCGGTCGCCCGGGCGGGCGGCATGATTTCCCGGTTTCCGGCGTGCCGGGTTGATTGACGATGGTTCTCATGGAGTTGGTCAAGCTCGGCAAGAAGGGACAGGTATCGATTCCCCGATCGATACTGAAAAAGCTCGGACTCGAAGGCGATATCGCGCTGCTGGTGGACACCACCGGTGACGGCGCCATCGTGCTGCGTCCTGCGGCGGCTTATCCCGTCGAAATCGAGAAGCAGTGGCTCGCCGCCGGCCTCGATTCGCACAGGGTGGTCTGCGTCGGAGTCGCCAATGGCCCGGGTGCGTTGCCCGACGCTGCGGTACGATGAGTACCGTCTTCGATCTTGCCGAATGGCAGCGTCGCGGTCCCGATGCGTTTCCGCCGCAGTGGGCAAGCGCCTGGGGCGACGATCACTTCGGTCCGTGGGCAGATCTGCAGGTCGCGGGCGAAGTGCAACGCCTGCGCTGGATCGAAGCGGGCGGGCACACGGACTGGAACTCCGGCTGTCCCCGGAACTCGATGTCGTTCATGCGGCAAGCTGTTCGAGCAGCACGATGCGTCCGAGATGGGCCGCCTTGTCATGGTAGCGGCGGTCGGCAGTAATCATCAGCGCTTCGCTTTCGATCGCGGTGGCGTGGTACAGCGTGTCGAACAGGTGGTGTGACAAGCCGACGGCAAGCTCCACGGCGCGATGATAGATCATCGGCGTGTCGATGACCTGGATGCCTTCGAGCAGGTTCAGGTCGTCAAGGTCGGCGGCGGCAGTGGTCGGCGCGCGGCGCGCCAGCACGCTGGCTACCTCGGCTTTCCAGTGCGCCGGCTGCACCAGCGAGACTTCCGCCGCCCGCAGTCGCAGAAACAGCTCCAGCGCTTGCTGCGTATCGGCTTCGTCCGCCGTATCGGGCAGGAACCATTTGATCGCGACGCTGGCGTCGATCACATAGCGGGTCATCGCCCCGGGATGCCGTGGGCGCTGTCGGATTCGGCCCGGATATCGTCGCGCATCTGGAGGATCTCCTCGCTGGAAACATGCGGCGCCTGTTGCCGGCGCACGAGGATACGCATGAACGCGGCGTCGCTTTGCGCCTTGCGCCGCGCCTGCGCGACGGCTTCCTGCAACAGGCGGGTCACGATGGCGCTCTTGTTTTGGTTGGCAAAGGTCTGGTTGAAGCTTTCCTTGACGTCGTCAGGAACGCTGAAGTTCATGGTGGCCATGGCTTGCTCCGGTTGTGGAATATTTCAACAATGATGATATTTCCGGGAGCAAGGCGCCGCAAGGACTTTCGTCAAAGTCAGGGCGGAATTCCGGTGTCGAAATCCGTCGGTGACGACGAATCGTTTGCCCAATCGCGTTTGCCGCGAGGAATCTTGCGGCATTGCTGCCATGAGGTCTTTCCGCTCGTCTGTGCACGCTGCGGCGGCGGGATGCGAATCATCGCCGTCATCACCGACGCCGGTGCCGTCCGCGAGATCCTGAGCCACTTGGGCAAAGCGACCTCGCCGCCACGTCTGATGAAAGCCCGTGCGCCCCCGCTCCGGGAGGCTGGACACCAACATGGGCGAGGACGAAGCGCAGGCCCAACCAGTGCCGGAGTACGAATTCGACCAGCGCATTGCCTGCCAGGTGCCAATGCGCAAGGGTCCAGACTGCAGCATGATGAATTGTCATCGCCCGTCGTGGGAGGACTCGTGCCTGCTTCGGCTGATCATCAAGCACCCCGAGTTGTCGCAGGAACTGGCGGAAGCATGAAGCACGCGCGCTGGCGCCCACAGCACCACCGCGCGGGCTGTCTGCTGACTGCTCAACCGTGGCGACCATCTCCGGGCCCCTGCCACCAGCCATGCGCAGCCATTGCTGCTCGCTCGCTCAAGGCGCTGACTTGCTCGCGGCCGGGCGGTGCATGAGCACGTAGAAGACGGCGACGAAGGGAATGGCGAGAAAGGTGGAGGCCAGCATGCCGCCGAAGACGACGGTGCCGAGCGCCTGCTGGCTCGCGGCGCCGGCCCCGGTGGCGGTGAGCAGCGGCACGACGCCGAGGATGAAGGCCAGCGAGGTCATGACGATCGGCCGGAACCGGCGCCGCGTCACTTCGATCGCCGCCTCGGTCGGCGCCATGCCGGCGGCCGTCAGCAGGCGCGCGAACTCGACGATGAGGATCGCGTTCTTGGCCGCCAGCGCGGTCATCAGCACGAGGCCGATCTGCGTGTAGATGTCGATCGGGAAGCGCCGCAGCAGCAACGCGATGACGATGCCGACGAGCGCCATCGGGACCGTCAGGACGACGGCGAGTGGATCGGTCCAGCTCTCGTACTGCGCCGCGAGGACGAGGAAGACGAGGACGATCGACAGCGCGAAGAGGAAGTAGGACTGGTTGCCGATGAGCTTTTCCTGGTAGGCGAGCCCGGTCCACTCGTAGGCCATGCCGGGCGGCAGCGTCGCCGCGGCGAGATCGTGCATCCGGCCGAGCGCCTCGCCCGAGCTGTACTTCGGCGTCGGGATGCCGATGAGCGCGGCGGCCGGGTAGAGGTTGAAGCGATAGATCAGCTCCGGGCCGAGCATCGGGCGCAGATCGGCGAGGACGCCGAGCGGCACCATCTGTCCGCTGCGGTTGGCGACGGCGAGATTGCGGATGTCCTCGACGCTGCGGCGGTAGTCCCCATCGGCCTGCACGCGCACCTGGAAACTCTGGTTGAACTGGTTGAACAGGTTCACGTAGCTCGATCCGAGATGCGTCTGCACGGTCCGGAACACCTCGTCGACGGGAACGCCGAGGGCCCTGGCCAGGTCGCGGTCGAGATCGAGAAGGAGTTGCGGGCTGTCGGCGCTGAAGGTGGTGAAAGCGAGGCGAAGGAACCCGGGCTCGTCGCTCGCCCGGCGCAGCAGTTCGTCCGTCGCCGCCTGCAGCCCCCGCGCCCCGAGGCCCGCGCGATCCTCGATCATCATCTGGAAGCCAAAGGCAACCCCCAGGCCGGGAATCGGCGACGGCGGCAGGACGGCGAAGCTCGCCTGCGGGATCGACCGGAACTGCTGCTGCAGGTCGCCGATCAGTTGCAACTGCGAGAATCCTGGCGGGCGCCTGTCCCAGTCGTCGTAGATGACGAAGGTCGTCACCGCGTTGGCGATCCTGGCCGAGTCGAGCGCGGAATAGCCGCCGATCGTCACCCAGCCGCGGACGCCGGCGGTCTTGCCGAGGAGGGCATCGACGCGGGCGGCGACCTCGCGCACGCGCGGCTGCGCCGCGCCGGGCGGCAGCTTGGCGGTGACGACGCAGTAGCCCTGGTCCTCGAGCGGCATCAGCGCCGTCGGGTAGACGGCGAAGACGCCGGCGGCGAGCCCGACCAGCGCCAGGAAGACGCACGCCATGCTGCGCGGCCGCTGCGCCATCCAGCCGACGAGGCCGAGGTAGCGCTGCTCGAGCGCGCCGTAGGTGCGGTTGAAGCCGCGGTAGAACGCGTTCGGGCGCTGCTGCGGCGGGCGCGGCTTGAGGTGGAGCGCGCACTGTGCCGGCTTGAGCGTCAGCGCATTGAGCGCGCTGATGATCGCGGTGGCGGCGATGACGAGCGCGAACTGGCGGAACATCTGGCCGCTGATGCCGGGCAGGAACGAGGCCGGCAGGAAGACCGCGGTGAGCACCAGCGTGACGCCGAGGATCGGGCCGGTCAGCTCGCGCATCGCCTTGATCGTCGCCTCCCTGGGCGCGAGGCCCTGTTCGATGTAGCGCGAGCTGTTCTCGACGATGACGATGGCGTCGTCGACGACGATGCCGATCGCCAGGATGAGTGCGAAGAGGGTCATCAGGTTGACGGTGAAGCCGAGCGCCGCCATCGCCGCGAAGGCGCCGATGATCGTCACCGGCACCGTGGTCGCCGGCACGAGCATGGCGCGCGCGTTCTGCAGGAAGAGCAGGATGACGACCAGCACCAGCACGCCGGCCTCGAGCAGCGTCTCGTAGACGGCGCTGATCGACTGCTGGATGAAGACGGTGGTGTCGTAGAGCGAGGTGTACTCGAGGCCGGGCGGGAAGTCCTGGCGCATGCCGGCCAGCAGCGCGCGCACCTCGCCGGCGACCTGCAGCGCGTTCGCTCCCGGCAGCGCGAAGACCGCCACGTGTGCGGTCTTCCTGCCGTTCAGGCTGGAGAAGACGGTGAATGCCTGCTGGCTCAGTTCGACCCGGGCGACGTCCTTCAGGCGCACCAGCGAGGCGGTCTGCAGCGGCTGCGCGGCGCTCGCGGCCGCCGCGCTGCGGGTCGGCGGCGGCTCGCTGCTGACGACGATGTCCTCGAACTGGGCGACGGTGGACAGCCGGCCGAGCGCGTTCACGGTGAGCTGGAGGAACTGCTCCGCCGCCGCCGGCGGGCCGCCGACCTGCCCCGCGACGACCTGCGCGTTCTGCCGCTCGATCGCCCGCTGCACCTGCATGGCGGTCAGCCCGTAGGCCTTCAGCTTGCCCGGGTCGAGCCAGACGCGCATGCTGTACGGCGCGCCGCCGAAGACCTGCACCTGGCCGACGCCGGGCAGGCGCGCCAGCGGACTCAGCAGGTTGATGATCGCGTAGTTGCTGAGGAAGGTCTCGTCGAAGCGGTCGTCCTGCGTGAAGAGGCTGGCGATCAGCAGGATGTTGGTGCTGAGCTTGCGCACGCTCACCCCCTGCGCCCGCACCGGCTGCGGCAACTGCGGCACGGCGCTGTTCACGGCGTTCTGCACCAGCGCCAGCGCGGTGTCGAGGTCGGTACCGATGGCGAAGGTGACGGTGAGCGTGTAGCTGCCGTCGCTGCCGCTGGTCGATTGCAGGTAGATCGAGTTCTCGACCCCGTTGACGGCGCGCTCGAGCGGAATGGCGATCGTGTTCGCCACCGTCTCGGCATCGGCACCGGCGAAGCTGGTCGCCACCTGGATCGTCGGCGGGACGATCTGCGGGTACTGCGCGACGGGCAGCCCGTACAGGCAGACGGCACCGAGCAGGAGCGTGACCAGCGCGATGACGTTGGCGAGGATGGGGCGGTCGATGAAGAAGGTCGACATGGGTCGGGAGCGCCGCCGCCGCGCGCGCCTACGGCGCGTCCGACGCCGGCGCCGGCGGCCGCCCGGCGGCGGCGTTCCTGCGCCCGCGCCGGCGCTCGGCGAGGTTCTCCATCACGACGTAGAAGCCGGGCACGAAGGGAATGGCGATCAGCGTCGAGGCGAGCATGCCGCCGAAGACGACCGTGCCGAGGGCCTGCTGGCTGGCGGCGCCCGCCCCGGTCGCGGTCAGCAGCGGCACGACGCCGAGGATGAAGGCGATCGAGGTCATGACGATGGGCCGGAAGCGGCGGCGCGCGGCCTCGACCGCCGCGTCTGTCGCCGACATGCCGTCGGCGCGCAGCTGCTTGGCGAACTCGACGATGAGGATCGCGTTCTTCGCCGCCAGCGCGATCATCAGGACGACGCCGATCTGCGTGTACAGGTCGGCGGGAAAACCGCGGATGGCGAGCGCGGCGACGATCCCGACGAGGGCGATCGGCACCGACAGGATCACCACCGCAGGATCGGTCCAGCTTTCATACTGGCCGGCGAGGGTGAGGAAGACGAGGGTCAGCGACAGCGCGAAGATGAAGTAGGCCTGGTTGCCGAGCAGCCGCTCCTGGTAGGCGAGCCCGCTCCAGTCGTGGCCGACTCCCGGTGGCAGCTTGGCGACGGCGACGCGCTGCATGGCGTCGAGCGCCTGGCCGGAGCTGAAGCCGGGTGCCGCGCCGCCGACGATCGATGCCGATGGATAGAGGTTGTAGCGGGTGACCAGTTCCGGGCCGAGCGTGCGGCGAACGCCGAGGATGGCGCCGAGCGGCACCATCTGCCCGCTGCGGTTGGCGACGTGCAGGTCGGCGATGTCCTGCAACTGCCGGCGTTGCGCGGCCTCGCCCTGTACCCGCACCTGCAGGCTCTGATTGAACTTGTTGAACTGGTTCACATAGGTCGAGCCGAGATAGGTCTGCAGCGTCTGGAAGACGTCGTCGATGGTGACGCCCAGCGACTCGGCCATCGTCCGGTTGATGTCGAGATGGAGCTGCGGGCTGTCGACGCTGAACGTCGTCGTCACGCCGCGCAGCCCGGGCTGCTCGCGCGCGCTCGACAGGGTCTGCCGGACGACCTCCTGGAACGGACGCGGGCCCATGCCGCCGCGGTCTTCGAGCACCATCTCGAAGCCGCCCGCCTGCCCGAGCCCGGGGATCGGCGGCGGAATGAGCACGGCGAACTCGGCCTTGCGGATGGTGGCGAGCCGCTCGCGCAGATCGGCGATGAGCTTCGCCTGCGAGAAACCCGCTGGCCGCTGCGCCCAGTCGTCGTACATCACGTATTCGGTGACGACGTTGGCGAGCGTGGCCGAGTCGAGCGCGGAGTAGCCGCCGCTCGTCACCCAGCCCTTGATCCCTGGCATCGCGCCGAGCACGGCGTCGATGTCGGCGGCCAGCTCGCGGACGCGTGGCTGCGCGGCGCCGGGCGGAAGGCGGGCGACGATGATGCAGTAACCCTGGTCCTCGACCGGCAGGAAGGCGGTGGGATGGCGGGCGAAACTCGTTCCGGCGACGGCGACGATGGCCACGAACAGGCAGCCCATGCTGCGCGGATGAGCCGTCAGCCAGCGCACGACGCCGATGTAGCGCCTCTCGACGGCTTCGTAAACCCGGTTGAAGCCGCGGAAGAAGGCGTTCACCCGCCGCTCACCGGTGTCCGGCCTGAGGTAGAGCGCGCATTGCGCCGGGTTCAGCGTGAGCGCGATCAGCGCGCTGATGAGGGCGGTGGCGGCGATGACGAGGGCGAACTGGCGGAACATCTGGCCGGTGATCCCGGGCAGGAACGACGCCGGCAGGAACACCGCGGTGAGGACCAGGGTGATGCCCAGGATCGGGCCCGTCAGCTCGCGCATCGCCTTGATCGCCGCGTCCTTCGGCGTGAGGCCCTGCTCGATGTGGCGGGCGCTGTTCTCGACGATCACGATCGCATCGTCGACGACGATGCCGATGGCGAGAATGAGCGCGAAGAGGGTCATCAGGTTGACGGTGAAGCCGAGCGCGGCCATCGCCGCGAAGGCGCCGATGACCGTCACCGGCACCGTGACGACGGGCACCAGCATGGCGCGCGCGTTCTGCAGGAAGAGCATGATGACGACCAGCACCAGCACCCCGGCCTCGATCAGTGCCAAGTAGACGCCGTCGATCGAATCGCCGATGAACGCCGAGGTGTCGAGCAGCGCGGTGTACTCGAGGCCCGGCGGAAATTTCTCGCGCATCTGCGCCATCGATCGACGCACTTCCTCCGCCACCTTGAGGGCGTTCGCCCCGGGCAGCGTGTAGACGTTGATCTGTGCCGCTTTCCGGCCGCTGAGACCGGAGAAGGTGTTGAACGTCTGCTGGCTCAGCTCGATCCGGGCCAGGTCCTTGAGGCGAACGATCGCGGCCGTCTCGCCCGTTGGCGTCGCCTTCAGGAGTTGCGCGGCCTGGCTCGCCGGCGGCTTGCTCCGGACGACGATGTTCTCGAACTGCGCGACGTCCGACAGCCGCCCCAGCGTCAGGACGGTGAACTGGAAGATCTGGTCGGAGGGGACCGGAGCCGCACCGAGCTGCCCGCTGGCGACCTGCACGTTCTGGTTCTGGATCGCGTTCTGGACGTCGAGCACGGTCAGGCCATAGGACTGGAGCTTCGTTGGGTCGAGCCAGATGCGCATGCTGTACGGTCCGGCGCCCAGGATCTGCACCTGGCCGACACCGGGCAGGCGCGCCAGCGGGCTCTGCAGGTTGATCAGCGCGTAGTTGCTGAGGAAGGTCTCGTCGAAGCGGTCGTCCCGGGAATAGAGGCTGCCGATCAGCAGGACGTTGGTGCTCACCTTCTGCACGCTGACGCCCTGCGCCTGGACTTCCTGCGGCAGCTGCGCGAGCGCGCTGTTGACCGCGTTCTGCACCAGCGCGATCGAGGTGTTGAGGTTGGTGCCGACGTCGAAGGTGAGCGTGAGCGTGTAGCTGCCGTCGCTGCCGCTCGTCGATTGCATGGCGATCGAGTTCTCGACGCCGTTGACCGCCTGCTCGAGCGGAATGCCGACGGTGGTCGCGACCACCTCGGCGCTGGCGCCCGGGTAGGTGGTCGCGACCTGGATCGTTGGCGGGACGATCTGCGGATACTGGGCGACGGGCAGGGTGAACAGGCAGGCGAGCCCGAGCACGACGACGATGATCGCGATGACGTTGGCGAGGATCGGCCGTTCGATGAAGAATCGCGACACGCCGGCCTCCCGGTGCTTCAGCTGCCCGGTCTGGCGGGCGCCGCGCCTGCGCTGCCCGCCGCCGGGTGCGGGCTCACCGCGCGCCCGGGAACCGCCTGCAGCAGGCCTTCGACGATCACCAGGTCGTCGGCAGCGAGGCCTTCGCTGACGACGAGGCGGTCGCCGACCTGCAGCCCCAGCTTGACGCCGCGGCGTTCGACGATGTTCTGCGCATTGACGACGAGGACGTATTCGCCCTGCTGGTCGAAGCGGACGGCATCGCCGGGAACCAGCAGGGCCTCCTTCGCTTCCAGGGCGGACACCCGCAGCCGCGCGAAGAGGCCGGGCAGGATCCGCTGGTCGCGATTGGCGAAGACGCCGCGCACCTGCAGGGTGCCGGTCGTCGGCGCGATGCCGATGGCGGCGAAGTCGAGGTGCCCCTGGTGCGGATGGCCTTCTTCGGTGAGCAGGCCGAAGGTTGCGGGAACGAGTCCGCGGCCGATCGCGTCGCGCGGCAGCGTCTTCTGCCGTTCGATCAGCCGCAGGAGCTCGCGCTGGTCGATGGTGAAGTAGACGTGGATGGGGTCGATCTGTTCGATCTCGGCGAGCGACGTTGGCTGGCCGATGCCGCCGACGAGGTTGCCGGTGTCGACCAGGTGCCGGCCGATGCGCCCGGCGATCGGTGCCCTGACCAGCGTGTAGCCCAGGGTGAGCTGCGCGATTTCGACCTGTGCCTGCGCGGCGAGCAGCCTCGCCGCCGCCTGCTCCTTCTCCGTCCGCCAGTGGTCGACCTGCGTCTGCGTGGCGGCGTCCTGCCGGACGAGGTCGGTGTAGCGGCGCAGCTCGGTGGTTGCGTGCCAGAGCGCTGCCTTCTCCACCGCCACCTGTGCCTGCGCCTTCTTCAGCTGCGCCTGGTACTGCGCCTGCTGGATGGTGAACAGCAGATCGCCCTTCTTCACCTGCTGACCGTCGGTGAAGTGGATCTTCTCGAGATAGCCCTCGACGCGCGCCACCACGGTGACCTTCTGCGTCGCCGCGGTGTTGCCGGTAAAGTCGAGGTAGTTGGCGACGCTCTCGCTGACCGGCCGGGCCACGGTGACGGCCGGCGGCGGAGGGGCCGCGGTCTCCTGCGCATCCCGGCAGCCGGGCACCGACGCCACCGCCGCCGCGACGGCGAGCAGGTGCAGGAAAGCGCGGCAGCGGCGCGCGCGCGAAGCGATCATTTGCGCTCTCCCGTACACTCGGGCCGGCTCAGCGGATCACCACTCGGGCGGGCGGAGCAGGGGCCCGACGTCCGCGGGCCCCGGCAGGCCGGGCGCTTGCGGGCGCAACAGCTCCGGCGCCCCCCAATCGGTGCGCGCTGCCATCTCTTCCCGCGTCGCCAGCGGCACGAAATCGCGACCATCGCGCAACGCCCATCCGCCCCCGAGCGCGCGGTACGCCTTGATCAGGCCAAGCGGGATGTTGCCCTGCGCGAGGGCGAGGCTGTTCTGCGCCTTGTAGAGGTTTTCCTCGGCGTTCAGCACGACATTGAAGTCAGCGGTGCCCTCCTTGTATTGCAGGAGGGCGATCTGGAACGCGCCCGTCGCGGCGACGACGCTCGTCTGCAGCAAGGCCGCCTCGACGCGCGACTGGCTGAACTCGGTGATGCCGTTCTCCACCTCCTGCTGCGCCTTGAGCACGACGTTCCGGTAGTCGACGAGCAGCCCCTGCAGTTTGGCATCCTGGACGCGCACGTTGTTGGTGATCTGGCCGTAGTTGAGGATGCTCCACTGGATCGCGGGCCCGGCGGAGTAGCCGACACTGCCGGAGCCAAGGCTCGACTGGCCGACGTCGGAACTCAGCCTGCCGATGCTGCCAATGAGCGAGAAGGAGGGGAAGAGCGCGCCCTTGGCGAGGCCGATCTGCGCCGACTGCGCTGCCGCGTGGAGCTCCGCCTTGCGCACGTCGGGGCGGCGCCGCAGCAGGTCGGCGGGAATGCCGACGACCAGGCTCGCGGGCGCGACCGGGATCCCGGACGTTCCCGCCAGCAGGTCGTCGAGCGGCGCCGGTGGCATGCCGAGCAGCACGCTGAGCGCGTTCGTCGCTTTCCGTCGCTCGATGGTGAGCTGGGGGATCGTCGCTTCGGTGGCGCCGAGGACGTTCTCCGCCTGGTAGACGTCGCGCCTGGTCACGACGCCGCCGGCGAAGCGGGCACGCGCGATCGCCAGCGCCTTCTGCTGGCGCAGGATGTTCTCGCGGGCGATGTCGAGTTGCACGTCGATGGTGCGGATCCTGACGTAGGCGCTGGCGACGTCGCCGGTCAGGGTGACGAGCACGTCGTCGTAGGCGGCGACCGACGCGAGAAAGGCGCTGCTGGCCGACTCGATGCCGCGCCGCACCTTGCCCCACAGGTCGAGCTCCCAGCCGACCTGTGCGCCCAGCGTGAGCTGCCAGAAGGTGTTGTCAATGGGCGCATAGGGCACCGAGACCGGGATCCGGTTGTAGCTCGCCGTCGCGCTCAGTTGCTGCTGCTGCGGGTAGATTTCGCCGATCGCAACACCCAGCTGGGCGCGCGCCTCGAGGACGCGTACACCGGCGGACAGGAGGCTCAGGTTCCGCTCATAGGCGAGGTCGATCAGCTTCGACAGGACCGGATCGTCGAGCGACGACCACCAGTCGCGGTACTGCGCCCGGCCGGAGTCGATCGTCCCGCTGCCGGCATCCATCCAGTCGGTCGCGACCTCCACGGGCGGGCGCTTGAAGTCGGGACCGATCATGCATGCGGACGACAGCAGGGCGAACGTACAGGCAAGCCACACGCGCCGTGCTGGCCGGCAGTCGCCGCGCGAACGGGTGCGCCGAGGGCTGGCAACCGGTAAGGTCAGGAAACTCAGAGCGCCCGTCATGCTGCAACCAGGGACAAGGATAGGGAATCGAGCGACACCACCGGCAGTGTATGAGCTCCCGTGAAGCAGCGTCAATCCCGGAACGTGTTCGACTCCGATTTGGCGCTTCTCGACGGCCGAGTGGCGGCAGCGGTCGAATCCGGGTGGCGCCGGTACCGCTGCACTACCAGAAAGCTCGCGGGTAATGGAGCAGAATGTTGCGATCGGCCGTGAGCAGAGGTGCCTGGCCACGGGCGGCCTGAGCCACGATCAGCCGGTCGAAGGGATCGCGGGTCCATGTCTGGTCTACCGCTGCGCCCACGACCGAAGCGAACGGTCGCTTGCAGGTTTCGAGGTCGACTTCGCGGCGAAGGACGTCAAGGAGCGTGGCCGCGTTGCAGTTGATGCGACCGATCTCGTGCAGGTACGCAAGTTCCAGTTCAACGATGGGCGAGATCAGCAGCCGTTCTGCGGCATCGATGGCACGACCGCCGGCTGGCGTCAGGCGCCTGGCCCCATCCTGGTAGAGCCAGACGAGGACGTGGGTGTCGAGGTAGAGCGGCGACGGATCCGGCGTCGGCACTCGACTCACGGCAGCGGCTGCCAGGCGTCGTCCCACGAGAGATTCGCCAGATCCTCCGGATTGCCGCTGACCGTGCCCGGGTGAGGGGAGAGGCGGGCCAAGCGGCTGCCCGACGCGGCCAGAACCATGCGCACGGTTCCTCCGGGACGTTCGATCTCGACCGTCTCGCCACTGCTGACGACCTGGTCCAGGGTCTTGAACAGTTCGGCACGCAGGCGGGTGGCAGTCATGCGATGAGCCATGGCAGTCTTCCTCGAAGGCGATTGCGTACATGTTACGTCATCTGACGTACGCATTCAAACGCGGCGAGAACCAGGAGAAGAGCCCCCCTGCCGAGCCGGATGCTGGGCAGCCGCGCGCACGCGCCGACACCCACAAGCGAACGCCAGACTGGCACAATGGTGACTGGATCGGTCCGGAAGATGCCCATCGGCGCACCCGGGTCGTGTTGCTCTGCCCAGACCTGGAGAGTCACGATGGACCCATTGCAGGCGAGGCTGCAGGAAATCCTGCCCGGCGAGCACCCGGGCAGCGCCGAACGCGGCGCTTCGACCGTGGCGCCGGTTTGCGCCTGTCTCGAGGCATGGATGCCGACTGGCCGCGATCGCCTGCGCAGGAGCATCGCGAGCGACGCATGCATCTGACCGCCTTGCCGGCAATCGTCGAATGCCGCTTCGATCAGGGCCTGATCGCGCACAAGGTGGGAACCTGGCGCGCACCGCCTGCGGTCTCCCGGCGACAGTTGGCGGAACTGCGCGAGAACGCGGCGGCGGACGGCTATTCGGTCGTCCATGTCCGCTCCGCAGAGCCGATCGAAGACCTGGCGCCGTGCTTTCAGGGTTGCTTGCTGCAGTTTGAGGGCGACCGCGACGCTGCCTTGGCAGTCCTCGGCCGCTTTCCGCAGAAGTACCGGACCAGGGCCCTGGCCGAAGGTGACTGGCCGGCCATCGCCGCGCTCTATCGCCAGGCCTCACCGACGCGCTTCAGTCGCGACCCGGCCATCGGCCCGGCACGCGCGCTTCGGCACAAGCTCAAGTGTCTGCGTACCTACTGGCAGGACTTCCCCGGTTTCTTTCTGGTCGCGCTGGGATCACGCGACGAGGTCGTCAGCGTCCAGGGGTGCATGCCACGGGAAGGCTGCTTCGACCTCTACGAGTCTGTGGTGTCAGCCGATTCACGTACCGGCTTCGCCTTGGCGGCGATGTTGCGCGCCAACCTCGAACTCTGTCGTCAGCGCTTCCCGCTGCTGACCGGTATCGTCACCCGGATCTACAGTGACAATCCGGTCTCCATCCAGTATTACCGCAAGCTCGGGATGGTTCACACTGGCAGCGATTGGTTCTACCATCTCTGGCTCGAGCAGCGGAGGGCAACGGCGATGGACATTGAAAGCCTGAGGGAGACCGTGGCGCGCTTTCTCCACGATCAGTTTCTCGTCGATTTCGACGGCAACAAGGTCGACGGGGGAACCGATCTGTTCGCTGGCGGTTTCATCGACTCCTTCGGGTTCATGGAGCTGGTCTCCTTTCTCGAAACCGAGTTCGCTGTCGAGTACGCGGCGGAGGAACTGCTGCTCGGACAACTCAACAGCCTCGACGGGCTCGTCGCCTCGGTCGGCAGGAAGCTCGCCGAAGTCGCGCCCGGCGCCGCCCGCGAGCGCCCGCCCCAATCCTGAGGCTGGCATGCGCGAAGCTCGGCGGACCGCCCTGGTGTTTCCCGGGCAGGGCGCGCACGCCCTCGCGATGCTTGACGGACTGCGCGATTGCCCGCCTTTCGGCGAGCGCCATGCGTGCATCGTCGAACGGATCAAGCTCGACCCGCTGCGCCAGCCGGATGCGGCCGAGCTGATCAACACGAACCAGGTCAGCTCCCTGTATACCGTGCTCGCCAGCAGCCTGTCGCTCGATCTGTTGCGCGCGCAGGGCACTCGCCCGGCAGCACTGGCCGGATACAGCGTCGGGCAGTGGACGGCACTGTACGCTGCCGGCGTCGTTTCCTTCGAGCGATTGGTCGACATCGTCCACACCCGCGCCCTGTTCATGGACGACTGCTTCGCGGAGCGCCGCGGGGCGATGCTCGCGGTCATCGGCCTGTCGCTGCCAGCGGTGGAGCAGGTGTGCGAGGAGTTGCGCGCGGATGGCTGCTTCCTCGCCGTCAGCAACCACAACTGCGTTGGCCAGTACTCGCTGTCCGGCGAGCTGGCGGCGGTTGAACGGGCGATCCCCCGGCTTGCCGCCCTGCAACCGAAGAAAGTCCAGCGCCTGCCGGTGGCCGGTGCCTGGCATTGCGCCCTGCTCGACGAGGCCGAGCGCCGCTTTCTTGCCTTTCTCGAAGGACTGCCGCTCGGCAGGCCTTCGCTGCCCGTCTGCGACAACGTCAGCGGCGGCTTCCTGCCGGAAAACGACCAGGAGATGAAGCGGCAACTCGCCCGGCAGGTGGCGGCACCGGTGCAATGGGAAGCATGCATGCTGACGCTGCTCCGCGCAGGCTGCAACGAGTTCATCGAAACCGGGTTCGGCCAGGTGCTCACTTCGTTCGGCTTCTTCATCAACCGCAAGGTGCTGCATCGGTCGTTCCACGATCAGGGCAGCAGCGGCTGACGGCCATGTGCGGCATCGCTGGTTTCTTCGCCTGCGGGACCGATCCGGCGATGCACGAGCGGATCATCGGCGAGATGCTGTCGACCATCGTCCATCGCGGCCCGGACGAGATCGGCTACTACCTCGACGACCACGCGGCTCTTGGCTGCGTGCGTTTGGGCATCATCGATCTGGCGAACGGGTCGCAGCCGATGGGCGACGCCAGCCAGCGCTACTGGATTGCCTACAACGGCGAGGTTTACAACTACCTGGAGCTGCGTCGCGAACTGGCTGACCTGGGCTGCCGCTTCCGTACCGGCAGCGACACCGAAGTGGTCCAGCAGGCGTGGATCGAATGGGGATTCGCTGCCCTCGCCCGGCTCAACGGCGGCTACGCCTTCTGCATCTACGATGCCCTGGAGCGCAGCATCACGCTGGTCCGCGACCGCTTCGGCAAGCGCCCGCTGTTCTACGCGCAGCATCACGCTGGCTGGCTGTTCGCCTCTGAAATGAAAGCCTTTTCAGTCTTTCCGGGCTGGCGTTTCGCGTGGGATGCGGATGCGCTGCGCAGCGTCTTCGCCTGCTGGACGCCGCTGCCGGACGACGGCTGCTACCAGGGAGTCCGGCAGGTGCTGCCGGGCTGTTGCGTCCGCTTCTGCGACGGGCAGGTGACGCAGCAGAGATACTGGCGACCCGATCCGGCAGCGGCACCCTTCCCTGGCAGCCGGCAGGAGGCTGAGGAGACGATCCGCAGCCTGTTGGCCGACAGCGTTCGCCTGCGCCTGCGCAGCGACGTCGAGGTTGCCACCTATCTCAGCGGCGGCATCGACTCGGCAGCAGTGACCTGCCTGGCCCAGGAGCAGGCCGGGCAACGGATTCACAGTTTTTCGGTTTCCTTTGCCGACCCCGACTTCGATGAGTCCGCCCATCAGAGGAGTGTCAGCGAGGCCCTCGGAACCTCACATCATGTCCTGACGATCGAGCCGGGGGACATCGCGCGAAGCTTTCCCGCTGCGCTGCTGCAGGCCGAAATCCCAGTCTTCCGTACCGCCTTCGTGCCGCTGCACCTGCTCTCGGCCAAGGTGAGAGAGCACGGCATCAAGGTCGTGCTGACCGGGGAGGGCGCGGACGAGGCCTTCCTCGGCTACGACATCTTCAAGGAGGCGTGGCTGCTGCAGCATTGGGCGACGATGAGCGCCGAACAGCGAAGCGATTTCGTCGCCGCCATGTACCCCTACCTGAAACACTTCAGCAAGGCCAACGCCCGCTTGCTCGTACCGCTCTACGAGCGACAGGCGCAGCTGGCGGAGCATTGGTCGCTGTCGCACGCCACTCGTTTCGCCAATTCGGCGCTGGCTGGCCGTCTGCTGCAGGCCGGTAGTGGCGGTGAAGCGCGTCTGCAACGGCACCTTGCGGTACAGCACCCGGCATTCCTCGACTGGTCGTCGGTCCAGCGCGGACAGTTGATCGAGCTGGCCACGCTGCTGCCCGGCTACCTTTTGTCGACCCAGGGCGACCGTGCAAGGCTGGCGCACGGCGTCGAGAACCGCTGTCCGTTCCTCGACTACCGCTTGTTCGAGTTTGCCGCCTCGCTGCCGGTGGAGTTGCGTCTCGAGCACGGCCTGCGCGAGAAACAGATCCTGAAGAGTGCCTTTGCCGAGCACCTGCCGCCGGAAATCGCCGCGCGCCCGAAACAGCCCTATCGCGCGCCGGATGCGCCGGCCTTCCTCGGGCAGGCGGGCCAGGTCGACGAAGTCGACGCGGCTCTCCACCCCGCCGAACTGGCTACGATCGAGGTGCTCGACCTCGGCACCAGCCTGCGCTTCCTGGACATGATCCGCCGCAAGCCGCCAGACCGGCTCAGTCAGGCCGAGAACCAGGCTTTCGTCCTCCTTCTCTCCCTGAGCCTGCTCAACCGTTCCTTCGTCTGCCAGGGACACGATTTCCGACAGCCACGGTGGCACCTGCTGCCACGCACGATCCATGACCGGCGTTCGCTGAAGCCGTGGCCGGGCTGCTGAGCGCTATTGTTTCGTTGGTGCCCCCACTCGGAATCGAACCAAGACCTGATGATTACAAATCAACTGCACGACCTTCATGCTACGGGGGCTCAGGAAAGCTGCACCGCGATTATACCGGAGCCGCAAGCTGTCGCTGCATGCCGATGTCGCTTCCTGATCATGGAAAACGGCTGCACGACAGCCGATCCCGCTACCAGAACTTCCACCACCATTTCTTCTTCTTCATCGTCCGTTCGGTATCCTTGCTCCACTGCGCGTGTGCCGCCAGACCCACCTTGTGGAAGTGCGCTCCGAAACGCCGGTCGCTGTCGTTGATGTGCTGGATCAGCCAGTTGCGCAGGAAGTGAAGCAGCTCGAAACTGATTGCCGCGTTCTCCGTGTCCAGCTTGTGTTGCAACGCATCCACCTGCTGCATCAGATCCTGATGCTGCTGCTTGTGGATCTCGAGCCCGGGGTAATGCGTCAGCCGCATCAGGCTTTCTTCGAGCAGGAAGTGGGTGCGGGTATATTCGGCCAGACGGCCGAGGATCTCCCGCGATGTGGCCTTGCCGTGATGTTCGCGAATCGCCCGGTGCAGATCGTTGAGGAGGCCAACGAGAACCTTGTGCTGTTCGTCGACTTCCTGGATGTTGATACTGAACTCGTCGGACCACTGGATCAAGTCTGTCGCACCCATGCGCTGCCCCCGAAACGGATTGTCGTAGACATGCAAGCGTACGCGGACGCAAGCCTGTGGTCTTGACATCGATCAATCATTCGTCGCGCCACCACGTCACCGGGGTGCGGAGTGGACCGGCCGGAGTCGGCGGCCGGACAGCGCCAACCGGGCAAGCGGCGTCGACATCCGCCGTGCCGCCACAGCGGACGCTCCAGTGCGGGCAACTGCCGCCGCTTTCCCGGGGCGCCGACCGCTGCTAGAATGCGGCGACCGCTTCACTGCGTTAAATCATGGCGACCCCTTCCAACCCCTCGGAGATTGCACGCGAAGCGCTGCGTTTGCTGGCGGTTCGCCGGCTGCAACCGTCGCCCGACAACTACCGCGCGCTCTACCACGAGATTGCGGGCACACAGCCGGCAGACGCGCTGCCGCAGCGCGAGCTCAGGTCGCTCGCGGCTTCGTTGCCACAGGAGACACCGGCGCAGCAGCGGCTGGCACGACGCCTGGAGCAAGTGTTCACCGCGGGCAACTGGCAGCAACTGGGCACCGGCCTGTCCGACCTGGTACGGCAAATCGGCAAGGAGCAGGAGCTGCCGTGGAACGAGCTGTTCCGTGACCTCGTTCGGGAATGGGAGAACAAGCAGGCCGGGCTCACCGTGGCCCGCAAGCGCGAAGCCCTCGAACGCGTTCTGGCCGGTGGTTCGGGCAACGGCGAAGTGTTGTTCGGACGACTGCAGGGACTGGTGAAGTCATGGTCGGCAGCCGTCCCTGCGGGCGAGGACATCCCGCTGCTGGCACCCGACGCAGTCGCAGCCAGCGCCGGCGGGCCACAGTCTGCAGACGGCGGTGCTGCAACCGCTGCGGTCGATGGCAGCGAGCCATCGGGACCGCTGCGCGACCTCCTCGCCCACCTTCTGGAAGCGCTCATCGACTCGCAGCTCACCAACGAGCCGGAGCTGGCTGCCGATGCCCGCGCGCTGATCCACAGGGTGCGCACCGCCACTTCGCGCGGCGCGCTCGACGACCTGCTGGCCAGCAGCAAGCGCTTCACCTTTCGTCTCGAGTTGCTGGCCGAGGATCGGGACGAGTTGCGTGCCAGCCTGCTGAAGCTGCTGCAGCTGCTGATCGAGAACGTTGGCGAACTGGTCGTCGAGGACCACTGGCTGCGTGGACAGATCGACATCGTCCGTGACATCGTCGCCGGTCCGCTGAATGTCCGGTCGATCGAGGATGCCGAGATCCGGCTGAAGGAAGTCATCTTCAAGCAGAGCCAGCTCAAGCATAGCCTCAACGAGGCACGGGAGAACCTGAAGCAGATGCTGGCGGGGTTTGTTGACCACCTGGCGGAATTTGCCGATTCGACTTCGGACTACCACGACAAGATCGAGGTCTGCGCGACAAGGATCAGCCAGGCCGAAGACATCACCCAGCTCGAACAGGTGCTCGCCGAAGTGATCCGCGAGACCAGGATCATCCAGTTGAACGCGCAGCGCTCACGCGATGATCTGCGCGCCGCCCGGCAGCGGGTTGGTGAAACCGAGCGGCGGATCGCCGAGCTGCAGCAGGAACTCGAACGGGCAAGCACCCTGGTGCGGCATGACCAGCTCACCGGTGCACTCAACCGGCGCGGGCTCGAGGAAGCTTTCGAGAAGGAAGTGGGGCGGGCGCAAAGGCGTCAGTCGGCGCTCTGCGTGGCGCTGCTCGACATCGACAACTTCAAGAGACTCAACGATTCGCTGGGCCACGACGCCGGCGATGCGGCGCTGATCCACTTGGCGACCGTGATTCGCGAAACAATGCGGCCACAGGATACGGTGGCCCGTTTCGGTGGTGAGGAGTTCATCATCCTGTTGCCCGAGACGCCGGTGGAGGACGCGCAGACGGCGGTCGTCCGCCTGCAGCGCGAGCTGACGCGGCGCATCTTCCTGCACAACAACGATCGCCAGTTGATCACCTTCAGCGCTGGTGTCACCGATGTGCGGCCAGGCGACACCCAGGCGTCGGTGACGAAACGGGCTGACGAGGCCATGTACGCAGCCAAGCAGGCAGGGAAGAACCGGGTCCTGATCGGCTGAGCGCCAGCGGCGAAAGCGGCGTGCGCGGGCTCAGCGGCCGCGCGCCGCGACGAGCGAGCTGCTCGCGAGCTGCCGCAGAACCTCTCCGGCAGCCAGCAAACCAAAGGAAGCGGTGACGCAGACTGCCGAGCCGAAACCCGCGCAGCCCAGGCCGCTCGCGGTCTGCGGCACGGCGCAGTCGGGGTTGCGCGGCGGCGGGCGCAGGGGCTCGCTGGAGAAGACCGCGGGCACACCGAACTTCGTCTTCGCTTCGCGCGGAAAGCCATGTTCGCGGCGCAGCAGCGAGCGCACCCTGGCGAGCAGTGGATCCTGGATCGTGCGAGCGAGGTCGGCCACCTCGATGCGGGTGGCGTCGATCTGACCGCCGGCGCCACCGGTGGTGATCAACGGCAAGCCGCGACGCTTCGCCCAAGCGATCATCGCCGCCTTGGTCCGCACCTGGTCGGTGGCGTCGATGACATGCCGCACGCCGCCGGCGAGCATCGTTTCGACGTTGTCCGGGGTCACGAAGTCCTCGACCTCGTGCACCGTGCATTGCGGGTTGATGGCGCGGATGCGCTCGGCCATCGCGCTGACCTTGGCCTTGCCGAATTCGCCGTCGAGGGCGTGTATCTGCCGGTTGACGTTCGATTCGGCGATCATGTCGAGATCGATCAGGGTGATCCGGCCAACCGCCGAACGGGCAAGCGCCTCGGCTGCCCACGAACCGACACCACCGATGCCAACGACGGCGACATGGGCGTCCTGGAAGGATCGCAGGGCATCGGCCCCGTAGACGCGAGCTACCCCGCCGAAACGGCGCGCCGGATCGCAGGTCTCCGCACTCACAGGTCGTCGAGCAGGCGGCGCACCACCTGGTTGAACGGGATGATCCGCTTCGATGCGGCCGGCAGGCAGTCACGTAGCGCCGTGATGAAATCCTGCCGTCCGTCGGGGTCGACCCGGAGCCAGTCCTCGATTTGCTGTGCGTCCATGCTGGAGCCCTGCGGCACGCCTTGGCGCAGAGTGTGTGCCAAAGCCATCGGTGTGGCTGGCCAGCATTGGCCCAGAAATTTCCAGACTGAGCCGTGCACCAAGGCGCCGTCCTTTACCTCACGACAGACGTCTTGCCAGTGACGCTAGCTGTTGCCATTGTCGAGAAAGCTGCGCAACTTGTCCGAGCGGGACGGGTGCCGAAGCTTCCTGAGAGCCTTGGCCTCGATCTGCCGGATGCGCTCGCGAGTCACGTCGAACTGCTTGCCCACTTCCTCGAGCGTGTGGTCGGTGTTCATTTCGATACCGAAGCGCATCCGCAGCACCTTGGCTTCACGCGGCGTCAAGGTATCGAGCACGTCCTTGGTGATGAAGCGCAGGCTGGAATAAAGTGCTGCTTCGGTCGGCGCGAGAGTGGCCTGATCCTCGATGAAGTCGCCAAGGTGCGAGTCGTCATCGTCGCCGATCGGCGTCTCCATCGAGATCGGCTCCTTGCTGATCTTCAGGATCTTGCGGATCTTCTCTTCCGGCATCTCCATTTTCTTTGCCAGCGTCGCCGGATCGGCTTCCATTCCGGTTTCCTGCAGGATCTGCCGGGAAATGCGGTTCATCTTGTTGATCGTCTCGATCATGTGCACCGGAATGCGTATGGTGCGAGCCTGGTCGGCGATTGAACGCGTGATCGCCTGCCGAATCCACCACGTGGCATAGGTGGAAAACTTGTACCCGCGCCGGTACTCGAACTTGTCCACCGCCTTCATCAGGCCAATGTTGCCCTCCTGGATCAGATCCAGGAACTGCAGGCCGCGGTTGGTGTACTTCTTGGCGATCGAAATCACCAGCCGCAGGTTGGCCTCGGTCATCTCGCGCTTGGCACGGCGGGCCTTGGCCTCACCGGTTGACATCTGCTTGTTGATGTCCTTCAGTTCGCGCAGCGGAATTCCGATACGCTCCTGCAGGGCGAGCAGTTTGCGCTGCTCCTCCTTGATGTTGGGCGCATTGCGCGAGAGAACCGCGGCGTAGGTCTTGCTGGCGGCGGCGATTTCAGCATCGACCCAGTCGATGTTCAGCTCGTTGCCGGGGAAGACCTTGATGAAGTGCAGGCGCGGCATGCGTACGGTGTCGACACAGATGCGCTGGATCTTGCGCTCGCAGGCGCGCGCTTCCTCCACCATGGCGCGCACCGAATCGCAAAGCCGCTCGATGGTCTTCGAGGTAAAGCGAATTCCCATCATCTCTTCCGAGATCTGCTGTTGCAGCTTGAGGTAGGTCCTGTCCTGCGATCCGCGCCGGGGCAGGATCACCTGCGCCTTGAGGTAGTGCGCGCGGATCAACTCCAGCCTCTCCAGACCCTCGGTCTTGAGCTTGAGGAGTGAGGCCGCGGCAGCGGCACCCTCGATTGCTTCCGCGCTCTCCTCATCCTCCTCGTCTTCCACGGCGACCGCCTCCGCCAGCTCTTCGAGCGACTCGTCGGCCTCTGGATCGATCAGGCCGTCGATCAGTTCATCGATGCGCATTTCGTCGCGGCCGATCCGGTCGGCACAACTGATCAGCTCCGCGATGGTCGTCGGGCAGGCGGAGATGGCCTGGATCATGTGCTTGAGGCCATCCTCGATGCGCTTGGCAATCTCGATCTCGCCTTCGCGGGTCAGCAACTCGACTGATCCCATCTCGCGCATGTACATGCGTACCGGGTCGGTCGTGCGACCAAACTCGGAGTCGACGGTTGACAACGCCTGTTCCGCCTGCTCCTCGACATCCGCATCGTCTGCGGCTGCAGCCGGCGTGGCGTCGGACATCAGCAGCGTTTCGGCATCGGGCGCCTCGTCATAGACCTGGATACCCATGTCATTGAAGGTGCTGATGATGCTCTCGATCTGCTCGGCATCGACCACGTCATCGGGGAGATGATCGTTGATCTCGGCGTACGTCAGAAAGCCACGCTCCTTGCCGAGCTTGATCAGCGTCTTCAGACGCGTCTTCCGGGTTTCATCATCCACCGGTGCCGGCTGTGCTCCCGCCTGCGCCAGGAGATCTGCCGTCGCCTTGGCCTTAGCCGCCTTCGTCGTTACCGCCTTTTCCCTAACCATGACCAATTCCCGAATAGCTGGACTGGAAAAACTCTACAGTTTATCACATGCTAGCCATCACCGTTGCCGCGGACAGCAATGGATTGCAGGTATCGTTGCTTTTCCTCACTCGACAACCCGCTCACGCCAAGCTTTTGCACCTTCTCCTGCAGCAGCTGAAAGGTGCGCCGGTGACTGCCTTCGCGGAGTTTGCTGAGCGCACCGGCGAACTCGGCGTCGATCTCATCTTCGGCAAAGGGCTGTTGCATTAGTTCAGCAGCTGCCGCCCGGAGAACGTCCTCACATCCGCTGCCCTGAAGGCGCCCGAGCAATGCCGAATAGGGGAGGTCTCCGCCAGGGGCCGAGCGGATGCTTGCGCACAGCATGCGTACGGCGCTGGCCTCCGCAGAGCCCTCAGGCAGAAGATCCTCGGGCAACTCGGACGCCAGCCGGGGCTTCTGCAGCAGCAGGCGCAGCAGTGGTCGCAACAGCGACGGCGCCTGCCGTCGTGCGCGTCCAGGAGCCGATTGAACCGCCGGACGCAGGTCGCAGAGATGCTCGACCTCGGCCTGGGAGAAAGCACTCAGCTCGGCCAGGCGCTTCACCAGTTGCAGGCGCAGCATGCTGGACTGCAAACGAAGGAGAAGGGGTTTTGCCTCGGCGATCAACTTGACTCGACCTTCCGCACTGGCCAGATCGCAGTGTCCGGCGAGTTCGCGCAGGAAAAACTCCGACAGCGGGGTTGCCTGGGTCATCAGCGCGCGAAACGCTTCAGGGCCGCGCTGTCGAACCAGACTGTCGGGATCCTCGCCCTCAGGCAGGAAGGCAAAGGCGATGCTCTTGGGCTCGGCCAGCACCTCGAGGCTGCTCTCGAGAGCGCGCCAGGCGGCTTTCCGCCCGGCAGCATCGCCATCGAAGCAGAAGACGATACGATCGGCCTGGCGCAGCAGCTTCTGCACCTGCGCCACCGAGGTGGCCGTGCCCAGGGTCGCGACCGCATTCTCCACGCCATGCTGGGCGAGCGCCACGACATCCAGATAGCCTTCGACGACGATCACCGTCCCCGCCTGGCGGATGGCGACGCGCGCCTGCGGCAAGCCGAAGAGCTCGCGGCCTTTTTCAAACAGCGGAGTTTCCGGCGAATTCAGGTACTTCGGTTCTCCCTGGCCGAGCACCCGACCACCGAAGGCGATCACCTCGCCCTTCTGGTTGCAGATCGGAAAGATCACGCGATCGCGGAAGCGGTCGTACAGGCGACCGCGCTCATCCTTGATCACCAGCCCGGCCAACTGCAGGTCGGCATCGGCATGGTCGGCGAAGACCCGGGCGAGGTTCTGGCGCCCTTCCGCTGCATAGCCGATTCCGAAGCGACGCGCGATCTCGCCGCTGACGCCCCGCTCCTTGAGATAACCGATCGCCCGCTCGCAACCCCTGAGCTGCTCGCAGTAGAACTTCGCCGCACGCCCCATCAGTTCGGCCAGAATCTGTACCTGCGGAGCGCGGCCACCGCCTGCCGCACGCCCATCGGGAAGCTCCATGGCGGCGCGGCCGGCAAGCTCGCGAACCGCATCCACGAAGCCAAGGCCAGAATACTCGATCAGGAAGCCAATCGCGTTGCCGTGCGCCCCGCAACCAAAACAGTGGTAGAACTGCTTGCTCGGGCTGACGGTGAACGACGGGGATTTTTCGTGGTGAAACGGGCAGCATGCCACGTAGTTGGCACCCGCCTTCTTGAGCGGGACAAGCTCGTCAATCAGGTCAACCAGGTCAACCCGGTAGAGCAACTCCTGAATGAACGACTCCGGAATCAAGTTCCCACCCCCATGCTCCGGCGACCACCGCGCGCCGGCCCAAGAGCCGGTCCCCGCCGGCGATCGCCGACCATCGGGCGGCAAGAGCCGGGCTCGCGGAAAAGCACTCGATCCAGGTGAAGCATCGCCCAGGGCACACCGCTGGCGAAGTTGCCGTAGCGGTACGACCAACAGATCTGGCGATGCGCAGTGGTCACCCGAATGACATCAATCGTGCCGAGCCCCCTGTTCGTCGTGCCAAGACCCCGGTGCGTACTGGCGGAACGCCGACGCAGCCGATCGGGCATCCACCCCGCCACAAGCGCAAACTGCCGCCCGTCGCAAGAGGGGCGGCGCTCTGCGCGACAAGAGTGGGATCAGTAAAGCTTGGGCGGCAGGGTCTGGCTGCGCATGCGCTTGTGATGACGCTTGACCGCTGCTGCAAGCTTGCGCTTGCGCTCGGCCGTGGGCTTCTCGTAGAACTCACGAGCGCGCAATTCGGTCAGGAGACCGGTTTTCTCAACGGTACGCTTGAAACGACGGATCGCAACCTCGAACGGTTCATTTTCCTTGACGCGAATGGCTGGCATCGACTCTTCCCAAGTTCAAAAATTCTGGACGACAACGAAGGCCGCCATTATAAGCACACTCCCATCGAAGTTCCAAGCAAAGCCAAAGCCCGGCACCCCTGACACATGGCCCTGCCGAATCGGAGCCGATCGCCGCCGCCCCGTTGCAGACACGCGACCGAGACATGACGAAGTGGTCGCCCCGCGCGGCATTCGAGTCGAGGACAAAGGCATGCGCACGGCCGACAGTCCTGATGCCTGTCGATGGGAACCCCCTGCCATGCCCCAGTGCTCGAACCAGTCCGCACGATCCCGGTGCACCGCGTGTGCCAGGACCTGACTGCCCAGATGCAACACGCGGCAAGTTCAGAAAGTGGCTATCGCTGGACACCCGCGGCGGGTCTTGGCGGCTGACGGGAGCCGTCCGGCCGTCGATCCGGACCAATCGTGCGACATGCGGCCAACCGCCTGCTAACCGTACGTTGCTCGCCCTGCGCCACCACCATGCATCGGGCCTCTTCCTCAACTCGCCAGCGGCGCGAAGAGGGCCGAGATGTCTTCGCTGCCGAACTTGGCTTCGACGCCATGATCGGCCGACAGAATGCGGGCCGCAAGTTCGGCCTTGCCCTCCTGCAAGGCGAGGATCTTCTCTTCGATGCTGCCGGCAACGATCAACTTGTATACGAAGACCGGCTTGTCCTGACCGAGCCGATGCGCCCGATCGGTCGCCTGATTCTCGGCCGCAGGGTTCCACCAGGGATCGAAGTGGATCACCGTATCCGCAGCCGTCAGATTCAAGCCAACGCCGCCGGCACGCAGGCTGATCAGGAAGATGGGCACCTCACCCGACTGGAAGCGACGAACCTGCTCCTCGCGATCACCCGTATCACCGCAGAGCAGGGCGTAGTCGAGGGCGAGGAGGCGCAGTTCCCTGGCAATCAGTGACAGCATGCTGGTGAACTGCGAGAACAGCAGGATCTTCCTGCCCTCCTCAACCAGCTCCGGCAACATCGTCATCAGGAGAGCCAGCTTGGCTCGTTCCTTGAGCTTCTGCGCCGACTTGGACTTGAGCAGCCGCGGGTCGCAACAGACCTGCCGCAACTTCAGCAGAGCATCGAGAATGACGATCTGGCTGCGATTGAATCCCTTGCTGGCGATTTCCTGGCGTACCTTGGCGTCCATTGCGACACGGACGGTCTCATAGAGATCGCGCTGACCACCAGCCAACTCCACCCTGCGTACGATGATCGTCTTTGGCGGCAGCTCGCGCGCCACTTCCTCCTTCTTGCGGCGGAGGATGAACGGACGCACACGCCGTGCCAGCAGCTCGCGTCGCCTGACGTCCCCCTGCTTCTCGATCGGCGTCCGCCAGTACTTGGCAAAAGTCTGGTTGCTGCCGAGAAAGCCTGGCAGGAGAAAGTCAAACTGGCTCCAGAGTTCGCCCAGGTGGTTCTCGAGCGGCGTTCCGGTGAGGCAGAGACGGTGCCGCGCTTCGATCCGACGCACCACTTCAGCACCCTGACTGCGTGCATTCTTCACGGTCTGCGCCTCGTCGAGAATGAGCAGGTGGTAGGCGTACCGGGTCAGATCGTTGACGTCCCGCCACAGCAACGGGTAGGTGGTCAACACGACATCATGGGTCGGGATGTCCGCGAAGCGGCTCTTGCGTTCTGGTCCATGCAAGGACAGGAGCGACAGCCCGGGGGCGAAGCGTGCGGCCTCGTTGGTCCAGTTGAAGATCAGGGAGGTGGGCAGGACGATAAGCGCCGGCCGGTCGAGCCGCCCCGACTCCTTTTCCAACAACAGGTGTGCCAGTGTCTGCGCCGTCTTGCCCAGACCCATGTCGTCGGCGAGAATTCCAGCAAGATTCTGTTCGCGCAGGAACTGCAGCCACGCCAGCCCCTCGGTCTGGTAGTGGCGCAGTTCCAGACCAAGCCCACGTGGTGGCACGATATGGCTGATGCCCTGCGCCGCACTCAACTGCTCGGCAAGTGCCAGCACGTCCTTCTGGCCCCTGAACCGCCAACGCGTGCTGTCATTGAGTTCGCTCAGGCGCGGCGCATCGAAACGGGAAAGGCGCAGGCTGGTGCCGCCAGTGAACCCCTCGAAGAGATCGATCAGGGTCGCCGCCAACGGTTTCAGACGCCACGCCGGGACGCGAATTCTCAGGCCGGCAGTCGTCACCAGTTCGACCATTTCGCCGTCAGCGACCTGCTCCAGCAGAGCAGCGTCGAGCCAACGCCCGTCACGCCGGAAGAGACCGGCCAGAAGGGGCGCAAGTGGCAGACGCTCGCCTTCCACAACGATCCCCATGTCGAGTTCAAACCAGCCCGTCCCGGACTCAGTCAGATCGGCATCCCAAGCCTCCACCTCGAGCAGACGATGGCGAAACTCCATGGCGAAGTCGATCTGCCAGCCACGGCTGCGCAGTTGCCCCAGGTGCTCTCGCATGAACAGCGGCCAGTTGCTCTCCTGCGCCAGGCCGTATGCATTGTCTGGCGGTCTACCGAAAGTGTGCAGCACGTAGCCCGGAATCTTTTCCAGATCGACCTTCGCCAGTTCAGACATCAACTCCTCTTCGCGCGCACGCTGGCGCTCGATGCGAACCATCTCACCGTTCGCCAGGATGGTGAAGTCACGCCGGTCTTCGGGAATCACCTCGACATCCTCGTAGCGAAACGTTGCCAAGGCGACATCGAAGGGTCCACCGCCGTAGACAGTGGAGTAGTCCCGCCAGGCACGATTCCCATGTGTCTGGAGGGTCCGCAGACGCAGCACGGCGACCGGCTCGGCAACGATGCAACGGCTATCGACACTCGCCGCCTGCTCCGGGTCCCGGGGCAGATCGATGGCGGGCTCGGCGAGGGCCTCGCCGACGAGTGCTGCCGCGGTAGGCGACAAGGGGGGCAGCGAGAACAGGCGAGCGACGACGGCCGGATTGCCGCCAACCTGCAGGGGACCGACCAGACGCCGGTCGAGATCGACGAACCACGGCTGCGGCAGCGGGATCACCAGACCACCTGCCGGCTCTGTCAGCAGCGTCGCCAACTGCCGCCCCTCGCCGGCCTGCCGCCAGCCCAGGGCCGCCGGACGCGGCGCCGCGAGGGTGAGGAAGGAGTGATCGTCCCCACGACACAGGCGGCCGGTCTTCGCCATGAGCTGCAGCGCTTCGCCGCCGTGTCGCGGCCCGAGTCCGAAGGCATGCAGGCCCGTGTCAACAGCGCGTTCAGCCCACAGCAGTCGCAGGATCGGGCGATCCTCGTCGCTCACGAAGCGAAGGGCTTTCGCGAGCGCACGATCGATGGTCCACAACTCGGTGGCACCCTCGGGCTCGCGACCCTTGTGAACAGTGACCCCGAAGCCCGTCAGATCAGCCGTCCAATGCAGCAGGTAGAACAGTTGCTGACGGCCCGCAGCAGGACCGCGGTCCTTCTTGCTCACGGCCAACGCCACCCGGCGCAACTCCTCGGTCCACGACAGCGCACCGACGTCACCCTTGCTGACCGGCAGAGATCGTTCGACCGGCTTATCCACGCGGCAGCCCCGACGGCCCGGCGACACATGCCTCGCGCCAGACGGTACGACCTGAGGAGCAAGCGATCGCAGGCTCGCTCAAGCTCCTGACCAGCGGCCAGGCGGGCGGCTGATTGCCCGTGTCGCGCAACGCGAAGCGGCGCATTGGCGGCAACCGCGAGACGGAAGCCAGCGTCGGGCAGCACGCTCCGGCAAGGGCAGACACCGTGCTTTCCTTCGTCCCTTCCTCAATCGCGGAAGTTGCCGTAGCGGACCGGAAAATCGGTGATCTCCTTTGTGACCAATGCGATGCAGGCCTGCAACTCATCCCGCTTGGCGCCACTGACGCGTACCGCATCGCCCTGTATCGATGCCTGTACCTTGAGCTTCGAGTCCTTGATCAGCTTGACGATCTTCTTCGCCAGTTCCGACTCGATGCCAATCCGGATCTTCAGATCCTGCTTGACCTTGTTGCCCGAGACGCGCTGCACCGGCTGATGATCGAGCCGCTTGGTGCTTTCCTTTTCCTTCTTTTCCATCGCCGGGAAGAGGAGATCCCTGATCTGGCCGAGCTGGAATTCGGAGTCACCGTGCATGGTGATGACCTTGTCCTTGTCGTTGAGCTCCACCCGGGCGCTCGTGCCCTTGAAGTCATAGCGATTGTCGATGGCACGCCGGGTGACATCGAGGGCGTTGTGCAACGCCGCCATGTCGGCTTCGGAAGAAAAATCGAATGAAGGCATAGTGCATCCAGTTTTCGGTCGAAGAGGCCGCGAAACGCGGCCCCACGCCGCCGGCCGCGGCAGTTGAACAGTCTACAGCCCCCAGAGCTTTTCCATGATCGTCTTGGCAATGAAGCCCAGCATGCCGAATGAAAGGACGAAAAAAAGAATGATCGTGCCGGTCTTGCCGGCCTTTGACTTCCAGGCGATCTCGCCGATGATGAACAGCATGAAGAGCATGAAGGCACCGACCCCGAAGGTCATGCCGAAGTCCGAGATCTGTTCTTCGGTCAGGCCAAACATCGGCGCCGTCTTTCTCTCAGGCCGCACATCGACCGATCATCCCGGGATCATTGCCGGCGAGCAGCGAGTCGGGCCGCAATGCGCATGCGCAGGGCGTTGAGCTTGATGAACCCGGCAGCATCCTTCTGGTCATAGGCGCCGGCGTCATCCTCGAAAGTCGCGATCGTCGAGTCAAAAAGCGAATCGGTCGCCGAGTCGCGGCCAACGACGATCACGTTGCCCTTGTAAAGCTTCACCCGCACCCAGCCGTTCACCGCCAGTTGCGTATGGTCGATCAGTTTCTGCAGCGCCAGCCGTTCCGGGCTCCACCAGTAGCCGTTGTAGATCAGGCTGGCGTAGCGCGGCATCAGGTCATCCTTCAGATGCGCCACCTCGCGGTCGAGAGTGATCGACTCGATGGCGCGGTGTGCCGGCAGCAGGATCGTGCCGCCAGGCGTTTCGTAGCAGCCACGTGACTTCATGCCCACATAGCGGTTCTCGACGAGATCGATGCGACCGATCCCGTGCTTGCCGCCCAGCTCATTCAAGCGCCCGAGCAACCCGTGTGCCGGCAACCGCTGCCCGTTGATGGCCACCAGATCACCACATTCGAAATCGAGATCGAGGTACTCGGCCGCATCGGGCGCCGTCTCCGGCGAGACGGTCCAGCGCCACATGGATTCCTCGGCTTCGGCTGCAGGATCCTCGAGGTGACGTCCCTCGTAACTGATGTGCAGCAGGTTGGCGTCCATCGAATACGGAGCACCACCCTGGCGATGCTTCATCTCGACGGGGATGCCGTGCTCCTCGGCATACGCCAGCAATTTCTCGCGCGACAGCAGATCCCACTCGCGCCAAGGCGCGATGATCCGGATGTCGGGCCGCAACGCGTAGGCCCCAAGCTCGAAGCGAACCTGGTCGTTGCCCTTGCCGGTCGCGCCATGCGCCACCGCGTCGGCAGCAGTCAGATTGGCAATCTCGATCATGCGCTTGGCAATCAGCGGCCGGGCAATCGACGTGCCGAGCAGGTATTCGCCCTCATAGACCGTGTTGGCGCGAAACATCGGGAAGACGAAGTCGCGGACGAACTCCTCACGCAGGTCTTCAATGTAGATGTTCCCTGCAGCGATGCCGAGCTTCAGCGCTTTCGGACGCGCGGCCTCGAGCTCCTCACCCTGTCCGAGATCGGCGGTGAAGGTCACGACCTCGCAGTGATAGGTATCCTGCAACCACTTCAGGATGACGGATGTATCGAGGCCGCCGGAGTAGGCGAGGACGGCTTTGCGAATCTGACTCATGTTCTTTCTCCTGGCGAACAGGATGATGATACATCGACGCGCCCGCACAACAGGTACTCCAGCAGCGCTTTCTGTGTGTGCATGCGGTTTTCGGCCTCATCCCAGACGACGCTCTGCGGCCCATCGATGACCTCTGCCGAAACCTCCTCGCCCCGATGGACCGGCAGGCAGTGCATGAACAGCGCCTGCGGACCGGCCAGGCGCATCATTTCCCGATTCACCTGCCAAGCGGCGAAGGCGCGCCGCCGGTCATCGTTCTCCGCTTCGAAGCCCATCGAGGTCCACACATCGGTGGTCACCAGGTCAGCCTGCCGGACTGCTGCCAGAGGGTCGGCAAACTGTTCGAAATGTCTGGTCCCCTGCAGACCGAGGCGCTCGGGGACGACCTCATAGCCTGGAGGGGTGGACACGTGGACCCGGAAGTCGAGCACTTCCGCCGCCTGTAGCCAGGTATTGCAGACATTGTTCGAATCGCCGATCCAGGCGACCGTCCTGCCCTGGATCGGTCCGCGATGCTCGATATAGGTGAAGATGTCCGCAAGAATCTGGCACGGATGATACTCGTTGGTCAGGCCATTGATCACCGGCACACGCGAAAACGCAGCAAAGCGCTCGATGATCGCCTGCTCGAAGGTCCTGATCATCACGATATCACTCATGCGCGAGATCACCTGCGCCGCATCTTCAACCGACTCCCCACGCTGCAGTTGCGAATCCCGACTGTTGAGGTAAATCGCCGAGCCGCCGAGCTGTTGCATGCCGGCCTCGAACGAAAGCCGGGTGCGCGTGCTGGCCTTTTCGAAGATCATGACGAGAGTGCGATCGCTCAGCGGCCAGTACTTGCGAAAGGCCTTGAACTCGGCCTTGATCCAACGCGCTCGTTCGAACAGATGATCGAACTCCGCACGCGTGAAGTCCTTGAACTGGAGGAAATGCCGAGGGCGGTCCATGGTCGATCTCTAGGTCGAGGCGAGAAAGGCACGGATGAGAACCGCCAGGCGCGACGTCAGTTCACGTCCTTCATCGGGGCTGAAGGTCAGCGGTGGCAGAAGGCGAATGACCGTATCTGCCGTCACGTTGATCAGCAAGCCGGCCTGCAACGCCAGCAGCACCAGTTCGCCGCATGGGCGATCAAGCTCGATGCCGATCATCAGACCCTGGCCGCGAATCTGCACCACGCCTCGGCAATCCGCCAGTGCCATGGCCAGTCCGTTGCGGATCAACTCGCCGACGCACCGCGCGTGATCGATCAACCCATCCCTCTCGATCACGTCGATGGTAGTCAATGCCGCGATCGACGCCAGCTGATTGCCGCCGAACGTAGAGCCATGCTTGCCCGGCTGGAAAAGGCCCTTCGCCAACCCGGCAGCGAGGCAGGCGCCGATCGGCACCCCGCCGCCCAGCCCCTTGGCCATCGTCACCACATCCGGACGGACGCCGGAATGCTGGAAAGCAAACCATGTCCCGGTGCGGCCCATCCCGCATTGAACCTCGTCGCAGATCAGCAACCAGCCCCGGTCGTCGCACAATGCCCGCAGACCACGCTGGAATTCGATATCGGCGGCATTGATTCCACCCTCGCCCTGGACGATTTCGAGCATCACGGCAACGACGTTCTGGTTCGCGCGGGCCAGTGTTCTGATCGCTTCGAGGTCATTGTAGCGAACGCGCACGAAGCCCGCGACGAGCGGCTCGAAGCCGGCCTGCGCCTTGCGGTTGCCGGTAGCGGACAGGGTCGCCATGGTCCGGCCATGGAAGGCTCTCTCCATCACGATCGTCACTGGACTGTCCACCCCTTGCCGGTGGCCGTGCAGGCGGGCCAGCTTGATCGCCGCCTCATTGGCTTCGCAACCGGAATTGCAGAGGAAGACTTCTTCCATTCCGGAAAGGACCGCCAGCTTGTCCGCCAGGCGCTCCTGCTCAGGAATCCGGTAGAGATTCGACGCGTGCAGCAGACGCGAAGCCTGCGTCGCGATCGCCTCGACCAGCGCCGGGTGACGGTGTCCCAGCGTATTGACTGCGATTCCCGACAGGGCATCAAGGTAGACCTTGCCCTCGGTGTCGGTCAGCCAGCTCCCTTCGCCGTGACTGAAAGCGACCGGCAAACGGCTGTAGGTATTCATCAGATGGGACATTGAGCACAACCCATTGCGCAGACGTCAAAACTGAAACGGCGGCTCGCGCCGCCGGACAGATGCGTTCTCACCCAGGACCGGAAACTGTTCCCCGCGGACACATTGCCGAGGTTGCAGGGACCGGCCTACAGGCGAAGGATTCTAAGCGATAACGCCCGCGATGTGTAGCGGGCACGGGGAAAATAGCTACCTGCGGATGAGATTCCAGATCGTCTCGATGCCCCCGACAACGAGATCGGAGAGTTCCGTCTCCAGCACGTCCTTCCTCGCCTGCCGCGAATGCAACGACTTCTGGCGCTCGTTGGCAATCAGCGCATCGGCGATGGCGTGTGGATCGGCCGCCTCCTGGCGGCGGGCCTTGCTGCCGAAGTCAGCGAGAGCCGTGCGCACGGCATCGGGATCGAGGATGACGATCGGCGAGCGGCAATGGTTGCAGACGTGATCGCGAGTGATATCCACCGGCGCGCCGCAGCTTGCACAGCGGATCGTCCGCACCCTGCGCGCCAGATCGGTCACCTCGGCGCCATTGAGCTGGCGGACGAACCCCTTTTCGATCATGAACGCCGCGAATGCGCTGTAGCGGCCGTGTCGCTGCGGACAGCGGCCATAGGCGAAGCGACCGGCACGGGTACTGTCCAGACAGTTCAGCAGGGATTCCCGGCAGCGCGGACAACGCAGGACTGTGGACCACGGCTGGCGCTGGTCAACCTGGTGCTCGTGCAGCAGACGAAAGAGGTCGAGTACGCCCGCTGGTGCCAGCTGCGCGCTCTCGTGCTCGTCGAACCAGATGCCCTGACAGGCAAAGCAGATGTCGAGCAAGACTTCACCACCAAGCTGGCGTTTGAAACGATGTACAGCCATCGCTGCGCCGCAACTGGGGCAGGTACTGCCTTGTTCGATGCGCGCGCGCGGCGTATTGGTTTGCTGGTTCATGGCGGTGGACGAGCAGATGAAAAGAGACGGTGAGCGCGACCGGGTCGTGACCTCGCTACAGACCACCGAGCCGATGGGTACGGCAGTATAGCTGCAGCAGCGTGGTCGCAAGAAGCCGACAGCTCAGCCATGCAGGCGACGAACCCAGAAGACCTCGTGGCGCCGCACCGACTTGCGGAAAAACTCGTTGTCGCCGGTTGCGGGCCAGCTACGGCCGGCAAGCGCTCGCTGGATCTGTCGCCGCAACCGCAGCTTGCAGCGCAGCCCACCCTGCAGATCATGCTGCATGGCCAGGGCCATCGCCTTGTCGAGCTGTGCAGCCGAGCTCAGCAGCGGACTCCAGAGGCCATCCGCCGGCAGCGCCGTCAATGCTGGTGGCAATGCCGTGCCGTTCCCAGCGGGACCCATTGGCCAGCGGTCGTTGTCATGCAGGTGATTGGCGTACAGCAGCGCGACTTCCGGCTGCCAGGCCGACTGCTGCATCGCCAGTTCGAGCGCCCGCGTGGCGGCGACATGGTCGACGTGCGGATCGAGCTGCGGGTGCGGGGTGACGACGACTTGCGGCCGGAAGTGGTCGAGCAGTGCCGCCAGGTCGGCGACGAGGTTGCCACCGCACGGCAGCCCGTCGGCATCGGCGGGTAGTGACAACGGGTTGTGGCGGCGAGCTTCGCGCACATCCGCGTCACCTGACTCGCGCGAAGGGAACGGCGATCCGGGGTCAGCCAGCATCGCCGACAGCTGCATGCAGTGGTAACCCAGTTGCACACAGCGGCTCTGCGGGACTCCGCCCCACAGTGGCACAGCCAGGCTGTCCCAGGTGCGCAGGCGTCCCTTCAGACGTGCCGCAGCAGCGGCATCGAGACCCAGGCGCCGGTAGCTCCCGGCCTCGGTTTCACCCAGCGTCAGGGTGACGATCGCCACACTGGCCGCCCGCCGGTAGAGACCGAATGCCGCCAGCTCGGCATCGTCCGCATGCGGCGCCACGATCATCATCCGTTTTTCGGCGTAGTCCGGATTGCGCAGGACGTAGAGAGTCGCGTTCGCCGACAGGCGGCAATGGCAGCCTCGGACCCGCAGCTCTCCCGCGGCCAGCGCCGCCTCCTGCCCCGACAGGTTGAGAAAGCGTCGCCCACGAACGCCACGCTCGAAGTCCTGCCGGTCGCCACCGATCAAGACGTGTGGGTCGATCCAGCGGCCAAGCCAGGAACTGATCAGCCGCAGCTCGAGAAACAGCGTGTCGCCGCTGGCCAGCGGCGCGGTCAGCGTCACTCTTCCCTCGTCCAGCGAAACCGTTTGCTGCGCCGTCCCATCCGGGAAGCGGTATTGGTAATCAGCGCGTGGCGAATAGAAGAGGTGATCGGCAAACCAGGCCTCGTGCGCGACCCAGCCGCACAGCAACAGCAACACCGCCAGCCACCAGGCCACGAAGACGGCTGTTGCCACCAGGAAGGAGGCGCCGCACAGCAGGAAGAGGCGCTTGTGCCGGCGGTGGCGCGACAGCAGGTGTTGCTTGCGAGGACTCATGGTTGGACTCGCATCCCTGCCCCGTCCTCAGATTCGGTAGGCGGGCGTGCGATGGCACCAACGATCCTTGTAGCCACCGTCAGCGCGGCCAAAGGAATAGCGCAATGGCTTGCCTGCCGCCATGGCTTCTGCGCGCGCCGCCTGGGCATTGACGAAGGTCAGCACGCTGCCCGGGCTGAACTCGCTGTTCTGCGGATCGACTCCGCCGTTGATGTACTCGAGCGAAATCCATTTCGGCGCTTCCACGCGGTAAAGAATCTGGATGGCAATCGGCTGCCCATCACGCAAGAGCAGCGAACCCGTCATGAACTCGCGCAACAACCCAAACACCTCGGCCAGATGCGACTCGCCCCGGGGTGCAAAGCCCCAGCGGCGGCGAAAAAGGTCCGCATAGATTGCCGCCTGCTCGGTTGGTGAGTAGCCCGCAAGCGGGCGCAAGCGGCCTCCGCGTTCCTCGAGTCGCCGCAGTTCCCGCCGCTGATTGTAGAGGAACTTCGCCGAGCAGTCGTGCAGCGGACGCAGCAGAGCCAGCTCTTCGGGTTGCGGCCGCAGCGTACTGATCTGGCCACAGTTGAGTTCGGACACGTAACGCATCCGCCAGCGCACCGGTACCTGTACGCCAGCGGCAAGCGGCAGGATGACCTCCGAATTGCCCAAGTCGAACAGTCCGCGCTGGCCGCGCTTCTTCAGAACCTCCTTCGACAAGGCGAGGTGGCTCTCCCAGCAGGCGATTCCGGCCAGCAGCTCGCCGCCTGCAAACCAGCCAAGGTAGCGCACGGGAATCTCTGCCAGTGCAGAAAGGCGCTCGACGATCGCTGGATGCGTCGCGACACTGCCGCCAAAGAGCTGCCAGGCGCGCGCGTAATCGCTTGCGGCAACCGGTGTCCAGCCGCGCTCGCGCCAGGAACGCCAACGATTCAGCATCCGCCGCCCGCCGCGGGCACAGCTGGTACACGGCGCGCAGCCGTGGGGATCATTCGCGCAAAGGCGCCGCGTGCAACCATGCACCGCAAGCTGCACCATGCCTTGCCAGAAAACCGTGGCAGGTTCAGCACATCGCCAGCCATCCATGAAGTACGCATGTACATCCTTTCCCCCTTCAACGGCGCCCGACCGCAGGGAAGCCTGTGCGCTGCAAGGGCGGTACGAACCCGATGCTGCGCCGCAAAACGGATTATTGCATTCCGGCGTGGATCGGAGAAAAATACTGATCCGATGACCAGTGCGAACGGCGACAGGGCCAACAGTCACGATGGCGGTTCGGCGGCGAGGGAGACGATGGTCATGGCTCTTGCCTCGCGGCTCCGGATCACACCCGAGGCGGATGCTGACTTCGGGAGCTGTCCGGCTGCAGAGGCTCAGGACGGTGGCTGCTCGATCCATCCCAGTGTTCACGCCGCGGTCCCATCGAGGCAACCCGGCAAGCCACCGGATCTTGGCACGGCAACGGCCGCCACCTGTACGACGGAGCGCTTGAGGAAATGACTGCAGCAGAACGACCGCTGATCAGTGTCATCGTCCCGACCTACAACTACGCGCACCTGCTGCCCAGAGCGCTGGATTCGGTCCTCTTGCAGCGGGCGCCATGGATGGAACTGATCGTCGTCAACGACGGCTCGACAGACCTGACGGCCCAGGTTCTGGCAGGCTACGTGGCGCGTCACCCCGGATTGCTGGTGATCGACCAAGTCAATGCCGGCGCTGCCGCGGCACGGAATCGCGGCCTGCGACAGGCTCGCGGGCACTACGCCCTGCTGCTCGACGCCGATGACGAATTGCAACCAGACGCACTCCAGACCCTGCGCGCAACCGTTGCTCGGCACCCGGAAGCCGGTACGATTCTCGGCGCGCAGCTTTCCGTCTATGCCGATGGTCGCGAGCGGCTCCGACTGCCAACGACGGTGCCTGCCGAACCGCCACTGCGACTGAGCAAGCGCTACCTTCTGCAGAAGCGCATCACCATCTCGCATGGCTGCTCGCTGTTCCGTCGCGATCTCCTGCTGCAGAGGCCGTATCCCGAGAACCTCCGTGGTGGTGAAGATGTCCCGGTGTTCGCGCACATGCTGGTCAGCGCGCCGGTAGTGACCACCAACGTCGTTCTGGCGCGAATCCACAAGCACGGGGACAGCCTGCGTCATGATCGGCGCGATGAAGAAATGAGAGCCGTAACGATGATTGAGGAAGTCTTCGCCAGCCTGCCGGCCGAGTGTCAGCCGCTGCGCAGCCGCTACGCTTCCCAGCGCTATCTCTCGCTCTTCCGCGCCGCCTTGCAGTCGGGCGACCGTCCGGCGGCAAGGCATTTCTATCGCGCAGCCTGGCGCCTCGACGGCCGACAGGCCTTGCGCTGGAACTACCTGCGCAAGGCCCTTCGCCTCTTCTTGGCGTGATGCTGCGCCTGTCCATCCCGCGCCAATTCTTTTCCCCGCAGGCTTGCGGAAGCTCGGGTGATACCGGGCCGGTCATTGCGGCCCTCCTCGGCAGCGTGCTGCTTTCGCTGCTGGCGTTCTCGCAAGCAACCCTCGTCGGCAGGGATGCGGCGCTCTACCTCGACGTCGCTCGGCAGGTGCTCGAACAAGGTGCGGCGGTCGCCTTTCAGGCATTCGATTGGCCTTGGTTCTCCCTGTTGCTGGCGGCAACCGGCAAGGTGTTCGGGCTGCCTCTGGAGACGGCAGCGCACCTCTGGTGCACGCTCTTCGTGGCTGGCACCAGTGCCCTGCTCGTCGTCGTGACGCTCCGCTTCTCGCCCGGCTGCAACTACTGGGCTTCGCTGGTTGTCCTGTCTTTGCCCGCGTTCAACCAGTTCCGCGGCGACATCATCAGGGAACACGGGTCGTGGTTCTTCTCTGTCCTGGCGCTCCATCTGGCGCTGCAGTGGCTCGCGCGTGGCGGCTGGTCACGGGCGGCTGCCATACAGGCAGCAATTGGTGTGGCAGCCCTCTTCCGGCTCGAGGCGCTCGTACTGATGCCGGCGCTCGCCGCAACTTTACTGGGTGAACTGCACACTCGGGCAGGCTGGATGCGACTGCTTCAGCTCAACGCGCTGCCGCTGGCAGTCGGCTTGGCGGCTGCTCTGGCGCTTGCCTCGGGAACCGACATCTGGCAGCCTCGGATCGCCGGTTTCGCTGCCGTGATCGATCCGCGAGCGCTGCTTCTGAGCCTTGATGAGATGGCGAATCAATTCGCCAAGATCATCCTCGAATACCACTCCAAGGAGGACGCGCGGCAGATCCTCGTATTTGGCCTGTTGCTCACGCTGCTGGTGAAATTCTGCGCACTCAACGGGCCTCTGTGTGTGCCCCTGCTCTACCGCGCGAACTGGCGGGCAGTGAGCGCGTACTGGCGGGAGCTGCGGCCGTTCGCGTGGACGTGGCTTCTTTACCTGGGTGTATTGCTCATCTTTTTCATCAAGTTCCGCTTCATCAACTCACGCTACACAAGTTTCCTCAACCTCCTGGTCGTTCCCTTGCTGACCATGGCTCTGATGCTGTTCTGCCGGAGCCATGCGCGCTGGTCGCCCGTCGCCGTGTTCGTACTCCTGGTCTTCACGCTGGCAAACACCGTGTCGAGGGGCCCCGGAAAGACGCACTACCTCGAAGCCGCGGCTTGGCTGGCCGAGAATACGAAAGCCGAGGACCGGGTGTATTACGAAGACGCCAGGATCGCCTACTACGCGGGTCGCGGTTACCCGAGGACGGACATGACGGTGCAACAGGTGATGGCGGGCGCTGACACCGGACGGTTCCGCTACTACGTGCTGACGCACAGACCGAATGAAGACACTCTGCTGCCTTGGTTGGCGAAGGAGCGCAAACAGGTCGTCCGGCAGTTCAGGAACCCCAAGGGAGAAACGATCCTGGTGATCGGGGAATGAGGGCTGCCCGATCGCTGCCTGCGCGAACGGGATACCCGCGTCGCCCGGCGGCAAACTCGCCGTTCCGCATGGGATGGGGAGCCCGTGCGCTGCCGGCGACGACAGCGGTTGACGGAGGCGACACAGCTCGACGATACTCGTAGGAGCGACTTGGGCCACCCGCTGGCCGCCGCAGAGAGATCCTGCGCGCAAGCGCCAAGAGCGGCTGCTTTCGCCGCCGCTGGCCGGTCGTGCCAGACTGCGAGCTCGCAGACCCTTGGCAACAGGACCCACCACAACACATGCCTGAACGCGTTTCGCTCAACCAGAAACTCTTCGATCTGCCCCTGCTGCACGGCTTGGGCAGATCGATCCATTCCCGCCGACTTGCCAGCGAGCCGCGTGGACAATCGACGGCAACCCGCTTCTTCCGGAACATCCCCCAGCTCGACGCACTGCAGGGTCCACTTCGCGAGCTGGTCGCCGGCGGCGATGGCTGCCGAATCCTGGTAGCCGGCTGCAGCTTTGGCTGCGAAGCCTACTCGCTGGCCGCCTACCTGACAGTCGAGTTCCCGGCTCTCGACTGGACGATCGACGCTTTCGACATTTCGCACGAAGCCGTTGCCATTGCCCAACGGGCAGTCTACGGCAGCAAGTACGGACTGGCGGATCCGCTGCACGGGGAGAGCCGGCGCTATGCTGCGCGCCTGCTTGAGCCGTGCGGCGAGGCGTGGAGCATCGCCCCCGACATCCGGCAGCACGTGCGCGTCTCGCATGGCGACCTGCTCGCCAGCGACTTCTCGGCAACTGCCGGGTACGACATCGTCTTCGCCCAGAACTTTCTGCTGCACATGGACGATGCAACCGCAGCCAAGGCCTTTGCGCGCGTGGTTGGCGCCACGCGTCCCGGCGGTGCACTGTTCGTTGCCGGCATGAATCTGGACGGCAAGCTCGCTCTCGTCAGGAGCCATCGACTGATTCCCGTCGACTGGAAGATCGAGGCCATCCACAACAGCGATCAGATGCGTCGGTCGGCTTGGCCATGGGGATACTGGACACTGGAGCCGATCGATGCAGCCAGACCGGACTTCATCATGCGCTACAGCACCATCTTCCGCACGCCAGGCTGTGCGGCAGCGCACCCCTGATCAGTCCGGCCCCGAGAGCAGGCGGCGCGCGCCACCACTAACCTACCGAAAGTGTCACCGCCCGGCCATAGCGCGACAGCCAAGGCGGGGCACCCGCCTGCGCCCGTCTGCTATAGTGCGGCCTGCGCGCCGCCAGGAACTCGCCTCACAGAGGGTCGTACCGCAGCCCGCCCCCCGTTGTCGCATGAAAGCATCCCGATGAGCATTGGCCCCGACGGCAGCAACGAAAACACGTTCCCACCGGAGATCCTGCGTGAAGTGGCAAAGCGGCGTACCTTTGCCATCATTTCGCACCCTGACGCCGGCAAGACGACCCTGACCGAGAAGCTTCTGCTCTTCGGAGGCGCGATCCAGCTGGCCGGCACCGTAAAGGGACGCAAGAGTTCCCGCCATGCGACCTCGGACTGGATGGAGGTCGAGAAGCAGCGCGGCATCTCGGTGACCAGTTCGGTCATGCAGTTCGAGTACAGCGGGCACACCATCAATCTCCTGGACACGCCTGGGCACGAGGACTTTTCCGAAGACACCTATCGCGTACTGACTGCTGTCGACGCCGCGGTGATGGTGATCGATGCAGCCAAAGGGGTCGAGGCGCAGACGATCAAGCTGCTCAACGTCTGTCGCATGCGCAACACGCCGATCATCACCTTCGTCAACAAACTGGACCGGGAAGTGCGGGAGCCCTTCGAGCTGCTGGCAGAAATCGAATCCGTTCTGGGCATCGAATGCGCGCCGATCACTTGGCCGATCGGGATGGGCAAGAGCTTCCGTGGCGTCTATCACCTGCTGAACGACCGCCTGCTCCACTTTGCCGCGGGCGAGGAACGGCGCAGCGAGTCGGAGCGACTCGACGGACTGGACAATCCGGTGCTCGACGCGCAGTTTCCCGGGGAAGTCGGCCGCCTGCGGGAAGACGTTGACTTGATCCAGAACGCGAGCAGCCCTTTCGACTTGGTCGGCTTCCTTGCCGGGCGGCAGTCGCCGGTGTTCTTCGGCTCGGCAATCAACAATTTCGGCGTACAGGAAATCCTGCAGGCGCTGCTCGACTGGGCACCGCCACCCCAGGAGCGCGATGCCGGCTGCCGTCTGGTACAACCCGCCGAAGCGGCCTTCAGCGGTTTCGTGTTCAAGATTCAGGCCAACATGGACCCCAAGCATCGGGATCGAATCGCCTTCTTCAGGGTTTGCTCGGGGCGCTACACGTCGGGCATGAAGGTCAAGCACATCCGCCTGAACCGCGAGATGAAACTGGCGAACGTCCTGACCTTCATGGCCAACGAGCGCTTGCTGATGGAAGATGCCGTTGCCGGCGACATCATTGGCATCCACAACCACGGCAACCTGCATATCGGTGACTGCCTCAGCGAGGGCGAGACACTCGGCTTCAAGGGTATTCCCTACTTCTCACCCGAGCTTTTCCGAGCAGCGCGCCTGCGCGATCCGCTGAAGAGCAAGCAACTGCAAAAGGGCCTGCAGGAGCTCGGCGAAGAGGGTGCGATCCAGGTCTTCGAAATCCTGGCCAGCGGTTCGCTGCTGCTGGGAGCGGTGGGCAACCTGCAGTTCGAGGTCGTCGCGCAGCGGCTGCAGACGGAGTACAAGGTCGATGCGATATTCGAACCCGCAGACATCTACACCGCGCGTTGGCTCACGTTCCCAGACGAGACCACGCGCCGCAGTTTCGAACGTGAGCAGGTGCAGCGAATGGCGCGTGATGTCGATGGCAACCCCGTCTATCTGGCGAGCACGCGGTACAACCTCGAAGTCACCAGCGAGAAGTGGAACAGCGTCGGCTTTCACGACTCGCGAGAACACGGACAGTTGTTCGCCTGAGTCCAGCCCGGCGCGCGGGGCGTCAGCGGCCACCCCGGGGGAAGACGGTACAGGACGAACAGGAAGGAGCAGACGATGAAACAAGCCGCCAGCGCGCAGGGGCCGCTCGATTTCCTCGAAGCACGGATTCTGGCCGTGCTGATCGAAAAGGAGAGTACGACGCCGGACGCCTATCCGCTGACCCTGAACAGCCTTGGCGCCGGCTGCAACCAGAAGTCTGCGCGCGACCCCGTGCTCACTGCAACGGAAAGCGAAATTCAGCAGGCTCTTGAAAACCTGCGCCAGCGGGCGCTGGTGCTGGAAACCTATGGCGCCTCGGGGCGGGTTCTGCGTTACGCGCACAATCTGGGAAGGGTGTACGCCCTGCCTGCGGCGGCCGTCGCATTGCTCGCCACGCTCGCTCTGCGCGGAGCGCAGACGATCAACGAACTGCGAGCCAACAGCGAACGTCTCTACCGTTTCGACGACAGTTCATCGGTCGAGGCTTACCTGGAGGAACTGGCGACTCGCAACACTGGCGCTTTGGTCGTCCGGATGCCGAAGCAGCCGGGCTCGCGCGAGCACCGCTGGGCGCACCTGCTGTGCGGCGAAGCCGCGCTGCCGGCGTACCCGAGCAGCGGCGAGTGCGAGTCCGGCAAAGAGGCGAGCGAGCTCAGCGACAGGCTGACACGCCTCGAGCAGGAAGTGGCCGAGCTACGCGCGGGGTTGCAGGAGCTGCGGGCGACGCTTGACGGACCGACCCGGCCTGAAGCGCTCGCTCAGGCCGACTGAGATCTGCAGCAGCGGGCGGTGGCAGCGGAACACGATGGCCGGCACAGGCGAGCATCTCCAACCTCCATTGCGATCGCGCCGCCTGCCTGCCGCAGGGTCGGCGCCCCATCGACGTGGCGCGTCCGCCTTGTCGACGCGGTCGGCCGCCTCAACCTCGTCGCCTTCGTTCGGCAACACCGAAAGGAGCGAAAGGAGCGGTCACCAAGCAGCGCGCAGGACCTTCTCGGCCCAGAACAGCGCCGTGATCGTCTTGGCGTCCGTGATGGCCCCGTTCTTTACCGACGCCAAGGCTTCGCCCAGAGGCAGACTGAGGACATCGAGAAACTCGCTACTGTCGGGGCTCGGATCGGCCTCGCGGGTCAGACCACGCGCAAGGAAAATCTCGATTCGCTCATCGGCGTAGCCAACGCAGGGGTGCATGACCCCAAGATGGCGCCACGAGCTGGCCCGGTAGCCGGTTTCCTCGAGCAGCTCGCGCCGCCCCGTACTCACAAGCTCCTCGCCCGGGTCGATCTTGCCCGCCGGCAACTCGAGGAATACACGGCGCAACGGATAGCGGTACTGGCGGACGAAAAGCAGCCGCTCGCCTTCGAGCTCGGCGATCACCACCACAGCTCCCTGATGCCGGACGTATTCACGCAGACACTCGTTGCCGTCTGGCAGCCGCACGCGGTCACGACGGACGTCGAGGAGCCGGCCACTGAAGACCTGCTCGCTCTCGAGCTGCTGCTCCGCGAGATGGCCGTATTCCTCCTGCAGGGAAGGGCTCACGCCGACGACGCCCCGACGACTGCGCAAGGCATTGCGGCCAGACGGCTGCCGGCGATCAGAGCGAACGCAAGAGCGAAAACGCGCACAGGGACATCAGGACTTGCGGGAAGATGCCGAGCAAAGCCACCGCCAAGCCGTTGGCCGACATCAGGATCTTCATGTCCAGCGGCGCCTCGATCGGGCTCATGTTCGCCGGTTGGTCGAAGTACATGATCTTGACCACCCGCAGGTAATAGAAGCAGCCGACCAAAGAGAAAGCGACGGCGACGATCGCCAGCCAGAGATAGCCGGCGGCAACGACAGCCTGCAGAACCGAAAACTTGGCAAAGAAACCGACGAAGAACGGGATTCCGGCCATCGAAAACATCATCATCATCATGACGCCCGCGAACCACGGACTGCGCTTGTTGAGCCCCTTGAAATCGTCGAGTTCGTCCGACTCCAGGCCACCGCGGGCGAGCAGAAGGATCATCCCGAAGGTGCCGGCGCTGGTCAGGACGTAGGTGATGACGTAGAACATCGCCGAGCTGTACGCATTGAGCGCGAAACGGGCGTCACCACCGACGACACCGGTGACGATGCCGAGCAGCATGAATCCCATATGGGAAATCGCCGAGTAGGCCAGCATGCGTTTGAGGTTGGTCTGGGCGATTGCGGCAATGTTGCCGATGGCCATCGAGAGGACCGACAAAATGATCAGCATCTGCTGCCAATCGTGTGAGACGACGATCAGACCGTTGACCAGCAAACGCATGACCATTGCGAAAGCGGCCAGTTTCGGTGCCGTCGCGATGAATAGGGTGACCGCCGTCGGTGCCCCATGGTAGACGTCTGGTATCCACATGTGGAACGGAACGACGCCAAGCTTGAATGCCAGACCGGCAACGAGAAAGACAAGCCCGAAAACGAGAATCCCCTTGTCGAACTGGCCGAGGTAGAGGCGTTCGGCGATCGCAGGGATCTCCAGCGTGCCCGTCGCACCGTAGATCATCGACATGCCGTAGAGCAGTAGGCCGGAAGCGAGTGCCCCAAGGACGAAGTACTTCATCGCTGCTTCGGTTGCGGGAACCGAATCGCGGTTCATCGCCACCATCGCGTAGAGCGAGAGTGAAAGCAATTCCAGACCGATATAGACGGTCACGAGATGGCTGGCCGAGATCATCACCATCATGCCAATGGTGGCGAACAGGGCCAGTGAATAGTATTCGCCGCGGGCCATCTGCGGCCGCTCGAGGATGTAGCCACGCGAGTAGAACAGGATGACGATCACCGTGAGATAGAGGAGAAGCTTCAGCAGATCCGCCATCAGGTCGCCAACGTACATGTTGCTGAAGGTGTAGGCCGTGTCGCCGGAACTGCTGGCGAAAGTGATCAGCGCCGTGCCGACCAAGGTCAACTGGGTAGCGACGAAGGTCAGCGTCCGCTTCTGGTCCTTGGCCAGCAGATCACCCACCAGGATCAGGCAGGCCATCAGCAACATGAAGATCTCCGCGCTCGCGAGGCGAAGGTCCGGAACCTGGAACTGCATTTCGGCAAGAGTCATAGCGGCTACCAATTATTGGATCTTGCTGAGGGCGACGTGACGCAGCAACTCATCCACCGAGCTGTGCATGACTTCGGTAAACGGCTGCGGATAAAGCCCCATGCCCAATGCGCCAATCGCAAAGAGGACGAAGACGAGGAACTCGCGGCCATTGATGTCGCTGAGTTCGGCGACGTGATGATTCGCCACGCTGCCAAAAACCACCCGCTTGTACATCCACAGCGTATAGGCAGCGCCGACGATCATCGTCGAAGCGGCTGCAAAGGCAACCCAGAAATTGTGCTCGACTGCCGCCAGGATCACCATGAACTCGCCGACGAAGCCCGATGTCGCCGGCAGGCCCGCATTGGCCATGGCGAAGAGCATGAAGAAGGCAGCAAACTTGGGCATCGTATTGACCACACCGCCATAGTCGGCGATCAGTCGCGAGTGTGCGCGGTCGTACATGACGCCAATCGAGAAGAACATGGCACCCGAGACGAACCCGTGGGAAATCATCTGCACCAGCGCCCCCTCGACGCCGAGCGGGCTGAAGATGAAGAAGCCCAGCGTGACGAAGCCCATGTGGGCGATCGAGGAGTAGGCCACCAGCTTCTTCATGTCCTCCTGCACGAGGGCGACGAAACCAATGTAGATGATCGCGATCAGTGACAGCGCGATGACGAGACCGGCGAGCTCGTGTGAGGCGTCGGGAGCGATTGGTAGGGAGAAACGCAGGAATCCATAGGCACCAAGCTTCAGTGCAATCGCAGCCAGGACGATCGATCCGCCGGTTGGCGCCTCGACGTGCGCGTCTGGCAACCAGGTATGGACCGGCCACATCGGAACCTTGACCGCGAACGCAACCAGGAACGCCAGGAACAGCCAGGTCTGGGCGGTCATGCCGATCGGCATTCGGTGCCAGTCGAGGATCGAAAAGCTGCCCCCAGAGGAGATGAACAGATAGAGGAGCGCAATCAGGAAGAGCAGGGATCCAAACAAGGTGAAGAGGAAGAACTTGAACGCCGCGTAAACGCGATTCGGGCCGCCCCAGATGCCGATGATCAGATACAGGGGAATCAGCGAGGCCTCGAAGAAGACGTAGAAAAGGACGCCGTCGAGGGCCGAAAAGATTCCGTTCAGCAATCCCGACATGATCAGGAAGCCGGCATGGTACTGCGCCACCTTGCTGTCGATCACCTGCCAACCAGCGAGCACCACCGTCACCGTGATGAAACTGTTGAGGATCACGAAAAGCATCGAGATGCCATCGACGCCGAGATGGTAGTTGACGTTGAAACGCGGAATCCAGGGCTTCAGTTCGACGAACTGCATCGCCGGCGTGTGCAGGTCAAAGCCGGTGTAGAGGGGAATCGTCACCAGCAGGCCGGCAACGGCACCGATCAGCGAGAGTGCTCTTGCCAGCGGTGCATTGCGATCGGATCCCGTCGCCAGAACGACCAGCCCGGCGAGGATCGGGACCCAGATGGCAAGAGAGAGAAGCGGCGTGCCTGACATATCGTTCCCAGTCTTTCTCTAGCTCAGGCGCGCGTGACCCAGAGGGTCATCAAGACGAACACGCCGATAATCATCGTAAAAGCGTAGTGGTAAATGTGACCGGTCTGGAACAGGCGGACCATCCTTGCGAACCAGCCGACGAAGTGTGCCGAACCATTGACGATGATGCCGTCGATGAGGCCCGCGTCGCCCCCTTTCCAAAGGCCGCGGCCGAGCAGTCGCGCCCCGCCGGCAAAGAACACCTCGTTGAATTTGTCAAAGTAGTACTTGTTGTCGAGCAGGTTGTAGAGCCAGCCAGACCGTTCCTTGATGGCGGCCGGAATATCCGGACGCTTGAGGTAGAAGAACCACGAGAGCGCGACACCAAGGGCCGCCAGCCAGAAGACGGCAGTCGTGAAGGCGTGGGTAGCCATGGCGAAGGCACCATGGAAGTGGTGTGCGAGTTCCTTCATCACCGGATGCGCCGTCGCGTCGACGAAGATCGAAGCCTTGAAATAGTCGCCAAACAACATCGGTTCGATCGCGATGTAGCCGATGACCACGGACGGGATCGCCAGCAGGATCAGCGGCACCGTCACTACCCAGGGCGTCTCGTGCGGCTTCTCACCCGGCGCAAGACCGTGGTGGTGTGCATCGTGCGCGTCGTCCGCGTGGTGACCGTGGTCATCTTCCTGCCCGCCAGAACTGCCGGTGTGCGTGCTTTGCTGTGCATGCGACGAATGGTCGGCATGGCCGTGCGCGTCCGCTGCAGCCTTGCCGAAACGTTCCTCACCATGAAACACCAGGAAGTACATCCGGAACGAATAGAAAGCGGTGACGAAGACTCCCGCCATGACCGCGAAGTAAGCGAAGCGGGCACCTGGAAGGTGCGACATGGCGACGGACTCGATGATCGAGTCCTTGGAATAGAAGCCGGCAAAGAAGGGGGTGCCGATCAGCGCCAGCGATCCGATCAACGAGGTGATCCAGGTCACGGGCATGTAGCGGCGCAGGCCACCCATGTTGCGAATGTCCTGGTCGTGATGCATGCCGATGATCACCGACCCCGCGGCCAGGAACAGCAGCGCCTTGAAGAACGCATGCGTCATCAGGTGGAAGATCGCCACGGAATAGGCCGAAGCACCGAGGGCGACCGTCATGTAGCCGAGCTGCGACAGCGTGGAATATGCGACGACCCGTTTGATGTCGTTCTGGATGATCCCCAGGAAACCCATGAACAGCGCGGTCACTGCGCCGATCACGATGACGAAGGAGAGCGCCGTGTCGGACAGCTCGAAAAGCGGGGACATCCGCGCCACCATGAAGATGCCGGCGGTGACCATTGTCGCCGCGTGGATCAGGGCGGAGATGGGTGTCGGACCTTCCATCGAATCAGGCAGCCAGACGTGCAACGGAACCTGCGCCGACTTGCCCATGGCGCCGACGAACAGCAGGATGCAGGTTGCCGTCATCAGGGCGACGCCGTCGCCCTTCCCGAACAGGTGCAGCGTTGTGCCCGCGAGTTCCGGTGCCTTGGCGAAAACGGCGGCATAGTCGAGCGTGCCGAAATGGGCAAGCACCAAGCCAATACCGAGGATGAAGCCGAAATCACCGACGCGATTGACGAGAAAGGCCTTGAGGTTGGCGAAGATCGCCGTCGGTCGGGTATACCAGAAGCCGATCAACAGGTACGACACCAGGCCGACTGCTTCCCAGCCAAAAAAGAGCTGCATGAAATTGTTGCTCATGACGAGCATCAACATCGAGAAGGTGAACAACGAGATGTAGCTGAAGAAGCGGTTGTAGCCCGGGTCGTCCTGCATGTAGCCGATGGTGTAGATGTGCACCATCAGCGAGACGAAAGTGACGACCAGCATCATCGTCACGGTCAGCTGGTCGATCAGGAAGCCGACTTCGAAGCGATAGCCACCGGAGGTCAGCCACTGGTACACCGGCCCGTTGTAGGTGTTTCCCGCCAGCACGTCCCGGAAGATCAGAAACGAAGCAAAGCAGCTGATCGCCACGCCGGCGATCGTCACCGTGTGCGCAACCCAGCGGGGGATGACACGGCAGAAGAGACCGGCGATGATCGCACCGACGAGTGGCGCGAGGGGAACGAGCAGGTAGAGCTTTTGCATTTCCATGTTCAACCCTTCAGGCTGTCCAGATCATCCACGTGGATGGTCTTCAAGTTGCGGAACAGCACCACGAGAATCGCCAGCCCGATCGCCGCCTCGGCGGCGGCAACCGTGAGAATGAAAAAGACGAACACCTGTCCGGCCAGATCCTGCAGGTAGTGGGAGAAGGCGATGAAGTTCATGTTCACCGCCAGCAGCATCAACTCGATCGACATCATGATGATGATCAGATTCTTGCGGTTGAGGAAAATGCCGACGACGCTGATCGCGAACAGGATCGCGCCCAGGATCAAAAAGTGGGACAGTGTAAGCAAGGTACCTCCCTGATTCCTTCTGCATGCGGCGGTGTGGCTCGCCACCACCTGATCTTGTGCTTTTCCCGGTTGCTGCGCCTGGTCCGGCTGCTCAACTCAATCCTTCTTCTCGGCCGGCATCTGCAGAACGCGATAGCGGTCCCTGGCCTTGACGAAGACCTGCTGTGACGGGCTGACCGCCTTGCTCTGACGCCTCTCGCGCTGCGTCAGTGCTACCGCTGCCACGATACCAACGAGCAGGATGACCGACGCGAGTTCGAAGGGGTAGACATAATCGGTAAACAGCAGACGCCCCACCGCCTGCACGTTGCTGTGATCGATGCTCGTCTGCGGCACCTCGGCCTCGAACAGGCCGAGATAATTCCCGCCGAGAACCAGCCCCATCTCCGCCACCATCAGCAAGGCAATGATCGAGCCGAGCGGCAGGTAGCTCCAGAACCCCTCGCGCAGACGGTCGAGATTGATGTCGAGCATCATGACGACGAACAGGAAGAGGACCATCACTGCGCCGACATAGATCAGCACCAGGGCGATGGCAAGGAACTCCGCCTGCAGGAGCATCCAGATACCGCTCGCCGTGAAGAAGGCGAGAACGAGGTACAGCGCCGCATGCACCGGGTTGCGGGCGGTGATCACGCGCAGCCCGGCGACGACGAGGATCGCCGCAAGAAAGTAGAAAACGAAGGTCCTGAATTCCATCGCGTCGCCCTGTCAACGATATTTCGAGTCGAGTTCGCGGTCGGCGGCGATCTGCGCTTCATAGCGATCCCCATTCGCCAGCAGCATCGCCTTGGTGTAGTAGAGATCGCCGCGTGTTTCCCCGTGGTACTCGTAGATGCGCGTCTCGACGATCGCGTCGACCGGACAGGCCTCCTCGCAGAAGCCGCAGAAGATGCACTTGGTCAGATCGATGTCGTAGCGCGTCGTACGCCGCGAGCCGTCGGCACGCTGATCCGACTCGATGGTGATCGCCATCGCCGGACAGACGGCTTCGCACAACTTGCAGGCGATGCAGCGCTCTTCGCCGTTCGGATAACGCCGCAGCGCATGCAGCCCCCGGAAGCGAAAGCTCTGCGGCGTCTTCTCCTCCGGGTACTGGACGGTGATCTTGCGGGCGAACATGTAACGGCCGGTCACCGACAGCCCCTTGATCAGTTCCTTGAGCAGGAGGCTGTTGAAAACGTCCTTCATCGAACCCATGGTGAGCCTCTCACTTCCAGATATTCAGGGGCGACATCATCCAGCAGCCGACAACGACCAGCCAGATCAGGCAGAGCGGGATGAACACTTTCCAGCCGAGACGCATGACCTGGTCGTAGCGATAGCGGGGGAAGGTTGCGCGGATCCAGAGGAAGATGAAAAGAATTGCGGAAATCTTCAGGAAGAGCCAGAGAATCCCGTCGGGCAGGAAACCAACCGGTGACAACCAGCCCCCCAGGAACAGTATCGACGTGAGGGTCGACACCAGGATCATGTTGGCGTATTCGGCGAGAAAGAAGACGGCAAAAGCCATTCCCGAGTACTCGACGTGGAAACCAACGATCTCCGATTCACCCTCGGCGAGGTCGAAGGGCGCGCGATTGGTCTCGGCGACGATCGACACCAGGTAAACGACGAACATCGGCAGCAGCGGCAGCCAGTTCCAGGACAGGAACCCGAGGCCCCGGTCGGCGAAATATCCCTGCCCCTGCCCACGCACGATGTCGCCGAGGTTGAGACTGTTGGATACCATCAGCACCACGACCAGGGCCAGACCCATCGCCACTTCGTAGGAGATCATCTGTGCCGCCGAGCGCATGCCGCCGAGAAAGGCGTACTTGGAGTTCGAGGCCCAGCCGGAGAGGATGATCCCGTAAACTCCGATCGAGGTGATCGACATGATGTAGAGCAGGCTCGCATTGACGTTGGCCAGCACCAGCGTATCGTTGAAGGGGATCACGGCCCACGCTGCCAGCGCCGGCGCGAAAGCGAACATCGGCGCGATGAGGAAAACGGACTTGTCGCAGCCGGTCGGAATGACCACTTCCTTGAGCAACAGCTTCAGGCCATCGGCGATCGGCTGGATCAGCCCCCAGGGACCGACGCGGTTTGGGCCGATTCGGACCTGCATCCAACCAATGATCTTGCGTTCCCAGAAAGTCAGGTAGGCGACGGCGAGCAGCAGCGGCGCGATGATCAGAACAATCTTGAGCAGCGTCCAAACGAGCGGGAACACCGACCCGAAAAGACCCTGCAGGAACCCTTGCAGCGCATCGACCATCATGCACGCTCCACCGTGATCGCACCGAACATGTCGCCGAGAGCCGCTGTCGTTGCATGTGCCGCGGCCACCCGAATACAGGACGGCGGTGTCGTCTCGTCTACCCGCGCGGCGAGGACGGCCGCGCCGGTGCCCTGGGTGACTCGCACCAGAACGCCATCGGTGAGTCCGAGCGCTTTGAGTGTTTCTCCATTCATTCGCGCCGCCGGTGCCGCGGCATCCCGGGTCTGCTGCAGGGCCGGTGCCCGACGGGCCAGCAGATCGGCGAAATGGATCGGCACGTCGGCCACGCGCTGCAGGCCGTCACCACTGCGCGGGAGCACGAGGGGCAGCGCCGCCGCCAGCCGGTTGTCGAGTCCGCCGATGAATTCGGTGCCCGCGGGAACGACCTCGTCACGGACCTGTTCACTCGAATCCTGGTCGAAACCGGCCAGGGACAGCAGGTTGCCAAGCACCCGGAGCACCTTCCATGCCGGACGAGCCTCGCCGAAGGGGCGAACGACGCCGCTGAAGCTCTGCACACGACCCTCACAGTTGACGAAGGAACCCGAGGTCTCGCTGAACGGGGCAATCGGCAGCAGTACATCGGCGTAGTCGCGCGCCGACCCATCGGCGAACGGTGTCAGCATGACAACAAGGTCTGCCGCCTGCAGCGCGGCAAGCGCCTGCTGCGGGTTGTGGCAGTCGAGCTCTGGCTCGACCCCCAGCAGGAAATAGGCTTTGCGCGGTTGGCTGAACATCTCGTAGGCATTGAGGGCAGTCGGCAAGGCCTTCGCCAAATGGCCACCAACGCTGTTGGCGCCGTCGCCGATGAAGCCGCAACTCGCCCCAGTGAGCCGTGCCAGCTCATTCGCCAAGGCATGCAGCAAAGCCGCCTGCGGACTCTGTTCGGCCACGTTGCCGAGGAAGATGGCGCATCGCTCGCCCTCAAGCAGGCTGCTGGCGATCGCCTGGCTGGCGGCGCACGGCTCGACGTCCGCCAGCCCCGCAGGAATGGGTTCACCGCGGAGCACCGCTGCCGCTTTGACGACGGCGGCCAGCGCCAGCGGCAGCTCGGCCGGGGAAACCGCGAGCTGCGCATGCAGGCGAAGGAGCGGATCGTCGCCGCTGACCGAGATCAGGCTCACCTTGCCCCATTTCTTCGCCAGCTGTCGCAGCCGCTGCGCGAACAACGGGTGATCCTTGCGCAGGAAGCTGCCCACCACCAATGCTGCGTCCAGATCCTTGATTTCAGCAAGCCGCAGGCCAAGCCACGGGATGCCCGCCAGCTTGCCGTCTGCCGAGAAGTCACGCCGCCGCGGGCGGCAATCGACACTTCCCGAGCCGAGGCCACGGGTCAGCTTCTGCAGCAGGTGCAACTCCTCCAGAGTTGCCTGCGGCGATGCGAGAGCTGCCAGGGACTCACCGCCGTTGCGGGTCAGCACATCCTGCAACGCATGGCTGAGGTAGTCGAGTGCGACGTTCCAGGCGACTTCCCGCAACTGGCCATCAACCCGGACCATCGGCTTGGCAAGCCGCAGCGGGGAGTTCAGCGCCTCATAGGAAAAGCGCTCCTTGTCGGAGATCCAGCACTCGTTGACCTCCTCGTTGTCACGCGGCAGAACGCGCATCACGACGTTGTTCTTGACCTGCAGGGCCAGATTCGCGCCGACACTGTCGTGCGGACTGATCGACCGGCGTCGCGCCAGCTCCCAACTGCGCGCCGAATAGCGGAACGGGCGCGAGGTGAGGGCGCCGACGGGACAAAGGTCGATCATGTTGCCGGACAACTCCGAGTCGACCGAGCGACCGACGAAGGTGGTGATCTCCGAATGCATGTTGCGGCTCGCCATTCCGAGTTCCATGACGCCGGCGATTTCCTGGCCGAAGCGGACGCAGCGCGTACAGTGGATGCAGCGGGCCATCTCCTGCATCGAGATCAGCGGGCCGACGTCCTTGTGGAAGACGACGCGCTTTTCTTCCTGATAACGCGAAGTGCTGCCACCATAGCCGACCGCCAGGTCCTGCAACTGGCACTCCCCGCCTTGGTCGCAGATCGGGCAATCCAGTGGGTGGTTGATCAGCAGGAACTCCATCACACCCTTCTGCGCCTTGATCGCGAGTTCCGAATGGGTGAACACCTTCATGCCGTTGGTCACCGGCGTGGCACACGCGGGCAGCGGCTTCGGAGCCTTTTCCACCTGCACCAGGCACATGCGGCAGTTGGCAGCAATCGAGAGCTTCTTGTGATAGCAGAAATGCGGAATATAAACGCCCACCTGCTGCGCCGCGTCCATGATCGTGCTGCCGTCAGGCACCTGCGCAACCTTGCCGTCGATTTCGATTTCCATCGTCCCGTACCCTAAGCCGTTGCCGTGAAGAAGCCGCTGCCGGCGCGCTGGACATCTACGGGCACGAGGCACTTCCTGTTTTCGATGTGGTAGGCAAACTCGTCGCGAAAATGCTTGATGAAACTCTGCACGGGCATCGACGCGGCGTCGCCGAGTGCACAGATCGTACGGCCCATGATGTTGGTGGTCACGCTGGCCAGCAGATCGAGGTCGTCCGTGCGTCCCTTGCCATGCTCAATGCGATGCACGACCTTGTACAACCAGCTGGTCCCCTCACGACAGGGCGTACACTGCCCGCAGGACTCCTCGTAGTAGAAGTACGACAGGCGCTCCAGCGCTTTGACCATGCACGTCGTCTCGTCCATGACGATGACCGCACCCGAACCCAGCATCGACCCCGCCTTGCTGATCGAATCGTAATCCATGGTGCAATCCATCATCGTCGGACCCGGCACCACCGGTGCCGACGAGCCTCCTGGAATGCAGCCCTTCAGCTTCCGGCCGCCACGCATCCCGCCCGCCATCTCGAGCAGCGTGGAAAATGGCGTGCCGAGCGGCACCTCGTAGTTCCCGGGACGGTTCACATGCCCCGAGACGGAGAACAACTTCGTGCCACCGTTGTTCGGCTTGCCCGCCTCGAGGTACTGATCGCCACCCATGTTGATGATGCAGGGCACCGAGGCAAAGGTCTCGGTGTTGTTGATCGTCGTCGGCTTTCCATACAGGCCGAACGACGCAGGAAACGGCGGCTTGAAACGGGGCTGCCCCTTCTTGCCTTCGATCGACTCCAGCAGGGCGGTTTCCTCGCCGCAGATATAGGCGCCATAGCCATGGTGAGCAAAGAGGTCGAAGTCGAAACCAGAGCCCAGGATGTTGCGACCGAGGAAGCCGGCTGCTCGCGCTTCGTCGAGAGCCTCTTCGAAGCGCTCGTAGATCTCCCAGATTTCGCCGTGGATGTAGTTGTAACCACGCGCCGCACCCATGGCAAAGCCGGCGATCGCCATGCCCTCGATCACCGCGTGTGGGTTGTAACGCAGGATGTCACGATCCTTGAAAGTCCCCGGTTCACCCTCGTCCGAGTTGCAGACGACATATTTATCGCCGGGAAAGGCGCGTGGCATGAAGCTCCACTTGAGGCCGGTCGGAAAGCCGGCACCGCCGCGGCCGCGCAGCACCGACTTCTTGACCTCGTTGATGACGTCGCCTTGGCCTATGCCGGACTCGAGGATGCGACGCAGGGCGGAATAACCGTCGCGCTTCACATAGTCAGCCAGCCGCCAAGCGTTGTCTCCGTCAAGGCCAACGGTCAGCATCGGATTGATCGCACCGAGAATCGCCATTACTTGAGCTCCGCCAGCAGTTTGTCGATTTGCTCGGGATTCATCCAGCTGCACATGCGACGATTGTTGACGATCATGACCGGTGCGTCGCCACAGGCTCCCATGCACTCGCTTTCCTTGAGCGTGATGAGACCGTCAGGCGTTGTCTCGTTGAAACCGATTCCCAGCTTCCTTTTCAGGTACTCGCCCGCGTCGACTCCGCCGGTCAGCATGCACGGAAGGTTGGTACACACCGACAGCTTGTACTTGCCTACCGGTTTCAGGTCGTACATGTTGTAGAAGGTGGCGACCTCATAAGCGGCGATCGGCGCCACGCCGAGGTAGCCGGCGACGCATTCGATGGCTTCGCTGGATAGCCAGCCCTGTTCTTCCTGTGCTATGGCAAGGGCAGCCATGACTGCCGACTGTTTCTGGTCGGCGGGGTACTTCGCGATCTCGCGATCGATTCTCTTGAGGGATTCTGGAGTGAGCATCAGCGGTCAATCTCGCCAAAAACGATGTCCTGCGAACCAATGATCGTCACCACGTCCGCCAGCATGTGGCCGCGCGCCATCTCGTTCATGGCCGACAGGTGCACGTAACCCGGAGCCCGTATCTTCAGGCGATACGGCTTGTTCGCTCCGTCAGAAACCAGATAGACGCCAAACTCTCCCTTCGGATGCTCGACGGCCGAATACACCTCGCCCTCGGGAACGTGGATCCCTTCCGTACAGAGCTTGAAATGGTGGATCAGCTCTTCCATGTTCGACTTCATGGCTTCACGGTCGGGCGGCGCGACCTTGTGGTTGTCGGACATCACCGGACCGGGGTTCTGCCGCAGCCAGTCGATGCATTGCTTGACGATGCGGTTGGACTGACGCATCTCCTCCATGCGGACCAGATAGCGATCGTATGAATCGCCCGTGACACCCACCGGGATATCGAAATCGAGACGGTCATAGACCTCGTACGGCTGCTTCTTCCGCAGATCCCAGGCAATGCCCGACCCACGCAGCATCGGCCCACTGAAACCGCGCTGCAGGGCGCGCTCCGGCGTGACGATGCCGACATCGACCAGGCGCTGCTTCCAGATACGGTTGTCGGTCAGCAGGGTCTCGTATTCATCGAGAAGCTTCGGAAAGCGGCTGGCGAAATCGTCGAGGAAATCAAGCAGGGAACCACTGCGCGCCTCATTGAACGGCCTGATCTGCGCCGCACTTTTCCACTTCGACTCCTGGTACTGCGACATGCGATCGGGCAGGTCGCGGTAGACACCACCGGGGCGGTAATAGGCGGCATGCATGCGGGCGCCAGAGACGGCCTCATAGGCGTCGACCAGATCCTCGCGCTCCCGAAAGGCGTACAGAACCATCGTCATCGCGCCGACATCGAGACCGTGACAGCCAACCCACAGCAGGTGATTGAGGATGCGCGTGATCTCGTCGAACATCACGCGGATGTACTGCGCACGGATGGGAACCTCGATCTGCAGCAACCTCTCGATGGCCATGCAATAAGCGTGCTCGTTGCACATCATCGACATGTAATCGAGGCGGTCCATGTACGGCACCGACTGGATCCAGGTCCGCGTTTCGGCCAGCTTCTCGGTCGCGCGGTGCAGCAGGCCGATGTGTGGATCGGCACGCACCACCACTTCACCGTCCAGTTCGAGAACCATGCGCAGCACCCCGTGCGCCGCGGGGTGCTGCGGCCCGAAGTTGAGCGTGAAGTTGCGCAGTTCAGGCATTGTCTGCATCCCCGTAGGTCGCTTCGCGAACGATCCGCGGCGTGACTTCCCGCGGTTCGATGGTCACCGGTTGATAGATCACCCGCTGCTGCTCCGGGTCGTAGCGCATCTCGACATAGCCTGAAATGGGGAAATCCTTGCGGAATGGATGGCCAATGAATCCGTAGTCGGTAAGAATCCGGCGCAGGTCTTCGTGCCCCGGGAAGACGATGCCGTAAAGGTCGAACGCCTCACGCTCGAACCAGTCAGCTGAATTCCAGATGGCCGTCACCGAAGGCACGGCAGGGAAATCATCGGCAGCGGCAAAACAACGAACCCGCAGGCGTCGGTTCTTGGCAACCGACAGCAGGTGCGTCACGGCAGCGAAACGCGGCCCTTCGCCGGGTTCGTGGCCATAGGTCGAATAGTCGACACCGCACAGATCGATCAGCTCGTCGAAGGCCAACTCCGGCTCGTCCCGCAGGGTCTGCATGACAGGGAGGTAATCGGCAACAGCCACCTCGATGGTCACTTCACCGAGCGCCACCTTGATGGACTTCAGGCGATCACCGAGATGCTCCTGCAGGTTCTGGCAAAGCGCTTCCAGCGTGGCAGACATGGTCGACTCTCGGTTGTGGGTTGTTCAGCGGGCGATGGTGTTGGTTCGGCGAATCTTGTTCTGCAATTGGATCAGCCCGTAGATCAACGCCTCGGCAGTCGGCGGACAGCCCGGGACATAGATGTCGACCGGAACGATGCGGTCGCAACCGCGGACCACCGAATAGGAGTAGTGATAGTAGCCACCACCATTGGCGCAGGAACCCATCGAGACCACCCAACGCGGCTCGGCCATCTGGTCGTAAACCTTGCGCATTGCCGGCGCCATCTTGTTCGTCAGCGTCCCGGCGACCACCATCACATCGGACTGCCGGGGACTGGGGCGAAAGACGATGCCAAAGCGGTCGAGGTCGTAGCGGGAACAGCCGGCGTGGATCATCTCGATGGCACAGCAGGCAAGACCGAAGGTCATCGGCCAGAGCGAGCCGGTGCGCACATAGTTGATCAGCTTGTCCGCCGTCGTGGTGACGAAGCCTTCCTGAAGGATGCCCTCAATGCCCATCGCTCACTCCCAATCCAGTGCGCCCTTGGCCCACGCGTAGACGAAACCGACGACCAGGATGGCGATGAAGACGAGCATCTCGATGAAGCCAAACCATTTCACCGATTCGGTTGCGACGATTTCCCGGAAGATGGTCGCCCACGGCAAAAGGAAGGCCACTTCGAGGTCAAACAGGATGAAGAGGATGGCGATCAGGTAATAGCGCACGTCAAACTTCATGCGCGCATCTTCGAACGCCTCGAAGCCACACTCATACGGTGAGAGCTTTTCGCTGTCCGGGCGATGCGGCCCGACCACAAGACCCGCGATGACGGGCGCAAAGCCAAAAGCAACGCCAATCAGGATGAAGACTAGTACCGGGAAATAGCTTTCCAGCATGATCTGCCCCACAAGCGTTTCACTTCAATCCGCAGCCGCCCGCCAGAGGCGGCTCCTCATGGTGCCGACGATGAGACTCGAACTCATACGACCGAAGTCACTACCCCCTCAAGATAGCGTGTATACCAATTTCACCACGTCGGCACTACCTCGACAGCGCGAGCTCCATGAGGGCTGCTGCGTCCCGCTACTGCCTTGAAACCAGGTCACTTGGGGATATCTTTTGCCTTCGAATCGGCATCCGATGGGCCAGCTCCCTTGTCAACACCGCCCGCCGGCGGCGTCTGAACAGGCGCTGAGTTTACCGCATCCTGCATCACACTGCCAGTCGTTTTTGGCTTGCTGGAAGCCAGGAAAGCCAGCGAAAGACTGGTCAGGAAGAACACCGTCGCCAGTACTGCCGTCGCCCGACTGAGGAAATTGGCCGAGCCGGTCGCGCCGAAAAGGCTTCCCGACGCACCACTGCCAAACGCGGCTCCCATGTCGGCCCCCTTGCCATGCTGCACCAGGACAAGCCCGATCACGCCGACGGCCGCCAGAATGTGCACCATGAGAACCAGAAAGAATAGATAGTCCATATCGCCTCGGACGCCAGCTCACAGCGGACTGCCTGCGGGCACGGCAACGCGGAACAAAAACCGGCGGAGTATAGCCACTTTGCTGGCGTTCGGTCAAATTGGACCGACCACCAGCAGCCCTGAAGCATGACCCTGCTGAATCGGCCCCGCTTGCCGGAAGCCCCCGTTTTCGGCGCTGAAGCGGTCAGATTGCTGGAGGCTGGCGGCAGGTGAGGGCTGGATGCGCGGGTGGTGTGGGGTCCGTGAAGAGGGTGTCGATCGGTGGCAGGAACTCCGTTGTGATCTCTGGGCGAGCCTCTCCCTGCACCGAGCGCAGCGCGCGGGGTTGTTTCTGGGGCCGTCCGCGACAGCTCACTCGAGTTGCAGGAGAAAGGGTCTGGCGAGAAGCACGCGCATCCGCGCGGAATCGAGCCAGGGCGCAGCGCAGGAATTTCGGATGAAGGCGATGGCCCCGCGCACGCCGAGTTGGTCGAACAGATCGCGCAGCTGTCGCGTGAAGCGCGCCAGGGTATTGAAGACATGCGCCAGCCGCATCAGGAGGTGGTAGCCGCGCATCGCATTCCAGTCGAGGGCAAAGGCATGCTCGTAGTGGTAGCCCTGATGTTTCTCGACGAGGAAGCCCGCTTCGATGCCCCAGCGGTGGCGGGCGCCGAGATTGCAACGCGCATGGACGTTCTCGCAGCTGAGCGGCCGACTGGAGAGCCAGGCGTGGCGTGCCGTCTCGGTCACGATGGCGGCCTGTTGGTCGACCCGCTGCCAGCTTTCCTCACAGACGACCACGTGCAGCTTGAGCCGGCAACGACCGTTCGCGCCAAAGGCATACTCGATGTCATTGACCCAGCTGAAGTGCTGTTGGCGTTTGCCCCAGTCCAGCTGCCGGGTTTGCGACTGCCGCGGCTGCAGCGCGCGGAACTCCTCCCAGACCGAGGGCAGATCCTTGTCCCGGAGGACGATCATGAACTGCCAGCCGGCGCGCAGGCAGCGTTGCATCACCGGCCCGTTGGCGTAGAGTCCGTCGAGCACGAGCAGGATCGGCAGGCGCGGGAACAGTCTCTTGAGCCGGTCGCTCAAGCGCGCAAAGCCGCGCAGCTCGCAATCCTGCTTCTGCGCTTCGCTGTCGCCCAGCGCGTGTTCGAGGAACTCGCTGAGCAACGGGATGACCAGACCGCCGTGGAAGACGAGGCTGGCTTCGAGCACGTAGACGAAGTACTGGGTGTGGCGGTTTTCGTCCTTGCCGACGCTGCGCTGCAGGAGTTCCTCCGCCCAGAGGGTGTCGCCGGCGAGCTTCTGCGAGCCATCGATGGCGATCGGATGGCAGTGGTTGATCAGATAACGCCGGAAGCTCTTGCCGCGGATCAGGCGGCGCACCAGGTCGACGTGCGCCTGTTCGAGTTGCGTCAGGTCGATGTCGCGCAGCAGCCGATAGAGGGTGTCGGCGTGCGGCAGGGCCTCGATCTGCGGGAACAGCAATTGCAGGTTGGCGAGGAACTGCGGACGGGTCATTTCGCGGTTGGTCTCGCGCCGGGAGGCGAACTGGAAGACGAACATCAGCAGCCCATAGAGCAGCAGCGCGGTCAGCTTGTGCCGGCGCTTCCTGGGGGCCCGCGGGTCGGGAATCCGTTCCAGCTGGTCGAGCAAGGCCGGCAGCTCCTGGCGCAGGAGGCGCGCCTGCTTGCTCACGGCGTCCTCGCGGGCTGCCCGTTCTTCGTCGATGGTCGTGAAGGCCGAGCATCGGTTGGGCAGCGGCGGGGGTGACTGGGGCCGTTGTCCCATCGCGCGCCGCTTGGCGTTCAGCGCCTGCTCCTGCCGTCTCTTGTCGCTGCGTTGCGCCCGAATGCCGGCACGCGTCGGACGACGGCAGGGTTTGCTCATCGCCGGGTGGGCTCGGTCACGGCGCACAGCCGGTCCCGACCGTCGCTGCCGAGCGGCTTGACCCATACTTGCCGAGGCGTGCTGTGATAGGTCCGCCCAGGGCGGGCCAGCCCGCGTCCGCTGGTCTCTCCGAGCAATTGCCAACCGGCAGCCCGGTAGCAGGTGCCGGTATGCTGTCGCGGGTCGACGAAGCTTTCCAGCAGCAGGGGCTCGAAGCCCCAATGTTCGAGCCAGTCGCTGCGCGCACGACGCGCGAGTTGGCCGAGCACCTGGCTGGCCAGATGCGGTACGCGAACGTGCGGGAAGATCAGGAAGCGACTGTTGTTGAGTACCCGTGGCAGGTTGTGGCGCCGGGTCTGAGCGGTCCAGCCGATCCAGTCGTCGCGCACGGCCACCGCCCGGGCGGCACCGGACAACAGGACACAACCGAGCCGCAGCTCGCCCGCCGTGATGAAGTAACGCAACCGGTAGCCGAAGGCACCCTGGAAACCGAGCGGGTGCCAGCGCGCCATCAGATCATCCCATTGCTTCGCCAAGGCGGTGTCGCGGATCACTTCCAGGCGGACCGGGGCCAGGGCCGACAGCGAAACCTCCACCGGAGTCGGCTCGACCATCGGCTCGGCAACGGCCCGGGGCTGCGCCGGGCAGCGTGGCGTCGAACGGGATACCCGCGCGGCCCGCTGTGCGGGCAGGACGAGCAGGCCGGCCGCCTGCAAGCGCTGCAGGAACTCCAGGCAGGCGCCGGTCTTCGCCGTCCCCGTCAGCGTCACCCAGCCCAGATGCTCGCACAGCGTCGCCGCCAGTTCATGGCGCGCCAATCCGGGCAGCCACGCCACCGTCGCGCAGATGTCGGCAACCTCTCGCGCACTGAACTCCCGGCCGCAGTGCACCCAACTGCTCGGCGTCATCGCATCCATCGCACAACCTTCACCAGAAACGCAGATCCGCTAACCTCAGCCTATTCTGCCAAAGGCCTCGAAAATTGTCTAGCCCTCCTTTGCGAAAGCCTTTTTTTTGCGGTGGCCGCCAAGCCTTGCTACGACTGGGCTGCGCGGGTGATGCTTCAGGGCTGGACCACCAGTACTGGTGGAGCCGCCTCACCGGGTGGTCTTCTGCCAGCGAAGTGGCGACGCAGACACGGCCTTCAGTTTCGTTCACGAGCCGTGCCGGTCGATCGACGCACCACCGATTCGCCGCGACACGGCTCCGTGCAACCGGCCGGCAACAAGTCCGGCGCGCAGACCGCCGCCAGCGTTCGGAACAGCCAAATACCTCGAAGGCGAGCCCGTTGTCGCGCCAAACCGCGCCAGGAGTCGGGGCACTGCAGAAGCTGCCATCCAGTCTGCGCGGCACCTGCCGGACGGTCTCTCCTACAGGCGAGAGGTCTGTCCTTCGCTCGCCCGGCGCTGTCGCGCCAGGCATCGGCAATCCTTCTCTGGACGCTGCCCGGAATCAGTGGTCGACAGATCTCCCTCGCGCGGCCCTCCGCCACGGCCCTGCGGGCCCGTGCTCACCACTCAGGACTTGCCGCCCTTCGTTCCCTGCCCCACTTTCGGACTGTAGCCGCTGAGTTCCATGAAGCCCACGCCAGCATGGGATCCGCCAACCTTGACAGCACCTTCCCAGTACACATTGAGCGTCGTCGTCCGCGCGTCCATTTCGCTCGCGCGGAGGACTGGTTCGATCTTCAGCCGCGCATCCCAGGCCGGTAGCGAGATTGTCCAGTCCACCGGATAGACAACGCCCGAAGCGGAACTCGTCCAACTCCCGTGGGACGTCGTCGTGAAGTCCTGTGCTCCGAGCGCGGTCACGATACCACCCTTGACGTGCGTCCCCATTCGCAACACGGGAGCGCCCTGGAGATCGAAGAGTTCGAACAACATGATGTCGGCGCCGTCCGTGAGCTGCAGCGCGAACCAGTTCCAGCGCAGCTGCGCCGCCTCGAAATCGCCCCACTGATGGTCAAACCAGACGTCGCCAGTGACCTGCATCGCTTGGCCATCGATCGTCAAAGTGCCCTCGGCAACCATGCGTGGGCGTGACGTGTAATAGCTCAGACCAGCCGCCGCGAAGTCGAGGAGACCTGCTTGCGGCGTTCTTGGTGCCTGATGCAACACTGGCGGCGACTGGTCGTTGAGTTGCAGGTCGAGCGTAAAGCCATTGCCTGCCATTTTCGCGACGTGTCGTGACCCCTCGCCCCGCATCTGCCAGGCGCCATGGCTGAACTCGAAACCATTCTTGCGGCCTTGCGCTGGGTTGCCCGCAGTACGGGTTTGCTCGCTGAACAACTTGCCGTTCCGGTGGTCAAGGAGCGATCCGTGAAAGACCGTGTGAGTCAGGGTGCCCTGCCGCAGGAAGGTGGCCAGATGGAAGGAAAAGCGCTCGCCGCTGGCCGTCTGCAGATGCCCACTGTAGTACCACCATTCCGTGAGCATGGCATGCGGAGCGTCGTCGGCGGGCAGACTGACCGGCGGCATCGCCGCCGCCGACTTGCCGCTCGCCTGCGGGCGCTCGCTTGCAGGAGGCAGAGCCGCCGCGACGGGAGCTTTCTCCGAGCGGAAGATCAGCACCCAGCCGACGGCCAGCATGATGAGCACCCAGCCAGAAATGACCAGCCAACGATAGCGCCTGAACCAGCGCGACGATCCGGGTCGGGCTCTGCCACGCGGGCGGCGCTCGCTGCCGTAGGCATGAGATATTCCAGTGTTCATTGCAATGGCCCTCGTGGAACAAGACCGATTGGATTGACGAGCGGCACAGGGCCCGATCGAGAGAGCTCGCGTTCCGCCGCGCGGCAGCGTCGCTTCATCGCCAGCCACCTTCGAGTACCGCCAACCACGACAGGGTCGCGTCTTCCACCCGCACACGCAGTTGACTGGACGAGAAGGTATGGTCAGCGTCGACAAGGTCAACCCGATGCACGTTGGCAGCCTCCAGCAAACCCAACCAAGCCTGATCGGACACCGTATACTCGATAAATTCCTTTGCCGTGTAGTCGTTGCCGCTGAGAACCAGCAAGAGTTGCCCAGCGAACCCCCGCCACCCAGCTGCCATGCCATCCTGGAACAACTGTCGCGCCGGAGCCGTCGCGGCCGCGGCCCGCCGACGCGATCGCAGCGCAGCGCCCAGCAACTCCCGAACGGACCGACCCACCTCCAACTGGCCGCTGCCAAGCTTGGACCAGAATTCCTTCTGCAGCAGGCGCTGACCGTAGTAGTGCTTGATCTGGGTCCGCGCCTGGCTGGTCTCTGATCGCACCCACGGATTGAGCAGTACGAGACCAGTGAGCCGCTTGTCGCGGGTCGCATCGACATACAGCAGAGCGGCCGAGGCGGCGTCACACAGACCCCAAAGGACAATCCGTCGCAGCGATGGCACACAACGTTGAAAGGCGTCGATGGCCGCAGCGATATCGGCCCCAACTTCCTCGAAGCTGCGCATGGCCCCGCTGGCGTCGCCCATCCCTCGATAGTCGAAGCGCATCGACGGATAGCCTTCGGCTGCCAGTCGGCGAGACAGGTGGACAAACTGGCGATGGCTGCCAACCCGGTACTGCGGACCGCCTACGATGATCAGCACACCGCACTCGGGCGCAGGCAGAGCTCCCGAAGCTGTCGCTGCGAGTCCATCGGCCCCGGGGATGCCGTCCCGCCGGTCGCCGCCAGGCTCACTGCCGGCGCCTGCAGCGGCCGGCGCCTGCCAGGGCGCGGCGACGACAGCAACCAACTGTTCGCCTTCGCAAGGGAAGAGCACAGCCTGTTCGAGCACGCTCATGGTGCCGGAGCCTGCTGCATCGCCCACAGGCTGGCCTGCAAGAGGGCGGTGCATTCACTGATCTCGCTGGTCTGCCAGAAGACTGGACCATTCACCACCGTGCCGCGCGCTTCCTGGCCTGCCGCCTGCCATTGCGTCAGGCGAGCTACAGCGGCAGGTGACAAGCCGGCATCAGGGCGACTCGAGATCTCGATCCATTCGACCCGACCCGAACGATGCGGCAACAGCAACTCGGCTTTCTCCAGCCCACCCGCCACGGTCGCTGGCAACATGTAACCAGCGACCTCGACCGACTGCCCCTGTCGCAACTGCTGACGCAACGCCTCCATGACGCCCCTGCCCTCACCTCCAGCGAGCTCTGCCGCCAGCTTCAGACGCAGGAATTGTTGCAGATACTGCTTGCCAACGAGCACGGGCTGCCAGAACAGCAGGTCAACCGCGCACGACATCCGATTGGCTGCCTCGTTGGCCAGCAGGCAGCCCGTGCGATGGCCCCACAACCACAGCGGCGCTTCGGTCCTCTGCTGCAACCACGCGCAGGCGAGTTCCACGTCGGCAAGCCAAGCCTCCCAGGAGGCATCGGCCAGATCACCGGAACTGTCGCCACAGCCCAGCAGGTCGATCTGCAGGACGGCGTATCCCGCAGCCGCCATCGCCCGTGCCTGCAAGGCCACCATCCGTCTCGACTTGTTGAGTTCCTCGGCGAACGGGGGCACGAATACGACTGCACCAGTGAGCTCGCAGGCATTGTCCGGCCAGTGCAGCAGCGCGAAGCGCCGTCCGGGGTTGGCCGGCAGAAAAAAGGCTTCGAGGGCCATCTGCAGGCGAGTTCAGCCGCCCATCTTGCGAGTGACGAAATCGACCAGACTTGCCAGAGAAGCAAAAACCGAACCGTCCATCTCGTCGTCGTCGACGCAGAAGCCGAAGCGTTCCTCCAGATTCGTGATCAACGCCACCACCGCCATCGAGTCGAGCTCGGGAAGCGCACCCAGCAGCGGAGTATCGAGCGAAAAGGACCGAGCCCTGCCATTCAGGCTCAAGACCTCGTCAAGAACTGAAACCACCTCGCTTTTGATATCCATTTCGTCTCCAGTGCGTTCAACGCTCACCAGCCTCGCCTGCGGCAGGTTTTCAGAGTCGATTATACCGAGGCGGGCAGCGGGCTCCGTGCGATACCTCACGGTCCAACCGGCACGCACGGCGGAACCGGTCCGCTCGACAAGCTTTCCCTGAAACGGCGGTGACCACCGGAAGATCATCCTCATGCAGGCGGCCCAGGCATGCCGGGGTCCGAGACTGCGTTCAACCTGCCGCCGAACACCGCTTCCAGGAGGCAGCGGCAGCAAAACCGACGTCATAGCTGCCCAGCATCGAAAATGACAGACAGCAGGCCGTTGACCGGCTCGGGTTTCCATGTTGTAGTCCGCAGCGGAGACTTTCCCAGCGCTGCTCCGCGCACCCTGTTGATGAGAGGAGACCACAGATGTCGAAGAAGAAGGACGGGAAGAAGTCTGCGGCAGCCAAGGCCGCGTCCCACGAAGCATCTACCGTTGATCCGTTGCAGGCCCTGCACGATCGAGTCGCGGCAATCGAGGGAGAGCTCGCGCAACTCAAGCTCAAGGAGGGTCCTCCTGGACCGCCGGGAAGTCGCGGACCAGCTGGCCCACAAGGCAAGACCGGTCCAAGCGGAGCCAAAGGCGACCCGGGACCGCCTGGTCCGGCTGGTCCGGCTGGTCCGGCTGGTCCGGCGGGGCCGCAAGGCGGGGAAGGTCCGCCCGGACCGGCCGGTGCCAAGGGGGCAACCGGGCCGAAAGGGTCACCTGGGCCCAAGGGTGATCCGGCTTCGCCCGCCTGATCGTCTCGCGCAGCGCAACTCCCACCCTCCCGAACAAGCGTGGGCCTGCTGGCCGACGCTCCCGTGCCCGTCAGCCACCGAGGGAGCAGGACAGGGAGCGCCGGCGGTGGCGCTTCAATCGCGGGCGCAGCCGGCACGGCGGCCAGGGGTGACCCGAGTGACTCTGGGGTAGCGCGGCCACTCGGCCGCGTTGCTCGACTGCTCATCACCGGCCCATGCACATGAACAGCCGGCAGCTCACGCGCTCGCAGCCCATATCCGGGCGCGCTGGCGACCGCTTTCTGGCACCTGCCGCATCATGCGCGACCAAGAACACCGCAGCCTCTTGGCACCCTGGAACAAGGGCTGAAGCTGGCTCAGCAAGCGCCGGAAGCAGCAGCAGGAGCTACTCGGCCGCAAACAGCGTCACTCGCATGGCCCTGCTTCGCACCTCCAGCAGCGTGCGATAGCTTTCGCTGGTCGCCCATGCCTGCGCGTCCTCGAGTCGTTCGAACTCGAGTTCGACCACTGCCTCGAAGCCTTCGCAGCCCAGTTCGTTCCAGAACACCTGTGTCACCGATCCGCGGAAGCGGATTCGGCCGCCAAACTCCGCAACGGTCCTGCCCACTTCGCCGCGATAGGCCTCGAATGCCGTTGGCTCGATGATCCGTATCAGGCCGATGACTTTGCTCACCGTTCAGCTCGGCTTGCGCTTGGCACGCGGATGTGCCTGATCGTAGACGGCGGCCAGGTGCTGGAAGTCGAGGTGCGTATAGACCTGCGTCGAGGAAATGCTGGCATGACCGAGCATCTCCTGCACGGCACGGAGATCTCCCGAGGATTGCAGGACATGCGAGGCGAAGGAATGGCGCAACATGTGCGGATGCACACGGGCAAGCAGACCCTGCGCCAGACCACGGCGCTGCAGGCGCAGCTGGATCATGCGCACACCAAGGCGCGTGCCACGCTGGCTGACGAAGAGGGCTGCTTCGCCTTCCGCCGCCAGCCTCGAGCGCTGCGCCGCCCAATCTGCGACCGCCCGCCTCGCCCTGCTGCCGACAGGCACGATGCGCAGCTTGTTGCGCTTGCCGAGCACCCGCACCTCTCCGCCCAGCAGCTCTTCGAGGCATGACAGATCGAGCCCGGCCAACTCGGCCAGGCGCAGCCCGGACGAATAGAACAGCTCGAAGATTGCCTGATCGCGCAGTTGCAGCAGGTTTTCGCTCTCTGCCGCAAGAAGCCGGTTCGCTTCGTCGGGCGAAAGCACCTTGGGCAGCGCCTGCGGACTCTTCGGCGGGCGGACACCATCGACCGGGTTGTGGTTCACCTGTCCGCGCTGGCCAAGCCAGCGATAGAAACCACGCCACGCGGACAACGTACGTCCCAGCGACCGGCCGCCAAGCCCACGCGTGTGCAACTGCGCGACGAAACGGCGTATGTGATGCGGCTGCAGGCTGGCCAGACTGGCTTCGCCGGGCAGTTCGCCGAGCAAGCGGCAAAGCAGTTCGAGGTCGTGACGGTAGCTTCTGACCGTATGCACCGATGATCGCCGTTGCTGTGCGAGTTCTTCGAGGTAGGAGCGAACACTCGCCGCGTTCTCACCCGCGGTCATTCAGGACACCCTGTCGGAACCAGTGCGGACGCCTTCAGCCAAGGACGCGTGCCAACGCTGCCGCTGCCATCTCGCCGAGACGCTCGAGGTAGATCGTTCCCATTCCGGCGTAGAAGCGCGCGGAATCCTCACTGCCAAGCGCGATCATGCCCCGCGTGGCGCCGCCATCCCGGATCGCGATCAGTCCCTGCGAACGCACGTGCGTGGCCGCTTCCCCGAACCAGGACGAGGTTTCGAAGCCACTGGTCGAACCGCAGAACGGTTGCACCAGAGTCTCGGCGAAAGCCTGCAGTTCCTCACTGACCTCCGCAAACTCCGGCAATTCCTCGTGGCCCTCGGGGTGCCGCCAGAGACGTACGGCAACATGCGGTACGGCAAAGTCATCGCGCAGATGGAGGTTGAGGGTGTGCAGCACCGCCTGGAAGCTCCGCGCCACGATCATCCCGGTCGCCAACCGATGCATCTTGGCGCCAAGCACATCGTTCTCCTCGCCGAACTGCAGCAGCTCGCCCATCTTGCCCTCTAACTGCCTGTTCTTGTCGCGCAGCGCGAGCATCTGTCGCTCGGTGATCGAGATTGCCCGACCACCGTGTGGGTGCGGCACGACGATGTTGGCCACCAGATCGGCGTGTTGCTCGAAGAAATGTGGATTGTCCTGCAGGTAGCGCGCGACCTCTTCCGCTCTCATAACTCGATCTCTCCCTTGAAGACTGTAACTGCCGGCCCGGTCATGAACACCGGAGCATCCTTGCCCGACCAGGCGACCAGCAGCTCACCTCCTCGCATGGCGACTCGGACGGGGGAATCCAGCAGACCGCGCGCGATTCCGGCCACTGCCGCCGCACAGGCACCGGTACCACAGGCCAGCGTTTCGCCGGCACCGCGTTCATGGACCCGCAAGCGAATCGAGTGGCGGTCGCTCACCTGCATGAAACCGGCGTTGACACGTTGCGGGAAGCGCGGATGAAACTCGATGGCCGGACCCTGGCGCTCGACCGGTGCCTTGTCGATATCGTCGACGAGCTGCACGGCGTGCGGATTGCCCATGCCAACGGCGGTGATCATGATCTCCTCGTCGGCGAGCTGGAGGGGCTGTAAAATGTCATCCACGTCGCTGACGAACGGAATCCGGTCCGCTGCGAACTCCGGCGGCCCCATGTCGACAGTGATCGAACCGTCGTCTTCGAGGCACGGGACGATCATGCCACTGATCGTCTCGACGCGGATCTGGCGTCGCGTCGTCAGCCCCTGCTCGTGCACGAAGCGGACGAAACAGCGGGCCCCGTTGCCGCACTGTTCGACCTCACCACCATCGGCATTGAAGATCCGATAGCGGAAGTCCGCCCCGGGCCTTGTCGGCGCCTCGACGAGCAGCACCTGATCGCAGCCGATGCCGAAATGACGGTCGGCGAGCCGGCGCAACTGCGCCCGGGTCAACTCGAGCGACTGGCGCACACCGTCAAGGACGACGAAATCGTTGCCGAGACCATGCATCTTGACGAAGGGAAGCAGCATTGGCGTTCACAGGGAAGCTGCCGCAGGCGGCAGTGACTTGGACATTATAAAGTCGTCCATGACGAAGCCGTGGCCAATGTCGACACAGACGGAATCGCGGACAACGAAACCGTACCGGCGGTAGGCCGCAATGGCTGCCTCGTTGCGCTTGTTGACGGCCAGGATGAGTGTCCGGCAGTCGGCGGCGCAGGCGTGGCGTTCGACCTCCTCGATCAGCCGGCCACCGATGCCACCATGCTGCCGCAGCGGGTCGACGTAAAGCTTGTCGAGTTTCATCTCACTCCCGCCAGCCATGGCGATGCAAGATGAAAAGGCCGCCAGGCAACCGCCCACCGTCGCCTTGTCCCACCAGATTCCCGGCTCCTCCAGTTCGGCCAGCAGGCGGTCCCGGCCGTAGCGCTGTGCAAGCATGTAATCGATCTGCTCCTGGCTGATGATCCCCGGGTAGGTCCGTTGCCAGACCTGCCGCGCCAGGGCGACCAGCGAGTCGACGTCGGCCACGCTGACCGGTGTGATCAGGACATTCATTGAAGTTCCGCCGAAAGTGTGCGTTGGGCAAGAGAAGGCGATGCAAGGGGGAACACCGCGCTTCGCCGGTCCCGGTCAAAGTTCGCGATTGTAACGGAGACGGGCTTTCGCCTTAAGCCCGCATTAACGTCGAGCAGCGAGACTGCCGGCCCGGAAGCGACCCACGGTAGCTGCGGCCGTGTCACGACGAGACATGCCGCACCATCGACTGTAGAATCGCCCGCGAAAATCAACGACGAGGGAGGGGCACATGAGCATCGTGGACGACGAACCGGCGGTTGCCTACGACCACCCTGAGCGACACGCCATGACGCAACGGGTAACCTGGGTCAGTGTCCTGGTGAACATTCTGCTGACCGGCGCACAGGTCGTTGCGGGCATCGTTGCCCACTCGCAAGGCCTGATCGCTGACGGACTGCACTCGCTTTCCGACCTCGTCTGCGACTTTCTCGTCCTGTTCGCGGCGCATCACAGCAAGGATCCTGCTGACGAAAGCCACCCTTACGGCCATGCGCGGATCGAAACCGCAGCCTCCTTCGCACTGGGTGCCATCCTGGCGCTGACCGGCGCGGGAATCATATGGAGTGCCGGCGTCAAGCTGCAGTCGCTCGAGGACCTGCCGCCGGTGGCACCAATGGCGTTATGGACCGCGATCGTGGCGCTGGCCGCCAAGGAAGGACTGTTCCGCTACATGCTGCAGGTCGGCGAGAGGCTGCGGTCACCCATGCTGATCTCCAACGCCTGGCATGCCCGCTCGGATGCGGCATCGTCGCTCGTTGTTGCCATCGGCATCGTTGGCAATCTTCTCGGCTATACCTTCGCCGACTCGGTTGCCGCCGTGATCGTCGGTTTCATGATCGTCCGCATGGGAACGGTGTTCGCCTGGGAGGCGGTACAGGAACTGATCGACACCGGGTTGTCGATCGACGAGGTCAACAGCATCCGCCAGGTCATTGTCGATACCCCCGGCGTCAGCAGCCTGCACGAACTGCGGACGAGGCGCATGGCGCATCGTTCGCTGGTCGATGCCCACGTCTGTGTCGAGCCTCGGGTCAGCGTCTCGGAAGGGCACCGGATCGCCGAGATGACGCGCGAACGGGTGCTCGAGAGCCACTCGGCAGTGGCGGACGTCCTCGTCCATGTGGACGTCGAGGACGACCTGGATCATGACCTGGCAAGCCATGGGCTGCCCGACCGCGACGAACTGGTGAAGCATCTGGCCCCCGCTTTCGTCGGTCTCCCCGCCCCGGAGCAAGTCGTACTGCACTATCTCGGGGGCCGGGTCGAGGTCGAGATCCTTCTGGCCGCCGGCATGTCCACGGACAGCGTCGTCCTGGCCAGGCTCGAGGCGGACGTCGCCGCGGTTCTGGCAGATCTGCCGCAGGTCGGTTCCCTGAGCCTGAATCAGCGACTGCGGACCTTCGTCGGCAGCCGCTGAAAGCCCACAGGCGGACGGGCAGCAGGGTGTCAGCCAGGAGCCCAGCCGGACAAACTGCGCGCGCGTGCCACGATCGCGTCCACGGTAATGCCGAAAAACCGGTAAAGATCGGCCGCCGGCGCCGATTCGCCAAAACGGTCGATGCCGATCACCGCGCCAGCCGTGCCCACATACTTCCACCACAGGTCGGGATGCCCAGCCTCGACGGCCAGTATCGGCGTCGCCAACGGCAGCACCTGGCGACGATACGCTGGCAGCTGCCGGTCGAAACGCTCGCTGCAGGGCATGGCGACGACACGAACCGGGATGCCCTGCTGCAACAGCACAGCCTGTGCCTCCAGAACGAGACTGACCTCTGAGCCCGTCGCCAGCAGTACCAGTCGCGCATCACCGTCTGCCGCTTCGCGCAGGACATAGCCGCCACGCCGGATGTCGGCAACCTGCTCCGGTGGTCGCGGCAGGGCCGGCAGGTTCTGGCGCGAGAGAAGAAGGCACGAAGGACCGTCGCCACGCTCGAGGGCGGCGACCCAGGCAACGGCAGTCTCGACGGAATCGGCCGGACGCCAGACATCGAGCCCCGGGATCAGACGCAGCGACGCAGCCTGCTCGATCGGCTGGTGTGTCGGACCATCCTCGCCCAGTCCGATCGAGTCGTGCGTGTAGACCATCACCTGCCGCTGCTTCATCAGGGCTGCGAGACGGATGGCGTTGCGCGCATAATCCGAGAAGACGAGGAAGGTCGCCGTATAGGGGATGAAGCCGCCGTGCAGCGCTATGCCGTTGGCGATTGCCGTCATCGCGAACTCGCGCACGCCATAGTTGATGTAGTTGCCGGCGGCCTCGCGGTTGGCGGATCTGGTTCCAGTCCAGTTGCAGAGGTTCGAACCGGTCAGGTCCGCCGAACCGCCAAGCAGTTCAGGCAGGGCCGAAGCAAGGTCCTCGATGGCATCCTGCGATGCCTTGCGTGTCGCGACCGCGGCTGCCTGCCCCGAGCAACGGGCAAGCAGCGCTGCCACGCGCGCATCCCAGTCGGCAGGAAGATCGCCCCGCATCCGACGCTCGAACTCGCGTGCCAGTTCCGGAAAGGCGTCGCGATAGGCGGCGAAAGCGGCGTCCCACGCATACTCGGCTGCTTCGCCCTTGCCCCGTGCATCCCAACCCGCCCGCACGTCGGCCGGAACCTCGAAGGCAGGATACGGCCACTCGAGCTGGCGTCGCGTGTTGGCGATCTCGTTGGAGCCCAGTGGGGCGCCGTGAACGTCGTGCGTACCACCCTTGTTTGGTGAGCCAAAACCAATCATCGTCTTGCAGCAGATCAGCGTCGGTCGCCCGGTGGCGGTCCTGGCGACGCGAATCGCGGCTTCGATCGAATCGACGTCGTGGCCATCGCAGTGGGGCAGCACGCGCCAGCCGTAGGCTTCGAAGCGCTTGGCCGTATCGTCGGCGAACCAGGGTTGCACGTGACCGTCGATCGAGATTCCGTTGTCGTCGTAGAAGACGATCAACTTCGACAGTGACAGTCGCCCTGCCAGCGAACATGCCTCATGCGAGACGCCTTCCATCAGGCAGCCATCCCCGACGAAGGCATAGGTGTGGTGATCGACGATCGAATGTCCGGGGCGGTTGAAGCTCTCCGCCAGCAACCGTTCGGCGACGGCCATTCCGACCGCGTTGGCCAGACCCTGGCCGAGCGGGCCGGTAGTGGTTTCGACGCCGGGCGTCACGCCGAACTCGGGGTGGCCGGGTGTCTTCGAATGCAGCTGTCGGAAGCGCTGCAGGTCACCAATCGACAGATCGTAGCCAGACAGATGCAACAGGGCGTAGAGCAGCATCGACCCGTGACCGTTGGAGACGACGAACCGATCACGGTTCACCCAGCCCGGATTGGCCGGATTGTGCGTGAGGTGGCGTCGCCACAGCACCTCTGCGATGTCGGCCATGCCCATCGGCATCCCGGGGTGACCGGAGTTCGCCACATGGATGGCATCGATGGCGAGAAAACGCAGTGCGTTGGCACAGCGCCGGCGGAACTTGCGGGATTCGGTGGGCAAGACGATCTCCTTCTTCGACGAGGGCATGAACGAGCACTGACACGGCTTGCGGTCAGCGATGCCGGCGCTTGCGGTCCATGAGTTGCAGGATCATCGGCGTGAACACGATCTGCATCGCCAGCCCCATCTTGCCGCCGGGACAGACGATGATGTTCGGCCGCGACATGAAGGAATCGTGCAACATGCTCAACAGGTAGGAGAAGTCGATCCCCCGCGGGTTGGCAAAGCGGATCACCAGCATGCTCTCATCCTGCGTGGGAATGTCCTGGGCGATGAAGGGATTCGAGGTATCCACGGTCGGCACGCGCTGAAAGTTGACGTGCGTGCGCGAGAACTGCGGGCAGATGTAGTTGATGTAATCCGGCATCCGGCGCAGGATGGTGTCCATCACCGCTTCCGTCGAGTAACCGCGCTGCGCCTTGTCACGGTGGAGCTTCTGGATCCACTCGAGGTTGATGATCGGCACGACGCCGACGCAGAGATCGACATGGCGGCCGACGTCGACGGTGTCGGTCGTGACCGCGCCGTGCAGCCCTTCGTAGAAGAGCAGATCGGTAGCGGCGGGCAGCTCGGCCCAGTCGGTAAAGGTTCCCGGTGGAGAACCATAGCGCATGGCCTCGTCTTCGTCGTGCACGTAGTGGCGGCTCTTGCCGCGCCCCGTCTCGCCGTAGTCGCGGAACAGGCCCTCGAGTTCGGCCAGCAGATTGGCCTCGGGGCCAAAATGGCTGAAATGATGGTCGCCGGCGAGAGCGCGCTCGGCCATCTGCTTGCGCATTCCCTCGCGATCGTAGCGGTGGAAACTGTCACCTTCGATGATCGCGGCGTTCAGTCCTTCACGCCGGAAAATATGCTGGAAGGAGCGGGTGACCGAGGTCGTGCCGGCGCCGGACGAACCGGTGATCGCGATGACTGGATTCCTGATCGACATGAGGAGTGACTCCGCGGGTTGATTCGGGATCGCCGGACTCCTGCCCGCGACCCCGTGGGTTGTTGATGAATCTGCTGCACCGCCAGTCAGCGACGTCGCCGATGACCTCGCTCCTTGTCGGGTCGGTCGATCCGCCCCGTCTTCGGCTCGCGCGCACCGGGTATCCCGAACTGCTCGCAATGATTTCTCATCACAACGGCTCAGTCATCCCGGAAGAGGGTCCGGGTCGAGAAGAGAGGCGAGCGGAACGGCTGGTCCTCGCCGCTTGCATGCTCGCGATGGTAACGCTCGATCCGCTCAACCTCATTGCGCGAACCGAGAATCACGGGTACGCGCTGGTGCAGGCTGGTCGGCTGCACATCGAGGATCCGCTCGTCGCCCGTCGAAGCCTGGCCACCGGCCTGGACAACGATCATCGCCATCGGATTGGCCTCATACAGCAGACGCAGGCGGCCGGGTTTCGACAGGTCCTTGCTGTCCCTGGGATACATGAAGACGCCGCCGCGCATCAGGATGCGGTGCACCTCGGCAACCATCGATGCCACCCAGCGCATGTTGAAATCCTTGCCGCGGACGCCGCTCATGCCTTGCAGGCACTCGGCAACGTAGCGTTGCACCGGCGGTTCCCAGAAACGCTCGTTGGAAGCGTTGATCGCGAACTCACGGGTGTCGGGCGAGATCGCCAGATCGGGATGAGTGAGGAGGAACTCACCAATGTCGCGGTTGAGGGTGAAGCCGTGGGTGCCATTGCCGACGGTCAGTACGAGCATCGTCGACGGGCCGTAGATCGCGTAGCCGGCCGCCACCTGACGACTGCCACACTGCAGGAAATCGGCTGCTGTCGGCGGCTGCCCACTGGCATGGTCGGGACAGCGGAGGATCGAGAAGATGCTGCCAACCGACAGATTGACGTCGATATTGGAGGAGCCGTCGAGCGGGTCGAAGACCAACAGGTAGTTGCCGCGAGGGTGTTCGGGGGGAATCGGGTGGATGTCTTCCATCTCCTCCGATGCCATCGCCCGCAGGTGCCCACCCCATTCGCAGTGGTGCAGGAAAGCCCGGTTGGCAAGCACGTCGAGCTTCTTCTGCACCTCGCCCTGCACGTTGCGGCTACCCTCATCGCCAAGGACGCCAGCCAGAGAACCACGCGAGACGCCCTGGCCGATCGCCTTGCAGGAGCGCACGACATCGCTGATCAGCATCGACACGTCACCGATCAATGCCGGGTTGCGTCGCTGCTCTTCAACGAGAAACTTGTTAACGTTGGTCCGTCCGCATAACATGGGCTTGCTCCAGGAATCACGAATTCAGCTCGGGCTGCGACTGGGCCCCATTCTAGCGGCCCACAACAAAACTTAAAGTTAAACATGCTTCCATGTTTGTTTAATGAAAGCTAATCGATGAGAAATGCCACGATACGCCAGCTCCAGATCTTCTCGGTCGCCGCAAGCCATCTGTCCTTTGCCCGTGCAGCGGAGAAGCTGCATCTGACACATGCGGCGATATCCCTGCAGATCAAGCAACTCGAGGATGTGAGCGGCACGCTGCTCTTCGAGAGAATTGGCAAGCGGGTGTTTCTCACCGAAGCGGGCGAAATCCTGCTCGCTCACACCCGCCAGATCCTGCAGTCACTGAAGGAGGCGGACGAGGCCCTGCTGGCACTCAAGGGACTCAAGGGTGGGCGAATTGCGGTCGCCGTCGCCAGTACGGCGGAGTACTTTGCCCCGGGTCTGCTGGCCGAATTCCGCAAGGCGCAAGCCGACGTCCGCCTTCGCCTGCTGATCGACAACCGTGCAACGGTCAGTCGTCTGCTCGCCAACAACGAGGTGGACCTGGCGATCATGGGGCGCCCTCCAGCGGACCTGGACGCCATTGCCATCGCCTTCGCACCACATCCGCTGGTGATCGTCGCCGGCAGGGAACACCCCCTCGTCGGTGCTCCCGGCCTGGCGGTCGAGGACCTCGCAGACGAGACGCTGATCGTCCGCGAGGCGGGATCGGGTACGCGCTCGGCAATGGAAGAGTTCTTTCACGAACACGCGATCCGACCCCGAATCGGCATGGAAATGGCCAGCAATGAAGCAATCAAGCAGGCCGTCGTGGCTGGTCTGGGGATCAGCTTCATCTCGGCCCATACCCTTGGCCTCGAGCTGGCTGCCGGCCGGCTGCATGTTCTCGATGTTGAGGGCACCCCGGTCATGCGTCGCTGGCACATCGTCCGTCACAAGAGCAAACATCTGACTCCGGCGCTGGGAGCATTCTGGGAATTCGTCATCGAGTGTGCTCCGGCTTACCTGCGCACACTGGCCTGAGCTGCCCCGGCTCGCGGCATCGTCGGCCAGCCGGCGATGCCGCAGGGGAACGTGCAAGGATGACGGGTCCTCCAAACCGGTCGGTGGTGTCGTTGGCTCGCCCCTTGATTGCGGGCCGCTCGCGACAGCGAAGATTCGTCGACATGCACGACATCTCAGGCGAAACCCGTCTGCACCGGTTCCTGCACCGGCTGCCGCGGCGGGCGGTGGGCGGGAAAGACGATGCGGGCGACACAACCGTCCGCTTCCCCTTCGGCAACACCGCGCGCTTTCGGCCGCAAGCTCGCCGCCGCCTTGTGAACCTCCGCGATCTCGCGGACAATCGCCAAACCGAGGCCGCTACCTTCCACGCCGGTTCCTTCGCCGCGGTAGAAGCGGTCAAACACCTTGAGTGACTCGTCCTCGGAAATCCCCGGCCCACTGTCCTCGATCTCGAGCACGACGAAATCACCAAGGGCGGCGACCCTGGCGGTGACCCGCCCGCCGACCGGCGTGTAGCGCAGCGCGTTGTCCAGCAGATTGTTGATCATCTCACGCAGCAGGAAGGCATTGCCGTCAATCAGCACCTTGCCGGCATGCTCGTAGCCAAGGTCGATGCGCTTCTCGAGTGCACGGAGGACCCAGGTTTCGACGACCTCGCGCAACAGATGATCGAGGTCCAGCGTCAGCAGGGCGTGCGGAGCACGATCGCTGGCTTCGGCGCGGGCCAGAGCGAGTAGTTGATCGACCAGATGCGAGGCGCGATCAGCCCCCGTCAGAATCTGCCTGAGCGCATGCTTCAGTTCGCCTGGATCGGTCTCACGCATCGCCAGCTGCGCCTGCGTCTTCAGTCCTGTCAGGGGAGTCCGCATCTGGTGCGCGGCGTCGGCGATGAAGCGCCGCTGGGCACTGACGTTCTGCTGCATGCGGGCAAGGATGGAGTTGAATGCTTCGGTAAGCGGCCGCAGTTCCTCCGGAACGCGGCCGAGCGAGATCGGTGACAGGTCGGCCTCGCGGCGCGCTTCGATACGGTTGCGCAGCCGCGTCAGCGGGCGCAGGCCCTGTGACAACCCGAACCACACCAGGACGACGGCCAGCGGAATGATGACAAACTGCGGCACGATGACGCTGGCGATGATCTTGTTGGCCAGCTGCGCACGCTTCTCGGTCGTCTCACCAACCTCGAGGAGTACCCCGCGACGTTCTCCCGATGCACCCGGCTCTCCCGGCTGCGGCAGGTAGAGGTAGGCGATCCGCATCGGCTGGCCGCGGTACTCGTCGTCCCGCAGTTGCGCTTCGCCGAACTCGCCGCGCGCCAGTCCGCCCGGGTTCGCCGGGGCGGGCAACTCGGGGTCACCTGCAAGCAGCCTGCCGTCAGGATCCAGCAGGTGGAAGTAGACGGTGTCGATCTCATCCGCCCGCAGAAACACCTCCGCCAGCCCGGGCAGCGCCAGATGCGCCTCACCATCGACGAAACTGACCTGCCGCGAGAGGGCCGCCACGTGCTCACGCAAGGCCTGATCGTACGGATAGCTCGCGACGTTGTTGGCAAAGTAGTGTGTCAGCGCGATGCTGATCGGCCAGACGAACAGCAGCGGCGCCAGCATCCAGTCGAGAATTTCGCCGAACAGCGAGCGCTGGATGTCAGGGCCTTCTCTCGTCCGCAGGCTTCTCAAGATAGTAGCCGAGCCCGCGCATGGTGATGATGTTGACACCAGTCGATTCCAGCTTGCGGCGCAGGCGGTGAACATAGACCTCGATGGCATTGTGGCTCACTTCCTCGCCCCAGCCACACAGGTGATCGACGAGGTGGTCCTTGCTGACGAGACGGTTGGCGCGGGTCAACAATATTTCCAGGATACCTAGTTCACGTGCAGACAGATCGAGCCTCTCGCCATTGACCAATGCGCAGCGGTCGGTCTGGTCAAAGGTCAGCGTCCCGCACTCCATTACTCTCGTCGTCCCCGATGAGCGGCGACTCAGCGCGCGTACGCGGGCCTCCAGTTCGGCCAGTTCGAACGGTTTCGCCATGTAGTCATCGGCACCGAGGTCGAGGCCCCTGACCCGGTCGTCGATCGCGTCCAGCGCGGTCAGGATCAACACCGGCGTGTTCGCCTTGCGCGCCCGCAGCCGCCGCAGCACTTCGAGGCCGGGCAGCTTGGGCAGGCCAAGGTCAAGAATCAGGAGATCATAGGTATTTGTCAATAGCGCCGTCTCCGCGTCGATACCGTTGTCGGCACAGTCGACCGCATAGCCACCATGGCGCAGGGAGCGGCAGAGACCATCGGCAATGATCCTGTCGTCTTCGGCCAGCAGAATGCGCATGGCATCAAGCCCCCGCGGCCACGTCCGTAAGCTGTCTGTAAGCCCGCCATCCTAGACTGCGCATGCTGTTCTCCTTTTATGGTCTTGGAGTTCCGGCTTCAGCCCGAACTCGGGGAGCACCTGATACTGCACCAGGTGCTCCCCGCCACCTTTTTTCGGGTTCTCGAACTCAGCCTGATCCTGCCGAAGCAGGATGGGGGTGGCCAATTCTGCCTGCCGGTCCACCGCCGGAGTGTAGCAAAAATTCGCTCACTGGCTGCTGCAATGGTGGACCGATCGCCACCGCAGCCCTGAAGCATGACCCGCGCAGCCCAGTCGTAGCAAGGCTTGACGGCCACCGCAAAAAAAGGCTTTCGCAAAGGAGGGCTAGACAATTTTCGAGGCCTTTGGCAGAATAGGCTGAGGTTAGCGGATCTGCGTTTCTGGTGAAGGTTGTGCGATGGATGCGATGACGCCGAGCAGTTGGGTGCACTGCGGCCGGGAGTTCAGTGCGCGAGAGGTTGCCGACATCTGCGCGACGGTGGCGTGGCTGCCCGGGTTGGCGCGCCATGAACTGGCGGCGACGCTGTGCGAGCATCTGGGCTGGGTGACGCTGACGGGGACGGCGAAGACGGGCGCCTGCCTGGAGTTCCTGCAGCGCTTGCAGGCGGCCGGCCTGCTCGTCCTGCCCGCACAGCGGGCCGCGCGGGTATCCCGTTCGACGCCACGCTGCCCGGCGCAGCCCCGGGCCGTTGCCGAGCCGATGGTCGAGCCGACTCCGGTGGAGGTTTCGCTGTCGGCCCTGGCCCCGGTCCGCCTGGAAGTGATCCACGACACCGCCTTGGCGAAGCAATGGGATGATCTGATGGCGCGCTGGCACCCGCTCGGTTTCCAGGGTGCCTTCGGCTACCGGTTGCGTTACTTCATCACGGCGGGCGAGCTGCGGCTCGGTTGTGTCCTGTTGTCCGGTGCCGCCCGGGCGGTGGCCGTGCGCGACGACTGGATCGGCTGGACCGCGCAGACCCGGCGCCACAACCTGCCACGGGTACTCAACAACAGTCGCTTCCTGATCTTCCCGCACGTTCGCGTACCGCATCTGGCCAGCCAGGTGCTCGGCCAACTCGCGCGTCGTGCGCGCAGCGACTGGCTCGAACATTGGGGCTTCGAGCCCCTGCTGCTGGAAAGCTTCGTCGACCCGCGACAGCATACCGGCACCTGCTACCGGGCTGCCGGTTGGCAATTGCTCGGAGAGACCAGCGGACGCGGGCTGGCCCGCCCTGGCCGGACCTATCACAGCACGCCTCGGCAAGTATGGGTCAAGCCGCTCGGCAGCGACGGTCGGGACCGGCTGTGCGCCGTGACCGAGCCCACCCGGCGATGAGCAAACCCTGCCGTCGTCCGACGCGTGCCGGCATTCGGGCGCAACGCAGCGACAAGAGACGGCAGGAGCAGGCGCTGAACGCGAAGCGGCGCGCGATGGGACAACGGCCCCAGTCACCCCCGCCGCTGCCCAACCGATGCTCGAGCTTCGCGACCATCGACGAAGAACGCGCAGCCCGCGAGGACGCCGTGAGCAAGCAGGCGCGCCTCCTGCGCCAGGAGCTGCCGGGCTTGCTCGACCAGCTGGAACGGATTCCCGACCCGCGAGACCCCAGGAAGCGCCGGCACAAGCTGACCGTGCTGCTGCTCTATGGCCTGCTGATGTTCGTCTTCCAGTTCGCCTCCCGGCGCGAGACCAACCGCGAAATGACCCGTCCGCAGTTCCTCGCCAACCTGCAATTGCTGTTCCCGGAGATCGAGGCCCTGCCGCACGCCGACACCCTCTATCGGCTGCTGCGCGACATCGACCTGACTGAACTCGAAGAGGCGCACGTCGACCTGGTGCGCCGCCTGATCCGCGGCAAGAGCTTCCGGCGTTATCTGATCAACCACTGCCATCCGATCGCCATCGATGGCTCGCAGAAGCTCGCCGGCGACACCCTCTGGGCGGAGGAACTCCTGCAGCGCAGCGTCGGCAAGGACGAAAACCGCCACACCCAGTACTTCGTCTACGTGCTCGAAGCCAGCCTCGTCTTCCACGGCGGTCTGGTCATCCCGTTGCTCAGCGAGTTCCTCGAACACGCGCTGGGCGACAGCGAAGCGCAGAAGCAGGATTGCGAGCTGCGCGGCTTTGCGCGCTTGAGCGACCGGCTCAAGAGGCTGTTCCCGCGCCTGCCGATCCTGCTCGTGCTCGACGGACTCTACGCCAACGGGCCGGTGATGCAACGCTGCCTGCGCGCCGGCTGGCAGTTCATGATCGTCCTCCGGGACAAGGATCTGCCCTCGGTCTGGGAGGAGTTCCGCGCGCTGCAGCCCCGGCAGTCGCAAACCCGGCAGCTGGACTGGGGCAAACGCCAACAGCACTTCAGCTGGGTCAATGACATCGAGTATGCCTTTGGCGCGAACGGTCGTTGCCGGCTCAAGCTGCACGTGGTCGTCTGTGAGGAAAGCTGGCAGCGGGTCGACCAACAGGCCGCCATCGTGACCGAGACGGCACGCCACGCCTGGCTCTCCAGTCGGCCGCTCAGCTGCGAGAACGTCCATGCGCGTTGCAATCTCGGCGCCCGCCACCGCTGGGGCATCGAAGCGGGCTTCCTCGTCGAGAAACACCAGGGCTACCACTACGAGCATGCCTTTGCCCTCGACTGGAATGCGATGCGCGGCTACCACCTCCTGATGCGGCTGGCGCATGTCTTCAATACCCTGGCGCGCTTCACGCGACAGCTGCGCGATCTGTTCGACCAACTCGGCGTGCGCGGGGCCATCGCCTTCATCCGAAATTCCTGCGCTGCGCCCTGGCTCGATTCCGCGCGGATGCGCGTGCTTCTCGCCAAACCCTTTCTGCTGCAACTCGAGTGACCTCTCCAGGACGGCCCCAGGAACCACCCCGCGCGGTGCGCTCCGTGCAGGGAGAGGCTCGCCCAGAGATCACAACGGAGTTCCTGCCACCGATCGACACCCTCTTCACGGACCCCACACCACCCACGCATCCAGCCCTCACCTGCCACCAGCCTCCAGCAATCTGACCGCTTCAGCGCCGAAAACGGGGGCTTCCGGCAAGCGGGGCCGATTCAGCAGGGTCATGCTTCAGGGCTGTCGCCACCGACGCCAGCTTGACAACCCATGCCGTGGCGGGTAGATTCGTAGGCCCGCTCCGGTTTGCAAGGGGGGTGGCGCCGATTTGACACCAACAGATTGCGGGCGCCTTAGAAATCCAGCTAAAGCGAGGCCCACTGCACAACCCGTCGCGCCTCGCGTCGACGGGTTTTTGCTTTGTACCCATACCCCACCCCCGAGGGGAAATCAGGAAATCACCATGCAGCCCGACCGGACCGCCGAACTGACAGAACGACTCGAACACCAGATCCTGGTTCTCGACGGAGCGATGGGCACGATGATCCAGCGCCACGGCCTGCGCGAGGCCGACTACCGCGGCAGTCGCTTCACCGGGCACCCGCATGACCTGAAGGGCAACAACGACCTCCTGCTGCTCACGCGCCCGCAACTGATCCGGGCGATCCATGCCGAGTATCTCGCGGCTGGCGCCGACATCATCGAAACCAACACCTTCAATTCGACGCGCGTCTCGCAAGCCGACTACCATCTCGAAGGCATCGTACACGAGTTGAACGTGGCCGGCGCACGCCTGGCGCGCGCCGTCTGCGACGAGTTCACCGCCGCCGATCCGGCGCGACCGCGCTACGTCGCGGGCGTGCTCGGGCCAACGTCGCGAACCGCGTCGATCTCTCCCGACGTCAACGATCCCGGCTATCGCAATACGAGTTTCGACGAACTGGTCGCCAACTACGATGAAGCCATCGACGGGCTGTGCCAGGGCGGCGTCGACCTGCTGCTGGTCGAGACGGTCTTCGACACCCTCAATGCGAAGGCGGCACTGTTCGCCATCGAGAGCTACTTCGAGCGGGCGGGTCGGCGCTGGCCGATCATGATCTCGGGGACGATCACCGATGCTTCCGGCAGGACGCTCTCCGGACAGACTGCCGAGGCATTCTGGAACTCGCTCGCCCACGTGCGGCCGCTCGGCTTCGGCCTCAACTGCGCGCTCGGTGCAGCGGAACTGCGGCAACATGTCGAAGAGCTGTCCCGGATCTGCGATTGTTTCGTCTCGGCGCACCCGAATGCCGGCTTGCCGAACGCCTTCGGCGGCTATGACGAGACCCCGGAGCAGTTGGCAGCGGAGATTGCCGACTGGGCGAGGAAGGGCTTCGTAAACATCGTCGGTGGCTGCTGCGGCACCTCGCCGGCGCACATCGCGGCGATCGCCAGCGGCGTTGCTGGTATCGCGCCACGCCGCGTTCCCGTTCGCGAGCGCAAGTTGCGGCTGTCGGGACTGGAGGCGTTCAATGTCGGGCAGGACTCCCTGTTCGTCAACGTCGGCGAACGCAGCAACGTCACCGGCTCACGAGCCTTCGCACGAATGATTCTCGAGGGGCGCTTCGATGATGCGCTCGCGGTCGCCCGGCAGCAGGTGGAGAATGGCGCCCAGGTGATCGACATCAACATGGACGAGGCGATGCTGGATTCGCGGGCGGCGATGGAGCGCTTCCTCAAGCTGATCGCCAGTGAACCCGACATCGCGCGCGTGCCGCTCATGCTCGACTCGTCGAAATGGGACGTGATCGAGGCCGGTCTGAAGTGCATCCAGGGCAAGGGCATCGTCAACTCGATCTCGATGAAGGAGGGGGTCACGGAGTTCCTTCGCCAGGCGAGGCTGGCGCGTCGCTACGGCGCCGCCGTGGTGGTCATGGCTTTCGACGAGTCCGGTCAGGCCGACAGCTTCGCACGCAAGACGGAAATCTGCCGCCGTGCCTACCGCCTGCTCACCGAAGAGGCTGGCCTGCCGGCCGAGGACATCATCTTCGATCCGAACATCTTTGCCATCGCCACCGGCATCGAGGAGCACAACGACTACGCCGTGGCCTTCATCGATGCCTGCGCCTGGATTCGCGCCAATCTGCCGGCAGCGCAGATCTCGGGTGGGGTATCGAACGTTTCCTTCTCGTTCCGCGGCAACGATGCGGTGCGCGAGGCGATCCACACCGTCTTCCTCTATCACGCCATCCGCGCCGGTCTGTCGATGGGCATCGTCAACGCCGGCATGCTCGGGGTGTACGACGATCTCGACCCGGTTCTGCGGCAGAAGGTCGAGGATGTCGTCCTCAACCGGCGTCCTGATGCCGGCGAGGCACTGGTCGACTTCGCACAGACGGTCAGGGAGGGCAAGGCCAGGGATACCGGTCCCGACCTCGCGTGGCGCGAGCAGCCGGTCGAAGAGCGGCTGACGCACGCCCTGGTCAGGGGAATCAGCGATTTCGTCGTCGCCGACACCGAGGAGTGCCGCGCGGCGCTGGCAGCAGCCGGCAAGCCGCCACTGGCGGTCATCGAAGGGCCGCTGATGAACGGCATGAATGTCGTCGGCGATCTCTTCGGCGCCGGCAGGATGTTCCTGCCGCAGGTGGTCAAGTCGGCGCGCGTGATGAAGCAGGCCGTCGCGCACCTGATTCCCTTCATCGAAGCGGAGAAACTGCGCACGGGCGTCAGCAGCAAGGGCCGCGTCGTGATCGCGACGGTAAAGGGCGACGTGCACGACATCGGCAAGAACATCGTCGGCGTCGTGCTGAACTGCAACGGCTACGAGATCATCGACCTGGGCGTCATGGTGCCGTGCGACCGCATCCTGCACGCGGCGCGTGAGCATGGCGCGCAAGCAGTCGGCCTGTCGGGGCTGATCACTCCATCGCTCGAGGAGATGAGTCACGTCGCCGCCGAGATGGAGCGACTCGGCTTTGCCGCTGCCGACGACGGTGCGCCAGCCGTGCCGCTACTGATCGGTGGTGCGACGACCAGCCGAGCACACACCGCGATCAAGATCGCCCCCAACTACTCGGGGCCGGTAGTGTACGTGCCCGATGCCTCGCGCGCCGTGGGCGTCGTGACGCGGCTGTTGTCGGTCGAAGGTTCAGGCGAGTTCATCGGCGAGGTCGCCGCCGACTACGAACGCTTGCGCGCGCAGCACGCGAACAAGAAAGGCAGCGTCCTGTTGCCACTGGCGGAGACGCGAGCAAACCGCTTCCTCTGGAATGCAGACGCGCACTACCAACCCCACCCGCCCCACAACCCGGGCCTGCACGTTCTGCGGCAGGTGGATCTGGCGAGCCTGGTGCCGTTCATCGACTGGGGTCCGTTCTTCCAGACCTGGGATCTCGTCGGTAGCTACCCGAAGATTCTCGACGACGAGGTGGTCGGACGTACGGCACGCGCGGTCTTCGCCGACGCGCAGAAGATGCTCGAGCAGTTGGTCGCCGGGAAGTGGTTGCACGCGAGGGCCGTCTGCGGCCTGTTTCCGGCGAATGCCGTCGGCGACGACATCGAAATCTATGCCGACGAGTCGCGCCAGCATCGGCTGATGATCTGGCACAACCTGCGCCAGCAGCACGAGCGCCCGCAAGGGAAGCCGCACTACTGTCTGAGCGATTTCGTCGCCGACCGCGGCACGCCTGACTGGATCGGCGCCTTTGCCGTCAGCGCCGGTTTCGGCATCGAGGAGAAGCTCGCCGAGTTTGCCGCCGTCCATGATGACTACCAGTCGATCATGCTCAAGGCGCTTGCCGACCGTCTCGCCGAAGCCTGTGCCGAATGGCTGCATCTGCAGGTCCGCCGCGACTACTGGGGCTACGCCGCCGCCGAGAGCCTCGACCAGGCGTCGCTGATTCGCGAGGAGTATCGCGGCATTCGCCCGGCTCCCGGTTACCCGGCGTGCCCCGACCATACCGCCAAGCGGGCGCTCTTCGCGCTGCTCGATGTGCCGCGCAACACCGGCATGGCACTGACCGAGAGCTGTGCCATGACGCCCGCGGCAGCGGTTTCCGGCTTCTACCTGGCGCACCCGCAGGCACGCTACTTCGCCATCAGCCGGATCGCCAACGACCAGCTCGAGGACTGGGCGGAACGATCGGGCTTCGGTCTCGAGGAAGCGAGGCGCTGGCTGGCGCCGCTGCTCTGAGCCGGTGCCGGAGCGGAGTGCCGGCGATGCGTGCGCAGCCGTTGCCCGACTTCGTCACAGCCGACGTGGACCTGGCCGGACGGACGACGCTGGCTCTTCCCGGGCGCGCCGCGTATCTTGCCGAGATCAGCTCCTGTCGCCAGTTGGCGCAACTCGCCAACCTCCAGCAGTCCCGACGGCGCTTCGTTCTCGGCGGCGGCAGCAACGTGGTGCTCAGCGGAGACTTCGACGGCCTTCTGCTGCGAATGGCGATCGCTGGTCGCGAACTGCTTGGTGAGGATGCCGACGCGTGGTACGTGCGCGCCGGTGCTGGCGAAAGCTGGCACCAGCTGGTGCTGTGGACACTCGCCCGCGGCTGGCCGGGGCTGGAGAACCTGGCGCTCATCCCGGGCACCGTCGGCGCGGCACCGATCCAGAACATCGGCGCCTACGGGCTCGAGCTCGCTGATCGCTGCCAGTCGCTCGAGGCCTTCGACATGGCGCGTGGCCGGCTGCTGCACCTCGATCGCGCGGCCTGCCGCTTTGGCTACCGTGACAGCGTCTTCAAGCAACATGGCTGGCATCTCGATGGCAGCCATGTGGTCACCAGCGTCACCTTCCGCCTGTCGAAGGACTGGCGGCCGCTGACCGGCTATGCGGACCTGGCTGCCGAACTGGACCGCCGACGACTGGCCCGACCCGATGCGCGGCAGATCGCCGATGCCGTCATCGCCGTTCGCAACCGCAAGCTGCCCGACCCGGCAACGGTTCCAAACGCCGGCAGTTTCTTCCAGAATCCGCTGGTGTCGGCGGAACTCGGCGGGCGGCTGCGGCGGGACTTTCCCGAACTGCCCTGCCACGTGCAACCGGATGGCCGGATCAAGATCGCCGCCGGCTGGCTGATCGAGCAGGCGGGCTGGAAGGGGCGCGACCTCGGCCGCGTCGGCATGTACGAGAAACAGGCGCTGGTACTGGTCAACCGCGGCGGCGCACTCGGGACTGATGTGATGGCGCTGGCACGTGCCGTCCAGGATGCCGTACGGCAGCGCTTCGCGGTCGAGCTGTCGCCGGAACCGGTTCTCCTCTGACTTTGTTCCAGGGTCCCCAGCGACCCTCAGAACACCTCGCCGGGGCGCAGGAACCGCCACTGTCCGAGCGGCAGGTCACCAAGCCGGACGGCACCGATGCGGACGCGCTTGAGAGCAAGCACGCGCAGCCCGACGAGTTCGCACATGCGCCGGATCTGGCGCTTGCGGCCTTCGCGCAGGACGAAACGCAACTGGTCGGCGTTCAGCCATTCCACCTGCGCCGGTTTCAACCGGCGATCGTCGAGGCTCAGCCCATGGTTGAGCAGCGCCAGCCCGCGGTCGTCGAGCTGGCCTGCGACGCGAACCAGATACTCCTTGTCGATCGTCGAATCCTCGCCCACCAGTCGTCGTGCCACCCGCCCGTCCTGCGTCAGCACGAGCAGGCCGGTCGAATCGATGTCCAGCCTCCCTGCCGGCGCCAGTCCCCGCAGGCAGGATGGATGAAAAGCCGGTGTGTCGGTGGTACGGAACTGCCTTTCGGGCTGGATCAGAACGACCGCCGGCGTACAGCCGGGCTCCGGCTGTCCCGATACGTAGCCGACAGGCTTGTGCAGCAGGATCGTCAGACACGCCTCCTGGACGGCCAGTGCACGTCGGTCGAGGGTGATCACCGCGCTGCGCGCGGCACGGCTGCCGAGTTCGCTGACCCGCCTGCCGTCGACGAACACCCAGCCACGTGCGATGTAGTCGTCGGCATCTCGACGCGAGCACAGGCCCCGCTCGGCCATCAGCTTGGAGATGCGGATCGCCGCTGGCTGCTCGCCGGCAACGGAGGGCGGCGTTGGCTGCACGGCGCGCGCGGCGGGCGGACGCGGTTGCGTCGCCCGGTGAGGTTGCTCGGTATTCCTGCCGGTCTGCTGCCCTACTGCCGCGTCACCGGTCGCCGGGCCTCGCTGGGGACGCGCGGCGCCGGCTGGCAAGCGTGGCGAGCCGGCGATCGCATTCACCGGCGGCTTCCCCGGGCGTCCGCGCGGCAATCTTCCCGGCGGAGCAGCCATCGCTCAGGCGATGTCGAGCAACTCGATCTCGAAGACGAGTCTGGCGTGCGGCGGGATCAGCTTTCCCGCGCCGCGCGCACCATAGGCGAGTTCGGCCGGAATCGTCAGTTTGCGGATGCCACCGACGTTCATTCCCGGTACCCCCTCTTCCCAGCCGGCAATGACGTGGCGCCCGTCTAGTGGAAAGCGGAAGGGCTCGTTGCGGTCGACGCTCGAATCGAACTTCTTGCCATCGGCCAGCCAGCCGGTGTAGTGGACGATGACGTGCTGACCGGCCGCCGCGGTCGGGCCACTGCCGACGATGATGTCCTCGATCTGCAGACCGCTGGAGGTGGTGACAATGGGCATTCTGGTTCCTCTCCTCGATTATTGGCAAGGCGGCAAGTTTAGCCCACCCTGGCCCGCAACGGCCAGTGGCATGAAGCCAGTGCGACGGATCGGATACGGCCGGCGGTGGCGGCGGGTGGCTTGTCGCGGATTGCCGCGGCGGCATCGACTGCGCCGTCGCCAAGGGGTCTCCTTGCTGTTATGATGCATCTGCCTGATGGTCGTTCACCATCGCGTCGGTTCTGCAATGAAGCGCACACTTGACCTCTTGCTGGCCAGTCTGGCCGCGCTCGTCTTGCTGCTCCCTGCCGCCAGCATCGCATTGCTCATCAAGTTGACATCCCGCGGCCCGGTGCTCTACTGGTCCGATCGCATCGGCCAGCACAACCGCGTCTTCCGGATGCCGAAGTTTCGCAGCATGCGGCTCGGAACACCAGCTGTCGCCACCCACTTGCTGACGGATCCGCAGACGTTCCTGACACCCGTCGGATCGTTCCTGCGCCGATCGAGCCTTGACGAGTTGCCACAGCTGTGGAGCGTTCTGGTCGGCGACATGAGCCTCGTCGGACCACGCCCGGCTCTGTACAACCAGTATGACCTGATCGAGTTGCGAACGCGGCGTGGGGTTCATGACCTGCTTCCCGGGCTGACGGGATGGGCGCAGGTCAACGGCCGGGATGAACTGCCGATCCCCGTCAAGGTCGACTACGACGTCGAGTACCTGCGCAATCAGTCCGTATGGCTTGACCTGCGCATACTCTGCCTGACCGTGGCCAGGGTCGTGTTCCGCGAGGGTGTCAGCCATTAGGCCCGTGTGTCCGCGCCATCGTGCGCTTTGCCGCCGCCCGCGACTGGCGATGCGCGCCATGCGGCCGGTTGATCACCTCCCTTCCGCGCGCCATGATCGTCCTGTTCACTGACTTCGGTATCGATGACCCATACGTCGGGCAGATGAAAGCGGCACTCTTGCGTGCCGGGCGTCGGGACATGCCGATCGTCGATCTGTTGCACCGGGTACCCGATTTCGCGGCACGAGCCGGCGCGCATCTGCTGGCCGCGCTGCACGCCAGCTTCGATCGTGGCAGCGTCTTCCTCGCCGTCGTGGACCCGGGCGTCGGCAGCGATCGGCCGGCGGCAGTCCTCGAAGCGGATGGCAAGTATTACGTCGGGCCGGACAATGGCATCCTCGCGGTCGTGGCGGCGCGTGCCCGCGAACGACGGACCTGGCGCATCGTCTGGCGGCCCGATCGGCTGTCGCACTCGTTCCACGGGCGAGACCTGTTTGCTCCGGTAGCCGCGCGCATCGCCACCGGCGACTGGCCGGCAGCCTGGCTGGCGACCAGTCGCCTGCAGCATCCACTTCCCGCCGACGACCTCGCGGAGATCATCTATGTCGATCACTATGGCAACGCCATGACCGGGATGCGCGCGGCGAACGTCCCGCCGCAAGCGCGGCTGCGACTGGGCGGGCAGGAACTGTCGCCGGCGCGCGTCTTCGCCGAGGTTGCCGCAGGCGAGGCGTTCTGGTACGAGAACAGCATCGGTCTGGTCGAGGTCGCCGTCAACCGTGGCAGTGCGGCATCGTGCCTGTTTCTGGCCCCGGGGTCGCCGGTGACCCTTCTCGCCTGAAGCGTGCCGGCAGCCCGCCGACACCGGCGGCGCTTTCACGGCGACGCGATGCGGCTTCGCGGTCGTCGTTCGAGATCCTGGTCGCTCATCGACAGCGGATCCTCCAGCGGCTCGAGATGGGTGGTGACGTGCGCCCGCGGCAGAAGCTCGCGGATCTCGTCCTCGATGCGCTCGACCCGGTCGTGACCCTGTTGCACCGTCCACTGCCCGGGGACGAGGACGTGCAGACTGACGAAGCTGCGGCTGCCGGCGCGGCGCGTGCGCAGCGCATGAAAGGCGATGCCCTGCGTCCGATGACGCGCCAGCAGCGCCTCGATGCGCGCCAGTTCCGGCGCCGGCAGCGACGCGTCGAGGAGCCCCGAGAGCGATCGCCGCATGAGCTGGAAGGCGGTCCACAGGATGTTTGCCGCGACGACGAGCGCGATCGTCGGATCGAGCCAGAGCCAGCCGCTGAGCCAGACGAGCGCGACCCCGACGATCACTCCGGCCGAGGTCCACACGTCGGTCATGAGGTGCTGCGCGTCGGCCTCGAGGCTGATCGAATCGTGCTCGCGGCCGACGCGCAGAAGGATGCGGGCGGTCGCCAGATTGATGGCTGATGCCAGCAGCGAAACCATCAGGCCGACGCCCACCTCCGCCAGCGGCTGCGGGTCGAGCAGCCTGACGAGCGCTGCGTAGCCGATGCTGATGGCTGCCAGCAGGATCAGGAAGCCTTCGAAGGCACTCGAGAAGTATTCGGCCTTGCTGTACCCGTAAGCATGTTCCTCATCGGCCGGCAGTGCTGCCAGGGTCAGCATCCACAGAGCCATCAGTGCGCCGACGAGGTTCACCAAGGATTCGATGGCGTCGGAGAGCAGGCCGACCGATCCGGTCAGCCACCACGCCACGCCCTTGAGCGCGATCGTCAGCGTCGCTGCGCCGATCGACAGCCAAGCGTAGCGGGTCAGTGACGCCCTGCTCACGACATCTTTGGTCATCCTGCCGGCTGGCGGCATGAGCTGGCGATCCTCATTGCGGTGCGCTCTCCTCCTGGCTGGGGACCCGCCAGCCGCCGGCGGCCCGCAGTGCTGGACGCAGGCGGCGACTGCCTTCCGGCGGGTAGCATACCACCGCAATGGGCAGCCACCATCATCAGTCTATCGCACGGACAGCGCCAAGCTGGCGAAAAGGGTGGTATCGGAAACGGCGCGCAGCCCACGTCGGCAGCCATCCCTGTCCACCGCCGCGACCGGCGGCAGGAGGGTGAAGCTCCGGTCTGCTGCCGCGATTCAACTTGCCTGTCGGCAATTGAGCGGCCGCAAGCTCGGCGTAAGGAAGCCGCCGCAGAATGCTGGTTGGCGGTGCACCCGCCGCCCGTGGCAGCGCGCTCGTGGTGGGCGCGCGTCATGCTGTCTGGCTGCCCCCGATTGCGGTCGCGCGCGCCGTCACTGGTCCGTCTGCCCTCTGGCCCATGATGTGCCGCGCCGTCTTCCGCAGCTTCCCGAGTGCTCCTGCCATGACGATTCGTCGATGATCGACTTCGAGGATCCCTTCTTCGTTCTGGGCGTTGCCCGGGAGGCATCGCGCGAGGAGATAAAGGGCGCCTACCGTCGCCTGGCGATGCGCTGGCATCCGGATCGCAATCCTTCGCCGGCGGCTGCGGTCGAGTTCAAGCGGGTTCATGCCGCCTACGAACTGCTGCTCGACGACGAAAGGCTGGCCGTTTGGCAGCAGGCTCAGCGCAGCCCCGCGGCAGATCGCGCCAGCGATCGCGCGGCGGCCGGCGATGATCTCCTGCAGTCGTTGACGCTGACTCTCGAGCAGGCGGCAGCGGGTTGCCAGCGTACCGTGGAGCTGCTGCATCGCGTTCGCTGCAGCGCGTGCACCGGCAGTGGCCGCGTCCAGCACAGTCACTCGGTACCCTGTCCTGCCTGCAGTGGTTGCGGCAGGGTGGTGCGAGCCGGCGGCAGGACCGGCCGTTGCGACAACTGCGGTGGCCGCGGCTACCTGCGCGAGACGGTCTGCACCGACTGCGCCGGCAGCGGCTGGCGAAACGAAGCGCGTACCCTCGTGGTGACCGTGCCAGCCGCACTGCTCGCCGGCGAGCGCCTCCGCCTGGCGCGGCAGGCACCATTGCCAGCGGGGGACGAGTCGAGGATCGCCGGCGATCTCTACCTCGAGATCAGCCTGCTGACGCATGAATTGTTCGACCTCGCCGGACCGGATCTGCATTGCCGGGTTCCGGTGAGCATCTTCCGCCTGCTCAGCGGCGGTCGCATCGAGATACCGACCCTCAGCGGCACGACGTGGATCGATCTGCCGCCATGGCCGGCGACTGCCGGCGGACATCGTCTGCCCGGTCTGGGTTTCCCCGGCAAGGGAGTGCGTGCTGCCGGCGACCTGGTGCTGCACCCGGAAGCGATCCATCCGCAAGTTGCAGCGCGCGAAGACTGCCAGTTGCTCGAACTGCTCGAGTGGCGACTCGCCAGCGATCTCGAGCTGCGGGCGCCGCTCCTCGCCGACTGGCAAGAGCGGCTGCGCGCACGCCGGGACGCACCACTCGTGTGAGAGCGGGTCAATGGCGACGGCCGATGGTGGTCAGGTAGGGCAGTGCCAGGAAGGGCCAGAGACTGGCCATCCAGCGCGTCAGGCCATTGAAGTTGAGGAAATGACCCTGTTTCCAGGCTGCCAGTGCCGCTTCGGAGTACGGGTTTGCCGGCGTCAGGTTGACCAGCGCCGTGCCCACCATCAGCGCCAGACCGGCCAACGCCAAGCGCATCGATGCCGGCAGGAGCAGGCTCAGGGTGAGCAGGACACCGCCGATCAGCAAGCCGACCTCGGCGCCGGGAGTCAGCCAGGCGAACGCCTCCTGCGGCGCGACCAGCACCGCTGCCGCCAACGTCCGGATCACCAGCGCGAGGGCGAACAAGGCGAGCAGCGCCAGGTGCGTCGGCGACCCATCGGCGAGCAGGCTCCGGGCAAAGAGGCCGATGACGACGGTGTTGCAGCCGATGATCGCCGCCTCGAGGACGAAGAAAGAGTGTGCGGCATAGGGGACGGCCGGCGTCAGCGCGAGCACGTTGCGCAGGTCGCCGGTGCCGAAGAGCAGCGTCTCCGGAGACGACTGGGTCAGCAGCCAGACACCGAGCAGCACGAGACCGAGTTCGACCTGCTCGCTCGGCGCGAGCAGCTCCTGCTGCAGGCTGGCAACGCGGCGCAGGATGCGCTTGCCGTTCCAGGCGCCGAGCAGCGCCCCGATTGCCGTCCCGGCGGCGTTGCAGGCGAGATCGAGATTCGACGGCACGCGGGCCGGAAGCCAGTTCTGCAGGCACTCGAGGCCGAGACTGAGCAGGCCGCCGATGAGCACCGCCGCCGCCACCGCCGACGCACGCCCGCCGGGCAGGTGGCGCAGTGCAAGGGTCAGCAGAAAGCCCAGCGGCAGGTAGGCGAGGACATTGACGGCGAGGTCGAAAACGGTCCAGTAGCGCGGCCAGCCGGCAGCGAGGAAGTCCAGCGGGGCAACGCCGAGATCACGCCAGTTGGTGAAGGGGTAGAGGCTGGCGTAGCCGATCAGCACCAGATAGGCCAACGCCAGGTACAGTGGCAGGCGTGTCGGTCGCGGGAGTGCCCGACCGGTGCGCGCGGCGCCGGCCGTCGGGCCGCCGGCCGGGTCGGGGATCAGCGCCGCAGTAGCGTCTGCCCGCGCCTGGCGCTCACTTCCTGTCATGCTGGTGCAGGCCGGTCGCGTGGTGCGTCTGGGCGGCTGCACGGTGGTGCATGCGGGCATGCAGGTCATGCGCCCGAGTCGGCTCGCCGATGCGCTGCGGCAACAGTGAGCCGACGATCATGCCGAGCATGCTGACCGCAAGCCCGATCAGCTGCGCGGGAACCAACGGCGCTTCGACGAGCAGCTCGATCAGCAGCCAAGAGGCGAGACCGCCGACGATTGCCGTCAGAGCCCCCTGGGTGGTCGCACGCCGCCAGTAGGCACCGAAGAACAACGGTACGAAGGCGCCGGCAAGGGTCACCTTGTAGGCATTCTCGACCATCTTGAAGATCGAGGCTTCGGAATTCAGCGCGAAGGTGAGGACGATGGCGGCGAAGCAGACCAGTGTCAGGCGCATGATGCGCAGGAAAGCGTGGTCACCGATCGTTGGAAAGAAGTTGCGAACGATGTTCTCCGAGAATGCCACCGAGGGTGCCAGCAGGGTCGCCGACGAGCAGCTCATGATTGCCGACAGGACGGCGCCGAAGAAGATGGCCTGCGCGAAGACCGGCGTGTGTTCGAGAACCAGTGTCGGCAGGACCAGTTGCGCATCGCTTTCGATCAAGGCGTTGAACTGCGCCGGATTGATCAGGGTCGCGGCGTAAGCGATGAACATCGGCACGAAGGTGAAGCAGAAGTAGAGGCCGCCACCGAGGATCGAGGCGTAGATCGCGATCTTCGCCGTCCGTGCCGAAGTGACGCGCTGGAAGACGTCCTGCTGCGGGATCGAGCCGAGCATCATCGTCATCCAGGCGGCGATGAACGCCAGCCACTCGGCGGCACCGGCGTCGGGGAAGAAGTCGAGCTTGCCGGCTGCCGCCGCCTGCCCGACGACGACCTCGACACCGCCGCTGATGCCGGCAATCAGGTGGGCGATGTAGAGCATGCCGCCCATGACCACGCTGATCTGGACGAAGTCGAGCACCGCAACCGACAGCATGCCGCCGAAGGTGGTATAGGTCAGGACGACCAGGGTGCCGAGAATCATGCCGGCGGGCGGTGGAATCGCGCCATCGGTGACGACGCTGAAGACGAGGCCGAGGGCCTTGATCTGCGCCGAGACCCAGCCAAGGTAGGAAGCGACGATGCACAGCGTCGTCAGCACCTCGACCGTGCGGTTGTAGCGCAGGCGGAAGAAGTCGCCCAGGGTCAGGATGTTGAGCCGGTACAGCGTCGTGCCGTAGAAGATGCCGGCTATCACCAGGCACAGGCTGGCGCCAAAGGGATCGGCGACGACGCCGCGCAGGCCGTCCTTGACGAAGGTCGCGGAAACGCCGAAGACCGCTTCGGCGCCGAACCAGGTGGCGAAGACCGTGGCGGTCACCACCGGCAGCGGCAGCGAGCGCCCGGCGACGGCGAAGTCCTTGGTGTTGTGCACGCGCGTCGCGGCGTACAGCCCGATGGCAATGGACACCAGCAGGTAGATGACGACGAACCAGATCAGCATGTTGAAGCCCAGTTTGCGCAAGTGGTCATGCCGGCGGCGCGCCACGGGCTGGTGGGCGTGCGATGTCGCCCGGCGTTGCCGTTGCCGCGCCCGCTTGCCGACGCCCGTGCGGCGCTTTTGCGCGGTATTATGCCAAAAAGGAGCGTGCAGCACGATCAGTGAAGGGGAGGGCATGCGCGAAACGGTGACGATCGCCAGCCAGCGACGAGAGCAACTGCTGGACATCACGCATCAGGTGGCGGCAGTGGTGGCGCGGAGTGGCATCCGCGACGGCTTGGTGTCGCTGTACGCGCAAGGCGCGACCTGCGCCATCATGATCCAGGAGAACTGGGACGAGAGCGTCCAGCTGGACGTGGTCAACCTGCTGCAGCGGCTGATTCCCCGTGGCGTCTGGCTGCACGACGAGCAGGACGGCAATGGCGACGCGCACCTCAAGGCGGGGTTGGTCGGGCCGTCGGAGACGATCCCGCTGATCGACGGCCGGCTCGGCCTGTCGCGCTGGCAGAACATCTTCCTCTGCGAGTTCGACGGGCCGCGTCGCGAGCGCCGCGTCGTGTGCACGGTGATCGCCGATGCCTGACCGACTGTGTGCGAAAGGCGCAGCAGCGCCGCGCGGCAGAGCAGACGGTGTAACCGGCGGCCCTTGCCGTCGCCGGGCTAGCGCGATTCCTTGATCATGCGGCCGAAGCTCGGCTGGATCGGGCGCGCATTGTGCCGGTAGAGGCGTGCGAAGATCGCCAGCTGTTCAGCCGAAATCTGTTGCGGTTGCCGCAGCACGAGCCACAGGACGCCCTCGCTGCAGGGCGGCGTGGTCAGCGACCCCATGTAGGTGTAGTAACTCCGCTCGGCCGGCAGCAGTTGTGCGAGGTCGATGCTCAATCCGGGGGGCATCACGTACTCCCCCTTCTCCAGCGGCAGGTTGTTCCAGACCGTCTGGATCAGCGGATGCTCCATGCCCTTCTCGAGCAGGATGGCGACGACCGCCAGGCGGCCGTCTTCCGAACGATGCACGAGATGCGCCACCATGTCGAAGGACTTGCCGTCGACGCGCTCCTCCGACGGCCGGTGGAAGTGGAACTGGACGAGGTCGTAGCTCTTGCCGAGCAGGCTGATGCTGCTGCCACCGACCTCGACCTGGACGGTGTGCCCGTTGTCGACGACGCGAAACTCAGATGGACGATAGCGGAACTGGATCGGCTCGAGATCGACGCGGAAGCCGTCGCGAATGTCGATCGGCGACTGGCGCATGCCGGAGGCGCAAAGGGCGTACTCGGGCTTCAGCTTTCCCCAGTGCTCGGGAGCGGTGTCCCCCTCGTACGACCAGTGAGCCGATCGGGCCGGCCGCACGCTGCCGGCAGGCTCGGGGCGCACGACCGGCTGCGCCCTGCCGGCACGTGGCGCGTCGGCACCCGGCTCGGCCCGCGCGAGCGGCGCCTGGCGCACCGGCCGCGGCGTCGGCCCGGTGCTGGCAGCCGGGCCAGCGGGCTGCGGACGTCGGCTCTCGCCCTCGGGCTTCTCGGCTGCTGGTGGCGGCGTCGGCAGGTTGGCACGGCGGACATCGTTCTGCAGCAGAGCCTCGTTCGCCTTGCGCAGTTCGCCAGTCGCCTCATTGACCCGGTCGGCCGTGCGACGGGCGGCGAGGGCCGCTTCGCCGCCCGCCTTCGGCCGACACACCTCGCGCAGCAGCTTGTCGTCGAGCATTCCCGAGCGCACCGGCATGTCGACCTGCACCTTGACCTCATCCTCGCGCAACAGCTGGCCTTCCTCCTTGAAGTAGCTGCGCTTGAGCGTGCTGTAGCTGCGCGCCGCGCAGTCGTAGCTGCTCAGCGCCTGGACGATGCGGTACGCCGACGAGGTCTTCGGATCGATGATCGGCTTCTCGAGGATGATGCGGCCGAGGGCAACGGTTCGTCCGCGCTCGTCACGGGTGATGCTGCTGCGGTCGATCTCGATCCGCTTGCCCGGCTCGGACGAGATCACCTGCCACGCGGCCGGTGCGACGGGCGGCGCCAGCATGATCAGGGCTGTGAAGATGATTCTGCTGTGTGGCTGCATCCGACGGCTCCGTGGAGTGGTTCCATACAACAGTGAGTTCACGGCACCAGCGGAGCGTTCTTTAACGTGAAAGTCGCGTCCGCGACTCGCGAATCTCCCTTCTCCCGCACACGGGCGAAGCGCCGGGGATGCGGCAAGCGGTCATGGCTTCCATCATCCGGGGTATGTCGACGGTCATGACCGTTGGCCGCGCGCTTCGGCGGGCGGTGGCAGGGACCCGCTTCGCTGCAACCGGCGGCTGCGCGGCCTGGCGGCGCGGGCGGTCAGCCCGGGCGGCGCCCGACCGCTCGCGGAGGTGGCGTGCGATCGAAGGGCACCGCCGGGTAAACGACAAAAAGCCCTGGCGGGCGATTGCTCCGCCAGGGCTGCAGGTACTGCGGACGACTCAGTGGCTGGCGCCGGAAGCGCCGAAACCCGTCTGTGCGCGCACGTACTGGTCGTCGAAGGCGGCGATCTCGGCTTTCGCGCGGGCGCTGCTGTCGCTCTTCGACATGATGTAGGCGAGGATGAACGCGATTGGCATGGCGAACAGCGCCGGCTGCGTGTAGGGGAACAGCGCAGCCTTGTTGCCGAGCACGTCGACCCACACCGATTTCGAGAAGAGGACGAAGAGGACGGCCGAGATGACGCCGCCGTAACCGCCCCAGAGCGCGCCACGCGTCGTCAGCCCCTTCCAGTACATCGACAGGATCAGCACCGGGAAGTTGGCGGCGGCGGCAACGCCGAAAGCCAGGCCGACCATGAAGGCGATGTTCATCTTCTCGAACATGATGCCGAGGACGATCGCCAGCAGGCCGAGACCGATGACCGAATAACGTGAAACGCGCACCTCCTCCTTTTCGGTTGCCTGACCCTTGCGGATCACGCGCGCATAGATGTCATGCGAGATCGACGCGGCACCAGCGAGCGCCAGACCGGCGACGACCGCCAGGATGGTGGCGAAGGCGACCGCCGCCAGGAAGCCAAGCAGCATATTGCCGCCAACTGCCTTGGCGAGGTGCATCGCGACCATGTTGCCGCCGCCGATCAGCTTGCCACCGACGACGCCACCCTCGAAGAATTCGGGGTTCTGGCCGACGATGATGACCGCGCAGAGGCCCATCAGGAAGATGACGTTGAAGAAGAAACCGACGAAGCCCGATGCGTAGAGCACCGATTTCCGCGCTTCCTTGGCGTTGCCGACGGTGAAGAAGCGCATCAGGATGTGCGGCAGACCGGCGGTACCGAACATCAGGCCGAGGCCGAGCGAGATTGCGGTGATCGGGTCGGCGAGCAGGCTGCCGGGCGCCATCAGCTTGGCACCCAGCTTGTGCACCGCTTCCGCCTTGGTCAGCAGTTCGGTGAAGGAAAAGCCGAACTGCGTGTAGGCGAGGAGCAGCGTCAGCGTGCCACCGAACAGCAACAGGCAAGCCTTGATGATCTGCACCCAGGTCGTTGCGACCATGCCGCCGAAAGCGACGTAGATCATCATCAGGATGCCGACGATGAAGATCGCGATGTTGTAGTCGAGACCGAAGAGCAGTTTTATCAGCTGGCCGGCACCCACCATCTGGGCGATCAGGTAGAAGACGACCACGACCAGCGACGAGATGGCCGCCATCGTCCGCACCGTTCCCTGGTCGAGACGGTACGAGGTGATGTCGGCAAAGGTGAAACGGCCGAGGTTGCGCAGCCGCTCCGCCATCAGGAAGAGGATGATCGGCCAGCCCGCAAAGAACGCCAGCATGTAGATGTAGGCGTCGTAGCCCTGGCTGTATGCCATCGCCGTCAGCCCGAGCAGGGTCGCTGCCGACATGTAGTCGCCGGCGATCGCCAGGCCGTTCTGGAAGCCGGTGATGCCGCCGCCGGCGGTGTAGAAGTCGGCGGTGGTCTTGGTGCGGCTGGCCGCCCACTTGGTGATGAACAGCGTCATCGACACGAAGATCAGGAACATGATGATCGCGTGCCAGTTGGTCGCCTGCTTGGCTGTCGCCTCGACGGCCGGCGCGGCGTGCGCCAGGCTGGCAAAGCCGGAGACGGCCAGGGCCGTTAGAGAACGCGTGATCATTTGCCCTCCTTCTGAGCTTCCTTGATCAGCTCTTGCGTCAGGTCGTCGAACTCGCCGTTGGCACGGCGGACGTAGACCACCGTCGTCAGCCAGAAGAAGATGAAGAGGACCAGCTCGATCGTGTAGCCGATCGGCCACATCGAACCCTCGGCGATCTTCTGCCCGAGCAACTCCCGGTTGAACGCGACGAGCATGAAAAAGCCGTAGAACAGGACCAGCACGATCGTCGCCAGGGTCCAGGCGAAGCGCCCCCGCTCCTGGACCAGTTTCTGGAACTTGGGATTCACCCGCATTCGCTCATACATCACACTACTCATGATAACGTGACCTCCTCTTTGATATTGTTGACGCCGTTTGGCAGCGGTGTTGACCCGTTGCCGACAAGACGATCCCCTTGCCGCGCGGAATACTAACCCAGATCAATGGCTTGTTCAAACAATGAAGAAGGGCAGAAAGACGCCAGTCGTCGTTTTTTTGGCGACGGTCCTGGCGGTCGCGGTGGCTGCATGCCAGCCGCAGGCATCGACATCGGCGCAGCCGCCGGCTGCCCGGGCGGCACTGACGGTCAGCGCCGTCGCCCCGGAGTGGCTCGACTGGCCGCTGACGCTGGCGGCCGGCGGCAACGTCGCCGCGTGGCAGGAGGCGATCATTGGCCCCGAGCTGAGCAACCAGCGCATCACCGAGGTGCGCGCCAACGTCGGTGATCGGGTGCGCAAGGGCGCCGTCCTGGCGCGCATCGACAGCGAAACCGTAGACAGCGAACTGGCCGAGGCGCAGGCAGCGGTCGCCGAGGCCGAAGCGACGCTGGCCGAGGCGCGCGCCAACCACGAACGCTCGAAACAGCTGCGCGAGAAGGGCTTCTACAGCCCGCAGCAGGGGATCCAGAGCGAAACCGCCGCGGCAACGGCTCTGGCCCGGCTGCATGCGGCACAGGCGCGGCTGCGCGCCAACGAACTGCGGCGCGCCAGGGCCGATGTGCTGGCGCCGGACGACGGCATCATCAGCGCGCGCGCCGCAACCGTCGGTTCGCTGACGCAACCCGGACAGGAGCTGTTTCGGCTGATTCGCGGCGGTCGCCTCGAGTGGCGTGCCGAGGTCACTGCCAACGAGCTGGCGCTCTTCCGGCCGGGTCAGCCGGCGCGGCTGGAGACTCCCGGCGGCGCCGTCGTCGACGGCCGGGTGCGGGCCGTGGCGCCGAGCGTGGACGCGCAGACGCGCAACGGCCTGGTCTATGTCGATCTGCCGCCAACCGCCGCCGACGTCCTGAGCGCCGGCATGTTCGTCCGCGGACAGTTCGAGTTCGGTCGACGTCCGGCACTGAGCCTGCCGCAATCGGCGGTGCTCCTGCGCGAGGGCTTCAGCTACGTCTTCCGCATCGAACCTGCCGCCGCGAGTCCCGACCAACTGGCGACGGTGCGCGAAGTGAAAGTCGGCAGCGGTCGTCGCAACGGTGAGCGGATCGAGATCAGCAGCGGTCTCGCTGCCGGCGAGATGGTGGTCGCCAGCGGCGGCGCCTTCCTCGCCGACGGCGACACGGTCCGTCTCGTCGCCGCCGGAAAGCCGCAATGAACGTTTCCGCGTGGTCGATCCGCAACCCGATCGCCTCGCTTCTGTTCTTCGCGCTGCTCACCCTGTTCGGGCTGATGGCCTTCAGCGGAATGGGCATCCAGCAGTTTCCCGACGTCGATCTGCCGACCGTAGCCGTCAGCGCCAGCCTGCCCGGTGCAGCGCCGGCGCAGATGGAGAACGAGGTGGCGCGCAAGATCGAGAACTCGGTCGCCACACTGCAGGGCGTCAAGCACATCTACACCAAGGTGCAGGACGGTCTGGCGACGATCACCGTCGAGTTCCGGCTCGAGAAGCCGACCCAGGAAGCGGTCGACGACGTCCGCGATGCGGTTTCCCGGGTTCGCTCCGACCTGCCCGCCGACCTCAAGGATCCGGTGATCTCGCGGGTCACCCTTGCCGGCGCGCCGATCCTGACCTACACCGTCGCCTCGAGCCGCATGGACGACGAAGCCCTTTCCTGGTTCGTCGACAATACGGTGACGCGGACCCTTCTCAGCGTGCGCGGGGTCGGCTCGGTCACCCGCGTCGGCGGCGTCAGCCGCGAGATCCGCATCGAACTCGACCCCGCCCGCCTGCTCGCCCTGCGCGCCACGGCGGCGGACATCTCGCGCCAGCTGCGCGAAGTGCAGCAGGAAGCAGCCGGTGGTCGCGCCGACGTCGGTGGCGTCGAGCAGTCGGTGCGGACGATCGCGACGGTGCAGTCGGCCGACGAGCTCGCCGCGCTCGAGATCGCCCTCGGCGATGGCCGGCGCGTGCGCCTGAGCGAACTGGCGACGGTCAGCGACACGGTCGCCGAGCAGCGCTCGGCCGCCCTGCTCGATGGCCGGCCCGTCGTCGGCTTCGAGATCGTCCGCGCGCGCGGTGCCAGCGAGGCAGCCGTCGCGCAGGGTGTGCGCGCGGCGCTGCAGGCCCTGCAGGCGGCGCATCCCGACATTGCCATCAGCGAGGCCTTCAACTTCGTCGACCCGGTGGTCGACAACTTCGAGGGCTCGATGTGGCTCCTGATCGAAGGCGCGATCCTCGCCGTGATCGTCGTCTGGTTGTTCCTCCGCGACTGGCGGGCGACCCTGGTCTCGGCGCTCGCGCTGCCCCTGTCGATCATCCCGACCTTTGCCGCCATGCACCTGCTGGGCTTCACGCTGAACGTCGTCACCCTGCTGGCGCTGTCGCTGGTCGTCGGCGTCCTGGTCGACGACGCGATCGTCGAGATCGAGAACATCATGCGCCACCTTCGTCTCGGCAAGACGCCGTACCAGGCGGCGATGGAAGCGGCCGACGAGATCGGCATGGCGGTCATCGCCACCACCTTCACCCTGATCGCCGTCTTCCTGCCGACCGCATTCATGAGCGGGGTGGCCGGCAAGTTCTTCGTCCACTTCGGCTGGACGGCGGCGATCGCCGTCTTCTTCTCGCTCGTCGTCGCCCGCATGCTGACGCCGATGATGGCCGCCCATCTGCTGCGACCGCCGCGTGGCATGGCGACCGAGGCGGCGTGGCTGCGGCTCTACGGCCGCTGGGTGACGGCCTTCCTGTCGCATCGGCGGGTCACGGTGGCGACCGCACTCGCCTTCTTCATCGGCTCGTTCGCTCTCCTGCCGCTGCTGCCGAAAGGCTTCCTGCCACCGGACGATCTGTCGCAGACGCAGGTCCATCTGGCGCTGCAACCGGGCAGCAGCTTCCGCGAGACCCTGGCCGCTGCCGAGGCAGCGCGGCGGATCATCGAGCAGCACCCGCATGTGCGGATGATCTACACCGCCATCGGTGGCGGTGCCACCGGCAGCGACCCGTTTGCGCCGCGTGGCGCGGCCGAGGTCCGCAAGGCGACGCTGACGATCAACATGACGCCGCGCAGTACGCGCGGCGGGGTCCGCAAGCAGGACGTCGAACAACAGTTGCGTGACGCCCTGACCGTCCTGCCAGGCATCCAGGTGAAGGTGGGTCTCGGCGGTTCGAGCGAAAAATACGTGCTCGTCCTCGCCGGCGAGGACGGCGCGCTGCTCGCCGGGCACGCCCGCGTCGTCGAGCGCGAATTGCGCAGCCTGCCGGGAATCGGTGCCGTGACTTCCAGTGCCGGGCTGGTGCGCCCGGAACTAGTCGTGCGGCCGGATTTCGCTGCCGCCGCCGACCTCGGCGTGACCTCGGCGGCGATCGCCGAGGTGCTGCGCATCGCCACCGCCGGCGACTACGACCAGAGCCTCGCCAAGCTCAACCTGGCGCAGCGACAGCTGCCGATCGTCGTCAAGCTGCCAGCGGCAGCGCGCCAGGATCTGGGCCTGCTCGAACGTCTGACGGTGCCGGGAAAGAACGGGCCGGTGATGATCGGCCAGGTCGCCGATCTCAGTCTCGCGGGCGGTCCGGCCGAGATCGACCGCTACGACCGCCTGCGCAACGTCAACTTCGAGATCGAGCTCAACCAGCAGCCGCTGGGCGAGGTCGAGGCGCTGGCGCTGGCGCTGCCGAGCCTGCAGAAGCTGCCGCCGGGAATCCTGCAGACGACGGTCGGCGATGCCGAAGCGATGGGCGAGCTGTTCCGCGGCTTCGGTCTGGCGATGCTGACTGGTGTGCTGTGCATTTACGCCGTGCTGGTCCTGCTGCTGAAGGACTTCGTGCAGCCGGTGACCATCCTGGTTGCCCTCGTGCTGTCGATACCCGGCGCCTTCCTCGCCCTCTTCGTCACCGGTACGGCGCTGTCGATGCCGTCGATGATCGGCCTCATCATGCTGATGGGAATCGCCACCAAGAACTCGATCCTGCTCGTCGACTACATCGTCCTCGCCCGCCGCGATCTCGGGCTCGACCGCTGGCAGGCGCTGCTCGACGCCTGCCGCAAGCGCGCCCGGCCGATCGTCATGACCACCGTCGCCATGGGTGCCGGCATGCTGCCGATCGCCATCGGGCTCGGCACCGACCCGAGTTTCCGCGCGCCGATGGCGATCGTCGTCATTGGCGGGCTGATCACCTCCACCTTCCTCAGCCTGCTCGTCATCCCGGTCGTCTACACCTACGTGGACGACGGCATCATGTGGTTACGGCGGCGGCTGCGCCGAGGAGGCCGTTCCTGACCATTGCACCCCGGTGTTGGCGACCGCACAGGCAAGGCAAGCGGCTGGCCGCTGGTGCCTGACGGCGCGTTTCCGTGTGCCGATCACTCCGGGCATGAGCCGCAGTGATCGGTCGGCGATTCCGCAGCGATGCCTGAGTCCTTCCACGGTTTCGGCCTGGCGATGCTGGCCGTCGCATCGCGGCTGCCGCAACCGCGCCAGCATGGTCTCCGGCTAGCGGGCAGCGGCGATTCGCCGGCGCAGCTCACCCGGCGCGCCGGCTTCATGCCGCTGCCAGACACGGCGAAAATCGCGGGCCGATTTGAAGCCGCTCAGTTCGGCGACACGCTCGATGGACAGCCGCCCGCCGGCGAGCAGTTCGCGGGCACGCGCGATGCGCAACTGCTGCTGGTAGGCCAGCACGCCGACGCCGGCGTGCTCGGCAAACAGCCGCGTGAGATGCCGCGTGCTGACGTGCGCCCGTTCCGCCAGTTCAGCCAGCGTCCAGGATCGCTCCGGCTCCTGCGCCATCGCGTCCTGCGCACGGTGTACGGCCGGATGCAGGTGGTTGCGATGTGCCAGCCAAGGGGAGAGCTGCTCGTCATGGCCGCTGCGACGCAGGTAGACGACAAGCCGGCGAGCGACCCGCACGGCCAGTTCGGCGCCGGCATGTCGTTCGATCAGGTAGAGTGCCAGGTCGATGCCGGTGGTGATGCCGGCGCTGGTCAGCAGCGGGCCATCCTCGACGAAGACCCGGTTCTCCAGCACCCGGGCAGTCGGCGCCAGAGCCCGCAGATCGTCGATCAGGTTGTGGTGGGTCGTGCATTGGCGATGCTCGAGCAGGCCGGCGGCAGCCAGCAGCAGCGCGCCGGAACAGATGCTGGCGATGGCGGTGTCGGCGCGCGGGGCGTGGCGCAACCAGTCGACGACGGCGTGCGCTTCCGGCCGGGCGTAGTCTTCGGCCTCGCAGGCATTGCCGGTGACGATCAGCAGACTGTGCGGCGGCAGTTCGGGCGGCAGTGCGCGCAGGCCGCCGATTTCCACGGCGAGCGAGGTGGCGAGTCGCGGCACCGGTGCGCAGTGGTGCAGCACCAGGTTGGCACCCATCTCGGCGGCCATGCGCAGTGCTTCCGCCGGTCCGGCGTAGTCGAGCATGAGGACGCCCGGGGTGAGGACGAACCACACCGACAGCGTCATGCTCGCACGCCGACCCGGAGCAGAAGACGGGCGCCGAACAGATTGATCACCAGGCCGAGCATCAGCAACGCGGCACCGGCGAAGTGCAGCGGCTGCAGCGCCTCGCCAAATGCCAGCCAGCCGGTCGTCAGCCCGACCAGCGGCACCAGCAGACTGAACGGCGCAACCTGGTTGACCGGGTAAGCGCCAAGCAGGCGCGTCCACAAACCGTAGCCGAGCAGCGTCGCCGCCCAGGCGAGATAGGCGACTGCGGCGAACGAGCGCAGGCTGAAGGCGCTGATCGCCGAATCGATCGCCGGCCAGCCTTCGAGCAGCAGCGACAGCGCGAAGAAGGGCAGCGGGGGCACGAGGCCCGCCCAGACGACGAAAGCGAGCTGGTTGGTCGGCCCATAGCGGCCCACTGCGCGGGTGACGATGTTGCCCGTGGCCCACATCGAGGCGGCGGCCAGCGTCAACAGAAAGCCCAGCAGCGGCATCTCGAGGCCGTGCGCCGAGCCGATCACGGCCAAGCCGCCCGCCGCCAGCACCAGGCCGGCGAGTTGGTGGCCCTGCCAGCGCTCCTTCAGCCACACGGCGGCGAGAATCATCGTCAGGAAGGCCTGCGACTGCAGCACCAGCGACGCGAGGCCGGACGGCATGCCGAGGTGGATCGCAGAGAACAGGAAGGCGAACTGCCCGACCGAGATGCTCATGCCGTAGGCCAGGTAGAGGCGCCAGGGCAGTTTCGGCGGGCGCAGGAAGAACACCGCCGGGAAAGCGGCGAGCAGGAAACGCAGGGCACCGAGCAACAGCGGCGGAACCTCGGCGACGCCGGTCCGGATCACGGCAAAATTGAGTCCCCAGGCACCGACCACCAACAGCGCCAGCGCGATGTCACGCGGATGCATCGTGCCCAGCCTCGTCGCCGCCGGTGGTGCCGGCGGACGGTCTGCCCATGCGCCGCGTCGACGCCGGGTGGCGCACCAGGCTGTCGGCCGGACGGCGTGGGCGGCGAAGCAGTTCGCCGCCACAATTGGGGCAGCGACCGGCCAGTCGTGAAATCGCGCAGCTGGCACAGAAGGTGCATTCGAACGAACAGATCATCGCCTCGGTCGAATCCGGCGGCAGGTCACGGTCGCAGGCCTCGCAGTTCGGGCGCAGTTCAAGCATCGGCTTTTCCCAGATCCTGCAGGCATTCGTCGACGCCGAGCACGCGTGCAAAGCGTCCGGCGAGCACCAGTTCGCAGCGCTCCTTGATTTCCGCCGGCGAGAAGACGCGACCGCTTCGCGGATGCGTCATCGCAAAGGTGAGCGTCGCGTCGATGACGAACGCCACCTCGTAGCCGATGTCCGAGCCGACCCGTGCCGTCGTCTCGCAGCACTGCTCGCTGCGGATGCCGGCGATCAGCAGGCGGTCGATGCGCAGGCGGCGCAAGTGCAGATCGAGGCCGGTGTCCGAAAAGGCATTGTGGGTGTGCTTGAAGAAGCAGGCGTCGGGCGATCCCGGTAGCCAGTCGAGCGCACGCACATGCCCCGAAGCGATGCTGAAGGGGCCGCTCGGCTCGACATGGAAGACGTGCATCACCGGCACGCCGTGCTGCCGGCAAGCGGCTTCGAGGCGGAGCAGAGCCGCCCGGAACGGCGGCAGGTCCAGCTCCGACCAGTACGGCATGTGGCGGAACGACTCCTGCACGTCGATGATGATCAGCGCCGCGCGACGCGCGCCCGGAACACCAGTTGCGGACATCTGTGGACCCCGTTTGGTTGAGAACGTTGCCAGCTTAACGCCAGTCAACACCGGCGACGATACCTTTTCCGGACATCAAGCGGACAGAAATCGCCATCGTTGGCAGGGAGCCGGCGCAGTGCGGGCTGGCGACATCGACGTCGGATGAGTCCTTGGTCGCGGATGACGGTTCCTTGCTAGGCTGAACGTCGAATGCGGCGCCCGCTGTGCCGGCAATGGATGGGCAGCGCGCACCCGGCACCTCGGTTCGTCGGCAGCTAACTGGCTGGCTGCGGCAGCACCCTCCGCTCGCATCGCGCGCGGCATTTTTCCCGCCGCGCCACCACGACCGCGACGACGATCGTCATCGTTCCGCAACGGAGCAGACATCGGGCTGCAACACTGGCGGTGCATCGTGCACCGGTCCCGTCACCAGGTAGTACTCCCACGATGACCGAAAAGCTCAAGATCGTCTGTGCGCTCGGCGAAGACGCACTGTTGCTGCCGGCACTGGTCAACGACGCGCTGACCGCGAACGACCGCGCCAAGTATTACTTTTCACTGTTGCAGACCGCGCGCCTGCGCGCCGACAACCTCGAGCGCCCCTTCTCGACGCTGCGTGAGGAGCGGGTCGCCTCGTCGGTCGATCAGCCCGCACTCGACCAGGTGGTGGCCGCCGCACGGCGCAGTCCGGAGGGACCCTACCTGATCCCGCAGGCCGAGCAGATCGTGCACCGGTTGCTGGCGGCGATACGCGAAATGATCGCACCGCTGGCGGCGGTCGCCGATTGCGGGCACGCTGCTGGCTTCGACGAGCGTCTGGCACAGCTCTCGGCAGCAGCCGTCGTCGAGGACGAGCAGATCGACGCGGCGTGCATCGACGCCATGACGCGCGCCGACCGCCAGCGCGGCGACAGCCTGCACCTGCTGGTGATGGACCTGCACAAGGAACTCAACGTCCTGCAGGCGGCGCTGGCGACGGAATCGGTAGACGGCGCGATGACCTACGGACTGGCGGACGCGGATCGCGAACTCGTCGCGGCCTTCATGCAGGGGGTCAGGCGTACGGCACCCCTGAAGTTCGATCATCCTGGGCTGGGCACGACCGCTGCCCGTTCGGGCGGCGTGGTGGTGATCCAGAACGACATCGGCACGACCGATGCGCATGTCCTGGTGATCCGCGTCGACAACCTGACGGTGACGACCCTGTATTCGGACGTTCACCTGCAGCGACTGAACTTCTTCGCATCGCTCTTCGCACGCTGGAAGGTCCGCTGGGACGACATCCTGTCGCGTCGTGACGGTGCCATGGACGATGGCCTGTATCACCTGGCGGTCGCCCGCCACGAGGCCGGCGACCGCGACGGGCTGCTCGACTTCCTCGCCTTCCTCGGTTCGCGGCTGGTCTTCCTGATCGACTGGAACAAGGCGCGCAAGCGCCTGCGCAGCCTGCTCGGCAAGGCCGACGCGGCCGATCTGCTGAAGTGGGCGGCAGACGAGGACGTCGGACACATGGGCTTCCTCAAGTGTGGCGGTGACGAGCTGATCTATCGCGGCCTGGCGCTCGCCGCCCGCGGCGACTATCGGCCCGGCCTCTTCCTGCACGACGTGCTGCCGCGCAATCTGGCGCGGGAATTCATGCAGTTCGTCTTCCGTGCGGCCTCGCTCGGACTGCGCGAGGGCAAGCAGATCCTGCTGATCGAGGACGAGGTGGTGGTCGAGCTGTCGCGCTTCTTCCGCGGTGCCGAGGAACGGCTGCTCGACATGGCTGCCGAGCATGCCGCCCTGGCCTGGGAGGTGGCCGCCGGCTTGCGCGACAGCCTGCTGCGCGCCCGTCTGTCCGACTGGCAGCGTCATTTCGGCCACAACGCCGAGCGCGCCAAGGCCTGGGAATCGCAGGCGGACGATCTGGTCCAGGCGGCACGACTGGCGATGCGGCGCAGCGAACCGGCCGCTTTCCTCGCGCAACTCATCGAGGCGGCCGACGAAGTGGTCGACTGCCTCGAGGATGCCGCGTTCCGCCTGACGACGCTGCCGGCGGAGAGCAACGGCGAGCTCTGTCGGCAGCTCGAAACACTGGCGCGGCTGGTACTGGCCGCTGCCCAGGAGTACGTCAAGGTCGTCGCCACCGCCCGCAGCGGGCGCGACGCCTCGTCGCGCGAGGACATGCAGGACCTGCTGGCCGGTGTGCACCGCATCATCGCCCTCGAGCACCAGTGCGACGATGCCGAGCGTGCGGCGGAAGCCGCGCTGCTGGCCCGCGCCGGCAGCTTCCGCGAACTCTACGTCCTGGCGGAGACGGGCAAGAACCTCGAACAGGCGGCCGACGAGCTGATGTGCGTCGCCCTGAAGTTTCGCGACCACGCGCTGAACGAAGTCGCCGCACACTAGGATGGGAGAAAGAAGAATGGGTGCAGTACCGGCAACACAGCGCTCGCCGTTCCTGTTCGGCGGCAAGGCGGCCGCCTCACGGCCCGGCAGCGTCGACGAAATGGGTTTCAAGGCTTTCAACCTGGTCGCGATGAGCGGCCTCGGACTGCCGGTTCCACAGGGTTTCGTCCTCACCACCGGCTTCGCCCGGCAGGCCGTCACCGCTGCCGGCGGCGCATCGGCCGAACTGCGCGACGCGCTCGCCGAGGGAATCCGCCATGTCGAGCGCGAGAGCGGCCTCGGCTTCGGCGCGCGGCGACGGCCTTTGCTCGTTTCGGTGCGGAGCGGAGCGCCAGTATCGATGCCCGGAATGATGGAAACGCTGCTCGACGTCGGGGTCAACGATCTGACGGTCGACGCGATCATCCGCAGCACCGGCAATCCGCGCCTGGCCTGGGACTGCTACCGACGCCTGGTCCAGGGCTTCGCGGAAGTCGTGCACGAGTGCCCGGCAAGCGCCTTCGCCAGTCGTCTCGACGAATGCCTGCGCGCCTGCGGGGCCAGCAGCTCGCGCGAGATCGACTTTCGCAGTCTCGCCGCGCTGACCCGCGACTATCTGGCACTGTTCGAGGAACTCACCGGCACGCCGTTTCCACAGGATCCGATGCTGCAACTCGAACAGGCAGCCGTGGCGGTGGTTCGTTCGTGGCAGTCCGAGAAGGCCGTCAGCTACCGCCGGGCGCACCACATCGGCGATTCGCCGGGCACCGCGGTGACGGTGCAGCGGATGGTATTCGGCAACGCCGGGGGGATGTCCGGCGCCGGTGTCGCCTTTTCCCGCGACCCGTCGACCGGGGCCAGCGAACTGTACCTGGATTTCCTGTTCAACGCCCAAGGTGAGGACGTCGTCTCGGGCCGGCACGCGCTGGCTGACGAAGTGCCACTCGAGAAGCTGTTGCCCGACACCCGGCGCGAGATCGAAAAGATCGCCGCGGCACTCGAGGGGGCATTCGGTGATGCACAGGAGTTCGAGTTCACGGTCGAGGACGGCAAGCTGTTCATGCTGCAGACGCGGGTTGCCAAGAGGACGCCGCTGGCAGCGCTGCGCATCGCCGTCGACCTCGTGGCCGCCGGTCTGGTCAGTCCCGCGGCGGCGCTCGCGCAACTGCAGGGTATCGATCTGGCAAGCGTCGAGGAAGTCAGCCTGGCGCACCCGGACGAACAGGCTTTCCTGGCCAGCGCCACGCCGGCAGGCATCGGCATCGCGGTTGGCCGCCTGGTCCTCGATGTCGCGGCTGCCGAGAGACTGGCAGCGGCAGGCGATCCGGTGCTGCTGGTGCGGCAGGAAACGGCGACCGCGGACATCGCCGGGATCGCCGTCAGCGCCGGCATCCTCACCGCGCTCGGCGGTCGCACCTCGCACGCGGCGGTGGTGGCGAGACAGCTCGGCAAGGTCTGCCTGGTCGGCTGCCGCGAACTGGTGCCCGAACTCGCGCAGCGACGTTGCCGGATCGCGGGCCACGAGCTCGCCGAGGGCGACTGGCTGTGCCTCGACGGCAACCACGGCCGCATCCTTGCCGGCAGGCCGGAGGTCATCAGGAAGAGGCCCGACGACCTCTTGCAGCAGGTCGAGAACTGGCGCCGCCGGCTCGCCGCCGGCAGCGAGACCACTGCAACGGCCGTCGCCCGCGCTGCCTGAAGGACGTCGCCGCCAGGCGTCGCCGCCGCGAACCGGTTCGGGAGGGGTGCCATCGGCGCGACGAGATGGTACCCTTCGCGCTTCGCGCTGCCGGGCCATGGTCGCTTCACCCGGCAGGCAAGCTGACGACACGGAGTGATGCACATGCAGGAACGGGACAACCACAGCAAGCTCATTGGCTACCTGCTCTGGCTTTTCGGCTTTCTCGGTGCGCACCGCTTCTATTACGGCAAGCCGGTGACCGGGACGATCTGGTTCTTTACGCTCGGCCTGCTGGGAATCGGTTGGCTGATCGACCTCTTCCTGATCCCGGGAATGGATCGCGACGCGGATCTGCGCTTCCATTCCGGCGCCATCGACTACAACATCGCCTGGCTGCTGCTGACCTTCCTCGGCGTCCTCGGCATACACCGGATGTATCAGGGCAAATGGCCGACCGGCATCCTCTACCTGCTAACCGGCGGGCTTTTCCTGATCGGCGTCCTGTACGACTTCTGGACGATGAACCAGCAGATCTCCCTGCGCAACGCCAGCCAGCCGGGCTGATCCGCCCCGCGGCGGGGCTCGCGCGACTGCCGGGCATCGATCTGGCAACAGTCGAGGAAGTCAGCCTGGCGCACCGCGACGCACTGCAGTCCCTGGCTGGCTTCACGCCGACGGGCATCAGCATCGCCGTGGGCCGCCAGCTTGCCGACCGCAGGTTTCGCTTCCCGCGTCGACGCGGTGGTGGACTGCATCCACCGCGGCAAAGGGTTGTCCGAAGGGGGTTGCAGTCCTGCTTAGGGACAGACCCGCCGCCCGTCGACGATGCGGCATTCCGTTGCCCCGCGCACTTCGACCTCGCGCGCCACCGGAGCCTCCCTTGCGGGGACTGCCTCAACTCCCCGGGCGGGAGCCACCTCGGCCGCATGCACGGGAGCGACTTCAACGCCGCGTACCGGAACCGGCTCAACCGGCTTCCGGACCTCCACGGCACCCCTCGCCGTTTCACACCCGGCCCGGCGAACCCCCTCGACGCATTCCACACCGTACGCCGCGGAGGCGAGCGTCACGGCCAGAAACGCTGCCGGCAAGGCAAATGGTGATGCTTTCATGTTTCTATCCTCCAAAGACAGCCTGAGTACAAGAATCAACACGGGACAGAGCACGTTTTTCCGTCGCCCAGTGAAAACACTGGTGGCAATGCCGGAAGCGGTGCAGCACGCGGCGCAGATGCCGGGGATGCGGCGCATTCGTCGCGGCTGCCGCCGCACGTGCAAACCGACCGCCGACGGCACGGGTGCGAACTCCGCGCGCAAGGCTACTCGCTCGCCCCCTCCAAGTAAACAGGGTGCCTGGGTCAGCTGCGAGACCAATCCCTGAACGAGGTTGATCACAATCGAACGACAGCCCGCCCGAAACCGGCGTCAGGCCCGGCGGGCCGGGTTTGCTGGCCCGGTCGTTCCTGGTCGCCGTGATCACCTGCGGCACCGGCCGCGCGAGCCTGCTCGCCGGCGTCCTGCACCTGACCCTGCTCGCGGTCTGGCACTTTCTCGTCAAGGTGCCCTGAGCAAGCGGGCGCGGCCGGGTTCCGGACTGGTGCCTGCGGCGCAGCGGGGTGATAGTCTTCCGGCTTTTCAGATTGCGAGGCCGGCGATGAGTGGCTACCGATTCCCGATGTGCAGCCTGTCGACGGCGCCGCTGCTCGTCCCTTTTCCCCGATCCATCGCCGTGTGCGGCGCGCATCCGGCCCATCCGCAGGATGCGCCCGCATGAGGCCGCTGCTCAACGCCAGTCGTTTCCTGGTACTTGCCGCGGTCCTTGGTGCGCTCCTGTCGGCGATGGCGCTGTACGTCTATGGCCTCGTCGACACCATCGCGGTCATCACACGGACGGTCACCTCCGGCGACATCTCGAGCACGGGCGCGAAGGCCCTGATGCTCTATTTCATCGAGGTCTTCGATCTGTTCCTGCTCGGCACCGTCATGCTGATCCTTGCACTCGGACTTTATGAGTTGTTCATCGACGCGGACTTCAAAGTGGCCTCCCGTCTGCAGATCAGCAGCTTCGAGGACCTCAAGACCAGTCTGGTGACGGTGGTGATCGCGGTGATGGCGGTGACTTTCCTCGGCCAGATCATGTCCTGGAATGGCGAAACCTCGCTGTTCGACATCGGCGTGCCGGTGGCGCTGGTGATCGCGGCGCTGAACATCTACCTGTGGGTCGCCAAGGCCGTCGGGAAGTAGCGGTTCGCACGCAGCTGCAGTGCCGTCCACGCCATCTCCGCGACAGCCCGCGCGGTGCACGTTTGGACTGACCAGCCGTGGTCGGCAGGACGATGTCGACCTGCCGGCGCTGGCTTGCGAACCGTGGCCAGGATCACGACCTGAGCTGAACGGTGGCCGGGTCTGCTGCGGCCCGCTTGCCTGCACCCATGATCGGAGCTGACGTTGACCGGTGACGCGGCGATCACGGATAATCCCCTACGACCCGCGAAAAGCCATCGCTGTCGCCTGCATGTGCCGATGAACTTGCCGCCAACCGTCATTCCAGCAACCGGCGGCTCGCCTGCCAGGAGTTCGCGACGGCAAGGCGGGTGAGGGCAGTTCTCGGAAGGGATTGGATCAACCTGCGACAGGATGCTTATGCTCAGTCCTCTGAATTTGGTGCTCGCACTGGTCATCGCCGGTGCGTCATGCATGGCCAATGCGGCCGAACAGACTGCGACCACGACCACCTCGGTCAATGTCCGCGCCGGTCCCGAGAAGAACTTCCCGACCGTCACTTGGCTCCTGAGCGGGACCAGGGTGACCGTGCACGGCTGTGTGGCCAACTGGCGGTGGTGCGATGTCACGGCCGGTCGTGATCGCGGCTGGGTGTATGCCCGCTTCCTGTCCATCCCGTTCGATGGCAGGGTGGTCACCATTCTCAATGGTGGCCCCGACCTCGGCCTGCCGCAAGCCGACTTTTCTCTCGGGGAATACTGGGACGCCCACTACCAGCGCCAGCACTGGTTCGGACGCAAGGCCTATTGGCAGAAGCGCTGGGACCGCCGCCCGCCACCGCGCGAATGGCGTGCGCCTGCGTCGGCCGCCAGGCAATGATAGACGGTCCGGCGGCAACGCGAGTCGCCACTTCGGCAAGCCTGTTTCGCGCTGTCCGCTAGGCTGTCGAAGGGCCTGGCGGCCGCCGCGATGCCAGCCGCAGTGCGAGCGGTGGCATGCATGACCTCCTCCGCAGCAGGACAGCGCGTGTTCTCAGGTGTGAGGATCCTCTGTCGCGAGCTGCGCGCCAGGCGGCACTGCCGAACATCCCGCTCGCTCATGCAGCGCGCGCCAGTGCTTGAATCGGCAGCGCCAGAGGACACGGGGACGGCCAAGGCAACGGGCGGGTTCAGACGTGGATAGACTTCAGCGTTTCGTGCATGGCACCGCCCTGATGCTGCTCACCGGTTGGCTGCTGTACATCGGGAAGGACATCTTCGTTCCGGTATTCTTCGGGCTTTTCGTCGTCTATGTGATCGTCGGCCTGGCGCAGGCCATGCAGGGATTTCCGTTGCTCGGCCGCATTCTGCCGCTGCAAGCGCGATACGTGCTCTCGGTGCTCGTCATCACGCTGTCACTGCTCGTCGTCGTGTACCTGTTCCTGATCAACAAGGACCGGTTTCTGGCGATTGCCCCGCAATACCAGCAATCGCTTCTCGCCGCCATCCAGAGACTCGCCGTCCTGCTGCGCATCGAGGCTGAACCCACGTGGACCACGCTGCGGCAGGAAATTTTCGCCCAGATCAACATCCAGCGCCTGCTCGGCTCGATGCTGGCCTCGGTGTCGTCGATGATCTTCAGCATCATCGTCGTCTGCATGTATGCCACCTTCCTGTTGGCCGAACGGCGATTCTTCTCCCGGAAGATCGAAAACATGTCGAGCGACGCGGGCCGCGTGGCGCGGATTCGGGCCATGACCACCGACATCAACCAGCGGATCGGTTCCTATCTGGCACTGAAGACGCTCATCAACCTGTTCCTGGGAGCAATCAGCTGGGGAATCATGGTCTTCGCTGGACTTGAATTCGCCGCGTTCTGGGCGGTGCTGATCGCCCTTCTGAATTATGTTCCCTACATCGGCTCCTTTCTCGGCGTGCTCTTCCCGGGCATCATGGCGATCATGCAGTTCCCGGATGCGAACGTGGTGTTCTGGGTGGTGCTCGGCCTGGTGCTCGCGCAGTTCCTGATTGGCAACTTTCTCGACCCCTACCTCATGGGCAATTCGCTCAACCTGAGTCCATTCGCCATCCTGGTCAGCCTGGCGATCTGGTCCGAATTGTGGGGGATCGCTGGCGCATTCCTGGCGGTTCCGATTACCGCCGTCATGGTCATCATCTTTTCCGGGTTTCCGAGTACGCGCCCGATCGCGGTCCTCCTCTCGCGGAACGGCAGTCTGTGAGGGCAGTGCCGCAGCGTCTCGGCGAGGCGGGGCGTCCGCCGCGACCGTTTCCGACCGGCGTCAAATGCTGGCCGCTGCACGGCGGGCCGACGCGCGCGCGAGGTCTCGCTGACCGGCAAGGCGTCGGGGCGTGAAGTTCCGGGACATCCTGGATCTCTTCAAGGCGGCTGCCGTGAACTGGGTCGATGACTACGCCCAAAGCATGGGAGCGGCTCTGGCCTTCTACACGATGTTTTCGATTGCTCCCCTGTTGCTGATCGTGATTTCGATCGCCGGGTTCTTTTTCGGCGAGCAGGCCGCGCGCGGTGAAATCCTTGCGCAACTGCAGGGATTGCTGGGGACACCTGGAGCGCTGGCCGTGCAGGCTCTGCTGGAAAGCGCGGGCAGGCCCGCCGAAAGCGCCATGGCAGCAATTTTCGGATTGATCTTTCTCTTCATTGGCGCGACATCGGTCTTCGCCGAGTTGCAGGACGCGCTCGATCGCATCTGGCGCGCACCGCAAAGGGCAAGAACGTCCGGGATCTGGAGGCTGCTGCGCGCCCGTCTGCTGTCTTTCGGGATGATTCTCGGAATCGGCTTCCTGCTCACCGTTTCGCTCGCTTTCAGTGCGGGCCTGGCCGCCTTGAGCAAATGGCTTGATCCGGATACCAGAGGTTGGGCGACGATCGAGAACACGAGCGAGGTCTCACTCGGCCTCATGCTGGCGACGGCGGTTTTTGCGATGATCTACAAGACCATGCCGCGCGTCCGGATCCACTGGAACGATGTCTGGGTCGGCGCGATCGTCACATCACTCCTGTTCATCGCCGGCAAGGCGCTGATCGGTGCCTACATCGGGAGAAGCGGCGTTTCATCCCATTTCGGCGTTTCGGCCTCGCTGATCGTCGTGCTGCTCTGGGTGTACTATTCCGCCCAGATCTTCCTGTTCGGCGCCGAATTCACCTGGGTCTACTCGCACCGGTTCGGCTCGCGCAAGGGGCAGGCGTTGTCCAGCCACGCCGAAGCACTCCGGGAGGGCGATGGCGAACCTGCCACCGGCCACTGAACGGTTTTCGCGACGTCGCTGCTGGCGCATTGCCGACCACTCCGGCACGCCAGCCGGCCAACGTGCCCGGTCGCCACGAAGTTCTGTATGATTGCCGACCCAGGGCTGGCGCAAACAGACATGGACCGATCGGTGGGCAAGGATCCACCCGTCGCTGCGGGGCGGCGCAAGCATGAGGCCTGAAGATCCGGGAGCGCACGACCCCCTGGGCGTCCGAACACTCGGAGGTGACGGGAAAGCCGTTGTGCACAGGACGGCGGCCATCAGGAAACTGCCTGGCGTCCTGGAGGAAGGAGGCATCACATGATCTACTTTGCCGCTCTGGTCGTACTCGCGACCCTCATCGCCATGGCCTCGGGGCGGGTTCCTGCCGTCCTTGCCCTGGCTGCGGCGATCTGCGTCGCGGGCGTCACCGGTTTGGCCCCGGTGCCGAACCTCCTCGCCGGATTGAGCAACGGCGGCATCATCACGGTGGCGGCAATGCTCGTCATCGCCAAGGGCATCGTCCATACCGGGGCGGTGTCGCGCGTCACCTGGGCACTTCTGTCGACCGTCAGCAGCGCGCAGCACGCCGTGCGTCGCCTGGCGCTGCCGATCAGTGTCGGATCCGGCCTGATGAACACCACCCCGATCGTTGCCATGCTCGTTCCGGCGGCCAAGGAACTCGAGCAGAACCGCGGCATCAACGCTCGTGAGGTGCTGCTGCCCGTCGCGCACATCACGACCCTGGCCGGCTCGGTGACGTTGATCGGCACCAGTTCGAACCTGCTCATCGCCGGCATCGCCGCGCCAGCAGGAGTCGACATGACGATGCTGTCGTTCGCCCCGGTGGCCTTGCCGGTTGCCATCGTCGGCGCGGTGATCGTCTATCTGACCGCGCCGCTGATGCTGCGCGGTCAGGGCGAAACGGTCGTCGCGGCCCGCGACTGGCGCGTCGAAATCCCGGTCTCGGGCAAGGCGCTGGCGATTGGTCGCGTGGCCGCGGATTTCGGGATCGACCAGACGCAGCAATATGCCCTCGATGCGATCCGGCGCTGGGACACTGACCTCGATCCGTCGGCGCCGATCGAGGCTGGCGACACCCTGGTCTTCTCGGCGACCGAGGGCGGCGTCACCACCCTGTGGGGCAGCCCGCTCTTCGGCTTGGCCGAACAGCGTCTCTACCGGGTGTCGGTTGGCTCGGGCGCCAACGGGACGGTGCGCGACTTCGAGACCGACGGCGGTATCCGGGTAATCGCTGCGCGGACCAGCATCCCGTTGCGCGACACCGAGGTGCGCCCCGGCGCCACCGCCTTCGTCACCACCCCGCGCAAGTCCCTGCTGGTCGACCAGCCGGATGTGGCGATTTTCGAGAAGGCCGCCGGCCTGAGCCCGCAACCGGCGAAGACCGCGTTCGCTCTGGCCATCCTCGTCGCGGTCATCGTTTCGGCGTCCTTCGGACTGGTTGCGGTCGAGCTCGCCTCACTGACCGGGGCCGTCCTCATGGTGGTCACCGGCATCCTGACGCCGAAGTCCGCCGTGCGCGCCCTCGACTGGAACGTGTTGTTCATTCTCGTCGGTTCGGTGGCGCTCGGCGCCATCGTCGTCGAGAGCGGACTGGCCGCCGTCCTCGCCGACGTAATCGGACGCCTCGCGGGAGGCAGCATGCTGCTCGTCGTCATCGTCTTCGCGCTGACGACGGCGATCGTCACCAACCTCGTCACCAATGCCGCTGCTGCGTCGATCCTGACGCCGGTGGCGATCGGCATCGCCAGTGAACTCGGCATCAACCCGGTGGCACTGCTGGCGCTGATCGGGACGTGCATCTCGTTCACCTTCATCAACCCGTTCAGCCATCAATCGAACCTGATGGTGATGCAGCCCGGCGGCTACACCTCGGCCTCGTTCGCCAGGTTCGGCATCCCGCTGGTCGCCGGATCTCTGGTGACGGTCGTCGTCGTCACCTACCTGCTGCTCCACCTGCAAATGCGGCTCTAGCAGCGGGGCGCGCGCGCCGACAGCAGCCGGAATCAGGCGGGCTCCGGGTAACGGGCATCGTCCGGATACGAGGCGAAGTCCTTGCCGCGTGCGCGCCAGTCCGCCAGCCACTGTTCGGCAACCGCCTGCCCTTCCTCGTGCAGCCTGGCGAAATGGCCAGCACTGCGGTCGAATTTCGACGTGTGCTGGAGACCCCAGGCGGTTTCGCGCCGCATCTTGATCGTCCGCACGTCGACGATCTTCCGGCCCTGCAGCGGCGGATGGCGATCGCCATGTCGCGCGATCCAGCGATTGATCGTCAGGATGTGGTCGAGTTCCTGATTCAGCGAGAGATTGCCGGCGAGGTCGTTCTCCCGATCCTTGATGTCCTCGAGGCTGACCTTCTGCGATTGCGGTGAGATCTCCTGCGGGTTGATGCGCACGACCCAGATTTCGTCAGGCTTTGCTGCCTTTGTCCCGGCGTCCAGGAGGTCACGAACGGGAGGGTTCTGCGAATACAGGCCGTCCCAGTAGTAGGCGTTTCGCGTCACGACCTTGTTCGGTTCGCAAGTGGGGAACATCGTGTTGCCGATGACCTGCGCCGGCAGGATCTCGGGCAGCGTCCCCGACGCAGCCACACCCTCGAGCGAGAACGCCCGGCGCATGCGCCAGCGCGTGCTGTCGTATTGATCGAACTTCGGTGGGTGGGCCAGCAGACTGAGTTCCTCGAGCGTCTTGTTGGAATCGAAGATCTCGAAGTTGCCGCTGAGCACCTCGATCGCGCCGACCAGCACTCGCCGCTCGGCCTGCGCCACTGCCGCCCAGTCGATCGTCGCGAAATCCGGACAGAGCGCGGCGAGCAGTTCCGGAAAACCCAGGTAATCGCTGCGCGCACCCATCATCGCCAGCGCCGACAGGCCGATATCGCCATGCCCGGAGTAGGGATTCGATCCCGGGAACGGCATGCCCTGCGCCTTCCACTGCAGCAGCGTGCCGACCATCTGGTTGTGGGCGATCTCCACCGGCGTCGTCGCAGCGAAGTTGTTCCAGAGGAAATTCAGCCGCTCGATCGCCTTGTCGAGCGTGCCGCAGTCGGCGTCGGCGGCGTTCGGGACGAGTCCGTACCAGGTGGCCAGGGCGCAAAGCGCTCCGGCAGAGGTGCCGCTGATGGCAACGATGTCGAACTTTCCTTGCTCTCCCGCCTCGGCGTCCCACGCCTTCTTGGTTGCCAGGATCTGCGTCAGGACGCCCCAGGTGAATGCTGCGTGCGTACCGCCACCTTGACAGGCGATGGCGACTTTTTTCGTGTTCATGTCGGGTCTTTCACGTTCATCAAGAAAATGGAAGACGCTACGGCGTCCTCCCGGGAAAGCGAGGCACCGGTCGCGGGCCATCCGTCCCGCTGCCCGGCGCGCGAGCAACCCGCTCGCCGGTCCGCCAATACCGGTGTCTGGCTGGCCACGGCTAGAACGAACCGACTGTCGAGCCCACGGCAATGACCGCAGCGAGCGCCAGCAAGGCGCCGACAATGGCGACCATGACGATGTCGAGGTAGCTTTGCCGGTGCGTGGCGCCGCAGACGGCGAGCAAGGTCACGACGGCGCCGTTGTGCGGCAGGCTGTCGAGCGTGGCGGCGCCGATCACCGCCACGCGGTGCATCAGTGCCGGGTCGATGCCATGCGTCGCAGCGAGTTGCATGTAGGTTTCGCCGAGGGCGCCGAGGGCAATCGTCAGGCCGCCCGAGGCCGAACCGGTGAGTGCCGAGAGCACGTTGGTGGCGAGCGCCAGACCGACCAGCGGGCCGCCCTCGATGCCCAGCACCCAGTCACGCACGGCCGCGAAGGCGGGCAGCGACGCCACCACCGCGCCGAAGCCGACCAGACTGGCAACACTCAGCACCGGCAGCGCCGAAGCATTCAGGCCGGCGTCCACGGTCTCGCGCAGCGCCAGCAGACGACCGCGGTTGCACAGGTAGAGCACGACGATCGCCGCCGCCAGCGCGACGATCACCGACCAGACGCCGCCGACGCTCGCCAGCGAGGTTTCGCCCCAGCGCAGTTCCGCCAGGTAGCTCGTGTCGAGGCGCGGCAGCACCAGCAGCGACATCGTCAGGTTGACCGTGATGACGACGACGAGCGGCAACAGGGCAACGCCGAAGCCCGGCAATTGCGCACTGCGCGCGCCGTGCTCGACCTCTGCGGGATCGAATTCGTGCGACGCCGTGGCGCGCTCGCGCACCACTGGATCATGCGCGGCCTGCGAGGCCGAGCCGATCGCGCTGGCGAAGCCTTCGCCGGCGCGGCGCGCGGCCGACTCGGCGCGCGTCAGCCACCAAAGGCCGAAGCCCAGCATGATGGCGGCCGCCATGAAGCCGAGGCCGGGCGCCGCGAACGGCGTGGTGCCGAAGAACGGCATCGGGATCGCATTCTGGATCGCCGGCGTACCCGGCAGGGCCGACATCGTGAAGGTGGCGGTGCCGAGCATCACGGCCGCCGGCAGCAGCCGATTCGGCACGTGGGCGGCGCGGAACAGGGCCTGGCCCATGGGTGCGAGGACGAACATCGCGACGAACACGCTGACGCCGCCGTAGGTGACCAATGCGCCAGCGAGGACGACGGCGAGGATGGCACGGTGTGGCCCGAGCCGCTCGGTCATGCAATGCGCAATGGCGGTGACCGAGCCACTGTCGTCCATCAGCTTGCCAAACAATGCGCCGAGCAGGAACAGCGGAAAGAACTGCGCGATGAAACCCGCGGCCGCCCCCATGAAGGTCTGGGTCCAGTTGGCGAGGAGCGGATCGCCGGCGAAAGCCGCCGCGACCAGCGCGGCGATGGGCGCCAGCCCGAGCACGCTCCAGCCGCGAAAAGCCAGCCAGACGAGCAGTCCGAGACCGAGCAGGATGCCGAGCAGACCCATGGTCAGAGTGTCTTGAGCAGAAGGTTGAGGTCGAGCATCCGGTTTGGGCAGGCGCGTGCGGCTTGCGCGTCGCGCGACCAACCAGCCGGACGGACGTCGTCATCGCGCCACATGGAGTCATTGTATGGCAAGCACGAGGCGATCGTCCATCGCCCGTCCGTGTCGCGCCGGATGTCTGCCCTCTGCCGCCGCTAGCGATCCGCAGCCGCCGCCGGCACGAGTGCTCCGGGCGCGCTCCGCAGGTGCAGTTCGCGTTGCGGCAGGGGCACCTCGACGCCGGCCTCCGCCAGACCGTCGCGAATCGCCACGGACAGGTCGCTGTGCACCACCACCCAGTCGGAACCCGGTTTGGTCCACGCGCGTACGCTGTACTCGAGCGCACCCGGCGTCAGGCCGGTCAGGACGGCGATCGGGGCGGGCGACGAGGCGATCCCCTCGACAGCACGCGCGATGCGCACCAGCAGTTCGATGGTCTGTGCAGGGCGCACGCCGTAGCCCGTGCTGACCCCGACGTGGATGCGCCGGTTGCTGCCGCTGAGCGTCCAGTTCACCAGCTTGTCGGCCAGCAGCATGCCGTTCGGCACCACCACCTCGGCGCCATCGAAGGTGGTGATGGTCGTCGCGCGCATGCCGATGTCGCGCACCTTGCCGCTCATCCCGGCGACATCGACCACGTCGCCCAGCCGGATCGGTCGCTCGAACATCAGTATCAGCCCGGCGACGAAGTTCTTCACCACGTCCTGCAGGCCGAAACCGATACCGACACCGAGGGCGCCGAAGATGAGGGCGAGTTGCCCTACCTGGAAGCCGGCCATGGCCAGAGCCAGCAGCAGGCCGATGAAGAGGATGCCGTAGTAGCTCAGCGTCGAGATGCTGTCACCCACCCCGCGCGGCAAGGACAGGGCCGGCAGCAGATCTTCGGCGAGCAGCAGGCGGATCGTCCTGGCCAGCCAGAAGGCGGCCCAGATCGCCAGCGAAAATGCCGCGAGGCTACCCAGGCTGATCGACAGCAGGCCCAGCTGGAATTCGTGCGTGAGCAGCGTCAGCAGCGCACTCGACAGCGGGCGGTAGAGGCGAAACGACTGCAACGCGTAGATCAGCCAGGCCAGCACCATCAGTGTACGACCGAGACGGGCTGCAAGCGGGATCAGCGAAGCGGAATGGCGCCCGGCGACGCGCGCCAGCGCCGCGCGGGGAATCGCTACCTGGAACAGGGCCACCAGGACCGTGCTGCCGGCGTACAGCGCCAGCGCGGCATAGCTGCTGTCAAGCAGCGCGCCGGTGAGCATCGTCGCCAACGAGATGTTGCCGAGGACGTTGGACGCCGCCGATACGAACAGCACGCCGCCGGCGACGCAGCCAAGCAGAGTCAGCGCCCAGACGGGCAGCGGCCCGTCCTCGTCGGCAGCACGGCGGCGCGCGCGCAGCATGCGCCAGGACAGGGTCAGCAACATCAGCAGGTTCAGGGCGAGGAGGACGCTGCGGTACAGCAACTGATCGCCGAGCAGCATCGAGGCCATGGTGTTGAGACAATAGAACAGCGCGCTGGAATAGGCCCACGGGCCGACGCTGGCCAGCACGCGGCGCTGGACGAGCGCCAGCACCGGAATCCAGGCGAGCAGCATCACCGCCTGCTGGCGAAAGATCGGCCCCTGGATGTCGTAGACGACGGCACCGATCAGGACGAGCAGCAACCATGCCGCCCACGGTCGCGAGAGCGCGCGCATCGATGGCTCGGTGGCCTGCCCGCTCGCCACCAGCGCGCGGGCGCGATGCCGCAGCCAGACCATCGCCGGCAGCAGCAGCACGGCGCCGGCCGCGAGGGCCGGCAGCCAGCGCAGGTTGGCAGCGTCGTAACTGCTGGCGAAGGCACGCTCGATATCGAGGCTACGGGTCAGACCAGAGGTCACCGGCTCGCGCGACCCGGCGTCGCGCAGCGCCAGCCACAGCGGCGGCGTATCCATGCTCACCAGCCGCCGGTCCTGGTCCTCGACCATTCCAGACAGCGCGACGACGCCCTGCTGCACGTGGGTGGCCAGCGCGCCACCGGTTCGCCCGAGAGCGAGCAGGGTGGCGAGTGGCAGCGAAACGAGCTTTTCCGCGTCGTCGATGTGGGCAACCATCTCCTCGACGCGTTCGCGCAGGGCGGGCGGCAGACCCGCGCTCTGCTCGGTGGCCTGCCAGACCGCCCGGCGGCTCGCCAGTTCGGACACGTCCTCGGAGCGGGCGTTGATCGTGCGCGCCAGATCCGCACGCGTCTGGGCGAGGGATCGCTCGTAGAGCAGCCAGTGGCGCTGCAGGCTCTCCAGCCGGCGCACCGACAACACCGCCAGGTCGCTCCTGCCGGAGCGTTCCTCGAGTTTCCGGATGGCTGCGGTGTGGCGCGCGAGAGCTTCTTCGTAGCGCCGGGCGGCATCCGGCACCTGCGCGCGGCGCACGATGGCCAGGATATCCTGCTCGTCGGCGTCGGCGCGAGCAGGGATGTCGGCCGACCGGAGGGCCGGCGCCTGCAGCAGGACGTCGGCCTGCGCCGCAGGGCTGTCGGCGCCGACGGTGACCACCTGCGCGCGAGCGGCTGCCACCGCGACCATGAGCCACAGCAGCGGCGTGCCAAGGGCAAACCAGGCATGGCGCAGCGGCCGGCGAAACGTCTGGCGGCAGCCTGTCGACCAGCGGCAGAGTGCGAACGGAAGGAATGGGAATCGCATGCGTCTCGTGCTCCCTGATCGGCACGTCGGTGGGCAACGCCAGCGCTTCTGCAGCCAGGTGCTGCTGGCCAACCCGCGGCGAGGCACTGTCGCTTCCCGCGCAGCGAGGTTTCACCCGCGATGCTGCAGCCGAGTCGCCGGCGCAGAGTGTCGCATTCCTGCGGCAACGAAATCAATCCGCCGTCGCCCGTCCGCTGCACCGTGCCGGTTGACAACCCCCTGCCCCGGATGCATCCTTCGCCGGATTTGAAACGATGCCGTGCACCGCATGCCGCAGCTGCCGCGGGCCAGCGAGGCCATCGGGTCATCCTGTTCATTGCAACCCTTCTGGCGGTACGCCGGACGCGCTTCGAGGACTGCCTCCATGACGGGGACCGAAACCAGAACGACTTCGCCGGCAGCGGCGCCGGTGCACGACATCCGGGAAACCGTCGCGGAGCGAAAGGCGGCCGGCAAGGCGGCACGCACGCGGGCGCCGCGGAGCGCTCTGGCGCGCTGGGACGAGGCCGCACGCGGGCACGATGCCCTCGACACGATCATCGCCCAGAACGCGATCCGGGTCCCCGAGTTGCTCCCCGTCAGGCATGGCCGCATGGTCGCCTCGCCGTGGAACTACTACCGCGGAGCAGCTGCGGTGATGGCCGCCGATCTTGCCTCCAGGCCGCACAGCGGGCTGCTCGTGCAGCTCTGCGGCGACGCTCACGTGCTCAACTTCGGCCTCTGGGCAACGCCTGAAAGGAACCTCCTGTTCGACCTTCGCGACTTCGACGAGACCTTGCCCGGGCCTTTCGAATGGGATGTGCAGCGACTCGCCGCGAGCCTGGTGGTGGCGGCCCGCGAGGACGGGATCAAGGCGGCGACGGCGGATGAGGCGGTGGTCACGGCAGTGGAGGCGTATCGGGAGCGCATGGCGCGCTGCGCCAAGATGGGCGAACTCAGCCTCTGGTACGATGGAACGCATGTCGACAGCCTGATCAGCTACTTCACGGCGGACGACCGCGGGCCGATCGAGGTGCACATCAAGAAGGAATCCAGGAGCCGCACTCACCTCGGCGCTTTCGCCAAGCTCACCTCGATGGTCGACGGCCGGCCGCGGATCGACGAGGATCCACCCTTCCGCGTCGCCATCGATGACGAGGAGCAGGACGCGCTGACCGACCAGCTCCTCGCCGGGTACCGGATGACGCTGCAGGAGGATCGGCGCGTCCTGTTCGACCGCTTCACCCTCGTTGACGTGGTCCGCCAGGTGGTGGGGGTGGGCAGCGTCGGCATGCGCGTCTATCTGGCCCTCTTCGAGGGCCGCAGCGGCAGCGACCCGCTGTTCCTGCAGATCAAGCAGGCGGGTCCGTCGGTGTACGAGTCCCGCCTCGGCCGCAGCCGGCACGACCATCACGGGGCCCGGGTGATCGCCGGCAAGCGCGCTCTGCAGACGGCAACCGGCATCTTCGTCGGTTGGGGCTCTTTCCAGGGCAGGGATTACTATGTGCGGCAGTTCCGCGACATGAAGATCATCCTCGACATCAAGTTGCTCGCTCCCTGTCTGGTCGAGTTTGCCGCCGCCTGCGGCGAGACGCTGGCGCGGGCGCACGCCCGCTCGGGGGACGCCGTGGCGATCAGCTCGTACCTGGGCAAGGGCGACCAGTTTGCCACCGCCCTTTGCCGTTTCGCCCGCCTGTACGCCGACCAGAACGAGCGCGACCACGCGCAGCTCGAGCGCGCCATCGCCGCGGGCACGCTCGCGAGCGCGCCCGGTTGGTAGGGCCGAATTTGCCATCCCGCGTCGCGGGCTTGCCCGCCAGGCCCGCAGGACTTTGACAAGGAGCCGCTCCGTGTTCGTGAACCCCGCCATCCGAAGAACTCCTCCGCTGTCCGGAATGAAAGTCTTGCTGCCGCTCGCTGCACTGGCGCTGCTGGCGGGCTGTCAGCGCGCTGACGAAGCCTTGCAGCCGGAGATTCGCCCGGTGCGTGCAATCACCATCGAGAGCCGTGCCGCAAGCGGGATGGCCTCGCTGACCGGCGTCGTGCAGGCGCAGACCGAGATCAACGAGTCCTTCCGCATCGACGGCAGGCTGGTCGAGCGGACGGTGGACATCGGCGACAGCGTCAAGCCCGGCCAACTCATTGCGCGACTCGATCCGCAGAACGAGGAAAGCAGCCTGCAGGCGGCGCGTGCGCAGTTGGCGGCAGCAAGGGCTCAGTTGGTCGAGGCGCGCAGCAATCATGCGCGCATGCGCGAGCTGGTCGCCGAGGACGCCGTCTCGCGCGCCTCGTTCGACCAGGCCGTGGCCGTCCTGAAGACCACCGAGTCGCAGGTCGAGGCGGTACAGTCACAGGTCAGCCTGGCGGAGAACCGTTTGAGTTATACCCGCCTGATGGCCAACGTGGCCGGCGTCGTGACGGCGCGCGGACCGGAGCCCGGCGAAGTCGTTTCGGCCGGACGGATGATCGTGCAGGTGGCGCGCGAGGGCGCGCGCGACGCCGTGTTCGACGTGCCGGGCCGGATCAAGGACATCGCACCGAAGAATCCGGAGATCACCGTGGCGCTGGCCGACGACCCGCGGGTGACGGCTGCCGGCCGGGTACGGGAAGTCGCGCCGCGCGCGGATCCGGTGACCGGCACCTTCGCCGTGCGTGTACGCCTGATCGACCCACCACCGGCCATGCGCCTGGGCAGCACCGTTACCGGCAAGATGCAGCTGCCCGAGGCGCTGGCCATCGAGGTGCCGGCATCGGCGCTGGTGCGTGCCGATGGCAAGGTCGCGGTCTGGGTGGTCGACAAGGCGTCAAGCACCGTATCGTTGCGCAACGTCCAGCTCGGCGGGGGCGACGCCAACACCGTGCAGGTGGCGGCGGGGCTGAACCCGGGCGACGTCGTCGTCACCGCCGGCGTGCAGGCACTGCGCCCGGGCCAGAAGGTACGCGTGCCGGAGGCCCGCCCGTGATCGGACCGAACCTGTCGGAATGGGCGCTGAATAAGCGCTCGCTCGTCGTCTTCCTGATGATCCTGGCGGTGGTGGCCGGCGTCATGTCCTTCTTCAAGCTGGGACGTGGCGAGGATCCGGCCTTCACAGTCCGCACCATGGTCGTCGCTGCCGTCTGGCCCGGCGCCACCGCGGAAGAGACCATGAAGCAGGTGACCGAGCGGCTCGAGCGCACGCTGCAAGAGACCGACTACCTCGATCGCCTCCGCAGCTACACCGTCGCCGGTCAGACCACGATCTTCGTCGACCTGAAGACGTCGACGCCGCCTGCCAAGGTGCCCGACATCTGGTACCAGGTGCGCAAGAACGTCGGCGACATGGGCCACACGCTGCCGCAGGGCGTGCTCGGCCCCTTCCTCAACGACGACTTCGGCGACACCTTCGGCATCATCTACGCCTTCACCGCCGACGGCTTCAGCTTCCGCGAACTGCGCGACCATGTCGAGGCGGCGCGCTCGCGGCTGCTGCAGGTGCCCGACGTGTCGAAGATCGAGGTCCTCGGCGCGCAGGACGAGCAGATCTACATCGAGTTTTCCACCGAGCGACTCGCCGGCCTGCGCCTGAACCTGAGCCAGATCATCGCCACGCTGCAGGCGCAGAACCTGGTGCGTCCGGCCGGAACGATGCAGGGTGAGCAGGAACGGGTGTTCCTGCGCGTTTCCGGCGCTTTCGACTCCGAACGCGACATCGAGGCGGTGAACATCGTCGCCGGCGACCGCATCTTCCGCCTCGGCGACATCGCCAACGTGCGACGCGGCTTCACCGATCCGCCGCAGCCGATGTTCCGCGTCAACGGCAAGCCCGCCATCGGCCTGGCGATCGCCATGCGCGACGCCGGCGACATCCTCGCCCTCGGCGACAACCTGCGTCAGGTGATTGCCGAGGTCGTCGCCAACCTGCCGGTCGGCATCGAGACGACGCTGGTCGCCGACCAGGCGGTCACCGTCGACCACGCGATCAGCGACTTCATGACCTCGCTGTGGCAGGCGATCGTCATCATCCTAGCGTGCAGCTTCGTCAGCCTGGGTGTGCGCCCGGGCACCGTGGTGGCGCTGGCGATCCCGCTGACGATGGCCATCGTCTTCGCGGTCATGGACGTGGCCCACATCGACCTGCACCGCATCTCGCTGGGCGCGCTGATCATCGCGCTCGGGATGCTGGTCGACGATGCGATGACCACGGTGGATGCGATGCTGCGCCGGCTGGGCGCCGGCGACAGCCCGGACCAGGCAGCGACCTTTGCCTATCGCACGCTCGCTGCACCGATGCTGATCGGCACGCTGGTCACGATCGCGAGTTTCGTGCCGATCGGCTTCGCCAGGAGCTCGGCCGGCGAGTACACCTTCTCGATCTTCTCGGTGGTCGCCATCTCGCTGATCGTCAGCTGGCTGGTGGCGGTGATCTTCGCGCCACTGATCGGCAAGGCGCTCCTCAAGCCGCCGCAAAAACAGGCGACCGAGCCCAAACCGGGCAAGCTGCTGCAGGTCTACAGCGGCTTCGTGCAGGGCGCGATCCGCATGAAGTGGCTGACCATCGGCGTCACGCTGGCCGCCTTCGTTGCTGCGCTGGTCCTGTCGAGCCACGTGTCGCGGCAGTTCTTCCCGTCCAGCGACCGGCCCGAGCTGACGGTGAATCTGACGCTGCGCCAGAACGCATCGATCTTCGCGACGGAGCAGGAGGTCAAGCGGCTGGAAGAAGTCCTGAAGACCGACCCTGACGTCGACCACTTCAGCAGCTACGTCGGTCGCGGTGCGATCCGCTTCATCCTGACGCTGGACGTGCAGCTGGCCAACCCCTTCTTCGGCCAGTTCGTCATCGTCGCCAAGGACCTCCAGGCGCGCGAGCGGCTGCAGGCCAAGCTCGAGAAGGTACTGGCCGAGCAATTCCCCGACGTCGTCTCGCGCGTCTCGCCACTGGAGCTGGGCCCGCCGGTGGGCTGGCCGCTGCAGTACCGCGTCTCCGGCCCGGACAAGGACGAGGTGCGGCGCCTGGCGCTGGAACTGGCCAACGTGGTCGGCAGCGACACGCGCACGCGGCACGTGCACTTCGACTGGATGGAGCCGGCGCGGCAGCTGCGCGTCAAGATCAACCAGGACCAGGCGCGGCAACTGGGCGTGAGTTCCGCCGCGATCGCCGGCGTGCTCAACGCCGCCATCTCCGGCACGCCGGTGACGCAGGTGCGCGACGACATCTACCTGGTCAACACCGTGGTCCGCGCCGCCGACGGCGAGCGTGCTTCGTTCCAGACGCTCGCCTCGCTGCAGGTGCCCACGCCGAGCGGTCGCATGGTGCCGCTCAAGCAGTTCGCGACCTTCGTCGAGGAGCAGGAGTTCCCGCTGGTTTGGCGCCGCAACCGGGTGCCGACGCTGACGGTGCGCGCCGACGTCAAGCCAGGCGTGCTGCCCGACGACGTGGTGAGCGCGCTGGCGCCGAAGATCGCCGAGTTCGCCGGCAGGCTGCCCAAGCCCTACACGGTGGAGACCGGCGGCCTGTTCGAGGAAAGCCAGGTCTCGCAGGCCTCGGTGTTCGCGGTGGTGCCGCTGATGATCGTCCTGATGCTGTTGGCGATGATGGTCATGCTGGTCAGCTTCCGCCGCCTTGCGATGGTGGTGGCGATCATGCCGCTGGGGCTGATCGGCGTGGTGACATCGCTGCTGCTCTTCAACCGGCCACTGGGCTTCGTGGCGATTCTCGGCATCCTGGCGCTGATCGGCATGATCGCCAAGAATGCTGTGATCCTGATCGTCAGCATCGAGGAGGAGCGAGCCGCCGGCCGCGGCGTGCGCGATGCAGTGCTGAGTTGCGCGACGAATCGCTTCCGGCCGATGATGCTGGCCGCAATGTCCACCGTGCTTGGTCTGCTGCCGATCGCGCCCACCGTGTTCTGGGGGCCGATGGCCTTTGCCATCATGGGCGGCCTGCTCGTGGCGACGCTGCTGACACTGGTCTTCCTGCCGACGCTGTACATGACGGTGTTCGGCAACGAGACGACGCCGCCGACCGAGGCCGTGGAGCAGTCGTCATGAAGCCGCGGCGGGCGGCGGCGCCGGTTCGCCGGGCCATTGCTGCGCGCATCGCGGCGGACGCGGCAGCGAGGGACGGGCGGTGAACGCAGTACCCGCCGGCAACCGGAACCGTGCCCTGGCGGTGCGCGCGCTGTTGTATTTTGCGCTGTGGATCGTCGTCGACCAGAGCGCCAGGCCGGCGAACCTGCTGTTCGGCCTGCTCGCCAGCGCTGCGGCGACCTGGGCCAGCGCCCGGCTGCTGCCGCCGGCCGCCGACCGCGTCCGCCTCGGCCAACTGCTGCTCTTGCTGCCGCGCTTCCTGTTGCAGTCGCTGCTGGCGGGCACCGATGTCGCGCGCCGCGCCTTCGCCGCGCAGCCGCGCTTGCAGCCGGGCTTCGTCGACTATCCCGTCGGGCTGCCACGCGGCGCGGGGCGCAGCGCCTTCGAGCTGATCGCCAGCCTGATGCCGGGCACGGTGGCGAGCGGCGGCCAAGCGGACATGATCGAGTTCCATTGCCTCGACACGGGGCAAGCAGTGGTCGAGCAACTGGCCGCCGAGGAGCGTGCCTACGCCAGGGCGCTGCAGCCGGAGTTGCGAGATGGCTGAGTTTCTGCTCTCGGCGGCGGCCTTCGTCGTGCTCATGGTCGCCGTCGGCCTGGTGCGCGTGGCGCGCGGACCAGGCCGCGCCGAGCGCATGATGGCCGCGCAGCTGTTGGGCAGCGGCGCCATCGGCGCGCTGCTGCTGTTCGGCGCGGCCTCCGGCGAGCGGGCGATGTTCGACGTGGCGCTGACGCTGGCGCTGCTCTCGGCCTTCGCGTCGATCGCCTTCGTCAAGTTCGCGCTGCGCCAGGACGAGAAGGTCGCCGACGACGACGCCACCGAGGGCAGCCGGTGAGCGTCGTGCTCGACGTCTTCAGCATCGTCGCCATCGTCGCCGGCCTGGTGTTCTTTCTCGCCGGCACGGTCGGGCTGTTGCGCTTTCCCGACGCCTACACCCGGCTGCATGCGCTGACCAAGGCCGACAACCTCGGCGTCGCGCTGCTGGTCACCGGTCTGCTGCCGCAGATGGATGGCTTGCTCGCGGCGCTGAAGCTGCTGCTCGTGTGGCTGCTGCTGATGCTGTCGAGCGCGGCGGTGTCGCAGCTCATCGCGCACTCGGCGCGGCGCCGGGAATGCGGCGAATGAGCGCGCCGGACCGTTGCCGGGCGCTCATCGCGCAGCGCGCGGGGTAGGCGAATGACTACGCTGCTCAGCCTGGTCGTTGCCTTGCTGCTGCTCTGGCTGGCGCTGTGGACCGTGGTCGCGCGCGATGCCTTCGTGGCAGTGGCCGGTTTCGTCGTCTATGGTTTGCTGCTGTCGCTGGTGTGGGTGCGTCTGGCCGGCATCGACGTCGCGCTGACCGAGGCGGCCATTGGCGGCGGCCTGACCGGTGCGCTGCTGCTCGGCGCGGTGGGGCGGCTGCGCGGCACCGAGGTGGCGGCCGCGGCCGAGCGCAGCGGCGCCGGTACGCGCGCATTCGCTGCGTTGCTGTCGCTCGGCGTCACCATGGTACTGGCGCTGTGCGTGCTGGCCTTGCCCGAGCCCGCGCCGACGTTGGCGCCACAGGCGGCCGACAACCTGCCGGCCACCGGCGTCGGCAACCCGATCACCGGCGTGCTGCTCGCCTTCCGTGCGCTGGACACGCTGCTCGAGGCGATCGTGCTGGTCATCGCCTTGCTCGCCGTATGGTCGCTGGCGCCGGACCGCTTCTGGGGCGGCCGCCCGGGACCGCGCTACGCCGCCGACCCCGACGGCGTCCTCAGCTATCTGGCGCGCGTGCTGCCGCCGCTCGGCATCGTCGTCGGCCTCTACCTGTTCTGGGCCGGTGCCGACCACCCGGGTGGCAAGTTCCAGAGCGCCACCATCCTGGCGGCGATGTGGCTGCTGGTGCAGATGGCCGGCCTGGGCGATGCACCGCGCATCGAGGGCCGCTGGCTGCGCACCGGCATCGTCGTCGGACCCCTGGCGTTCGTCGCCGTCGGGATGCTCGGGGCGTGGCAGGCAGGAGCCTTCCTTGGCTATGCGGACGGCTGGGCCAAGCCGATGATCGTGGTCATCGAGCTGGCACTGCTGCCAACCCTGGTGCTGGTGCTGGCCTTGCTGTTGAACGGCGCACCGGCGCGCAACAGCGGAAACCTGCCAGCCGGGGATGGCGGGCGATGAACGTCGCGACGCTGTTCGCGCTGTGCGCCTGCGCGCTGGTGGGCATCGGCCTGTACGGCCTGATCGTGCAGCCACACCCCCTGCGCAAGCTGGTCGCCTTCAACATCATGGGGTCGGGCGTGTTCGTCCTCTTCGGCGCGCTGGCCAAGCGCGGTGCCGCGGCCGGCATGGCCGCCGACCCGGTACCGCAGGCGCTGCTGATCACCGCCATCGTCGTCGCCTTCGCCGCCACCGCCGTGACCGTGGCCGTGCTGCTGCGGCTGATCGAATCCACCGCTACCGCGTCGCTGGCGAACGAGCCACCGTCCGGCGAGTGAACGGACGCACCGGCGGTGGCACTCTCGACGGGCACCCACGCAGGCGCGCTGCTGGCGGCGGCAGTGCTCCTGCCCTTCGTCGGCATGCTGCTCGGTGTGCTGCTGGGCGGGCGCCAGGTGCAGCGCGTGGCCTTTGCCTGCATGCCCTTGGGGCTGGCGCTGGCGCTGGGCATCACGGTCGCCTGGCTGCGCGAAGGCCAGACGCTGGTCTACCTGCTCGGCGGCTGGGCACCGCCGCTGGGCATCGCGCTGCGCGCCGACGGGCTGGCAGTGGCCATGCTGCTGGCGGTGGCCGGGGTGGTCTGCGGCATCGGCATGTACGCGCGCGCCGACTTCGCCACGCCGCCGGAGGTCAGGGAATCGCGCGCCGCGTTCAGCTACTGGCTGCTGCTGATGGCGGTGTGGGGCGCGCTCAACCTGGTTTTCGTCAGTGGCGACCTGTTCACCCTCTATGTCGCGCTGGAGCTGTTGACCTTCGCCGGCGTGCCGCTGGTGTGCCTGGCCGGCAGCGGCGAGACCCTGCGCGCCGCGCTGCGCTACATGCTGTTTGCACTGTGCGGCTCGGTGCTCTACCTGCTCGGCGCGGTACTGCTGTACGGCGGCTACGGCACGCTGGACATCCCGCTGCTGGCCCGCGCGGTGCAACCCGGAGCGATTGCCCGCACGGCTCTGGCGTTGATGACCGCCGGCCTGCTGGCGAAGACCGCGCTCTTCCCGCTGCACATCTGGCTGCCGCCGGCGCATGGCGGCGCCCCGGCGGCAGCCAGCGCGGTGCTCTCGGCGCTGGTGATCAAGGGCTCGTGGTTCCTCCTCCTGCGGCTCTGGCTCGACGTGATGCCGGGGGTGGTGACCTGGGCCTCGGCGCAACTGTTGGCGGGCCTCGGCGCGATGGCCATCGTCGTCGGCAGCGTCGTCGCGCTGCGCCAGGAGCGCCTGAAGTTGCTGGTCGCCTATTCGACGGTGGCGCAGATCGGCTACCTGTTCCTGATGTTCCCGCTCGCCTTCGACACCACCGGCAACGCGCTGGTACACGGCGCGGCATCGACCGGCGGACTGCTGCAGGCGGTGTCGCATGCCACTGCCAAGGCCGCCATGTTCATGGCCGCCGGTCTCGTCTATGCGGCGCTCGGCCACGACCGCATCGCCGACCTGGCCGGCATCGCCCGTGCGCTGCCGGTCACCGTGCTGGCCTTCGTGCTCGCCGGCATTGCGCTGATGGGAGTCGTCCCGAGTGGCGCCTATCTGGCGAAGAAGCTCCTGCTCGACGCCGCCGACGGCTCGGGGCAGTGGTGGTGGACGATCGTGCTGCAAGGCGGCGCCGCATTCACCGCCGGCTATGTGGTGCTGGTGCTGGTCAGTGCCCTGCGCCATCGCTCCGCTGCACCGATCCGGGTGAAGCGCGTTTCGCGCCTTGCCGAGTTCGCCACACTGCTGCTCGCCGTGTGCTCGCTGGCACTCGCCCTCGCCGCACTCGGGCCGCTGCCCGGCCATCTCGTTGCGAATCCGCTGGCGCCGAAGGAACTGCTGACGACGCTGCTGGTGCTGGTTGGCGGCGCGCTGCTGGCGCTGGGACTGTCGCGCGCGCCGTTGCTCGCGGCGCCGGGGCCTGCTGCGGCCGCACCCGCTGGCCGGCTGCGCCTGGCGGCGCTGGCGCTGGGCGTCGCCTGCGAGCAGGCCGACCGGCTCGTGCGACGCTGGTCGTTCGCCAGCATCGGCTTGCTGACGCTGGCAGCGCTGTTCGGCGCCCTGCTGCTCGTCGGGCGGGCGACATGACTGCCGCGCGGCCCGGCCCAGGGAACCCCGGGCGCAGGTTGGCGCGGATGAGTATTGCTACAATGCGGGTCGGGGCATCTCGCCGTGCACGGCGGTCGACCAGCGGTCGCCACCGGACTCGGCTGCGCATCACAGGAGGGCAAGCGACATGAGGATCAACGTATTCGTGGCACTGCTGGCCGGCGGCCTTGCCGGCTGCATGGTCGGGCCCGACTACGTGCGCCCGACGGTGGAGTCGCCCACCGCATGGCGCATCGAGTATCCGATGGCGGCCGACGTCGCCAACACCAGATGGTGGGAGCAGTTCGGCGACCCGGCGCTGAACGATCTGGTCGACGGCGCGCTGCGCGAGAACCTCGACGTGCGCATCGCAGCGGCGCGAGTCGATCAGTTCATCGGCGCGCTGACCGCCACCCGCTCGCAGTTGTACCCGCAGGTCGGCTATGGCGCCGAAGCCAGCCGGACGCGCGCCAGTCGGGTTGGCCAACCGCCACTGCCGCCCGGCGCCGACCCGTATTTTTCGCTCTACCAGGCATCGTTCGGAGCCTCCTGGCAGGTCGACCTGTTCGGGCGCGTGCGCCGCCTCAGCGAGGCCGCGCAGGCGCAGGTCTATGCCAGCGAACAGGCGCAGCGCGGCGTCGTGCTGTCACTGGTGAGCGGCGTCGCCACCAGCTACATCGCGCTGCGCGCACTCGACCGCCAGCTGGAAATCGCGCAGGCAACGGCGAGGAACTTCGGTGCCACCGCCCGGCTGTTCGAGCTGCGCTTCAAGGCCGGCATCGTCGCCAGGACGGACGTGATGCAGATCGATTCGCAGTACCAGCAGGCGCTGGCCGCGATTCCGGCGTTCGAGCAGGCGATCGCGGCACAGGAGAACCTCATCTCGACGCTGCTCGGCCGCAACCCGGGACCGATTGCGCGCGGCAAGGCCATCGACCAGCTCGTCGCGCCGCTGATCCCGGCCGATCTGCCGTCGACACTGCTGCAGCGCCGGCCAGACATCCTGCAGGCCGAGCAGAACCTGGTGGCGGCGAATGCCAACATCGGCGCCACGCGTGCGCTGTACTACCCGAGCGTCTCGATCACCGGGCTGCTCGGCAGCGTCAGCACCGCGTTCAGCAGTCTCTTTACCGGCCCGGCAAGCGCCGGCCTGATTGCTGCCGGCGTCAGCGGGCCGATCTTCACCGCCGGCGGCATCTCCGGCCAGGTCGGTTCGGCCGAGGCACAGTACCAGCAGGCGCTGCTCGCCTATCGACAGACCGTCCTCGGAGCGTTTCGCGAGACCAACGATGCGCTGACCGGGTCGCAGAAGAAGATCGAGGAAGTCGCGATGCAGAACAAGCGGGTAAACGCCTTGCGCGAGTTCGCCCGCCTGTCGAAGCTGCGCTTCGACAAGGGCGTGGCGGCTTATCTCGATGTGCTGGTCGCGGAGAACGAGCTCTTCGCAGCCGAGCTGGCAGGGGTGCGCTTGCTTGCCGATCGCTATGCGCAACTGGTCAATGTGTATCAGGCGATGGGCGGCGGCTGGGTGGACCTCGCGGCCGCGATGGCGCCGACGGCGCAGAGCCTGACGAGCGCGCGCACACAGTAGCGTCCCAGCACCGTCCGCATGTCTGCCCCGCGGCCAGCGCACAGGCCGAGGCAAACCGCAAACCAACACGTATTCAAAGGAATAGCATTGAGCCACAATCTGCGTAGCGCGCCGCGGCGCACCCTCCCCATCGTGACGGCTTCCGCAATGCTCAGCCTGACTGCGGCTCTCGCGCCGACGATCGCCCGGGCCGACATCAACCTTGTTCCGCCGGGCCGCACCATCGATCCCGCCGTGCCGTTCCGGCTCTCGCTGATGGTGACCGGCGAGGCCGAATCGCGTTCCTATGCCCTGCCCGAGGTGCTGCGCGTCAACCTGACGCCTGATCTTGGCGCCGTGGCCCGTGTGGAATTGCGCCGCGAGACGCCGGTGCCCGACCAGATCAATCTGCGCCAGGGCGAATTCAGGCGCATCGACTACGTCGGCGAGGTGCCACCGAATCTGCGCGGCCGGGTTCGCGTGGACGCTGTCGACATGGACGCTCCGGCAATGCTGGTGCAGCTCTCGACGCCGCGGGAAGCCGCAGTGGCCGAACCGATGCTGCCGCCAGCCGGCAGCGGTGAACGCCCGGCACAGGCCGACGCGGCAGCGACGCCCGACCGCGCACCGGCCACGGTCCTGACCGTGCGCTCCGACAACGACCCCAACCGGCAGGATGAAGGCCGCCTGAGCTTTTACGAGCCCATGTTCTTCGTTGCCGGCGCCGGCGTCGATGCCAACGCGCAGATTCAGTTGAGCTTCAAGCTACGCCTCTACGAACCCGCCGACAAGAACTCGCGCCGCTTCCTCGACAACCTGTACTTCGCCTACACACAGGCGGCGTTCTGGGATCTGACTGCGGATTCGAAGCCCTTCCTCGACACCAACTACATGCCCAGCTTCTTCTACTACGTCCCGAACACCGACTGGCGCGTCGGCGGCAACGCGGTCGGCATCGCCGCAGGTTACGAGCACGAATCCAACGGCAAGGACGGTAGTGAGTCACGCAGCATCGACACCCTGTTCGTGCGACCGTACTTCACTTTCGGCGACACGAGCGATTTCTACTGGACGTTCTCGCCCAAGCTCTATGCCTACATCGAAAAGAGCGAGAACCCGGATATCCAGAAGTATCGGGGCTACGGCGACTTCCGCTTCACCTACGGCAAGAACGACGATTGGCAGACGGCGTGGGTCCTGCGCAAGGGAACGAAGTCGAGTGCGTTCAGCTCCGACCTGCAATTCACCTATCCGCTCAACAAGTTCTTGCCCGGCCTGTCCGGTTACCTGATGGCGCAGTATTTCACCGGCTACGGCGAGAGCCTGCTCAACTACAACCAGCGCGAGCCGTGGAGCGTGCGCGTCGGCTACGCCATATCGCGCTGACCAAGCAGGCCGCAGAGGCTGGACGAAACCGCCGCAACGCCCAAGCGTTGCGGCGCTTCTCGTCGAGCACCGCCGGCAGAGGCCGCCGGATCAGCGTTTGGCCATGGCCGCATCGCGCTTGGCCTTGGCGGCAGCCATGGCTTCATTGCGGGCTTCGATGATGGGCTTCATCTTGGCGTCGAAGTCGGGCTTGGTCGCCTCCGTGGCCTGCCGCCTGGCAACGCGCCCGGCGACCACCGGGTCCTTGCCGCTCGCCTTGGCATCGGCCACGGCCTTGTCTACGGCAGCCTGAACGGTCGCGGCACGTTCCGCACGGATGGGTTTGGCGGCTGCATTGAACGCATTCCGTGCCGCACGCTGCTCGTTGCGCATCACTACGATCGGGTCGCTGCTACCGGCCTTGGCACCGGTTGCGGCTGCGGCAGCGGGTGGCGTCTGGGCATGAACGAGCCCACCGATCAGGGCAAGCGACAAGGCTGAGGCGACGATCAGATTCTTCATGACAGCTCCTTCGATGACGGTAAGGGTAGCGGAACGGGAAATCCGACGCGCCCGGCAGCAACCGATGGGATCGCCGCTTGGAGTGTCGCCGGACCAGTCTATTCGGGACGACGATCTCGCGTCAAGGACGTGCCAGCCCGGATGCTCGGCCCCGGTTGTCGCCAGCCCCCCTCGGCGGTGCCGGAACCTCGGCGCATGTACCGGCGAGAGGCTGTAGTAGACTACGCAGCGAATGATCCGGCACGGGGAACCGACGACGCCGTTTCCTTCTCCCACTCCGACCTGAAATCGAGGACTCCATGATCAAGACTCTTCTCGCGGCACTCATCGTCAGCACGGCGCTGATCGGCAGCAGCGCCACGGCGCAGACCGGCTCCGCAACGCTGGCCCGGATCAAGTCGGCCAAGCTCATCAACGTCGCCTATTCCCCCGATTCGCTGCCATTCTCGTTCGTCGGCGCCGACAAGGAACCAGCCGGGTATTCGATCGATCTGTGCAGGCGCGTCATTGCGCAGATTGCGCGTGCGGTTGGCGACGCGAACCTGAAGGTGCACTGGATCGCCGGTTCCGTCAGCGAACGGCTGCAGATGGTCGCCAGCGGGCGCGCCGATCTGGAGTGCGCCAACACGACGCAGACGCAGTCGCGCCTGGCAAAGGTCGACTTCTCCAATCTCATCTTCATCGATGGCGGCGGGTTTCTCGTCAAGGACGGATCACCGATCAACCAGTTCACCGACCTGGCAGGGAAGCGGATCGCGGTGCTCAAGGGAACGACCACCGAGAGCCGGCTCAACGACATGCTGCGCCTGTTGCAGATCAGCGCCACGGTGGTGACCGTCGCGGATGCCACGAGCGGCTTGGCGATGCTTGAGGCGGGCGACGTGGAGGCCTACGCCGGCGACAAGATCAAGCTCGTCGGCTTGGCGGTGCAGGCCAAGGAACCCGCCAAGCTGGCGTTGCTGGCGGAAGACCTTTCAATGGAACCCTACGCGATGGCCCTGCCACGCAATGACTCGGCTTTCCGTCTCGAGGTCAACAAGGCACTGACGCAGGTCTACATGGGCGGCGACATCGAACAGATCTTTGCCCGGTGGTTGGGCAAGCTGGGGCGGCCGACCGGCTTGCTGGCGGCGATGTTCCTGCTGAATTCGATTCCCAACTGAAGAGTCCATCCATCCGCACTGGAGAGAATGAAAATGACCCAGCTTTCGCCATGGCAGCGTTTTGCCGCCGTATTGAGTACCGCCTTCGCGCTGCTGCTGACCGGCTGCGAAACCACGCCGGCGTTCCAGGTCTCCGGGCCCGCGTGGCGTGACGGTACGGTCGAATCGATCGTTCAGGACACGGTGCAGAGCGGCAACGCCGCCGCCGGTGCCCTTGGCGGTGCGCTGGTTGGCGGCATCCTCGGCAACCAGGTCGGCGGTGGCAGCGGCCGGACCGCGGCGACCATCATCGGTGCGGGTGGTGGCGCCTTCATCGGCAACCAGGCCGCGCAGCGCCAGACGCTCGTCTGGCGCATCGGTGTGCGCTACGACGACGGCTCGCTGGCCACGATCCAGCAGACGACCGCGCCAGCCCTGCGCATCGGCGACCGTGTGCGCGTCACGGCGAACGGTATCGAACTGCTCAGGCAGGGTCCCAACTGAGGCATTCCTTCGCGCTGCACGACACGACAGGCATGAGCGCGTTCCGCAGCGAGCGCCGGCGCTTTCTGCTCGGCGGCGCCGGCGCCGCCTGCGGGCTGCTCGCGGGCTGTGATCTGTCGTTGCGCGACGGCGTGTTCAATGCCTGCCTGGCCGAACTGCCGGCCGACCTGCGTGAGCATCCGCTGCTCAGGGCCGCGTGGCACGGGCTCGACGCCGGCAAGGTCTGCGACACCCATTGCCATGTCTTCGGCAATGGCGATTCCGGCAGCGGCCTCTGGTTCAATCCGCGCATGGAGCAGATCTGGAATCCGCGCGGCTACGTGCAGCGCGAGTTCTATCTCAATGCCTCTTGCGTGGACGAGCGGCCGGGCAAGGTCGACACAAGTTTCGTCGAGCGCCTGCTGGCGCAGTGCCGGAGCATGGCCCCCGGTTTTCATGCTCTGCTCTTCGCTTTCGACTGGGCGCGCGACGAGACGGGCGCGCCGATGGTCGATCGCTCGACCTTTCATGTCCCGGACGACTATGTGGCCGGTCTGGCCTTCAGCCATCCCGAGCATTTCCTTTGGGCGGCATCGATTCATCCGTACGACCCGCGCGCCCTCGACCGGCTCGACACGGCGGCGGCGCGCGGCGCGCGGGCCATCAAGTGGCTCCCCTCGGCACAGAACATCGACCCGGCTGACGCACGTTGCGACCACTTCTACGCCAGGCTCGCCGCCTTGCGCATGCCGCTCATCACGCATGCCGGCGACGAGCGCGCGGTACATGGCTTCGGCGAGCATCTCGGCAACCCGCTGCGCCTGCGGCGACCGCTCGACGCAGGCGTGCAGGTGGTGGTCGCGCACTGTGCGTCGCTCGGCAGCGGCCACATCGACGATCTGCGCTCGGCCAAACTCAGCAACTTCGAACTGTTCGCGCAACTGATGGACGATGCGCGCTACCGCAGCAACCTGTTCGGCGATATCTCGGCGATCACGCAGGGCAACCGGATGAGCGTCGTCGCCTCGTTGCTCGAGCATCGCGACTGGCACGAGCGCCTGTTGAACGGATCGGACTATCCCCTGCCCGGGGTCGTGCCGCTGATTTCGCTGCGGGCGCTGGTCGATTGGCAGTTGCTCGATGCGGCTGCCGTCGATACCCTGCGCCGGCTGCGCGACATCAATGTCCTGCTCTACGATTTCGTGCTCAAACGCAACCTGAAGAAGCATGGCCAGGGCTTCGCGAAGGCGGTGTTCGAGACCGCACCGTTCTTCAGCCGGCCGGCCTGACTGGAGAAGCCCCCGACCCCCGATCAACCACCGTTGCAACCGCTTTCTGCAGTCCCCGCAGGCCGCCGCCGTCGGGGCAGGCGGAAGCCTCAGCAAGCCTGATCCGCTGCCGCAAGCGGTGCGGGAACCCCGATGACACAGTGGATGCCGTTGACACCCTTTTCACCGCTCGCCCGGCTGCTGCGCTGCGCGCCGCTGGCAGTGGCGCTGGCGCTCGTCGGCTGCGGCTCGCTGCCGCGCAACGGCGTGCCCACCGAGTTGATGTCCAGCGCCGCGATCCCGGGCATGCCGGACGTGCGCGCAGCCGCCGGACTGCGCAGCCCGGTGATGGAAAGCGACATGGTGAAATCCTTTGCCCAGGAATCGGCCAGCGACTTCCCAGCGATGGCCGACGGCAACGTGCTCCATCCGCACCTTGCGCTGTCGGGCGGCGGCGCCAATGGCGCGTTCGGAGCCGGCTTTCTGAATGGCTGGTCGAGCACCGGCAAGCGCCCGACCTTCAAGGTGGTCACCGGCGTGTCGACCGGCGCGCTGATGGCGCCGTTCGCCTTTCTCGGGCAATCCCGCGACGCGGCGCTGCGCGAGTTCTATACCACGACGCGCTCGCGGGACATCTTCGCACTCGGAGCGTTCCTGTCGACGGCCAAGCAACTGCTGTTCGGCGAGAGCATCGCCGACACGAGCCCGCTCGTCGCACTGATCGAGCGGCACGTCGACGACGCCCTGCTGCGCGAAATCGCGCTCGCCCACAAAGGCGGCCGGCGCCTGTACATCGGCAGCGTGGATCTCGATTCGCAGCGCTTCATCATCTGGAACATGGGGCTGATCGCCAGCAGCGGCCATCCCGATGCGCTGCCACTCTTCCGCAGGGTCATGCTGGCTTCGGCGGCCATTCCGATCGCCTTCTCGCCGGTACTCTTCGAGGTGGAAGCCGGCGGACGACGCCATGACGAAATGCATGTCGACGGTGGCGTCGCGGCGCAGGTATTCACCATCGGCGGGCTGCTCAGCGCGCGCGAACTGCGTCGGCAGGCCGGCTACGCTGCGCTGCGCGAGGACATCTATGTCATCCACAACGGCCAGTTGGCCGCCGACGTCGGAACCACGCGCCGCTCGGTTCCGGACATCGCGCGACGCACATTGCAGGCCGCCGGCAAGTCAGCCGTCGTCGGCGACCTCTTCCGCATCTACGCGCTGGCGCTGCGCGAACACTCGGGATATCACTGGATCACCATTCCCGAAGGCATCAACCTCGCCGGCAACGAAACCTTCGATCCAGTGGTGATGCAGCAACTCTACGACGTCGGTTACGCGATCGCACGTGCCGGACCACCCTGGAACATCCTGCCGCCCGGGGTGGACGGCGAAGGCGGAGGGATACCGGATGGGGCGAATTAGCCTGACCTGATGTCGTTTCGTGTGGAAGCGCCCGCAGCCACTTGCCGACCCGACAGGCAGACCAACCGGAAGCAGCGGGTGTTGTGCGCCTTGCGGACGCTGTCAGGTCAGGAGCCGGGATCATTCTCGCGCTGCGGCCTCCTGCAGACGTCGGCGCCGTCGCGCGGCAGCGGGCCCAGGGTGAACCACTCGATCGGCAGGAGGATCGGTGACGCAATCAGACGCAGAACCGATTCAAGAAGGTCGCGCGGCTCGATGTGAAATCGGAAGTCGGTGAGTGTTCCGCTGACGCGCAACGGGGTTTGCAGGCGAAATACAGCGAAGCCCTTCCCTCGCGGGCGAAATACGAATGCCAGTCGTTCACTCGCCAGATCGGCGCTGCCCACGCCGCGAACGCGCACGCGGGTGGTATCGATGACGATCTCCTCGTCGCTCAACTTGCCATCCTGGAGATCGAAAGTGCCAACGACACAGTTCAGAACGGCGCTCCCGCCCGGATCGACCATCGGCACCAGCGCAAGCAGGAGATTCACCGACCAAAGACTCAAGGCGCCGCTACGCAATTCAGTCGGCCAAACGGCGAAGTCCACTTTGCCGTCGGCGTGGCGCATGATCGCATTCAGCGACGGTGCTTTGCCCGCGACCGCCAGATCCAGGCTGAACAGTCCTCTGACGTTCTCCGCCTGGCCCAGGCGGCGGGCGATGATTCCATAGTCGAAGCGCTCGACGTAAGCGCCAGCGGCGAGCTCGACCTCGGCGAGGCTCGGGTCATACTCGGCGGCGAGCCGCAGGGTTCCCCCAGGAATATTGACCATGGCTGGACCAAGGAAGAAGCGCCCGTCAACGACCTGAACGCGCAAGGACCCGTCGGCCAGGCGGTCGCTTCCGGAAAGCACCTCCTGGACTTCGACCGCGAGGTAGGAATCGAAGCGGCGCAAGAACCCGGCACCGAGCAGGCGCTCGCTGCGCACGACGACCTTGCCTGCCGACCGGCGCAGGCTTTCGGCAGTACTGACCGGTGGCGAGGGATCGGCAAGGCGCTCCGGCAGCGGGAAATCGTCGAGCTGGATGCTGGGGGCGCTCAGCCGCAGGTCGAGCCGTGGCCGTTGTCGGCTCACGTCCAGTGTGCCGCTGCCCTCGAGCCGGCTCTCGCCGACGCGCAGCTGCAGCCCCCGTACTTCGTAGCCGCTGGCCGTCACGAGCAGCGGGCCGCGCAGCGACCAGGGGCCCCACGCCGGGAGTTCGACGCGCGCCAGCCCGCTGAGCGTATCAAGCCGTTCGCCGCCCATCTCGAGGGTGAGCTGAGCGGCGCGCCCGAGCGGCAGCGCCACCTCGCCGTCGAGTGTCAGCTTCGCTCCAGCCGCCTGCGCCGCCAGTGCGAAGGGCAGATGCGCCGTATCGCGCAACAGGTCCGCGAGCGTCCCGGTGCTGAATGTGAGATCGAACGCGGTCTGCTCGAACGTTCCGTCGAGACGAAGCCTGATCGGTTCGCCCGGTCGGACTGCGATCGCTGCCTCGCCGAGGTGGAACTCGGCGAGCGGGCGCTGCAGGGCGCCGAGGACAGTGATGTCGCCGCCGACCACACGCGCCTCGAAGGCCGACAGGTTGGCGAGCTCGCGCAGGGTGTTGCCATGCCCGCGCATGCTGATCTGCAACCTTTCCGCACGGCCGGCGATATCCTCGGCGGCGCCCAGGTCACGCAGCAGGAGGCCGAGGTCGACTTCGCCGGTGGCGAGATCGAGCCGGACTGCAGGCCGCCCGCCGCGCCGGTCGAGTGCGACGAGCCCGCTGAACGGTGCGCCGGCGAGCTTGCCGGAGAAGCTCGAGGGCAGCAGGTCGCCGGCGCGGACGCGGCCGGCGAAGCGGACGCCCAGCAGATCGGTGCGGCCGAGAATGACGCGCTGCAGCGCCAGGTCGACGTCGATGTCCGGCAGATCGAGGGCGTCGGGAAAAAGCGGCGCGTCGTCGCTGCGCGCGGTGCGGCCGCGCAGCGTCGCGAGCTCCGGAACATCAATCAGCCGACTGCGCACCGCGGCGACGACCGGCTGATCGTCGCCGCGGCTACTCCGGGCGTCAACCGTCAGCTCGCTGCGTCCGAGCCGGAGCGTCGTCTGCTCGACGGACCACGCGTCACTGGCGATCCGCATGCGGCCGCGCAGGGCCAGGGGCAATCCTGATTCCGGCGCGACACCCAGCCAGCGCGCCAGATCACCCGTACGACGGGCCTGCAGGGCGAAGTCAAGGGCCATTTCGCGCTTCGCCGCGGGATGTGCGAGCATGCCCTCGATGCGCAGCCTCGCCGGCGCGGCGGCGATCTCGAGTTCGACCGGCATGGCCAGCTCGCGCAGCATCTCGGGCAGCGTGCCGCCGCGCAGCGAGAGTTTCAGCGGCTCGGCCAGCAGCGTCCCGCGCCCACTGCCACGCAATCGTTGCCCACGCGGCAGGGCAAGTTCCAGTGTCGCGAGCGTGCTGGCGAGCGGCCGACCGTCGTCCCGCTTGCCACTGCTCAAGCGGGCGTCCCTCGCCGCCAGCGACAGCTCCAGGTCACTCAACAGTGCGCCGGTCGTCTCGCCACGGCCGCCAAGGCGCAGTTCGATCTGCCCGAGCCTGCCTGCGCCGTCGGCAGCACCCGTCAGCTGCCGCACGAGATCGTCGAGCACGACGTCCTGCGCTGCAAAGCGCAGCGCCAGTGTCGGCTTCGCTGCCGCCGTATCGAGGTCGAAGCGACCGGAGAACGGGATGCCGGCCAGCGTCGCGCTGATCGGCATCCGCACGCCGCTGGCATCGGCATGCAGATCGAACTTCGCGTCCTCGACATCGACCGGCAGGCCGTGCCACTCGCCGATGTGCAAGTCGAGGTCGATGTCGACGGGCACGAGATCGCGCAGGAGCAGCATCTGCCCTTGCTGCGTGACGGCATCGGGGGCATCGTCCGGTGCATCCGGACGGCTGGCGGAGAACGGGCGCAGGTCGAGGGCGGCAACGCTCAGCGCGCCGCTGAGTCGCGCGCGGGCGCCGCCGAAGACGAGCCTGAGTTGTCCGGCAAGTTCGTTCGTCGCGGCGACGGCGCGCGACTCATCGCCTGCAGCAGCGGGGGCAAGCGCTGCGACATCAGGGCCGAAGGCGAAGCGCGCCTCGCCCTTGCCCGCGTCGACCGCACCGCTGGCATGCAGCCGCGCGCCGGGGGATTCGATGTCAAGGATGAAGGGCCACGGCTCCGCCGCTTCCCGGATCAGGCGCAACGGCCCGCCCTCGGCCGTGAGAGCGAACGGAAGCTGCGTGCCGATGCGGCCACGCATCGTCAGGCGCAATGTTTCCTTCGACCCGCCACTCGCCAGCAGCTCGTCCAGATCGAGGGCGTGGTGTGTCGCCGAGCGTGCATCGCGGTAGTCGACGGCAAGCCCGTGCAGGGCAATCTGGCCGACCTCGATCCGCCCCGGTGAGGAAGCCGGCGCGTCCGGTCGTTCCAGGTCCCAGTTGCTGCGCCCGTCGCTTGCCCGTTCGAGCCACAGGCGAACGGTGCTGGCCTCGAGGCTGCGCAGGTGCAGCTCACCAAACAGCGCGGCGAACAGATCGATGCGGACGCGCGCATCGGCCAGCGCGAGAAACTCCTGCGCCGTGAAACCGGGCGGGTTGTGGATGCGCAGCGCGCCGGCGTGCAGTTCCACCGTACGGCCCAGCGAAAGCTCGAACGGCCCGGCCAGGAAGACCGGGCGTCCGAGGGCGATGGAAATCCGCTCTGCTGACCAGTCCCGCCAGCGCGAAGCGTCGATCGTCGCTCCGGTGACCAGCAACGCGACGATGGCAAAGAACGCCGCGGCGAACGGGAGACCGACGAGGCCCGTGAGCGCGAAGAGAAACCAGCGCCAGCGGCTCATCGAAGCCGGCGCACCGCATGCCGACGCAGGACGCGCCCGGGAAAGAGAAGGATTTTCAACCCGGCAACCCAAGACAACCCAAAGTGAGCCGAAGTATCGTTGCCTTGCATGCCACGGTCAATGCCTGGATTCCGCTCGGGAGAACGTGAAGGGCCGCGCATCCTGCTCCTGCCGCCACCGGCCGCGAGGTGCTCCTGGCTGCTCGTCGGGTCGCACGACCGGCTGCTCCGCCAGGCAAGCGGGCAACGAAGGGGACTGGATCCGGCGCCAGTCCCCTTCGTTCGGCGATCCGGCCTAGCCCAGTTCGACGGGGATGAAGATCCGGGCGTTGCCGCGGTCGACCAGGACAGCGATGCGCTTGCCGGCCTTGTTGATCAGCTCGCGCAACTGTTCCGTACTGGAGATCGCCTCGCCGTTGACCGCGACGACGATGTCACCCGGCTTGATGCCTGCCCTGGCCGCTGCGCCGGTGACGTTCTGCACGACGACGCCGTTGCCGACATCGGAGCGCCGCTGCTCTTCCGGGGTGAGCGGGCGTACCGCCACGCCGAGGCGACCCTTGCCGGCTTCGGGGGTGTCGTTGCTCGCCACCTGCTCATCGGCGAACTTGCCGACCTCGACATCGAACGGACGCGTTTCGCCCTTGCGCCAGACCTGCAGCTTCGCCTGCTCGCCCGGCTTCATCGACGAGACGATCGCCGGCAGCTCATTCGAGGAAGCAATCTCCTTGCCGTTGATCGACAGGATGACGTCACCCGGCTCGAGACCGGCCTTCGCCGCAGGACTGCCCTTTTCCACCGACCCGACCAGGGCTCCGGCGGGCTTCTTGAGGCCGAAGGAGTCGGCGAGCGACTGATTGACCTCCTGGATCGCAACGCCAAGCCGGCCGCGCTGTACCTTGCCATGGGTGACGATCTGTCTTTCGACGTTCATCGCAACCTCGATCGGGATCGCGAACGAGAGTCCCTGATAGCCGCCACTGCGCGAGTAGATCTGCGAGTTGATGCCGATCACCTCGCCCGCCATGTTGAACAGCGGCCCGCCCGAGTTGCCGGGATTCACCGCGACGTCGGTCTGGATGAACGGCACGTAGCTGCCGTCGGGCAGGGAGCGCGAGAAGGCCGAGACGATGCCGGCACTGGCGCTGCTCTCGAAGCCGAAGGGCGAACCGATGGCGAGGACCCATTCACCGACGCGGGTGTTGCTGGCCGAGCCGATGCGGACTGCCGGCAGATCGCTGGCGTCGATCTTGAGAACGGCGACGTCGCTGGCGGTATCGAGGCCAAGTACCTTGGCCTTGAATTCGCGCTTGTCGGTCAGCTTGACGATGACCTCCTCGGCGCCATCGACGACGTGGGCATTGGTGAGAATCGTGCCATCCGGACTGACGATGAAGCCTGAACCGAGGCCGCGAGCGGGTGCATCGCCCCGGTTGTGCGGGGCGCCGTAGCGGCGGAGGAAGTCCGGGATCGAGTCGTCCTCGTCAAATTGCGGCGATCCGGGTCCGCGCGCGCCTGCCTTGCGCGTACCGGATACGCTGATATTGACCACGGACGCACTGTTGCGCGCAACGATGCCACTCATGTCGGGCAATGCGGCGCCGGCAACCGCGACCGGCTGGTTGATCGCTGCGGGAAGCGTGACCTGCGCCGCGGGGGCCGGCGATGCGGGGGCGTTGGCATGGCCGATCGTGTAGGCGCCGGTCAGTGCCGCGACGACCGCGGCTGCGCCCGCGGTCAGCTTGAGCTTGTTTGGGTTCATGGCGTTCTCCTGGGTGAGTTCCGGGCAGGCACGATGCCCGCCGACGGGAGAAGCATGCCTGGGCAAGACTTAAGGCCGACTTAAGGGCAACTGCCGCCGACCGGAGCAGCTGCCTGCACCAGTCCGGCGCGATCGCCACCACGAGCCTCGCGCCGCAGCCGTTGCCGCTCGGCACACGGCCGGCGATGCCCGTCGCACTGCCGTGCCGGTGAACACGCCCTGCCGACGAAGAGGGCGTCTGACGCGACCAAATGTGAATTGGTCCGCCGCCGGCGCTTGCCCTGTTGGCTATAATGGCATGCAAAACTTTCGCGATGCCATGGGCAATCCGGCGTCGTGGTCGGAGCGTACTCATCCTTCCCGCCAACCTGTCCATTCGAGGAGTCCACAATGCCCACCAGCTCAGGTGTCAGGTCGTACAGCCTGGTCACTGCTCCCGCTTACGGCGTCACCGGGACCGGTCTCGACCAGATCGTCGAGTACATCCATCGCGACCCAGGTCTTGCCGGGGCGATCGACGGGAAGGACATCCGGGCCGGTGCCCAGGCCGCCAGCGGCTTGAACCAGTTGATCGTGCAGGCAGCCAAGGCGACGGGTGCGGCTGCCGACAAGCTGTTCACGGTTGCCGAAGTCATCGCGATGAATGCCTATCTCCGCAGCAACTTCCAGACGGAATGGACACTGCTGCATGGTGATGACGAGGCGGGTTCGGAGACCGGTTTTCACCGGGTACAGGACGATGGTGGAAGCACCAGGTATCGTGGCGACAAGCTGATCGACACGGTGGCCGACGGCATCTACCACCTGGGGTTCGAAATTCGCGACGCTCGTTTCCTCAACGAGGACGGCGATCCCAATGCATCGGTCGGGCGGGTGGCCGAATGGCTGACGCAGTTCTATACGGACCATTCGACGAGCGGTACCGGGCTGGACCGGATCGCCGACCTGGTCATGGCGGATGCCGGACTCGATCGCCGCATCGGTGACGCGCAGATCGCTGCCGGTGCCGATGCGGCCAATGGCCTCAACCTGATGCTGCGTGACGCCCTGTCGGCGACCGGTGTCGCCCGCGATGACTGGATTTCCGTCCAGGATGTCGTCGCCCTGAACGGGTACCTGCGGGCGGATGCCGGGCGTCTTGCCGAATGGACGCGTCTGCACGGGGACGACGAGAGGTGCCTGGAAACCGGTTTCCACAAGGTCCAGAACGACGGCGCGACAGCGACCTTTTTCGGCGAGAACCTGGTAAACACCGTTGCCGACGGCATCTATCACCTTGGCTTCAGGATCAGGGACGGTCACCTGCTCAACGAGGACGGCGATCGAAACGCTTCATTGTCGGACGTCGCCGACTGGCTCAACTATTTCCTCACGGATGCATCCAGGACCGGCACCGGCCTCGACCGCATCGTCGATATCATCAAGAGCGATCACGGCCTGGCGCGCCAAACCGACGCAGGTGACATCAACCAGGGGGCAAAGGCCGCCGACGCGCTGAACCAGATCATCGTCGACCTGATTGGCCGAACCGGGGCCCACGCCGACGGCTGGATCACGGTAGAGGAACTGACCGAGATCAACCGCCTGATCCGTGGCAATGCGACCCTGCTCAAGCGCTGGACCGATCTGCACGGCGATGACGAAGGCGACCAGGTGAGTGGCTATCACTTTGTCCAGGGCAACGGCGCCACGACCAGGTTCTTCGGCCAGAACCTCGTCGATACCGTTGGCGACGGCATCTATCACCTGGGTTTCGAGATCCGCGACGGTCGCTTCTTGAACGAGGATGGGGATGCGAATGCGTCGCTGTCGGATGTCGCCACCTGGCTCAATTTCTTCTACGGACAGGCGGCGATCGTTCTCGGTGACGAGGCAGCCAACACGATCAATGGCGACGAACGCGCCGAGCAGCTCAACGCCGGCGGTGGAAACGACAGCATCTCGGCCGGCGGCGGCAACGATCTCGTCTATGGAGGCTGGGGAAGCGACAGCGTCCGGGGAGGCGAGGGCAACGACCTGATCTACGGCGGTTCGGGCAACGACAACCTGGAGGGTGGCTTTGGTGACGATACCTTCCGCGTCGCCGGCTTCTCTGGTTGTGGTTTTGAGGGTTACGACCGTTACGATGGCGGCGCCGGGAAGGACCGCATCGTCGCCTACGGCGGCAAGGTCGATATCGGTCTGGCGGCCTTCGGGCCGGCGAACGGCATCGAGATCGTCGATGCCTCGGGCACCGGCGGCGCGGTGCGGCTGCTTGGCGACTGGAACGACAACCTGCTCGACTTCAGCGCCACGTCCTTCATCGGCAAGCTGGGCATCGATGGCGGTGGCGGCCGGGACACGATCATCGGCAGTGCCGGCGACGACAGCATCGAAGGTGGCGGTTGGGGCGACCAGACGCTGTCGGGTGGCGAAGGCAACGACGTGCTGCACGGCGGGACGGGCACCGACAGGCTCGCGGGCGGTGGTGGCGGCGATACCTTCCGGGTCACCGGCAACGTCGGCAGCGCTTTCGAGGGCTACGACCGTTACGATGGCGGCGCCGGGAAGGACCGCATCGTCGCCTACGGCAGCAAGGTCGATATCGGTCTGGCGGCCTTCGGGCCGGCAAACGGCATCGAGATCGTCGATGCCTCGGGCTCCGGCGGCGCGGTGCGGCTGCTTGGCGACTGGAACGACAACCTGCTCGACTTCAGCGCCACGTCCTTCATCGGCAAGCTGGGCATCGATGGCGGTGGCGGCCGGGACACGATCATCGGCAGTGCCGGCGACGACAGCATCGAAGGTGGCAGTTGGGGCGACCAGACGCTGTCGGGTGGCGAAGGCAACGACGTGCTGCACGGCGGGACGGGCACCGACAGGCTCGCGGGCGGTGGTGGCGGCGACACCTTCCGGGTCACCGGCAACGTCGGCAGTGGTTTCGAGGGCTACGACCGTTATGATGGCGGCGCCGGGAAGGACCGCATCGTCGCCTACGGCGGCAAGGTCGATATCGGTCTGGCGGCCTTCGGGCCGGCAAACGGCATCGAGATCGTCGATGCCTCGGGCACCGGCGGCGCGGTGCGGCTGCTTGGCGACTGGAACGACAACCTGCTCGACTTCAGCGCCACGTCCTTCATCGGCAGGCTGAGCATCGATGGCGGTGGCGGCCGGGACACGATCATCGGCAGCGCCGGCGACGACAGCATCGAAGGTGGCAGTTGGGGCGACCAGACGCTGTCGGGTGGCGAAGGCAACGACGTGCTGCACGGCGGGACGGGCACCGACAGGCTCGCGGGCGGTGGTGGCGGCGACACCTTCCGGGTCACCGGCAACGTCGGCAGTGGTTTCGAGGGCTACGACCGTTACGATGGCGGCGCCGGGGAGGACCGCATCGTCGCCTACGGCGGCAAGGTCGATATCGGTCTGGCGGCCTTCGGGCCGACAAACGGCATCGAGATCGTCGATGCCTCGGGCACCGGCGGCGCGGTGCGGCTGCTTGGCGACTGGAACGACAACCTGCTCGACTTCAGCGCCACGTCCTTCATCGGCAAGCTGAGCATCGATGGCGGTGGCGGCCGGGACACGATCATCGGATCGGCTGCTGGCGATGCAATCTTCGGCGGTCATGGCGCAGATGTCCTCGCTGGTCGAGGTGGCAACGACACGATCGCCGGCGGCAGTGGGACGGATAGCTTCGTCTTCGGCAACGCGGGGGGTCGTGATGTCGTCACCGACTTCCAGGACGGGGTCGACCATCTCGACTTTCACGGCACGGGTCTTGGCGGCTTCAAGAGCCTGAAGATCGTCGCCACGGACAATGGTGCGTTGATCAGCTGGGATGCCAACGAGGTGCTGCTGGTTGGGGTCAAGGCTGCCGACCTGGGCGCCTCCGACTTCACCTTCTGATCCCACCGGCAGTCGTTCTTCCCTTCTTCGGCTTTGAGGGGCAGCGCGTTGAGTTGGCGTCGGCGGCCCTGGCCGAACTTCAGAGCCGTTCGCACAGGGTCCTTGTCTCCGCGAACGATGGCCTGACTGATCGTTACGGCAGCGGCCTGCCGCTGGCAGAAGCCTTCGACCGTCAGGAACGCGAATTGGCCTCAAGCATGCGGCAGGCCATCGCTTTGCCCTCGCCGAGCGAAAGCGTATGATGTACAGAATACTGCACGTTTTGTGCGTCTACGGAGACTGCCATGGGAATTTCCGCCGGTGACGTGATCCCGCTTTCGACCGCCCGCGCCAACTTCTCCGAACTGGCCGAAGAGGTCAAGGCCGGTGCCGAGAAGATCATCACCAAGAACGGTGAAAGCTATATCGCGCTGATCGACGCGCAGCGACTGGACTATTACCACCAACTGGAGCGTGAGCGCATTCACCTGCTGCTGATCGACGAGGCATCGAAAGGGCTCGACGATGTGGCCGCCGGCAAGGTGAAGGATGCCCGTAGCGCAATCACTGCCCTCAAACGTCGCCGCAGCACCTGACGGATCGGGTACTGCCCATGGCGAAAAAGCCTGTTATCCAGTTCACCGTCAACTTCGAGCGCAATCTTGAGGAGATCGAGCGTTTCCTCATCGCGGCCGAAGCACCCAAGGCATTCGACGAACTGCTGGATGAGCTACTGGAGACGGTGATTCCGAATCTGGAACAGTTTCCCGAAATGGGGCGGCCATTTCTGCGACAACGGGTTCGGTCGGTCGAGGTGACGAATGCCGTTGCCGCGTTAAGCGAGAAGCTGGCCGCGTTGACGCCTGAAACCGATGCGATTCGGGAGTACGTGCTCAAGCACTACCTGGTGCTCTACGCGCTGATTGGCGCAACGATCTACTTGCTGGCTATCCGGCATCAGCGGCAGCTGTCCTTCGATTTCGCAGGACATTGGGGACCGTAGGACCATGCCATCGTACCATCTGGCATAAGCATCCAGGAACATGGCTCCAAGGGGGACAGCTGAAAGCGACTGAAGCAATCCTGCGCAAATTTCTGAAGAAATCGCCTCAGTTCGTCATCCCGATTTATCGGCGCAGCAGTACGGCATCGACGATCATCCCTTCCTCGCCGCAGGTCTTGTTGCTGCTTTTCAGCGTCTATTCGACACTATCGGAGAACGCCAAGAGCCGTTCGCAATAGCGCGCGATGAGGTCGACCTCGAGATTGACCCGGCTGCCTGGAGCCAGCCGGCCGAGCGTCGTCGCCGCGAGGGTGTGGGGAATGAGGTTGATGCTGAAGCTCGCGCCATCGACGCTGTTGGTCGTCAGGCTGACGCCGTCGACGGTGACCGAGCCCTTGCGCGCGATGTACCGGGCAAGCGCCTCGGGAGCGCGGATGTCGAGCCGGCGGTTGTCGCCGACGGCATCGAAGCGCAGCACCTCGCCAACGCCGTCGACATGACCGGAGACGAGGTGACCGCCAAGTCGGTCGGCAAGCCGCAGCGCCTTCTCCAGGTTGACCGGGCCACCGGCCTGCGCCAGACCGACGGTGCAGTCCAGCGTCTCGGGCGACACGTCGACCGCGAACGATTCGCCGGCAAGCTCGACCACGGTCAGGCAGACGCCGTTGCAGGCGATCGAGTCACCGCGAGCCACATCGTCGAGCCCGAGCCCGCCGGCGTCGATGTTCAGCCGAACGGTTGCCGCACCGTCGCCGCGGGGCGTGATGGCGGTGATCCGACCGACCGCTGCGATGATTCCTGAAAACATCCGGGTGACCTCGAAGAAGGGATGAAAAAGGCCGCGGCGTAGGCGGCCGCAGACGACGGCATCAGGCCTCCGGCTGCCCGGTCACCGGCGGGCGATGCACCGTCGCGGGAGACCTGCCGACCTCGCGCGGCACCTCGTTGATCCAGGCCTCTAGCAGCGTGTAGGCGACTGCCAGGACGACCGGGCCGACGAAGAGACCGACCAGTCCGAAGGCCAGCATGCCGCCGATCACCCCGGCGAGGATCAGCAGCAGCGGCAGGTCGGCTCCCTGACGGATCAGCAGCGGACGCAGGAAGTTGTCCATGGTGCCGACGAAAACCGTCCACACCAGGAGGAAGCTTCCCCAGCCGGTCTGGTCGCCCCAGTACAGCCAGACCACGGCCGGCGCCAGGACCAGCGTCGGACCGAGCTGCGCGATGCAGAACATGAACATGACGGCGGTCAGGACCGGCGCGAACGGCACACCGGCGATGGCCAGCCCGATACCGCCGAGCAGCGACTGGACGATGGCGGTGACGCCTACGCCAAGGGCGACCGCACGTGCCGCCTGGCCGGCGAGAATGACCGCGCCCTCGCCGCGTTCGCCGGCGAGGCGATAGCCGAAGCGGCGAACACCCCTCGCCGCCTTCTCGCCGGAAGCATAGAGGACGGCGGCGAGGGCGACGGTGAGCAGGAACTGCACGAAGACCAGTCCGAAACTGCCGATCTCGCTGACGAACCAGCGCGTCAGGTTGGCCGCGTAGGGTGCGACCTTGCTTGCCAGCTCGGCGGAGCCGGTCGCGGCGACCTGCCGCCACGCGTGCTCGAGCCGCCCGCCGACCAACGGCAGTTCGCCGACCCATTCCGGTGGTGCCTGAGGCACGCGCAGTCCGCTCAGCGCCTTGCCCCATTCGGCGATCTGGTCGGCGTTGTCAACGATGGTGGCGATGGCCACCGACAGGGGCACGACCAGTCCAAGGAGCACCAGGAAGGTCATCAGGATCACCGCCGGCAGACGACGATTGCCGAAAAACCGTTGCGCCCGGAGCAGCAGCGGCCACGAGGCGACAACGACCATCGTCGCCCAGATCAACGCCGGCAGGAAGGGCTGCAGGATCCACAACGATGCCGCGATGAGTACGCAAAGGAAGAGGACCGCCAGGGTCGGCCGGGCCATTTCGAAAGGCCTGTCGGTGGGGTTCATGAATGGTTCATCCGGTTCTCGCCATCGTTGTCAGCACTTGGCGCGCCGCGCCGGCTATACCGCCGCGCCGACACAGGGCGCATGGTAGCCGATTTCACCGCTGCGATGTCTGCCCCCTGCCGCCCTTGGCTGCACACGCCACACCGGCGGGGCGCCCAGCCCGGCCGCAGGAGACGCGCGCCGGGACATCCCGGTTCAGGGGTTGACGCTGCTGACGGGTGCCGCCAGCGCCCGGCGCAGGCCGCGCATCAGGATGCCGACGACGGGAAGCTTCAGGTAGAGCTCCTCGGCCGCGTCCCAGTAGTCGCGGTGGTAGCTGACCTTGCCGGCGGCGTCGAATCTCAGGTGCGAAGCGCCGCGAATGAGCTGCGTTCTGCCGCCACCCCAGCGCGCCGCCCGGAAAGTGAAGGTCCAGATCAGCACGGCGCCGCGGTCATCGACCACCTTTTCGCTGACGACGAAGCGTGGCTCGGCGACCTGCTCGAACATGTGGGCGAAGATGCGCTGGATCGCGGCGACGCCGCGCACCTCGTTGAACGGATCCTTGAAGCAGGCATCGGCGCTGTAGAACTCAGGGAAGCGGGCGACGCTCTCCGACGACAGCCCGTGGAAGAACGCGATCAGCTCATCCAGGTTCATCTCAACTTCCGGTCAGGCGACGGACGAGGGGAAAATACAGCCCGTAGGGCAGCAGCGCGAGCAACTTCATGACGCGGGTGAAACGCCGCGGGTAGTGGATCTCGAAGCGGCCCGTGCGCAAGCCTTCGAGCGTGGCCAGTGCCGCCTGCTCGGGAGTCAGCAGGGCGGGCATGGCGAAATCGTTGCGCGCGGTGAGCTGCGTCGCAACGAAGCCGGGATTCACCAGCCAGACGCCGATCCCCTGCGGCACGAGATCGAGGTGCAGACATTCGGCGAAGTGGATCAGCGCCGCCTTGCCCGGCCCGTAGGCCAGCGCCTTGGGCAAGCCGCGGTAACCGGCGACGCTGGCGACGAAGACGATGCCGCCGCCGGCGTGCAGATCGGGCAGCACGGTCGCGGCGAGACGCATGGCGCCGTTGAAGTTGACCCTGACGATCCGCTCGGCGGCCACCAGGTCGAAGTCCGCGGCGCGCATTGGCACGTAGTCTCCAGCCAGGTAGATCACCAGGTCGACGCCGCGCCAGGCCGCCAGCAGGCTGGCACGGGCAGCCGCCAGGCTGGCGCTGTCGGTGGCGTCGCAGGGCAGCAGCAGCGCGCCGTCGATGCCGAGCGCGCGCAGCCTGTCGGCGCTGCGCGCGGAGAGGGCGACGCGCGCGCCGCGCCGCGCCAGTTCTCCCGCCAGCGCGGCGCCGATGCCGCTCGACGCGCCGACCAGCCAGGCGCGCTTGCCGGACCAGTCGGTGATCTTCGGGTTCATCGCTTGACGAAGGTCAGCGTGACTTCGCCGAGAGCGAAGCCCCACTTCCTCATGTAGGAGCGGTTCAGCATGACCTTGTCGTCCATCAGGAACATCCAGTCGTCGAAATCGACGTGGTACACCTTGCCGTCGACCGGCAGTGCCAACACGTAGCGCCAGCGCAGCGCATTGCCGGCCACCTCGCCGATCGCCTCGCCGACGACGTCATCGGCCGTGCCGCGGAAGCTCCCGTCCGCCTGCTTCGTCAGGGTCCACACGCGGCGCGAGGTGCTGCCGTCCGACCAGCTGAATTGCTCGTCGAGGACGCCGGTATCGCCAGTCCATCTGGCGTCGATGACGACGTGGAAGCGCTTCTCGACGTTGCCACTCCGCCCCTGGAAGATGCCCCAGGCGTCGAGGGTACCGTTCAGGTAGGTCTTGAGGTCGAGGACCGGCTGTTCGGCGCGGTACTGTTCGACTCCCGGCGAGGCGCAGGCGGTCAGGCCGAGGGTGAAGACCGCGGCGAGGAGGAGTTTCATGTCAGATCTCCAGGGAATGGCGCCAGCGCCAGAGCAGCACTCCGGCCAGCGCCTTGAAAGCCAACGGCAACAGGGAATAGGCGAAGCTCAGCGAGGACAGTCCGTCGCCTCCGCCCGGCACGTAGCCGAGCAGGGCGAGGAGCGGCAGCGCCAGCCCGGCGGCCAGAGCCAGGTTGAGCTTGGCGATGAAGTTCCAGACGCCGAAGCACGCCCCGGCCTGCCCCTGACGCTCACCGAGGTCGGCGGCGATGGCGGCGGGCAGGGCCAGGTCGGCACCAAGCGCCAGTCCGGAAGCGACGCAGATCGCGGCAAACGGCCACAGGTCGCCGGCGCCGAGCAGGCTGGCGCCCGCGAAGGCGACGAGCGACAGCAACATGGCCGCGAGCCAGGCATGAACGCGTCCGCAGCGTGCCGAAAGCTTGACCCAGAGCGGCAGCGAGGCGGCGCCGGCAACGAAGTACAGTGCCAGCAGCGTGCCGCTCTCCCGCTCCAGTTGCAGCACGTCGGCGACGAAGAAGAGGAACAGCGTGGCCGGCACGGCAGCGGCGATGCCGTTGGCGATGAAAACGCCGAGCAGGCGGCGAAAGGCGCGGTCATCGAGGACCAAACGCAGGCTTGGCAGCAGCGGCTGCCGCGGCGTGTGCACCGGCTGGCCCGCGCCGACCCGGCTGAAGGTGGTGACAGCGGCGATCAGCAGCAGCGGTGGCAGCACCCAAGAGAGGCGCCTGATGCCCTCGCCGAGCTCACTGGCCAGCAACGCCGGCAGGGCGGCGGCGAGGACGACGCCAGCCAGCCCGAAGCCTTCGCGGGCCGCGGTCAAGCGCGTGCGCTGGGCGGAAGTGGTGCCGACGTCCGCGCCCCAGGCCTGATAGGCGACCGATGCGGCCGAGAAGCCGAGGTAGGTCAGCGCCAGCGAGCAGGCCAGCCACGGCGCCGCGAGATCGACCGGCGGGTTGAGCAGGGCGACGAAACCAGCGGCGAAGGGCACGAGGGCCAGCGCCACCATGGTCGGGCGCGGCACGCGATCGGCCAGCCAGCCCAACCACGGGTCGATGCCGGCATCGAGCAGTCGGGTGCCGAGCAGGATGGCGCCGAGCAGCGCGAGTTCCAGCCCGGCGAAGTCGGCATAGAAGCGCGGCACATGGACGTAGATCGGCAGCGCCGCGAAGGCCAGCGGCAGACCGAGCACGCCGTAGGCGAGGGAGTGGCCGGCGGTCATCGGCTCAAGACTCCTGGCGCTCGAGCAGCGCGGCGCGCAGTTCGGGCGCACTGGTTCTGGCGTCGAGCCAGATGGCGAAGAAAGCGCGGGCGAAGTCCGGGTCGTCGATCGTCCCGATGCTGCGCTCGTTGAAGTGGAACTGGGCCGCATGGGGCAGGTGCACGCCGACGATCCGATCGCCAGCACGGACATCCGGAAAGATCTGCAGCAGCCGTTCGCCCCAGGCTTTGAGACGCGGCTCGTCTGCCGCGCCGAGATGGCGCATCTCCTGCACGCTGGCATCGGCGATGTCGCGCCCGCTGATCTTCCGCTTGTAGGTCAGCGCGAGCGCCAGCGGCGGGCGCAGCGGATCGTCGCCACCGGCCCACAGCGTCGCCTCATAGATCAGGAAACCGAAGCGGCGGAATTCCCCGCTGCCCCAGCGCCGGAAACCGGCGGTGGGCGTCTTCGGAGCAGTCATCGCGAAGCCCGCCAGCGGCCACAGGGCGAGGGCCAGCAACAGGCGGCGCCTAGCGATGAGCGAGTTCGAACTGGACGACATCGATATTCCCGGCAAGGAAGCCTGCCTCGCAATAGCTGAGATAGAGGCGCCAGAGGCGGCGGAAGTGCTCATCGAAACCGAGCGCGGCGACCTGCGGCCAGTTGGCGTCGAAGGCGCGGCGCCACTCGCCCAGCGTCCGCGCGTAATCGGCGCCGAATGCGTATTCGCCGCGCACCGCCAGCCCCTGTCTGGCCGCCGCGGCACGGAAGGCCGGGCGCGACGGCAGCATGCCGCCCGGGAAGACATACTGCTGGATGAAGTCCGTTCCCTTGCGGTAGTCTGCGAACAGGTCGTCGCGGATGGTGATGCTCTGGATCACCGCCCGGCCGCCAGGCTTCAGCGCCCGCGCGACGGAGCGGAAGTAGGTCGGCCACCAGCGCTCGCCGACCGCCTCGAACATTTCGATCGAGACGATGTGGTCGAACTGCTCCCGGGTGTCGCGGTAGTCCTGCAGCCGGAGATCGGCTTGCGGCACCCGCTGCCGCGCCCATTCGAGCTGCGCCGGCGACAGCGTCAGGCCGGTGACCTGCAGACCTGCCGCGACCGCGAGCTCGGCGAAGCCGCCCCAGCCGCAGCCGATTTCCAGGACGCTCTGCCTGGGACCGGCCTGCAGGCGGCGCAGGATGCGGCGGTACTTGTTCCGCTGTGCGCATTCCAGGTCAGCGCCGTCGTCGGCGCCGAAGATGGCTGCGGAGTAGCTCATGCTGCGGTCGAGCCACAGCCGGTAGAAGTCGTTGCCGAGATCGTAGTGGGCCATGATGTTGCGCTTGCTGCCGGCCCGGCTGTTGCCATTCAGCCAGTGGCGCACACGTGCCGCGAGCAGGTTGCGCCACGAACCGTAGACCGCCTTCCGCAGTGCGTCGCGATTCCGCGCCAGCAAGGCCAGCAGTCCGGCGAGATCGGGCGAATCCCAGTGCCCGTCGAGGTAGGCCTCGGCCAGGCCGATGTCGCCACGCGCCAGAACCTGCCCGAACACCGCTTCATCGTGCACCTGCAGGGTGACGCCATGCTCGCCTGCCCCGAACAGGCGGCACGAACCGTCGGGCAGGCGAACTTCGAGGATGCCGCCGGCAATCCGCTCGAGGAGAGCGAGTACGCGGCAGGTGGCTGGTGTCGGGCCAACGCCGCCGCGCAGGGTCATCGTCTCGTTCATTTGCTTGATTCCTGAAGGGGTTGCTGTTGATGGGAAGAACGCGCACCGACGAAAGGCACGCCCTTGATCCACAGCCGGAGCGCCTGCCAATGGATGCGGAAGACGACCCCGGCAGTCAGCAGCGGCATGCGCAGCAGGGCGCCGAGCAGGGCGCGGCTAGACCACGTCTTCGCTCTGCCCGAGATCGAGGTGAGCAACAACGAGCCGGCCGTGTCGTCGTAGTCGATGCGGACCAGCGGACGCGCACGTTCGACCAGGAAGCGGAAGCGGTAGCCGCCCTCCACTTCGCAGAACGGCGAGACGTGGAAGGTCTTCCTCGCCATGACCGTCTGCGCCGCGCTCAGTGGCGCACCGTCGGCGTTGTGCAGCAGATAGGAGTGGCGACCGCCGAAGGTATTGCTGACTTCGGCGAGGACGGCGATCAGCTCGCCGCCGCGGTTGCGGCAGAACCAGAAACTGACCGGATTGAAGACGAAGCCGAACACCCGCGGGAAGCACTGCAGGATGACCTCGCCATCATCGGGCAGGCCGTGAGCGCGCAACTGCGAGCGGATCCACGGCAGCAGCGGCGAACCATCGCGCGGCCCGTGGTCTCTCTGGTGGAAACTGAGCAGATTGAAGCGATCGACCGAGAAAAGCGGGCCGCTTGCCGCCGCCAGATCGGCTACCGGCAACTGGACGAAGAAGACCGGATAGGTGAAGGCATTGACCACCGGGCGCAGACGCCGGTGCATCACCTGGCCGATCAGAAGACGCGGACGGGCGGTCATCGCGGCCTCAGGCGCTCGCCAGTTCGCGGCAGCGCAGCGCGGCCTCGCCCTGCCACGGGGCGTCGATGCCCATGGCGTTGGCAACGCGCAGGGCCGACTTGAGGCCGTCTTCGTGGAATCCGTAGCTGCCCCAGGCGCCGGCCAGCCAGATGCCGCCCGCACCCTGCACCTCGTCGAGACGCTGCTGCGCGGCGATGGCCGGGCCGTCGAAGACCGGGTGGGCGTAGTCGAATTCGGCGATGACCCGCTCCGGGTCGGGCGCGCGTGCCGGATTGAGGGTGACGACGACCGGCGTCGCGAAAGGCAGCGGCTGCAGACGGTTGATCAGGTAGGAAACCGCCACCGGCTGCTCGCCGGGCGTGCCGCTGCCGGCGGTGTAGTTCCACGCCGACCACAGTTTCTCGTCACGCGGCAGCAGGGCGCGATCGGTGTGCAGGACGGCGCGGTTGGGCTGGTAGCGGATCGCCGCCAGCACTTCGCGCTGCGCCTCGCTGGCGGTGCCGCCGAGAATGGCGAGCGCCTGGTCGCTGTGGCAGGCCATCACCACCTGGTCGAAGTGCTCGCCGCCGCCGGCGTGGGCCAGGCGCAGTCGGTCACCATCGCGGGTCACCGTGGCCACCGGACAGGCGAGTCGGATGTCGTCGAGTTGCGCGGCAATCTTGCGCACGTACTCGCGGCCGCCGCCCTTGACCGTGCGCCACAGCGGGCGGTCGAAGACCTGCAGCAGGCCGTGGTTGCGGCAGAAGCGGACGAAGGTGGCGAGCGGCGTATCGAGCATCTGCCCGGTCGGGCACGACCAGATTGCTGCGGCCATCGGCAACAGGTACCATTCGGCGAACGCCGCGGAGTAGCGACCGGCGCCCAGGAAATCCCGCAGGCTGCGCTGCCTGTCGGGGTAGGCGAGCAACCAGGCGACGCTTTCGCGGTTGAAGCGCAGGATGTCGGACAGCATGGCCCAGAACTGCGGGCGCAGCAGATTGCGCTTCTGTCCGAAGAGGGTGGCGAGGTTGCTGCCCGACCATTCGATGTCGGGGTTCTCCAGGCTGACGGCGAAGGACATCTCGGTTTCGACGCTGTCGACACCGAGCAGGGCGAAGAGCGCGATCAGGTTCGGATAGGTCCTGTCATTGAAGACCAGGAAGCCGGTATCGACCGGGTGCGTCCTGCCTTCGAGCGTGACGTCGACGGTGTTGGTGTGACCACCGAGATGGCTGCCGGCCTCGAACAGCGTCACGTCGTGCCGGCGGCCCAGCAGCCAGGCGGCTGCGAGCCCCGAGATGCCGGCGCCGACCACGGCGATGCGTTGCTTGTCCCGCATGATCACTCCCTATGCGTTGCTGCCGAAGAGTTCGGCGTAAGCCGAGTGGTTGTGGATCGACTCGAAGTTCTCCGAAGCGACCTTCCATTCGGCGATGCGTGGCTCGTCCATCAGGCGCAGCGCGATGTCGCGCACCAGGTCCTCGACGAACTTCGGGTTGTCGTAGGCGCGCTCGGTCACCCACTTCTCGTCGGGGCGCTTGAGCAGGCCGAAGACTTCACACGATGCCTCCTCCTCGGCCACGCGGACGAGTTCCTCGATGGTCATCGGCGAGCGCAGTTTCGCTTCCAGCGTCAGGTGCGAGCGCTGGTTGTGCGCGCCGTAGTCGGAGATCTTCTTCGAGCAGGGGCAGAGACTGGTGACCGCTGCCGTCACGCGCAGCGTCAGCGTGGCTGGCTGCCCTTGCGGCCGGTCGATGAGCAGCGTCGCGTCGTAGTCGAGCAGGCTTTCGACGCCCGACACCGGCGCCGTCTTGCGGATGAAGTAGGGGAAACTCATCTCGATGCGCCCGCTCGTCGCGTCGAGGCGCAACAGCATCTCCGCGAGCAACGCGAACAGGCCATCCTGTGTCAGAGCCCCGCTGCGACCTTCGAGGAGTTCGACGAAGCGCGACATGTGGGTACCCTTGACTTCGGGCGGCAAGCCGACGGTCATCGTCAGGCTGGCCACGGTATTCATGATCTCGCCACTGGCGGTCCGGACCTGCAACGGGTAGCGCAGCCCCTTGACGCCAACGTTCTGGATCGCCAGTCGGCGGCCATCGGCGGCCGACTGGACGTCGGGCAGGAAGAATTTTTCTGGTGCATTCATGACGATGACTCCGTGTGGGTTGGGGGCGGTCGAGCTACTTGAGGAACTCGTCGATCTTCTGCAGCAGGTCGCGGTCGTCCGGCCTGGTCGAACTGGTGTAGGCGACGACCCGCGAGGCATCGCGATTGATCAGGTATTTGTGGAAATTCCAGCGCGGCTTGCTGCCGGTGACTTCTGCCAGATTCCGGAAGAAGGGATTGGCGTTGCTGCCACTGACCGTCGTCTTGGCGACCATCGGAAACTCGACCCCGTAGGTCAGGCGGCAGAAGTCGGCGATCTCCTTGTTGCTGCCGGGCTCCTGCTCGCCGAAGTCGTTGGACGGGAAGCCGAGGACCACGAGCCCCTTGTCCTTCAGCCGCGCATGAAGCTTCTCCAGCCCGTCGTACTGCGAGGTGTACCCGCAGAAGCTCGCCGTATTGACCACCAGGATGACCTTGCCGGCGTACTGGCAAAGCGACATCGGCTTGCCATCCTGCAAAGCGGAAAAGCTGTGGTTGAGCAAGGGCGGGCAAGCCCTGGCGGAAGACGACGCAACGATCCCCAGCGTGAGCAGTGCGCCGACCAGCGTGGAGCGTTTCCAGTCAGTGACCATGTTCAACCTTTCGCGTATTTGTCCTGGACATTTAGGCCGTTTGTCTGTAATGTACGCGTCGAAATTGGAGATGTCAACAGAGTGTCTAACTTTTGTTCAGGACAATAATGGATAATCCCGGCTTCAACATCGCTGCCGTCGAACGCGACACAGGTCTGTCCAAGGACGTGCTGCGCGTCTGGGAGCGTCGCTACGGCTTCCCCGCCCCTGCTCGCGACGATCATGGCGAGCGTATCTATCCGGCCGAGCAGGTGGAACGTCTGCGCTTGGTGAAGCGCCTGATGGATGCCGGGCACCGACCCGGGAAGCTGCTGGCCACCCCCATCGATGAACTGAACGCTCTGGCGCCGCGGCGTCCGCAACCGCCGCCGGCGGTCGCCAGCGCCGGAGAGGAGCTCGGTGAGCTGATTTCGCTGATCAAGCGGCATGACGGCGCCGCCTATCAGGATGCGATGCAGCAGCGGTTGGCACGGCAGGGGCTGGTGCGTTTCGTCCAGGACAGCGTTGCTCCGCTCACCCGCCTCGTCGGCACAGCCTGGGAGGAAGGCTGCATCGAGGTCTTCGAGGAGCACCTGTTCACCGAACTGACCATGCGCCTGCTGCGCCAGGCGATCGGCAGCCTGCCCGGCGGCAAGCGAAGCCCGCGGATCATTCTCACCAGCGTCCCGGACGAGTTGCACGGCCTCGGCCTGCTGATGGCCGAAGCGCTGTTCGCGCTCGAAGGCGCCGAGTGCATTCCGCTTGGCACGCAGATGCCGCTGCTTGAAATCGCCAGCGCCGCCGGCGCTCACCGCGCCGACATCGTCACCCTGTCGTTCTCGGTCGCCTTCCCGCAACGCCAGATCCCCGGACTGCTGCAGCAGTTGCGCACGCTCCTGCCCGCCGACGTCAAATTGTGGGCCGGCGGTGGCGGCGTCAGGCGACTGCCCGAGGTTGCGGGCGTGGAACTCCTCGTTTCACTCGAACAGTCCATTGACGCGTTGGCAGCGTGGCGGGGGAAACAGACCTGACCCACCCCGCGCCGGTCGGGGAAAGCCGGACGATCACGCCAGACGGGGGTCGATCCCGGCTTTTTCCCCCGCCGTCGGTGACGACCCGCCGGCGCGGCCCGGTGTGGCCTTGCAGCCCGCTGATCACGTGCCGGTCGCCCGCGGCTTCTGGTCTTGCTTCTTGCGTGTTCCCCCGGGTCGACCGCGGCCATCGGACCGCGGTGCTCATGTTCGCGCGATGGCCCCCGGCAAGTCTCGCCAGCCAAAGATGTTTACGCCGCTGCGCACCTGGCTTTCGTCACCGCCATGAACCAACCAAGGGGGCAGGGCTTCGTCTTCGGCCATGCGGATGGCGCGTTGTCCGGCCCGGACGGTGTCGCTGGTGATGGTCTGGCCGGACTTGATCTCGACCATTTGCAGTCTGCCGCCTCGTTCGAACAGTAGAGTTTCGGCGCCTTGACCAGACGCTTGCCCAAGTTGCGGAAGCAGGGCGGCAGCGAATGGATCAGGTCGCTGGATTCGAGCACGGCAAGCCAGCTCTTGGCGGTGTTGGCGGTGATGCCTGCCTCGCTGGCCAGCGCGGAGACGTTCAGCAGTTGCCCTGCGCGGCCAGCGCAGAGGCGCAGGAAGCGTTGAAAGGTCGGCAGGTTCTGAATGTTCAGCACCTGCCGGACGTCACGCTCGGCGTAGGTGGCGATGTAACTGGCGAACCAGTCGGCAGGCTGGATGGCCTGGGCATGCAGTGCCGGGTAGCCGCCCATGAGCAAGGCGTTGTCGAGGTTCAGTTGCCCACTGCCGAGGGACGGGATTTCCGCTGCCGCAAGCGGCAGCAGCCGGGTCATGCCGGATTGGCGTGGCCCCGTGATCGCCAGCACGGGCAAGCTGTTGGCGAGGCGTTGCAGCGTTGGCCTCAGGAGTCGAGGCAACATTCATACAAATCACTTAGAGAGCCGAGCGAATTGTATGGCTTGGTTGGTGTGCTGGCGAGGAAGCATTGAGTCGGATCCAGCACGGCGGGTCTGTCGGCAAGACCAACCCTTGCTTGTCCGGGCGACGCGCCAATCGACCGCGCAGCCTGGCTTTCCGGCGCGCTATACTTGGCCGCTCAGCGTCGCCATTGACGAGAGGTCGCATGGGCCTGCCACTTCGCGATGATCGCTACCACACCTACGCCGACTACCTCGCGTGGCCGGAAGACCGCCGTTGCGAGCTGATCGACGGCACAGCCTACCTGATGGCGCCGGCGCCGACGCTGGAACATCAGGACGTCGTCGGTGAAATCTATTTCCAGATTCGGCTGGCCCTGGAAGGGAAACCCTGCCGCGCCTTCGTCGCACCGGTCGACGTCCGCCTGCCCAAGGCCGACGAGGCCGACGACCAAGTCGATACGGTCCTGCAGCCGGACGTCCTGGTGGTCTGCGACCCGTCTCGCCTCGACCGCCGCGGCGTACGCGGAGCGCCGGACTTGGTGGTGGAAGTGTCGTCGTCGTCCACCGCCAGCCACGATCATGTGTGGAAGCGGCGGGTGTACGAACGCTCCGGGGTCCGGGAATACTGGCTGGTCCATCCGATCGACCGGATGATCACGGTCTATCGCCTGCGTGATGGCGAGTATGGCAAACCGGAAGTCCTCGAGCTGAGCGGGGAAACCGCGGTCGGGGTGTTGCCCGGGGTGTCCATCCGCTGGGACGAGCTGGCCCAGAGGTTGCCGAAAGCGGAGTATTGAGCATCCGCCAGGCGTTTCGGCCGGGCCCCTGTCTGGCGCGCCCGGAAGCAGCTGACGCGGAATCGACCGCCGGCCTGGCGCACAGCCGCCCGGCCGGCCGGCGGCACCGTCTTCCGCCTGCCGATGGCCCGTGCGCATAGAATGCCGGGCATGCCCCCTTCACCGATCGACCACGAACGACACCGCCAGCGCGTCCGCACCAGCGGCCGCTGGCTGCCGGCGGTGGCCCGCGCGCAGGCGCGGGGCGCGAGGGCGCACCGTCGTCGCAACTGCCGGCGCGCTGCGCCCGCCGGCGGAAGATGAAACGGGCGCTGCTTCTTTCGGTCTTCGTCATCGCCTCTTGCGGGCTGGCGTATGAACTGATCGCCGCGACGCTCGCCAGCTACCTGCTGGGCGATTCGGTGACGCAGTTCTCGACGGTCATCGGCAGCTACCTCTTCGCCATGGGCGTCGGCTCCTGGCTGTCGCGTTACATCGGCCAGCAGCTCATCCAGCGCTTCATCCAGGTGGAACTGCTGGTCGGCGTGCTCGGCGGCTTCTCGGCGGCACTGCTGTTCTTCTCCTTCACCTGGTCGCCGGCGCCGTTCCAGCTGCTGCTCTACCTCGTCGTCTTCGCCGTCGGCGTGCTCGTCGGCCTCGAGATCCCGCTGGTGATGCGCATCCTCAAGCGCGACCTGGCGTTCCGCGAGCTCGTCTCGCAGGTGCTCACCTTCGATTACCTCGGCGCGCTCGCGGTATCGATCCTCTTCCCGATCCTGCTCGTGCCACACCTCGGACTGATCCGCAGCGCGCTGCTCTTCGGCGTCCTCAACGTCGGCGTGGCGCTGTGGACGTGGTGGCTGTTTCGCGAGCAATTGCCGAACGCCGGCTGGCTGCGGGCGCAGTGCGGCGTCGCGCTGCTCTCGCTGCTCACCGCATTCGCCGCCGCCGGCGAACTGACCACGCTCGCGGAAAGCCAGCTCTATGCCGACGAGATCGTCTACACCGAGAGCACACCGTATCAACGCATCGTCCTGACGCGCTGGAAGGACGATCTGCGCCTGCACCTGAACAACAACCTGCAGTTCAGCTCGCGCGACGAGTACCGCTACCATGAGGCGCTGGTGCACCCGGGCCTGGCGACCCTGCCGTCGGCGCGGCGCGTGCTCGTCCTCGGCGGTGGCGATGGGCTGGCGGCACGCGAAATCCTCAAGTACCCGCAGGTCGAAAGCGTCGTCCTCGTCGATCTCGACCCGGCGATGACGCGCCTGTTCGCCAGCGCACCGCCGTTGCGCAAACTCAACCAGGACGCGCTGAACTCGCCGCGCGTGCGGGTGGTCAATGCCGATGCGCTGCAGTGGCTCGAGGAGAACGACGAAAGCTTCGATTTCGTCGTCGTCGACTTCCCCGACCCGTCGAACTTCTCGCTGGGCAAGCTCTACAGCGCTTCGTTCTACCGCCTGCTCGACCGCCACCTGGCAGCGAATGGTCTCGCGGTCATCCAGTCGACCTCGCCGCTCTACGCCCGCCGCTCGTTCTGGTGCGTCGTCACGACGCTGGAAAGTCTCGGCCTGCTGGCCACGCCCTACCATGCGCTGGTTCCCTCGTTCGGCGAGTGGGGCTTCGTCATCGCCGGTCGCCGCCCGTACCGGCCGCCGCAGTCCTACGCCGTCGACACCCGCTTCCTGACGCGCGAGGCGACGCCGGCCCTGTTCGTCTTCCCGCGCGACATGGAACGTGTCGATGCCGAGGTCAACCGCCTCAACAACCAGGTCCTCGTGCGCTACTTCGAACAGGAGTGGCGCCAGGTGATCCGCTAGCACGATGGACCGGCGCGACTTCCTGGCCTCGATCGTCGCCGCCGGCGCGGCTTCGCTCGCCGCCTGCCGCAGCCCGACACCGCCGTTGCCACCCGGCGAACTGTTGGGAACCTCGCTCGACATCGGCCATCGCCTGCGCGAACCGGCGCTGCCGGCAGCCGGCGAGACGCGCAAGGTACCGGTGCTGATCGTCGGCGCCGGCGTCGGCGGACTGGCCGCCGGCTGGAAACTGGCGCAGGCTGGCTTCGCTGATTTCCTGCTCGTCGATCTCGAGTCCGAAGCCGGCGGCAACTCGCGCGCCGGCCGCAACGCCGTCAGCGCCTACCCCTGGGGCGCGCACTACCTGCCGCTGCCGACCCGCGAGTCGACCGCGGTGCGCGAACTTCTGGCGGAACTGGGCGTCCTGCTGGGAGATGCCCGCGCCGCGCGCCCCGTGTACGACGAACGCCATCTCTGCGCGACACCGCAGGAGCGTCTCTACCTCGACGGCCGCTGGCAGGAAGGCCTGCTGCCGCTGAGCGGCGTCGGCGCCGGCGAGCGCGGGCAGTACCGCCGCTTCGCCGACACCATCGCGGACTTCGCGCAGCGGCGTGACGCGGCCGGCCGACCGGCCTTCGCGCTGCCGATGGCGTTGTCGAGCCGCGCTGCCGATCTGTTGCGACTCGACCGCCTCAGCATGCGCGACTGGCTGCTGGCGCAGGGATTCGATTCGCCGCAGCTGCACTGGTACGTGAACCACGCCTGCCGCGACGACTACGGCACCGCCAGCGCTGCCGTCTCGGCCTGGGCCGGGATCCACTACTTCGCCAGCCGCAGCGGCGAGGCGGAGAATGCGGCCAGCGACACCGTCCTCACCGCGCCCGAAGGCAACGCCTGGCTGACCAGCGGCATGCTGCGCTCGATCGAGGCGCGCGTCGGCCAGCGCCTGCTGACCGGTGCGCTGGCCTTTCGCGTCGCGGGGGGCGAAGGCGGCAGCGGCAGCGGTCCGCTGGCGGTCGATCTCTGGCTGCCTGGCGAACAGCGGACGCTGCGCGTGCTCGCCGAACAGCTGATCTGGGCCGCACCGCTTTTTCTCGTCCCCTGGGTGTTCAACGGCCATACCCGGCTCAAGGACGCCGCGCGCCGCTACAGCTACGCCCCGTGGCTGATCGCCAACCTGACCCTGTCGCAGTTGCCGGAGGAGCGCAGCGGCGCGCCGCTGGCCTGGGACAACGTCCTCCATCGCGGCAGGAGCCTCGGCTACATCGTCGCGACGCACCAGCAGATGCGCCTGCGGCAGGGTGCCACCGTGCTGACCTGGTACCGGAGTCTCGACGAAGTCGCCCCGGCGATCGCCCGCGCCGCACTGCGCGAGACGCCGCGCGAGGCCTGGGCGGAGCAGATTCTCGCCGAACTCGAGCAGCCACACCCCGACATCCGGCGGATCACCAGTCGCCTCGACGTCTTCCGCAATGCGCACGCCATGGTTCGACCACTGCCCGGACTGATCTCGAGCGACGCCCGCGCGCTCTTCGCCGCCGATGGCGAGCGCCTGCGCTTCGCGCACGCCGATGTCAGCGGCCTCTCGTTGTTCGAGGAGGCGCAGTACCGCGGCATCCTCGCCGCCGAACGGACGCTGCGCCGGTTGCGGGTGCGCTTCGCCTCGTCGCTGGCGTAGTGCGCCGCGCGAACCCTGCGGCCATCAGGCCACGTGCGGCGACGCTGGGCGCCTTCCGCCAGGATGCCGCGCGCCGCTTCAGACGCGAAAGAGACCGACCGACTGACGCAGCTGAGCGGCCGTTCCCGCGAGATCCCTGGCCGTGCCGGCAAGCCTGTGTGCCGCACTGCTGTTCTCGCCGGCCCCACTCGCCAGCCTCTCGACGGAACGGGAAATGTCGCCACTGCCCTGCCGCTGCGCGGCGAGCCCCGCGGCGATCTGCCGCATGTCGGCAAGCAGCAGGCGAGCCAGCGCGACGATGTCTGCCATCGTCGCGCGCGCCCGGTGAACGGCATCGGTGCTGACGTGCGCCCGTGCCGAACCCTCGCGCATCCCCTGCATGGCACCCTCGACGCCGGACTGGATCTGGGTGATCATGGTCGCGATGCGGTCGGTCGAATGCGCCGTTCTTTCCGCCAGCTTGCGCACCTCGTCGGCGACGACGGCAAAGCCGCGCCCCTGCTCGCCGGCCCTCGCCGCCTCGATGGCAGCGTTCAGCGCCAGCAGGTTGGTCTGATCGGCAATCTCGCGGATCACGCCGACGATGCTGCTGATCTCCCGCGAATGTTCGCCGAGCACCTGCATCGAATCGGCGGTTGCCTGGACGTCGGCGGCAAGCGTCTCGACGACGGTCGCCGTGGCGGTGATCTCCTCACTCCCCTGATCGCAGCGGGCACCCGCCTGCTGCACCCGCTGCTCCACCGAAGCGGCTTGGCCCGCCATCAGCGAAATCCCATTCGAGATCTGGTCGATTGCGGCAACCATCGCACTCGCTGCGGAATCCTGGCTGCGCGCGCCCGCGGCGACCCCGTCGACGGTTTCCCCGACGCGTGCCGCCGACTCGGTGACCGTTTCGGCCGCAGCGCGAATCTCGCGGACGGTCTGTGCGATGTGGCCACCGGCCACCTCGATCGACCGCAACAGCTCCCCCACTTCGTCACGACGGCTGACGGCGCACGTTGCCGAAGTCAGATCGCCGCGCGCCAGATCGCCCAGACGCCTCGCCGCTTCACTGATGCCGGCGAGCAGCGAGCGGTCGAACAGGTAATTGGCGACGATGGCGAGCGAGATGCTGGCGACGAACACGGCCAGCAACACCCACAGGTCGGTATGCAGATCCGCCGTCTCGTTCGCTTCGACCTCCTGCAGCTCGCGCGTGCTCAGGGCCACCACATCGTCGATCGCTTGACGATGCTCGAGATAGCGCTCTTCGAGCTTGCGCAACGCGTCCTGTGTCGCCGCGCGGTCGCCAGCAGCGATGGCCGGCAGGAGCTGGCGATCTGCCAGTTCGAAGAACCCCAGCGCAGCCTGGTGGGCATCCTTGAGGAAACGGGCCTTGATGCCCTGCGGCAAGTCCTGGTCGAGCCAGAACTTGTGGCGCTGCTCGTAATCCTTGCGCAGCTGGCTGATCTTGGCGACGAGCGCTGCACGCTGACCGGCACGCTCCGGATCGGCGAGCTGCAGGACACTCAGGTACGATTCGATGATGTAGTTCGGTGGCGGCAGGATGTCGGCAACCAGATCCTTGTAAAGCACGATGCGGTTGTAGCCAGGACCGCCGATCCTCGTCTGGCTGATGGTGTGCCAGGTCCAGGCGCCGAACACCGTGAAGCCGACCGCCAGTGCCAGGCACACCAGGAAGAGCTGCATGCGAAGCGGAAATCTGCTCATTGGAGGGTCTCCAAAATTTGGCGACGGCGCATGTTAACCGATTTGGCCAGCGCATCGCTCCGGCTTCGGCGAGCAGTCGGGGGCGGCACGGAGACGAGGGATTCCCCGGCAAGTGACTCGGGGCCATGGACGGGCCTCTGTCCGCGATTCCCCCTTGGTCAATACTGCCTCAGTGCGCGGTGGGCCGGTGCATCACGCCAAAACGGTTTGCCAGCGCACCAAGCCGTTGGTCCAGCGTCCACAGCTCGGCGTCTGGCGTCATCAGGGTAGAGGCGAGCAGCAACAGGTCGACCAGACCGCAGCCCAACCCAAACAGCCGTTCGTGCTCGATGAAGTCCATGACTTCCTGGACGCTGGCCTGCCGGGTCGGTTGCAGGGCGTTGAGATCGAGCAGTGTTCGATTCCGCTGAGGTGGCGTTCCGCACGCGATTTCGCCGACAATCAGTGGATGCACCATGACCCGGTCAAGCTCGAGTAGAGCGGCCAGCGCGTCGTTGCGTCGGCGAAAGTGATCGACCCATACCGAGGTATCGACGAGTACACCTGTCAACGGGTTTCCTCACGGCGGCGAGGAATCTCCTGCATGTCCGGCATTTCGGCGCCCAAGGCGGCAAGCCGTTTCGCGGCCTGAACTCGCACGAACGTCTTGATGGCTTCGCGAAACAGATCGGCCTTGTCCATCGCGGGATCAGCAACTTCCAGTGCCCTCTCGTACAGGGCATCATCAATCGTCACGGTCGTTCTCATAGGCATCTCCCGTCATCTCCACAGATGGCATTGTGCATCAGAACTGATGCCAAGACAAATGGAGATCGGGGCGACACCCGGAGCGCGGCCTGCATTTCCCCTGCCTGCCACGGTCCGGAGCCACCTCTGCCGACGAGAACGGCGATGCTGCGCGCCGTGCGCAACGCTCTATCGAGCAGTGGATGCCAGTGATCCCGGCGCTGGATTTGACTGCCGCAGCGATGGACGTTATATTACTGACCAGTCAGTCACTAACCGGAACCCATGCACCCCACGGCCCACCACGAGCCTTCGTCTACCGCGCCGGGCGCGCCGGCGACTCGCGGCCGGCGCAAGGACGCGCGCCCGTCCGAATTGCTGGCGGCGGGATTGGCGATCTTCGTGGACAGGGGCTTCGCCGCCACCCGGCTCGACGATGTCGCGCGTCGCGCCGGGGTCGCGAAAGGCACCCTCTATCTCTACTTTCCGAGCAAGGAAGCGCTCTTTCAGGCGGTGATCGAGGATGGCATGGTGGCGGCGCTGCTGGCCGCCGAGGAACGGATGGCGGCCCATCAGGGCAGCGCCGCCGAGCTGTTGCACGAGTTGCTGCTCGGCTGGTGGCAGCAGATCGGCAGCACGGCGCTGGCCGGCGTCAGCAAGCTGATCATTTCGGAAGCGCGGAACTTCCCCGAGATCGCCGACTACTATCGCGACCGGGTGATCGCCCGCGGCCGCGCGCTGCTGCGCGAGGCGCTCGAACGGGGCATCGACCGTGGCGAGTTTCGCCCGTTGAACGTCGAGGCAGCGATCGACGTCATCATCGCGCCGCTGCTGATGCTGGCCATCTCGCGCTCCTCACTGCGCCTCTGCGGGCAACAGGTGTCGCCCGAGGACTATCTCGAGACGCATTTCGAGCTGCTGCTGCGCGGCCTCAGGCCGGCCGGGGAGCAGGCGTGAGAGCGGGCGACGCGCGCTCTGCGTTTGCCCCGCTGCTGCCTGCCCTGCTGCCGGCGGTGCTGCTGCTCGCCGCGCTCGCCGGCTGCGGCCGCGAGGCGCCGGCGCCCGAGCCACCGCGGCCGGTGCTGACACGGGTACTCGGCGAGACCGCCGGCGAGGCGACGCTGAGCTATTCGGGCGAGGTCCGCTCGCGCTACGAGACGCCGCTCGCCTTTCGCATTCCCGGCAAGATCACGGCCCGGCTGGTCGATGCCGGCGCCGTCGTCAAGGCGGGTGAGATCGTCGCCCGCATCGACCCGGCGGACAGCCTGCTGTCGGTCGAAGCCGCCAGCGCGCAACTCGAACTCGCCGCCGCCGACGTGCAGCGCTGGCGCAACCTGCGGGCGCAGAACTTCGTCAGCCAGGCAGCGCTCGACGGCAAGGAAACCGCCTACCGCGCGGCGCGCGCGCAGGCCGAGCTGGCGCGCAACCAGTCGGCCTACACCGTGCTGCGCGCCGAGCAGGCCGGGGTCATCGGCCTGGTGACGGCGGAGATCGGGCAGGTGGTGGCTGCCGGCCAGACGGTCATGCGCCTGGCGCGGGCCGACACGCTCGAGGTGGCGATCTCGATCCCCGAGGCGCGCATGCCCGAGGTACGTTCGCTCGGCAGCGCGGAGATCAGCCTGTGGGCCGACCCGCAGGCACACTACGGTGGAACGCTGCGTGAGCTGTCGCCGGTGGCCGACCCGGTGACGCGCACCTATGCGGCCAGGGTGGCGATCCGCGAGCCCGACGCGCGCGTCCTGCTCGGCATGACCGCGACGGTCCGCTTCCTGCGCCAGGATGGCAGCAACCGCCTGAGCGTGCCGTTGACGGCGATTTTCCAGCACGCCGGGCGACCGGCCCTCTGGGTGGTCGACGCGCAGCAGACCGTCAGCCTGCGACCGGTGCGCATCGCTGCCTACCGCGAGGACAGCGCCGTCCTTGCCAGCGGCGCGACGGCCGGCGAGCGCATCGTCGTTGCCGGCGTGCACAAGCTGAGCGACGGCGACCGCGTGCGCGTCATCGAGCAGCCCGAAGGCCGCGGCACGACGCCGGGCAGCCGCGCGGCCGATGCGGCGGCGCGATGACGGCGCCGAATCTTTCCGAGTGGGCGTTGCGCCACCGCACGCTGGTGGCCTACCTGATGGTCGTCCTGATGCTCGCCGGCGTCTTCTCGTACTTCCGGCTGGGCCGCGCCGAGGACCCGGACTTCACCTTCAAGGCGATGGTCGTGCGCACGCTGTGGCCCGGAGCGACGGCGCCGGAAGTGCAGTTGCAGATCACCGAGCGCATCGAGAAGAAGCTGCAGGAGGTGCCGTGGGTGGACGTCCTGCGCTCGCAGACGCGCCCCGGCGAGTCGCTGATCACCGTCCTGCTGAAGGATTACACACCGAAGAAGGAAGTCCCGGAATCGTGGTACCAGGTGCGCAAGAAGATCGGCGACATGCGCCATACGCTGCCGCAGGGCGTCGTCGGCCCGTTCCTCAACGACGAGTTCGGTGACACCTTCGTCACCATACTGGCGCTGACCGGCGACGGTTTCGACCTCGCCGCGCTGCGCCGCGAAGCGGACCGCATCGGCCGCGAGCTGCGGCAGCTGCCGGACGTGAAGAAGATCGAGCTGTTCGGCGTGCAGGACGAGAAAATCTTCATCGAGGTGTCGCACGCCAAGCTGGCGACGCTCGGCCTCAATCCGCTGGCCATCTTCGACGCCCTGCAGCGGCAGAACGCGATGACGCCATCGGGTTTCTACGAGACGCCGTCCGACCGCGTCCGCATCCGAGTCTCGGGGGATTTCGAGTCGGTCGAGAACATTCGCGAAATCGGCATCCAGGCCGGTGGCCGCCTCTTCCGCCTCGGCGACATCGCCAGCGTCGGGCGCGGCTTCGCCGATCCGCCGGCGCCGCGCATGCGGGTGCAGGGGCACGATGCGATCGGCATCGGCGTCGCCATGAACCGCGGCGGTGACGTGATCCGCCTCGGCGAACGGCTGCACGCGACACGCGAGCGCCTGCAGCGGCAGCTGCCGCTGGGCATCGACCTGCATGTCGTCGCCGACCAGCCGCAGATCGTCCGCGAGTCGATGAACCTCTTCATGTCCTCGCTCGGCGAGGCGGTGCTGATCGTCCTCATCGTCTCCTTCATCAGCCTCGGCCTGCGCACCGGCGCCGTCGTCGCGCTGTCGATTCCGCTGGTGCTGGCGGTGACCTTCCTCCTCATGTACGCCTTCGGCATCGACCTGCAGCGCATCTCGCTCGGCGCCCTGGTGATCGCCCTCGGGCTGCTGGTCGACGATGCGATCATCGCCGTCGAGATGATGGTGGTGAAGATGGAGCAGGGCTGGGATCGCTTCCGCGCCGCGACCTTCGCCTACACCTCGACCGCCTTCCCGATGCTGACCGGCACGCTGATCACCGCCGTCGGCTTCATGCCGGTGGGCCTCGCCAAGTCGGGTGCGGGCGAGTACACCTTTTCCATCTTCGCCGTCGTCAGCATCGCGCTGCTGGTGTCCTGGGTGGTGGCGGTGGTCTTCACCCCGTACCTCGGCTATCTGGTCCTCGATGCGGCGAAGCTGCAACGGGCGGCTGCGAAGCATGGCGCGGATCCCTACGACACCCCGATCCATCGTCGCGTGCGGTCGAGCGTCGACTGGTGCCTGCGGCATCGCTGGCTGGTCATCGGCGCGACACTGCTCGCTTTCGTGGCGGCACTGGCCGGACTCGGCCTCGGCGTCCAGAAGCAGTTCTTTCCCGCCTCCAGCCGACCCGAGGTGCTGGTCGACCTGTGGCTGCCGAACGGCTCGTCGTTGAAGGCCACCGAGGCCTATGCCAGGCGCGTCGAGGAACTCCTCGCCGAGCCGGAGATGGCGCGCTCGATCCGCTACCACGCGAGCTACATCGGCAACGGCAGCCCGCGCTTCTACCTGCCGCTCGACCAGCAGCTGTTCAACGACGGCTTCGCGCAGTTCGTCATCACGACGCACGACATCGCGGCACGCGAGGACCTGCGGCGCCGCCTCGAGCAGCGCTTTGCCGATCCCGGTGGCGAATGGAGCTACCTGCGGACGCGCGTGCTGCGCCTCGAGAACGGCCCACCGGTCGGCTTCCCGGTCGTCTTCCGCGTGTCCGGCGAGGATATCGGCGAGTTGCGGCGGGTGGCCGCCGAGGTGGCGGCGGTGATGCGCGACAGCCCACAGCTGAAGGAGGTCAATTTCGACTGGAACGAACTCGGCAAGTCGATCCGCGTCGACATCGACCAGGACCGCGCGCGCGCACTGGGCATCAGCTCGCAGGAACTCGCCGCCTTCCTCAACTCGATGCTGACCGGTGTCGCGGTGACCCAGATGCGCGAGGGCGACCAGTTGATCGACGTCGTCGCCCGCGCCGCCGGCGACGAGCGCGCACGCATCTCGGCGCTGGCCGACATCAACATCCACACCGGCAACGGTCGTTACGTGCCGCTGGCGCAGCTGGCGAAGATCAGCTACGAGCTGGAAGAACCGGTGATCGCCCGCCGCAACCGGCTGCCGACGGTGACAGTGCGCGCCGACATCCGCGACGGCATGCAGGCGCCCGCCGTCACGACGCGCATCGACCCGCTCCTCGACCCGCTGCGCGAGCGCCTGCCACCGGGCTTTCGCATCGAGGCCGGCGGTGCCACCGAAGAGTCGGCGAAGGGCGAGAACTCGATCAAGGCGGTGATGCCGCTGATGCTGGTCAGCGTCATCACGCTGCTGATGATCCAGCTGCAGAACGTCGGCCGCATGCTGCTCGTGCTGCTGACGGCACCGCTCGGGCTGATCGGCGTCGCGGGTGCCCTGCTGCTCTTCCAGGTTCCCTTCGGTTTCGTCGCCAACCTCGGGGTGATCGCGCTCTCCGGCATGATCTTGCGCAACTCGGTGATCCTCGTCGACCAGATCGAACAGGACGAGAAGGCCGGCAAACCGCCGTGGGAGGCGATCGTCGGTTCGACCGTGCGCCGCTTCCGGCCGATCATGCTGACCGCCGCTGCCGCCGTCCTGGCAATGATTCCGCTGACACGCAGCGTCTTCTGGGGCCCGATGGCAGTGGCGATCATGGGCGGGCTGATCGTCGCCACGCTGCTGACGCTGCTCTTCCTGCCGGCACTCTATGCGGCGTGGTATCGCGTGAAACCAGGCGAGTGCTGACAGCCACAGCGGCAATCACGCCCAGGATCGCTCGTCCGCGCCAACCGCTTTGACATCGGTCCCGCCGACAACCCCTGCCACATTGCCACAGGCAAGACGGTCGCCGCCGGCAGAGTCGCTGTTCCCACCCGGGCACTCCCGCGGGAAGCGGCCTTGCCGGGGCCCAGCCAACTTCCGAGTGCCCCCAGAACAAGGTGCCGGGAACGGTTTGACTCGACCCGCAAATGTCGGCGATACTGCCTCCAAACGGCAGGCACAATTGCCATCTGGATCGGGCAGAGGCTCTTCATGGCTATAGAGTTGCAGCACCTGATTGATCGAATCAATCAGGAAGCGGTGGAAAAAGGTGAGCAGGAAGCCAATCGCATCCTTGCACAGGCAAGGGAGCAGGCCGCAGCGCTGGTAAGGGAAGGCGAAGCCGCAGCCCGGGCGCACCGCGAGCAGGCGGAGAAGGACTCCGCGGTCTTCGTCGAACGGAGCACGCGCACCCTCGAGCAGGCGGCGCGAGACCTGCTGATCAGCGTCGGACAGGCTGTGGAAGACATCATTTCAGACATCGTCAGCGACGCCACCGACGAGGCCCTCGACCCCGACACCCTGAAACGCATGATGGTGAAGATGGCTCAGGCTTACGCCGAAAGAAACGGTACCGAGAGTCGCATCGAAGTCCTCGTCGGCAAGGAGGACCAGTCGGAACTGGTGCGATTTTTCGCCCGCCAGTACCGGCACCGCCTGGTCCGAGGCCTCAACATCCGCGCCAACGCCGGCGTGCGCCGGGGTTTTCGCGTCATCCTCGACAACGATCGGGTGCACCACGATTTCACCCGGCCAGCGATCGCCGAAGCTCTCGGGAACTTTCTCCGCCCGCACCTGGCCGAGATCGTCTTTCGTGCTGCGCGTGCGGCGAGCAGCAGTAAGCCCGACTGATCCGCGTACAGGCTGACCATGTCCTACCACTACCTGGTCGCCAGCCTGCCGATGTTGTCCCTGGATGCGCCGCCGCCGTTCTCTTCGCGAGACTTCCTTTCACACTGTCACGGCGTGCTGAAGACGAGCGATCTGGCCGTCCTCGAGGCCATTGTCAGCGGCAGCATGGTTATCGGGAATGCCGCTGCGGCCACCTGGAGCGCACGCGAGACGCAGACACGCAACCTCATTGCACAATTTCGCGCTGCGCGCCTGGGGGTCGACCCCCGTCCTTTCCTGCGCGATCACAGTGGCTACGACGTCGCCCTGGCACAGGCGGTCACCGACGCACTGGCCGCAGCCACACCGGTCGAGCGCGAGCAGGCCCTCGACCGGTGCCGCTGGAGCATTGCCGAGGAGTTGTCCCGCGCGGCTCCCTTCGGCTTCGCTGCGATCCTGGCTTTCGCCATCAAGCTGCGCATCGCCGAGCGCTGGGCCCGGCTGACCGAAGCGGCAGGCGAGCGCCGGGTTGAGGCGCTGCTGGCGGCCATGAGTCAGGCGCCGGATACTGCGGCGCACGGCGACACTCCGGACCATCCGGCGCGATCGGCAGCGCCACGAGAATGAGCAGACCATGAGTGAAAACAGCGGAACGATCATTGGCATCAACGGTAATCTGTTGACCGTGGAGTTCACCCAGGCGGTGGTACAGAATGAAGTCGCCTACGCGGTGATGGCTGACCGACGACTGAAGGCCGAGGTGATCCGCATCCGCGGTTCCTACGCGGACCTGCAGGTATTCGAGGACACCACAGGACTCAAGGAGGGTGACCGGGTCAAGTTCACCGGGGAGATGCTGGCTGTCGAACTCGGTCCCGGCCTCCTGACACAGGTCTTCGACGGTCTGCAGAACCCGCTGCCACAGCTGGCAGAGCATTGCGGGTTCTTCCTGCAGCGAGGAGTCTATCTCGATGCCTTGCCGCGCGACCGCCTCTGGGCCTTCACGCCGACGGCCGCACCCGGCGACCGCGTCACGGCCGGCGAGACGCTCGGCAGCGTCCCCGAGGGCATCTTTCAGCACCGCATCATGGTCCCCTTCAGACTCCGCGGAGCGTATACGGTCGAGCGGATCGCCGCGCCCGGAGACTATACGGTCAGCCACCCGATCGCCACATTGCGCGGCGCCGACGATGCGGTGGTCGAGGTGACGCTGGTGCAGCGCTGGCCAGTGAAGATGCCCATCCGCGCCTACAGCGAGCGACTGCGTCCGGGCGAGCCACTGGTGACCAAGGTGCGCATTGTCGATACCTTCTATCCCGTGGCACGCGGCGGCACCTACTGCATACCTGGGCCCTTCGGCGCAGGCAAGACGGTGCTGCAGCAGATCACCAGCCGCTACGCGGATGTGGACATCGTCATCGTCGCGGCGTGCGGCGAGAGGGCCGGCGAGGTCGTCGAGACGCTGCGCGAGTTCCCGCAGCTGACCGACCCGCGAACGGGCAAGAGCCTGATGGATCGGACGCTGATCATCTGCAACACGAGTTCGATGCCGGTTGCAGCGCGCGAAGCATCGGTCTATACCGCCGTCACGATCGCCGAGTATTACCGCCAGATGGGCCTGAACGTACTCCTGCTGGCCGATTCGACCTCGCGCTGGGCGCAGGCCCTGCGCGAGATGTCGGGTCGGCTAGAGGAAATCCCCGGCGAAGAGGCTTTCCCCGCCTACCTCGAGTCGGTGATCGCCGCCTTCTATGAGCGCGGCGGGATCGTCCGGTTGAAGGACGGCAGCCTGGGCTCGGTCACCATCGGCGGCACGGTCAGTCCGGCCGGTGGCAACTTCGAAGAACCCGTCACCCAGAGCACGCTCAAGGTCGTCGGCGCCTTTCACGGTCTTTCCCGGGAGCGTTCGGACCAGAGGCGCTTCCCGGCCATCGATCCGCTCGATAGCTGGAGCCAGTACCCCGGGGTGGTTGCTGCCGAACAGGTGAGTCTCGCCCGCCGCATCCTGCACAACGGCAACGAGGTGAAGCAGATGATGAAAGTGGTTGGCGAGGAAGGCACTTCAGTCGATGACTTCGTCGTCTTCCTCAAGAGCGAGTACATCGACGCCGCGTACCTGCAGCAGGACGCCTACCACGAGGTGGATGGAGCGAGCAGCGCCGAACGCCAGCGCTACGTCTTCGAGCGCATCCACCGTCTGCTGGGTAGCCGGATGAGCTTCAACGACAAGGACAGCGCGCGCCGCTTTTTCCAGCGCCTGACGCAGACGACCAAGGACTGGAACCGGGTGAACCAGGACGACGCAGACTTCCTGCAGATCGAGCGGCAGCTCGAACAGATGCTCGCGGAGGTGTCACAGGATGCATAAGGTGTATCAAGGCATCGATCGGATTGCCGGCAACGTCATCACCGTCCGGGCAACCGGCGTCGGCTACCGCGAACTGGCCCAAGTCAGCTCACGCCATGGCAGCTCGCTGGCGCAGGTGATTCGCCTGCAGGGCGGCAGCGTCGATCTGCAGGTCTTCGCGGGGGGTCGCGGCATCGCCACCGATGCCGAGATCCGCTTTCTCGGACGGACGATGCAGGTGCCCTTCTCACGCTCCCTGCTTGGGCGGGTGTTCAACGGCAGCGGACAACCGCGAGACGATGGTCCGGAGATCAGCAAGAACCTCATCGACATTGGCGGGCCATCGGTCAACCCGGCGCGGCGAATCATCCCGCGGCGCATGGTACGCACGGGCATCCCGATGATCGATGTCTTCAACACCCTGGTGGAATCGCAGAAGCTTCCCATCTTCTCCGTCGCCGGCGAGCCGTACAACCACCTGCTGGCGAGGATCGCCATGCAGGCCGAGGTGGACGTGATCATCCTCGGCGGCATGGGACTGAAGCACGACGACTACCTGTTCTTCCGCGATCTGCTCGAAGAGAACGGCGCGCTCTCGCGCGCCGTTCTCTTCATCCACACCGCCTCCGACCCAGTGGTGGAATGTCTTCTGGTACCGGACATCGCACTGGCCGTGGCCGAGCATTTCGCGCTGCAGAAGCAGCGCGTCCTCGTCCTGCTGACCGACATGACCAACTTCGCCGATGCAATGAAGGAGGTCGCCATCACGATGGAGCAAATCCCTTCGAATCGCGGCTACCCCGGCGACCTCTACTCGCAGCTCGCCGCCCGTTACGAAAAAGCGGTCGACTTCGATGCTGCCGGCTCGATCACCATCCTGGCGGTGACCACGATGCCGGGGGACGACGTCACGCACCCGGTGCCGGACAATACCGGTTACATCACGGAAGGACAGTTCTATCTGCGCAACGGCCGCATCGAGCCCTTCGGTTCGCTGAGCCGACTGAAGCAACTGGTCAATGACCAGACGCGCGCCGACCACCGCACGATCATGAACACCATGATCCAGCTCTACGCCTCCTACATGGAGACGCTCGAGAAGCAGTCAATGGGCTTTCGCATGAGTGCCTGGGACAACAAGCTGCTCGCCTACGGCCAGCGCTTCGAGAACGAGCTGATGGACCTCAAGGTGAACATCCCGCTCGAACAGGCCCTGGACCTCTGCTGGCAGATCCTTGCCGACACTTTCGAGCCGGCGGAGACGGGAATCGCGTCGAGACTGACTGACCAGTTCTGGCCCGCCCGCTGACATCCCACAAGGCAAGGACGCTGACCGCCACCGATGGCAAACATCAAGCACACCAAGAACGAGCTGAAGGCGCAGCGGGAAGCGCTGAAGCGCTTCGAGCGCTACCTGCCAACCCTGCAGTTGAAGAAGCAGCAACTGCAGTTGGAGGTTCGCCAGCTCGAAGCCACGCTCGAGGTGGCGCGTGCTGCGGAGCAGCAGGACCGTGCGGAGCTTGCGAAGTGGGTTCGCCTGTTCGCCGAACCGGTGGAATGGCAAGACTGGTTGAGCGTGCGCGACATCCGCCTCGGCCAGGGAAACATCGCCGGGGTGGCCATCCCCGTACTTGCTGGCGTAGATTTTTCCCGCCAGATCCCCGACCTGTTTACCACACCGGCCTGGCTGGACGACGCACTCGAGATGCTGCAGCGGCGCATCCAGCGGCGCCTGGAACTGCAGGTACTGCAAGAGCAGTTGCGCCGGCTGGCTGTTGAGTTGCGCACTACCAGCCAGCGCGTGAATCTTTTCGAAAAGGTCAAGATACCCGAGGCCAGGGAGCACATTCGGGTCATTCGAATCTTCCTCGGCGACCAGATGACCGCCGGCGTGGCACGCTCGAAGATGGCCAAGGCGAAGGCCACCGAGCAGTTGACGGCCACCTGACGAAGCACATGGCCGCCCATCCAGTTTGCTCGTCCATGCCGGCCGACGGAACCGTTCACTGCGCGCACGCCGGACGCGACCAGGGCGCGCAGAGGGGTTTCGGCGACCGGTCCATGGTCCTTGCGACCTGCCCGCAACCCCGAAGAAAAGGTGCGAGTCCATGATCGTCCCGATGCACAAGGTCATCGTCCTCTGCCGCGCCGCCGGCCGCGAAGCGGGCCTGCTGTCGCTGCGGCAGCTAGGCGTGCTGCACCCGGTACTGGAGCGGGTCGTCGAACACGAAGACATCGAGAGCGCGCGACGGCGTCTCGAACACATCAGGCGCGCCGCCGAAATCCTGCCCAACCTGCCACGCGCACAGCCGTCGGGAAAGAGCCCCGGCGAAGTCGTCGACGAGCTGTCGCGGCTCCTTCGGCTTCGCCGGGAGACGGCCGAGGAACTCGAACTTCTGCGTCAGGAGTGCGCGCGCGTGTCGCCGTTCGGTGACTTCTCTCCGCGGGATCTCGCCGCTCTGGCCGAGAAGGGCGTGTTCATCCGCCTGTTCCAGGCGGCTGCGGACAGTCTTCCGGTAGTGCCGGCGGCCGCGCTGTGTCTCGAAACGTCGCGCACCCGCGCCGCTGTATCGTTCGTCATCGTCACGGTCGGCGAAACGCCCGAGATTGCCGCCCAGGAACTGCGCCCTCCGGCGATGTCGCTGGCCGATGTCAAGAGCCGGATCGGCGAACTGGAAGCGACCCAGGCCAGGATCGCCGACGAAATTGCGGGCTTCGCCGGGGATCGTTCGGCGCTGGCGCGCGCGCGAGCCGAGGCGGAGGAGATGGTCCAGATGACCGAGATCCGCGCCGGCATGGGCCGTGCCATGGACGGAGTGGTCTACCTGCAGGGCTTTTGCCCCAGCGACGACGTCTCTCGCCTGCGCGACGCTGCACGCAAGAACGGCTGGGGGCTGGTCATCGACGAACCGGCAGAAAGCGACCTGGTGCCGACGTTGATCCGCAACCCACGCTGGCTGCAGCCGATCGAGGCGGTCTTCGAGCTGATCGGCATCCTTCCCGGCTATCGAGAGATCGACGTCAGTCTGTGGTTCCTGCTTTTTTTCAGCCTGTTCTTCGCCATGCTGGTGGGCGACGCCGGCTACGGGGCAATCTTCCTCGGGCTGACGCTTTGGGCGCAGCGCAAGTTCCCCGCGAGTCCGACCCATCCCTTCACCCTGCTCAAGATCACCAGCGTCGCGACGATCGTCTGGGGCGTGTTGACCGGGACCTACTTCGGGATTCCAGACCTGCCGGCACCACTCGCTGCCCTGAAAGTGAGCTGGCTGGGCGACGAGGAGCACGTCAAGGACCTGTGCTTCTGGATTGCCGCGATCCACCTCTCGATCGCGCACGTGTGGAACATCGCCAACCTGATCCGCAGCCCGCAGGCGCTGGCCCAGGTCGGCTGGCTGTGTGTCGTCTGGTTCATGTTCTTCAGCGCCCGTTCGGTGGTACTCAACCTGCCGTTTCCATCGATCATGACCTGGGTGTTCGGCGCGGGCGTCGTGCTCATCGTGCTTTTCATGACACCGCGCCGGAACCTCAGGGACGAATGGTTCAACCACGTCATGCTGCCACTGAACCTGGTCGGCAGCTTCGTGGACGTGATTTCGTACATCCGGCTCTACGCCGTCGGCACCGCCAGCTTTGCCATCGCATCCACCTTCAACATCATGCTCGCACCGATGTTCGACGGCTGGCTGAGCGGGCTGCTCGCTGCGCTGCTGTTGTTCGTCGCGCACACGGTGAACATCGTCCTCGCGGTGATGGGCGTGATGGTTCACGGCATCCGCCTGAATACGCTCGAATTCGCCAGTCATCTCGGGCTGCAGTGGAGCGGTTTTCCCTACCGACCGTGGCAGCGCATGCGGGCAACGTCCGCTTGAACGGCACGTTGCGGTCGTTCGCGACCACGATTGGCAAACACCTGACAGAAAGGAGATTGAGTTGGATACAGATGTGATGGTCAGCCTCGGGCGTCTGGGAGCGGCTGCAGCCGTCGGCTTGGCTGCAGCCGGTTCCTCCCTGGGCGTCGGCGCGGCCGGGCCGGCCGCTGTCGGCGCCTGGAAGAAGTGCTATGCGCAGGACAAGGCAGCTCCTTTCGTGCTCTTCGCCTTCATCGGGGCGCCGATGTCGCAGACGATCTACGGCATGATTCTGATGGGCTGGATCAATACCGCACTCGATGCCTCGCTGGCTGCACATCAGGCGATCAACTGGGGCGGCATGCTTGGCGCCGGGATCTTCGGTGGTCTCGGCATGGGTGTCTCCGCCTGGTACCAGGGAGTAATCGGCGCCGCGGCGGCCGATGCCATGGCTGAAACCGGCAAGGGCTTCGGCAACTACCTGATGACCCTGGGCATCATCGAAACGCTGGCCATCCTGGTTCTCGTGTTCATTCCGCCCGCGTTCCGTCTTGCCGGCGGCGCCTGACGGATTGCGACGAAATCGTCGCGAGCAGAGGCAGCGCGTACCGGCGGAAAGTCGCCGGGGCATCGCCGAAATGGCTCATCTTGCTGATTATTAATCGGTTTGACCATCCGACCGAGGATTGCGTGGGAGGCGTCAAAGCGCTCTCCCACGCATCGCAGATGTGCCATAATCGCTGACGCTGCTTACGGCTTCCGTGACAGCGAGTTCGTGTCTGACGGCATGGCCCGATGATTCGCCCGTTACGAGGCGAAGCGCAGGCAATCGGGTCGAGGAGGAGAAGCATGTTCTGTCGTCCATGGAGGGATGTCGCGTGAATGGTTTGCTCAAACTCTCGCAGCTGATCGACGGGCTCACCGAGCGCGTCGGCAAGGCCTTGATCTGGCTCGTCCTGATCGTCACGCTGATCGCCGCCGGCAACGCGATCATGCGCTACATCTGGAACTACAGCTCGAACGCCTTCCTCGAAATCCAGTGGTACCTGTTCTCGGCGATCTTCCTGCTCGGCGCCGGCTACACGCTGCTGCGCAACGAGCATGTGCGCATCGACCTGATCGCCGGCCGGCTGAGCCGCCGCGGCCAGGCCTGGATCGACATCTTCGGCATCATCTTCTTCCTGCTGCCGATGGCGATCGCCATCATGTACATGTCGTGGCCGATCTTCCTCCTCGCGCTGCACAGCAACGAGCAGTCGAGCAACGCCGGCGGCCTGACCGTGTGGCCGGTGCGCCTACTGGTGCCGATCGGCTTCTTCCTGCTGGTCCTGCAGGGAATCTCGGAACTCATCAAGCGCGTCGGCTTCCTGCAGGGTCTCTGCCCCGACACCACCGAGAAGGGGCACAAGCCGACACCCGAAGAGGAACTGGCACTGGCGATCAAGGCGCAGAAGGGAGAGATTTGATGACCGACTTCCTGATCGCCAACATGGCGCCGATCATCTTTGCCTCGATGGTCGTCTTCCTCCTCGTCGGTTTCCCGGTCGCTTTTGCCCTGGCGGCCAACGGCATCGTCTTCGGCCTGATCGGCATCGAGCTCGGGCTGCTCGGACCGCAGCTGTTCCAGGCGCTGCCGGATCGCATCTTCGGCATCATGAACAACGACACGCTGCTGGCGATCCCCTTCTTCACCTTCATGGGACTGATCCTCGAGCGCTCGGGAATGGCCGAGGACCTGCTGGACACCATCGGCCAGCTTTTTGGGCCACTGCGGGGTGGCCTCGCCTTCGCGGTGATCTTCGTCGGCGCGCTGCTGGCGGCGACGACCGGCGTCGTCGCCGCTTCAGTGATCTCGATGGGGCTGATCTCGCTGCCGATCATGCTGCGCTACGGCTACGACACCAGGCTGGCGACCGGCGTCATCGCCGCCTCCGGAACACTGGCACAGATCATCCCGCCGTCGCTGGTGCTGATCATCATGGCCGACCAGCTCGGCAAGTCGGTCGGCGACATGTACAAGGGCGCCTTCCTGCCGGGCCTGACGCTGACCGCCTTCTACGTCGGTTACGTCATCCTGGTCGCCATCTTCAAGCCGCGCTGGGCACCGGCGCTCCCCGCCGAGGCGCGCACACTGCACGGCGCCCGGTTGCTGATGCGCGCGGTCACGACGCTGCTGCCGCCGCTGTTCCTGATCTTTCTCGTCCTCGGAACGATCTTCCTCGGCATCGCCACGCCGACCGAAGGCGGCGCGATGGGAGCGACGGGCGCCCTGATCCTGGCACTCGCGCGCCGGCGCCTGAGCTGGAGCCTGCTGCGGCAGGCGATGGAAACGACCGCCAAGCTGACGACCTTCGTCGTCTTCATCCTCGTCGGCGCACGCGTGTTCTCGCTGACCTTCTATGGCGTCGATGGCCACCGCTGGGTCGAACACCTGCTGACCGGGCTGCCCGGCGGCGAAGTCGGTTTCCTGATCGTGGTCAACGTGCTCGTCTTCCTGCTCGCCTTCTTCCTCGACTTCTTCGAGCTCTCGTTCATCGTCGTGCCGCTGCTCGGGCCGGTGGCGCAGGCGCTGGGAATCGACCTGATCTGGTTCGGCGTGCTGCTGGCGGTGAACATGCAGACTTCGTTCATGCACCCGCCCTTCGGCTTCGCACTCTTCTACCTGCGTTCGGTGGCGCCGGCCGCGGTCAAGACGACCGATATCTACTGGGGGGCAATCCCCTTCGTCTGCATCCAGATCATCATGGTCAGCATCCTGATCTTCTTCCCGCAACTGGTGACCTTCGGCCTCGACCAGGACGCCAAGGTCGATCTCGATTCGGTGCAGATCGAAGTGCCAACCTCTGACTACGGTGCACCGGCCACCCCGCCCGGGCTCGAAGCGCCGAAGGACCCGGCTCCCGGTGCGGAGGATGCCGCCAGCAAGGCAATCCGAGATGCGATGAAGCAGGATCAGGCGAAGTAGTCCAGCGTCGACCGGCAAGCGCAGCGCTCACCCACCAGCACCAAGAAAAGGGGAGCCGGGCGACAGCCCCGCTCCCCTTCCTGTGCGGTCGGTCTGCGCGCAGCGGGCAAGCAACGACCGCGGCGCGCGAAAGACTCCTAGCGCTTGCTGAAAATGTAGTTGGTGTACGAGCCCTCGGCGACCCGCATCCAGAGGATCTGATCGTCCATGAACTTCTTGTAGTCGTCGTACACCTTCTTGAATTCGGCATTCTTTGCCGATGTCTCGGCGTAGAGCTCCATCGCGGCCTTGTAGCAGGCGTCCATGACTTCCTTCGGGAACTGCTTCAACACCGTTCCCGAGCCGACGAGCTGCTTGAGCGCCGTCGGGTTCCTGGCGTCGTACTTGGCGACCATGTCCACGTGCGCGTCGGCGCAGGCGATCTGCAGGATGGTCTGGTATTCCTTCGGCAACTCGGCCCACTTCTTCAGGCCGACATAGGCCGTCACCTGCGGACCACCCTCCCACCATCCCGGGTAGTAGTAGAACTTGGCGACCTTGTTGAAGCCGAGTTTCTGGTCATCGTACGGGCCGATCCACTCGGCCGCGTCGATCGTCCCCTTCTCGAGCGCCGGATAGATGTCGCCACCCGGGATCTGCTGCGGTACGGCACCGAGCTTGCTGAGGACTGCGCCGGCGAAGCCGCCGATGCGGATCTTCAGCCCGTTGAGGTCAGCCACGGTCTTGATTTCCTTGCGATACCAGCCGCCCATCTGGGTCGTCGTGTTGCCGCAGGGAATGGTCATGATGTTCGACTTGGCGAAGAACTCGCCAAGCAGCTTGCCGCCGTTGCCGTGGCGCATCCAGGCGTCCATCATGCGATTGGTCATGCCGAAGGGAACCGCAGTCTCCAGCGCGTAGGTCGGGTCCTTGCCGAAGAAGTAATAAGAGACGGTATGCCCCATTTCGACGGTGCCGTCCTTGACCGCATCGAAGACGGCCGGACCGGGAACGATCTCGCCGCCGGCGAAAACCTGGATCTGGAACTTGCCGCCAGTCGCTTCGGCAACCCGCTTGGCCATGACTTCGGCACCACCATAGATGGTGTCGAGGCTCTTCGGGAAGCTCGAGGCCAACCGCCACTTGATCGTCGGCGCATTCTGGGCGATCGCCGGCATGGCCATGGTGCCGGCGGCCAGGCCGGCACCGGCATTCTTCAAGAACGAACGTCTTTCCACGACTTGGTCTCCTCTCAGCATTGTTGTCAGGGAATTGCACGGCGATTATAGCCAAAGCAGCCGCGCTTGCAGCAAGGCATTGCTGCTGCAGGCAGCGGCAATGCCTTGATCGGCGTGGCAGATCAGTCACCCGCCACCTTCATCTGCTCGATCAGGATCGAGCCGACCCGCTTCGAGCCGCGAACGACGACGTCCGTGCCCACCGCCGCGATGTTCCGGAACATGTCGCGCAGGTTGCCGGCGATGGTGATCCCTTCCACCGGGTGCGCAATGACACCACCATCCACCCAGTAGCCGGCAGCACCGCGCGAATAGTCCCCGGTCACGTAGTTGACGCCCTGGCCAAGCAGCTCGGTAACCAGCAATCCGCGCCCCATCTTGCGCAGCAGCCCCGGCAGATCGCGTTTGCCCGGGCGGACGATCAGGTTGTGACAGCCACCAGCATTGCCGGTGGTCTGCATTCCCAGCTTGCGGGCACTGTAGGCGCTGAGGAAATAGCCCTGCAGGCGTCCGCCTTCGACGACTTCACGGTCACGGGTGGCGACGCCATCGTTGTCGAAAGGGCTGCTGGCAAGCGCACGTGGCAGGTGTGGCCGCTCGCTGATGTGCAGCCTGCGCGAGAAGACACGCTTGCCCAGGCTGTCGATGAGGAACGAGGTGCGGCGATAGAGGCTGCCGCCGCTCGCGGCGTGCACGAAGTTGCCGATCAGCGATGCCGCCAGGGGTGCCTCGAACAGGACCGGCACCTTGCAGGTCCGGATCTTGCGTGCTCCGAGACGCGACAGAGTGCGTTGCGCCGCGCGCTCGCCGATCGCCTCGGCTGAAGCAAGCGCCAGCGGGTCGCGTGCGACCTCATACCAGTCGTCGCGCTGCATGCCATCGTTCGTCCCGGCAATCAATGAGCAGGACAGGTAGTGGCGCGAACTCGGGTAGCCGGCGATGAAACCGAGGCTGTTGGCGGCAACGAACTGCCCCTCCTGGAGCGAAACCGTGGCGCCCTCGGAATTGCTGATCTCGGGGCTGACGGCGAAGGCGGCCTGCTCACAGCGACGAGCGATCGCGACGGCATCATCGACCGAAAGCATCCACGGATGATAGAGGTCGAGGTCCGGCTGGCGGTCGGCATCGGTCGCCAGCAGCGCGGCATCGGCGAGACCGGCGCAGGGGTCCTCGGCGGTGAAGCGGGCGATGTTCAGCGCCGCCTCGACGGTTTCACGAACCGCCTTGGGCGAGAAGTCGGAGGTGTTGGCATGCCCCTTGCGCTGGCCGAGGTAGACCGAAACGGAGACGCCTTTGTCGCGGTTGTACTCGATGGTCTCCACCTCACCGCAGCGCACCGTCACCGACTGCCCAAAGCCGGTCGACACATCGACCTCGCAAGCGCTCGCTCCCTGCCGGCCGGCGTGCGCGAGGACGTCGCTCGCCAGTTCGCGCAACGTATCGAGGCTGTGGCTGAAACGTGATTCGCTGCTGGCGGGCGCGTGTGGACGGGACATGAGGTCTGCCGTGGGACGAAAGCCGCTATCATAGCAGTTCCGGTGGCAGCCGCCCGGCCAGCCGGCGGTCGACCACAACCAACGCCCGGTGACGATGAGCAGCCATAGCACAACCGCAGACAGACACGAAGATCCGCAACCGGAGTCGAAGACGAGGCGCAAGCGCGCGATGCTGGAACTGCAGGAACTGGGCGAGGAGCTCGTCGCACTGCCCGCTGACCGCCTGCGCCAGGTCGAACTGCCCGAGGATCTGCGGCTGGCCGTCGCGCAGGCACGCGGCATGGCGCGTCACGACGACGCGCGCCGCCGCCAGGTGCAGTACATTGGCCGCCTGATGCGGGCCGTCGACCCACAGCCGATTCGTGCCGTCCTCGCGGCAGTGCGCGGCGACTCCGCCGACGAGACGGCGACGCTGCACCGGATCGAGCGCCTGCGCAGCGAGCTGCTCGCCGATGAGAGGCTTCTGTTCACGATCGCCAGCCGCTCGCCGTCGGTCGACCTGCAGCAGTTGCGCTCGCTGCGGCGGGCAGCCCTCGCCGAGCAGGAGCAGGGCAGACCGCCACGCAGCCATCGTGCGCTGTTCCGGCTGCTGCGCGAGATCGATGGGAAAACGGCAACGGCAGAGGGGGGGGCGGACGATGAGCGGGAATGAACAGTTGCTGGTCGGCCTGGTGTCGATCAGCGATCGCGCCGCACAGGGGGTCTATCCGGATCAGGGGCTGCCAGCGCTCGAAGAGTGGTTGCGGCTTGCGATCAGCAGCGCCTGGCGAAGCGAAACGCGCCTGATTGCCGATGATCGCGCGACGATCGAGCAGACGCTGATCGACCTCGTCGACCAACTCGGCTGTCATCTCGTCCTGACCACCGGCGGCACGGGACCGGCCGCCCGTGACCTGACTCCAGAGGCGACGCTGGCCGTGGCCGACAGGCTGATGCCGGGCTTTGGCGAGGAGATGCGGCGCATCAGCCTGCACTTCGTGCCGACGGCGATCCTGTCGCGCCAGGTGGCGGTGATTCGTCGTCAGGCCCTGATCGTCAACCTGCCCGGACAACCGAAAGCCATCCGCGAGACGCTCGAGGGACTCCGGGCAGCAGATGGCAGCGTCCAGGTCAACGGCATCTTCGCTGCCATTCCCTACTGCATCGACCTCCTTGGCGGTCCTCGCATCGAGACGCGACAGGAGGTCGTCAAGGCCTTTCGGCCAAAATCGGCGGCGCGGTCGCAGCCCGGCGATGGCGCCGCGGCTTCTCAGCCGGCAGGCTCCTGACGGAAGCGGGCGATCTCGAAATCACCGCCGCTCTCCTCGACCTCCAGCGGCACCAGCACACTGGGGCGGCCATCGAGGCTGAGGTCGAGGTTGTCGCGAACCTGGAAGCCGCCAAGCGGCAGGAGGACGCGCAGCACGTCGGCAACGCCATGTTCATCGCCAAGATGGATGCCGGGGATGGCCACGGCGGCGGCGAAGCCGCTGCGCCGCGGCCGCAGGTCGACGCTTCTTGCCCGCCTCGACAGCACCTGCACGCCGACGGTGGCGGCACCATCAGGCAATGAGCCCAGCCGCCTGACGACACCGAGAAGCCAGTTGTCGCTCCCTTCGGCCCGCATGCAGAGCAGGGCTCCCAGGCGCACGCGGCCCTCGGACGAGCGGTCGAGCAGCGCGCGGAAACCACCGAGGCTGATGTCGTCGACCAGCCATTGTTGCCGCGCCGGATCCTCCTGCAGCTGCAGGGTGGCCCCGGCGAAGACCATGTAGCACTGCTCGAAGCCCTCGAACACCGTCATCTGCGTCCTGATGGCGTGCCGTCGGTGCTGCCGCTGCGGTGGCTGCAGCGCCCAGTAGGGTCGCAGGTGGCGCATCACGGCGAGGACCGTCTTCGGCGGGTACTCGCCGCCGAGATTGAGGTCCGTCGGCAACTCACCATGTTCCAGGCGATGGATCAACTCGTTGAGTCCAGCCAATGCCGGCACGGGGGAGAGATAGCGCAGGCTGGGGCGGATCATGCCCGGTCGCCGGCCCAGTCGGGTGGGCGGCTCGCCAGTGGCGGCGTCGATCCAATAGACACTGTCCGCACGCGGCGTCGGCAAGAGGACGAAAGAGGAGAGGAAGTGGGCGATCAGGCGGTCGGCAAGCTCGATCTGCTCCGGCAACAGGCCGTCCATCGACGACGAGCAGAAGACCAGGGCATGGATGTACTGCTGCTGGGCGCTGGTCAGACCGTGCTGTGCCGGATAGAGCTGCAGCGACTTCTGCGCGTAGCCACCTTGCTCGGCTGCCAGATAGCTCGCGCCCAGCGCCTGCCAGACTTCCGCACCGGCGGCGGCGTAGCGGAACGCGAGCCACTTCAGCTGACAGCGACGCGCCGCGAGCAGGCGCGCCTCGATCAGGGGAAGTGACGCCTTGAGTGCATCGCTGCCCTTGCTGCGCGGTTCCAGCCGTGCGCGCGACAGACACAGCGCGTAACTCGCTGCGACTTCGACGCAGAAAACGTGGCAGCGCGTCCAGATGCGGCCTCGCTCGGCCGGAGAGAGGTGTGGCGACTGCACGTAGTCCCGCCCCAGACGACGCAGATGCGGCTGGGCGGCCTCATCGAGCTGGCGCAGGACATCGAAGTAGCGATCGACGCGGAAGTTGCGGGCATGCTTGAGCGACTCGAACCAGGTCGTCACCTCCTCGACGGCGTTGGCGGGCCGGGCGACCAACAGCTCGGCGACGATCCGCTTCAACTCCTTGCCATCAGCCAGCGGATGGTCGGGACGCTGCGGGAACAGGTTGAGAATCATCGGTGAGCCGGCCTCGTCACGGGTCGCCAAGTTGGAAGAGCAATTGTAATGCATGCGAGCAGGAGCGAGGTCGCAGCCATGTCGGTCGGCAACATTACTGGGGCTTGGGGCAGGCCGTCACCCCAGCATGGCTTACAATTGGGCACGGGACATCGGCTGGGGCAAGGGATGAGGCAGTATCTGGACCTGATGCAGCACGTGCTGGACAAGGGCTGCGCGAAGGGGGACCGTACGGGCACCGGTACGCGGTCGGTGTTCGGCTGGCAGATGCGCTTCGCGCTCGACGACGGCTTCCCCTTGCTGACGACAAAACGGCTTCATCTGCGCTCGATCGTGCATGAGCTGTTGTGGTTTCTGCGCGGGGAGACGAACATCCGCTACCTGCGGGACAACGGGGTCCGTATCTGGGACGAATGGGCCGACGCGAACGGTGATCTCGGGCCGGTGTACGGCCATCAATGGCGTCATTGGCAGACGGCAGACGGCAGACAGATCGACCAGATGGCGCAACTGGTCGATGGACTCAGGCACCATCCCGACTCACGCCGCCATCTGGTTACGGCGTGGAACCCGGGCGACGTCGAGCGCATGGCGCTGCCGCCCTGCCACGCCCTGTTTCAGCTGTACGTCGCACCCGCGCCGGCCGACGACCGGGACCAACGATCCCGATTGTCCTGCCAGTTGTACCAGCGCAGCGCCGACATCTTTCTTGGCGTTCCCTTCAACATCGCCTCCTACGCCCTCCTGACACTGATGCTGGCACAGGTCTGCGGCTACCGTGCGGGCGAATTCGTGCACACCTTTGGCGATGCCCACCTTTACAGCAACCATTTCGATCAGGCGCGGCTGCAGCTGACCCGTGAACCACGCGGCCTGCCGCGGATTCGGCTGAACCCGGCAGTCGGAGACCTGTTCGCCTTCCGCTTCGAGGATTTCGAGCTCGCGGGCTACGATCCGCATCCGCACATTGCGGGGGCGGTTGCCGTCTAGGTGCCGGCGATGATCTCGTTGATCGCCGTCGTGGCACGAAACCGGGCGATCGGCAGGGACCAGCAGTTGCTCTGGCGCCTGCCCGAAGACCTGCGCCATTTCCGCGCGACGACCGGCGGCAAACCGGTGATCATGGGCCGGAAGACCTGGGAATCGCTGCCGGATGCCTTTCGTCCACTGCCCGGCAGGCACAACATCGTCGTCAGCCGGAATCCGGGCTACCGGCCGCCCGGCGCCAGCCGCGCAAGCTCGATCGAGGAAGCGCTGCAGATCGCCGGTGCCGCCGGCGAGGTGTTCGTCATCGGCGGTGCCGAGATGTATCGTCAGACGCTGCCGCTGGCGGACCGTCTGTACCTGACCGAGGTCGCCGCCGAAGCCAGCGGCGACGCATTCTTTCCCGAACTGCCGGCAGGGCAATGGCGGGAGGTTTCACGCCGCGTCGGTTCTTCGCCGGGCAGCAAGGGTGGCACCGTGCCCGATTTCGACTTCGTCATCTACGAACGGGCGCAGCGGCAGCTCTCGGTACCAGCGGCCTCTTGACCGGGGATTGGTGGTTGGCAGAGCTGATTGCCAAGGGCTCGGCAAGCGGATAGCATGCGGCCATCGTCCTTCGTGAGGGCCGCGGCAGATGGCCGAAACCCTGCACCGCTTTCTCGGCGCACCAGATGGCGCGGCAAAGGTCCTGGCGCACGCGCAACTGTTGCGCCGGCTGGACGACGTCTTCCGGCGTGTCGCGCCGGCGCACCTCGTGCAGGCGAGCAACCTGGCGAATTTCAAGTCGGGCATCCTGGTCATACACGCGCACAACGGGGCTGTCGCGGCGAAACTGCGACAGCTCGCGCCAACGCTGGCAGACGAAGTCACGCGACGGGGCATCGACTGTCGCGGCCTGCAGATCCGGGTCCATGCGCCGCTGACGCGCATCCCGACGGCAACGCCGCAATCCAGGCCGCTCACCGCCGGCAGTCGCGAGCGCCTGACTGCCCTGCGCGAGTCACTCCCCGCGTCGCCGCTGCGCCAGGCCGTCGAGCGCCTGCTGGCGCGGTCGGCTAGACAGGAATGACGGCGACCCGCTCGATGATCATCAGCGCAAAGACCAGCAGCGCGACGAGCAACGAGTAGCGAAAGAGCCGCCAGGAGAAAGTCAGATAGCGCCTGTCGCGGGTGAAGACGAAGAGCACGGCCCCCGCGGCCACTGCCAGCACCGTCAGGACGGCGAGCAGGCGGAGCAGCCACATCCGCTCAGAAAGCCGGCGATTCCAGCCAGCGGGCCACGGCCTGCGGCGCCAGGTCACCGTTCTCGAAGCTGACGAACTCCCACGCCTCGGGGCTGGCCAACAGCCTGCGCGCCAGCAGGTTGTTCAGGGCGTGTCCCGACTTGTGCGCGCTGAAGGCGGCCAGCAACGGGTGGCCAAGCAGGTACAGGTCACCGATCGCGTCGAGCACCTTGTGCTTGACGAACTCGTCGTCGTAACGCAAGCCGTCGGCGTTGAGCACGCGATACTCGTCGAGGACGACGGCGTTGTCGAGCCCACCGCCCTGCGCCAGACCGTTCTCGTGCAGCCACTCGACCTCCTGCATGAAACCGAAGGTCCGCGCCCGCGCCACTTCGCGCACATAGGAATGGTCGGCAAAATCAATCGTCACGTGCTGCCCCGTGCGATCGATCGCCGGGTGGTTGAAGCCGATCGAGAAAGACAGCCGAAAGCCGTCGTGAGGATCGAGCCGGGCCCACTTCGCGCCGGCCGGATCGTCCTCGCGCACCTCGACGGGCGTCTTGATGCGAATGAATCGCTTGGCCGCCGGCTGTTCCTCGATGCCAACCGACTGGATGAGGAAGACGAAGGGCGAAGCAGAACCGTCGAGGATCGGCAGTTCGGCGGCATCGACGTCGACGAAGGCGTTGTCGACCCCGAGTCCGGCGAAGGCGGACATGAGGTGTTCGATCGTCCCGACCTTGGCGCCATCGCGCTCGACGCACGAGCACATGCGGGTGTCCGTGACGAGCAATGCCGATGCCGGCAGGTCGACAGGCGGATCGAGATCGATCCGGCGAAAGACGATGCCGGTTCCCGGCGCCGCCGGACGCAGGCTCATGTTCACCTTGACGCCGGAATGGAGGCCGACGCCAGCCGCGCTGACGACAGCCTTGAGCGTTCGCTGCTTCAACATGTGTCTGAAAAAAGGAGGGAATCGGCTGATTCTAGCACAGGCCGGGCGGCCCGGACAGACGCCGATTCCCGCAGAGGAGGCATGGAGATCGCGTTCAGTCGGCCTGCTTGCGCAGGAAGGCGGGGATGTCGTAACGGTCGACGCCGCTGTTGGCCAGCGCTTCGACTGTCGCGCTGCGTCCCTTGCGGACGATCGCCGGGACCTGGTCCAGAGAGGAGTAATCGATGGCGCCGCCGCCAAACGGTCCGTCGGTTCCGGTCGCCTGACGGTCGACGTTGCGGATCACCTCGAAGGGGCGCTGCTTGGCCTGCGCCTGGCCGAGGCCCGTAGCCACCACGGTGACACGGATCTCCTCAGCCATCTGCTCATCGTAGACGGCGCCGAAGATGATGTGCGCATCGTCTGCGGCGAACGCGCGGACGGTGTTCATCACTTCGTTGACTTCCTTCATCTTCAGCGAGCGGGAGGCCGTGATGTTGACCAGCACGCCCTTGGCACCGGAGAGGTTCACCCCTTCAAGCAGGGGCGACGAAACCGCGCGCTCGGCAGCGATCCGCGCGCGGTCGACACCGGCTGCGTTCGCCGAGCCCATCATCGCCATGCCCATCTCGCCCATCACCGTCCGCACATCCTCGAAGTCGACGTTGACCAACCCGGGGAAGTTGATGATCTCGGCAATGCCGCCGACGGCGTTGCGCAGCACGTTGTCGGCCGCGCGGAAGGCTTCATCCATCGAGACGTCCTCACCAAGGACGTCCATCAGACGGTCGTTGAGGATGACGATGAGCGAATCGACGTGCTTCTGCAGCTCGGAAATCCCTACCTCGGCGACTTTCAGCCGCTTGCCCTCGAAAGCGAAAGGCTTGGTGACGACGGCAACGGTCAGCACGCCAAGTTCGCGCGCCACCTCGGCGACGATCGGCGCGGCACCGGTACCCGTGCCTCCGCCCATGCCGGCGGTGATGAACACCATGTGCGCACCCTGCAGCGAAGCGGCGATCGCCTCGCGCTCCTCAATCGCCGCGCTCTTGCCGGCTTCCGGCTTGGCGCCGGCGCCCAGGCCGGTCTTGCCAAGCTGCAGCTTCTGCAGGGCAATGCTGCGGCCAAGCGCCTGCGAATCGGTATTGGCGGTAATGAAGTCCACGCCGTTCACGCCCTCGCGGATCATGTGATCGACGGCGTTGCCGCCGGCGCCACCGATGCCGATCACCTTGATCACGGTATCGCGCTCGCTCTGTTCCTTCTCGATGATTTCAAACATTGTCGCCTCCTCTGCAAAAAAATTTCACCAAACCCAAGAAACGCCTCTCGTCATCGCTGACAGGCTTAGAAGTTCTTTTCGAACCACGACTTCATGCGACCGAAAACCTGCTTCACATCGCGCGTCTCGCGCACCTTGAGACCGCGCTTGCGCTGCGTGTGGGCCTCGAGCAGCAAGCCACAGGCAGTCGCGAACCGCGGGCTCTGAACCACATCGGCAAGCGCCCCCTGATACTTCGGCACGCCCAGGCGCACCGGCATGTGGAAGATCTCTTCGCCGAGTTCGATCATCCCGGGCATCACCGAGGCGCCTCCGGTGAGGACGATTCCCGATGACAGGACATCCTCGAAACCCGAGCGCCGCAGTTCCGCCTGGATCAGTTCGTAGAGTTCCTCGACGCGCGGCTGGATGACATCGGCCAGCGCCCGACGCGACAGCTTGCGCGAGGGACGGTCGTCGACCCCGGCGACATCAAGGACGTCCTCGGGATCCGCGAGATGCGCCAGCGCACAACCGTACTTGCGCTTGATGTCCTCCGCCTCTCGTGTCGGCGTGCGCAGCGCCATGGCGATGTCGTTGGTCACCTGGTCACCGGCAATCGGGATCACCGAGGTGTGGCGGATCGCCCCCTGCGTCCACACCGCGAGATCGGTCGTGCCGCCACCGATGTCGATCAGGCAGATGCCGAGATCCTTCTCGTCATCGGAAAGGACCGCGCAACTCGACGCCAGGGGTTGCAGGACCAGGTCATTGACTTCGAGGCCACAGCGGCGCACGCACTTGACGATGTTCTGGGCGGCGGAAACGGCTCCGGTGACGATGTGCACCTTGACTTCGAGGCGGAAGCCGCTCATGCCGATCGGCTCGCGTATGCCGTCCTGGTCGTCGATGATGAACTCCTGCGTCAGGATGTGGAGTATCTCCTGGTCGGCCGGGATCGGCATCGCGCGCGCCGTCTCGATGACCCGTTCGACGTCCATCGGTGTGACTTCCTTGTCCTTGATGGCCACCATCCCGTTCGAGTTGAAGCTGCGGATGTGGCTGCCGGCAATCCCGGTGTAGACATCGCGCACCTTGCAGTCGGCCATCAGCTCGACTTCCTGGAGGACGCGCGAGATCGTCGCAACCGTCTCCTCGATATTGACGACGACCCCCTTCTTGAGCCCCCTCGACTCCTGTGAGCCCATGCCGATGACGTTGAGCCGCCCCTCGGGAGTGAGCTCGGCCACCAGCGCAACAATCTTCGACGTACCGATGTCGAGTCCAACGATCAGATCCTTGCTATCCCTGCTCATCTCTTTCCTTTGACCTCTTGAACCGCACTGGCCGCGAAGCGGAGTGCGAAACCATTCGGATACCGCATGTCTACCGCGACCGGCCGCCCGTGGCGGGCGTCCGGCATGGTCGGGTAGTACTCGACGAATCGTTGCAGGCGCGTGCGGATCGGTGCCTTCGCCTGCTCGCGTCCCAGTTCAACCAGCATGCCGTCCTCCAGCTTCACCGCCCAGGCCAGGCGCGGCGACAGGCTCAGTTGCGCTGGCCGCAGGCTCGCCGGTTTGAGCAGCTCGACGAACTCCCCATGGCGACGCAGGACTTCGCGTGAGGAGCCGCTCGGTCCACTGAGCCTGGGCAGCCGCTGCTCGTCGGGAAGTGAGGCAGCAAAAACCTCGCCGAAAATGTTGACCAGCTCGCCATTCCCGTCTCCCCAATGCGCTGCAGCCTTCTGCTCCTCGATGCGCACTTCGATGCGCGATGGCCAGCGGCGCCACAATTCGGCGCGGCGCACCCACGGCAGATCCTCGATTGCCCGCCGCAGCGCCTCGAGATCGACGGTGAAAAAGTTGCCACCCAACAAGCCGGCCAAAGCTTCCTCCAGCTCGTGTCGCTGCACGACCCGCAGCTCGCCCAGCACCTGCACTTCGCCGAGCGGGAACAGGCGCAGGCGCGCCGAGCCCCAGACGAGCGCAGCCGCCACGAAGGCTGCGCCAGCGGCGAGAAGGAGCAGATCGGCGATTGCCTTCAGCAGGTGTGGTTTGTGCCACATCGTTCATCCCAGGGTGGCCAGCGCCAGGACGCGGACCACCAGCTCGTCGTAACCGATGCCGGCGGCGCGAGCCGCCATCGGCACCAGCGAGTGGTCGGTCATTCCCGGCGAGGTGTTCACTTCGAGCAGGTAGGCCCGACCACCGCAGGCTTCGTCCATCAGGAAGTCCACCCGCCCCCAGCCGCGACCGCCGAGGACGCGAAAGGCCTCCAGGGCCAGTGCCCGCAACTCGTGCTCGCGCTCCTCGGGCAACCCACAGGGACAGCGATAGACCGTGTCATCACGCAGGTACTTGGCCTCGTAGTCGTAGAAATCGGTGCCGGGCTCGATCTTGATGATGGGCAACGCCTGGTCACCGAGGATCGCCGCCGTGTACTCGCCGCCGAGGATGGCCCGTTCGGCGAGCACCAGCGGATCGTGGCGAGCGGCTGCCGCGTGCGCGGCGGCCAGTTCGCTGCTGTGCGTGACCTTGCTGATGCCGATCGAAGAGCCTTCGCAAGCCGGCTTGACGAACAGGGGCAGTCCCAGTTCCGCCGCGACGCGCGTGAAGTCTCCACCTGCTTCGAGAACCAGATACTCCGGAATGGGCAGGCCTGCCGCCTGCCACAGCAGCTTGCTGCGCCACTTGTCCATACCCAGCGCCGAAGCCATCACGCCACTGCCGGTGTAAGGGACGCCCATCAGTTCGAGCGCGCCCTGGATGGTTCCGTCTTCGCCATGCCTGCCATGCAGGGCAATGAAGGCACGGTCGAAGGCGGCAAGCTCGTCGAGGCGGCGTGTCGCCGGGTCGAACGCCTGGGCGTCGACTCCCTGACGCAGCAGGGCTGCGAGAACCCGCGCACCACTGTTGAGCGAGACGTCACGCTCGGCCGAGCGGCCACCAAAGAGCACTGCAACCTTGCCGAATTCCGTGCGGCTCATCGCGCTCTCCCTAAGCGGCCAGCAGCTTGCCGGGGATCGTGCCGATCGATCCGGCGCCCATCGTCATCACCACGTCACCATCGCGTGCGGCATCGCGGATCGCCTGCGGCAGATCGGCAATGTTCTCGACGAAAACCGGCTCGACCTTGCCGACGACACGCAGCGCGCGGGCAAGCGCACGGCCATCGGCAGCAACGATCGGCTGCTCGCCGGCAGCGTAGACTTCGCCGAGTACCAGCGCGTCGACCCCGCTGAGTACCTTGACGAAATCATCGAAGCAGTCGCGTGTGCGCGTGTAGCGGTGTGGCTGGAAGGCGAGCAGCAGGCGACGCCCGGGAAAGGCACCGCGGGCGGCGGCAAGCGTCGCCCGCATCTCGACCGGGTGATGGCCATAGTCGTCGATCAACGTGACCGAGCCCCCGTGCGGCAGCGACAGCTCACCGTAGCGCTGGAAACGACGGCCGACGCCACGGAATTCGGCCAACGCCGTGGCGATCGCGGCATCGTCGACGCCGAGTTCGCTGGCGACGGCGATCGCGGCCAGCGCGTTGAGGACGTTGTGGTGACCGGGCAGATTGAGCCTTATCGGCAAGCGGCTGACGCTGCCATTGACGCGCACACAGTCGAAATGCATCTGGCCAGCGACCGCGACAACGTTCTCGGCGTGGACGTTGGCCGCCGGATCGAGACCATAGGTGACGATCTGCTTGCTGACCAGCGGCATGACCTCGCGCACGTTCGCGTCGTCGGCGCAGAGGACCGCCACGCCGTAGAACGGCAGACGCTGGATGAAGTCGACGAAGGCCTGCTTCAGCCGGCTGAAGTCGTGGCCATAGGTTTCCATGTGGTCACCGTCGATGTTGGTGACGATCGACAGGACCGGCGACAGCAGGAGGAAGGAGGCGTCGGATTCGTCGGCTTCGGCGACGAGGAAGTCACCGGACCCGAGGCGGGCATTGGCGCCGGCCGCGTTCAGCCGACCGCCGATGACGAAGGTCGGATCCATGCCACCGGCGGCGAGGATCGAAGCCACCAGACTGGTCGTCGTGGTCTTGCCATGGGTGCCGGCGACGGCGATTCCCTGCTTCAGGCGCATCAGCTCGGCGAGCATCTGTGCCCGCGGCACGACCGGCACCTTGCGTGCCCGCGCAGCGATGACCTCCGGATTGTCGAAGCGGACCGCCGATGAAATCACCACCGCGTCGGCCATGCTGACGTTTTCGGCGGCGTGACCGATGACCGTGCGGATTCCGAGCTCGGCCAGGCGACGGGTCGTCGAGCTGTCGGCAAGATCGGAACCGCTGACCGTGAAGCCGAGATTGGCCAGGACCTCCGCGATGCCGCTCATGCCGGCACCACCGATACCGACGAAATGAATGCTCTTGACCTTGTGCTTCACTCGACAAGCTCCTCACACATTTTCGCCAGGGCGGCGGTCGCTCCCGGCTTGGCCAGTGCACGCGCCTTCTCGGCCATCGACTGCAGCTGCGCCCGAGTCAACTCCTGCAGCTCGGCGATCGCCGCGGGGCTCAGGTCACCCTGCGGCAGCAGAAGGGCGGCACCGGCTGCCGAAAGGAAGCGGGCGTTGCGTGTCTGATGATCGTCCACTGCATGCGGAAACGGTACCAGGACGCTGGCAACACCAACCGCCGCGAGCTCGGCGACGGTGAGCGCTCCGGCGCGGCAGATCACCAGGTCGGCCCATTCGTACGCAGCCGCCATGTCCTCGATGAAGGCCACACACTGCGCCTGCACACCGGCGGCCTCGTAGTTCTGGCGCAGCTTCTCGAGATGCCGCTCGCCGGCCTGATGGACCACCTGCGGTCGCTCGCCGGCAGCGAGCATGGCAAGCCCGCGCGGCACGACGTCATTGAGCGCCGCTGCCCCCTGGCTGCCGCCGAGCACCAGCCAGCGCAGCGCCTCGGCCCGCCCGGCGAGACGCTCCGCCGGCGCGGGCAAGGAACTCACTTCCGGACGCAGGGGGTTGCCAACCCAGACACCACGCGGCAACGCTTCCGGAAAGCCACAGGCAACCCGCTGCGCCCAGCGGGCAAGGACCCGGTTGGCCAGGCCGGCGATCGAGTTCTGCTCATGAATGATCAGCGGCCAGCCGAACAACGCCGCCATCAGGCCGCCGGGGAAGCTGACGTAGCCACCAAGACCGAGGACTACGTCCGGTCGCAGGCGGCGGATCTCGCGCCGCGCCTGGCAGCAGGCGGCGAGCAGATGGAAGGGCAGGAGCAGTTTGCGCAACAGGCCCTTGCCACGCAACGCCGCGAAGCGGACCCAGGCCATCTCGTAGCCGCGCGCCGGCACCAGCCTGGCTTCCATGCCGTCCGGAGAGCCCATCCAGACAACACGCCAGTCGCGCTGGCGCAGCAGGTCGGCCACCGCCAAACCGGGGAAGACATGGCCACCGGTGCCGCCAGCCATGACCAGCAAGGTTCTCACAGCTTCGCCCCACGCATCAGCTGACGATTCTCCCAATCAATCCGCAGGAGCACGGCGAGTGCCACGCAATTGGCCAGGATGCCCGAGCCACCGAAACTCATCAGCGGCAGGGTGAGACCCTTGGTCGGCAGCACACCCATGTTGACGCCCATGTTGATGAAGGCCTGCACACCGAGCCAGACGCCGACTCCTTGCGCCACCAGCGCCGAGTAGTAGCGCTCGAGCGCCACCGCCTGCCGGCCGATGGCGAAGGCGCGCTGGATCAACAGACTGAAGAGCAGGATGACGACCAGTACGCCGACGAAACCAAGCTCTTCGGCGATCACCGCAAGCAGGAAGTCGGTATGTGCCTCGGGCAGGTAGAACAGCTTCTCGACGCTCGCACCGAGCCCAACGCCGAAGAGTTCGCCACGACCGAAGGCGATCAGCGCGTGTGACAGCTGGTAACCGCGACCGAAGGCATCGGCCCACGGGTCCATGAAGCCAAAGATGCGGTCACGGCGATAGGGAGAGACGATGATCAGGGCAGCAAAGGCAACCGCGAGGACGACGATCAGGATGACGAAGAGACGCGCCCGCATGCCGCCGAGGAAGAGGATCGCCATGGCGATCGAAATGATGACGACGAAGGCGCCGAAATCCGGCTCCTTCAGCAACAGCACGCCGACCGCGACCATGGCGCTCGCCAGGGGCAGAAAGGCCTTCTTCAGGTCGTGCATGTAGGGCATCTTGCGCGCCGTGTAGTCGGCGGCATAGAGTACCGCGAACAGCTTCATCAGCTCGGAAGGTTGCAGGTTGACCAACCCGAGTGACAGCCAGCGGCGCGCACCGTTGACTTCGCGACCGATGCCGGGAACCAGCACCAGCGCCAGCATCACGAAACCGATGACGAAGAGCCACGGCGACCAACGCTGCCAGGTCGTCATCGGCACCTGGAAAGCCATGCCGCCGGCGACCAGTGCCAGGATCAGGAAGACGCCGTGGCGGATCAGGAAGTAGCTCGACTGGTTGCCGGTCTGGCGGGCCGCCTCGGCGGTCGCCATCGACGCCGAGTAGACCATGACCATGCCGATCACGAGCAGGACCAGCGTGCTCCAGAGAAGCGCCAGATCGATCTCCGATGGCAGACGACGCGGTCGATCCAGGGTACGCAACATCAGGCAGCCTCCCTTTCGATGCTGCGCACGGCGTCTACGAAGACGCTCGCCCGGTGGGCATAATCGCGGTACATGTCCATACTGGCGCAGGCCGGCGACAGCAGCACGGCATCGCCGGGTTTCGCCTGGCCGGCGCACCAGAGCACGGCCTCGCTCATGTCGGCGCAGTGACGCAGCGGCAGCGGGCATCCATGCAGGACCGCGGCGATGGCTCCGGCATCACGGCCAATCAGCGCCACGGCGCGTGCATGGTGGGCGAGGGCTTCGCGCAGCGGGCTGAAATCCTGCCCCTTGCCGTCGCCGCCGAGAATGATCACCACCGGGCGACCGAGCCCGGCGACGGCTGCCAGGGTGGCACCGACGTTGGTCCCCTTGGAGTCGTCGTAATAGGCGACGCCCTTGATCTCGGCGACCCACTCAAGACGATGGGCGAGGCCGCTGAAAGCGGCGAGCGCGGGCAACGGCAGACGCGGATCGATGCCGATCGCCTCGCACAGGGCCAGAGCCGCCATCGCGTTGGCGACGTTGTGCCGGCCGGCCAGCCGCAGGTCGACGGTGGCGATCAGCCTTTCACTGCCGCGCACGATCGCCCCCCCCTCGAGGCCATAGTCGGCAGGCCGGGGTGGCGGGCCGAAGCCGAAGGTGACCGTCGCCCGGCCCGGCGGCGCGGCTGCCAGGCTCAACGGATCGTCGCGATTGAGCACCACCGCACCCTGCCCCTGAAAGATGCGCGCCTTGCTCGCGGCGTAGCTCGCCATGCCGCTGTAACGATCGAGGTGATCCTCGCTGAGGTTGAGGACGGTGGCGGCGTCGGCGTCGAGGCTGTACGTCGTCTCGAGCTGGAAACTCGACAGCTCGAGAACCCAGGTGTCCGGCATGCGTTCACACTCGACGGCCGCGAGCAGCGCCGTCAACGCCGCCGGACCGATGTTGCCAGCGACAGCCGTGGCGCGCCCGGCAGCCCGGCAGAGGGCACCGGTGAGCGCGGTGGTGGTGGTCTTGCCGTTGCTGCCGGTGATCGCGATCAGCCGTGCCGCAGGGCTCAACTGGCGTAGCGCGCAGGCAAAGAGCTCGATCTCCGAGACCACCGGCACACCGCGCGCCATCGCTTCGGCGATCAGCGGCTCGGCGACCGGGACGCCAGGTGACAGGGCGATGAGGTCGACACCGGCGAGCGCTTCGCGCTGCAGCGGACCGGCGAATAGCGGTGCGTCGGGCGCGATCGCGCGCAGCAGATCCACCTGGGGCGGTCGCTGACGGGTATCCGCCACCCGAAGCCGTACGCCCTGGCGCACCAGCCACCTGACCATCGCCAGACCGCTTTCGCCAAGACCGACCACGAGTGTCGATTTCCCCTGCAGTTCCATGTTCAGCGGGACCTCACCGGAGTTTCAGGGTGGACAGACCGGCCAGCACCAGCATGATGGTGATGATCCAGAAGCGAACGACGACCTGCGTCTCCTTCCAGCCGCCCAGCTCGAAGTGATGATGCAGCGGTGCCATGCGGAAGATGCGGCGGCCACCGGTCATCTTGTAGAACAGCACCTGCGCCGCCACGGAAAGGGTTTCGGCAACGAAGACGCCACCCATGATCGCCAGGACGATCTCCTGGCGCACGATGATGGCGACCGTCCCGAGCGCGGCGCCGAGCGCCAGCGCACCGACATCACCCATGAAGACCTCGGCCGGGTAGGCGTTGAACCAGAGGAAACCAAGTCCGGCCCCGGCCATCGCGCCGAGCAGGATCGCCAGCTCACCGGCGCCCGGGATGTACGGCAGGAGCAGGTACTTGGCATAGACCGCGTTTCCGGCAACGTAGGCAAAGATCGCCAGCGCGGCGGCGATCATCACCGTCGGCATGATCGCCAGACCGTCGAGACCATCGGTCAGGTTGACGGCGTTGCTGGTGCCGACGACGACGAGATAGCTGAGAACGACGAAACCGAACAGCCCGAGCGGATAGGCGACTGTCTTGAAGAAGGGGACGATGAGCTCGAGCTGCGCCGGTCCACTGGCGGTCAGCGCAAGGTAGAGCGCGACCATGAGGCCGAGCGCCGACTGCCAGAAGTATTTCCAGCGCGCCGCCAGCCCGCGTGGATTGCGATGCACCACCTTCTGCCAGTCGTCATACCAGCCGATGCTGCCGAAACCGATGGTGACGAGCAGCACGACCCAGACGTAACGGTTGCTGAGGTCGCCCCAGAGCAGCGTCGTGATGAGGATCGCGATCAGGATCAGGGCGCCACCCATGGTTGGCGTTCCAGACTTCAGGAGGTGCGTCTGCGGACCGTCGTTGCGTACCGCCTGACCGATCTTCTTTGCCGCCAGCCAGCGGATCAGTCGCGGACCGGCGATGAAGGAGATGATCAGCGCGGTCATTGCCGCCAGCACCGTCCGCAGCGTGATGTAGCCGAAGACGTTGAAGGCCCGCACGTCCTGGGCCAGCCACTGCGACAGCCAGAGCAGCATCAGACGCCCTCCCTGGCTGGCGCACAGATCGCCTCGACAACTCGCTCCATGCGCATGAAGCGCGAGCCCTTGACGAGCACGGTCGTATCCGGCCCGAGCTCGCCAAGCAGTGCTTCGACGAGCTCCGCGAGGTGGATGAAGTGCCCACCGCCGCTACCGAAGTTGTGCGCGGCGAGGGCGCTCGCCTCGCCGAGGGCCAGCAGGCGGTCGATGCCCTGACTCTTCGCATAGCCGCCGATCTCGTCGTGAAACTGGCCACTCATCTCGCCGATCTCGCCCATGTCGCCCAGCACCAGGATCTTGCGGCCGACGGTCGCGGCAAGCACATCGATGCCGGCGCGTACCGAGTCGGGGTTGGCGTTGTAGGTGTCGTCCAGGAGCTGCGCGCCGCGCATGGCCTGACGCAGCTGCAACCGCCCCTTGAGGCCGCGGAAGCGGTTCAGGCCAGCCTGCACGGTTGCCAGCGGGATGCCGGCAGCCAGCGCGGCGGCGGCGGCGGCGAGGGCGTTGCGCGCGTTGTGCCGGCCGGGCAACGACAGCGTGACCTTGGTCTCGTCGCTGCCGCAGGCGAGCAGCAGGCGATTCTCGAGCCCATGCAACGCGACCCTGCCGCTGACGTCGGCGGCGTGCTCGAAGCCAAAGGTCGTCCGCCGCAGGCCCTGGCTCTGCTGCCGCCAGAGATCGGCCCACGGATCGTCGGCGCAGAACACGGCGACGCCGTTCTCGTCCAGCCCGGAATAGATGGTACCCTTCTCGCGGGCGATCGCTTCCACCGAGCCCATGCCGGCGAGATGGGCGCGCTGCGCGTTGGTCACGACGGCGATGGCAGGGCGGGCGATCCCCGCAAGGTAGGCAATCTCGCCCGGGTGATTCATTCCCATCTCGACGATCGCCGCACGATGGCCGGCATGCAGGCGCAGCAGGGTCAACGGCAGGCCGATGTCGTTGTTGTAGTTCCCCTGGGTGGAGAGCACGGTATCACCGTAGGCCGCCCGCAGGATGCTGGCGATCATCTCCTTGGTCGTCGTCTTGCCGTTGCTGCCAGTGACGGCAATCAGCGGCAAAGTGAAGCGACTGCGCCAGTCTGCCGCCAGCGCGCCCAGCGAGAGCCTGGTCTCGGCCACGACGACCAGCGGCAAGCCGCTCGACCGCAGCTGCTCGGCGGCGTCAGCGGCGACGACGGCTGCGGCGGCGCCCCGCTCCCGGGCCGCGGTGAGGTAGTGGTGACCATCGAAATGGTCCCCACGCAGGGCGATGAAGAGTTCACCGGCGGCGATGGTTCGGCTGTCGGTCGACACGCCGCTGAAGCTGCAGTTGTCGCCGACGAGGGCGCCCGCCGTCGCCCGTGCCGCCGCCAGCAGGTCCATCATCTCGCTCATCGATGCAACTCCTGGCGAGCGAGCAGCGCAGTGCGCGCCTGCGCGACGTCGGAGAACGGCCGTCGCACGCCGCCGATCTCCTGGTACGGCTCGTGGCCCTTGCCCGCGATCAACACCACTTCCGCAGCATGTGCCGAGAGAATCGTGCGCCGAATCGCCTCGCCACGATCGGCGATGACCTCGGCGGCCGGAGCGGCAACGCTGATCTGTGCGATGATCGCCTGCGGGTCCTCGCTGCGGGGATTGTCGCTCGTCAAGACGACGCGATCGGCACAGCGCTGGGCGACCTCGCCCATCAGCGGTCGCTTGCCGGGATCGCGATCGCCACCGCAGCCGAAGACGGCCGTCAAACCGGCACCACGCGCCGTGGCGACCGGCCGCAGCGCGCGCAACGCGTTCTCGAGGGCATCCGGCGTATGCGCATAGTCGACCACGACCAGGGGCTGCGCGTCACCGCCCACCTTCTCGAGGCGCCCGGGCGGTGGTTGCACGCCGGCGAAGCGCGCCGCAACCTCGCGCGGCGTCAGCCCGGCATCGAGCAGGACCGCGGCCACGGCCAGGAGATTGGCAACGTTGTAGCGACCAAGCAGCGCCGTCTCGACCCAGGCCCGACCGCCGGGCGCACACAGCCGGAAACGCAGGCCGGCGATCGTTTCCTCGACGTCCTCGGCACTGATCGTCCCCTGCCGGTCGCTGCAGCCACCCTCCTGCGTATAGGCAACCACCTTGCTGGCGGTCGTCAGGCTGGCCAACTCACGCCCGAAGGGGTCGTCGACATTGCACACCGCCAGTCGCAGACGTGGCCAGGTGAACAACTTCGCCTTGGCTGCCGCATAGGCCGCCATGCTGCCATGATAGTCGAGGTGATCGCGGGTGAAGTTGGTGAACACCGCCACGTCCACCCGGGCGCCGTCCAGGCGGCCTTCTGCCATGCCGATCGAACTCGCCTCGAGCGCGCATGCCTGCACGTCGTCGGCCGCGTAGCCGGCGAGACAGCGCGCCAGGGTCGTCGCTTCGGGCGTCGTGAAGCCGGTGTCGGCCAGCCGCCCCGGCAGGCCGGCGCCGAGCGTCCCGATGATTGCGCAGGAACGCGGATGAGTGGCGCCGATCCACTGTGTGACGCTGGTCTTGCCGTTGGTTCCGGTGACGGCGATGAGCGACAGGCGCTCGCTCGGGCGCCCATGGACGGCATGCGCCAGAGGCCCGCGCAGCCCGCGCAGCCCGCTGACCGGCACACCGGGGATCCGCCAGTCGTCACGCCATGGGAAGGCGTCCGCGCGGTCGTCACCTGTTTCCCAGAGGACAGCCTCGGCACCACGGGCTATCGCGTCGGCGATGAACTGGCGGCCGTCGACCGAACCGCCGGCACAGGCGAAAAACAGGTCGCCCGGCCTGACCTGCCGGCTGTCGTCAGTTGCGCCATGTGGGACGACGCCAAGCAGCGACAGCCGCTGCAGGATTGCGGCGACCGGCTCGCTGGCGTGGTTTCGCGCCGAAGCCGTCACAGGCGAGCCTTTGGCAGGGGTGGCTTGGGCGTCTCGGCGACGATCAAAGGCGCGTCGGGTGATATCCCCAGCGTGCGCAGCGAGCTGCCCATGACCGACGCGAAGACCGGCGCCGCGACCTCGCCACCATAGTGCTTGCCGGCACTGGGCTCGTCGATCATGACGGCGACGATCAGGCGTGGATCGGACACCGGCGCAAAGCCGACGAAGGACGAGACATACTTGTTGGCATAGCGTCCGCCCAGCAGCTTGTGCGCCGTGCCGGTCTTGCCGGCGACGCGATAGCCCGGAATCTGTGCCTTCGGTGCAGTGCCACCCGGTTGCACCGCCATCTCGAGCATCATGCGGACCTCACGCGCCGTCTTGGCGCTGAACACGGTCGCGCCGCTGGCCACCGGCGCATCGACCCGGGTCAACGAAAGCGGGACGAGGTCGCCATCCCGGGCAAAGACCGAGTAGGCCCGCGCCAGTTGGATCAGCGAGACCGAAATTCCGTGCCCATACGACATGGTCGCCTGCTCGATCGGCCGCCAGCTCTTCCACGGGCGAACACGCCCGGTGACTTCGCCCGGAAATCCAAGGCGGGGCACCTGGCCAAATCCGACATCGTCGAACATCTGCCACATCGTCTGCGATGGCAGCATCGCCGCGATCTTGGCGGCACCGACGTTCGACGACTTCTGGATCACCTGGGCGACGCTCAGCGCACCATGCGGATGGGCGTCGGCAATCGTCGCGTTGCCAATCGTCAGGCGACCTGGTGCACAGTTGATGATGGTCTCCGAGCGAACCTTGCCCGTTTCGAGACCGAGGGCAATCGTGAAGGGTTTGAGCGTCGAGCCAGGTTCGAAAGTGTCGGTCAGCGCACGGTTGCGCAGCTGCGCACCGGACAGCGACTCGCGATTGTTCGGGTTGTAGGTCGGCCAGTTGGCCAGGGCGACGATCTCGCCGGTACGGGCATCGATCACCACCACGCCACCTGCCTTGGCATTCTGGTCGCTGATCGCCTGCTTTAGGTGGCTGTACGCCAGGTACTGGATCTTCGAGTCGAGTGCCAAGCGGATTTCCTTGCCGTCCTGCGGTGGCTTGATCGACCCGACATCCTCGATGATCTGGCCACGACGATCCTTGATGACGCTGCGGCTTCCCGGCTGGCCGAGCAACTGGCCGTGGAATGCCAGTTCGACTCCCTCCAGCCCGCGGTCGTCCACGCCGGTGAAGCCGACCATGTGCGCGGTCATCTCGCCGGTCGGATAGAAGCGGCGGTACTCCTTGTCCTGGCCGATGCCGGGCAGCTTCAGCGCCGCCACACGCTCGGCCACCGCGGGCGGAATCTGCCGCCGCAGAAAGACGAAGGTCTTTTCGGTGTCGAACTTCTGCGCCAGCTGCCGCGGGTTCATCTCGAGAACTGACGCCAGCTCGACGATCTGTTCCGGCGTCAGTCGCGCGACCTGCGGCACGGCCCAGATCGACTTCATCGGCGTCGATATCGCCAGCACGTCGCCGTGGCGGTCGGCAATGCGTCCGCGCGAGGCACTGATCTCGATGTCTCGCCGATAGCGGGACTCGCCCTTCTCCTGCAGAAAGTCGTTGTTGAGCACCTGCAGATAGAACGCGCGGCCGATCAGGACGACGAACGAGCCGATGATCAGCAGACCGATGAGGCGCGAGCGCCAGGTCGGCAGACGCATCTGCAACAACGGATTCTCGGCGAACTTGTGCGCCACCTTCCCCTTGAAACGCATCATCTGGAGGATCCTCCGGCGGGCGCGGCAGCGATCACCCGGGACGACTCGGGCGTGCTCATCCTGAGCTTGTCGCGCGCGATTTTCTCGATCCGCGGCGCTGCGCCCCAGGTCGAGAGTTCCAGCTGCAATTGTCCATGCTCGACCTCGAGCTGCCGCGCGTGTTCCTGCTCGGCCTCGAGCGCCATGAATATCCGGCGCGCCTTGTGCTGCGCAGTGACCACGCCAAGACTGCAAAGCACCATTACGAGCAACAGAAGGACGTTCAGACGAACCATCTCAGGCGGCCTTCAAGGCAAGCTTTTCCGCTATCCGCATGACGGCACTACGGGCGCGGGGATTGCTGGCCACCTCGGCAGCGCTCGCCCGGACCGGCTTGCCCACCAAGCGCAGCCGCGGCTGCGGCAGCTCGGCGGCACGCAGCGGCAGGCTCTTCGGCGCGTCGTCCGGCGCCGCCTGCGAACGCATGAAACGCTTGACGATGCGGTCTTCCAGCGAGTGGAAGCTGATCACCACCAGACGACCTCCGGACTTGAGGACGGCCATCGCCTGCGGCAGGACTAACGCGAGTTGCTCGAGCTCTTGATTGATATGAATCCGTAGAGCTTGAAAGGTACGCGTCGCCGCATCCTGGCCGGGCTCACGGGTGCGCACGGTCGCGCGTACGAGCGCGGCGAGCTCCCCCGTGGTTGCAAGAGGCCGCTCTCCCCGAGCAGCCACAATCTTCTTTGCAATCTGGAAAGCAAACCGTTCTTCACCATAGCTCCTGATTACCTCCGTGATCTCCTGCACGCTGGCCCGCAGGAGCCACTGTGCTGCCGTTTCGCCCTCTGTCGTATCCATACGCATGTCAAGCGGTGCGTCGTGGCGAAAACTGAAACCGCGCTCTCCCTGATCGAGCTGTGGTGAGGACACTCCGACGTCGAGCAGAACACCGTCGACGCCTTCGTCCACCGCGAACTCCTCCTGGCGGACGGTTTCGAGGAGATCACCAAAGCGCTGGTGCCGAACCAGCAAGCGCCGGTCGCCGATTGCCGATGCAGCGGCCACCGCCTGTGGATCGCGGTCGATGGCCAGCAGGCGGCCCTCCGGCCCGAGCCGTTCGAGGATCTCCAGCGAATGCCCACCGCGGCCGAAAGTGCCGTCGATGTACCTGCCTGCGGACTGGATTCTCAGTGCCTCGACCGCCTCCCGCAAGAGGACGGTCTGATGCTGCAGCGGTGCGCTCACAGCGCCAGATCTTCTAGGCCGGGAGGCAGGAACTGCTCACCCAATGCGAAGACGGCCTCCTGCTGCTGCTGCCAGCCGGCATCTGACCAGATCTCGAAATGGCTGCCTTGTCCGACGAGCCAGATTTGCTTGTCGAGCTGCGCGAAATGACGCAACTCGGGAGCCACCAGTAGCCGGCCGGCCGCGTCCATTTCCTCTTCGCGGGCGTTACCGACCAGCAGCCGCTTGATCCCGGCAGACTGCGGATTGAAGCTCGAAGCGGCCAGCACCTTGTCACGGATCGGTTCCCAGGCTGGCTCGGGATAGAGCAGGAGACAGCGGTGGGGATGTGCGGTGAGGATCAGGCGACCATTGGCGGCAGATGCGAGCGCCTCCCGGTGGCGCGCCGGAATGGCAAACCTCCCCTTGACATCAAGACTCAACGCAGCCGCACCCTGAAACATCAAACTGACTCTTTCCCTGCCCGCAGGCCGCTCGAACGGCAAACTTCCCACTTTCTACCACTTGCTCCCACTTTAAGGCAAAGATTCTTTCAAAGCAAGGGTCATGCACCACTTTTCTCAATTTGGACAAGCACTTATCAGCGACTGACGGAAACCGCTCAAGGAAAGAGCGATAATTGCGCCAAAACAAGCACAAAGAGCATTTAGTTAAAGTGTTTTGTTAAAAATGGCGTGGGGGTCGCGAGTCAGCGGCGGCGGCGAATGGTCAGATGTGTACCGGACGCCGCCGGCAGCGACTGTGGCAAGGGGACAGGCGGCCGACAGCCAGCGATCGCTGACCGTCGCAGTGGTGGCGTGGGGAGGTGGGAAGCCGGTCGATAAGCCGGGTTCTGTCGTGGACAGCCATTCATCTAGGCGTACTGTCACCAGCACGCTCAAGCAGCCTACCCGGAAGCAGCGCGAGCCACGCCCATGCTTCCCTATTTGGCCTTGCTCCGGATGGGGTTTGCCGTGCCGTCCGTGTTGCCACGTCCGCGGTGAGCTCTTACCTCACCGTTTCACCCTTACCTGCCCCGGTCTGCACCGGGGCATCGGCGGTCTGCTTTCTGTTGCACTTTCCGTCACCTCGCGGTGCCCGGTCGTTAACCGGCATCGTGCTCTGTGGAGCCCGGACTTTCCTCTCGGCGCCAGGTTTGCACCTCTTGCCCAGCGGCTGCCTGACCGACTTCCCTCTCCGATTATACCGGGCAGCGGCGGCGACCGGGCGGGAACTGCCACTCGTCATCGTAGTAGGCCGCATGCTCGCTCGCCGGCGTGACCCCGGGCAGCCCAAGCAGAGGAAGCGGTTGCCAGCCGCGCGGGGCCTGGTGGCGGCCAGCCGAGAATTCTGCCGCCAGGTGACGGTCGACATCGGCAAGCTGAGTCGCCAGCGGCTGCTCCAACCAGGCTGGACTGACCTGATGGAGGACAGCCTTGGCCGTCAGGCCACGAAACGGGCGCAGCAATTGCTCGTAGGTCGCGTGCCCGAATACCAGGCAGCGCAATTCCCGCGACAGTTCGCTTCGGCGTTCCCAGAACAGCCGGCGCCATTGAAAACCGCGCACGAGCTCGAGCAGCTCCGGGTTGCACGAAACGACGACCACGCCACACTCGTCGAAGTGCGTCAGCGCGTCACGCTCGCGACAGCGCGGCCCCACTTGCTGCCGAAGCAGCTCGACGTGGCGCGCGTTCAGCGCCGCCTTGGTCAATGGAAAGGCCAGCCAGACCAGGGCGTTGAAGAAGTCGTGCCAGTTGTCCGGCCGTGTCGCGACCTCGCCCGTCAGCCAGATGCGCGTCTCGTAGTCGAGGTTGTCGAGCGGCGGCGCCACGAACGAGATTCGCCGCCCGGCGGCATTGCGCACGTCGCGCGCCGTGGCAAGAACGGCCAGCGCAGCCGGGTCGGGTGTCGGTGGCATCTGGTCGAGGAGTGACCGCAGAGCGGCAAACAGGCCGCCCGCCGACGGCGGCCCGGCCGCGCTCACTGAGCGGCCGTCGCGCCGCCAGGTGCAGGCTGCGCGACGGGCTCCGCCAGCCAGCCGAAGGTACCGTTGCGCATCTGGAAGCTTCCCTGCAGCGGCCCGAGGCCGCCTGCCGGTTCGGCCTCGAGCCGGGCGAATCCCTCGCAGGTACGCGTCTCGACGACGTACATGCGCTTGCCCTGCTTGAGAATCCAGGCGTCGTTGCCGGGCGCGAAAACCTCGACGCGAGTGTCGGCGCCACCGGCACCGATCTCGTGCCGCCGCTGGCAATCCGGCATGCGCGCCGCGACGACGGAGTATGTTGCCGTCCTGTCCCAGGGCAGGGTCTGGACGCGGATCAGCGTCAGTGCGTGCTGTCGCGAGCCATCGATCTCGAAAGCGGCACGCTGATCCGAACAAGCCGCCAGCAGCGGCAGCCACAGGAGAAACAATCTGCTCGAGAACACAGGCAGCCTCCGCAGGGTGGGACGGCAAGCGGGCGCCGGCATCAGTCGAGCAACCGCCAGCGCAGTGATTCGCCGGCTCGCAGCGGCACCAGGGACTCGCCGCCCGCATCGGTGAAGGCAGCAGGCAGCAGCCACTCTTCCTGCCGCAGCGTGACCTGACCGGCGTTTCGCGGCAAACGGTAGAAATCGGGACCGTGGAAGCTGGCAAAGGCCTCCAGCCGATCGAGCGCCGCCATCGACTCGAAGGCCTCGGCGTAGAGCTCGAGCGCAGCCGACGCCGTGTAGCAACCCGCGCAGCCGCAGGCGCTTTCCTTGCTCGCCCGCGAATGCGGCGCCGAATCGGTCCCGAGAAAGAACTTCGGGTTGCCGGAGGTGGCTGCGTGCAGCAGCGCCTGCCGGTGCCGCTCCCGCTTGAGCACCGGCAAGCAGTAATGATGCGGACGGATGCCGCCGGCGAAGATCGCGTTGCGGTTGTAAAGCAGGTGGTGCGCCGTGATCGTGGCGGCGACGTTGTCACCGCAGGCACGAACGAAATCGGCAGCATCGCCGGTCGTGATGTGCTCGAAGACCAGCCGAATCCCCGCATGCCGCAGCAACAGGGGCTGCAGGACACGCTCGATGAACACCTTCTCGCGATCGAAGACGTCGACGGCCGGATCGGTCACCTCACCATGGACGAGCAGAGGAAGTCCGCACTCCTCCATCACGGCCAGGACAGCGGCACACCTGCCGATGTCCGTCACGCCCGAGTCAGAATTCGTCGTCGCCCCGGCCGGATACAACTTCACCGCCCGCACGAAGCCGCTGGCAGCCGCACGCCGGACCTCCTGCGGCGACATGCCGTCGGTCAGGTACAGCGTCATCAGCGGTTCGAACGCTGCACCATCCGGCAACGCAGCGAGGATACGGGCGCGATACTCGGCGGCAGCGGCGACGGTGGTGACCGGCGGACGCAAGTTCGGCATGACGATGGCGCGGGCAAACTGCCGCGCCGAGTGCGGCAACACCGCCGCCATCGCCGCGCCATCGCGCAGGTGAAGATGCCAGTCATCAGGGCGGGTGATGGTGATCTGCATGATCGCGCCTGGGTAAGGACAAGGCCGAATTCTAGCAGCCTGCCAAGCCGTGTGCCGACGGCTGCGGCTGCAACATCCTTGCCGCTGTCGCGGCGCGCAGTGAGGCTGCAGGCGCTCAGCCGCGAGTCAACAGCATCAGCAGGAGCAGATTGAGCAGCAGCGAAAACGCCGCGACCATACGCCAGGTCAGCAGCGGATTGCGCATCGCCAGCGGCGTAACCGGTGGCCGGGCGAGAGGTCGGGTCGCACCCCGCTCGAGGGCGAGGAGGAACTCTTCCGGCGTTTCGAAGCGATGCGCAGGGTCCCTCGCGACCGCCTTGAGCAGCACGTTCTCGAGCCAGCCCGGAATGTCAGGGCGATAGCGGGTCGGCGCCACCGGCATGACGAACTTCGGGTGCTGAAAAGGCTCGATTTCACCGTAGGGATACCTGCGCGAGAGCAGGTGGTAGAGCGTGACGCCGGCCGCGTAAAGATCGTGCGCCGGTCCGGCCCGCTCGCCGGCGAAGAGTTCGGGCGCCCGGTAGCTCGGCGTTCCCGGGCTGCCGGCCGACAGATCCTCCTCTGACTCGCTCAAGGCGACGCCGAGATCGATGATGCGCAGACGACCGTCACGACCGAGATGGATGTTGGCCGGCTTGATGTCCCGATGCACCACGTCCAGCCGGTGCAATGCCGCGATCCCCTTCAGCAAACGGATTCCGTGCTGCACGGCCTCGCCAACGCTGAAGTGCAGACCCGCATCGAGCATGCACTGCAGTGTCGCTCCTTCATGCCAGGTCTGCAGGTAGTAGAGGCAGCTTCGCCGCTCGGCCGGCACCACCTGCGCGAAGAAGGGCGAGACGATTCGCCGGGCGCGCCACTCCTCCATGATCAGCGCACGCATCTCGTCGGCGTCGTCGGCAAGTTCCGGGTGCAGCGTTTTCAGTACCGATCGCTGTCCGGAGACGCGATCGCGCACACGATACAGCAGCGTCGCCCGCGAATCGTGCAACGTCTCTTCGATCACCAGCCCGTCGAGCTCCTGACCCGGCCTCAGGCGCGGCGGCAGCGGCAACCGTGCGCTGTCCGCCAGGGTATCGCGCAGGTTCTCCGCCGGCACCTCGTTCACCCGCAGCACGATGGCGCTGGCGTTGTCGTGGCCAGCGCAGGCAAGGGCCAGACTGGTCAGGGACGCTGCTGCCTGCTGCGCATCCGGATGGGCGAGCAGCGCGGCTTGCAGCCGCGTCAGGCCGAGCGGCACCCAGACGCCGTCGGAACAGAGCAGAAGACAGTCGCCGGCCGCCAGTTCGCCGTCGAAGAAGTCGAGTTGCAGGTGGCGATCGAGGCCAACCGCTCGCGACAGCACATTGCTGAGCTCCGGATGTTCCCAGACGTGGTCACTGGTCAGGCGACTGCAGACGCCGCCGCGCAGAAGGTACAGCCGACTGTCGCCGACATGCGCACAGACGTAGCGACGCCCGCGCAGGACGAGTGCAGTGAGCGTCGTCGCCATGCCCGACAGTTCGGCTTGGCGAGACGCTTCGGCCACGACCCAGCGATTGAGCGCGGCGACCACCTTGTCGAGCGCGTGCGCCACGCTCCAGGTGTCAGGCGTCGCGTAGTAGTCCGCGAGCAGTCCGCGAACCGTGTACTCTGCCGCCTCGCGCCCTCCCCGATGACCGCCAATACCGTCGGCTACCGCTGCCAGCAGCCCCTTGTTCTCGAGTTCGGCCCCCTGCGGCGTGACCATGCCGCAGAAGTCCTCGTTGCGCTCACGCGGACCGGTCAGGGACGAGTAGCCGACATCGACGCGCAGCGGCATGCGGGCAGGCTCCAGAAGGAAATCGGGCGGCAGGTCGCACTGCAACCCGCCGCCCGCGGGCAGTGAATCAACGGATCAGATGCCGGCTGCCGTCAGGTGCGCCGCACCCCAGGTCATCCGCCAGCGAGTCTTGACGGCCGTCAGGCCGATCAGCGCGAGCAGGGCAAGGCCGGCCAAGATCAGGAAGGCGATCTGGTAGCTGCCGGCAACCTGCTTCGCGTAGCCCAGCGACGACGCCAGGTGGAAGCCACCGACGCCGAGGAAAGTGCCGAGGATCAGCGTCTGCTCGTAACTGTCGATACCGAAGTACCAGGCGAAGAACAGCGAGGCGATGACGACCACCTGGCCGATGGCGCCGGCCATCTTCGGCTTCAGATGGTGAACCAGGATGCCCATGAAGATGCGCAGGATGACACCTGCCAGCACCGGCGTGGCGACCATCATCGCCTTCTGCGCGTGTGTCAGACCGAGATCACTGGCGATCTGCATCCCCAGCGGGCCGAGCATCACCCACACCATGAAGGCGAGGTCGAAGTAGAGAAAGGCTGCCAGCAGCGTCGGTCGATGACCCGCCTTCCAGAACGAGCTGTTCATGATTCGCGGTTTCCTGTCATGTCATATTTGCAGGAAGACGGTGCCGCTCTCGACACGCACCGGATAGCGACGTGAACAGCCTTCATCGGGAGGCACCGCCTCGCCCGAGTCGAGGCGCAGCTTCCAGCCATGCAGCGGGCAGGTCACCTGATTGCCGTGCACCAGTCCCTGCGACAACGGCCCGCCCTTGTGCGGGCATTGGTCGCGCAGGGCGAAGACCGCGTTGGCCGAAGTGCGGAAGACGGCGATATCCCCGCCCGTCGCACGGACGACGCGGCTGCCCAGCCGCGGAATGTCTTCCAGCATGCAGATCGATTTCCATTCACCCATTGCTCTTTCCTTCTCCAGTCAGCCAGACGTTCAAACGATGATCGCTTCGTATTCGCTGCGCTCGCTGCCGGCAACGCGCTCGGCCCAGGGATCGCGGGCATCCTGCAACTCTGCCAACAGGCGCGCGTGCAGTGCCTTGCGGTTCTCCTCGTCTTCGACGATGCGGCTCTTGGCGTGCTCGAGGCCGACGCGTTCGAGCCAGTGGCAAGTGCGCTCGAGATAGAAGCCCTCTTCCCGGTAGAGCTGCAGGAAGGCGCCGGCATATTCGAGAACCTCCTCGTCGCTCCTCACCTTGACAAGGAATTGCGCCACCTCGGTCTTGATGCCGCCATTGCCGCCGACGTACAGCTCGTAGCCGGATTCGACGCCGATCACCCCGACATCCTTGATGCCTGCCTCGGCACAGTTGCGCGGACAGCCCGAGACAGCCAGCTTGACCTTGTGCGGTGCGTACATGTCGAAGAGCATCCGCTCGAGCTTGACGCCCATGGCCATCGCCAGTTGCGTACCAAAGCGGCAATGCTCGGCACCGACACAGGTCTTGACGGTACGGATCGACTTGCCGTAAGCGTGGCCAGAGGGCATGCCGAGATCCCGCCAGACGCCGATCAGGTCTTCCTTGCGGATGCCGAGCAGGTCGATGCGTTGGCCACCGGTGACCTTGATCGTCGGCACCTGGTACTTCTCGGCGACATCGGCGATTCGTCGCAGCTCGGCAGCGGTGGTCAGCCCGCCCCACATCCGCGGCACGACCGAGTAGGTCCCGTCCTTCTGGATATTGGCATGCGCCCGTTCGTTGATCAGGCGCGAACGCGGATCGTCCCTGGCCTCTCCGGGCCAGGTCGAGATCAGGTAGTAGTTGAGTGCGGGACGGCATTTCTCGCAGCCGTCTTCAGTCCGCCACTCGAGAAAGCGCATGACGCCGTCGACGCTGAGCAGGTGCTGCGCACGGATCGCGTCACGCACTTCCTGGTGCGAATGGTCGGTGCAGCCACAGACCGGCTTGCGGTTCGAGGCAGCGGGCGTGTAGGCGCCACCGATCGTCGCCGACAGGATCTGCTCGCAGAGGCCGGCGCAGGAGCCACACGAGGATGCCGCCTTGGTGTGCCGCTTGATGTCGTCCAGGCTGAAGAGGCCCTTCTCCTTGATCGCCTTGACGATGCTTCCCTTGCTGACGCCGTTGCAGCCACAGACCTCGGCACTGTCGGCCATCGACGCCGCCTTGCTCTGGCCCTGGTGGCCCACGTCGCCGACGTGCGACTGGCCGAACAGCAGGTGGTCACGGATCTCGTGGATGTCCTGCCTGTCGCGCAGCAGCTGGAAGTACCACGGACCGTCGGCCGTATCGCCGTAGAGGACGCCGCCGACCAGACGGTTGTCGCGGATCACCAGCTTCTTGTACACACCGCCGGCGACATCGTTGAGGGTGATCTCCTCGCTGTCCTTGCCGCCGAAGAAGTCGCCCGCCGAAAACAGGTCGATCCCGGTCACCTTGAGCTTGGTCGAGGTCAGCGAGCCGGTGTAGCGGCCGATCCCATGGTTCGCCAGATGGTTCGCCGCCACCTTCCCTTGCTCGAAAAGTGGTGCCACCAGGCCATAGGCGATGCCACGATGCGCGACGCACTCGCCGACGGCGTAAATCCGGGGATCATAGGTCTGCATGGTGTCGCTGACGACGATGCCGCGCTGGCAATGCAGCCCGGCCGCCTCCGCAAGCGCCGTGTTCGGACGGATGCCGACCGCCATCACCACCAGTTGGGCGGGCAGCTCGAGCCCGTCCTTCAGTCGCACGGCGGCGACGCGACCGCTCTCACCGGAAATCAGCATCTCGGTCTGCTTGCCGAGCAGGAACTTCAGACCGCGATCCTCGAGCGATCTCTGCAGCATCCGGCCGGCGGTCTCGTCGAGCTGCCTTTCGAGCAGCCAGTCCGCGAGATGGATCACCGTCACGTCCATGCCCCGCAACTTGAGCCCGTTCGCCGCCTCGAGCCCGAGCAGGCCGCCGCCGATGACCACCGCGTGCCGATGGCGCTGCGCGGCATCGATCATCGCGTCGGTATCGGCGATGTCGCGATAGGAGATCACTCCCGGCAGGTCGTTGCCGGGAATCGGCAGGATGAAGGGGTTCGAGCCGGTCGCCAGCAGCAGGCGGTCGTAGTCGGCAGCGGTCCCATCGTCGGCGATGACCCGACGCTGCAGACGATCGATCCGCTCCACCTTTTTCCCGAGGTGCAACCTGATGCCGTACTGCGCGTACCAGGCATGGTCGTTGAGGATGATGTCCTGGATGCTCATCTCGCCGGCGAGCACCGGTGACAGCAGGATACGGTTGTAGTTGGGGTGCGGCTCGGCACCGAAGACGGTGATCTCGTACTCCGCGGGCGCCAGCTTCAGCAATTCCTCGAGCGTACGCACGCCGGCCATGCCATTGCCGACCATGACGAGTCTTTTCCTGCTCATGCGTTTCCTGCTCCTGCACAGAACCTGGACGCCCTTCCTCGAGCAAGGAGCGTGCCAGCAGGCCCGCAGCCTTGCCCCGTAGCGATTCGCATGGACACCGCCCATTCGCGAAGGTGGCGACGCACCAGTACGGGGCGCCGTCGCGAAGCGGTGTCAGGGACTGGTGCGCGCACGGACGACCATCGGGCGGGATCGCGTCGGCAGCGCGCTACCGCCGCGATCCCGCCTGCTGCCGCGCCTTGGCATGGGTGTTGCTTGCGACGGACCCAGGAGCGCAAGATCATGAACGAGACCGTCCGGTCCACCTGTTGCTACTGCGGCGTCGGCTGCGGGCTGCTGATCGAAACCGATGGCGGCAGGATCGTCGGCGTCCGCGGCGACCCGGCGCATCCCGCCAACCAGGGCCGCCTGTGCAGCAAGGGCGCGACGCTGCATCTGAGCAGCCGCCCGGAATATCGTCTGCTGCATCCGCAGCTGCGGCGGCAGCGCGACGCCGCACGCCAGCGCGTCGGTTGGGACGAGGCACTCGACTTCGCCGCCGAGCGATTCGCCGCGATCATCGACGAGCACGGGCCAGACAGCGTCGCCTTCTACATCTCGGGGCAGTTGCTGACCGAGGACTACTACGTCTTCAACAAGCTGGCGAAAGGGCTGATCGGCACCAACAATGTCGATACGAACTCGCGTCTCTGCATGTCGTCGGCGGTGGCGGGCTACAAGCAGACCCTCGGTGCCGACGCACCACCGTGCTCCTACGACGACATCGGACTCGCCGACTGCCTGCTGATCGCCGGCGCCAATCCGGCGATCGCTCACCCGATCATCTTCCGGCGCATCGAGGATGCCCGCGCGGCGAATCCCCGGCTGCGCATCATCGTCGTCGATCCGCGGCGCAGCGAGACCGCGGCCATCGCCGATCTCCACCTGCCGCTGGCCCCGGGCAGCGACATCGCGCTCTACAACGGCCTGCTGCACGTCCTGCTCAGCGAGGGGCTGATCAACCGCGACTACATCGCCCGCCACACTGAAGGCTTCGACGCGCTGCAAAGGACCGTCGAAACCTACACCCCGGAGGTCGTCGCCCGCATCTGCGGTTTGCCGCAAGCCGACATCGTCCGTGCCGGACGCTGGTTCGGCAGCGCCGGTGCTGCCCTCTCCCTCTACTGCCAGGGTCTCAACCAGTCGGCCCACGGCACGCACAACAACGCGGCGCTGATCCACCTCCATCTGGCGACCGGGCAGATCGGTCGCCCCGGTGCCGGCCCCTTCTCACTGACCGGCCAACCGAACGCGATGGGTGGCCGCGAGGTCGGCGGACTGGCCAACCTGCTGTCGGCACACCGCGACCTGGCCAACCCGGCACATCGCGCTGAGGTCGCCCGTCTGTGGGGCGTGGCGGCGGTGCCCGAGCAACCGGGGAAGACCGCCATCGAGCTGTTTGCGGCCCTCAGGACGGGCGAGGTCAAGGCGGTCTGGATCGCCTGCACCAACCCGGCGCAGTCGCTGCCGGCGCAGGCCGAGGTGCGCGCCGCCCTGCATGCCGCAGACTTCGTCGTCCTCCAGGAAGCCTACGCGGACACCGATACCGCCGCCTTTGCCGACCTTCTGCTGCCGGCAAGCAGCTGGGGCGAAAAGGAGGGAACGGTCACCAACTCCGAACGACGGATCACCCACGTCGTGCCGGCCGTGACCCCGCCGGGCGAAGCCCGTCATGACTGGCGGATCGCCGTCGACTTCGCGCGCCGCCTCGGCGGGCGACTGGAGCGGCCACCCGGCGATGATCTGTTTCCCTATGAGCACCCCGAGCAGATCTTCGCCGAGCACCGGCAGAGCACGGTCGGCCGCGACCTCGACATCGGCGGCCTGAGCTATTCGCTGCTCGACGCACGCGGCCCGCAACAGTGGCCTTTCCCGGCCGGCGCGAGCAGCGGCCGGCAGCGCCTGTACGAGGACGGCGTCTTTCCGACTGCCAGCGGCCGTGCCCGTTTCGTCCGCGTCGAACATCGCGCGACCGCCGAGGTCACCGACGCCTCGTTGCCGGTCAGCCTGCTCTCCGGACGCCTGCGCGACCAGTGGCACGGCATGAGCCGCACCGGAACCGTCGCCCGCCTGTTCAATCTCGACGATGAGCCCCTGTTGACGATGCACCCGGCCGATCTGCACCAGCGCGACCTGCGCGACGGCGACTTGGTGCGCGTGCGCAACCGGCGCGGCAGCATCATCGTTCGCGTCGCCGCCGATGAAGGAATGCCTTGCGGCCGAGCGTGGTTACCGATGCACTGGGGCAGCCGCTACATGGACAGCGCCGGCGTCAACGCGTTGACGACACCAGCACGCGACCCGTTCTCGCAGCAACCCGAACTGAAGCACACCGCCGTCGCGGTCGACAAGGCAGGGCTGCCCTGGCAACTGGTCGTCCTGCGCCTGGCGGATGGCGGCGAAGCCGGCACACCCACGCTGCTCGCGTCGGCGCGACGCCTGCTCGACGAGTTCGATTTCGCTACGGTCGGGCTGTACGGCCGCCAGCAGCCACTGGTCATCCTGCGTGCAGCCCACCGGCAGCCACTGCCGGAAGAGCGACTGCAGGAAATCGACCGGCTGTTCGGTCTCGACGACGATGGCGCGGCGATCGTCTATACGGACCGCCAGCGGCAGGTCAACAAGCGGGCCGTCGCTCCCGACGGCCGCTTGGTCGGCGTCCGGCTCGCCGGTGAAACGCTCGCCCAGGGTTGGCTCAAGGAGGTGATGGCCGATGACGCGCTCGACGCCGAACTCGTCCGCTGGGCAGTAGCGCCGATCGGTGAGCGACCGGGCAAGCTGCCACAGCGTAGCCGCGTCGTCTGCCGCTGTGCCGACTTGACGGCGGCCGAGATCACTGCCGAACTGAGCAGCGGCACGAGTCTGGTGGCCTTGCAGGAAAAGCGTGGCTGCGGTACCTTCTGCGGCTCCTGCCTGCCGGAACTCCGCCAGATGGCCGCCGCGCACGCAGCGCACACGCCGGGCGCAATAACCGCCTGAACGGCTTGGGCGCCGAAGGCCATCATCGCCGGAGCAAGGCAGTCGTATGGCCGTGCTTTCGTCTTGCCTGTCGATGGATTGCCCATGTCGTTGCCACGCCACGTCCTGCCCCTCGGTCTGGCCACCGCCCTGCTTCTGGCCGCCTGTACCAGCGTCGACAAGCCGCCGATCGCGGCAGACTCGGCCAAGGCCGGCGCAGAACAGCAGAAACCCGCCCGTGCGCCACTCGCCACCGGCCGGCCCGGCTCTGGAAAACCACTGCCCTTCGCCGATGACGACGAGGCGCGAACCGTCTACTTCGCTTCCGGCGAGGCGACGATCGATGCCCAGGCTGCCGAGGTGCTGCGGCTGAACGCCCAGCGACTCAAGGAGGACTCGCAACTGATCGTCGTCCTCGTCGGTCACACCGACAACCTCGGCAGCCCGGCCTACAATCTGGCCGTCGCCGACCGGCGAACGGAAGCGGTGAGCGAGCGGCTGCGCTCGCTTGGCGTGCCACGCAACCAGATCCGTCGCCTGCCCCGGGGCAGCGAGGAAAGCAGCCGGCAGAAATGCGACAGCGAGTCCTGCCGGCGCAGCATGCGCCGTGTCGACCTCGTCTACGAAAGGCGCTGAGCGACACGGCAGCCGCGCCGACAGCGGTCGATCAGGCCGACGACTGCCAGACGTTGCGGCAGTGGGTTTCGCGGATTCGCCAGGATGCCAGCGCACCCAAGCCCGCGGTCGCGGCGAGCAGCAGCACGCCGGCTTGGAAATCGGCCATGCTGTAGAGTCGGGCACCCGCGTCGTTCAGCCCCCCCTGCCAGCTCAGGTCCATCACCCAGCCGACCAGCGGTTGCAGGATGGCAGCAGCGAGAAAGCCTCCCATGTTGGTGACGCTGGTGGACATTCCCGAAAGCAGTGGCGGATTGACTTCCTTGGCACAGGCCCAGGTCAGGGTGAAACTGGCTGTCAGGAGGCCCATCAGCGCAAACAGTGCGTAGCTGATCGGTAGCGGCAGGGCGGCTCCCGAAAGCCAGACGAGCCAGATCGCTGCGTACAGGTGGCTGCTGACCAGCAACACCGGCTTGCGCCGACCGATCCGGTCCGACAACGTGCCGACGACCACGCAGCCGAGCGCGAAGCCGGCGAAATAGAGGCTGACGTGATTGGCCGCGACGTTGCGCGTCATCTGATGGACTTCGGTCAGAAACGGGGTGGCCCAGAGACCGGCGAAGGCAAAGAAGCTGCCACAGATGCCGAAGTTGACGCACACGACCGGCCAGGTATCGCGGTTCCTGAGAACCAGCAGCAGCCCGGAAAGGACCACCGTACGATCGAAGCGCGGACTACCGGCACGCTCCGGCGCGACTGCGTCAGCGCTGCCCGCCGCCGTTTCATGGAGGAGGAACCAGCATGCCAGTCCAAGCAACAGCGAAACCGCTGCCAGGCCGACGAAGACGCCACGCCAGCCGGTGATCTGCGCCAGCCACGACAACGGCGCGCCGGCAAGTACCGAGCCAAGGTTGCCGATCAGCATGGCGACGCCGACGAGGCTCGCGAAGCGCCTCTCGTCGAAGGAAACGGCGATGATCTTGAGCATGGCGATGAAGGTCACCGACACCCCGAGCCCGATCAGCGTCCTGCCCAGCAGCGCCACGTCGAAACTGGGCGCAAGGCCGAACAGCAGGCTGCCAGCGCCACCGACGAGCCCGCCGAGGAGCAGGATCAGGCGCGGCCCGAGGGTATCGACGAGGATCCCGGTCGGCACCTGCATGACCGTATAGACATAGAAGTACGTCGCCGCCAGGACGCCCAGCGACGACGCCGTGCTGTGGAACGTGGCGATGAGGTCCTGGGCAATCCCGGCTGGCGCGAAACGCTGGAAGAAGGACAGGACATACGCCGCGACGACGACGGCGAGAGTCAGCTGGCGCCGTCGCGTCGGCGGCGCAACCGCGCCACTCACCGGACGCTCCCCCGGGACGACTGTCGACAGGCGGGCGCCGCGTTCAGGCGACCCCGCGACTCGCCAGATCCCGAGCCAGCGCCCGGTCGACCTTGAGGAAATGGTTCACCAGCCAATCGCGGATGAAGCCCATCAGCTCGACCGAGATCGTACCGCCCGCGTCGTACTCGCGCTTGAAGCGCGAGACATCGTCGATCAGCTTGCGGTGCGCCGCGAGGTGGGCATCGCGATCGGCATACTGATGTTGTTCCATCAGTCTCTGCTCGAAGGCGAAATGGTTCACGGTGTAGTTCACCAGTTCGTCGAGGATCGCACCGCACGCGGAGCGCCCGGCACCGGAGCGCATGGCACCGTTCAGCCGGTTGGCGATTTCGATCAACACCTGGTGCTGGCGGTCGATCTCGGCGTGACCCACCGCCAAAGCGCTCGACCATTCCATCAGCGGTTTCACCGCCGTTCCGCTGTTGTGAGCCGCTGGCTGGCGAACCCCCGCCCGGCATGTCGCCAACGCGGAAGCGCTGCACCATCGAGAACATCTCGCTCGACGCCTGTTCGAGTTCGCCCGCCGACTGCAATGACTGCCGGATCACGTTCTCGGTCTGCCCGGAGGCCTTCATCACCGCGTCGACATTGCCGACGATGTCCTCGATCCGCTGCGTCTGCGCCCGCGTCGCCTGCGACAGCGCCTGCATCTTCTGCAAGGTGTCCTGCGCCTGCTGCTCGATGGCGTGCAGGGTGTCGGCCGCCGAATTGGCCTGCTCGACGCCGCTGGCGATCACCGGCGCGGCAGCCTGCATGCCGGCGACCGCGCTTTCGGTGTCGGCACGAATTCCCTGTAGAACACCACCGATCTCGGTCGTCGCGCCGCTCGTCCGCTCGGCGAGCTTGCGCACCTCGTCAGCCACGACGGCGAACCCGCGTCCCTGCTCGCCGGCACGTGCGGCCTCGATGGCCGCGTTCAAGGCCAGTAGGTTGGTCTGGTCGGCGATCTCCTTGATCACGCGGGCCATCTGGCCGATCTCGCCGGTACTCGCCACCAACCGCGAAACCTGCTCGGACGAAACGGCCACGGTATCGGCAATCGCCTGCATTTCGCGCGCCACCCGCGCCGCCACGTCGGCACCGCTGTGCGCGCGCCGGGCGACCTCGTGCGCGCCCTCTTCCGTCGCCCGCACCAGACCGTTGACGACGTCCACACTCGCCGAGACGTCGTCGATCGCTGCCCGCGTCTCGGTGACGGCGCTGGCCTGTACCTGCGTCGCCAGGTTGATCTGGTTCGACTCCGCCGACAGGCGCTCGATGCTCGCCTGCAGCCGGCTGGCGTTGCCGAAGATGGCGCGCAACATCTCGCGCAGGCTCCTCTGCATGTGCGACAGGACAAAAAGGACGCTGCTCCGGTCACCCGACTGCAACGGGATGTCATGCGTCAGGTCGCCGTCGGCAATGCGGCTGGTGGCGGCAAGGGCTGTGCGCGGCTCACCACCGAACTCGCTGACGATGCTCTTCCTGACGGCCCATGCGCCGGACAGCAACAGGGCCGTTGCGGCAACCGCGAACAGCACGCTTTGCAGTGCCTCCTCGCGGAAGATCCGGTCCACGTCGTCGATGTAGATCCCCGAGCCGACCACCCAGCCCCAGGGCTCGAACTTCCTCACATAGGACAGCTTGGTGTACAACTCGCTGCTGACCCCGCCGCCGGCAAGCGGCTTCGGCCACAGGTACTCGACGAAGCCCTCGCCGGCCTGCTCGACCACCTCGTTGAAACTGACGAACAGGTTCTTGCCCTCGACCGCCACCCGCTGCCCACTGGCGCCGGCCTGCTGCGAGATCGCCTTGTTGAAGCGCGCCTCATCGAGCACCTTGCCGTCGAGTGCCGGCACCGTCGGGTGCATCACCATGCGCGGCACCGGTTTGCCGAGATCATTGATCCAGAAATACTCGGTCTTTTCGTAGCGCAACCGCTTGACGGCCTTGATCGCCTGCTGCCGGGCGTCGTCCTCGCTCAGCATGCCGGCCTTCTGCAGATCGTGGTAATGGTCGAGGATGCCGACGACCGTCTCGACCAGGTGCCGCGTCTTCACCTGGCGGTCGCTGTAGAGCAGGCCATGCAGCGACCAAAGGCTCTCCCAGACGATCAGCAGCATGGCCAGCAGGGCCAGGATCGCGGTCAGCGAAAGCCGATTCATCAGACTGAGGCGGCGCAGCGCTGCAATCATGTCACTCCCCCCGTTTTCTGCCAGACGACCATGCTGGACCAATCGCAGAAAACTTGCAACAGCGAAGCGGGCGGCCCGACAAGCGGCCTGCTCCCGCACGCCGGCAGGCGAAGCCTCTTCGCGCTGGAGCGAGTTGCCCGGGCGTGGTGCTGCCCGCCCGGGCAGCCGTTGCTACATGCTGCGCCGATACTGGCCGCCGACCTCGTAGAGTGCGCCGGTGATCTGACCGAGCGAGCAGACGCGTACCGCATCGATGAGGACCGCGAAGACGTTGCCGTTGTCGATGACGGTGCGCTGCAGGCGCTCGAGCATGGCTGCCGAAGCGGCTGCATTGCGAGCCTGGAAGCCGTGCAGGCGCTGCAGCTGCGACTGCTTCTCCTCCTCCGTCGAGCGCGCCAGTTCGATCTCGATCTGGGCATCTCCATGCGGGTTGCGGAAGGTGTTCACGCCGACGATCGGGAACGATCCGTCGTGCTTCTTGTGCTCGTAGTAGAGCGACTCCTCCTGGATCTTGCCGCGCTGGTAGCCGGTTTCCATGGCGCCGAGGACGCCGCCGCGCGAGGCGATCGCCTCGAATTCACGCAGTACGGCCTCCTCGACGAGATCGGTCAGTTCGTCGATGATGAACGAGCCCTGGTTCGGGTTCTCGTTCATCGCCAGGCCCCACTCGCGATTGATGATCAACTGGATGGCCATCGCACGGCGGACCGATTCCTCAGTCGGCGTCGTGATCGCCTCATCGTAGGCGTTGGTGTGCAGCGAGTTGCAGTTGTCGTAGATGGCGATCAAGGCCTGCAGCGTCGTGCGGATGTCGTTGAACGCCATCTCCTGCGCATGCAGCGAGCGACCGGAAGTCTGGATGTGGTACTTCAGCTTCTGGCTGCGCTCGTTGCCACCATACTTGTTCTTCATCGCCACCGCCCAGATGCGGCGGGCGACGCGGCCGATCACCGAGTACTCGGGATCCATGCCGTTGCTGAAGAAGAAGGACAGGTTGGGCGCGAAGTCGTCGATGTGCATGCCGCGCGCGAGATAGGTCTCGACGTAGGTGAAGCCGTTGGCCAGAGTGAACGCCAGTTGCGAGATCGGATTGGCGCCCGCCTCGGCGATGTGATAGCCGGAGATCGACACCGAGTAGAAATTGCCGATCTGGTTATGGACGAAGAACTCCTGGATGTCGCCCATCATCTTCAGCGCGAACTCGGTCGAGAAGATGCAGGTGTTCTGTCCCTGGTCCTCCTTCAAGATGTCCGCCTGCACCGTGCCGCGCACGTTGGCCAGGACCCAGACGCGAATCTTGGCGATCTCGTCCTCGGTCGGCTCGCGGCCGTTGTCGGCACGGAACTTGTCGACCTGCTGGTCGATCGCCGTGTTGAAGAACATCGACAGGATGATCGGCGCCGGACCATTGATGGTCAGCGAGACCGAGGTCGTCGGCGCGCAGAGTTCGAAACCGTCGAAGAGGACCTTCATGTCGTCGAGGGTGGCGATCGACACGCCGGAGTTGCCGACCTTGCCGTAGATGTCCGGGCGCGCATCGGGATCACAGCCATAGAGGGTGACCGAGTCGAAAGCCGTGGACAGGCGTTTGGCGGGCATTCCCTCGGAGACCCTCTTGAAGCGCCGGTTGGTGCGGAAGGCGTCGCCCTCACCGGCAAACATCCGCGTCGGATCCTCGTTCTCGCGCTTGAAGGCAAAGACACCGGCGGTGAACGGGAACGAACCCGGGACGTTCTCGCGCAGGAGAAAACGCAGCACTTCGCCCTCGTCGCGATAGGTCGGCAGCGCGACCTTGCGGATGCGCGAGCCGGAGAGCGAAGTGGAAGTGAGGCGGGTACGAATCTCCTTGTCGCGGATCTTCACCACGTATTCGTCCTGCGCGTACAGTTCGACGGTTTTCGGCCACAGGTCGAGCAGCTTGCGCGAGCGTGCGTCGAGCTGCCCCTCCTTCCAGGCGATCAGCTCGTCGAAATCGGCTGCCGGCTTGCCGCAACTCTCAAAGAGCGACTTGGCGGTGCGCAGCGACTGCCGCTGGCGTGCGATTTCGGCCTGTTCGGCGGTGTGCGCGTGATAGGCTCGGACCGTATCGGCGATCTCGGCAAGGTAACGGACGCGCTGCGGCGGCACGATCGCGCGCTGATTCGATGACTGCCGCACACCCACCAGCGGCAGCCTGCCCTTCTTCAGCTTCAGACCACAGGCGTGCAGCTTGGGGGCAATCGCCTGGTACAGTGCGGTGACGCCGTCGTCGTTGAAGCGCGCCGCCATCGTGCCGAAGACCGGCATCTCGTCGGGGCTCTGGTTGAAGGCTTCGTGGTTGCGCTGGTACTGCTTGCGGACGTCGCGCAGGGCATCGTCGGCACCCTTGCGGTCGAACTTGTTGATCGCTACGAAATCGGCAAAATCCAGCATGTCGATCTTCTCGAGCTGTGACGCGGCGCCGAACTCCGGGGTCATGACGTACAGCGAGACGTCGACCAACGGCACGATGGCCGCGTTGCCCTGGCCGATTCCCGAGGTTTCGACGATGACCAGATCGAAGCCCGCGAGCTTGCAGGCGGCGACCACTTCCGGCAGCGCGGCGGAGAGTTCCGACCCGGTGTCGCGCGTCGCCAGCGAGCGCATGTAGATGCTCGGATGCTCGATGGCGTTCATCCGGATGCGGTCACCCAGCAGCGCACCGCCGGTTCGCTTGCGCGATGGGTCGATGGAGATGATCGCCAGCTTGATGCTGTCGCCCTGATCGAGCCGGAAGCGCCGCACCAGTTCGTCGGTCAGCGACGACTTGCCGGCGCCACCGGTACCGGTGATGCCAAGCGTCGGCACCTTGAGCCCGGCGGCGGCATGCAGCATTTTCTTGCGCAGCGCTTCGGGATAGGCGCCGTTCTCGAGTGCCGTGATGATCTGCGCCAGGTGCCGCCGGTTGCCGGCCTTGAGGGCGGCGAGCACGGCCTCGGCATCCTGCGGCGCCAGCGCCGACAGGTCGTTGTCGGATTTCGCGACGACCTCGTTGATCATTCCCTGCAGACCCATCGCCTGCCCGTCCTCCGGGGAATAGACGCGCGTCACGCCGTAGGCGTGCAACTCGGCGATCTCGCTTGGCACGATGACGCCACCACCGCCGCCGAAAACCTTGATGTTCTCGCCGCCGCCGGCCCGCAGCAGGTCGATCATGTACTTGAAGAACTCGACGTGCCCGCCCTGGTAGGAAGTGATGGCGATCCCCTGTACATCTTCCTGCAGGGCCGCGTTGACGATCTCCTGTACGGAACGGTTGTGGCCAAGATGAATCACCTCGGCACCCGTCGATTGCAGGATGCGGCGCATGATGTTGATCGATGCATCGTGCCCGTCGAACAGCGAAGCGGCGGTGACGAAACGCACCTTGTGCTTGGGCCTGTATGGTGAAAGCTTCTTGGCAATGGAAAGATCGGTCATGTCGTTCGCGCTCCAGGATGATCGAAAAGACAGCGGTCAGCGGCTGCCGCAGGGGGACCCACATGGTAGGAAGTTGACGCCGGAAACGCCATTACCCAAGATGACGCCAACAATGCAAATCTTGCCAAACTGAAATATCCTGTCAATACACAGCCTTGCGAAAAACCGATGCCATACCCTGAGAAGACCGCCAATGCCCGGCGTCGAAGCAGCAATGCGCCCGCCGCCGCGCCGGCGCGTGCAACGGTGGCCATCGCCTTCGTCCAGGGCATGCTCGCCGGCCTCGTCCATTGCGGCCGCGATACCGCTCCGCTCCTCGAACAGGCCCACATCCCGAGCCAGATGCTGCACGATGCGGAAGCGCGCGTCGCCATCGATCGCTACGCTCTGTTGTACAACCTGGTCAACCGTGAACTCGATGACGAGGGCTTCGCCCTTTTCTCGCAACCGATCCGGATCGGCACTTTCGAGTTCCTCTGCCGCAGCGTCATCACCGCGCCGACCCTGGCGGCAGCGATCGAGCGCAGTGCCCGTTTTCTGCGCCTGGTGCTGCCCGACCTCGCGGTGCGCCTCGCTTGCCGCGACGACCAGGCCTCCCTTCACATCAGCGAAAACCGGCCGCTGCTCATCGGCCGGGTGTTCGCCTTCGAGTGGTTGCTGCGTCTGCTGCATGGCCTGTTCTCCTGGCTCGTCGGCCGCAGCATCGTCTTCGATTCGGTCGCCTTTCCCTATCCCCGGCCACGGCACGCGGCCGATTACGCGCTGATCTATACCGCGCACTCGAGCTTCGGCGCCGCCGAACTCGCTGCCGTGTTTGCCACCAACCTTCTGGACCTGCCGGTCCGTCGCGATGAAGCCGCACTGCAGGCCTTTCTCGACGGCGCACCCGGCAAGTTGACGACGCTCTACCGCCGTGACCGCGAGATGGTGTTGCGCGTCCGCAATTCGCTGCGTGAAGCGCTGCCCCAGTCGGCCTCGCTGGCCGCCGTCGCTCGTTCGCTGCACCTGTCGCCGCGCACCCTCCACCGCCGGCTGCTGGAGGAGGGATCGAGCTTCCAGGCAATCAAGGATGCCCTGCGCCGCGACTTGGCGATCGATCGCCTGGCGAAGAGCCGCCAGGGCCTGGCGCAGCTTGCAGCCGAACTCGGCTTCGCCGACACCGCGGCCTTCTATCGCGCCTTCGTGCGCTGGACCGGCGTCGCACCGGCACATTACCGCCGCCGCCTGCTGGCCGCGGGCGAGACAGCTGACCGGCGGTACGCGATGACGAGCGACGCCTCCTGAAACCGGCCGGTGGCTGCCGGCAGCAGAGCGGACGGCACTAGCGGTCGGTGAGGAAAGCTGTCGCGTTCTGCAGGTCGGCGTGCGTGCTGCTGCCGTACAGGGCGGTGACGAACTTGCGCCAGACGAGGTCGGGCTCACCGAGTCGAAAGCCGTAGAATCCGGTCCCGGATGCGCGTGACGCGGCGACCTGAATGCGTGACACCTCGGCCGGCCCAAGCTGAACCGTGACTTCGCCCCAGACGTCGATGGGGACCTCGATCGGCGCATGCGCCTGGAATCCATAGCGCGAGAGCTGAACGATCTCGAGGCTGACCCGGCCCGCATGGCCGGCACCGCGGCCCAGCGACAACTCGGCCGGGCAGCGCACGGAAAACCGCCGATGACGGCGACGCTCGCCGCCATCGGCCGGTGCGCGCACGACTGGCGGCAGCACGGCACGGTAGGCGGGCAGATCGTAGATTGCGTGCAGCAGTTCCTTCTTGCGCTCGCTCAACAGGCTGAAGAGCGGCGTTCGCACATTGAAGAAGTAGTCGAGCAGTTCCGGCGTCAGCACGGGGTCGTTGGTCGTGTAGAAGCGCCGCGGGGGAAGCTGGATGTTGGGCAGCCGGATCTGGGTGAAGAAGGCATGCAGGTTCCGCTTCGGCGGCTTTGATTCATAGTGCTGCCGGAAGACCTCGGGCGCCGCGCCAAGGTCGAGCGTGGCGCCGACCGCGGGAGCGCCATTGACGAAGTCGTAGCTTTCGACGACGTTCTGGCTCAGCCGCTGGAAGAACAGCAGCGACTCGTACATTTCGATATGGTCGGGATTGACCGCGATCACCAGATGCCGGGTATCGAAAAAGGTCGTGCAGTACTCGTACATGAACTTCATCAACGGGAACAGGATGCTGCCGCCCGTCTGCCGGAACGGGCGAGCGATCGCCAGCGCCGATACTTCTGCGATGTTGCCCTTCTTCTCGCGCAGCGTGCCGAGATCGAAGATCCGCTGCAGCGGAAAGCCCAACACGCTTTCCCTCACCAATGACAGGGTACCCACGACCTCCCCGTCATACTTCGCACAAAGCGTCGTCGTCGTCGGCAAGGCATGGTAGATGGTCACACGCAGGCCCGAAGGCTGCGGCTGCATCAGGCCGCTGCCCACATAGGCAGCGTGCAACAGGCGGAAGCAGGCCTCTAGTTCCTCACGCGTATCGGCGATCTTCAGCACCAGCCGATCGGTCGGCGCCGGGTCGCAATCGACGAAGTTGCGGTAGACGGCGAGCCGCCCATCCCGCGGCAGGGCATTGAAGGCGCGGCGCATCGTTCGCCGCAGCAGCCTGCTTGCCGGTAAGCTCATTCGATCGACCATCACCCCACCCCGAACGCAAGAAGAACGGCACCAGTCGTCTACCATCACGCACCTGCGTGGCTGTGGGTGCGACCCGGGGCCACGCCCTCCGGTGACGGTGGTCAACGCGGCGCGCAAGACGAAGGTGCCAAGGGCGACATCGTATTCCCTCAGCGCCCTGGCGACACAAGAGATCTGGAATGTTTTGCGTTCGACCGGACGAGGCTGCGCCGTTCCCAAGAATCCCGGTTGCTGAGGCCGACCCTGGACGCAGGAAGGAAGGGCCCGGATCGCTCGCGCGATCGCCCACGTGTTGACCGGAAAGTCGAGAGAACCCTATAATCCGGCGCCCGCTGGTGATGTAGCTCAGTCGGTTAGAGCGAAGGATTCATAACCCTTAGGTCGGTGGTTCGATTCCACCCATCACCACCAAGAAAACAAAGACTTAGGATGGAATCGGCAATGGCTTGTTTGGCTTTTGGCCTTCATGTAGCCACCCTGTAGCCAAATCAGAGCAATTTGAATCCACGTCGACCGGCAAACTGGCGCCGGCGTCGATCCGTTCTCGATCGACTACAGGTAGCGCCACGTCGAGCTGGAGCAGATCAGCGCGACGTTGCTGCCTGATTGGCAGCAGCGCTCGCGTCACCCTAGGTGATCGCTGGGTCCATGTGCTCCTACTCGTCGCGTTCGCCCGCAAGATGGCCAGGCGCATAGGCCCCGGCTTGCGGCCTCGGTTCGAACACATTGCCGTCCAGATCCTCGAGCACGTCGCTCAGGAGGCTCTTGTTGCCCCGACGGGACGACGGATGCATCGACGCCACAGCAAGCTGCGCCTCGAATTCGCTTCCGCAGTAGGTCACACCCTTCTCAGTTCGCGGCCTGTCGGTCGGCTTCATCGGCACCAGCCCTGCTCTCCATCCCGTCGTCCCAGGACAGCATTCTCGGTCGGACGACAAGCGCGGGGAAGAACGCCGGTTGGTTACCGGTTACCCAGTTGCGCCGCGAAAATGTGTCCGTCGTAAGGATTGCCGGGGACGCTATGGGCGCCGACCACCAGACCGCTCTAGTGGGCGACGACGCCGGATGGTCTGCAGGTCCACAAAGGTATCAGGAAAATGTATCTGATGGCGTTCCGACCGGATGTCACGGCCGGAACAACCTTGCCATGTCATACGATTGACTTCGGCCGCCGCGGCCTTACAATCCACATAGCCACTGCCATCCTTGCCTTCCCTCTCAACAAGGTTTGCCCGCCGCCATGACACCGTGCCCAATCCAAACGCTCGCGACACGGCGGATCAACGCCATTCGATGGGCGCGAGGACGCCATCCGATTGATCACGCGGCAAGTTCTAGGCTGACCAGGGCGAATGGTGATGCGCAGGTGGTTGTGTTCGACAGAGACTGGTCGGCTGAGAACCAACAATAATCCGGACCACAAACAGCAAGCAGGTTTCCGCACAGCGGGGTGAACGCCATGTGTGCCGCCATCCGTTGCCGGCGCATCGATTTCCCCGCTGCGTTCAACATCTCAGAATCATACGGGCAATAGAGACAAGTCCTGAGGGTAAGTTCATATCTATGCGATCTGGGCGAAGATGCAACTAGCGCGCGCGCCGGCACCGGGTGCGCGCGCACTGATCCGTGACGAGGAATGGATCGTCCAGAACGCCGACATGTGCGAATTGGGCGGCTGGCAGCTGAGCTGCATCGGCATTTCGGAAACGGTGCGCAATCGCCGTGCGCTGTTCCTCTCGCAGCTCGAGGACGTCACGCTCATCGACCCGGCGAAGACCGAGCTGGTGTTCGACGACTCACCCACCTTCATCGCGGCACTCCTGTACATCGAATCCCGGTTGCGGCAGTCGGCACTGCAGAACGATGCCATCGCTCTGGGGCACAAGGCGGTGATGGATCCGCTGCCGTTCCAGCTGGTGCCGGCGCATCAGGTACTACGGCAGCTTCGGCCGCGCCTGCTCGTAGCCGATACCGTCGGTCTGGGCAAGACGCTGGAGGCGGGAATCCTCACGGCGGAGTTGATGCGCCGTGGGAAGGCGCGCCGCATCCTCGTCGTCACCACCAAAAGCATGATGCGTCAGTTCCAGCAGGAGCTCTGGAACCGCTTCACCATCTCGCTCACGCGGCTCGACTCTGCAGGCATCCAGCGCATCCGGCGTGAGATTCCTGCCAACCACAACCCCTTCAACTACTACGACCGAACCATCATCTCGGTCGACACGCTGAAGCGCGATAGCGAGTACAGGCACTACCTTGAAAGCGCCTGGTGGGACCTCATCATCATCGATGAGGCCCACAACGTCTCGTACAAAGGCAACCGCACGCAGAGCAACCGTTTGGCAAGCCTGTTGGCCAAGCGCTCCGACGCGCTGATCCTGCTGACGGCCACCCCGCACAACGGCAGGAAGGACAGCTTTGCCAGTCTGATGCGGATGCTGGACCCGACGGTGCTGCCGGAGGGCGCTGACTACACCCGCGACGATGTGGCACACCTTTTCGTGCGCCGCTTCAAGAAGGACGTTCGCGAGCAGATGCTCCATGACTTCCCGGAGCGCGAGGTGTTCCGCTTGGCACGCGACGCGAGTCCCGCCGAGAACGTCGCGTTCGAATGCCTAGCCTCCTTGAAGCTCGCCACCGATGCCGGCCAGCAGCGGGACGGCGCCATGCTATTTCGCACCACCCTCGAGAAGGCCCTGTTCTCATCCCCCGCGGCTTGTTTGCAGACCGTCAGGGAACGTCTTCGCAAGCTTGAAGCCAAGGACCCTGCCCATCCCGATATCGCGCAGCTGCGTGGTCTGCAGGAATTGGTGGCGGCGATCGGCCCGGGACAGTTCAGCAAGTTTCAGCATCTCGTCGATCAACTCAAGGCTGGCACGCACTGGCGTTGGGAGGGGCACGATCCAATGGACCGGTTGGTGCTGTTCACCGAACGCATCGAGACCTTGAAATTCCTGCAGACCGAGCTGCCGAAGGCACTTGGCCTGGCGGGAAATGCCGTGGCGATCCTCCACGGGCAATTGCCCGACGGCGACGTTCAGGATACGGTCGAGAACTTCGGCAAGACTCATTCCCCACTGCGATTGCTGATCGCCTCGGATGTGGCGTCTGAAGGCCTGAACCTGCACTACCAGTCGCACCGGCTCATCCACTTCGATATCTCGTGGTCGCTGATGGTCTTCCAGCAGCGCAACGGCCGAGTGGACCGCTATGGCCAGACCCAGGTGCCCAAGATTGGCTACCTGTTAACGGTGCCCCACAACGAGCGCGTGCGGGGCGATCTGCGCTACCTCGAGATCCTGATCGACAAGGACGAGCAGGCCGCGAAAAACATCGGCGATCCGTCTGCGTTCATGGGTTTGTACGACGAGGAACTCGAGGTCGCCAAGGTCGCTGCGGCCATAGAGAGCAATACAACGGCCGAAGCATTCGCGGCTCAATTGGCAACGGGCGATGTGGACCCCTTCGAGGCGCTATGGGGTGCTGCACAAGCCGGCGGCGCGCTAGCGGTGAATGAGCCATCGGTGCCTGTCATGCAAACAGCTACCCATGCACCCACGGCTTCGCTGCCGTCGCTCTTCTGCGACGACTACCGGTACGTGCGTGACGCTTTGAACTGGCTGCGCCAACAGGCGCCTCGCGAGCACAGCCCCGTTCAGGCGGACGACACCCGGCGCACGCTGAGTTTCCAGCCCAGCAAAGACCTGGCGCTGCTGCTCAAGCGTGACCTCGCCATGGAGATGTGGCCCGTCGACAACCAGTTCGCGCTGAGCGCGGACAAGGGTGTCATTGAAGCCGCGATCAAGAGCGCCCGCGACACCAATGCCTGGCCTCAGGTGCACTTTCTGTGGCCGCTGCACCCGATCGTCCAGTGGCTCGACTACAAGGTCATGGCCTTGTTCGGCCGCCAGAAGGCGCCGGTCATCCGGGCGCCGCACGGCTTGAGTACAGGCGAGTCCATCGTCCTCGTCCTCGGTCAGGTGCCCAACCGGCGCGGGCAGACGATGCTGACGGAGTGGATGGGCGTCAGAGTCGATGCCCGCGGACTGGCGCAGGAGGTGCTGGGCTTCGATGCAATGTTGCAGCGGATCGGCTTGGACAGTGCATCGCTTGCCAACGACGGCAAGCCGGTCGACGCATCCATTGCACAGGCGGCGCTGCCGGCGGTCATCCTGACGGTCGAACGTCACCTCAAGCCCATCAAGCAAGCCTTCGACGCCGACTGCCGTTCACGCCTCGGGTTTGAACTCGCCAAGCTCAAGGCGCTGCAAGACAAGCACCTCACGCAGCTGGAGCTGGACTTCTCTCGGGGCATCGAACAGGTCAACGCGGCGCGCCGCAAACAGCGCGAGAGCAACACAGTCGATCTTTTCAAACACTATCAGCAGTGGATCCGGGACACGCTCGAGTTGGACGACCGCGCCCAGTTCACCGTTGTTGCGTCGATAGTCGGATAGCCTAACGAAAAAGCGTGGCGTACCAAGGGGGCAATATTGGAAATCCGTCTGATCAAGAAGTCCGGCGTACCTGCCGCAGAAATTGACGCGCACCAAAGAATACACAAGGCTTTCAACGAATCACAGTTCTCATCACGCTGGCGAGGCTATGCATCGTTCAAATTGGCCCGTGGAGGGCGAGGCAGCGGAGACGACGATTTCGACCTTGTTCTGGTCACCCACACTAACGTCGTCGTCATCGAGCTCAAGAACTGGCATGGCAAGAACCTCAAGAAGGTGGGTGAGAACTGGTTCTTGGACGGCGAGGATCGCGGAGAGTCCCCAGTATCGATTGTGAATCTGAAGGCCAAAAAGCTTGCCAACTTGATGAAGCAAAAGCTTGGCAACGACAAGACGCCGTTTGTGAACTCGTTTGTGGTGATACAGGACGGCGTTGAAGAACTGGAGATGGGCGACGACGACCAAGCGGTTCTTTACCTCTACGAACTGTTGGAGTGGGTTGACCAAGACAAGTACAAGAAGTCGCTTCCTTGGGCCCCGCGATTCAACGTGCTTGCGAATCTAGGCGCCTACGACCGTTTCTTCTGCGGGAACGATTTCAAGCCGCGCGACTACTTGGTGCAAGGCTTCCGTCCAGGCGACGTTGCCATTTGGGAGCACCCCAAGGGCCTGTATTCGGAGTTTCGGGCGCAGGCAAAGGACGACCCGGACCAGTTAGCGCTACTGCGCAGGTGGAACTTCGGTGCTCTTGGGATGACGCTTATCGGCGAGGGTGACCGCGCTTTCCTGGGTCTCAGGGAACAGCGCATCTACGAGTACGTGTCTGACCGAAACCCGGAGCTTGGCGCATCTCTGTTGCGACCTATCGGCCGGAAGGACGCCAAGGACGTCACGTTCAACTTCGAGGAGCTTTACTCGCTGCCTTCGAAACTTGCGAGGTTGACTGAATTCTCTAACAGCGCCCTCCCCAAGCTAGACCCGGATGAACGCGTTCGTCTCGTGAAGGCTCTTCTGAGCCGGTTCGCGGATCTTCACGACTTGAGCGTCGCGCACCGCGACGTTGGCGACCATTGCCTTTGGATTGAGCGTCCCGCGCGGGTTGTGGTGACGGGCTTCCCCGCGGCCTACTATCCGTCAATGAAGACGGTTGGTACGTTCCGGGAGCAGATCCGAGTTGATCGGTCTAACCTTCCTGAAGACGTAGGCACTGCAAGTGAGTCAACACCGTACAGGCGGGATATCTTCCTTCTTGGGGTGATCTGCTATCTCATCTTGTATGGCGCTCGTCCTCCTCGAGTCAACAACGTCCATGAGTGGGCGTCGCGAGCTGACGACCAATTCGAAGGGGCATTCGACGCTGTCCTCTCAAAAGCGCTTGCGAGCAACCCGTTGCAGCGGTTCGAGAACGCCAGGGCTATGCTTGAAGCGGTCAATGCCGCTACGTCGAGCGAGAGCCACCAAATCATCGACCTGACGCGGTTTGAGGCGTTCAAGGCGGTCAGCAAGCTTCGGGACTACGAAGAGACTGACGTTCTCCGCGATGACGACGACGTACTATTCTTTCGTTCGAAGACAGATCAGCACGACTTGGCTGTCAAATGCTGGAATGGGGTGGAGCCGGACCCACTACGACAGGACGATTCCATCCGTCTGCTGGCGTTCGTTGAGCGCGCTAGAACACTACGTGGATGCGCCATTCCTGGCCTTCCACGCATCGTCGACTTCGGGCTCAGCCGCAAGAACCTCTTGCTGGTGCGCGAGTGGGTAGATGGCCAGACTCTGTACGAGTGGCTCGCGTCGACGCCCGACCTCGAAGCGCGGCTCCGCGTTGCCCGGGCCTTGGTTGATGTCATCGTGCGCCTGCATGCTCTCGAACTTCCGCATGGCGACGTACATCCAGGCAATGTGATCGTTGTCTCGAGCAGTCAGTCTGTGCTTATCGATGCACTGGACTTTGAGCATGCGCCGGGGGATGCCTACACCACGGCTTACCTTCCCCCTGAGTACAAGACCATGTCGCCCGTGGAGCGCGATCGCTACGGTCTGGCAGCTGTCATCTGTGAAATGCTCGGCGGTAACCAGGCTCAACCTCAGGGGCCATACTCGATCCCGAAGGTCTACGACCAACTCTCCCGGCTGCTGACGGAGCACGCGGCTTCTGCACTTGAACCGCTGCAGCGGGCGCTGGCTGTGGCGCTTAGATCACCGGAGCAGGAGACGGTATCAGTGACGGTCACTGTGCCGAACTTGGCCTTCCGCTCTGTGCCTCAAGGTCCGATGTACCTCGACAACGGCCGCTTGCACGTCAAAGTCGAAGACTCTAAGAAAGCGAAAGGCTGCGTGTTCTTCCGACTAACTGCGGTCGGGCGTCAACTCACTTTCGACTGGAGTCTGCAGGAGGAGAAGGCTACGAACATCCGTGCCGAGAACATCACGCAAGTCCAGTTGATGCGCTCGCAGACCATGCACGATGCCGTTATCACTTCGCTGGTTACCCTGAAAGATGGTTCTGTCGGTGATGTGAGCGATCTGGTTCAACAACTTCTGGGGATTCCGGAGGTACAAAACAAGATTCGTGTACTGACCGAGCAACGAGTTGACATCACAAGAATCTCAGAGCCAGCGCCGGGAGCCGCTAGAAGGCCAATCGAAGACCTGCCCAGCGCCCGTGCGCTACTACCGATTGCAGTCTCCGATCTCTGGCGTGTACTCCTTGACGCCGAAGAGGACGCGCTGCCCAGCCTGACAGTTTCTGGTGAGCACCGGCACAGTCCCTATGAACGGAACCAGACGTTAGTTCCGTATCAGGTAGACAGTGGGGTCATCGACTACAGCGACGCGGAGACCGTCATTGTTGAGGTTCGCGGGAATGACGGCAACTGGCGCAACTGCGGTTACCTGAGCTTGCGAGATACCACTTTTGGTGAACGGGCTGAACTGGCCATCCAGGACCTCAGTTCCAAGACCAACTTGCGCATTGGTGACAAGTTGCGCTTGCGAGGAACGCTGGAGAAGGCGTCCTTCACTCGTCGCAGCCTGGCGGTCCAACGCGTGCTCAGTGACAGGGCGGTCATTCCCGGTCTGATTGAGTATTTCGACCCTTTAGCCGGCCATGACCACCAGCCAACAACCTATCGACCCCCAAGTGATATCGACCTTGAAGAGTACGCGGAAGGTGACAAGAAGCTCAATGAGAGCCAACGGGAAGCGTTCCGGCGAGTTGTCGGTAACGGCCCGATAAGCCTTCTGCAAGGTCCCCCGGGCACCGGGAAAACCTGGTTCATTGCATCACTCTTGCACTACCTGATGACAAAGGAGCAGGCACGAAGAATTCTTCTGGTCAGCCAGTCCCACGAAGCAGTCAACAATGCACTCGAGAAGAGCCTGGAGCTCTGCCGCTCGAAGGGTCTTCAGTTCGATGCTGTTCGGCTCGGAAGCGAATCGGCGGCATCCGACGCCATCCGCCACCTGCACAGCTCGTCAATCGAGTACAGCTACCGAGAACAGTTCAAAGCGGAGAAAAAGCCGCGGACCATAGAACTCGCCAAAGCGATGGGGCTACCGGAAGATTTCGCTAATTCATTCATTGAACTCTGGCATCGATTGGGAGGGCTCGCGAATCGTATCAACGAGCTCACAAGGGAGCTTCAGTCCAACAGCAGCGGTGAAGATCAGGGTGAACTTGAGGCTCGCGTGCGTGCCCTCACATCCACGTTTGAGGATATTTGTCGCGATGTCTACGAAGCCTCGTGCGAGGCGACGCCCGACCAGACGCTCTCTAAGCTTGAGCAGCAATTCGTAGAGCAGTACGAGATTCACTCGCCCGACGCAGTCCAGCGGCTAGGGAAGCTGATTCGTTTGTCGGAGGACTGGCTTGCTTCTCTCGGTTCACCAGAGGCAAATTTTGCGGAGTTTCTCGCCAAGTCGAGGACTGTTGTGGCAGGGACCCTTGTCGGGATCGGACACAGAGCTTCAGGCGTGGTCCAGAACCTGTACGATTGGGTCGTCATTGACGAGGCGGGTAGGGCGGCACCTAGTGAACTGGCTGTCGCGATGCAGACCGGTCACCGGATTCTCTTGGTCGGTGATCACAAACAACTACCACCGACCTTCTCTGAGGAAGTCAGAGACATCATTAAGAGCCGTTTCAGTGTTGGTGATGAGTCTCCCGCTTTCGGAAGCGACTTCGAGCGAATCTACGAGTCTGCATATGGCAAGACTGTTGGAGCGTCGCTGCTCAAGCAGTATCGGATGGCGCCCGACATCGGCAAGCTGGTCTCAGACTGCTTCTATGACGGCCGACTTGAAACCGGGCGCGCTGCGCCTTCCGCCTACTACGACAAACTTCCGGATCACATGAGGCAGCAAGTCACTTGGGTCGACACGTCGCCCCTTGGACCGAGTGGCTTCGAGCAGTCGACAAAGGCAGGTGACCAGCGCTGGAATGACACCGAGGCTCGTGTTGTCATGAGACTTCTGCGCCAGATAATCGAGTGTGATGACTTCATGGAAGAAGTGCGCAACGAACTCCAGCCGAGCGAGCCTGCCATTGGAATCATCTGCATGTACAGCCGGCAGCGAGACGTTCTGAACCGCATGAAATCCGAGGCAAGCTGGCTAGGTGACCTCCGTCGCCTGGTCAAGATCGACACAGTCGATAGCTACCAGGGAAAAGAGAACCGTATCGTCATTCTCTCCACTGTGCGCAACAACGCTGCGCTAAAACCCGGCTTCCTTCGTGTACCCAACCGTATCAACGTGGCGCTCTCACGTGCTATGGATCGCCTATTCGTTGTCGGCGCTAGCCGCATGTGGGCGGGCCGAAATGCACAGCTACCGCTTGGGGCCGTATTCGCGAAAGTGCAAAGCATGCAGCAAGAAGGGCGAGCGGAAGTTCTGTCCGCCAAGGAGTTACTTCAATGACCACGCATAGTTTCGAGTTCAATAAGGTCACATTCGGCCTGCCAGTCGAGAGCTATCGAGTCGACGCTTACATCACCAGAGATGAACGACTTCCGGTGGTGACGGAGTACGTGCTGCGGTTGCTCCGCATCTGCGGGTCTGTCACGCTCTCCGGTTTGAGAAACTACTTTGGCTTCACTGATCCAGAGGTATTGGCTGTCGTTGAATCGTTGACGAGACAGGGGCTCGTCGAGGTTTCTGGCGAGGACCTGCACCTTAGCGGCTATGCAAACGAGCGCTTTGAAGAATCATCCAACGACGACTATCCACGTTTCACTAAAGTAGAGCCACGCCGAGATTCGGTTATCTTCGACCTCTTGTCGTTTTCTCCACTCAGCACACGCAGCATCGGCTTGCTCAATGAGAACAGCTACCGTCTCGACGTTTCAGACGAGGTCTTAGGCAACAGCGTTGAGTGCGCGAAAGCTGCCTATTACAAGCGCTTCCACGAGATTGCCAGGTTGAACGATGATTTGCGGCGAGATGCCATAAGTGTGTACTCAGTGGAAGACATCTCCAGCAAACGCAGGGGATACCTACCTATTCCTGTCGCGTTCTCTCTCGTTGAGCAGGAGCAGGTCGAGCGCAGAGGGCCCCCATGGTTCGAGGAAAGAGCGGCTCCCGAGTTGGTTAGAGCATTCCACGAGACTGTCAGCACTGCGATACCCAACGCGTTGACCGTCGGCAATGCCCACATCGAGAACTTTATTGACACGTTCGACGCGTCCTGGCTTGCCTCCTTCGCCACTGGCCATCGTTTCGACATTCACAAATTCGCCAAGGACTTGAATGCGGGAGAGGTATTGGCCCCCAAAGGGCTCCGCCCAATCTTTGGCAACCTATACCTAGAGCATAACCTAGAGCAGGTGACAAACCGGATCAAGGCAAGGCGTAGCGAACAACGATTTCGTTTTCTTTGTACGTCGGCCGCTTGGCTAGCGCCAGACCACTACTTATGGGGTCGCGGCGAGGCTTTCCAGCGGGCGACAACCGCCATCCAGGATATGCTCCGAGGGAAATCAATCGACGATCTGTTTGTATTTATAGGCACCGAAAAAGGACAGGAGCAAGTCGTCTCGAATCAGTTCCGCGGCGTGGATTCAGGTCAGTTCCATGCCTATCGTCCAGCCACCACCGGTAACACCGGCTTCGGGGGCCGGCTTGAACTCTTCCTCTATCCGACAGGCTTCGCGGCAGCACTCTTTCACCTGGCGTTGCCCGGTAGTCCAGGGCTGTGGGCCCCAGTTGGGTTTCTTTCCTCGCTTCCCAAGCATGTGGAGCGTGTGCACAAGTTGCTTCATTCCATCGTTGGCGGCAACGCCTATGGCGGTCGGTTGAACACGAAAAACCAGCAGCGGCATGAACGGCAGAAGTTCATCGACGCTTGCGGATTCCTGAACTACAGCGACCTCCGAGGGAGTGCCGGTGCATTCGAAGCTGACGATGCAGCGGGTTGACCAGTTCGCTTGGAGCAAGAAAGAACGACCACCATGAGCTTTGTGATCAACGGCCTGGAGAACGCGAACGAGTTCTACAGCCAGCATTACCTGGACGAGGTCGCCGAGAAGAGCGACCTCAAGCCGCTGTTCGACCGGTGGAAGGAGCAAGGCGCCAACAGCACGGTGGCGCGGTTGCGGTCCGCGGCCGGGGCCAGCTACTTCCGCGCGCGAGACCGTTTCATCGGCGAACGCAAGGCCGCGGATCGCCCGGCGCTGTTCATCGATCTGGTTCAGCCGCTGCTGCAGGCGCTGGGCTACGAGACCGCGCCTCAGACCCTGGACCTGGCCGATGGTGGCTTGCCCGTGCTGGCGGTGTACCGCGACGCCAAGCTTCACCCGCTGCTGGTAGTCGCCGCGGCCATTGCGCCGCCGGGTGATGAGGATGCCAGCCCGTTGCAGCTCAACCCCCTGTTGCCCGAGGGCAAGGCGAGCAAGGCCGATTGGGAAGAAGCGCTCACCAAGAGTCTGTTCGCCGACGACACGCCGCCGCGTTGGGTGCTGCTGGTTCACCACGAGCAATGGCTGCTCATCGAGCGCAGCAAATGGGGCCGCAAGGCACTGCTGCGCTTCAACCTGCCCGAGCTGTTCGGCCCGCGCGACGACCGCCAGTTCCGCGCCATGGCCGCGCTTGCCGGTGCGGAATCGGTGCTGCCGCCGGCCGGCGGCACGGCGCTGCTGGACAGCCTGGACGACAGCTCCCACAAGCACGCGTTCGAGGTCTCCACCGACCTGAAGTACGCCCTGCGCGAGTGCATCGAGCTGATCGGCAACGAGGCCATCCGCTACAAGCGTGAGGTGGCCAAGGAGAAGGTGTACGAGCGCAACGACATCGACCTGGCCATGCAGCTCAGCCGCGAGTGCCTGCGCTACATGTACCGGATGCTGTTCCTCTTCTACATCGAGGCCCGGCCGGAGCTGGGCTACGCGCCAATCGGTGCCGAGGCCTACCTAAAGGGCTACAGCCTCGAGCACTTGCGCGAGTTGGAGCAGACACCGCTGACCACGCCCGAGGCGCAGGACGGAACCTACTTTCACGAAAGCCTGAAGCAGCTCTTCTCGCTCATCTGGGAAGGCTTCCCCAAGCGCAATACCCAAGGCGGCCATCAGGGCGAACTGCTGGGCGGTGCCGATCACGTGCTGGAGACCGGCTTCACCATCGCCCCGCTGCAGGGGCATCTGTTCGACCCCAAGCAGACGCCGCTGCTGGGCAGCGTCAAGCTGCGCAATCGCGTGCTGCAGCGCGTGATCGAGTTGATGTCGTTGTCGCGCGGCACCGGCAAGCAGCGCCGTGGCCGCATCAGCTTCGGCACGCTGGGCATTAACCAGCTGGGTGCGGTATACGAGTCACTGCTCTCGTTCCGCGGCTTCTTCGCCGAGGAAGACCTCTACGAGGTGCGGCCGGACCCCAAGCGAAAGAAGGACAAGCCGGCTTCGGACGAAGCCGAGGGCGAGACGCCAGACACGGAGGGCGGCGACGAGGGTGACGGCGAGGACGCCGAGTCCGAGGCGTCCAGCGCCGCCGAGAAGAAGAAGGACGCCGAGGTCGACCCGCTGGACGCGGCCTACTTTGTGCCCACCAGCAAGATTAGCCAGTACACCGACGCCGAGCGCCTGTTCGGCGGCGAGCCGCGTCTCTACAAGCGCGGCACGTTTATTTATCGCCTGGCCGGGCGGGCGCGCGAAAAGTCAGCCTCGTACTACACGCCCGAGGTGCTGACCAAGTGCCTGGTCGAGCACGCGCTCAAGGAACTACTGCCCAGCTGCAAGACGGCGGACGACATCCTCAAGCTCACCGTGTGCGAGCCGGCGATGGGCAGCGCCGCGTTCCTGAACGAAGCCATCAACCAGCTGTCCGTAGCCTACCTTACGAATAAGCAAAGGGAGCTGGGCCAGACCATCCCACACGAGCAGTACACCGAGGAGAAGCAGCGGGTGAAGATGTACATCGCCGACACGAACGTGTACGGCGTGGACCTGAACCCAGTGGCCGTGGAACTGGCCGAGGTGTCGCTGTGGCTGAACGCCATCTTCAAGGGCAGTCATGTTCCCTGGTTCGGCATGCAGCTGCAGAACGGTAACTCACTGGTGGGCGCGCGGCGCGACGTGTTCTCAGTGGCGCAGCTCAGCCCTGGCAGGGGCGAGAAGGGCATCGCGGAACGGGACTGGCGTGTTGCCGTGCCCCGCGCCGTGGCGATGACGGCCTCACCAGCCGAGGACGAGATCTTTCATTTCCTGCTGCCTGCCGACGGCATGGCCACCTGCACTGATAAGGTGGTCAAGGCGCTGGAGCCCGCTGCATTCGAGAAGCTCAAGCGCTGGCGCTCCGACTTCATGGCACCGCTGACTTCCGACGAGATCCGACGCGTCAAGGCGCTGACCGTCGCCGCCGAGGCGCTATGGCGACAGCACGCCACGGAGCTTGCGCGTGTTCGCAAGGCGACCAGCGACGAACTGCATGTGTGGCCCGACCCGGCCGCGAACCGCGCACCCACCAGCACGGCGCAGAAGGATGCGACGTTCCAGCGCGAGATGCTTTCGGAGCAGGTGAAGAACGCCTCGCCTTACCGGCGGCTGAAGGTAGTGCTGGACGCGTGGTGCGCACTTTGGTTCTGGCCCTTGGACCAAGCAGGGCACCTCCCGACCCGTGAGGAGTGGTGGTTCGTTCTGGAGACGGTGCTGCTGGGGAATGCGAGTTTTGCCGAGGTTCCACCGTCAACCGACTTCTTCCCTGAGACCATCCCGCAGTCAACGCTGGACTTCACGCCCGAGCGCGACCGATATGGCCAGGTGGACATCGACGCGCTGGTCGTCGCGCTGCCCACGCTGCGGGTGGCAAAGCAAGTGGCGGCCGGACAGCACTTCCACCACTGGGAATTGGAGTTCGCCGACCAGTTCAAGTCCCGGGGCGGCTTCGACCTGGTGCTGGGCAACCCACCATGGATCAAGGTCGAGTGGAACGAGCAGGCCTTGTTGTCGGACTTTGACCCGCGCTTTGCCATCCGCCGGCTGAGCGCAAAGGAAACCGCCGACCAGCGCGAGGCCGTGTTCGCCGCCGCGCCGGCGGCGCGGGCTGACTACGTTGGCGAGTGCTTGGCCACCGAGGCGCTGGCCGGCTTCCTGAACGCGCTGCAGAACTACCCGCTGCTCAAGGGTCAGCAGAGCAACCTCTACAAGTGCTTCCTGCCGGTGGTTTGGCGCGTGGGTGGCGGGGTGCAGGGCCTGCTGCACCCGGAAGGGGTGTACGACGACCCCAAGGGCGGCGAGTTGCGGGCGGCGGCGTATCCGCGGTTGCGGGCGCACTACCAGTTCGAAAACCAGCTAACGCTGTTCGCCGAGGTGCACCACAACACCAAGTTCAGCATCAACCTCTACGGCCCGCCGCTGGCGCAAGTCCGCTTCCGGCACATGGCCAACGTCTTCGCACCGGCGACTGTGGATGCCAGCCTGATGCATGCCGGCGGCGGTGCCACGCCTGGCATCAAGCGCGACGAAGGCGGCTGGAGCACCGACGGCCACGCCAGTCGCCTGATTGAGGTGGACGAGGCGCTGCTGGGCACCTTCGCCAAGCTCTACGACACCCCGGGCACGCCCGCCTTTCAGGCCCGCCTGCCGGCTGTGCACAGCCGGGAGCTGGTTTCGGTGCTGGAGAAGTTCGCCCGCGTACCGCGACGGCTGGGCGACCTGAAGGAAGACTACTTCACGCTCGAGATGTGGCACGAGACCGGCGCCCAGCGCGACGGCACCATCCGCCGCCAAACCGGCTTCGTCGCCTCGCCCGCCGAATTCATCCTCTCCGGCCCGCACTTCTTCGTCGGCAACCCGTTGAACAAGACGCCGCGCGCGGTGTGCACGCAGAACAGCCACTACGACGTGATCGATCTGGAAGTGGTGCCGGATGATTACCTGCCTCGGAGTAACTACGCGCCGGCTTGCGACGAAGTTGCCTACGCGGCCCGTGCGCCACGCGTGCCCTGGAGTGCATCGCCAGCCGGCGCCGGCTCGCCCGTGACCGCATTCTTCCGTCACGTCAACCGCGAGATGATCACGCCGCCCGGCGAACGGACGCTGGTCACGGTCATCGCACCACCTGGAAGCGCGCACATCAACACGGTGCTGGCGACCGCGTTCAAGTCCGACGCGGACCTGCTCAGCTATCACGCGATGACGCTATCGCTCCTGGTCGACTTTCGCGTCAAGAGCACGGGCATGGGCCATGCGAATTCGACGCTGATCAGCCAGCTGCCGACGCTGGGTGAGAACGCGCCGCAGCGCCGAGCCCTGCACTTGCGAGCACTGGCACTGAATTGCTTGACGGTCCACTACGCGCCCTTGTGGCAACGCAGTTGGAGTGACGTGTTCTTCCGCGACGTCTGGTCCAACAAGAGCCCGCGTCTTCCGGCCGACTTCTTCACACGCCTCACCCCGGCCTGGCACCGCGACTGCGGCCTGCGCACCGACTACGCCCGGCGCCAAGCCCTGGTCGAGATCGACGTGCTGGCCGCTCAGGCGCTGGGCCTGACGCTGGACGAGCTGCTCACCATCTACCGCGTGCAGTTCCCCGTGATGCGCCAGTACGAGCGCGACACCTGGTACGACACCCGCGGCCGCATCGTCTTCACCGCCAGCAAGGGCCTGGTGGGTGTAGGCCTACCGCGAAAGGCTGGCCGCACCGATCAGAACTGCACACTGCGCTACCCCGATGGCCGCACCGAAGCCCGCCGCCTGGGCTGGGACGACGTGCAGCCCAAGGATGGCCAGCCCCAGGTGCCCGACGGCACGGTGATCATGCGCCCCGTGCGCGACGACACGCTGTCCGGCGGCCCGGAAGACCGCACCATCCAATACGTTGCCCCCTTCGCGCTGGCCGACCGCGAGGCCGACTTCCGTGTCGCCTGGGCGCACTTCGAGCAACGCGCGAAGTCCACAACAGTGAGTGAGGCCGCCTGATGCAGCCCCTGGTCGTCGCCCAACAGGTGACGCAGGGCGTCGCCGACTTCCTGCGCACCGCGTTTCCGTCCACCACACCCGGCTTCATTGGGCTGCTCGAGCGTTTCCTTGCTGAGCGCGACAACACGTTCAAGGGCCCATACCTGACGGTGCCGCTGCCGTTTCGGGCCGGGGCCAAACAGGACAAGCCGGCGTACCCATGGCTGCCGGACAGCTTCCATCCCCATGCCCACCAGACCAAGGCCTTCGCGCGTCTGACCGGCGAAGCGGCGCAATCCACGCTGGTTGCCACGGGCACGGGCTCCGGCAAGACAGAGGCATTTCTCTACCCGATCCTCGAGCATTGCCGCCAGGCCAAGGCGAGGGGCCAGCCGGGCATCAAGGCGCTCATCCTTTATCCAATGAACGCGCTGGCCTCGGACCAGGCAGGCCGGCTCGCCAAGACCATCGTCACGACGCCGGCCCTGCAGGGCATTCGGGCCGGTCTCTACGTGGGCGACGCGCCGGAGGTGGAGTCCGATGCCGTGCAGCAGCTCGATGGCGACACCTTCTCGCTGATCACCGACCGCAACGTGCTGCGCGCGAACCCACCTGACATCTTGTTGACCAACTACAAGATGTTGGACTTCCTGCTGATGCGCGCAGCCGATGCGCCGCTTTGGGCACAGCAGCGGCCGGACACCCTGCGCTACCTGGTTGTGGACGAGCTGCACACCTTCGATGGTGCCCAGGGCACCGACCTCGCTTGCCTGATCCGGCGCCTGAAAGGGCGGCTGAGCGCGGCTCCCGGGCAGCTGGTGTGTGTGGGTACCTCGGCCACCTTGGGCGATGGCGGCGCAGAGGGGTTACTGGGGTATGCGCGCGACGTGTTCGGCGAGACGCTGGACGCCGAAGCCGTGATCGGCGAAGACCGCATCTCCGTGGGCGACTACCTGGCCGATGCGGTCGTGGAACATACGCTCAGCCCGCAGCCGGCCGACGAGGAAAGGCTGGACCCGGCCGACTACAACGACCTGCACCGGTATATCGCGGCGCAGGCGGAACTCTGGTTTGGCGAGGCGTGCACTTCTGAGCAGGTGCACGACTTTGCCTGGCGGTGCGAACTGGGGCAGCGGCTCAAGTGCCACTTCGCCTTCCAGAACCTGCTGCGAGATCTGGACCGCCTGGGGCCCAAGTCGGTCCTTGTGGACGATCTGCTGGCGCTGTTGAACCGGCGCTTGCCCAAGCGGCAGGGAGCAGCGGCCAGCGAGCGGTTCACGCTGCTGTGGCTGGCCAGCCTGCTTTCGTTGGTCGCTCACGCCCGCAAGCCCGGGCACCAGGGCTTCTTCCTGCAGGTGAAGGTGGAGATCTGGTTGCGCGAACTGCGGCGCATGGTGGCCAAGCTCGATGCGCAGCCGGTGCTCCGGCATCACGACGATCTGGGCAGGGCCGATAAGGGCGACGTGCACCTGCCCGTCATCCACTGTCGCGACTGCCATGCGACTGGGTGGGGAGCCACGCTGCCCAAGACCAGCCCGAACCAGCTGCAGCCGGACCTGCGCGCCTTTTACAGTGCTTTCTTCGCCGAGGACGTGTCGACGCGCTTCCTGTTTCCAAAGACCGAGGCGGTCGATCGCCGCGTGTTCGAGCGCAAGCAGGTGTGCCCCAAGTGCGGCACGTTGCACCAGATGACGCAGCGCGGGTGTTCGCATTGCGGACATGACACCTTGCTGGCGGTTGACATCACGGCCAACCTGAAGGAGGCCACACGCAACGGTGCCAAGTTCACCAAGTCGCACCACGACTGCCCCTACTGCGGCGGACACAGGACGCTGACCATCGTTGGCTCGCAGGCGGCGAGCCTTGCGGCAGTGATGGTGGGCCAGCTGTTCAGCAGCCGGTTCAACCAGGACAAGAAGCTCATCGCGTTCTCGGACTCGGTGCAAGACGCGGCGCACCGCGCCGGCTTTCTGGCCGCGCGCACCTGGCGCCTGAACTTGCGGCCGGCGCTGGCGCAGACCATCGCTGCGGCGGCCGAAGCCGGCCAGCCGCTGACGTTGGCCGAGCTGCCCAAGGCTTTCGAGCAGCGATGGCGCACGGCGCTGGGCGATGGGCACTACGTCGCGAACTTCCTGCCGCCGCAGCTGCACTGGATGCGCGACGTGGACACGCTGATGGAACAGGGCCAACTGCCCGAAGGCAGCCAGGTACCGGTGCAGATGGCGCAGGTGCTGCCCTGGGTGGTGAACGCCGAGTTCGGGCAGGACGCGCACGTGGGCCGCACCTTGGTCGCCACGGGCACGGCTTGTGTAACGCCCGTGGAAGATGCGCTGGCAACGGCGACCGCATGGCTGCTGCCGAGGTTGTTGGAGCACGTGGACGTGCTCAAGGGTACCGAACCTGGCGAAGTCGACGTCTTCCTGCGCGGGCTGATCGGCGAGATGCAGCGCATCGGCGCGTGGCGTGACCCAGGCCTGGCCTTCTATGCACGCATCGGCGGCCACCCGCAGGCCTATAGAAGGAACCCGAGTCAGGAGAAGATGCTGTCAGGCCCGAGGCCGCCGCGATTCTTGACAGTGCCCGAGTACCACCGGTGCATCAGCATCGAGCGTGACGAGTCGCGCGTATTCCGCGACTGGGCCTACAAGGCGCTGCCCGAGCTGAACCTTCTGGCGCTTGGCGCAGAGCCCGTGGTGCGCGACGTGTACCGGGTGGCGCTTGACGCTCTCGCGCACGCAGGTCTCGCGGGGAACGAGCAGGCCCAGGACAAGCCCGGGATCCATGTCTGGGGCCTGGCACCTTCGGCATACAAGGTGGAACTGGGCGGCCGGAAGTGGCGCTGTGCCACATGTCAGAACGAGGTGGTTTCGGGCCTGGCTGAAGATTTCGATGAACAGCCCTGCCGGCGCACAGGCTGCAAGGGCATGCTGCATTCCGACGGCGGCTGGGGCGATTTCTACCGCAAGCTGTACCTCACCGCCGAGATCCAGCGGGTGGTGGCGCACGAGCACACCGGCCTGCTCCCGCGCGAGACGCGCGAGCGTGTGGAGCGCGACTTCAAGTCCGACACCGAGCTACCGGGCGGCATCAACGTGCTGTCTGCGACGCCGACGCTGGAGATGGGCATCGACATCGGCGACCTGTCGTCCACGTTGTTGTGTTCGGTGCCGCCGGCCCAGGCCAACTACGTGCAGCGTGCCGGCCGCGCGGGCCGCAGCACCGGCAATGCGCTGCTGATGACGATGGCGGTGAGCAAGCCGCACGACCTGTACTTCTGGGGCGACCCGAAAGAGATGCTGGCCGGCAGCGTGGGCACGCCCGGCGTGTTCCTGAACGCGTCGGCGGTGCTCGAGCGGCAGCTCACGGCCTTCACGCTTGACTGCTGGGTGCGCGAATCCGGCAAGTCGGCGGTGATTCCGGGCGAGATCCGCGCGGTGTTCACCGCGATCCGCGGCCAGGCGATGTCGAAGTTTCCGTACCCGTGGCTCAATTTCGTGGAGCAACGCCGGGGGGAACTGCTGGACCGCTTTGTGCGCCTGTTCAACCAGGGCGACCGCAACCCATTGAGCAAGACCACGGAAGCCTGGCTCTCGAAGTTTATCAATGGCGGCAATGACCAGCCAGGGTCGCTGGGCTGGAAAATCATCGATAGGCTCAACGGCATCGCGAAAGATGTCGATGAGCTGAAGCGCCAGCGCGAGCGCACCGCCAAGGAGATCGACAAGCTCCAGGAGCTGGCCGTGCGCGGCGAGGAAGACGAGCAAGAGTTGAATCGGCTGATGCAGGAGCGCACCGCGCTCTCGCGCCTGGTCGGCAGCATCGAGGGCAAGGCCACGCTGAACGTCTTGACCGACGAGGGGCTGCTGCCGAACTACGCCTTCCCTGAGCAGGGGGTGTTGCTGCGGTCGATCATCGTCCGCGAAGCCAAGCCGGGCGGTGGCGCGCCAGACCCGCTGACTTTTGAATACGAACGGCCGAGCGCATCGGCCATCACCGAACTTGCCCCCAATAACACCTTCTACGCCGAAGGGCGAAGGGTGGTGGTGAACCAGGTGGACGTCTCGAAGATCAAGCCGGAGCCGTGGCGTTTCTGCCGGCAGTGCGCGTACACCGAGCCGCTGTCTTCGGGCGACCACCACTCGACCTGCCCGCGCTGTGGCGACACGATGTGGCGCGACAGCGGGCGCGTGCACGAGATGCTGAAGCTCACCACGGTGTTCGCCCGGACACTGGACCGCGACAGCCGGATCGCAGACGACTCTGACGAGCGGCAACGTGGCTTCTACGTGCGCCAGGCGCTGGTGGACAGCCCGCCCGACTCCGTGCGCAAGGCTTACGTGATCGACAAGCCGGAGTTCCCGTTCGGCTTTGAATTCCTCGACCGCGTGACCTTCCGCGAAGTGAACTTCGGCGAGCAGACGCCGGACGCGTCGCCGATGACGATTGCCGGGGCCGAGATGAACCGGCCCGGCTTCAGCATCTGCCCCGAGTGCGGCACGATCCAGCGGCGACGCAAGGCCGAGGAACTGTACCGCAACCACGCGCCCTATTGCTCGCGCCGCAAGAACCCGGAGGCCAGCACCCAGCAGTGCGTATTCCTGTATCGCGAGTTCGCGAGCGAAGGCATCCGCATGTTCCTGCCTGAGGTGGGGTTCGGCGACACCGAGGAGCGGCTGCTGAGCTTCGTTGCCGCGCTGGAACTGGGGCTGAGTAGACGCTTCCGCGGGGCGGTGGATCACCTGCGCATTGCGCTGGACATCCGCATGGCGGCGGGACAGGAGGTGCCGCGCTGCTACCTGGTGATCTACGACAGCGTGCCCGGCGGCACTGGCTACCTGAAGGAGCTGATGCGCGCGCCCGATCCTCTGCTCGAGGTGTTTGAGCTTGCGCTGCAGGCATTGAACGAATGCGTGTGCAATCAGGATGCCGATGCGGATGGCTGCTACCACTGCGTCTATGCGTATCACAACAGCTACGACCGAGAACACATCTCGCGGCGCATCGCCCAGAAGCTGTTGAGCGAAGTAATGCAGCACAAAGCGGCCTTGAAGCCGGTCGCCAACCTCTCGGGTGTGCAGACCGGCAATCACTTGTTCGACAGCACGCTGGAGAAGCGGTTTGTCGAAGCCCTGCGGCGCGAGCACGCGGGCAAGCGTTACGGCCTGACCGAGGTGCTGTTCAAGGGCAAGCCGGGTTACCAGTTGCAGGCCGAGGGGCGGCGTTGGCGGTTAGAACTGCAGGTCAACCTGTCCGATGGTGATGGCGTCGTCGTCACGTGCAAGCCGGACTTCTTGTTTTGGCCTGATGACGGTGCCGACGACTTGCCCATCGCGGTTTTCCTGGACGGCTGGCAGTTCCATCAGGAGACCATTGCCACCGATCTGGCCAAGCGCATGGCAGTGGTGAAGAGTGGCAAGTTCTCGGTCTGGACGCTGACGTGGGACGACATCGACAGCGTGCTGCAGGGCAAGGAGTCGCTGACGGCATCGCCCTGGCCGACACTGCTGGCCGAAGGCGGCGCGAACGTCGTGCAAAAGATCTGCGAAGCGCAGGGGCTGAGCACCATCAATGGCTTCAAATCGCTGGCGCCCTTCATGCAGCTGCATCAACGCCTTAGCAACTGGCGTCACGACGACATGCGCAGGCTGGCATCGGGCTTGGCGATCGGCATGGTGATGCCGCCGGGCGACGCGGCCGCATTGGACGCCATGCGCCAGGGCGTGTTCTGGCGGCGGCTGGACGAACTGGCGCTGCTGACAGACTTGCATCAGCACCGCATTGGGACACGGCATATGGGAACCGTGGTGCGGCTGGCCGCGGGCATTCAGCCGCACCAGTTGGCTCAGGTGATGAAGGGTAACGGCTCGCCAGAACATGAGCCGGTGGTGATTGCGGAGTGGGTGCCAGGCGCTGTACCCGACGGCGAGCGGCAGACCCGATGGCAGCAACTGTGGCAGAGCTTGAACCTGCTCTTGCCGCTACGGGCTGCTTGGGTCGGCGCAGCAGGCATGCCTGGGTTGGAAGCGCTGCAGAACGCCCCGGTGCTACAGGCGCAGCCGAGCGGCCTGCCGCCTGGGTGGGTGGAGGTGCTGGGCCTGGTGCTGCGAAATCTGCGGGCATGGGCAACTGCCCTGGCGGAGCTTGGACTTCAAGCGCCTATCGTCGGCTACGAGCTGCTGGACGAGATGGGACGGATCGTCGCCGAGGCTGAGATGGGGTGGGAAGCACAGCGCTTGGCCATCTTGCTGCCGGGGACTGGCGCCGATGCCAAGTTCGCAGCGGCCGGGTGGACGTGTTTCACGGCCGCCGAGGGTCCGGTGCCTATCGAACTGAAGAACAAACTGACGGAGGCCCACGCATGACGCTGGCACCCAAGATCGCTATGTCCGACGACTTCCTTAAGTCGTTCGCCGCAGTTCCGCGAGATCAGCAACAGGCTGTGCTGACCTTTGTGGCCAAGTTCCGCCAGAACCCGACGGCTTCTGGGATCAACTACGAGCGTATCCGCGACCCCGGTGACCCGAACATGCGGTCGGTGCGGGTGAACGACAACATCCGCGGCATCGTTCTGAAGCCGGATGTGGGTAACGTGTATTGCCTGCTGTGGGTCGACCGGCACGACGACGCCTATCAGTGGGCCAGACGCCACCGAGTGGCGATTCACCCGGACGTCGGCAGCATCCAGATATATGCCATGGAAACGGCGGCGGCGTCCACAGAAGACCCGGTAGCCGCCACCGTGCCTGCAGCCGAGACGGGGATCTTTACGTGCTTGAAGGATCGGGAGATCCGGCGCCTGGGCGTGCCGGACGAGATGTTGGCCGCCGTGCGCGCCGTTGCATCGGACAAGGAACTGGAAGCGCTGGAGCAGCAACTGCCAGACGAGGCTTTTGAAGCCTTGTTCCTGTTCGCAGCGGGTGAGTCCTACGAGAAGATCGTTGCCGATCAAGCCGCGCCCGAGACGGTCGACCCGGCCGACTTCGTTGCGGCGCTGGATCGAGATACCACTAGGCGTCACTTTGTCGTGCTTACTGACGACAGCGACTTGGAAGCCCTGCTCGCGGCTCCGCTGGAGCGCTGGCGCGTCTTTCTTCACCCCAGCCAGCGCAAGCTGGTCGAGCGGGAATGGTCGGGGCCAGTCAAGGTGACGGGCGGCGCGGGCACCGGCAAGACCGTCGTGGCCATGCACCGCACTGCGAGGCTCGCACGGCAGTTCGCTACGCTGCCGGGTCGGCCCGTGGTGTTTACGACGTTCACCAAGACGCTCTCGGACGACATTCGCCAGCACCTTGGGCTTCTATGCACGCCCCAGGAATTGCAGAAGATCCAAGTGGTGAACCTGGATCAGTGGGCTTCCAGTGTGCTGCGGCGCTTCGGCTACAAGCCGGAGCTGCTGTACGACGAGAGTGCCAGGCGGAACTACTGGCAGGCGGCAATGTCGGCGATGCCTGCGTCTGCCGACCTGTCACAGCACTTCATGCGCGCTGAATACGAGCGCGTCGTGTTGCCGCAGGGCTGCGAGACCGCGGAGGAATATATGCGAGCCAGCCGCATCGGGCGAGGCGGGCAGTTGGGACGCGCTACCCGCAAGGCGATCTGGCCGGTATTTGCCGAGTACCGTGCCCAGTTGCACGGAGCGAATCTGCGCGAACCCGAAGAGGCGTTTCGTGATGCCAGGCGGCTTCTGGTTGGACAAGCAACTGAACTGGGCATCCGCGCGATGGTCGTCGACGAGGCGCAGGACATCAGCGCTGCAGCGTTCGAGTTGATTCGGACAGCGGTACCGGTCGCGGCGAATGACCTGTTCATCGTCGGAGACGCACACCAGCGCATCTATCGGCACAAGATCGTGCTCAGCCGAGTCGGCATCGAGGTTCGGGGACGGAGCCGAGGTCTGAAGGTCAATTACCGGACGACAGACGAGATCCGCCGCTGGGCCTGTGCGCAGCTCGAGGGCTGTGAGATCGATGACCTGGACGGCAATATCGACACATTGCGCGGCTATCGCTCTCTGACTCACGGCGATCGCCCGGATGTGATCGCATCGTCGTCGCACCAAGAAGACGTCAAGCACATTCGAGCAATCCTGACGCAGCTCGCCGACGACTCGATCGAGCCACGCCAGGTGTGCATCGCGGCGCGCACCAACGACGACGTCGACGCCGTCGTTGTTGGCCTGAAGAAGGCGGGAGTGGCCACGCTGCGGCTAGAGCGTTCGACGCCGGATGACCCAGCCATTTCAGGCGTTCGTGTGGCGACGATGCACCGCATCAAAGGACTTGAGTTCGGTGTGGTGATCATCGCTGCGTACAAGGGGGCAACGAATTACGCGGAGCTGTACGCGCGCGACGAGGATGCCGGCGTCTCGGGTGAGACGGCGACGGCTGAGCGATCGCTGCTGCACGTGGCTGCGACGCGCGCCAAACGGCATCTATTCGTCCTGACCAGGGCAGCTCATTGAGTTGCAGGAGGTCTGACCGCGCGGTGATGACACGGGCGATCATTGACGACGTGGCGAAGTTCCGTGCTCGGTCGGAAGAAATGACTGCGACGATCGTCGAGCAACTAGGCGGGCGAGCTACATCGGGGATGCACGAGGCCACGCGTCGTGACTGATCAAGACCGAAGGGTCACACCGCTACGATAGCTCGGGCAGAGCCGGGGGCTCTCTCAGGACAAGTAACACTTACGCGGGGGTGCTGTAGGATCATGCCTATGGAAAACAATGATCGCCCCCTCACCCGAAAGCAGGAAGCATTCGCGCTCGCATTCGTTGAGCACAGGGATGCGACCGCTGCCTATCGCGCCGCCTATGAAGCGGAGAACATGGCTCCCGCCACAATCTGGCGTGAAGCGTCTCTGCTCTTGGCACACCCAAAGGTAGCCGCTAGGATAAAGGAACTCCGCGCGCCGGTTGCGGCAAAGGTCCAACTGACCCTCGAACAGCACCTGAGCGACCTCCAGCGGCTACGCGACGCAGCCCTTGCTGGTCAGAAGTATTCGGCAGCGGTGCAAGCCGAGATAGCGCGGGGCAAGGCCTCTGGGTTATACATCGAGCGTATCGAGCAGACAGGCAAGGATCGCGGCCCCCAGGAACTCTCCTTGACCCATGCTGCGAGCGCATCCCTCTGCCAGGCCCTGAAGGAAAGGCTCCACCGGAGAGATATGTGAAGCCGGCGAGACCATTCTGCCACCCATCAGACCCGGATGGCTGCGAAGATCCAAGGTGCCAACGAGAACGCGCCACTACGCTCTAGGGTTCGCTGGCAGGTGCCGATAGAGTGTCGGTACCGACACACCCAACTGGACTGCTACATCCTTCGGCGGCGTCCCCGTTGCCAGCAGCGTGCGAGCCGCTTCCAGCTTGCTCCTGGTCATCGTCCGCGGCCGGCCGCCTGTGCGTCCGTGTTCCTTGGCGGCTTCGAGGCCGGCGCGGGTACGACGTTCCACGATCAGATCACGTTCCATCTCCGCCAAAGAGGCCATGACGTGGAAGAAGAAACGGCCGGCCGGTGTGCCGGTGTCGATTGAGTCGGTCAGGCTCTGGAACTGGACCCCTCGCTTGTGAAGCTGACCGACGAGGTCTACCAGGTTCTTGACGCTTCGACCCAAACGATCCAGCTTCCAGACGGTCAAGGTATCACCCTTGCGGAGATCCTCAAGCGCGCGCTCCAGACCGGGCCTGTCGGCACGGGTACCGCTGACCCGATCCTCGTAGATCTTCTCGCAGCCGACCTTGTTGAGTGCATCCCGCTGCAGGTCCAGATTCTGGTCGATCGTCGAAACGCGGGCGTATCCGATTAGCATTGGGTCTCTCCTATTCTCAAAACCCGTACGATTATACGCTTTCAAGAATTTAGTTTCGAGAATTGTTTTTGAGAAGAAGAAGCCCTGAGTTTGTCGTTTTCAGAAGACGGATGCACTGAACGTCAGAAGCCGACTGCACTATAGCAGCGGAGGGGTTGGATCCATCAGGCAACGACGGGCTGCTGCCGGCCACAAGCGGCCAGTAGGCTTCGCCCTAAAGCTGTCATTTGAACGGCTGCTTTCTTAGTTTCTGCCTCCACCCAAGCGGAGCATCAGTCAGCAGTTTCAGCCACTCCACCACCCAGTGCTCGGTATATTGCAATGAAGCGAAGCTGCGTGCGCCCCTGGCTTGCAACAACGTCACGCCTTGCTTGAATGTCGGTACGCTGGGCGTCGATAACATTGAGGTAATCGACCAACCCGGCACGCTCCCGAGCTTGTGCCAACTGATAGACATCAGCACTGCTTTGAGCCTTAACAAGAAGGCGCTGTTGCCGTTCCTGTTCTGCTGCATAGGACGTCAATGCATCGTCAACTTCCTGCCAAGCCCTCAATACCGTCCGTTGAAATTCGATAGCAGCTTCCTGCTGGCGCAGTTCTCGTAGCGTCACGGTGGCACGACGGCGGCCACCATCGAAAATCGGCAAATCCAAACTCGGACCGATAGACCAGAAGCGGCTACCCCAATCACCAAACTTGCCAGCTTCGTAGGAATCCAAACCGAAGCGAAGACCAAGGCGAACACTAGGATAAAGCTGGGCCTGGGCTTCGCCTATCGCCGCAGTTGCCTGATGTAAGCGCGCTTCGGCCGCACGAATGTCAGGGCGTCGACCGGCCAACTCAGATGGCACGCCGAGCTTGTATTGAGGCAACACCATTGCCGCGGCAGGAGCACTCTCGGCGGCCAGCTCTTTGGCCAAATCACCGGGGCGCAGCCCGAGAAGCAGGCAAATACGGTTCTTGGACTGTGCCTCCTGTTCAAGTAGCGGGGGCATCTGTGCCTCAAGGTCAGCCAGTTGCAGCCGCTGGCGCTCAAGGTCCAAATCGTTGGCGAGTCCATGCTTGCTCCTAGACTCCATCATAGATGTCCGCTCGCGCAGGGCCGTGATGTCGTCCCGCGTCAATTTCAACAGGCGTTGCGTTGTGCGCAGGTCGATATAGGCCATCGCCAAGTCGCTGGAGATGACGAGTCTGGTCTGGTCAAGTAATGCCAACGAATTGGCGATGTCTGCATCAGCAGCCTCAACCGCTCGGCGCACACGTCCCCACAGGTCAATTTCCCAAGACGCATCGAATCCGCCTTGGTAGGAGGTGTAAGGCTCGGATAGTGATTTGGCAACCGCATCCCGATTATTCGGCGCCATTACGTCCAGCACCCGGTCCCCCGCCGCGTATTCGCTCTGCCGCTGGCGAATTGCGCCACCCTGGAGTTTGACTTCGGGGACTTGCTGGCTAGCAGTGACACTCCTCTGAGAGCGTGCCTGTTCATAGTGAAGCATTGCAGTCTTCAAGTCTGGGCTGGACTCAAGCACGCGGGTTTCCAACTGGTCCAGCACGGAATCCTGAAATGCAGCCCACCACTTATGCTCGGGGGCTCCCTGCATCCCCTCGTTCCTGGGCAATTCTTTGCTCGAGCTCGACCATAAAGACCAAGTGGCCGGAGACAAAAGCTCCGGTGCCTTATAGTCAGGGCCAACGGCTGCACATGCCGACAATAGAATGCTCGTGCTCAGGAGCCACAGCGACCGATGCACACGCAAGGTTAAGGTGTTCTTCATTGCATTCCCCTTAGGTCAGCCGATTTCGGAAAAGCCATGCGGCAACGGGAAGCGTTATCGCGGCTATCACCAGCATCGGGACAAAATCCATTCCTACGTCCTGCCAACCAGCACCCTCCAGATAGACCCGGCGAACCAGGTCGATGGCGAATCGCAACGGGTCGGCGTAAGTCAGAATCTGTAGTGCGGTAGGCATGTTGCCAACGGGCGTGACGAGCCCGGACAACAGGATGAGCGGCATGATGAGTACGAAGGCGTAAACCATTGCCTGGTGCATATTCAGGGACAGCGCCGAGATGGAGAGACCAATACCAACGCAGGCCGTTGTAAAGGCGACAAGCCCCACATAGAGCACAACCAAGGACCCCTGGAACGGAATCCGGAACCAGAACAGCGCCACGCAGAAAACCAGGCTTGCCTGCACCAGTCCGATAGTGATGGCCGGCGACGCCTTGCCAATCAAAATCTCCATGGGTCGCAGTGGCGTCACGAGCAGTTGGTCGAACGTGCCCTGTTCACGCTCACGGGCCACCGACAATGCGGCCAACAGCAAAGTTTGAATCATGCTCAGGGAAGCAATCAGGGCGGGAACGATGTTCCACCGAGATTCCAGGTTGGGATTGAACCAGGCTCGGATTTCAATGTTGACGGGTGGACGTACCGCGTTGGGTAGTGAAGCGTTGAATTGGCCAATCAGGGTGCTCAGGTGGCCAGCCGCCATATTGGCAGTGGTCGAGTTACGCCCATCGAGAATGAGCTGAACAGGTGCGCTACCCGTTGATGCTAGTTTCGCGTCGAAGTCGGGCGCGAAGTGGAGAACCAGCAGCGCCTCGCCATTGTCGATAGCACGAGCAATATCGCTTGAATTGCGCAGCGTCGCCGCCCGTACAAAGACCTTTGAGCCCTCCAGACGAGCCAGCAGATTTGTCGAGGCTGCGCCATGACTCTCATTTAGAACGGCGTATCGCACATGATTGAGGTCGTAGGTGGCCGCGTAACCGAAGACCAGCGACTGGATAACAATCGGGACGATGAGAATTACCCGGATGGCGGGGTCCTTCAAAATCGCCAAGACTTCCTTGCGGAACAGGAAGGAGATTCGGCGAAGAGAACCAGTAATGGATTCGAGCAGAGTCATCATCGGTCCAATGTCTTCTTGGTTCGTAGACGCGCGCCCGTGATGAGCACGGCAAACTGCACGACAAGGATTGTCCAGTCGCGCACGATTAGGTTGAGGTTGTCGCCGGCCAGGAAGCTCATGCGCGCCAGTTCAACGTAGTAGGTTGCAGGCAGGATGGACGCGACCTTCTGGATGCCGGTCGGTACGTTGTGCAGGTCAAACAGGAAGCCGGAGAGCATCAGGGCCGGCAGGAAGGTAATGATGACGGCGACCTGGCTTGCAAGAAACTGATTGCGGGCGGCCGCTGAAATCAACAACCCCAGACTCAGTGCGACCATCAGATAAAGCATTGAACTGACCATCAGCACCCAGAGCGAACCGTGAAGCGGCACATGGAACAACCCCCGGGCGGCGACCAGGCAGAGCGTCAGCCCTCCCATACCCACCGCGAAGTACGGGATGATTTTGGCGAGCAGTATTTCGAGGGAACGCACCGGGGTGACGAAAAGGGCCTCCATCGTTCCGCGCTCCCATTCCCGGGCGATGACCATCGAGGTTAGGAATCCGCCAACCAGGGTCATGATGAGGACTATCAGCCCAGGAACCAGATACCAGGTGCTCGAATTGGCCGAGTTGAACCAGAGACGGTCAACAAGCTCCACGCCTGGAGCAGCACTGACCCTGCCGGCGCTATCGGCGCGGCGCTTGTTCCATCCATCAATGGCTGCGGACACATAACCACGAAGACTGGCGGCCGTCGCTGCATCCGTTCCATGGACGACAAGCTGTACCGTTCCTCGGCCCTGAGCCAGTTGCCGAGAAAAGTCGGAGGGGATGCGGACAATGCCGTCGACCTGGCGGCCACGCATCAGGGCTTCCGCCTCGGCCATCGTCGTGACGTAACGAGGGGCGATGTAGTCCGAGCCACGCAATCCCGCCACAACATCGCGCGCCATGGGCGCGCCATCTTCCAGGACGATGGCGACTGGCGCATTCCGAATATCGAGCGAGAGTCCGTACCCGAAGAGCAGTATCAGTGCGATGGGCAGGAAGATACCTATCGCCAGGTTGCTCTTGTCGCGTATCAGCTGGCGAAACTCCTTGATGGTGAGCGCCCTGAGCCGTCGCCAAAAATGACTCAAGTTTCGTGGGAGCCAAGTCGATTGGGTTTGCATCATCAGGCCTCCACCGCATTGAAGCCGGTCTGCCTGCTTTCGCGCGCCTTCTTGATAATCTCCAGGAACGCCTCATTCATGTTCGCCGCACCAGAAGCCTGGCTGCGAACTTCGTGAGGTGTTCCAATCGCCAGCAAGCGCCCGGCATCCTGGATGACGATGCGGTCGCAATACTCAGCTTCCTCCATGAAGTGCGTCGTCACGATGATGGTGGTGCCTTCGGCAGCAAGCGTCGTGATGCGCCGCCAGAAAGCGCGACGAGCGAGTGGGTCGATGCCACTTGTAGGCTCGTCGAGAAAGAGAATCTCGGGGCGATGTATCAGGGCCGTGGCCATGGCCAGCCGCTGTTTGAAACCGCCGGGAAGCTCACCGCTTCGTTCGTCTTTCTTTTCCCGCAGCTGAAATTCGTCTAGCGCTCGCTCTACCTGGGCATACAGCTCCTGTCTGCCCAAGCCATAGGCGCCTCCGAAGAACGTGAGGTTTTCGGTGACGGACAGATTTCCATACAGGGCAAACTTCTGGGAGACATAGCCGATGCGAGCGCGAGCAGGTGCTCGGGCGGTTCTCAGGTTGAAACCCGCCACCTCGAGGAAGCCACTGGTCGCCGGGAGCAGGCCGCAAAGCATGCGGAATGTGGTCGTCTTCCCCGCGCCATTGGGCCCGAGTAGACCGAAGATTTCGCCTCGGCGAACGCTGAACGAGGTACTGGCAACCGCTGTAAAGCTGCCAAATTGGCGAACCAGGTCGCGGACCTTGATTAACTCGATTGGGTCCTTCGTGTCGAGCTGTACAGACGAATTCTTGGTCTCAACCGCATCCTCGTGGCCGTCCTGGGTCGCACGCTCGCGCAGGAGGGTCATCACTCCATCTTCGAGGCGGGAGGGAGTGGCCTCGCATCGAGCTCCCAGAAGTATTCCTTCAAGGTCACGAGGCTCCGTGCCCCCAGCCTGGATAAAGCGCACCGCGCCGCTTTCCGGCACAGCATCGAGAACATGCCTCTTATCGTCGATAAGTCTCGCCTGTAGCGTCCTGGCCAACTCACCTTCCCGCGGATAGGCAACAAAGCAACGGCCCTTGGCCGGCCGGCACAGTTCATCCGGTGTGCCCTGGGCTAGCACTTGCCCTTCAGTCATTACGATGACGTGCTTACAACGCTCTGCTTCGTCCATGTAAGCCGTGCTCACAATCACCGGAAGACCTTCTTCCTCGACTAGCTGCTGCACGATGCGCCACAACTCACGGCGGGAGAGCGGGTCAACGCCGACGGTCGGTTCGTCGAGAAGAAGTAGCCGGGGGGAACGTACCAGCGTGCAGGCCAACCCAAGCTTTTGCTTCATGCCGCCCGATAGATTTCCTGCCAGGCGATTGGTGAATGCGGCCATGTCTGTCATGGACAGCATGCGGTCAAAGCGTTCTCGACGCTCATCCATTGGTACGCCGTGCAGGTCGGCATAGAGATTAAGGTTCTCCATGACGCTCAGGTCTTCATAGAGGCCAAAGCGTTGAGGCATGTAGCTGATGAGGTCTTGTACCTCCTGGGGCTTGGCGGCCACATCAATGCCCAGTGTGTAGAGGCTCCCTGAATCCGGCTTCATCAGACCAGCGATTAACCGTATGAGTGTGGTCTTGCCCGCGCCATCAGGCCCCACGAGGGCGGTGAGCTGCCCTTTGGGAATCGAGAGGGTGATGCCGTTCAATGCCGGCCCGCCAACCGCTCCTTTGAAGCGTTTGACGACATCCTTTGCATCAACGGTGAGAGCAGTTGTGGTCATGATTTTCCGAGTGCCTCGGGGTGATTAGGCGCCAAGCGGACAGTGGCTGGCATGCCCAGCCGTAGCTGGTCGTCAGGGTCCTTGACCAGTACGCGGACCTCATAGACAAGGCTCGTTCGTAGCTCTTCCGTTTGGACGGGTTTGGGCGTGAATTCCGCTACCGAGGAGATATATCCAACCTCCCCGGCGATGGATGCGTCAGGAAGTCCGTCTATTTTGACCTCAGCCGGCATCCCTGGCCGGACACGGGCAAGCTGCGCCTCATTTACGTAAGCGCGTATCCATTTGGGTTGCACGATGGCCAAGGCGTAGACCGGTTTTTGCGGCGACGCCATGTCGCCCGGCTCGGCTAATCTGGAACGCACGACGGCATTGGTCGGAGCTTTCAATTCAGCCAGTGAAATGCGATGCCGGAGTAAAGCCAACGACTCTTCCGATGCCTTGAGCTGGGCTGCCGCCTGCTCGATGTCTTCAGAGCGCGGACCTAATTTGGCGAGGCGTAGGGCCATTGATTGGTCTTCAACTTTTGCACGAGCCGCCTTTAATGTCGCTGCGGCCCGGTCCAATTCCTGGCGGCTAACGCCTCGACCATGAGTTTCCTCTGCGATGGATTGCATCCGCTGGAAATCCAGCTCGGCCAACTTTGCATCGGTAGTAGCAGCATCCACCCGGGCCTGCGCCTGACCTATTTCTTCCGGGCGCGAACCGTTGCGTAAGCGCAGCAAAGCCTTCTTGTTTACCTCGATTTGAGCCTCGGTCTGAGCCGCCTGAAGCTCGAGCGTGCGAGTGTCGAGCACCGCCAGAACTTGGCCAGCTGTGACCTTCGCCCCTTCCTCAACCCGCATTTCAACAATGCGCTCGCTGTCCTGGAAGGCCAGTGAAACCTGACGGATGTCGACGTTGCCAAGCAGCGTGATGTCGTTCTTCTGCGAGGAGTTTCCGCTCCACAGCCAAGCGCTGACACCAACGACTCCAACAACTGCTATCGCAACTCCGGCGAGAATTTTCCGGTTCATATTCGATGCTCCTGCGCTTGACGTTCTCGATAGACGCACTATATTCAAATTCAATTTGAATTGCAACTATGGTAGCATTCAGGAATCAATAAAGGGTTGGAGACTATGACTGGACGTAAGAGAGCAGCGCGTGCCGATGGAGATGCAACTCGAGCCCGCCTCCTGGAAGTTGCCGGGCAGCTATTTGCACGACTTGGCTATGCAGGGGCCGCAAACAAAGCGATTTGCGAAGCGGCCGGAACAGACCTTGCCGCCATCAACTACCACTTCGGCGGCCGCGACGGGTTGTATCAAGCAGTTCTCTTCGAAGGATATGAGCAACCGATTAACCTTCAGAAGCTCAAGGAAATTCACGCTCGGCAGGATTCTGCGGAGAACAAACTATCCGCAGCCATCGACATGATTGTCGACCGGCTTTACGACGAAGGGGGCTGGCATGGACGTGTATTCGCCCGGGAGTTGGTTGCACCTTCTACCCACCTAGCAGCCCTCGTTCGAGAAGGGGTGATGCCGCGCTTCAAGCTCATGAGCGACATCCTTTCGGAAGTTACTGGATTCAGCGCACAGGACCCGGCGTTGTTGCGGTGCGTTCTGAGCGTCATCGCACCGATGCTGATGATGCTGGTAGTGGACCGCGATACGCCTACTCCATTTCGCGCATTGATGACGCGGCCCGCAGATGAACTCAAAAGCCATCTCAAGCATTTTGCTTTGGCAGGATTACTGGCCACCAAGGAGCAAGCCAGCCGCCGAGGTAGCTAACGCTACACCGCGACGCTACTCCAGACCGGTCGTTGCGTCACCAAAGCATAGACTGACCGCTCAGGGTCGACACCGGTAATCGGATCGTTGCCGCACTGAACAGCGCCCCGTTCCAGGTCGCCTCCATTTATGCGGCTGAACCGAGGGAGAGCAGCTTTACGCCGTCTGGCCGCAGTTCGCCCTTGGGCGACACGTGCCGGTAGAGCGTCTGCCGGGTAATCCCGAGTTCTTCGCAGAGATCGCCCACCTTGGTTTCCGGTTGCCCCATGCTGGCCATCGCCAGGCGTAGCTTGGCGGCGGTCATCTTGAAGGGGCGCCCCCCTTTCCTGCCGCGAGCGCGCGCCGAGATAAGTCCAGCGACTGTTCGCTCGGAAATCAACTCACGCTCGAACTCGGCCAGCGCGGCAAAAATACCGAACACAAGCTTGCCGGCGGCAGTCGTCGTGTCGACCGCCGCACCGTGACCGGTCAGGACCTTCAGGCCCACGCTACGCGCAGTTAGGTCGTGCACGGTGTTGATCAGGTGGCGCAGATCACGGCCAAGCCGATCGAGCTTCCACACGATCAGCGTGTCCCCTTCACGAAGCGCCTTCAGGCAAGCAGCCAACCCTGGGCGATCATCGCGCCTGCCCGAGGCCAGATCCTCGTAAAGGTGCGCAAGGCTCACACCAGCGGCGATGAGCGCATCGCGTTGCAAATTGGTGGACTGGGATCCGTCCGCCTTCGATACCCGCATGTAGCCGATCAGCACCTTTTCACCCGTCACGTATACGTTCGATTATGTGACAGTGTGAGCCAGAAAGCTCTGGCCGTCAAAATTTGTCACTTAACCCGTAATTTTGTCTAAGACATGCAAAGGGTTCATCAGGCTCATAATGTGACAGAAATTCCGGAGGGATGCCTTCCTCCGCGAAGGTGGCGCGCAACTGTTCCAAGGAAGCCGGGTCGCGCCGACCATAGGAAGCCAACGCGAACAGCGAGCGTGCCGTCTCGGGGTTGTGCCGCGCTTCAATGATGGCCTCGTCGATGGCCTGGACTGCACGCTGCCAGTGATTGATGGGTTCTGGCTTCGGCGCTTTCGTCGGTAGGCCGCTGGTGAACCCGGTTTGGGGCTCGGACCAGAATAGCTTTGCCTGCTCGCCTGGCGGGCTTATGTCCCTCACCTCAATCAAGTTGATTGCCGTTGCCGCCGCCTCCAGCATCTGCAATCGTACTGCCGGGTTCAGGGTTTCATACGGTCGCCACAGACTTTGCCCAGCACGCAGCGGATGCCCGCAGCTTTCCCAGACTTGGCGGAGATACCCCGCGCAGGTTCCACACGCGGAAAGTGGGGTGTTCAGCTCATCGAGCAGCGTGCGTAGCAGCCGAAACCACAATCCGGCGTGGATGCGCCGGCGCGGCAGCTCCACATACCCCATGGTCAGCGCCTGCCAGGTGCGCCGGTCCATCGCCGCAATCGGGTCGCTGGCGGTGCGTGGGGCGGCATCGGCATTCTCCCAGCCGAGAAAACGCCCTGGCACGCCCCAATAGGATTCCAGCCAGCAGCCATGCAGCGGGCAGCTCAGCATCAGGGGCAGCTTCCACACGAGCAGTACGGCTTGGTTCTCCGGATCGTTCAGGCAGAGCGGACAGGCGCGGTGTATCGGCTGGCTGGGGAGCCAGGCACGCCAGCTCGTGATGGATCGCGTCTTACGGCGGAGTCTTGGCAGCAGCACCGAGAGCTGAAACGCATAGGTTTCCAATGCGTCTGGAATCTGATCATCAAGGCTGTCCAGTAGCCAAGGCACCCAGCCGGCGAAGCTCATACTGCGCAGCCGGTCCAGCTCGATGCCGCTCCGTTGGGAAAGCATCGCCAGCAGCGAGAGTGGTGGCACGGTGTCTAGGTCATCGACGTGGCCGTGACCAAGATCGTGCTCCAGTAGGTCGGGCACCTCCATGTGATAGCAAAGGGCCACGCGGTTGAGCCATGAGGACAGCGCCTCGCCTTCTTTCGGGGCGGGATGCAGCGGCCAGCGTGGTGCCGGCTTCACATCAATTCCCGCTCGAACTGGCGTCGCCGCTCGCTGGGGCCGGTGTAATCGGCCATGCTGAGCGTGCGGTGGTTGATCGCTTCCTCGCCGCTCTCCACGGCGGCAATGGCCGCCGCCATCAGCAGGTGCGCCAGCTCGCCGATGGTGCCCTCGCTGCGCGCGAGCAGGTAACGGGCCATGTCCGCCGTGGCAATCGGCGAGGATCGCCGCAGCGGGAGCGAGGCGGCGAAGCTGGCCAGCAGCGAACAGCAATCGTCGTTGTCCTCCCACACCGGCAGCATCATCGGCTCGAAGCGGTTTTCCAACTGGTCATCCGAACGGATCGCCAGGTAGGCGTCGCGCGTGCCGACCCCGACCAGCGGGATGCGCAACTCGTTGCCGAGGAAACGCAGCAGGTTGAGAAATTCCCGACGGTTGACGCTGTTGCCGGCCAGGACGTTGTGCAGCTCGTCGATGACCAGCATGCGCACCCCGACCTTGCGAAGCAGTGCCAGCGCCAGTTGCTCCATTTCCGGCAACCGTGGGCGCGGACGCAGTGGCGCACCCATCGCGGCGAGCAGCGCGACATAGAAGCGCATCACCGACGGTTCGGACGGCATCTGCACGACCAGCACCGGGATGTGTTCCTGGTCGGCGTCAGAACTGGCCGGATGCGTGCGCCGGAACTTTTCGATGATCATCGACTTGCCGTTGTTGGTCGGGCCAACCAGCAGCAAGTTGGGCATGCGTTGTTTGTTCGGCCACGCATACAGCGTTTCCAGCCTGTTCAACGCTTCGACCGCGCGGGGGTAGCCAATCCAGCGGTCGGCGCGGATACGCTGCACGCGCTCGTCCGCTGGCAGACGGGCCAGACCCTGCGCCGCCGGCAGCAGGTGAGACAGGTCGATAATGGGATATTCGTCCACGGCTACCACTCCTCGATCTGGTCGAACGGTTTGGCCGGCGGCAGGTTGTCGGCCTGCGGGTCGGTAATGTCCGTTCCCGGCGGAACGGGCTTGTCCGGCCGAGCGGATGCTTTGAGGTGTTGCCGACGATCCGCGTCACGCCGAGCCTTGCGTGTGGCCTTCTGCGCGGTGGTCACGATCTCGCGCATCTGGCCGATCATGCGGAACAGCACCGACTCATCCACCTGTTCGCGCCCTTGCTGCCGCAATTTCGCCAATGCTTGGCGTTGCTCCCAGAGGGTGACAGCCGGGTGCGACAAGGTACGGTAGGGGATTTCCAGGTAGTGCTGACCCTCCGGTTCCAGCACCCAGATACGGCTGATGTCGCGCGGGTCGCGCCGGATCAGGAAAGAGGGCTGGCGGTCGCGCCGTGCGATCCAAGGTTTGAGCGCGTCGGCGTAGTAGTGGATGTGGTCGATGACGAAGCCGGTGCGGGTCAGCGTGCGGCGGAGGATGGGCAGAAAATCGACCAGGAAAGCCGTGGCGCGGGTAACGACTGCTGGCACACCGATGCGCGCCACAGCCTCGGCCCAGCGCGCGGCCGGCGGCTGAAGCAGGCCGTTGTGCACGGAGCCGTGATAGGTGCCGACTGCCAGTGCGAGCCAGCGCTCCAGCTCGCGCAGTGTCAGGGCGGCCATCTTCTCGGAGTCGTACTCCCCGCGTTGGTCGGGATTGGAGAAGGTCGTTCCAGGCAGTTCGTCGTGGATCATCTGCATCGCCGTGCCGATGATCCGCTCCACGATGCCACCGTAGTGCGGCTGCCCGAGCGGACGATAGTCCAGCCGGATGCCATGCTGCTCGCAGCCCCGGCGCAGGGCCTCGCTCTTGAATTCGGCCGCGTTGTCCAGGTAGAGCAACATGGGCTTGCCGCTCATCGGCCAGTCCATTTCCACGTCCAACCCTTCCAGCCAAGGGCGCTTGTCGCAGGCGACATGCGCGAGGCAAAGGCCGACCGAGACGGCGGACGGCGCTTCCAACGTGACCACCATGCCGAGCACACAGCGGGTGAACACGTCGATGGCGATGGTGAGGTACGGACGGCCGATCGGTTGCCGGTCGCGCTCGTCCACCACGATCAGGTCGATGACCGTGTGGTCGATCTGCACCTGCTCAAGCGGCGCAGTCACGGCGGGAGGCACGCCGCCGGCACCTTGGAGGTCTCGGGACGCATCCTGGCCTTCCCGGCGGCGAGTGACTTTGCGCGGATCGAGGCCGGCGATCCGCAACGCCACAGTGTTGCGCGCCGGCACCCGCAGCTTCTGCGCTTTGCAAGCCTGCGCGACCTCGCGGTGGAACGCCGCCAGGCTGCGCTTCTGTTTGGTCAGAAACCGCTTTTGCAGCAGGTCGCGGATGATGCGTTCGATCGGCTCCGGCAAGCGGCCCTTACCTTTGCCGCCGCTCGACTGCCCAAGAACCAGGTCAGTGACCAGCCCCGAGCCTTGCCGGGCACGGCGGATCAGGATGTAGACCTGCCGCCGGGACAGACCCAGTACCTGGGCTGCCGCGTCGGCCGCTTCATGCCCTACCGTCTCCGACTGTGCCAGCGGCCCGATGATCTCCGCGCGACGGCGCGCACGCTCCCATGCCTGATCTGGCAGGGTGGCAACGCCGTGCTCGGTAATCGGTGTGGTATCGGTCGCCATGCTCACCTCGCTTTGGTGCACACGAGTATTGAGCATAGTCGAGATCGGTGCGGATGACTTCTGATATTACGCCGTCAGGAGTGGCCTGCACACTTGGCGTCACGCCCCGTCAGTTGGTGCAGTCGTCTTCTGAAAATGACAGAGTTTGCGTGCCCGCCTGACAGCTTCGCCGGTACTCTCAAAAACGGTCGGTTTTGAGAGCGGTCAGCCGCACATCCATCGACACACATGAGGTGCGCTGTGTCGTGACCTCGCCGCCGGAGCGATGGGGCGGCTCAGGGCAGAACCGATCAGGCCGGCGCTAGGCGCGTTGCGACGAGTGGGTGCGCGTTTGATCGCGGAGATCACCACCGCCACTGCCGATGAGGCGTGCTTCCTTCGAAACCTGCCACGACCGCGCGCATATCAGACGTCCAGGTTGCGGACCTGCGCCATGGTCGTCCGCTGACTGTCTCCGAGACTCGGCCACCGACGAGACGCCGCCCGGTTTCGGCGTGTCGTATCAGCACGTGCTGGCCGACGCGAGTAGGCATGAAAGAGGTGACGGGGTTTGATTGGGTTTGCCGGGTTTGTTTCCAACTGTTTACTATTACAGTAACAGGAGAAATTTCCTGTTGTGTACACAATGATGGTTTACAAACCCAGTAACCCCCCCCAAACCCAGCCAAGGTTGAACTAAAGCGCTGCGCGCTGGTGTGGGCACCCCACCACAGCCCACCGCTCCTTCTCTTCTCGCTGTCGCCCCCTGAATTCGCTTTCGCCCTCACCCTGACGGGTCCGCGGCTCGCTTCCCACTCCGCCCGCAAATCCTCGATCCTCCTCGCTGCGGGGGACGTCCCCGCAGCCATCGAGGAGAGAGTCATGAGTGAGCTGCGTGAACGGATGAGTAACGCCATGTGCCTGCGGGGAATGGCGGCACGGACGCAGGAATCCTATCTCGGCGCGGTGACGGAACTGGCGATGTTCTACCATCGATCGCCGGCAGAGCTGCGCGTGGAGGAGGTCCAAGCCTACCTGCTGCACCTGATCCGCGACAAGAAGCTCGCCTACGTGAGCGTCAATCAAGCCTCCTCTGCGTTGCGCTTCCTCTATCGTCGGGTGCTTGGTCGCCCGGAAGTGGGCTTCGACATCCCGATGGCCAAGGTGCCTCAGCGTCTGCCGCAGATGCTGTCGCGCGAAGAGGTCGCACGCCTGATCGACGCGGCGCGAACCCTGCGCGGGCGAACACTATTGATGACCACCTACGGCGCCGGCTTGCGGGTGTCCGAAGTCTGCGCCCTGCAGGTCGTGGACATCGGGAGCGCCGCCGATCGCATGTGCCTCAAGGTGCGCCAGGGCAAAGGCGGCAAGGATCGCTACACGCTGCTGTTGCCCCACGTGCTGGCAGCCCTACGGATCTACTGGCGCGACGCCCGCCCGCGGCTCTGGTTGTTCCCCAACCGGGCCGGCACCAGCCCGATGGAAATCCAGACCGCGCAGCGAATTTACTGTGCGGCGCGCAACGCCGCGGGCATCGCCCCCGAGGGCGGCATCCACGGTCTTCGCCACGCCTTCGTCACGCACCTGCTCGAAGCCGGCGTCGATCTCTACAGCATCGGCCGACTGCTCGGCCATGGTCATCTGTCGACGACCTCGCGCTACCTGCATCTGGCGCGCTCGAAGCTGACCGGCAACACCTCGCCCCTGGAGCTGCTCGCCCCGCTCGGTTGAGTTCTCGCCAGTGACCCTGGCCGAGGTCTTCCGCCGGCACGGGCCGGCGTACCTCGCCAAGCAGGTTCTGGCACCGGCCAAGGCCAGGGTCTGGCGGGCGATCGTCGCCTGTCGCACGGCCGCACTCGGCGGCCACGTCGAGACCTGTGACGGCTGCGGTGTGACGCGACACGTCTACCAATCGTGCCGAAACCGCCACTGCCCGCAGTGCCAGACCCGCGCCAAGGAGGACTGGCTGGCGAAACGGCGCCAGGAGCTGTTGCCGGTGCCGCATTTCCATCCGGTGTTCACCCTGCCGCATGCCCTGAACGCGCTGATCGGATTACGCCCGCGCGTGATCTACGAGATGCTCTTCGCCGCCGCGTCGGCCACGCTCACCGAATTCGCCGCCAATCCCCGCTGGCTGGGCGGCAAGCTGGCGTTCTTGCTGGTCCTGCACACCTGGAAGCAGGACGTCGGGCGACATGTGCATGTGCACGCTCTGGTCGCCGGCGGGGCACTGACGGCCGTGGGAGAATGGAAGTCGCCCAAGCGCGGCTTCCTGTTTCCGGTCCGGGCGCTGTCACCGGTCTTTCGGGGCAAGTTCCTCGCCGCACTGTGTGACGCCCGGGGCGCCGGCCAGCCGTTGGCCGAAGCGCTGGCCGACGACAAGCGCAGGCGCGCGCTGCGCCAGCGCCTGCTGCGGCACGACTGGGTGGTCTACGCGAAGCAGCAGCTCGGCGTGCCGGAGCAGGTGCTCGAGTATCTCGCTCGCTACACGCATCGGGCGGCGATCTCGAACGAGCGTCTCGTCGGCATGGACGAGACGACGGTCCGTTTTCGCGTGCGCGCGACGCCGGGCAAACGCGTGCTCCAGTTGCCGGCGACCCATCCGCTGAGATCACGGCGACGGTGCAGCAGTTCCTGCAGCGCGTCGGACGCGTCGAGTGGGTGCGCTGTCCCCACTGCGGCGCGGGACGGTTCGTGCCGACGGCGGGGATTCCGCCGCTGCGCCTGGCGACGCCGCCGGGCGCCTCGGTTCGTGGCCCGCCATGAGAAGGGCCAAGGGGTGGCGATGGCCGTTCCGGCTGCCAGGGGGTGGCGCGTCGCCTGCGTCCCGAAGGCGCCACTCCGGCGCTGCTTTCTGTCTGTCGGAGCGCCCGGTTCGTTCCGGTCACCGGCTCGCGAACGGCAGGAAGCCGCTCGTCTGCCTCTGGCCAAGCCGTCTGAGCCTTACCCGTGACTTGACCAGTGGCACGGGACGCTTACAATCCCCATAGGTACCGCCGTCGAGGCGCTTCAGTCCAACGAGGTTTATCTGCCGCGGGTGCACCAGAGGCTAGGCCGGACGCTTTCGGCGCGGCAGATAAACGCTATTCGTTAGATTCCGGTCGTCTCCGCGGGGTCAGACACGATCCGGCAGAGCGCGCACGCGCCACAACATCGTCCCGTCGCGCTGGCCGGCTTGCTCAAGACGTAGGTCGCCAACCACGCGGTCCAGCCGGAATTTCAAAATTCGTCCGAGCGACTTGGACGACAAGTCCCCGCCCCTGGGGTTGAATTCCTCCAGCGCCGCGCCAAGCTGTCCTGCCGATGCGTCGGCAGTGTTGAACGGTGAGTGGGCTTCTTTCAGTACTTCGGCCGCGGTGACCGCATTCTCTCCGAAACACATCTGCCACGAACGCAGGAGTGCGCCGAGCGCTTCCTGATCGGGGTCGTTGGCCTGGTTTGCCTTGACCTGCTCCATGATGTCACCGAATTTTCCGGGATCAAGCGCGCGATCGACGTAGATGACTGTTTGGCGGACCCAGTCGTCCCACTGCTCGAAGCTTGCCATCCGCCCTGCCCCAAGGCGCTCGACGCCGGCGCTCAGGTAAAACCGGATTAGCGTCAATGCCGCGGCAATCATGTTCTGGCGGTCAGCAACGCAGACTGCGTACGGATCAATCGCAAAGTCCCGGGCAAACGGCTGGGCCGATTTCGGGTCGATACGCGCAACGAGCGCGCGTCGTGCCATGTCGCCGGCCAAGCACAGGTTGTTGCCCGTCATCAGCAGTAGCACACGGTTGGGCACCAGGCTCGATACGGACACGCCCAGAATGCGGTCTTGGTAATCGGGCGAGGTCAGCAGCGATGCCATGGCACCCGAATCGAAGATGCCGGTAACGTTATCCCAGACCAGTGCCCTGGTACCGGATCGGAGCACGGTGAATAGGCGCTTGCGAACCTCATCATCATTGCGACCTGAGGTATGCGGCCAGACACCCAGGCCACTGCCGGCGGCCAGAACGCCCACGCTGCGCGCAAGCAGGGTCTTGCCTGATGCTTGTACCGGCGCATCGTAGCCAAAAGCAGGCGCGGTAGGCAGGACAGCACGAACCGCCGCCGTCAGAAGTGCAGCCAGGTGTACTGCTCGGTCAATGTTGCCCACGAAGGGGAAATACTTGAACGGCTGCCACAAACGATCGAGTGCCTGCCGCGCCTGCTCGACCGTCGGAGTCTCCGGAACGAAGGGCGGTGTCTGGTCGCAGTCGAACAACAGGTGAGTATTCGCGTCGTATCCGAGTGTACAAAACAAACTGCCATCAGGCCGAACAGTCGGAGCGCTGATCACCGCTTCAAGAGGCTTCAGTCGTCGCGTGTCTCGCAAAGCCAAGACGCTCCGACAAACACTTGGAGGTGGGTTTTCGAGCTTGCGTCTCGGAGGCCTGCCTTCCCTCTGAGGGTGAAGAGAATAGAATTGCACCAGACCACCGACAAGATACCGCAGAGCATGTTCGTCCTGCGGCATCAGTCTGCCTGCATCACCGATGGTGACCAGCTCCGCACCGAAATCGAAGACAGCTGGAGCGTCGCGCAACACCTGGAGCAAAGCGTCGGTGGCCTCAGACTCCTTGCCCTCGACAATCTCGATCTCCACCTGCTGGCCATACAGTTTGAAGGTGGTTCCGCCGTGCGCCCACGAATGAAGGCGTGGCTGGGCACCGTCCAAGTACAGTTTCCCAACCGGACGACGGCCGTCATAATCCGGTTCAAGCGGGTCGAGCGTCTGCATCCCGCTGTATTTACCCTTGTCAGCGAGAACGGTCTTGATGGTGACCTGCCGCTCCTGGCCGTCGTCCCAGACGATGATGGTCCAGTCGGACATGAGTTCCCGTCGCTCGGCAGCGCGCTTGACAATCTGGCGGGCCTGAACGTCGTCAGTGCCGGGAGCATTCGCGCACAGTTCCGAGACGCGCTCGCAGGACCATTGCTCTCGCGCTATTGCAGCCGCCTCCTTCAGAGCAGCCTTCGCTGCCGCCTTGTTTGCCGCAGCAGCAGCGCTCTCTTCGGCGGTCGGACCCGGGATAATGTTCCGGGTATCCATCGCCCCACCAAGGTATCCCTCGATCAACTCCGGTTCGCCGCGACGCTGCTCCAGAGCACCGCGACACTCTGCACCGGCCGCGAAGTCGATGTGATTCGTCTCCCATACGGATGAATCGAACAGCCCGCGCTCAAGCAGGGAGCCTGACTTGCTGACCTCGTAACGGCCATACCCCATCGCCCACAGTTTGGTGAGAAGTGCCTGTCCCGCGCGAGGAATATCCCGCGCATCACTGACCATCACATAAATGCGCTGGCCTTTGACGCCGATCAGTTCCCGGTCACCATGAAAAATGCAGGAGGACGTGCTGGGCCACGACAGCAGTTCGAAGTCGAGGAACTGAGGGACTGCTTCCCTCAGCGCCTGGAGCAAACCATTTTTGTCAAAGGGCGGGCTGTCGTCCTTTGGGGCATCGTAGTCGAGCATGAGGATGCCCGGGCCCGCAGGCCAGTGCATCATCGCTTTGCTGCGTGGCATTTTGTCTTGCGGTTTCCCTAAGCGGTTCCAGGTAGCCTCGGGTACAAGACGGATCGGGCTCCTCGGCGTCAGTCCATAGACGAGACACTGATTGGTTGCCAGGCTCTGCAACAAGTTGGAAAAATCTTCCAGATTCTGGAACGTTTCCGTCTCCATTTGTCCGGTTGAGACGTAAGCCGTCGTCTTCTTCTGCAGCTTCCCCTCTTTGTCCAGCCAGAATTCTTTCCCAACAATCCTCGGTTTGCTTGCTGTAAGCAATGTGCAGCTTCCTCCACTCATGACCTGACTCCTCCCATGCTCAGCAAGTTCTCCAGCAGGTCATCCACGCAGACCTCCTTGACGCCGGCAAGCATTCGCCCGGCATCTCGCTGCGTCATGCGGCGCTTCCGTGCCAAGTGACCGCGGACCACGTCGAGCTGCCGCCTGTGGACATCCAACGTGCTCAGCACAAAATCTGCCATTACACATTTGACCGCGAGAGCTGGAAGACCGACGGCATCGCCGATGGCTTCTGGATACAGTGCCGCGTTGAAGCGCTCATCCAGGTTGGACGCTTGATGAGAGAGTCCCGCGACGGCTTCGGCAAAGTAACCGGCGATGTTGTTGATCGCCGCCCTGAGGAGGAGCACGGGGTTCTCGCTGGCGTACTTTCTCAAACCATCATCGCCGCGCCAAGTTCGCGTATTCCGGCCAAGCCAGACGGGCTTCCCGGTATAACTCTGCCGGAACAACCGAGCCCCACAAATGGTCTCTCCCATGACTTTCGCTACAATCACATGACCAGCTGCATGAGCAGCGGCTTGCGGCAATGTCGCGTGATCGATTCCGAATTCACACTCGATGGCTTGAACACTGCGGTACTGTCCAAGCAGTTGCTCGCGACTCAGATTGGCGATGCTGTTCGGCGCGTTTCGAAGGGGCTCATTTTCTGGTCTGAACGACGGCCTCTGGAGCGTTGCTTGAATCGCTGTCGTCATCGCCTTGTCCTGGTCCTGCCTGAGGGTGTGGAGGATCTCAGTCATGGTGATGTCCTCTCTCAAGTGCATCGACAATCTCGGGGGAGTTGGTCATGACCAACTGGTTACCCCCAGCAAGAACGACCATGCTGGCTTCCCCTCGCTCAATCGCATCCGCGATGGCAAGCGCTGCCCGTGCCGCTCCCGGCCCCGCTATCCATTCGCTATCTGCCTCCCAGGAAAAAGGCATCGGCAGAGGACGGCGGCGCAGGTGAGTTTCGTTGTTCCGGGAGATAACCACCGCAGCCCCCTCGGGAACCACTTGACCGGCCTTGCGGGCGCGCTGAGTCTCTGCGAACGTGGGTCGGCGGACAAATGACTCGCCTCTGTTCCATTTGAGGAGTTCGCCGTCCAGCCATTCGGCTGCAGAGAGAAGTGTGGCGTCGATCTCCTCCTCCGTAATCGGCATACCGCGCTTGATACTTGCGCCGTTCGTCGCCTTTACCTTAACCAGGCAATCGCGGCAGATCCAGGCGATCAGCCACTCGCCCTCGCAATGCAGGATCCAGCAGGTCAGTGCCGACAGCGGCGCGACCTTTTCGCAACAGTCGCAGGATTTCGACTGTACGTCGGCAGCAATCGCCACAAGCGGCAGGACCAGTGAGAGTTCGTGGATCTTGTTCATTTGGCCACCTCTCCGGACAGCAGTCGCTCAACGGCGTCAGCGTCCCAGAGAAGGCGACCATTCGGCAGCTTGAGCGGGATCATGCCCATGAAATGGCCGCTGCGGCAAAGGGCTGCCCGCAAGGTTTGCGGGCGAAGGAACAGCCGGGCAGCGGCGGATTCGGTAGAAAGTCTTGCGGCCGCCGGGCGGGTACTCGGCGCGGTGTTGGTGTTTCGCATTTGAATCGACTCCAATTAACCCGTCTGCACGGTATGGAGCGCATTTCAAATTACGGGCCTTCCGCGGGGCATTACTGCCGGTATTGATTCCCTGTATTGGCAAGGATTACCAGCCGAACACCCGGTATTTCAACCGGAAACAGCACCCGGTGTTCAAAGGTACTCAGCGCTGTCTTCCCATTGCGGCAAGAAATCCGGGAAGTAGTCGTTCAGGAACTTGGTCAGCTCTGGCTTGCGAACTACCCATTTCTTGTGCGGCGTCGGTGTGGCGAGGCAATGGGCGAGAAGAGCTGGATTCCAGAGGTGCGAGCCACCGACCCCTTTACCCGGTCGTCCCACTCTGTTACAGGCGCCATCTACCCACTTCGGTATCTCGTCAAGGATTTTCTTGAGCGGTGGGGCTCTGGGAGGCAGGGGCCATTCGACTGAGAGTATTTCCTGTTTTGTGAGTCCGGGTCGAGTCTCTCGCTGTGCTCCGGATGCCTCCGGTACCGGCAACTCGGTATCGGAGGCCGACGTTGTTTCGTACCAAGCGGAAAATAGGTCGCCATCCATGTCGCAGTATTCGGTCAACCATTTCGCCACGGCCTGAACCGTCGTGTAGTTCACGCCGATAGTGTCGTCGGAATAGGCAATCGGCCTTCCGACCGAGTCCTTTACAGGGAACTTGCCCCTACGCCCTGCGCGGATCACATATCCCATCCAATTGCGTTCCCCCAAGTACGTCGTCACCGCAGGACGTTCGATCGCATCTGGCTTGCAAGTGATGTCTAGATCGACCTCGGGTCCAACGACCGGGACAGACTCAGGCGCAGGACTGGCATTGGGGCGGGGGGTAGGATAGACCTCATTCAGGAGTTGAGGCAGATCGGAAATGCTGATGATGGTCCGTGCAGACATGGTGCTCTCGTTCTCTCACACCCCCCCGACGCTCTCGGTGAGGCTTTCCGTAGTTCGTTCCGCCGAGTTTGATGCGGTAAAACCCTCACTCCCGGCCGCCTTGGTACTGCACCGTCTCCGGTCGCTGCGATCCTGCGCCTCCCGGAATTCGTCCTCTAACCGTTTCAGGAGCAGGTGCGCCGCATCTTGCGTTAGGGAACTGCTGATACGCACCTTTTCGCCGTGACCCAATTGCGGAATTCGCGCGCCTCTGGACGCCGGCTCTTAAGTGCCAGTGCGTAGCTGCCGGGCTCGATGATGATGGTCGCTTCCTGATCGCCGCCGGGGGTGCGCAGAATGTGCGCTCCGTTTTCGTCGTCGAGGATGCGCGGCGCCCCGGCTGCGCGAGAAGCCAAGAACGTTGGCGAGGTCAGCGAGGACGAACCAAGGCTCGTCGTCACGGGAAAGGGTACGCACTTCGGAGGTGTGGAAAAGGAACCCGGTAGGCGTGGACGCGCCGGGGGCGGTGGTGGTCATGGCAATGATCCTCTGAAAGCGGTGTGTCCCAGACCTTCCTTCTCCTCCAGCGTCCCAGCGGCCTTCCAGCTCCGTTCCGGCGTTCTTCCTCGCCGTGAGCGGGATCCTCGACCCTATCAGTCCTTTCAACGTGGCGGACGTACGAGCTGCTAACGAGATTGCCCAGGACCAAGGGGTTCATCCGGTCTAGGTTGGGCAGTGGAAGAAGGCGACCCAGGAGGAGGCCAAGACCTTGTTCGAGGGCACGCGCGGTCCCAAATCGGTGGCGTCACAGCATTCCCGATTTCCAGGCCGTCCTCCTAGTCCTATTCTTCTTCGTCCTCGCCTGCTCGCTGCGCCTGAATGCCCTCCGTCCACTCGGTGAAACGCTTGCAATAGAGTGCCGCCAGTTCGGGGTAAAACGGGGAGCTGGCGGTCAGGAAATCCTTCAGCCGGTCGAGGTCGCTGCCGACGTCCAGGTTACGGGCGATGATACCCAGCGTTAAAGCGGCGCGCTCGATGAATTGTTCGAGTTGGCCCAGCGTCAGCGGTCGAATCGAGGTTCGCCGGGTATGTTCGGTCAGCGTGCCGCCCTTGTACTCATCAACGATACGGTAATAGATTCGCCGTTTCCCTTTGGTCGCCCGCACGCTGATGACGTCACCGGTGACGGAGCGCAGGCTGATACGGGCGATTTCGACCTCACTCCAACCCAGGTCGGGAAGGTACTCGCCGCCCATGAGGCTAGGGTGGATGCGGCCGAGAGACGCACGCACGTCGTCGCTGAGCGACTCAGCGGCCAGCCAGTCCGCCAGTTCGCTCAGCCGGCCCTGTTCTCGCAGTATCCGGATATGCCGCTGACGCTCGGCACCTTTTACAGTTCCCAGCAGGTGGGTCTCCAGGCTGAGCGGCCAGAAGTAGCCCGAAGGGCGGAAGTCGGGATCGATTTCCATCATCGCCGCTCCGGCGCCGGGGCGAGGACATTCCGTGGGACAGCGATGGCTTGGCCAAGGACGGCAAGCGACTTCAGCAATGCATGACGGTTCATTTTCTTCTCCGGTTTAGCCGCGGTGTCAAAATGACGGGGGCGGCAAGTCAGACGAAATCCCCCCGATCCGTTTCCCGTTCGGGCGGTGGATTAGGCCGCGTTCGCTCTTACAAGGGTCGGTAGCTACGACGTGCGCTGGTCTCCTTTCATCGCCATCAGTGCCCGTTCTATGGCGATCGCTGCTGGCAACATCGGGTCATCCGGGTCGGTAAGGATGGCCAGCCGTTGCATCTAGATGCCTGAGAATGGCTTGATCGTTCTCTTCCGCTTCGGCGGTTGGCGTCAGGACTTCAGATGGCTCAGGCGAAACCGTCTGCGCAAGACGCCAGACATCGGTGTAGCGCCGGACCACCGTTTCGTCCAGCCCCACCAGAGTGCCGGTCACCGCTCTATTGCAGCTGGCGCGGATGCCGATGGATGTCCAGCGGTCCTTCTTACGCTCAATCCCGATCGTTGCCACGGGCTTGCCCACCGCGTTGGTGACGTTGAACAGGCGCATGGTCCCTGCCGCGCACTCTTCAAGGTACCGGTCGGCACAGTGGTGCTGCCGCAGCGCTTCCCGCCGCACCTGCCACACATTCGTGAGCGGCGTGATGGTCCACTCTCCGGCGCGAACAGTGCCCAGGGCCGAGACCCATTCGAGGTGCCCGAGGGCTGCCGACGCCTCAGCTTCGCGTTTCCATTCCGCCGCCCGCCGAGTCAGATGCTCCCAGCCTGCCTTGAGCTGATTCTTGACGAGCACCGGCTGCCCGGCCTCCAACCAGGTCATCACTTCCACCAGATCGTTGCGCACGAATGGCGCCAGCGAGCCTGCACCAAGCCGGCGCTCCGCCTCGGCCAGCAGGATGCGGACTACCGGCACCGGCAGGCGCACATTCCGGAAACAGATGGCACAACCTGCGGTGTCAAACGCGTCGTGAAGAAGGAGCCGTTGGATCGCCGGTGCCATCGGGGTTGTTCGGCGCAGAGCCATCAGGCAGCGCAGCCAGCAAGCAAGTTCGAGACTCCGCCCGGTGACCTCACCGTCCGGACCGATCCAGTCACGGACATGGCGAAAGTCCTTCTCTTGTCCGTTGGCGAGCAGACGCCAGCCCGCCGGGCTGACCCTCCCGCGCTCGATTTCACGCTTCATCCATGCAACCACTTGATCGCTCGCACCGCACAGACCTTCGTCGAGGAGGAACGTCAGCAGCCAGACCAGTCGCGGGTTGTCTCGTTGCACCTGCGCGTACTGCGCCTGGTAACGTATCGTCCGGTTGTAGAGGAGGTTGCAGACAAAGTGATTGAGGTGCCGCGGGCGGCCTGCCCGAGCCCAGGCGAGGATCTGTGGATCAGGCTGGATCGCTTCGCGCAAGGCGTAGCGCAAGCGCTGCCAGTAAGTGCTGCGGCGCAGGGATTGCCACAGCTCGTTCTGGACCGAGACGAGGAAAGCCTCCGCCCCGTCTTGGTCGCCCGGGTGACGCAACACGTCGCCGAGCACCCGCCACCAACCACACAGATAGTGTTCGAGGAAGCCGCCATTGGGCAGCATCGGAAGATCGAGGCTCCAGCGATACTTTGCCGGGACGAACTTCCGCTGACCGACCAGTGGCGTTAAGTGGGTGAGACTCACCCCGCCACTTCGCTTGCTGCGGATGTAGCGCACGCAGCCAAAGAATTCGGCGACCCGGCGGGCGCGGGTGTCGTTGGTTACGATAGGGGTCGCCAACTGGGCGAGCAGGTGGTCCCAGATGAGTTCCAGGGCGTGCTCGAGGCGTTCGGGGATCAATGCACCCGGATGACGTGCCAGCAGGGCTGTCGGGCGTGGCGCATGCGTGGCGTCTCGCAGGAAGGTGGCCGTCATGGTCAGGCTCCCTTCAGGTGATTGAGCAGCGACCAGGCGGCGACGCTGGCCGAGACCCCGGCCGACGACCTGGTGAAGGCGTGGCTTCCGAGGTCTGTCAGCGCCTGGGCGTGGGCATTGACATCGCGATGGTCGCGCAAGGACAGGCTGATCATCCTGGTGTCCGGCCAGCTCTTGGAGCGGTCGCCAGCGAGGCGAGGACTGCGTCGGCGCCAATGGGCGGCAGCGCGCCTCTCGTCGCTGCCGCGAGCCGCCACGGCCTGCTGGAGAGTGGTGGTCATGATCACAGTTTCTCCGTCTTGCCGTTGCCCTTGAAGCACACGACGCGACCCGCACGCTCGCAGGTGATCTGGGCGATGCCGAGGGTGCCGATCCACCACACGTCGACCCAGTCGGCGTCGAGCAGGTGGATCAGTGCTCGGCACAGTGCCGCACCGTTGCGCGGGCTGCTGAGGTGGAACAGGGGCGTGCCATCCGCTGCCTCGGAGGCAACGAGGTCGAGGCAAAGGCTCGGACATATCACGCCGTGCTTGCCGCCGCTGCGGAGGGATGTCTCAAGATGCTTGATCGGCACGCCCAGTGCAGCGGCAACGGCTGCCTGGAACTCGGCGTGTCGGGCACCGGTTTCGGCAAGGAAGGGAAGGACGTCCTCGACGCGACGACCGTAGTCAGGGACGCTACCGAGCGGGTTGTCGGGTGACGGCCCGATGAAGAATACGAGCTCCTGTTCAACCATGACGGAACGGATGCCTTGGGGAGTGACTTGAATCGAAATGGCGGCCATGATGTTTTCTCCTGTTTAGCGGGCTTTGCCAGGTGGCGGGGGCCGCAATTCGGACTAAATCCCCCCGGCCCATGAGGTGGACCAGTCTTTTGAGAGTGCTGGCGCGTCACGCTGCTTGCGCCTCGCCTTTCTGCTCAGATCAGGCCGCGTTCGGCGAAGGAAATCGCCTGGCCCGCGGTGACGACGAAGTGGTCAACCACGCGCACCTCCACCAGACCGAGCGCGGTCTTCAGCGTAGTGGTCAGCAAGTCGTCGGCCCGCGAGGGCTCCGCACTGCCGCTGGGATGGTTGTGATACAGGATCGCTGCGCCGGCATTCTTTGCCAAAGCGCTCTTGACCACTTCACGCGGATAGACCGACGTCTGGGTCAAGGTGCGCCGGAACAGCTCCTCCGCTTCGATGAGCCGGTTCTGCGCATCGAGCCAAAGGACGCCGAAGACTTCATGTTCGACGCTGCCGACACGCAGACGCAGATAGTCGCCGACAGAATCCGGTGCCGAGAAAATCATGCCGTCATAGCGCGCCCGCGTTTCGAGGATCGCGATAACGGGAGCGATCACATCGCGTTCTTGCTGCTTGAAGATCACTTGATGCTCCTGGCCCCGGTCTTTCCGGCGTTCGCCGGGCCCCGGGGTGGAGGTGCCTTGGCGACGTTTAGCTGAATTTGTGAATCGCCCGCAAGTATCGATAACTCGGCGATGGAATCACTGTAGCGGCTGGCTTGCTGTCCGGGGAGAAATTCCCCTCAAATGTCGCCGCCTTGTTCGAATCGCCGAACTTCCTTCGGTAAGTTGCCGACAGCAGTCCGCCACTGGTGGTGGAAGGCCTCGCCGAGCAGGAGGCGCACCAGGGTCTTGCGCAGGTAATCGGAGAGCCCGAGACCTTCCAGTGTTGCCAGTACGTCGAGCTGAATCTTCAGCGCCAATGGCAGCCACAGTTTGAAATCCTCGACAGATTTGCCGAGAAGCCGGGCGGTGATCGTTCGTTCGGCAGGAACCGCCCGTGCCGGGCTGAAGCAAGCTCCGGAGGCCGCTGTCTGATCGAGCGCGCGACGACGAGCTTCCGCCACTTCAGCCTCCTTCTTACGCTTCCAGGTTTGCAACTGCCCGAGAGCGGTACGGCCATAGACGTGCTCGAACAGCAGCCAGCGCAGGACATCGGGGCGACTCAGGCCTTGGCTGGCGCTCAGGCTTTCAAGGGCCAGAGTCAGTCGCTCGGGAAGCCAAAGCTTGATCACGGCGTCATTGGTGCCAAAAACCGAGAGGTCGGCTGGCAAGATGGCGGGTAACGACAGGTTGGGGGCGGCATCGACACGGGTACCGCGTTTGGCAAATGGCCACACGTTACGAATCGCCAATGGAAACACGCTCCGGCGTCGGCACCGGAGCGGGTGAATCGACGGGCGCCTGCACGCCAAGGCGTTTCCGGGCAAGCTGGTTCCCGGGGACCTTCATGCTGGCACGTCGTTGTCCACATAGACCGTTGCAGGGTTCTGGATTGCCAGTGTCAGAGCCGTGACGGCAGTCGCCTGCAGGGCGGTCACGGCGGACTCTGCCACCTGCTGGAGCTCGGCGAACCAGGCGATCGTCTGCTCGTCCGCCAGCCATTCCTGGAACATCTGTTGATCATCCGACGATAGCTGAAGGCTGGTCTCCCTGCCCAGCCTCACGCTCGTGTCGCTCCAGGTGGCACCGGTCCAGGAGACGATGACGAGAAAGTCAGTGACGGCAATCGGGCGACTGAAGGCGCAGGCAACCCGCCAGTCGCCGCTAGTGGCGAGTTCAATGAACGGGTCAGCCCAGAGACCAAGCACCGTGCCCGAGGGCAGGGGAATTTCACGGAATGCGTGTGGATGGTGGTCAGAATGCGGCGGCGGTTTCATGGTTGGCTCCTCACCCCTGATGATCCGGCGCAGCCGGCTTCCAGGGGTGGAGAAGCGAGCGACGCTTTAGCAGTATTTGTGAGTCGCCCTGCAAGTTGTCTTAACTCGGCGACAGTGGCCGAAGCCCCCGGTGGTTACAAATCGAGCTCCTCAACCGCATGGGCCTGGGGATCCTCTGTCGGGCGCTGGTACCGCACGACCGCGACATCAATCAGTGCGGCCTGCAGCTGCCGCGCCAGGCTCAGCCCTTCCTGGTGGTAGCGGCCCCAGAAGAAGCGCTGGGGCCTGTTTACGTCGTAATACTTCTCGAAGAAGCGTTGCCAATCCTGAAAGGAGCGAACCAGACGCGCTGCTTCCTTGTTGTTCGGAAAGGCTGTCCTGACGTCGATCCGGGTTCGACCTTCCCAGAGCCAGGCGCCTTCACGACCGACCCGGACGATAATCTCGCGGGCAGGTACTTCGGTGACTTCGTCCCTCCAGACGAAGGCGGCGGGTTTTCCGTTGATGCCGCGGTACTCGCCGCGCTGGACGGTGACGCCGGTACGAACGCGAACGACCGGTGCGGTGATTTCGGCCGTTTCAGCCCAGCCCTGACCATAGCCCACGCGGGGTTTTGTGTTGGTATGCATCTGCGATCTCCTGACAAGTTAAAGAGCACGGCATCCCTATGCACGAACGACTAGGACGTACCTGTCCCTGTGCAAGAGATGTCGCCAGCTCGAAAGACTTTCAAAGCGATCGCATCAGTATTCCTCAGAAAAAGAAAAACCCGCCCAGCCATAACAGCTGACGACGGGTTCCCCTCGCTTTAGCCGTATTTGTAAGGCGCCCGCAAGCTGAAACTCAAATCGGCGCAACAGTTCAAATTTTACCCTCGGATCAGGGGATGTCAAGCGACATGGATAGTCGTCATTGATGACCCAGGGATCTCGCTGCTGCCTTCTTTGGACACCACCCGCAGGCCAGGGGAGCGCCCCTCGGAGGGCTGCTCGATTCCGGCCTGCGCCAGAATCCAGTCTTCAATCTTGGTGTGCCACTGGCGCAGCAGATCGAGCGGGCGAACGCGGTAGTGTTTCTCGGCGGTCGCGCTCGGCTTGTGGCCCATGATCTGCGCCGAGACTCCCGCGGGGCACTCCACCCATTCCGCCAGCGTGCCAAAGGAGCGGCGCAGGCCGTGAATCGACAGCGCCGGAAGCCCGGCAGCGGTCAGTGCCCTGTTGTGTCCGATGCGCGGCTCCTGAATCCTTCCTGATGCCGCGGCGGTGCTTGAGAAGACCCACGCATTGCGGCGCGGCAGTGCAGCCAGCAGCGAAGCAACGTAGGGCGTCAGCGGGATCGTGCGCTCGCCGTCGACCTTGTCCTTGATGGTCAGCGATTGCCACGTGAAGTCGACATCTTCCCACCGGATGCCGGCCACCTCTTCACGGCGCGCGCCAGTCAGTAGCGTTGTCTGCAAGTACGCGGCGATGACAGGGTTTCCGATCTGGCGCACGGCGGCGAACCACGCCGGCAGTTGCTCGCGCTGCAGGCAATCGTCCTTCGATGCTTTCTTCGGCAGTTCGTCGCGGGCCATGCGGGTGATGCACGCGTCCTTGTGCGCTTGGTCGCGGTACTCGGGGCGGTCACTGCACCAGTTCAGGAAGGCGCGCAGCAGCCCGAAGGCAAGCCGGGTGTGTGTCGGGCGATGTGCCGATTCATCTTGGAGCCATGCGCGTACCCGGTCGGCGTCGATCTGCGCCAGAGGAAGCAGCAGCAGCGGGCGAAGGATGCCCGGCAACGTCTTGTCACTCTCTCCGGGCCGGCGTCCTTGGGTGCGCGGCTCGCCACCTTCCTTGCTCACGGTCGCATGGTCCCCGATATGGCTTTGACTCCACCGAGGGGAACGCGCAGCAAGGTAGGCTTGCCATGCGTCGAGTGCCGGCTTAGCGATGCGCTCCAATTCGATCTTCTTCGCTTCCTCTTCAGCGCCCTTGGCTTGTGCGGCAGCGATGCGCTCGCGCTTCTCTTGGCGCGGGTCTAGGCCTTGGTCGGTCATCGCTTGCAGCCGGCGCGCTTCGTCACGGGCGGCGCTCAGCGTCCACACTCGGGTGTCGCCGATGGTCACGCGGACCGTCCGCCGGTTCAGCTTGGATTCAAAGATGAACGACTTGGCGCCAGCGGTCACACGAACGGCCAGCCGCGGCGCGTCCGTGTCCCAGGTGAAGGATTGCCCAGCGCCCTCGGGCAGGGTCAAGCGGCGGATGCGGTCGGGTGTCAGGCGTTCGCGGTTCATGTCATCGTCTCCGGGTTTGGCTACACGGGCGGTTCCGTGTAGCCACCATGTAGCCATTTTACAGCAACCCGGTTCAACATCAAGCAATGCCTGTTTTTCTCAAGTGCTTGTTTGCACGAGTTTTGACTACAGTTCGCGCATACCCTTCAACGTCGAAAAACGCTTAGAAGTGTGGATTCATAACCCTTAGGTCGGTGGTTCGATTCCACCCATCACCACCAACTGGATCAATACGCAAGCCTGACCAACAAGGTTGGGCTTTTCGGTTTCTGTTTCTTCGGCAAGCAAGTGGTAAGCGGATTCGGGCCATTCGGATCAACGCTGCCAAGCAAGAAACCGGCTTGCGACGCCACGTGTGTGAGGCATGCTCGGGCAACCGACCAGCTACCGAGCAAGGAACAGGGGTGGTGTTCTGACTCGGCGTCGCTGAGCTAGACCGTGTCTATGCCTCGTTGGCATGGACCGGCCTGATCACGTTTGCAGACAAGCTCTTCATCACGTCGCTCGGCAGGCTCTCGTTGCCCAGCCTGGACCGATGCATCGACGCCGCAGCCAGCTGCGCCTCGAATTCGCTGCCGCCGTAAGTCACACCCTTCCCGATGCGCGGCCCGTCGATCGGCCTCATCTGCACCAGCAGGATGAGGAAAGCTCCGCGAGCCGTCGCTTCCTGAACCTGTCGCCGGTATTCCGCCCACACCGCGGCCGGAGCATCGCTCGCCGGCTCACTCAACAGGCAGACCACCGGTCTGGGCTTCGACAGCAGAACGTCTTCCAGTCTCGCGAGGCGACATTGCAGGGCGCTCACTGCAGTACCTGATCGGGCAGCAGGAGTACGCGGCACGGACGCTCGGCGCGCGCCAGTGCTTCGACCCTCGCCGGTTCCACGAAGTCGTCTTCACCCTCGTCGGCGCGGCGGTCGACAACCTGATCACCGATGACGGCTCGGACAACATCTTGGCAGCGCGCCGGCCACCTTCCTTCACAGGCCGTAATATGTGGCCATGGAATCCTGGATCACGCCGGAGGCGGGCCTGCTCGGGCTATTCATCTCCGGTTTTCTGGCGGCAACGCTGTTTCCCGGCGCTTCGGAAGGGGTGCTGTTCGCGCTTGTGAAGCTGCACCCGGAGCAAGCGACGGAGGCACTGCTGCTGGCCACGCTGGGCAATACGCTCGGGGGCATGACCACTTATGGCTTGGCCCACCTGCTGCCGCAGCGCTTCGTCGACCGCCTTTCGTCGGCGCGTCTCGTCCAGATGCGTCGCTGGGGGCCGATCTCGCTCCTGTTCGCCTGGATGCCGGTGATCGGCGATGCGCTGTGCGCGGCGGCCAGCGCCCTGCGCCTGCCTGCCCTGCCCGGCCCGTTCTGGATGGCGCTGGGCAAGGGGCTACGCTATCTGTTCGTGGCCTGGGGGGCTTCGGTTGTCTGAGCGGGTCGCCGGATCAGCGGACGCCGCCTTCAACTTTCCATTGACTTCGTACCGGTGGGCCTTGTCGGCTCGGTTCTGGTCGGAGCGGTAAGAGCAGTAGCTGTCCTCGTTCTTGAAGACATGGCGGCACCACCTAACTCTCGGTGGGCACCCTCGTCCATTCGATGGTGAGGCAGTATTGCCCTTCCGCAAAGATATTCCAGGTTCCGGGCGATGACGATACTTGGATCATCGTGGTCGCCGCGATCCGCGATCGACTGTCGGTCGAAACAGCGAAGGCGCCACCCGGTTCGTTGATCCAGTTGTTCGCGCCGCCGCCGGGCGTCACGCGGCTCATCCGGGCGCCCGTGCGCAGTTGTTCGACCTGCTCCTTGTTCAGCTTCTGCGGATGCAGGGCATCAAGGTCCCCGAATACTGCAGCCGGCTCCCCCGGCAGCGCAACCGGGGCGGCAAACAAGAGTGCGATGTGAAACACGCGGCCCTGAGATGGTTCATGGCGACCTCCACCTCTTGATGTCGGCTTCGCCTACCGGCGATCGGCAGCAACCGTCGGTTGGAACGACGATCATGGACTTCGGGAGGGAGGTCAATTTGGCCGCCGCGATTTACCTCGGGGCGTGTCGGAGTTCGGAGGAACTACAGGCGGAACCGGTCGACGTTGTCCCTCAGTCCAGCGGCCAGATGCTGGAGTTCGCTGGCGGCCCGCGATACGGCGCTGACGGCGGCACTGTTTTCTTCGGTCATCTGGGCGATGCGTTCGATGCCTTGGGAAATTTGGTCGCTGGCGACGGCCTGCTCGCGCAACGCAGTCGAGATGTCGTCCACCGCGACGAGCACCTTGCCGGCGCCGCTTTCGATATGGGTCATGGCTTCACCGGTGGCGTTGGCGACATTGACGCCGGTTTCGACCTGGGACGAGCCGGCCTCCATCTGCCTGACGGCCGTCTGGGTGCCCTGCTGGATGCCGTCGATCATTCCCGAGATTTCCTGGGTCGAGGAGGCGGTCTTCTCGGCGAGCTTCCTCACCTCGTCGGCTACCACCGCGAAGCCGCGTCCCTGCTCCCCGGCCCGCGCGGCCTCGATGGCGGCATTGAGCGCCAGCAGGTTGGTCTGGTCGGCGATTTCCCGGATCACGCCGACGATGCGCGAAATATTCTGCGATTGTTCGCCCAGTTCGCGCACGACTCTGGCCGAACTATCCACCGCGCTGGCAATGGTGTTCATTTCGCCGACGGTTTCGCTGACGTGGCGGGCGCCTTCGAGTGAGAGCCGGCGCGCCTCGTCCGCCAGCGCGTGGGCGGATCGGGCGCTGTTGCTGACTTGGCCGATGCTGGCGGTCATCTGCTCGACCGAAGCGGCAATCGAGGAGGCCGAATCGCTTTGCTGGCTGGAGCCGTCGGCCACCTGCTGGGCCGTCGAGGCCAGCGATTGCGCGGCGTCGCCAAGGCGCTCGGCGGCATTGTGGATCTGGACGATGACGTCGTGCAGGGAGGCCTGCATCTGCCTCATGCCGGCCAGAAGGCTTTTGTCGTCTCCCGGCAGGGTATCGATCGTGAAGGAGAGGTCGCCGCGGGCGATGCGCAGGACGGTTTCGGAGGCATACGCCGGGTCGCCGCCGAGCTGGCGCATTACATCGCGGAGGATCCACAACGAAACGCCCGCGCCGAGCACCAGGAAGACCACGGACAAAACGCCGGCCAGAAAGGATTCCCGGCCGACGGTGGTGGCGACCTCGGCTTCTTGCCTTGCGGCTTCGGAAGTGGCGATCCTGACGAGTTCCTCAATGGCGGCGCGGTGGCTCTCGTACCGTTCGCTGAGCCGGGCAAGGGCGGCGTTGGCCGCCTGGGCGTCGCCCCGCTGAAGCGCCGGGATGAACTCGCGCTGTTGCAGGTCGAGCATTTCGCGTCCAGGCTGGTAGGCCTTTTCGATGAGCAGCGTCCTGGTTGGCCCCGTTGGCAGTTCCTTTTCCCAATATTGATGGCGGGAGTCGAAGTCCCTGGCGAGCCGGTTGGCCTTGTCGATCAAGCCGGGCAGACGGGCCGAGTCCACCTGGGCCATTTGCAGGCTGACCAGAAACGATTCGACCAGATATTCAGGGGGAGGCAGGATGTCAGCCAGCAAGTCCTTTTGCTGGACGATGTGCCGGTAGACCGGGCCGTTGACCTTCACGTGGTTCAAGGTCACGAGCCAGAAAAGACCGGAGGCGACAAAACCGGCGGAAAAAACGGCAACCAACAGCCACAGCTTGCTTCTGAACGACATGATCGCCCCGGATGTCAATCGGTTGAAGGCCCCATGTAGCCCCCAATGCCGTGAGAAATATTAGCTTCGCATGATAGGCCGTGAAGCCGGCCCACGGTCTCAGGACGGGACATCGCCAGGAAATAGAAAGACCAGCACTCCCGCGAGCACGAGGCTCGCCGTGGCCGCGAGCCAGACGCCGGCGGCGCCGCCCGCCGGGCTGAGCAGGCCGGTGATGCCAAGCAGGCAGCCGCCGCCAAGCCCGATGACGGATAGGAAATCCAACTGCACCATCGAAAGTATATGAGCCTTCATCAAGGGGCGTCAATCTCGAATTTCGCCCCGGAAATCCGTGGCGACCGTGGAGGCGTGCGTCTTGACAGCGGGTGCGGCTCAGCCCGCGCGACGGGGCACCGACTTGCGTGCCGGCGCCTTGGGCGGCGCCTGCGGTTCCAGCCCCAAGTGCATGAAGACCTTCTCAATCACCGGCTGCTCCGGCATCGCAGCGTCGATGTTCGCCCGCCGAGAAACTGCCGGTCGTGATAGGCGGCTGCTGGCCGGACGCGTGAATTGGCAACCCGACCAGGTAGCGGTCCTTTGCGCCGGCTCCATCTTCCGCGAGGGTCAGCTCCTGAGCTCCAGAGCAGAATTGCGGTTCCGGCCATGAGCGGGTGCTCACGGCACTGGCGGCGAGCGACAGCTGTTTCCGCCTGCAGAACTTCGATCGATTCGGTGGCAGCAGCCCCATCCGCACAAATCAGCATATACGGATGTGGCGGGTTGAGCCTTGCAAGTAGCAATGACAACAGGCGATTTTCGAGGATTGGATGCCATCACCAGGGAAAACGTCAACCAGCGTAGCGAGTTCCCGCTCCAGTTGCTTTCCTGCCTTGCGCAGCGTTGTGGGTCGATGATGTCATGCCGCCTCCAGTGCCTGGCGCATTTGGCCGGATTTGATCTAGAAGATGAAGAGATGACCGTCACGTGATGCAAGGACATCGACTTCCCCGGCTGGCTCGCCATCGGCTTCCGGCGGCATGTAGCCGACGAGAGTTCGGAAACCCAGTTGCTCCATCTCCCGGCGGGTCTCTCTTCGACGCGTTTGGTTTCCTTGCCAAATGCCGATTGGTTCGAGGGAGGAGGCATGAACACACCCACTGCCTCGTCATCGCGGGCGTCTTCGCGGCGGACGCGTCGGGATCAGCGACGTTTCACTCAAGGAGTGGCCCCGTCCAGAAGTTACTCTAAGAAGTCTGGACCCAGATCCGCCGTTGTCTGCTGCGCGTGCTGAAGCGCCGCAGTGTGCTTGATCCGGAAGGCGCCGAGACGATGGCGAGTTGGGAGCACGGCGGCGGCTTCTCGCTCGACGCCAGCGCGGGCATCGTTACTGTGGGGTGCTGACGCCGAACGCGCCGCTGCCGGCACAGTTGATGGCGCTCGCCGGCGTGCCAGACGGTACGCCGGCGGCAGGCCTGATGAGGGCTGGCGGCAACACGGGCGAGCAGTGGGACGGCTGGGTAAGTGCCCTGTCCTCTGGTCTGCGGTCTCTGGTGATGCTCCTGCTGCCGTTGCCACTGCCGCGGCAGGCCCTCGTCCGTTACCGCCTAGACAACCTGGGAAAGGTAGGAACCCAGCCGCAAGTCGGCGGTGAGTATGTGCTCGGTCAACCAGTGCTCGAGAAATTCAATGTGCTCATCCACCATCGGCTTGTCGCCGCGCAGGAGCACTTGCTGCAGATCCTGAGCGCTCTTGATCAGTTCCTGATGCTCCGCCTGGTGCTCGTCCATTGCGTCGTAACGATGTTTCAGCATCAGCCGCTCTTCATGGCTGAAGTGCCAGACCGTACAGTTGATCAGCTCTGCCAATACCGCCGCAACATAGCGCGGTGACTCTCCGTCGAGCACGGCGTGATTGAGGATGTTGAAAATACTCACCAGCTTGCGGTGATCGTCATCGATCTCGTCGACCCCGACACTCAGTATCCTGTCCCAGACCATGTCTTTCATGACTCTTCTCCTGCCTGACCAGCGGCCCCGAGGTTGTGGTTGAATGACGTGGGCGGCGGCGGCCGCTGGCGACACCCTCGGGGCGACGGCGTCGCGACTGCTGAAACGGTGCGTCACCCCGCTCGGACTTGACGATCAACCGGGAACCCAGACCGGGTAATCCGTGTAGCCGGCCGCACCGGGCGTGTAGAAGGTCGCCGGATTGGGCGGGTTCAGCGGCGCACCCGACCTGATTCGAGCGGGCAGATCAGGATTGGCGAGGAACGCGGTACCAAAGGCTACGGCGTCGACTTGGCCGGCGCCGATGGCCCGCTCCGCTTCGTCCGCCGTGTAGCCCATGTTGCCGATCAGCGTGCCTCTGTAGTTGGCCCGCACCGGCGTCAGCACATCGCCGCTCTGCTGCTGGAAGAAGTCACCGCGCATGAGGTGCAGATAAGCGAGGTCGAAGTCGTTCAACCGGCTGGCGAGCCACGAAGCAAGCCCGATCGGGTCGCTGTCGACCATGCTGTTGTAGCTGTTGAGCGGCGACAGGCGCACGCCGACGCGATCGCTGCTCCACACGGCGCAGACTTCCGCAAGCACTTCACAGAGCAGTCGCGCACGATTGGCGAACGGGCCACCATAGGGACCTGTACGCTTGTTGGCACCGTCACGCAGGAACTCGTCGAGAAGGTAGCCGTTGGCGGCGTGCACCTCGACGCCATCGAAGCCGGCCGCGCGCGCGTTGGCGGCAGCTTGTCGGAAGCCGGCGACGATCAACGGCATTTCATCGTCGCGCAGCTCACGCGGCACGACGTATGGCTTCTTTCCCTCCGGCGTGTGCACCTCGTCGCCGGTGATCGGGATCGCGCTCGGCGCCACTGGCTGGACACCGCCATTGAGCAACGGGTGGCAGGCACGCCCGCCATGCCAGATCTGGAGAAAGATCAGGCCGCCGGCCGCGTGCACCGCGTCGGTGACGCGCCGCCAGCCGGCAATCTGGGCCGGCGAGTGAATTCCGGGTTCTGTCCAGAACGACGAGTTTCCTTCCATTGCCATGGTCGCCTCGGCAATCAGCAGCCCGGCGCTCGCTCGCTGCGCATAGTACTCTGCCATCAATGCCGTCGGGACGTGCTCGGCGTCCGCCCGACAGCGTGTCAGCGGCGCCATGAAGATGCGGTTGGCGACGCTCAGGGCGCCGAGCCTGAGCGGACTGAAGAGGGAGGACATGCCTGATGGTCTCCGGAAAAGGGTAGTGTGAATACTAGCGCAAGGGCGCGTGCTGCGGGCGGCGATTCCCCTGCGGACCTGCCGCTGCCGCGGCACTTCGCGACAATCATCCGTGTCCGATCTGCAGCTGCCGCGGATCAAGAAGCAGGTAGTTCGCACAGCGCCCGTCCGCCCGGCTGCCGTCGTCGCTGACGAGAATGACCCATTGGCGACCGCCGATCTGCGCCGAAGCCACCCCCTCGGCGTGTCCGAGTCCCCGCAGCCCGCGCACGCTCACGCGCTGCGGCGGATCCTGCTGCCCACCGCGCCAGAACCAGAGGGCAAAAGGCGTCGGCTCACGGCCAACGGGACCCGCGACGACGAGGTAACCATCGAGTACCGGCACATGCGCCACGGCGCGGATGCCCTGTCCATGCAGGTCGAGGCTGAACAGCTGGTTGGCAATCTGCGGCTGCCGTCCGGCGTCGAACATGGCGTCCGGATTGTCGATGCAGGCGATGATCGCCCGCCCGTCGAACAACGGACTGCGAAAACCCAGCATCAGCACGCGCCGATCCGGCCGCATCGCGAGTCCTTCGATGTTCAGGCCACCGTCCTTCTTCACTCGGCGGATATCGCCGGCCGCGGCCAGCAGGGGGTGTGCAGCCGTCAGCGCCTGCTTCAGATCGACCACCACCCGCGCTTCGATCATCTCGCCAGCCGCCACGCGAAAGCGCAACAGCTTTTCCCTTGCCGCCCTCGCGTCACCCGCCTTGCTCCGCGAATGCGAGGTGATGGCGTAGACGCACCCCGCATGGTCACCCGTGACCGCCTCGAGATCGTCGAACCGCCAGCGATCCCCATCGTCACCGGCGGTGGCCGGCAGGCGCAGCCGGGTGCAGTCAACCGGACCATGGGCATCGAGCTGCAGCAGGCTCAGCGGCCATTGTTCCTCGTCCTCGACGACGATGAAGCGGCCGTCATCCAGCTGGAAGATTCCCGACGGTTCGTAGCAGCCGGTCAATGGACGGAAACCGGGGTGATCGTCAGGACTCATCGGCGCCGCCCCGGCTGACAGGCCCGGACAGACGCGAGGCGCGTCATGGCCGGGCGGGTGGGTGGCAAGAACGGACCGGCACCGCAGGCCGTGCCCAGCAAGCCAGTGGCAGCCGCCATACGCGCCAGTGATCTGGTCAGCCAGCGGCGAGACGTGGTATCGTTCTTCGCGACAGAGTGGAGGACCATGCCGATGCTGTGGTTTGTGCGCAGTTCATTGCCCTTGCTTGCCCTGCTGCTCGGCGGCTGCGCGACGAGCAGTACGCAGTCGTCGCAGGAAAGCAGCGACAGGAAGGAGTCTCGCCCACGGTCGGAACGCAAACAGCTCGACTTCCGGCTCGCCAGCGGGACCTATCGCTGCGACTTGGGACAGAGCGTCGAGGTGGAGCGGCACGGGCGCGATGACCGGGCAATCGCACTGCGCTGGGAGGGCAAGCGGCATACCCTGCAACGGCAGGCTTCCTCGTCCGGACTGCCGCGTTACGAGGACCGGCAGAACGGTCTGCTGTGGATCGACCTGCCGTGGAAAAGCGTGCTGATGGATGTTCACAGCGGGCGTCCGCTGGCCAATGAATGCAAGCCGGCGGCAAACAGGACGGCCAGCGGCTGATCCCGACCGCTCCTTGGCGTCGCCGGGTAGCCAGTCATGCGTCTGCCTCGGGCGTGGCGTTACCGGCGACGCACCACCAGGCCGCACGGTGCGGCGCCAGCCCTGCCGCGCGCCCGTCCGCACCAGACTGAGCGCCTACCAGGGAGCGCTGCCAAAGGCTCTGCCATAGAGCTCGGCGATCTCGCTGCGCTGTGGGCGGTGGTTCTGCCCACCACGATGGCCAATCTTGATCGCACCCATGACCGCCGCCAGGCGCCCGGTCTTCTCCCAGTCCCAACCAGCTGCGATGCCGTAAAGCAGGCCCGAGCGATAGGCGTCGCCGCAGCCCGTCGGATCGACGACGGCCACAGCCGCAACACAGGGGATGTCCATGCAAAGACCCCCGACATGAATGTGGGAACCGGCCCCGCCGCGCGTCACGATCAGCGCCTCGACCATGGTGGCGAGTTCCTCGAGCGAGCGCCCCGTACGATCGCAAAGAAGCTTCGCTTCATAGTCGTTGAAGCACGCATAGGTGGCAAGGCGCATGAACTCCGTCAACTCGTCACCGGAGAACATCGGCAGCCCCTGTCCCGGATCGAAGACGAACGGAACGGCCGCCGCCGCCAGGTCACGGGCATGCTGCAGCATGCCGTCACGCCCATCGGGTGCGACGATCGCCAGGGTGGCCCCGTGCACGTCGGCAACCCGGTTCAGGTGCGAGTAGCTCATCGCCCCGGGGTGAAAGGCCGTGATCTGGTTGTCGTCGAGATCGGTGGTGATGAAGGCCTGTGCCGTATAACTGCCGGTAATCCGGCGCACATGGGTGCGCGGGACGCCGTGGTCGTCGAGACGAACGAGATAGGGATCGGCGTCGTCGCCAACAGTGGCCATGATCAACGGATCACCACCGAGCAACCTGAGGTTGTAGGCGATGTTGCCGGCGCAGCCACCGAACTCCCGCCGCATCTCGGGTACGAGGAAAGCGACGTTCAGGATGTGGATCTGCTCCGGCAGGATGTGATTCTTGAAGCGATCATGGAAGACCATGATGTTGTCGAAGGCGATGGAGCCGCAGATGAGTGTGGACATGGGATCTGGTGTCGGTCGGAGGATGCGGGGTGGATGCGAGTATAACACCGACGTTCACAGGGTCCTGGCGTCGCGGCCAAGTGTCCCGCTCAGGGGTCTTTTACCGCCAGGCATCTCGGCCGGATTGCGACGATTCCTGCAGCATGCCTTACGGGTAGAAGACGTACAGCCGGTAGCCCGCTGCCTCGACCTGCTGTGCGTCCAGCCACAATTTGACCTCGATCTCGGCGTTTGGCGCGAAGGAGCCGTCCTCTATCGCGGCCGGTGGAAGGTACTCCTCTGGCAGCAGAACACGCCGTGCGACGACCTTGTCACGCGTATCGGTGAGCGTCAGCTCGAGGGCGGGGTAGGCCTGCGCCCAGGCTGCCCGGTTGCGCAACGTGGCTTGCAGAACGAGACGCTTGTCGCGCCCCGGATCTGCCTGCAAGTCCGAACTCTCGATGCTGACCAGCGCCGCCTGGCGCGGCAACGGGATCTCGCTGCCGAAGACCGCACTCAGCGCCTTGAGCGCCGGCCGCAGAACCGGAATGCTGATGGCGATGCTGCCACGCAGGTGGAAGGCGATCTGTCCAATCAGGAGGCTGGCGAGGAGGACGGCCGCGACGACGAAGGTCGTGCGCACGCTGCGCTCCGCCGACACTGGCGCCCCGGGCATCTCAGTCAGCCATTGCGACGACCCCGGCAGGCCCTCGCCATTGCCAGCTGGCGAACGATCGCCGGTCGTGGCATCCGGCAGCTGACGCTCGGCAGAGCGTGATTCGTCCCCCGCCAGGGCCGGCTCGTCAGTACTTGGCGCGGGCGGCGACGGCGCGGCGGCGTGGTCGGTCGCCCCCGCGGCGGCCGAAAAACCGGCGACGACTGGGGTTACCGGCGCCGCACCGGCGAGGCTCGGCGCCGGCTCCGTGCGAGCGCTGGCGCGTGCAGCCGATGGCGCCACGGTGACTGCGGGCGTCGCCTGCGCCGGCGCTGTCGGCGATGACGCATTGCTTTCGCCATCGACGAGGTTCTCGATGGCGTTGAAGACGGCCCTGCACTGACCGCAGCGAACCTTGCCGGCCCGCAACCGAAGCTGCTCCGGAGTGACGCGAAATACGGTCTGGCAGGTCGGGCAGCAGGTGCGCATGGCTACTTCCTGCTGCCGGCCAGGCAGACCCAGCCATCACGCGTGCCGACTACCGTCAGCGTCAGATGGGGCTTGTAGGCAGCGATCAGTTCATCGGCCTGTTCGACGAGGATTCCGGACAGTGCCAACATTCCGCCTATACGGAGGTGGCCACAGAGAGCCGGCGCCAGAACCCGCAGCGGATTGGCAAGAATGTTGGCGACGACGATGTCGAACTGGCCACTCAGTCGATCGGCCGATTCCTGGAAGCGGGCAGCGACCCCGTTGACCTCGGCGTTGGTCCGGGCAACGACGACCGCCTGCGGCTCGATGTCGACGCCGACGATCTCGCTCGCACCGAGTCGGCCGGCAGCGATGGCCAGAACTCCGGAGCCGCAGCCATAGTCGAGCACAGACACGCCCGGACCGACGGATCGCTCGAGCCACTCGAGACAGAGCCGCGTCGTCGGGTGGGAACCGGTCCCGAATGCCATCCCGGGGTCAAGCACGAGGACGATTGCCCCGGGATCGGGAGCGGTGTGCCAGGAAGGAACGATCCACAGGCGCTGTGCAACGCGTATCGGTTCGAACTGGGATTGCGTCAGTCGCACCCAGTCCTGCTCGGGCACTTCTTCCAGGCTGTACGGAGGCAACTCGGCGAGGCCAGCCTGCACGCTGCAGCACAAGAGGAGTTCACGGGCATCGGCTTCCGGTTGCAGCAGGGCAACGACCAGCGAGCGCTGCCACCCCGGACGACTGATGGAGCCAGGCTCGCCAAACTGCGGTTGCTCGTCGGCCGTACCGGCATCCGCGTCCTCGATGCTGGCGGCGAGGGCCCCGGCTTCGAGCAAGGCATCGGCAAGCCGCTCGGCGTGCAGGCAATCGGTGCGGATGCTCAGGGATAGCCAGGCCATCGGTCATCGGCGCTGGTCAGCCGCCCTTCTTGACCTCACCCTTGGCAGCCAGCCACTGCTCGAGATAGTGGATGCTGGTGCCGCCCTCGATGAAACGGGAATCCTGCAGCAGTTCCTGATGCAGGGCGATGTTGGTCTTGATACCGTCGATGCTCATTTCCGACAGCGCGGTACGCATGCGACGCAGCGCCTGGTCGCGGCTGTCGCCGTGGGCAATCACCTTGGCAACCATCGAGTCGTAATGCGATGGGATGGTGTAGCCGTGATAGATGTGCGAGTCGACACGAATGCCGGGGCCGCCTGGGGGGTGGTAGAAACTGACCTTTCCGGGCGAGGGAAGGAAGTTGAAGGGATCCTCGGCGTTGATGCGGCATTCGATTGCGTGGCCGCGGAAAGTCAGGTCGCGCTGGCGAAAACGCAGCTTCTCGCCGGCGGCGATGCGAATCTGCTCGGCGACGAGATCGACGCCGGTGATCGACTCGGTCACCGGATGCTCGACCTGGATGCGCGTGTTCATCTCGATGAAATAGAACTCGTTGTTCTCGAACAGGAACTCGAAGGTGCCGGCACCGCGGTAGTTGAGCCGGCGGCAAGCCTCGGCGCAGCGCTCGCCGATGCGGACGATGTGGCGGGTGGGGATACCGGGAGCCGGAGCCTCCTCGATGATCTTCTGGTGACGGCGCTGCATCGAGCAGTCGCGCTCGCCGAGATAGACGGCGTTGCGGAAGCTGTCGGCAAGCACCTGGATCTCGACGTGCCTTGGATTCTCGAGGTATTTCTCGAGGTACACCTGCGGATTGCCGAAGAAGCTCTGGGCCTCGGTCCGCGTCATGTTGACGGCGTTGATCAGAGCCGCCTCGGTATGCACGACCCGCATCCCGCGGCCACCGCCACCACCAGCCGCCTTGATGATCACCGGGTAGCCGACCGCCCTGGCGAGCAGCGCAATGTCGCGCGGATCCTCGGGGAGAACCCCCTCCGATCCCGGCACGCAGGGCACGCCGGTGATCCGCATGGCCTCCTTGGCGGTGACCTTGTCCCCCATCAGCCTGATGGTCTCCGGCCGCGGCCCGATGAAGACGAAACCCGACGACTCGACGCGCTCGGCGAAGTCGGCATTCTCAGACAGGAAACCGTAACCCGGGTGGATCGCCTGCGCATCCGTGACCTCGGCTGCCGAAATGATTGCCGGCACGTTGAGGTAGCTCTGTGCCGAGGGCGCCGGGCCGATGCAGACGGATTCATCGGCCAGCCGGACGTACTTCGCTTCGCGGTCTGCTTCCGAATGCACGACAACGGTCTTGATGCCGAGCTCGCGGCAGGCGCGCTGAATGCGCAGGGCGATCTCCCCGCGGTTGGCGATGAGGACTTTCCCGAACATGGTGAAAGTATCTCCTAGCCGACGATGAAGAGCGCTTCACCGAATTCGACCGGCTGACCGTTCTCGACCAGAATGGCTTTGACGGTGCCCGAGCGCTCGGCTTCGATCTCATTGAGCAGCTTCATGGCTTCGATGATGCACAGGGTGTCGCCCGCCTTGACAGTGCTGCCGACTTCGACGTAGGGCTCGGCGCCCGGGCTTGGAGCCCGATAGAAGGTGCCGACCATCGGAGCCTTGACGGCGTCGCCTTCAGGCAGTTCCGGTTCGGCCGGCGCCACCACCGCTGCCACCGGCGTGGCCGGAGCGGCGGTCACCGGCACCGACCCGAGCGGCGACATGGCATAGTGATGGGAGACCATGCCGCCGTGCTTGACGATGCGAACCTTCTCCTCGGCATCGTTGATCTCGAGTTCGGTGATGCTTGACTCCTCGACCAGATCGATGAGTTTCTTCAGTTTCCGCAGATCCATTCACTTGCTCCAGATGATTGCCCTTCTTGCGGTCAGGACCATGCAGCCGCCCGAGAGGTGACCGCGACGTGACGTAAACAAAGTGCTCACTCGGCCGCCATCTGGCGCAACAGATACTCGAGCGCCAACAGGTAGCCCTCGCTGCCCAAGCCGCTGATGACCCCGATCGCCAGGTCGGAGAAATACGAGTGATGACGAAATGGCTCGCGCGCATGCACGTTCGACAGGTGCACTTCGACGAAGGGCAGGCCGGTACCGGCGAGGGCGTCGCGCAGCGCGACGCTGGTGTGGGTGTACCCGGCGGGATTGACGATCAGGTAGCGGATGCCCTGCTGCCGCGCCGCGTGCACACGTTCGATCAGGGCACCTTCATGGTTGCTCTGGAAGGCCTCCAGGTGAACGCCGGCGGCAGCCGCACGATGCGCCAACGCCATGTTGATCTCGGCGAGGGTCGTCAAGCCGTAATGGGTTGGTTCACGGGTACCGAGGAGGTTCAGATTTGGGCCATGCAGGACCAGCAGACGCGGCGCTTCCGGCGGCTGGCCGGCGGTCGACGACGGGTCCTTTTGCTTCTTCATGGGCGCGAGTTTGCCGCAAATGGCAGCATTTTGTCCAGCAGAACCTTGGCCGCACGCGGTTCGTGCGGCACCGCACCAACGACGGTTGCAGCCACCTGAGGGCGGCGCCGGAAGAGACGCAGACGGGTTGTTGCGCGGGTCAGCGGCTGACAGCCGAGGCCTCGGCGAGCAACCGGCGAACCGTCGCGAGACGTGCCCGTGTGCGCGGCCTGCCGTCACGCGTGCGAAAGCTCACACGTTCTTCAGTCCGCGGATAGATCACCATGTTGACGGTCGCCTCGTCGGCGACCAGGGTGAGGACGGCCTCCGCTCGTTCGGTGCGTGGCGTGCTGTGGCGAAAACAGAGCTTCTCGTTGAGCAGGAAGATCTCGACGTCCTTGGCACTGTCGGCGAAGAGCTGGATGTCGATCTCGGCATAGCGCCCGGCGGTACCGTCGAGTACCGCCCCGGTGAGATAAGGATTGAAGCGTTGCATCACGGTCATCAGGCGCGCGGCGATGGCGAGAAGCTGCTGCTGCCGCGCTTGCTGCTCCTCTTCGTGGAACAACCGCTGGTGCGCCCGCAACGCCGCCTCGACCTCGGCGTCGTCAGGAAGGGCAGCGTTCTGCGGCAGCCCGAGTTGACGCGCCGCCTTGCGCTTGGCGCGGGCGATGTCGCTGATGCCGTCCTCGGCCAGCAGGCGCGCTGCGAGGGCAGCAAGCTGAGTGCGCAACGGCGCGCTGCGCTGCCGATCCTGACTGTTGTTCATCGACGGCTCCCGAAGCGTGGCGCTTTGCCCGATGGTCGGGCCCTTCCCGGCCCCAGAGCCAGCGGGCAAGGTTACAATCGCGCCTTCGGCAGCTGATTCTACTAGGATTCGCGACATGCACATCCACATCCTCGGCATCTGCGGCACCTTCATGGCGGGTGTCGCGCAACTGGCGCGGGCTGCCGGACATCATGTGACCGGTTGCGACAGCGGCGTCTATCCGCCGATGAGCGACCAACTGGCGGCCGCCGAGATCGAAGTGATAGAGGGCTACGACGCCGCGCAGACGGCAATCGATCCCGATTGCTACGTGGTCGGCAACGCGATTTCGCGCGGCAACCCGCTGCTGGAGGAAATCCTGGACCGCAATCTGCCCTTCGTCTCCGGCCCGCAGTGGCTGGCCGAGTACGTGCTGCGGCAGCGCTGGGTCCTTGCAGTCGCCGGCACACATGGCAAGACGACGACGGCCGCCATGCTCGCCTGGATCCTGCAGGAAGCCGGCCTCAGCCCGGGCTTCCTGATCGGCGGCGTACCGTTGAACTTCGGCGTTTCGGCACGTCTGCCCGGGGAGCTCAGAAGGTCGCCTTTCTTCGTCATCGAGGCCGACGAGTACGATACCGCGTTCTGCGACAAACGCTCGAAGTTCGTGCACTATCACCCGCGGACCACCATCCTGAACAACCTGGAGTTCGACCACGCCGACATTTTCGCCGATCTGGCAGCGATCGAGACCCAGTTCCACCATTTCGTTCGCACCCTGCCACGCTCCGGCCTGATCGTCGCGAACGCCGCCGAAACCGGTGTCTCGCGGGTGCTGGCCCGCGGCTGCTGGACACCGGTCGAGCGTTTCAACGACCCCGTCGGCTGGTACGCGGAGGGCAGTGACGGTGACGGCAGCCTGCATCTGCTGCAGGCTGGCGAGTTGATCGGCAGTACGACCTGGAATCTGAGCGGGGAACACAATCGCAGCAACGCCGTCGCCGCCCTGCTCGCCGCGCGTCACGTCGGTGTCCCGCTGACGCGCGGGCTGCAGTCCCTGCACGGCTTCAGCAACGTCAAACGTCGTCTCGAGGTCCGCGGCACGGCAAACGGCGTAACGGTGTTCGACGATTTCGCCCACCACCCGACGGCCATCGCGACGACCATCAAGGGCCTGCGCGACAAGGTCGGCAAACGGCGCATTCTGGCGGTCATCGAGCCACGCTCGAACACCATGAAACTGGGGGTGATGAAGGACCTGTTGCCGGGCAGCCTGCGGGAAGCGGACCTGGTGTTCTGTTACAGCGCAGGACTCGGCTGGAATGCCGGCGAAACCCTTGCGCCGCTTGGCGAGGGCCTGCATGTCGAGGACGATCTCGCGTGTCTGGTTCAGCGAATCTGCGCGGCGAGCAGGCCGGAAGACCAGATCCTGGTAATGAGCAACGGTGGCTTCGGCGGCCTGCACGACAAGCTGCTTGCCGGCCTCGCCGGCAAGCCGGCACCGGCCTGAGCGCTTTGCTGCCGCGGCTTGGCGGCGATGACGCTAGCGCAATCCGAACGCGTGATCGATGAGCAAGGCAGCAAAGAGCAGGGCGAGGTAGATGATCGACCAACGGAAGGTCTTGCGTGCCGCCAGGTCGGAGTAGTCGCGCCAGATGATCCAGGCATGGGCCAGAAAGATCCCGTCGAGCACGATGGCGGCCGCCAGGTAGAGCGGGCCGCTCATCCCGATGGCGTAGGGAAGCAGCGTCACGCCGCTCAGGGCGACCGTGTAGAGGAAGACGTGGCGGCGGGTGTAGGCCGCACCGTGGGTCACCGGCAGCATCGGCAGCCCCGCCGCCTCGTACTCGCGGGCACGGTAGAGCGCCAGCGACCAGAAGTGAGGTGGTGTCCACACGAAGATGATCAGGAACAGCAGCCACGCTTCGACCGGTGCCTGCCCGGTCACGGCAGACCAGCCGAGAACCGGCGGCATTGCTCCGGCCGCACCGCCGATGACGATGTTTTGCGAGGTCCGCGGCTTCAGGTAAAGCGTGTAGACCACCGCATAGCCGACGAAGGTGACGAGGGTCAGCCACATCGTCACCGGATTGACCAAACGGTAAAGAAGCGACAACCCCGCCCCGCCCAGGATACCGGAGAAGAAGAAGGTCTCGAAGGCGCTGACCTCGCCAAGCGGCAGCGGGCGTGCCCGCGTACGCGCCATGCGCGCGTCGATGTGCTCCTCGACGAGGCAGTTGACGGCCGCTGCGGCACCGGCGACGAAAGCGATACCGACCGTCGCGAAGACCAGCACCGGCATCGGCACTGGCCCCGGCGAGGCCAGGAACATGCCGATGACGGCACAAAACACGATCAGCGAAACCACACGCGGCTTGGTCAGAGCGACGAAGGCGCCCAGACGGCGAAGAGTCGGTTGCAAGCGGAAAAAGGTCGTGGCTTTCATGGGCTTTCATGCAATCGAGATGGTCAATCATTCGCGTCGTTGGCGCGCTGGCGCCGAGCAGCATCTCGGCCTGATCCTCGGCACTTCCTTACCCGCCTTCACGGCACCAGTGCCAGGTAATCCTGCAACATCACCGGCAAGCTCTGCGGTGCCGGAAAAACGGCCTTCAGCCGCCCGCGCGGATCGATCAGGTAGATCGCCGCCGAATGGTCCACCGCGTAGTCCGTCTTTCCGTCCTTGTCGTGTCGCAAATAGTAGACGCCGAGATGCTGCACCAGAGGCGCCAATCCGGCGTCGTCAGCAGTGGCGCCAATGAAATCCGGATCGAAGGTGCCCGTGTAGCGACGCAGCGTCTGCGGGTCATCACGCGGATCCACCGAAACCATGAGTACCTGCGGCACGAGCAGCGCCCGTTCGCTAAGCCTGCTCTTGAGCTCCTTCAGCAGGGCGAGGGCGGTCGGACAGATGTCCGGGCAAAAGGTGTAGCCAAAGAACAGCAGCGTCCACCGACCGATGAGATCGCGGTTGGCAAAGTGGCCGCCTTCACGAACGAGTTCGAAGGCGGGCAGCGGCCGATCGTCATCGAGCAACGTGGCTGACTGCAGACGCATCTGCGTCGGGTCCAGGGACGCCGCGCGCTCGACCACCAGTGCCCGCCAGATGAGGCTCGCAGCAAGCAGCACGAGGAGGAACCCGGCTGCCGCGATGGCCAACCAGAAGCGCCTGCTCATCCCGGGCGACCCGGCGACGATGGCAAGAAAAAGGGCGCCCGCAGGCGCCCGATCCACGCGCGCAAGTCAGCGCCTGTCGTAGGCGTACGGCGTCCATTCCGCGCTGACGCTCGGCGGCGACGGCCAGTTGCCATGCGGCGGCGGCGACACCGTTGTCCATTCGAGCGACATCGACTGCCATGGATTATCGCCGGCCGGAGGGCCCTTCATGGCACCGACGATCCAGTTCACCAGGGCGATGGCAAAGCCGACACCAACAATGGCTGCACCAAGGGTCATCAGCTGATGCGCATGCTCGAACTGCGAAAAGTGCGAATAGTCATAGTAGCGACGTGGCATTCCCTTGACGCCGATGTCCATCATCGTCCAGAAGACGATGTTGGTACCGACAAAGGTGATCCAGAAACCCAGTTTGCCCCAGAACTCGTTGTACATGCGGCCGGTGATCTTGGGAAACCAGTAATAGACGCCGGCGAAGATCGAGAAGGTTCCGGCAACCGCCATGACGTAGTGGAAGTGTCCGACCACGTAGTAGGTTTCGGACAGGTGCAGCGTCAGCGAGGGCAGCGCCAGAGGGATCCCGGTCAGGCCGCCGATCAGGAAGAGGAACAGCACGCCCAGCGCGTAGAGCATCGGCGTCTCGAAGGTGATCGACCCCTTGTACAGCGTTCCCACCAGGCCGATCAGCATCAGGCCGACAGGCACCGAGATCATCAGCGTGGTGACCATCTGGCCGATGCGGATCCAGTCGATCATGCCGGACACGTACAGGTGGTGGACCCATACGACGCCTGACAGCAGGATGATGCCGCCGATGCCGCCATAGACCACCGCGTGGTAGTTGAACACCCGGTTCTTGGCGAAGGTGGCGACGATCTCGAACAGGACGCCAAAGAAGGGCAGGAAGATGACGTAGACAGCCGGGTGCGAATAGAACCAGAAGAGGTTCTGGTAAGTGAGGACGTCGCCACCGCGCGTCGGGTCGAAGAAGGCTGTTCCAAGATATTTGTCCATGCTGATCAGCGTCACCGCCGTCCCCAGAACGGGAACGAAGATGAGCTGCAGAACGAAGGCACCGAGGGTGCACCAGACGAAGATGTTGAGCTTGTTCCAGGTCAGCCCCGGTGCGCGCATGTAGGCGATGGTGGTCAGGAAGTTGACGCCACCGATGATCGACGCGAAGCCGAGAATCAGCACCGTGAAGGAATAGAGCGCGGTGTTGCCGGCGGTGATCGTCGAGTAGGGCGGATAGCCGGTCCACATGACGTCCGGCGGATCCGGGATGAAGAAGGTTAGCAGTGCGAGAATGATGCCGACGTAGAACAACCACACCGACAGGGCATTGACGCGGGGAAACGCGACATCCTTGGCCCCGATCATCAGCGGAATGCAATAGTTGGCGAAGAATCCGGTCAACGCCGGAATCTGGAAGCCAAGGATCATCACCGCACCGTGCGCGTAGAGCCAGACGTTGTAGCTCGACGGATTGCTGGTGATCGTCGGCCCCAGTGTCGACAACTCGATCCGCATCAACATCGCCATGATGCCGGCAACGATGAAAGCAGCCATGGAGCCGATCAGATAAAGCACGCCCACGCGCTTGTGGTCGGTGGTGAAGATCCATTCCTTCAGGTTCATGTCCAACTTCCTCCCGTCACTCAACTACTCTTCTTGGCAGCAGCCCCGCCCGCTTCATACCATTGCTTGAACTCTTCCGGCGTCTTCACGATCACTCGACCAGCCATGTACGAGTGCATGACACCACAGTATTCGGCGCAGGTCACGATGTGTTCCTTGCCGGCCTCTCGCGGCAGGAACCAGAGAAAGGTCGTGCGGCCCGGCATCGAGTCCTCCTTCACCCGGAAGTCCGGTATGAAATGGCTGTGCAGCGTGTCGCGACTCGTCATGCGCAGCAGGATCGGCTTGCCGGCGGGAACGATCAGCTCGTTCTGCGTCTGCACGCCGTTCGGATAAGTGTAGTCCCAGCTGTACATCCCCGACTCGAGGTGGATCTCGAGACGATCCGCCGGCACGTCGCGGTACTTGTTCCACAGCACCCAGCCGTTGGCAGCGAGGAAGAGGTCGTCGGCAAGGAAGACGAAGGCCGGGATGACCACCCAGCCGACCGCCGCCGCGGGCGAGAGCTTCGGCGCGCTGCCCACCTGTGGTCCGCTTGGAACCCGTCGATAGCGCCAGATGAAATAGGCCGTCATCAGCGCAAAGAGGATGCCGATGACCGTGATGTCGATCAGCACCTCTTTCCAGAGGTAATCCCACCCGGGGGCCGGGTCGGTGATCCGGGCTTCGCCCTTCTGCAGATACTGAACGAGCGGCATCTTCCCCGACGCCGCCGCCTGCGCGCTGCCCTGCCCATCGCCACTTGCCGCCATGGCAACGCTGCTGACTGCGACCATGGCCAGCGCGGCCCAGTGCTTGACTAACCTATTCATGCAACCTCCCCATCCTCCTGCGATATCCCCATGCTCCCAGGCCCATCAGCGCGAGACCCAGGATCAGGGACCCCACACCCGCAAGCAGCGAGTAATTCAGTTGGTACCTGCCTTCTTCATAGTTGTAGCTGAAACACGCTCCAGTGACGATATCGAAGACGGCCGTCGAATTGGCGATGCGTTCCCAGTCGGCTTCGGTCAGCGCCATCTCGATGGTCGTGGCGTCCATCCGCGTCCCGTAAATGTAGCGCGCGACCCGGCCCTCGGGTGTGACGAAGACCAGCACGTTCGGATGCAGGAAGGCCTTCGCTGCATCCGACCAGAAGAAACGGAAACCGACGCTGGCGACGAAGGCTTCAACGTCGTCGCCAGCGAGGACTGCGTGCCGCCAGCCAGCATGCCACTGCTCCGGGATTCCTCCCGTCTGGCGCAGGAATTCGGCCGCCGTGCGGCTCGAATCGCGCTTGTCGAAGGAAACGGTCAGGACGCGGTAATCAGTCCCCAGACTGAACCGGTCGACCTTCGCCAGCACCTTCGCCAGTTCCCTGTTCATCGTCGGACAGGTCCCGTCGCAACCGTAGTAGGACAGCAACAGGATCAGCGGCTTGCCGAACACTTGCCGCAACAGGAAGCTCTGCCCCTCGCTGTCGGTGAACGCGACCGCACCGTCCAGCCGCGCGCCGAGGAACTGCGGTTCGTCGATGCGCATGATGGAGGTGTCCGGCGAACTGTTGCGGCTTGGCTCGCCCACTGCGTACGCCAATGCCGACACCATTACCAGAAGTAGACCTGCGAAACGACGAAGAACCAAATGATGTCCACGAAATGCCAGTAGAGGCTGGCCGGTCGCCAGAACGCCGCTGGGATGGTGCCTTTCAGGGCAGGAAACAGCCCGGCGGTGAAAATCGCCAGGCCGACGATGACGTGCGATGCGTGCAGTCCGGTGATCGAGTAGAAGGTCGTCCCGAAGCTGTTGGTGGAAATGGTGAAACCTTCAGCGATCAGGTGGCCCCACTCGTAGATCGACATGCCAAGGAAGGTGAAGCCGAGCAGCATGGTCAGCAACAACCACTTGAGAACCGTTCCGCGGTCACCACGATGCATCGCTTCCTCTTCCGCCATGTGGATGGTGACAGAGGACGTAACGAGGATCACCGTCATCACCAGCGGGTAGACGATCGGCAGCGTCGGCGTGCCCGCCGGTGGCCATGAAGGGGCGGAAAGACGCATGAACCAGTAGTACGCGAAGAACGACAAGAAGATCATCGCCTCGGCGAGGATGAACCAGCCCATCGCCCCATACGACAGACCCTCACCCTTGCCGATCGCCTCGTTGGTCCAGCCGGCGACACCGCCCAGAATCATCGGCAAACCGAGGCCGAAAGCGATCAGGGCCGCGAAGGGCATGTGATAGACGAACTGGAAGCAGAACGCCAGGCTCCAGGCGAGGACGCCGATACTGATGATCGCCGGCCAGATGCTGTATTCCCAGTGGGCGTGTGCATGGCCGGGATGGTGGTGGGCAGCGTCGTGCTGGGACATCGCGAATCCTCCCTTCGTGGTCCTGGTTGAGACGGCGGGCGCTCCTCGAGCCCGGTTGCCAGCCGGGCAACGACTGTTCATAATACCCGGACTGTGACAATTTGTCGCAGAATTATGACAGAATGCACGGCGTCGCGCAAAGTCTGGTTTTTGCCCCGTGGGGAGGAAGGAAGGAACATGTTCAAGACTGCGTCCATGCTCGGAGTGGCGTTTCTTGGGGTAACCGGCGCCGCGCTCGCCGCAGGGAACGCTGATCTCGGCCAGGCCAAGGCGGAAGTCTGCGCCGCCTGCCACGGCGCTGATGGCAACAGCATCGCGCTGCCGCCGCCGGCCGACCCTTGGCCCAAGCTGGCTGGTCAGTTGCCCGAGTATGTCATCAAACAGGTGCACGACTTCAAATCCGGACGGCGCAAGAACGAGCAGATGTCACCACAGGCGCAGGCGGTCGCCGAAGCGGACCTGGCCGACATCGCCGCCTACTTTGCCAAGCAGACGATGAAGGCGAACGAGGTCAGCGACAAGGAACTCTTGGCCAAGGGAGAGCAGATCTTCTTCAAGGGCAAGGGCCGCCCGCAAGTGGTGCCGGCGTGCATCGGCTGCCACGGCAGATCGGGTGAGGGAAACCGGGACTGGGGCAAGCTGATGAGCAGGGCTCCGACCGTGTTGGCACCGGCAATCGGCGGCCAGCATGCGAACTATCTCGAGACGCAGCTCAAGGCGTACAGGGACGGCAGCCGGACTAATGACCAAGCCCGGGTAATGCGCGACATTGCGGCGCGCCTGAGCGATGCCGATATCGCCGCAGTTGCCGAGTATGCCGCGACACGCGGCAAGTAGTCGTGCGGGAAGCCGTGCGGCAGCGGGCTCAACTGCCGCCAAGGGGGGAAGCCGGCGACAACTGACGCCGGCTCGCCGCGCCCCTAGCGAACACCCGCGACCATGGGCTCCAGGGTGCTGCGCATCTTCTGCATCGCCTTGACTTCGATCTGCCGGATGCGTTCGGCGGAGACCCCGAACTCGGCGGCAAGCTCGTGCAGCGTCGCCGTATGCTCATCGTTCAGCCAGCGCGCCTCGACGATTCGCCGGCTGCGCGGGTCGAGTCCGGCGAGCGCTGTCTGCAGGCCATCCTGCTGCAGGTGGTCGCGCGCCCGCGCCTCGAGCACTCGCAAGGGCTCGCTCGACGGGTCTGCGAGATAGTCGATCGGCGCAAACGTGCCGTCCTCGCTGCTCTCGCCCTCGAGCGCCAGATCGTGCCCCGCCATGCGCGAGTCCATTTCCACCACTTCCTCGGGCTTGACGCTGAGGCGATGAGCGATGTCGGCCACATGCGGCTGGCTGAGTGAATCGCTGCTGCCCTTGAGGCTGCGCAGGTTGAAGAACAGCTTGCGCTGTGCCTTGGTCGTCGCGACCTTGACCATGCGCCAGTTGCGCAGAATGTACTCGTGGATCTCGGCCTTGATCCAGTGAATGGCGAAGGAGACCAAGCGCACGCCGTGCCCCGGATCGAAGCGCTTGACCGCCTTCATCAGACCGATATTGCCTTCCTGGATGAGGTCCGCATGCGGCAGTCCATAGCCCAAGTAGCCACGCGCCACGGCCACGACAAGCCGCAGGTGCGAGAGAACCAGTTGCCGGGCAGCCTCGAGGTCGTCTTCCTCACGGTAACGGGTGGCGAGGCAAACCTCTTCCTCGGCGCTCAACATCGGAAAGCGCCGCACCGCCTGGATATAGGAATCGATGCTGCCAGTTGCCGAAACGACCGGCAAGGTCAGGGCCTGGTTCATGTGAGTCATTCCTCCTGCAATCATGCGTTACCATCATTTTAGCACTCGGCGCTTGAGACTGCTAATCGCCGCGGGAGTTCGCGGGATCCGCATTTCCCCCGTGGCGGGGTCGTTCCGCTGCGCGCATGGCCGATCGTACGGGCACCCGTCGGTCAGACAAAAAAACTTGCTGCAAATGTAAGTAATTCTTCGGTTCCAGCGTCTAAGGGTTGTCAGCTAACCGGTTGCGATCTGGCCGGGTCTGACCCACCCCATCCACCGAAAGGAGAAACACATGTCAAATCAAAAGTCTGGTGTCGCCATCGCCGCTGCTGCCGCAGCCCTCTTTGCCGCTGGGACGCTGCTGGCACCGATCGCCCACGCCGCCGATGCGGCGACGGTGCGCTGTGCGGGCGTGAACTCGTGCAAGGGCTCCTCGGAGTGCAAGACCGCCAAGAGCGAGTGCAAGGGAACCAATTCCTGCAAGGGTCAGGGCTGGGTGACCAAAGGCAGCGCCAAGGAATGCACCGACGCCGGCGGCAAGGTCGTCAAGTAAGGCACGCAATTGGCGCCGGCGGCGATGAAGCGCCGGCGGCGCCCGCAGCTCAGCGAAGGGAGAGCTGATGCACGAACCTGTTTGCGGCTTCGGGATTGGCCTGCGCAGCGAGCACTATCGCGACTTCATCGCCACCCCGCAACGGGTGGACTGGCTCGAGGTGATCTCGGAGAACTATCTGGTCGCTGGCGGCAAGCCGATCCACCATCTCGACCGCATCCGTCGGGACTATCCGATGGTGATGCATGGCGAGTCGCTGTCGATCGGCAGCAGCGATCCCCTCGACCGCCCTTACCTGCAGCAGTTGCGCGACCTGACGCAGCGGATTCAGCCAGCCTGGGTATCCGACCATCTGTGCTGGACCGGCACCTCTTCACTCAACCTGCACGACCTGTTGCCGCTGCCTTACACCGAGGCCTGCCTGCGGCACCTCGTGCCGCGTGTGCAGCAGGTACAGGAGTTTCTCGGACGGCCGCTGGTCCTCGAGAATGTCTCCAGCTACGTCCGCTTCCGCGCGGACGAGATGAGCGAATGGGAGTTCATCGCCGAGTTGGTCAGGCGGACTGGTTGCGAGTTGCTGCTCGACGTGAACAACGTCTACGTCAGCAGCGTCAACCACGACTTCGTCGCGCAAAGCTTCATCGACGCCATGCCGGCAGCAGCGATCCGCCAGATCCACCTCGCCGGCCACGAAGACCACGGCGCGTACCTGATCGATACCCACGACCATGCGGTCTGCGATGCCGTGTGGGATCTCTATGCCTACACCATCGGCCGCCTGGGTCCGGTGGCGACGATGATCGAGCGTGACGACGACATCCCGCCACTCGAGTCCCTGCTGGCCGAACTGGACCGGGCGCGCCGTGTCAGCAGCACCGCCAGCGGCGATACGCGGTGCGCCGCATGAGAGCCACCAACTCGCTCGGCGAGCAGCAGCAGCGCTGCCAGCAGGCGATCCTCGACGGTGATCCGCTGCCGGGCCTCTTCGCGGACGAAGACTCCGGCGACGGTGGCTTCGGCATCTACCTGCAAGCCTACCGCGCACGCCTGAGCGCCGCCCTGCGGGACAACTACCCGGTCCTGCTGCGCGCGCTCGGGGATGACGCCTTTGCTGCGCTGGCGAACGCCTACATCGCCAGCAAGCCGTCGCGCTTCAGGTCGATTCGATGGTTCGGTGACGCCCTGTCCGACTTCCTCGCTTCCTCGGCCGAACATCTGACGCATCCCTCGCTGGTCGACCTGGCCCGCATGGACTGGGCAACGCGGGCGGCTTTCGACGCCGCCGACGGCGAACCCCTCACTGTCGGCGACCTCGCCGAACTGCGCGCTGCGGACTGGCCGCAGCATCGTTTCTCTCTCCTGCCGTCATTGCAGATGCTGCGGCTCGACTGGCAGATCGAGCCGATCTGGAAGGCGCTCGATGCCGACCCACTCGCGAGCAGCGAAGAACCGCCACATGGGCCACATCTGCTCCTCGTCTGGCGCCCGCAGCTGGAGTGCCACTGGCGATCGGCGGCTGGCCTCGAAGCCCACGTCCTCGAAGCCGTGGCCAAGGGTGCCACCTTTGCCGCCTGCTGCGAACTGATTGCTGAATCGGGTGACACCGAACCGGCGGTAACCGCCGTCGGCTTCCTGCAGAGGTGGATCGCCGACGGTCTGTTGGCCCGTGTGTGATTCCCCGGTGCCACGGCCCGACGTGAGCGGCGGTGAAAAGCGCTGCGCACGATGTGACGCTCCCTTCACCTGTGGCATGGTGGTGGCACAGGCAGCCTGCCGGTGTCTTGAGCTACCCCTCATGGCCGGCGCTCCGGCGCGCTGTTCGAAGTGCTATTGGCGGGCTTGCCTGGAACGGCGGGTCAGGGCTACCGCCCGGCCAGCCGCTCCGGCAACATCAGGATCGCCTCGCGGTTGCTCCACGAGAAGCAACGCTCTGCCGCTTCGCGCCAGGGCAGCCAGCAGTACGCCCGATGTTCGCCGGCTGCCAACCGCACGGCGTCGGTCGCCACCCTCTGCAGCGAGTATACGTGCTCGGTGTTGTAACGCACGCCGGGTGCGTAGCGGTGCCGCCACTCGGCGAAGATCTCGTAGCGGTTGCTCAACCGCCAGTCGCACAGCTCTGCGGCCACTGCCTCGATCCCCGTCTCCTCGTTGACTTCCCGCACGGCGGTCGCCAGAAGTTCCTCGCCGGCCTCCTGACTGCCGGTGACCGACTGCCAGTAACCGCGGTGCGCGGCACGCTCCAGCAGCAGTACCTGCAGGTCGGCCGTATGGATGACGACCAGCACCGATACCGGCCGCTTGAAGCGACTCATCCCGTCGCGGCGAAGACAGCCAGCGCGGTTGCCTGCGCATCGAAGAAGATCCACATCGGATATCCCAGGGCCCGCCACTCGGCGACGGCCACGGCAAGAACCTCCCCGAGCACGGCAAAGCCCTCGGGCTCGCGCACGAGGAATGGCCCGGCATGGTCGATGAAGAGCACGTAACCGGCCGCCTCCACCCAGGAAAGATCGGTCAGACAATCCTTGAGTGCGTCGAGGTTGTGTCCGTACCAGCCCGGAAAGTCGAGATCGTCGCCAAGCCTGGCGAGCACCTCGTCGAGGCGCGAACAGTCGGCAAGACTCACTTCGAAGCAGGCAAAGCCGGCTTCTGCGGCGGCGCGCCCGACCGCCTCACGGCAATGCGCAGGCAGCTGGAAGACGCCGGCGGCGTTCGCGTCTTCAAGGACAGCGAGCAACTCATCGAGGCTCATGGCTGTTCGCGTATCCTGCGGAAGCTGAGATAGTGGTCGGCAGTATAGTAGTACTCGCCGGAACGGGCAACGTCACCACCGCGGCCGCCGCCGGCAATGATGCGCCGGGCCCCCCGATCACGCCGGCCGGGCGTCGGCACCGTGTACTCGCGATAGTAGCCGCGCGGCTGCAGCGGCAGGCGCTTCTCGAAGTTGCCGAAAACGCTGCCATCCTTGTGCGGGTAGGGAAAGGGCCCGCCCTGACGGATCAGCAGCAGGGTGTGTCTGGCCTCGGGAGGCAGTTCGCCAAGCGCGATGCTGCCCATCTCGCGACTGTCGCGCGCCGCCACCGTGCCGGCAAGACAGCAGCCGGCGATCGCCAGTACGAGCAGCCGGACGACGGCCAGGATTCTCGCCATCGCCACGACCTAGGCCTTGCCGATCTCCACCTGCGTGTCGACCCTCTGGCGCAGACGAATGTGCAGTTCCCGCAGCTGTTTCTCATCGACACTGCTCGGTGCATCGGTGAGCAGGCATTGCGCCCTTTGCGTCTTCGGGAAGGCAATGACGTCGCGGATCGACTCGGCGCCGGCCATCATCGTGACGATGCGGTCGAGTCCGAACGCCAAGCCGCCGTGCGGTGGCGCGCCGTACTGCAGGGCCGCAAGCAGGAAGCCGAACTTGGACTGAGCCTCGTCGTCGGCAATGCCAAGCGCCTTGAACACCTGTTCCTGGACCTCGGCGCGGTGGATCCTGACCGAGCCACCACCGAGTTCCGAGCCGTTGAGCGCCAGATCGTAGGCCTTGGCGAGGCAACGCCCCGGGTCGCTGGCGAGCAGCCCGAGGTGCTCGTCCTTCGGGCTGGTGAACGGATGATGGCAGGCATTCCAGCGGCGCGCCTCGTCATCGTACTCGAACATCGGAAAGTCGACGATCCACACCGGCTCCCATGCGTTTCCGTTCACGAAACCCTTTTCGTGACCGATGCGGACGCGCAGCGCGCCAAGTGCATCGTCGACCACCTTGCGCCGGTCAGCGCCGAAGAAGATCAGATCACCGGAGGTGGCACCGGTGCGCTCGATGATGGCCTGCAGGGCGGCAGCGTGCAGGTTCTTGACGATCGGCGACTGCAAGCCGGTCTCGTTCAGCTGGCTGACGTCATTGACCTTGATATAGGCGAGACCACGCGCGCCGTAGATGCCGACGAACTGGGTATAGGCGTCGATCTCGCCACGCGTCAGGCTGGCGCCGCCGGGAACCCGCAGCGCAGCGATGCGGCCGCCCTCACTGTTGGCGACATTGGCGAAGACCTTGAACGGCACATCCCGAAGTACGTCCGAAACCTCGACCAGCTCGAGGGTCACCCGCAGGTCCGGCTTGTCGGAGCCGTAACGCAGCATCGCTTCGTGGTGACTGAGGCGAGGGAAGGGCCTGGGCAACTCCACCGCCATCACCTCGGCGAATACCGTGCGAATCAGTTCCTCCATCAGCCCGATGATCTCGCCCTCGTCCATGAACGAGGTCTCGATATCGACCTGGGTGAACTCCGGCTGCCGGTCGGCACGCAGGTCCTCATCGCGGAAGCACTTGGTGATCTGGTAATAGCGGTCGAAGCCGGCAACCATCAGCAATTGCTTGAAGAGCTGTGGCGATTGCGGCAAGGCGAAGAACTGGCCGGGATGGACCCGCGACGGAACCAAGTAGTCACGGGCGCCTTCAGGCGTGCTCCTGGTCAGCATCGGCGTCTCGATGTCGATGAAGCCGGCATCGTCGAGAAAGCGTCGGAAGGCGCGCGCCGTGCGGTAACGCAACTGCATGTTCGTCTGCATCTGCGGCCGCCGCAGATCGATCACGCGGTGCAGGAGGCGAGTGTTCTCCGACAGGTTCTCTTCGTCGAGCTGGAACGGTGGCGTCAGCGAGGGGTTGAGAACCTCCATCTCGTGGCAGAGGATCTCGATCTCGCCGCTCGCGATGTTGGCATTCACCGTGCCGGGCGGCCGGGCGCGGACGCGGCCCCGGACGCGCAGGCAGAATTCGTTGCGCACGGACTCGGCAGTGCGGAACATCTCCGCGCGGTCGGGATCGCAGACCACCTGGGCAATGCCTGCGCGATCACGCAGGTCAACGAAGATCACGCCGCCATGGTCGCGACGCCGGTGAGCCCAGCCGCAAAGGGTGACTTCCTGGTCGATGAGCCGTGCATCGACTTGCCCACAGTAATGTGTTCGCATGCTCTGATCCGTTTCAGCTGTTGCGGTTGATCGTCAGGCCGCTGGCAATGCCGGCGACGTCTGGCCGTGGTTGCGGAGCCACGACGCCCATCGAGATGACATACTTGAGCGCCGTGTCAACGCTCATATCGAGTTCGACGACCTCGCTTCGAGGCAACATGAGGAAAAAACCCGAAGTGGGATTCGGCGTCGTCGGTACGTAGACGCTGATGTACTCACCAGCCAGATGCCGCTCCATCTCGCCGCCGGGGCGGCCAGTGAGAAAGGCGATGGTCCATGCGCCGCGGCGCGGGTACTCGATCAGCAGCGCCTTGCGGAAGGCGTTGCCCGACGACGAAAAAAGGGTGTCCGAAACCTGCTTGACACTGTTGTAGATCGAATTGACGACCGGGATCCGCGCCAGCAAGCTTTCCCACCAGGCCACGAGCCGCTGGCCGATGAAATTGGCAGCGATGATACCGGTCAGCAGGATGATCAGCAAGGTCAGGATCGCCCCGCTGCCGGGAATGTCGAAGCCGAGAACGCTGCGTGGATGGACCACTGCCGGCAACAGGTGGAGCGACTGATCCATGGTGCCGATGATCATCGTGAGCACCCAGGCGGTGATCGCCAACGGCACCCAGATCAACAGACCGGTGATGAAATAGCGCTTGATCAGTTGCCGGCGCACGCGTTGGCTCCGTCGGTGCTGGTGGCCGTCGGCGCTGGCGCGGCAGTCTTGTCAGCAGCAGGCGCCCCGTCACCGGCAGCCGCTGTCGCTTCGCTGGCGGCGGATGTCTCCTTGCTCGACGGCTGCTTCTGGCCGCCCTTGAAGTCGGTGACGTACCAGCCGCTGCCCTTCAATTGAAAGCCGGCGGCGGTCAGCTGCTTGACATAGGTCGCCTGGCCACACGCCGGACAGTTCTCGAGGGCCGGGTCGCTGAGTTTTTGCAGGTGGTCGTTCGCAAAGCCACAGGAAGCACACCGATAGGCATAGATGGGCATGACTAACCTTCAGAAAGAACAGGGAAAAGCGTGATTATACGCGATCGCCGGGAGGATCGGCAGCACCCCGGCCGAGCCTACCCCCACCCGCCCGGGCTCTGCAAGCGGAACGAGCGGCACTGGTGGCCGGTGGCTGCACCGCGGACAAGCTGTCGCTGCCGCCTTGGCGGGAGCGCTGCCGATCTGGCGCCGCTGAAGGTCTTCCAGCGCCGGCAGCTGATGTTATTCTCTGCTTGCGGCAATCGCCTGCCATCTCGCGGCAGGACGGGTCGGAGGAGCCCGACGACGCCGCTCGTAGGCCGGCGCCACGGTTGGCGCGCCGCAAGCCGCCAGTCGGCCGGCCGCAGCAGAGCGACCCGCCACACGTTCCGGGTCGGCCCCACCGGCGGCGCGGCACGGTCGGCCGAGATCTCAGCCAGAGGAGGGTAGAGGAATGAGCCACAATGACAGCGGGCAAGCCGAGCACCCGGCGAGCCACTTCCCCGTCATCCGCAGCGTCGATGCCGCGGCGATCCCTCGCTGGCTCGGGGCCGGTTGGCGTGACTGCCGCAGGGCGGGGGGCGCGAGCGTTTTCTACGGGGTCTGTTTCGCCGCCGCGGGCTGGTTGATGTACTTCGTGTTCGCCGAAGCCTACGCGCTCTTTGCCGGGCTGACGACCGGCTTTCTGTTGGTCGGTCCTTTCCTCGCGATCGGATTGTACGACCTCAGTCGCCGCATCGAACGTGGTGAATCGCCCCGACTGGTACCGACACTGGCTGCCTGGCGGCCCAATCTCCCCAACGTCGGCCTGTTCGCAGCCCTGTTGACGATCGTCCTGCTGATCTGGGCACGCGCGTCGATGGTCGTTTTCGCGCTTTTCTTCACCGGCGGTCTGCCAACCTTTGCCGACGTCGTGCGCAGCGTCCTGACCTTCGAGCAACCCGAGTTCTCACTCGTCTATTTCGCGGTCGGCGGCTTCTTCGCTGCCTTCGTTTTCGCCATTGGAGCGATTTCGCTGCCGCTGATGTTCGATCGCAAGACGGATGCGGTGACCGCGGCCATCGCCAGCCTTGTCGTCTGTGGCCGCAACCCGGGGCCGATGCTGCTGTGGGCCGGCAGCATCGTGCTCTTGGTCGGGATCGGTTTTGCGACGCTGTTCACCGGCCTGGTCATCGCCACGCCGCTGGTTGGCCATGCCACTTGGCATGCCTACCGCGAACTGGTCGCCGAACATGAGGACGAGGCTCTGGCAACGCCATGAGGCGGTCGTCCGGTCATCGCGGCAAAAACCGCGTGCCTGTCATGCCGCACTGCTGGCTGCGGGCGAGCAATGGCGGCTGGCAGCGAGCCTTGGCTGGCACGGGGATCACGAAGGGCAGGCTTTCAGTGCAGGTGGCAGGCGCCGGGCCCGTCCGGGTGTCCGCAACTGCCGCAGGGCGCCGGCAGATCGCTGCGTCTGGTCGGAACAGCGCTGGCGGAATTGAAGGCCGACAGCTTCTTGCGCAGGTCGGTACTGCTACATTGCGGGCAGTGCGGCGGCGGCGACGACTGGCGCACGAGCTTCTCGAACTCCTGCCCGCAGGCAACGCACTCGTATTCGAAGATGGGCATGGTGTCGATCCTCCCAAAGGTGCCGAGGGTCTCGGCGGTCCGCGAAGTTGCGGGTAGCCAAGGCAAGCGGCACATGCTACCAGCTTTCGCCCTGCGTGCGGATGAGGCGCGGCGCCGGCGGTCGAACGATTTCGCGGAGTATGTGCCGGGGCGCGGACAGCTGGTCGGCACCTGCTGCCAAAGGTTCCAAGGAGAGTGAATTTCGGCGTCGAACTCGCCCGTCAGCATGTCCCCGCTCCTGCTTGTCAGGGCCGTCCCGGCGGCACGGATTCGCATTGTTTCAATGGCTCTGCAGGTTGCCAGCCGTCAGCGGCAGGTCATGAGCGCGACCGCCGACCGCAAGCCGCGACGTGCTTGACAGGCGCGCGCCGGGTGACGGAAACTGCCGGGCGCGCGGTGTGCCCGCCTACGCGCTTGGGCACGCCGTCGTACCGCCCTTCGTGCACCGGAGACGACAAGAATGAAGATCAAGACGCTTCTCTGGAGCGGTTTCGCGGCGGTCTCCATCATGATGGCCGCTCTCGTCGTGACTGCGACGGTGCAGATGAACCTGATCGACAGGCACGTCGACAACATCGTCCGCGCCGCCCGTAACGAGTCGTTGGCGCGCGACATCGCAGCGCAGGTCAACAGCATGCGCCGCTACCAGCTCAATGCGCTGGTGGTGACCGCCGACGAGCGCGACCAGGAGTTGGAACGCGTGACGACGGCGGGCAGGGAGGCTTCCCGTCTCGCCGAAGATCTCGAGAAGACGCAACGCAACCCGGAAACGAGGCAGCTCGCGGGCCGCATGCGCGAACTCAGCGACCGCTACGCGCAAGGCAACGAACGGGTGAAGTCGCTGGCCAGGGAGGGCCAGATCGATGCCGTGCGTTCCCTGGTCCAAGGCGAGGCACGCTCGCTGCAGCGCGAACTGGCAGGCGAGAGCGAGAGGTTCATCCAGGTTCAGCAGGACCGCAAGATTCAGGCCGAAAAGGCTGCAGCCGAGGCGCAGTCGCTGGCGGAGCGACTGATGCTGGCGCTGCTCGCCGTGGCACTGCTGCTGGCCATCGGCGTCGCTTTCCTGGTCACTCGCCGGATAACCGGCCAGCTCGGAGGCGAACCGGAGTGGGCACGACAGTTGGTCGAGCGCATTGCCGGCGGCGACGTGAGCCAGGACCTCACGCTGTTGACGGGCGACACGCAGAGCGTGATGGCCCATCAGCAGCGGATGCAGGTACGGCTGCGGGCGATGCTGAAAGACGTTTCCACGACGGCCGCCAGCACGCAGCAGGCGGTGCAGTCGCTGGTCGCTTCGGCACAGCAGGTTGCACAAGCTTCGCACTCGAGTAGCGACTCCGCGGCGTCGATGGCAGCGGTGGTCGAGGAAATGTCGGTCAGTATCAGCGAGGTGACCGACAACGCCCGCGCCGCACTCAAAACGGCGAGCACCGCTTCCGGTCTTGCGGATGCCGGCAGGGACGTGATCGAACAGGCGACGGACGAAATCAACCGCATCGCCGATACCGTTCGCCAGACCTCGAAGGCGATGCACGCCCTCGACGAGAGCTCGGCGAAGATCTCGACGGTCGTACAGGTAATCAAGGAAGTAGCTGATCAGACCAATCTTCTGGCATTGAACGCGGCCATCGAGGCCGCACGCGCTGGCGAGTCGGGCCGCGGTTTTGCGGTGGTCGCCGACGAAGTGCGCAAACTAGCCGAGCGCACGGGCAGGGCAACCAGCGAAATCAACGCGATGGTGATGCAGATCCAGGAGGAGACACGCAATTCCCTGTTTTCGATGGCGACCGCCGTCCAGCAGGTCGACCAGGGGGTCGCACTGGCCGGCACCGCTGGCGAGGCCATCCGCAACATCCGCGCCAGTGTCGAACAGCTCGTGGCCGCGGTCAGCGAAATCGGCAACGCGATCGCCGAACAATCCGTCGCAAGCCAGGAGATCGCCCGCCGGGTGGAGCAGGTGGCACAGTCCGCCGAGGAGGACAGCTCCGCCGCCGAGCAGACTGCCGCCGCAGCGAAGCAACTCCAAGGGTTGGCAAACGGTCTGGGCAACTCGGTGGCCCAGTTCCGGATCTGAACCAGGAGTTGCGTCAGGGGCAACCGCCAATCCGAGCGGCGAGATCCGTTCTCACGCCGCGAACAGCGGCTGGCCCCAGAGCGCCCAGACGGCGACGGCGGCCCAGGCCGCCAACGTCGCCGCCAGGTTGAAACCGGCGTTGTTCTGGCGAAACAGCCGCCAGTTCCAGTAGCCGACCGGTTCGCCGGTGGCCGGCCAGGCGGGCAGGAAGCGGCGTACGGTCGTGCAGTAATGCTCGTAGGCGGTGCCGAAGATCGGCCGCAGATGCGCCTCCTCACGCTGCACGCGCGCGTCCATGTAGAGCCAGTAGATGATCGTGTAGGCGAGCAGGATCCAGACGCTCGCCAAGAGCATCAGGAAGCCGAGAAGGATAAAGAAGCGACCCAGGTACATCGGGTTGCGTACCATCGTGTACGGACCACGGGCGGTGAGCGTCGAGTTCTTGTCGAGCGAGGCGAAACACCAGAGCTGGATGAACTCGCCACACATCGAGACGACGAAGCCCGGCAGCAACCAGTCGCTGCGCACGAACTGGGCGACGACGATCATGCCAAGAATGACGATTGGCGCCCGCAGGCGTACCAGAAGGCGGCGCAAACCGGGATGGTGGAAGAGTCCGTTCGAGGTTTCCTTCATTCCTAGCCTTTCATGAGCTCGGTTCGCGGCGACTGGCGCGCCGCCTCTTGCTCAAGCCAAAATAGCCGCGCGGCAACCATAATTTGCGCCAACGGTTGCTGCGTTCGAAACGGGCGCGCCGTTCGCGATCCATCGCCTGTGGTTGCCATGCGGCCCACTTCTTGTAGACACCGGCCATGTCCAGTTCTTCGAGCAATCGCCGCAGGCGGGACGGCATCCATGTCGTCGACACACTCGCCTGAAAGTCGATGATGCCCGGAGCTCCGTCCGGCAGCATCAGCAGATTGCCGGCACCCCGCGTGTCGAGATGGACGACGCCACGCGAATGGACAGCCTCGAGCAACGCTTCGAGGTGCTCGAGATAGCCTGGAGTGATCAGCGCGCGGTCGATCTTCGCCAGGCTACGGCCGGGGACGAAGCGTGCTGCAATGGCATGGGCATCGATCCTGAAGGCATCGGCCGGCGTTCCCGAGATCCCCCGGAGGCGCTGCAGGGCCCGCAGCTCCCGCCGCAGCAACAGACGACCGAGGGTATTCCGCACCCACCAGGAGCGACTGGCAAAATCCTTGACTGTCCACTCCTCACCGGCAATCGCGACCATGACTGTCCACTCCTCACCGGCAATCGCGACCCGTTCTACGCGCGCGTTGGCCCAGCGGCCATCGCGCAGCAGCGTGCGTTCGGCCCGGATCAGATCGGCACGCTCGAAGGCGCGAGCGTTGGCGGCTACAATGCGGTTCATGGGTTGTGGCAGTGCCCGCAAGGGGGCATCGCCTCGTCAATCCAGCGAATGGAAAATCGGGGAAGCCGCCTCCGACATCGCCAGCGGAGCAGCTCTGCAATGACGGAATCGCGAGATTATCCCGAATCCTGCTGGCCGCAGTCAAACTGCGGCCAGCCGCAGGACGATACCGCGACCCCCAAGTCGCGTTGCGTTCAGGCGTCTGACACTACAATGGCGCTCAACGCGACACGACTGACCGCGGCGAACGGATGCAGACAGCGGGGTAGTCGCGAGGGGGCACGGATGACAAGTTGCAGACAAGAGGAGCGATCGCCATGGTTTCGGTCAACGATCTCGGACAGCCGGTTGGCGGGCGGCTCGTCGGCTGGCGGGTCCCCGCGCATCCTCCTTGGCGCGAGCTTGCGGGCAATCGGGTCCGCCTCGAGCCACTTGCTGCCGAACGGCATGCGGCGAGCCTGCATGCCGCCAATCGCCTCGACAGCCGGGGTCAAAACTGGACCTACCTCGGTTATGGTCCGTTTGCTGAGGTGGACGACTACGCCGCATGGATCGACACCTACTGCCGCGGCCCGGACCCTCTGTTCTATGCCATCGTTGAACAGGATTCCGATCTCGCAACCGGCGTCGCGAGTTACCTGCGGATCACGCCGCCCAGCGGTACGATCGAGATCGGCCACATCAACTTCTCGCCGCGCCTGCAGCGCACGGCCGGTGCCACCGAGGCGATCTACTTGCTGCTCAGACAGGCGTTCGACCTGGGCTACCGCCGCTGCGAGTGGAAGTGCGATGCACTAAACTCCGCTTCGCGTGCCGCCGCGCTGCGATTGGGACTGTCGTTCGAGGGAATCCACCGCCAGGCCGCCGTGGTCAAGGGTCGTAACCGGGACACCGCCTGGTACGCAGCGATCGATCGCGAATGGCCCGCTCTGGCCGTAGCCTTCGAGCGTTGGCTCGACAGCAGCAATTTCGACAGCACAGGGCGACAGCGTCCCTCCCTTTCAGTACTCACGCGACAGGCGCGGCGCGTCGTGATGGCCGCGGACGACCCTCTCGGTGACCTTTCGGATCGATTGCTGCCGCCGTGAAGCCCGGCGAGCACAAAGCACGCGGCCAGCTGCACGACACACCGGCAGCCGGCTCGGTGGCGTGGGCGACGGACAAGCGCGCCGGCCGGTCAGCGATCAGGCCTCAGCTTTGCGTTGCCCGCGTCATTTCGCGCTTTCCTGGCGGGCCGGGCAGCCTCTCCACCGTCAGGCCGACCGAGCGCAGGTGTCTGCGAACCTCGCCTTTGGCGCAATAGGTGACCAGCACGGCGCCGGGACTCATGCAGCCCGCCAGTTTGGCAAAGACGTCGCGGGTCCACAGTTCGGGCTGTACTGCCGGCGAAAACGCGTCGTGATAGACCAGATCGAAGTGGCCTTCCGGTTCGAAATCGCTGAAACAGCAACCCAGTTTAAGCAAGTTGAAGTGTTCATCGATCCGCTGCGGCACTTCCCAGCCGCAGCGGTGAATGGTCTCGAAAACGGCGCGCGCGTCAACCTCGGGCAACCGCTCTGGGTAGTTGAGCCTTCCGACACACTGCTCGTCCAGCGGATAGGGCTCCAGTGCCGTATAGGCCACCTGCAGGAGCCCAGAGCGGCTGCGCGCCCAAGTCAGCAGGGCGTTGAGCCCGGTACCGAAACCGACTTCCAGCACCCGCAGCGCAGGCCGCGGCAGGTGCGCGGCGGCGCCGTAGCCGCTGCCGATGAAGACGTGCAGCGACTCCTGGAGCGCGCCATGCGAAGAGTGGTAGTGCTCGTCGAACGTCGGCAGGTAAAGCGAATGCGAACCGTCGTCCGTCGCCACCAGCTGCCGTTCGCCAAAGGGCGCCTCAGGCATCGCCTTCAGGTTGGGAGCAAAGCAAAAGCCCTCGCCACGTGTGTGGTGAGGGCTTTTGTTGTGGTTGGGGAGCCTGGCGGTGACCTACTTTCACACATGGGAGATGCACTATCATCGGCGTACCTTCGTTTCACGGTCCTGTTCGGGATGGGAAGGGGTGGGTCCAAAGGGCTATGGCCGCCAAGCGTAACGGGTATGTCCGCGGTGGGTTGCGGACGCAAGGGAGGAAGAAGGGGTTGTGATGTGTTGAGTTGCTGCGCAAGGTTATAGGATCAAGCCGCACGGGCGATTAGTACTGGTTAGCTGAACGCATTGCTGCGCTTCCACATCCAGCCTATCAACGTGGTGGTCTACCACGACCCTTGAGGGGGATCGAGTCCCCGGGGAAATCTCATCTTAAGGCGAGTTTCACGCTTAGATGCTTTCAGCGTTTATCTCTTCCGAACTTAGCTACCCGGCGATACGACTGGCGTCATAACCGGTACACCAGAGGTTCGTCCACTCCGGTCCTCTCGTACTAGGAGCAGCCCCCTTCAAATTTCCAGCGCCCACGGCAGATAGGGACCAAACTGTCTCACGACGTTTTAAACCCAGCTCACGTACCACTTTAAATGGCGAACAGCCATACCCTTGGGACCGACTACAGCCCCAGGATGTGATGAGCCGACATCGAGGTGCCAAACACCGCCGTCGATATGAACTCTTGGGCGGTATAAGCCTGTTATCCCCAGAGTACCTTTTATCCGTTGAGCGATGGCCCTTCCATACAGAACCACCGGATCACTATGACCTACTTTCGTACCTGCTCGACGTGTGGGTCTCGCAGTCAAGCACGCTTTTGCCATTGCACTATCAGCACGATTTCCGACCGTACCTAGCGTACCTTCGTACTCCTCCGTTACACTTTAGGAGGAGACCGCCCCAGTCAAACTGCCTACCATGCACGGTCCCAGACCCGGATTCACGGGCCGTGGTTAGAACCTCAAACAAACCAGGGTGGTATTTCAAGGTCGGCTCCACCAGGACTAGCGTCCCGGATTCACAGCCTCCCACCTATCCTACACAAGTCGGTTCAAAGTCCAATGCAAAGCTACAGTAAAGGTTCATGGGGTCTTTCCGTCTAACCGCGGGGAGATTGCATCTTCACAACCACTTCAACTTCGCTGAGTCTCAGGAGGAGACAGTGTGGCCATCGTTACGCCATTCGTGCAGGTCGGAACTTACCCGACAAGGAATTTCGCTACCTTAGGACCGTTATAGTTACGGCCGCCGTTTACCGGGGCTTCGATCAAGAGCTCTCACTCCATCACTTAACCTTCCGGCACCGGGCAGGCGTCACACCCTATACGTCCACTTTCGTGTTTGCAGAGTGCTGTGTTTTTATTAAACAGTCGCAGCCACCATTTCACTGCAACCCTTTCAGCCTTCACCCGCGAGGGGCTACAACCTATCAGGGCGCACCTTTTCCCGAAGTTACGGTGCTAATTTGCCGAGTTCCTTCTCCTGAGTTCTCTCAAGCGCCTTAGAATTCTCATCCTGCCCACCTGTGTCGGTTTGCGGTACGGTCTCCTTGTAACTGAAGCTTAGAGGCTTTTCTTGGAAGCATGGTATCAATCACTTCGCGGTCAGAGACCACTCGTTGTCACGCCTCGGCATTGACCCCCCGGATTTGCCTAAGGGACCTGCCTACACGCTTGAACCGGGACGTCCAACACCCGGCTGACCTAACCTTCTCCGTCCCCCCATCGCATTACAAAGAGGTACAGGAATATTAACCCGTTTCCCATCGACTACGCTTTTCAGCCTCGCCTTAGGGGCCGACTCACCCTGCGCCGATGAACGTTGCGCAGGAAACCTTGGGCTTTCGGCGAGGGAGCTTTTCACTCCCTTTATCGCTACTCATGTCAGCATTCGCACTTCTGATACCTCCAGCATCCCTCTCGAGACACCTTCAACGGCCTACAGAACGCTCTCCTACCATATCCTTGCGGATATCCGCGATTTCGGTGCATGGTTTGAGCCCCGTTACATCTTCCGCGCAGGACGACTCGACCAGTGAGCTATTACGCTTTCTTTAAAGGATGGCTGCTTCTAAGCCAACCTCCTGGCTGTCTATGCCTTCCCACCTCGTTTCCCACTTAACCATGTCTTCGGGACCTTAATCGGCGGTCTGGGTTGTTTCCCTCTCGACACCGGACGTTAGCACCCGATGTCTGTCTCCCAAGCTCGCACTCAACGGTATTCTGAGTTTGCAATGGTTTGGTAAATCGCGATGACCCCCTAGCCATAACAGTGCTTTACCCCCGTCGGTGATACTTGAGGCACTACCTAAATAGTTTTCGGAGAGAACCAGCTATTTCCAAGTTTGTTTAGCCTTTCACCCCTATCCACAGCTCATCCCCTAATTTTTCAACATTAGTGGGTTCGGACCTCCAGTGCGTGTTACCGCACCTTCATCCTGGCCATGGATAGATCACTTGGTTTCGGGTCTACGTCCAGCAACTAAGCGCCCTATTCGGACTCGGTTTCCCTACGCCTCCCCTATGCGGTTAAGCTCGCTACTGAACGTAAGTCGCTGACCCATTATACAAAAGGTACGCAGTCACCCCACGAAGGGGCTCCCACTGTTTGTATGCATGCGGTTTCAGGATCTATTTCACTCCCCTCCCGGGGTTCTTTTCGCCTTTCCCTCACGGTACTGGTTCACTATCGGTCGATTACGAGTATTTAGCCTTGGAGGATGGTCCCCCCATCTTCAGACAGGATTTCTCGTGCCCCGCCCTACTTGTCGCAAGCTCAGTACCACCATCATGTTTTCGCGTACGGGGCCATCACCCTCTACGGCGCCACTTTCCAGAAGCTTCCGCTAACACGATCGCTATCACTTGCCGGCTGTTCCCATTTCGCTCGCCACTACTCTGGGAATCTCGGTTGATTTCTTTTCCTCCGGCTACTTAGATGTTTCAGTTCGCCGGGTTCGCTTCCACACGCCTATGTGTTCAGCGCGGGATACTCCTCGCGGAGTGGGTTTCCCCATTCGGACATCTCTGGATCAAAGCTTCATTGCCAGCTCCCCAGAGCTTTTCGCAGGCTTGCACGTCCTTCATCGCCTGTAATCGCCAAGGCATCCACCACATGCACTTATTCGCTTGATCCTATAACCTTGCGCTCTCTTTCGAGATCACAACGCCACAGGCAACTCGGTGCCACCCCCGCACCTCTCGGCACAGGGGCTCGATGCAATCACAACCGTATCACCAGCAACCCAATGCCCCGGGATGCCGGCAATACAACCTTCTTCCATCTTGTTAAAGAACAAAGACCCCGTAAGGAGTCAGGACTGCAGGGTGAACCACCCCGCAGGCCTGACCACTCACGCGCTGCACCGCCTGGTGGAGGATGACGGGATCGAACCGACGACCCCCTGCTTGCAAAGCAGGTGCTCTCCCAGCTGAGCTAATCCCCCGCCGTGCCCAACAACGCAGCAGCCGATCATCGCACCCAGCTTCGTCGCGACGCTGGTGGGTCTGGTTGGAATCGAACCAACGACCCTCGCCTTATCAAGACGATGCTCTAACCGACTGAGCTACAGACCCGTCGCAGGTGCAGCCTCTGACAACCGATAGGTTGTGGGTTCTCAACCCAGCTCTTCTCTAGAAAGGAGGTGATCCAGCCGCAGGTTCCCCTACGGCTACCTTGTTACGACTTCACCCCAGTCACGAACCCTGCCGTGGTAATCGCCCCCCTTGCGGTTAGGCTAACTACTTCTGGCAGAACCCGCTCCCATGGTGTGACGGGCGGTGTGTACAAGACCCGGGAACGTATTCACCGCGACATGCTGATCCGCGATTACTAGCGATTCCGACTTCACGCAGTCGAGTTGCAGACTGCGATCCGGACTACGATCGGCTTTCTGAGATTGGCTCCCCCTCGCGGGTTGGCAACCCTCTGGACCGACCATTGTATGACGTGTGAAGCCCTACCCATAAGGGCCATGAGGACTTGACGTCATCCCCACCTTCCTCCGGTTTGTCACCGGCAGTCTCACTAAAGTGCCCAACTCAATGATGGCAATTAGTGACAAGGGTTGCGCTCGTTGCGGGACTTAACCCAACATCTCACGACACGAGCTGACGACAGCCATGCAGCACCTGTGTTCAGGTTCTCTTGCGAGCACTCCCAAATCTCTCCAGGATTCCTGACATGTCAAGGGTAGGTAAGGTTTTTCGCGTTGCATCGAATTAATCCACATCATCCACCGCTTGTGCGGGTCCCCGTCAATTCCTTTGAGTTTTAGCCTTGCGGCCGTACTCCCCAGGCGGTCAACTTCACGCGTTAGCTACGGCACTAAAAGGTTTAACCCTCCCAACACCTAGTTGACATCGTTTAGGGCGTGGACTACCAGGGTATCTAATCCTGTTTGCTCCCCACGCTTTCGTGCATGAGCGTCAGTAGTGACCCAGGGGGCTGCCTTCGCCATCGGTGTTCCTCCACATCTCTACGCATTTCACTGCTACACGTGGAATTCCACCCCCCTCTGCCACACTCCAGCTTGGCAGTCTCAAATGCAGTTCCCAGGTTGAGCCCGGGGATTTCACATCTGACTTACCAAACCGCCTGCGCACGCTTTACGCCCAGTAATTCCGATTAACGCTCGCACCCTACGTATTACCGCGGCTGCTGGCACGTAGTTAGCCGGTGCTTCTTAGTCGGGTACCGTCATCTACACAGGGTATTGACCCGTGCAATTTCTTCCCCACCGAAAGAGCTTTACAACCCGAAGGCCTTCTTCACTCACGCGGCATGGCTGGATCAGGCTTCCGCCCATTGTCCAAAATTCCCCACTGCTGCCTCCCGTAGGAGTCTGGGCCGTGTCTCAGTCCCAGTGTGGCGGATCATCCTCTCAGACCCGCTACGGATCGTCGCCTTGGTAGGCCTTTACCCCACCAACTAGCTAATCCGACATCGGCCGCTCCCAGAACGCAAGGTCTTGCGATCCCCTGCTTTCCTGCTCACAGAATATGCGGTATTAGCGTAACTTTCGCTACGTTATCCCCCATTCCAGGGCACGTTCCGATGCATTACTCACCCGTTCGCCACTCGTCGCCAGGTTGCCCCGCGCTACCGTTCGACTTGCATGTGTAAGGCATGCCGCCAGCGTTTAATCTGAGCCAGGATCAAACTCTTCAGTTCAAATCCCAAAACTCTCGCTCGACGCGCCACCAACCCCAGACCACATAACCCACATCAACACCAGGCTACATGCCCCAGAATCAGCAGCATACTGCTCGTGCGAGTCCTTCCATCTCTCAGCAGCACACGCATACCACCACGCATGCCACCACCAGATCAAGAACCCACACCTATCGGTTGTCTCGTTTTTAAAGAGCTGCAGCTTGGCCGGAAGGCTTGGCTGCGGTGCTGCCCGAGCAGCAAGAGGGGCGCATTATACAGGCGTTTCCGAGTCGGTCAACACCTTGACGAAGAAATCGCCAAGGTGTGGTGTCACGACAACCGCCGGCGCCTCACGGTGTGTACCGGCACCGCGGCGACCAGCTTCGGCGTGATGAACGCCGGGATAGGCCCACAGCTCGACCGCCAAGCCCAGACGGCCCCCGGTAGCCTGCCTCACGGGCCGGTCAGGCGGTGGAAGCGCACCGGATAGGTCTCCCGTGCCACGGCCTGGAAGTACTCGCCGTCCAAGGTGTCGCTGGCGGCGTTGTAGCGCAGCGTGTAGGTCGAGCCGGCGTAACCGCCGGCCCTCAGCTCGAACTGCAGCTTGAGCGTCGTGCCCTCCAGCGCCGCCTGCGCCTTCGCGAAGGGCAGCGGCCGCGGGTTGGCGTAGCTCGCCTCGATGCGGCCGTCGGCATCGACCCTTCGGATGTAGAGGGTGTAGCCGCCGTCGGGTCGCACCCAGCGGCCCTCGAGCACCGCGTACGGCGAGCCGATGGTTTGCGCCGCGGCCGACTGCAGCAACGCCGCCCACACCAGCCCCGCGGACAGGTGCCAAAGGCCGCGGCGGCGCTGCGGAGTCATTCGCTGACGCGCCGGCCAGTCAGTCCTTGTTCTTCATCGCCCCCTGCAGCCGCGCGATGTCGGCAGGCGAGAGCTGCGGCCGGTCGATGTGGATCGTCAGCTTGTTGAGCTTCGCGGTCAGCGGGAAGGGCGGCTTGTAGTCGGCATCGTTCACGCCGGTCAGGGTGTCGGAGCCGACGTCGAAGTTCTCGTCCCACTGCAGGATCATCGGCAGCGTCCTGGGCATGGTCTTGGCGGCGACCACCTTTCCGTCCACTTTCAGCGTGCCGGTGCCGGGCCGGCCCACGCCGCTGAAATCGTTGAATGCCAAGGTGCCGGCGCCGAGCCCGTCGTACTTGAAGTCGAACTCGACCGTGTGGCGGCCGGGGCTCAGCGCTTCGGGTCCCTCCCACTTGATGCGCTCGAGGTCGACCATGTTCCACAGCCACACCGGCTTGCCCTTGAGGATGTAGAAGCCGTAGCCGGCAAAGCGACCGCCAGAGGTGACGATCATGCCGTCGCCACCGCCGCCCTGCGGGATCTCGATGTCGGCGCTGAAGTTGTACGACGCATTCAGGATGAACGGCGAGTCTCCCTGCGGCAGCCCGGTCATCGGCCGCGTGTAGACAAATTCGTTGCGCCCGGCGGTGATGTTCGGCCGCGGCGCGACGATGCGCGCCGCCACCGAGGCGTCCAGCGGCAGCACCTGGTGCTTCTTCGCCTCAGCCAGGAAGGCCGCGCGCATCTGTTTGACCTTCTGCGGGTACTTGGCGGCCACGTCCTCCTGCTGGTTCCAGCTCGCGTTCAGGTCGTACAGCTGGAAGACCTGGTTGTTCACCGGGTCGCGGTCGGCCGCGCCGAAGGCCTGCCAGGGCGCACGGTTCACCTTGGTACTGAGCAGCCAGCCGTCGTCGTACAAGGCCCACTGGCCCATCATCTCGAAGTACTGGGTCTTGTGGCGCGACGGCGCCTTCGCGTTCTGCGCATCGAAGGTGTAGAGGAAGCTCGTGCCTTCGATCGGCGCCTGCTTGATGCCGTCGACCATCACCGGTGCCTTCAGACCAGCAGCCTCGAGGATGGTCGGCACGACGTCGATGACATGGACGAACTGCTCACGCAGCGCGCCCTTGTCCTTGATGCGCGCCGGCCAAGACACGGCCATGTTCTGGTTGATGCCACCCAGCCGCGAGGCGTTCTGCTTGAACCAGTCGAAGGGCGTGTCGAAGGCCCACGACCAGCCGGCCGACATGTGGTTGTAAGTGTACTGCGTGCCCCAGACGTCGTAGAACTTCATCTGCACGTCGACCGGCAGCTCGTTCAGGCCGTTGAAGAAAGCCACCTCGTTCGGCGTGCCCATCGGCCCGCCTTCGGCACTGGTGCCGTTGTCGCCGTTGATGTAGATGATCAGCGTGTTGTCCAGGCGGCCGGCGTCCTCGAAGGCCTGGACCACGCGGCCGATCTCGTGGTCGCTGTAGGCGGCGTAGGCGGCGAAGATCTCGACCTGCCGAATGAACAGCTTCTTCTCCTCGGCAGAAAGCGATGCCCAGGGCTTCAGCACGTCGTTGGGCCAGGGCGTCAGCTTCAGATCCTTCGGGATCACGCCGAGCTTCTTCTGATTCTCGAAGATGGTTTCGCGCAGCTTCTCGTAACCGTCGTCGAACAGCTTCATCGCCTGGATCTTCTGCACCCACTCCTTGGTCGGGTGGTGCGGCGCGTGCGTCGCACCCGGCGCGTACTTGATGAAGATCGGTTTGGCCGGATCGATCTGGTGCATGCGCGCGATGTAGTCGATCGCGTCGTCGGCCATGCCCGTGATCAGGTTCCAGGTGCCTTCCTGGCCCTTGAACGGATAAATCTGAGTCGTGTTGCGGAACAGGTTCGGCTCCCACTGGTTGGCGTCGCCACCGACGAAACCGTAGAAGTACTCGAAGCCCATGCCGGTGGGCCACTGGTCGAAGGGCCCGACCTGGCTCGCCTGGAAGGCCGGCACGTTGTGGTCCTTGCCAAACCAGGCGGTGGCGTAACCGTTGTCCTTCAAAATGCGGCCGATCGTCGCCTTGTCGCGACCGATGATGCTGTTGTAGCCGGGGAAGCCGGTGGACTGCTCGGAGATCACGCCGAAACCCGCCGAGTGGTGGTTGCGCCCGGTGATCAGCGCTGCCCGCGTTGGCGAGCACAGGGCGGTGGAAAAGACGCGGTTGTAGCGCAGTCCTTCCTGCGCGATGCGGTCCATCGTCGGTGTCGGGATGACGCCGCCGAAGGTGCTGGGCACGCCGAAACCGGCGTCGTCGGTGATGATCAACAGCACGTTCGGCGCGCCCTTCGGCGGCACGATGCGCGGCGCCCACCAGTACTTGGACTGCAGCGCGTCATCCCTGATCACGCCACCGAACCTGGGGTCGGGAGCCGGCAGCTGCCGGTTGCCGATGGTGGTGGTGGCGTCGGGCGAGCCGAGCACACCCGTGACCTGCTGCGCCGCCGTCGGACCAACGGCGAACAGGGTGATGACCGACACCAACGAAGCACAGAGCCAGTTGCGAATCCCTTGCATGGTGACCTCCCCTCGATCAATCGTCCCGGCACTATAGCAGGGCCGCATCCTGTGATACCTTGCCGTTTCGGACATTTTCTGCGAGCGAGCGAGACCCTCAGGCCGTGCGGACACTGGCGACCGGGCAGGCGAAGAGATCGAGCACGACGGAGCGGGCAGGTGAAGCGGGACGGCAGTTCGCAACCAGGATCGTGGCGGGCACTGGCGACGAGCGGCCCAGGCGTGGTGCGCGTCGGCCCGCTGCGCGCGATCCCGGATCTGCTCACCAAGCTGGGAGTCAATCCGCTGGAGGCTTTCGCGGCCGCGGGCTGCGATCCGCAGATCCTGGCCGATGCGGAGGGCCGCGCGCCGATCGAGTCGCTCGGGCGGCTGCTCGCTGCCTGTGCCAGGCTGACGCGCTGCCCGCACTTCGGGCTGCTGGTCGGCGAGCACTTCGATCTGTCCGCTTTCGGCACGCTCGGCGTGTTGCTCCACCATTGCGCCACTGTCGGCGACGCGGTTGAGGACCTCATCCAGCACCTGCATCTCCATGATCGCGCTGCGGCGCCCCTGTTGCTCGACCTCAAGCCGGGGATCGTCCTTCTCGGCTACTCGGTCTTTGACCACGCCACGCCGGCTCTGGCCCAGATTCAGGATACGGCGATCGCCATCGCCAACCGGATCATGAGTGAGTTGTGCGGCCCGCAGTGGCGCCCGCTGCGCGTGCAGTTCGCGCACCGCCCGCCGGACAGCCTGGCGGCGCATCGCCGGCACTTCCGGGCGGACGTGGCTTTCGACGCGGACGTCTGCGGACTCGTCTTCGCTTCGACCTGGCTCCAGCGGACGATCGAGGGTGCCGACGCGACACGCCGCGAGTTTCTGGCACGAACGATCCGCGCGGCACAGGCCAAAGCGCCGCTGAGTGTCGCCGAACAAGTGCAGCAGGTCCTGCCACAACTGGTCCTGAGCGGCCTGTCGTCGACCGGGGCCGTTGCCAGGCTGTTCGCGATGCACGAGCGCACGCTGCGACGGCGCCTTGAGCGCGAGGGCGCCAACCTGCAGATGCTGATCGGGCGGACGCGATTCGATCTGGCACGGCAGCTTCTGCAGAACACCGATCTGAGCGTGACGGCGATCGCCACGGCATTGCACTACGACGACCCGAACGCGTTCTCGCGCGCGTTCCGCAGTTGGGCGAGCCTGAGTCCACGCCAGTGGCGCGCGCGCACAGGCGCACGCGACCCACTGTGCTGAGCGATCGCCAAGCCGGCGGCGGGTCGCTGCCGGCACAGACGGGCGCAAAGCGGCGCACAGCCGTCCTGCGCCGCCTCTATCCGCTGCTGGCTTTCCTCGGCGGCTTCACCTGGGATGCGCTGACGATCGGCCAGCGCATCCGCGTCGTCGACTTCTGGCGCCTGGGGATCTTCCTCCTCGGCGCGGCGTTGCTCGCGCTCTGGCTGGCCCGCCGTGAGGCGCTTGGTCGGGCACCACCGGCACCCGCTGCGACGCTGCGCGGGCGTCTCGCCTCGCTCGCCTGGCAAGCCCCCTACCTGCTGCTGCAGTTCTTCTTCGGTGGCATCTTTTCGGCGCTTTTCATTCTCTATTTCAAGAGTTCCGGACACCTCGGCACATGGCTCACCGCATCGTTCCTCGCCGCGCTGCTGGTCGGCAACGAGTTTGCCGGCAACCGCTACGGACAACGCTTCACGCTGACCTGGACCCTGTTCGCCCTGAATGCGATCCTGCTCTGCAACTTTGCGCTGCCGCATGCCCTCGGCAGCCTGCAACCCCTGTGGTTCTACGCGTCAACGGTCGCCGGCGCCACGCTGACGCACATCCTGCGCTGGCTCGCGCCCGGGCGACCCGGCCGCATCGGGCCCTCTTGGGCACTGGCCGTGGTCCTGATGCTGGCTTTTCGCCTCGACATGATCGCACCGGTGCCGCTCGTCAAGAGGCAGCTGGCAGCGGGACAGGATTTCGTCCAGGCGTCCGGGCGCTATTCACTGCAGGTGGAACGTGCGGCTTGGTGGCAGTGGTGGCGGGAACAGGCGGAAATCGTTCATGTGCCGGAAGGCGGGCGGCTGTATGGGCTGTCGGCGGTATTCGCGCCACTCGGCGTCACGGCGGATCTCGAGCACCGCTGGGAGTTCCGCGAGCAGAACGGCTGGCGGCTGGTGTACCGTCGGCCGTTCACGACCACCGGCGGGCGCGATCGCGGCTTTCGCGGCTACTCCTGGGTCCTGAACCCGCCACCGGGCGACTGGCGCTTCGTCGTCGCCACGCAGGACGGCCGCACGATCGACATCCTGCGGCTGCAGGTCGAGCGTGGCACGCCCGCGGCGAGCGAAGTGCTCGTCCGGGAGATCGACTGAGCGATCCAGCCATACCGTGAGGGCCGGGGTAGCTGTCGATGTCTAGGCCCGGAAAACGGTGACCAGTTGCCAGACCGCAAAGCCGAGCAGGACGGTACCCGCGGTCCGGTTGATCGCCTGCAGGGCACGCGACCCGATGCGCTGGCGGATGCCGGCAATCGCCGCAGCGAGCGCCAGCCACCACAGCGCCGAGCCGCAGAATACACCGAGCACCATGATCACTGCCGCGCTGCCGGTCGTCGCGGCGCTGCCGCCGATCGTCGCGAAGACGGCGATGAACGACAGGATGGTCATCGGATTGGTCAGCGTCAGGGCAAAGACCGTAGCAAAGGCACGCCCGGCGCCGATGCCGTCGGCGGCTCCTGCCGGCTGCGCGCGCGGCACCGTGCGGTACAGCTGGACGCCCATCCAGCCGAGAAAGAGCGCACCACAGACGGCGAGCGGCAGGGCAAGCGTGACGAAGAACTGCGTCACCGCCGCCAGGCCGAAGGCGCCGACGGCGCCGTAGACGCCATCGGCCGCGGCGGCTCCGAGGCCACTGACGAAACCGATGCGGGCACCATGGGCCAGCGTGCGCTGGATGCAAAGGAGACCGATCGGCCCGACCGGTGCGGCGATCGAGAGACCGATCAGTCCTGCCTTGAGAAAGAGGAAGCCATCCACTGCGAGCAGCCAGGAAAGGTATCGAGGAGGCTTCATTCTGGCAGCGTGCGAAGCGCATTTGAATGGAAGAATCAAGGAAAAGATGCCGCCCATGCTTCACAATTCAGGCTGAAACGACAACCAGCCTGGAAATCATGGAACTCGACGCGAAAGCCTGGAAAATCCTCGCCGCCGTGCAGCGTGACGGGCGAATCTCGCTGAAGGCGCTGGCCGCCGAGGTGGGTCTGTCGCTGCCAGCGGTCTCCGAACGGCTGAAGCGACTCGAAGAGGCCCATGTGGTGACGGGCTACCGAGCCGCGGTCGATGTCGCCGCGCTTGGCTACGGTGTACTGGCGATGATCGCGATGACGACGCCGCAGGCCGACAAGGCCCGCCTGCTCGCCCGGCTCGAAATGCTGCCGGAAGTGACCGAGTGCCTGCACGTCACCGGCCAGGACTCGTACCTGCTGCGCGTCGTCGCGCGCGACATCGCGCACCTCGAGCAACTGGTGGGAAGCATCAACCACTACGGCGAGACGCGCACCTCGATCGTCATGTCGGCACCGATCCCGCTGCGTCCGGTTGCGCCGCCGAAAGGCCCGCTGGCCTCCTGACCCGGCGGCAGCGCGCGGGCGAGCGCAACGACGTTCACCTGCGCCGCACCGTGCAGCTTGAGGGTGCGCGCCATTTCATCGACCGAGGCACCGGTGGTCATCACATCGTCGATCAGCAACAATCGCCGGCCACTGAAGTCGGTCGCGCAGTCGAAGGCACCACGGACGTTCCTCGCCCGCTCACGCCACGGCAGATCGGCCTGGCCAAGCGTGTGACGGATGCGCCGGCAACTGCGGGTGTCGACCGGGATCCGCCGCAGCTTGCCGAAGGCACGCGCCAGTTCGCCTGCCTGATTGAAACCACGTTCGCGCAGCCGCAGCGGATGCAGCGGCATCGGGATGATCAGGTCGGCGTCGGTCCGCTCCGGCAGCTCCGCCAGCCGCTGCCCGAACCAGCCGCCAAGGGCGAGCCGGTGGCCATACTTGAACGACTGCACCAGCTTGTCGAGCGGGAAGGCATAGCGGTAGAGCGCCGTCGTGGCGTCGTAATGGGGCGGATGGCTCAGACAGCGACCACAGATCTCGCCAAGTGGCGTCGGCAGTGCGCAGCGCGGGCAGCGCGCTGCCGGCAAGCGTGGCAGATCGCGCTCGCAGGCCTCGCAGAGCAGATTCGTGCCGCTTTCCGCGGCGCACAGCAGGCAATCCTGGGTCAGCAGCGCCGCGTACGAGGCACGGATCAGGGCCATGGATTGCTTTAAGATTGACATCCCGCAGGGGCTCGTAAAGAATTCGCGCTGTCCGCCCTCATATCACTCCCACTCCAGGTTCACCCATCATGAATGCCATTCCGCAAATCGCCGCGCGCCCGCGCGAGGAAACCGCTCCAACCGTCAAACCAGTAGCCCGCTGGACGGTTGCCGAAGTCGAAGCGCTCTATCAGCTGCCTTTCATGGATCTGATGCATCGGGCGCAGCAGGTGCACCGGGAGAACTTCGACGCCAACGAGATTCAACGCTCGACGCTGCTCTCCGTCAAGACCGGCGGCTGCTCAGAAGACTGTGGCTATTGCTCGCAGGCCGCCCGCTACAACACGGATACCGAGCGCGAGGCGATGCTGCCGCTCGACGAGGTGATCGCCGCCGCGCAGGCGGCCAAGGACAAGGGAGCGTCGCGCTTCTGCATGGGCGCCGCCTGGCGGGGCCCGAAGGACAAGGATCTGGCGAAGGTCAGCGAGATGATCCGTGCCGTCAAGGGACTCGGGCTGCAGACCTGCGTCACGCTCGGGATGCTCAAGGATGGTCAGGCCGAGGAACTCAAGGAGGCCGGACTCGACTACTACAACCACAACCTCGACACCGATGCCTCGTTCTACGGCCAGGTCATCACCACCCACAAGCACGCTGACCGGATCGACACGCTGGGCCAGGTGCGCGAAGCCGGCATCAAGGTCTGCTCGGGCGGCATCATCGGCATGGGCGAGTCACGCCGCAACCGCGCGGCGCTGATCGTCCAGCTCGCCAATCTCGCTCCACCGCCGGAGTCGGTGCCGATCAACAACCTCGTGCCGATCCCGGGCACACCGCTGGCCAACGTCGCACCGATCGACGGCTTCGAGTTCGTGCGCACCATCGCCGCTGCGCGCATCACCATGCCGACGAGTTTCGTCCGGCTGTCGGCCGGGCGGCAGGAGATGAGCGATGAACTACAGGCGCTCTGTTTCCTCGCCGGCGCCAACTCGATCTTCTACGGCGACAAGCTGCTGACCACCGGCAACCCGGAAGCCGACCGCGACGAGGCGCTGTTCGAGAAGCTCGGGTTGCGGCCGATCTAGTTCGCGATGGGCGTGGCACCGGCGCCGTTCGTCGATCAGCGCCAGGTGCGGCGCAACTTCGCCCGCGCCGCTGCGACCTACGACGAGGTGGCGGTGCTGCAGCGCGAAGTGGGCAGCCGCATGCTCGAGCGGCTCGATTATGTGCGCATCGAGCCGCAGCGCATCCTCGACCTCGGTTGTGGCACCGGCGCCAGCCTGACGGCGCTGCACGAACGCTATCCAGCGGCGACGGTGATCGGCGCCGACCTCAGCGAAGCGATGTTGCGCGCCGGCAAGACACAACGCTCACGTCTGCACTGGCTGCTGCCCTTCCTGCGCGGCAACCGGCCACCGCTGCTCGCTGCCGAGGCGGCGGCGCTGCCTTTCGCCGCACGCGCTTTCGGCCTGCTGTGGACCAACCTGATGCTGCACTGGGTCGCCGACCCGCTGCCGGCACTGCGCGAGATGCATCGCGTACTCGCGGTCGACGGCCTGCTGATGTTCTCGACCTTCGGTCCGGACACCCTGCAGGAGCTGCGCGCGAGCTTCCGCGACGGGCAGCCGCACACGCAGCGCTTCATCGACATGCACGACTACGGCGACATGCTCGTCGAATGCGGTTTCAGCGACCCGGTGATGGATGCCGAAATGCTGACGGTGACCTACGCCAGCTTCGACGACCTGCTCGCCGACCTGCGCCGGAGCGGCTCGGGCTGCGCCATGCATGGCCGACGGCAAGGGCTGACGGGGCGAACGGCATGGGCGGCTGCACGCGCGGCCTACGACGGACTGGCGCGCGACGGCCGCCTGCCGGCGACTGTCGAAGTGGTCTACGGACACGCCTGGAAAGGCGAGCCGCGGAAGACCGCCGACGGGCGGACGATCATCCGCTTCGAACCGCGACAGCGAAGCCGCTGAGCCGGCGGGTGGGGCTCCGGGGAGCGCCGCCTACCGGCCAGGAGCGATCAGCGGAAGAACTCCTCGAGGCGGACGAAGACCTCATGCTCGGCGCCGTGACGGCGAACCGCGAGCACGTCCTCGAGCTTCTCCACCTGCTTCACCATTTGCTCCAGTCGCTCATCCTCATTCACCAGCAGCCAGATGCGACTGGTCTGACCACTGCCGACCGGCATCACCAGGATCGCCTCGACATTGTAGGCACGGCGGGAGAACAGGCCGACGACGTGCGACATCACGCCGGCGTGGTTATTGACATCCAGCTCGAGCACGGCGCGCGTCAACGCCTGATTCTCGGTTCTTGTCAGCGAGTTCATCGTTCAGCCTCCGATCATGTCCTTGTTGGCGGCGCCCGGCGGCACCATCGGCAAAACCTGCTCACGCATCTCGATGCCGGCGTGGATCAGCATCGGGCCAGGCGTCGCCAGCGCTGCGGCGAGCGCCGCCCGCGGATCGCCGGCAGCATCGAGGTCGATCGCTGCGACCCCGAAACCTTCGGCGACGCGGACGAAATCGGGCATGCCCTTGAACTTCGAGGCGTAGATGCGCTCGCCGTAGAACAGCGTCTGCTGCTGGAAGACCAGGCCGAGCGACGCGTTGTTCATCAGCACGATCTTGACGTTGACTCCCTCCTCGGCAGCGGTGACCAGCTCCTGGATGTTCATCAGGATGCTGCCATCGCCGCTGAAGCAGACCACCGTCCGCTGCGGTTCGGCAAGCGCGGCACCGATCGCCGCCGGCATGCCGAAGCCCATCGTCCCGAGCCCGCCCGAGGTCAGCCACTGGCGCGGCCGGCGCAGCGGGTACGCCTGCGCCACCCACATCTGGTGCTGCCCGACGTCGGTGGTGATCGTCGCTTCGTCGTCGAGACAATCGGCGACGGCACGGATCAACCCGTAGGGCGTCCGCGGATCGTCGATGCCCGGCGTGCGCAGCGGATGCTCGGCTTTCAGACAGGCGACGCGCGCCAGCCAGTCCACGCGCAGCGCGCCATCGACCGCCGGCAACAGCAACTGCAGCACGGCGCCGACATCACCGGCAATCCCGACATGCGCGGTCTTGATCTTGTCGAGTTCCGACGGGTCGATGTCGATATGGACGATCTTCGCCTGCGGGCAGAAGCCCGCGACCTTGCCGGTTGCGCGGTCGTCGAAGCGGGCTCCGACGGCGATCAGCAGGTCGCACTCGTCGAGCGCGAGGTTGGTGCAACGGGCCCCGTGCATGCCGAGCATGCCGAGTGAGAGCGGGTGATCGACCGGCATCGCGCCGAGTGCCATCAGCGTCATCACCGTCGGCAGGCTGGCCTTCTCGGCGAGCGCGACGGCGGCGGCGGCGGCGCCCGAATGGACGACACCGCCACCGAGGTAGAGGATCGGCCGCGCAGCCTCGTTGATCATCGCCGCCGCCGCGCTGATCAGATCGGCTGCCGGCGGCGGCAGGGCATCGGCGCTGCCCGGCGCGGGCCACTCGGCGACCTCGACCACCTGGTTCTGCACGTCCTTCGGAATATCGACGAGTACCGGACCCGGCCGGCCGGAGGCGGCGATGCGGAAAGCGCGCGGAATGACCTGCAGCAGTTCCTCCGCCGAACCGACGAGGAAGTTGTGCTTGGTGATCGGGATGCTCAGGCCGTAGGTGTCGACCTCCTGGAAGGCGTCGGTACCGATCATCGCCCGTGGCACCTGGCCGGTGATCGCCACCAGCGGGATCGAATCGAGCTTGGCATCGGCGATCGCCGTCAGCAGGTTGGTCGCCCCCGGACCCGACGACGCCATGCAGACCGCCGGCAGTCCGGTGGCACGGGCCATGCCCTGCGCCATGAAGCCGCCTCCCTGCTCATGCCGGGCAAGCACATGATGGATCCGCTTCGACGCCGACAGCGCATCGTAGATCGGCAGGATGGCGCCGCCGGGTATCCCGGCCAGCGTGCGGACGCCCTGTCGTTCGAGGAGACGAACGACGATCTGGGCACCGCTGAGGGATTCTGGGGCTTCTCTGCTCAAGGCAATCTCCTGAAAAAAGGCGCCCCGGGACACGGCGGACGCTGGACCGCATAAAGGCGAAACCCCCGCTCGGCTTGCACCGGCGGGGGTTTCTGGAATCTGTCGTCGTCTTCGCGACCTAGCTTCTCTCGACCCTCGACGGTGTGTCGGGTCCTACGCCAGCCAGGCGTACTACAGCGACTGCAGGCACACCAACCGCAGCGAACCGCGTGGCCGAGGCCACTGCCGGTCGATGTGTTGCTGGCTTGGCAGAACGGAGCATTGTCGCGAGATCCTGAAGTCGTCGAACGAAGGCCACATTAGAACCGAGCGCGGCGAGAAACGCAACCCCGATCTCGCCGATCCAGCGCTGGCGCATGCGCCAGCCGAATCGGGGCCGTTCGCCGGCAGGCCCGCCTCTTGCCGCTGCGGCGCTCAGATCGCAGGGGGCTGGCGGGGAGAGCACGCGCGATGCCCGGCGGGTGTGGGGTCCATGAACAGGTGGTCGAGGAGTGGCTGGGGTTCCGGTCCGATCGCTGGACGACGCCATTCCTCAGCATCGTGGAACAAGCCTTGCGCCGCACCGGCCCGGCGGCGGGTTCCGATTCCCGGATTGGCGCGTTGCTCAAAGCGCGTGAGCAATGCCACTGCTTGGTCATCGAGGGCGCTGGATCAGTCGCGGGACCTCGGCAACAACCTCGCCGAACCTCGCCTGCAATTCAGGAAGAAACGAAACTTCATCGCGCTGCTCGATGGTGTCGCGCGTTCGACCGAACCTACCCCTTGCGCCGCGCACCGGCACTTGGCAAGCGCCTGGCTCCGGGGCTGCGCGCCTTGCCGATCGGCAGGGGCTTGCGGGCTGCTGGTGGCACGGCGTGACGATGACTATCCGTGATCTGCCGATCGCTCGGGCAAGCGCAGGTCCGCTCCGCCTGCATGCTATAGTGCTTGACGGAACGATCGAACGAGGTAGCCATTGGCAAGACGCAAGGACCATTCCGGGATGACGGGCAGCACCGGCGCCAACGTCGGCTATGAAGCCCAGCTCTGGCAGATGGCCGACGCGCTGCGCGGCAGCATGGACGCCGCCGAGTACAAGCACGTCTGCCTCGGCCTGCTGTTCCTCAAGTACATCTCCGACGCCTTCGAGGAGAAGCACGCCGCGCTGCTGGCCGAGCAGGCGGAGGGCGCCGACCCCGAAGACCCCGACGAGTACCGCGCGCTCTCGATCTTCTGGGTGCCGCCCGAAGCGCGCTGGCCGCACCTAAAGGCGCAGGCGCGCCAGAGCACCATCGGCCAGCTCGTCGACGACGCGATGGCCGGCATCGAGCGCGACAACCCGGCGCTCAAGGGCGTGCTGCCCAAGGACTACGCCCGCCCCGCGCTCGACAAGCAACGCCTCGGCCAGTTGATCGACATGATCAGCAACATCAAGGTCGGCGACGAGGCCAGCCGCGCGAAGGACGTGCTCGGCCGCGTCTACGAATACTTCCTCTCGCAGTTCGCCAGCGCCGAGGGCAAGAAGGGGGGCGAGTTCTACACGCCGCGCTGCGTGGTCAAGCTGCTGGTCGAGATGCTCGAGCCCTACCGCGGCCGGGTGTACGACCCCTGCTGCGGCTCGTCGGGCATGTTCGTGCAGTCGGTGGAGTTCATCCGCGCGCACGCCAAGGGCAACGGTCACGGCCTGAACGCCGGCGCCAAGGCCAGGGCGGACATCTCGATCTACGGCCAGGAGTCGAACTACACCACCTGGCGACTGGCGCGCATGAACCTCGCCATCCGCGGCATCGACTCCGGCCAGATCGCGCACGGCGACACCTTCCAGAACGACCGCCACCCCGACCTCAGGGCCGACTTCATCCTCGCCAACCCGCCGTTCAACATCTCCGACTGGGGCGGCGAGCGCCTGCGCGACGACAAGCGCTGGCATTACGGCACGCCGCCGCCGGGCAACGCCAACTTCGCCTGGGTGCAGCACATCGTGCACCACCTGGCGCCGGCCGGCGTGGCCGGCTTCGTCCTGGCCAATGGCTCGATGTCGTCCAACCAGTCCGGCGAGGGCGAGATCCGCAGGAACCTGATCGAGGCCAACCTCGTGGACTGCATGGTCGCGCTGCCGGGCCAGCTCTTCTACTCGACGCAAATCCCTGCGTGCCTGTGGTTCCTGGCGCGTGACCGCAGGAACGGCACCCGAGCCGGAGGCGAGTCCCGTTTCCGCGACCGACGCGGCCAAGTGCTGTTCATCGACGCCCGCAAGCTTGGGCCGCTGGTGGACCGCACCCACCGCGAGCTGACCGACGAGGACATCGCCCGCATCGCCAATACCTACCACGCCTGGCGCGGCGAGAAGGATGCGGGCGAGTACGCCGACGTGCCCGGCTTTTGCAAAAGCGCGCAGCTGGACGAGGTGCGCAAGCACGGCCACGTGCTTACGCCCGGCCGCTACGTCGGCGCCGAGGCGCAGGAGGACGAGGGCGAGCCGTTCCAGGAGAAGATGCGGCGGCTTACCGCGACACTGCGCGAGCAGCAGGCTGAGGCTGCGAAGCTCGATGCCGCGATCGCCGCCAACCTGAAGGAGCTTGGGTATGGCGGGTGAGTGGTTCGGGCGAACCACATTTCTCAAGCTCATCTCCGAGGGCGTGCTTGAAATCGGGGACGGCTATCGCGCCAAGAATGAGGAACTTGGTGGCGATGGGTTGATGTTTCTTCGAGCCGGACACGTAACCGACACACGCATCGACTTTGACGGTGTGGAACGCTTCCACGTCGCGCTTGAACCACGAGTTCAGTCCAAGGTGGCGAAACCAGGTGACGCAGTGATCACAACGAAGGGCAACAGCACGGGGCGCACGACCTACGTAACGCCATCGATGCCGCCGTTCGTTTATTCCCCGCACCTGAGCTACTGGCGCAGTCTTGATCCCAGTCGCGTCGAAGGCGGGTTCCTCCGCTACTGGAGCAAAAGCCCAGAGTTCACGGAGCAGCTAGCCGGCATGAAGGCGTCCACCGACATGGCGCCATATCTCAGCCTCATTGATCAGAAGCGGCTCGGAATCACGCTCCCGCCAATAGGCGAACAACGCGCCATCGCCCACATCCTCGGCTCGCTGGACGACAAGATCGAGCTGAACCGGCGAATGAACGAGACGCTGGAGGCAATGGCGCGCGCGCTCTTCAAGTCGTGGTTCGTGGACTTCGACCCCGTCCGCGCCAAGGCCGAAGGCCGCGACCCCGGCCTCCCCAAGCCCCTCGCCGACCTCTTCCCCGCCCGCCTGGTCGACTCCGAACTCGGCGAGATTCCGAAGGGGTGGAAAGTGGTGCCGCTGTCTGATCTCACAGCGGTGATTACGAAGGGCACTACGCCGACTCAAGAGGACGTGGAGGCGGCGGCGCCGGACGATCCACCGGTCCGCTATGTCCGCGTCAACGCTATCGACGGAGACGGGGAAATCCTCTTCGACAAACTCACCACAATGCCGAAGTCAGTTCACCTTGGCGTACTGAAACGTTCCGTTCTTCGAGCGAAAGATGTGCTCTACACCATTGCCGGAACCATTGGCCGCGTGTCCATCGTCGAGGAGTCTTTGTTGCCGGCGAACACCAACCAGGCAGTCGCGGTTATTCGCCCACGATCGAACATCTCCTCCGCTTTCCTGGCGTTGGCGATGAGGCAGGAAGCATTTCGCGAAGAGCTACACAGTAACATCGTCCACGCTGTGCAAGCGAACTTGAGTCTTGGGATGCTGTCGAGAGCGAGGGTAGCCGTTCCACCCGAGGCAGTGCTTTCGGAACTGTTTGCGCCAAGTGAAGCGCTCATGGAACAGGCCGCCTTGGCTCGCGAGCAATCGCGCACCCTTGGAGCTTTGCGCGACACGCTTCTGCCCAAGCTCATCTCGGGTGAACTGAGGATCGCTCACCGCAACCCAGTAGCAGAGGTGATGTAATGACTACTGGCAGCCGCGGCGTCTTCTCAGCCGTCGACGCAACTCTTGGATATCTCTATCAGGTCCGATCGGCCCTGCTCTGGGCTTTGCGGCGACAGAAGAACGAGCCCGACTTCCTTGTCTCGATCGAGACACTCGACGATGTGACATTCGAAACAACCGGAGGTAACCCGACTGACCTCCTTCAAACAAAACACCACCGCAAGGGTTCCGCATCCCTGACCGACGCAAGTCCGGATCTTTGGAAGACGCTGAGGGTCTGGTTTGAGGGCCACGCGTCGGGACAGATCCCGCCGACCGCGAACCTTTACCTCGTCACAACGAGTTCTGCGCCTGACGGCAGCGCGGCATACCGGCTCCGCGCAAACTCCCGCGACGCTTCAGCGGCGCAGCACGCGCTAGATGCCACGGCTGCGACTTCAACGAACCTGGGGAACAAGGTCGCGTATGCCGCTTATCTAGAGGCGTCTCCGACCGAGCGCACCGCGATTCTTGCCAAGGTCTGCATCATTGATGCTGCGCCCACAGTAGTTGATCTCGACAAGGAGTTGCGGGACGAAGTGTTTTGGGCAGCTGGGAGGGAGCACCACGCGGCGTTCCTCGACAGACTTGAGGGATGGTGGCTTCGCCGTGTGCTTCGGCAACTGGTCGAAGCAACGCACGATCGAGTTGGCTCCGTCGAGATCGAGGCGCAAATGGCTGACCTGCGCGAGCAGTTCAAGCACGATGCACTGCCGATTGACGAGGACCTTCTGGGTTTCACGCTTGATGATGCAACCACGGCGGCTCATGAGGACGCTACGTTTGTCAGGCAGCTAGGACTCATCAAGGCCGGTAAGCGCCGAATAGCCGCTGCCGTTCGCGACTACTACAGGGCATTCGAACAGCGGTCCCGCTGGTTGCGTGATGACTTGGTGGTTGGCCTGGACCTTCATAAGTACGAGCAACGGCTCTACCAGGAGTGGGAGCTGGTCTTTGAGGCAATGCGCGACGATGTTGGAGATGACGCTACCGACGAGGCGCAAGAGCAAGCTGCACGCTCGGTGCTCGCTTGGGCAGAGCGCACGCCTATCCCGATTCGGCCTAGTGTCACGGAGCCTTTCGTTACCCGGGGCTCGCTTCACATGCTCGCCGACGAGGCGCGGATTGGATGGCACCCCGAGTTTCGGGCCCGCCTTGAGGCACTCTTGAGAACGACGGGGAGAACCTCATGACGGTCTGGGCGAACCGATCTCACGAGGAACGAGCGCTCTTGAACCCGAGCTTCTGCGCGACTCTGCTTTGGCACGCCGCCCGCGGACACGTTGCTGAGGGGAACGTGGCGCTGTCGTTTGAGGAATCTTTCTTGGTACTGCCATTTATCCTTCATCGTGGGACGAGGGAGACACTGCCGCGCTCTGGTCGGACTTCGCTCGCTGCGTGGCTTGAGGAGTACCCGCTGGCGCGGGTGCGAGTGGCGAGCCGCGCCCGATTCCTAGTCCCGTTCACAAAGGAGGCGCTAACGTTCGGCGGCGCCCATGGACTCATTCGGCTTGACTCGGGCAGGTTGCACGCAGACCCGGATTGGCAACGAGTCGTGAATCGAGTCATCAAAATGTCCAGTGACGAAGTCAAGAATTCCGTTAGTCGAGCAGCTTTCATTGGGCAGTGGTTCGCCCGAGCCGGAAACGCGGCGACCGTTCTCGCCTTGATCGGGGTACGCCCATGACGATGCAGATCTTGGCCATTGTTGTCTTCAGCCACCAAGGACAAAGGCGTGTTCTTTCGCTGAAGGCTGGCGCGGTCAACATCATCACGGGCGCATCTAAGACTGGTAAGTCGGCCCTCGTCGACATTGTCGATTACTGCTTCGGTGCGGACGAATGCCGAGTCCCCGAGGGTCCTATTCGCCGGGCTGTAGCGTGGTTCGGGCTGCGGCTTCAACTCGATAGCGGCCAGGCTTTCATCGCAAGACGTTGTCCGAATGCAAGATCGGTATCTAGCGAAGAGTGTTTCGTTGAGGTCGGAGAACACGTCGAAGCACCTGACGCGGGCGCTCTCCGGCAGACCACGAATACGAGAGGCCTTGGCGCCCTCCTGACCGGCTGGAGTGGAATCCACGACAACATTCATGAACCATTGCCAGGTCAGACCAGACCGGCACTATCTGCGAATGTGCGCCACGCGCTGGGCCTCTGCTTTCAGCCGCAGGACGAGATTATTCGGCGGCAGCAGCTGTTCCGTGGAGCGGGGGACAATTTCGTCGCGCAGGCGCTGAGGGATACGCTGCCGTATTTCCTTGGGGCGGTCGACGATGAGTTCGTGCGGAAGCGTGAGGAGCTTCGGCGAGTGCGCGAGCAGCTCCGGGCTTGCGATCGCCAGCTAAGCGAGCTGCAGTCGCTTCGGGGTACAGGAACTAGCAAAGCGGCGACCCTATTGGCTCAGGCAAGAGACGTTGGGCTCTCGTCGAGCGAGGTGAACACATGGGAGCAAACCGTCTCGGCGCTTCAGGAAGTGTCTCGGACGCCGATCGCAGGGGTCGCCCTTGAGCATCCGAGCGGACAGGAGTATGGGCGCTTGGTCGCCGAACGGGCTCGTCTACTCGAAGAGCAACGCCGATTGCGCGACGAGGTATCCAGCGCGCGCGCGTTCGAACGAGATGAAACGGGCTTTTCGCGAGAGGCATCTGAGCAAAGAGCTCGACTTGCGACAATTGGAATCTTTGACGGGTCGGAGCCGGGTCACGTCTGCCCGCTGTGTTCGCAAGACCTCCCCGATGCACGCGCAGTTCCGCCTGTGGCACAGATCAGGAACGCCCTGACCGACGTGTCGTCCCGTCTGGAGTCGGTAACCCGGGCGGCCCCGTGGGTCGAGCGAGCCATTGCGGAACTCGACGCAAAGCTGCAAGAGGTCGTCGCGGCGTTGGGCAAGAACCGAGCAGAGATGGAGGCGGTGCGGAGCTCGAGCGATCAGTTGCAGCGGGTCCAGGACGAAACGGCCAAACGTGCCCTCATCCTTGGGCGCGTCGGCTTGTACTTGGAGAGCCTTCCTGAGCTTCCAGACACTAAGGCGCTCGAGGAACAAGCTCGACGGTTGAGGGCTCAAGCGGCTGCGCTTGAGGAGGAACTCAGTGATGAGCGAGTCAGGGAGCGTATCGACTCCATCACGTCTATTCTCGGCAGGCGGATGACGGATTGGGCGCGTGAACTAGATCTAGAGCACTCGAAGTTCCCCCTTAGGTTGGACCTCAAGCGCCTGACGATTGTCGCGGACACCGTGGACGGACCGGTACCGATGGACCGAATGGGCAGCGGTGAGAACTGGGTTGGCTACCACCTCATTGCACACCTTGCATTGCATGAGTGGTTCACGCAGCGCGGTCGACCGGTTCCTCGCTTCTTGTTCCTCGATCAACCATCGCAAGTCTACTTCCCGCCCGAGAAGGATATTGATGGATCGATGTCTGGGGTTGTAGAAGACGATAGGCAGGCGGTTGTCAGGATGTTTCAGTTTGTCTTCAAGGTTGTGAGTGAGCTGGCCCCGCGCTTCCAGGTGGTGATGACCGAGCACGCAGACATAAAGGAATACTGGTACCAGCACGCAGTCGTGGAACGGTGGCGCGGCGGAGCGAAATTGGTCCCTGAGGAGTGGCCGCGAAGTGAGTAGCGGCGACCTTACCAAATCTGTCGTCGAAGAGGCGTCCCTCGCTTGGCTCGAAAGCGCTGGCTGGCAAGTCCGCAGCGGCGCCGAGATCGCCCCGGCGAGCGCGCTACGGAGCGTGATGACTACGGGCAGGTTGTCCTCGCGCAGCGTCTGCGCGACGCCATCGCGCGCCTCAATGCTTCGTTGCCCGCCGAGGCCCCGGATGATGCCTTCTGCAAGCTGATGCTGCGAGAAGACGCCGACCTCCTCTTCATCGTGTTCGAGGACGACGGCGGCTGCACCGCCAAGAAGATGGTCGGTCGCCACCAGTTCCACGTGGTGCGGGTGGCGGCAAGCGAGACGCGGCGCGCCAAAGCACTCGCGACGACCATCGCCGAGGTTGCGAAGGGCAACAGGGCAGTGGTCCTTGCTTGGCAGCAGAAAGTCCAAGACGAAGGAAATGGGACATGATGGTGGGCGAGAAAGCATGAACCGCATCCCTGTCAACCGAGAGTTGCTGACCTGGGCACGTGAGCGCGCCGGGATGAATACGCTCGAACTGGCAGGGCGTTTCCCGAAGCTCGGCGAGTGGGAAGACGGTACGCTGCTGCCGACCTTGCGGCAACTGGAAGAGTTTGCCCGCACGGTACACGTCCCGATCGGCTATCTGTTCCTGCCGGCGCCGCCGCAAGAGGCGCTGCCGATTCCCGATTTCCGTACAGTGGCCGATCGTGTCGTCGCCCGCCCCAGCCCGAATCTGCTCGACACGATTTACCTGTGCCAGCAGCGGCAGGATTGGTTCCGCGACTATGCCCGCGTGCACGCGCTGGCGCCTCTGGCCTTTGTGGGTAGTGCGGGAGTACAGGACTCCCCGGAGCGCGTAGCCGAGGCGATGCGGCAGGCGCTTGCGCTGTCTGTCGAGGACCGGCAGCGGGTGCCTACGTGGACCGACGCGCTGCGCCAACTCGCCGCCAAGGCCGAGGATGCCGGAGTGTTGGTGATGGCCAGTTCCATTCTCGGCAGCAACAGTCACCGCAAGTTGGATGTCGAGGAGTTTCGCGGCTTCGCGCTGGCGGATGATCTGGCACCCCTCGTGTTCATCAATGCGGCAGACAGCAAGGCCGCGCAGATGTTTACCCTGGCGCATGAACTGGCACACCTGTGGCTGGGTGAGAGCGGGGTTTCGGATCCGGTAGCCGGGCAACCGCCGGCGCAGCGTGTGGAACGTTGGTGCAATGCGGTGGCAGCGGAATTCCTGGTGCCCTTGGCCGCGTTGCGGAGTGAGCATGAGGCCGACGCGCCGATTGGGGATGAAATCCAGCGCCTCGCGCGCATTTTCAAAGTGAGCACGCTGGTGGCGCTGCGTCGACTGTTCGATGCGCGGTTCATCGATGAGGACACCCTCTGGCAAGGCTATCGGGACGAACTGGCGCGCATACGGGCGCTCGACCGAGGCGGTACCGGCGGCGGTGACTTTTACCGCACTCTGGGCGCGCGAACCGGCAGGCGCTTCGCGCGAGCGGTGCTCTCCAGCACGCTCGAAGGACAGACGCTGTTTCAAGACGCCTTCCGCATGCTGGGCGTACGGAAGACGGCCACGTTCTACCAAGCGGCGCGAGAGCTGGGGGTGATGTCGTGACCTACCTGCTCGATGCCAACGTCTTCATCCAGGCCAAGAACCTGCATTATGGGCTGGACTTCTGCCCTGCCTTCTGGGACTGGCTGATCGACAACGGCGCGTGCGGTCGCGTGTTCAGCATCGATAAAGTGGCGGATGAAATCGCCGCGGGCGCTGACGAGCTGAACGATTGGATGCGCGAACGTGGCCATGCTCTGTTTCTGAGAACTGGAGTCTCGGTCGCAGCACAGTTCGGCGCTGTCAGCACTTGGGTTACACAGCAACAGTACGAACCGGCAGCCATCAGCACCTTCCTGCAGGTTGCCGACTTCTACCTGATCGCCCACGCCCTTGCGGACGGGCACGTCGTGGTGACGCACGAAGTGCCCGCCAACTCCGTCAAGCGCATCAAGATTCCCAACGTCTGCATCGGCTTGGGCATGCGATTCATGACACCCTACGAGATGCTGCGCCGCGAGCGCGCCCGCTTCGTACTGGGCCGAGGGGAACTGCTGACATGAGTTCCGGTTGCACCGAATCCGTCGTTGAGCAGCCCGTTCTCGCCTGGATCGAGAGCACCGGTTGGCGGGTCCATAACGGCAGCGAGATCGCTCCCGGCGAGCCCGCAGCGGGGCGCGGCGCCTTTGGGCACACAGACCTTCCTCCTCCAGCAGCGCTACGACGAGGGTTTGCTGGTCGAGTTCCTGCACCGCAACGCGCGGCTGATCCGCAACGGCGAGGCCGTGATCAGCGACGTCGGGCTGGCCGCGCTGGCGCCGCTGATGGCCGAATCGGCACCGACGGACGAGGATGTGATGATCCGGCTGGTGATGAACATGCTCGTGGAACCGGTCACGTGAGCGGATTCACCGAATCCGTCGTCGAGCTGGCCGCGCTGGCGTGGCTTGAAAACGTCGGCTGGCGAGTTCGCAGTGACGCCGGAATCGCCCCCGGCGAACCCGCTGCCGAGCGAGACGACTACGGGCAGGTCGTCCTTGGGCTGCGCCTGCGCGATGCGCTGGCGCGGCTCAACCCGGCACTGCCGGCCGAGGCGCTGGACGATGCCTTCCGCAAGCTGACGCGGCCCGAGGGGACAGACCTCCTCGTGCGCAACCGCGCGCTGCACCGCCTGCTGGTGGATGGCGTGACGGTCGAATGCCGCTATGCCGACGGCAGCATCCGCGGCGCGCAGGCGCGGGTGATCGACTTCAACCTCCCGGCGGGCAACGACTGGCTGGCGGTGAACCAGTTCAGCGTCGGCGAGCAGAAGCACTGGTGGCGGCCCGACGTGGTGCTGTGCGTGAACGGCCTGCCGCTGGTGGTGCTGGAACTGCGGAATGCCGCCGCCGAGAACGCCACGATCTGGAGCACGTTCCAGCAGCTCCAGACCTACCAGGCCGAGGTCACGGTGCTGTTCGGACCGAATGCGCTGCTCGCAGTCTCCGACGGCGTGGCGGCGCGCGTGGGCACGCTCGGCGCCGCGAGCGAGCGGTTAAAGCACTTGTGCACCTTCGCGGGCGATACGCTGGCCAATGCCTACGTTCCCGTGCTTCAGGAGGCACGAAGGTGACCAACATGGGCGAAGCGGATATCCCCCGCGGCGAAGTCCTTGTCTACGAGGCGCCCGACGGTGCCGCCCGGGTGGATGTGCGCCTGGAGCGGGACACGGTCTGGCTCCGGCAGGACCAGATGAGCCAACTGTTCGGGCGTGAGCGTTCGGTCATCACCAAGCACGTCCGCAACGTCTTCCGGGAGGGAGAACTCGACGTGGAAGCAGTATGTGCAAAATTTGCACATACTGCCGCCGACGGGAAGACGTACCAGGTCGACCACTTCAACCTGGACGTGATCATATCCGTCGGCTACCGGGTCAAGTCTGCCCAGGGAACGCGTTTCCGCCAATGGGCCACGCGCACGCTGCGCGACCACCTGGTGCAGGGCTACACCCTCAACCGCCAGCGCTTCGAGCACAACGCCCGCGAACTGGAAGCCTCACTGGCTTTGGTGCGCAAGGCCGCCGCCGGAGAGGCGTTGAGCACCGATCAGGGACGCGGGCTGGTCGATGTCATCGCCCGCTACACACTGACCTTCCTCCTCCTGCAGCGCTACGACGAGGGATTGGGGGTCGAGCCGAAGGGCATGGTCGGCGGCCTGCTGCCGCCAGTCGCCGAAGCGCGTGCCGCCATCGTGCGCCTCAAGCGGGATCTGCTCGCGCGCGGCGCGGCGACCGAACTCTTCGGACGGGAGCGCGAGGACGGGCTGGCTGCGCTGGCGCTGCTGGTGGCCGAATCGGCGCCGACGGACAAGGAGGTGATGATCCGGCTGGTGATGAACATGCTCGCGGAGCCGGTCACGTGAGCGGATTCACCGAATCCGTCGTCGAGCAGGCCGCGCTGGCGTGGCTTGAAAACGTCGGCTGGCGAGTTCGCAGTGGCGCCGGGATCGCCCCCGGCGAAGCCGCTGCCGAGCGCGACGACTACGGGCAGGTCGTCCTGGCCCTGCGCCTGCGCGATGCGCTCGCGCGGCTCAACCCGGCACTGCCGGCCGAAGCGCTGGACGATGCCTTCCGCAAGCTGGCGCGGCCTGAAGGCGTCGACCTCATCGTGCGCAACCGCGCGCTGCAGCGCCTGCTGGTTGATGGCGTTACGGTCGAGTACCGCGAAGCCGGCGGCAGCATCCGTGGCGCGCAGGCGCGGGTGATCGACTTCGCCGACCCGGCCGGCAACGACTGGCTGGCGGTGAACCAGTTCAGCGTCGTCGAGAACAAGCACTCGCGGCGGCCGGATGTGCTGCTGTTCGTGAATGGCCTGCCGCTGGCGGTGCTCGAACTGAAGAATCCTGCCGCCGAGGACGCCACGATCTGGAACGCCTTTCAGCAGCTCCAGACCTACCAGGCCGAGGTGCCGACGCTGTTCGCGCCGAATGCGCTGCTCGCCGTCTCCGACGGCGTCGAGGCGCGGGTCGGCACCCTCGGCGCCGGTCGCGAGTGGTTCAAGCCCTGGCGCACGATCGCGGGCGAGACCCTGGCCGATGCGCACCTGCCCGAGTTGCAGGTGGTGATCGCAGGCCTGTGCGCGCCGCGTCGTTTCCTCGATCTGCTGCGCGACTTCATCGTCTTCGAGGACGACGGCGGTCGCATCACCAAGAAGATGGCTGGCTACCACCAGTTTCACGCGGTGCAGGTCGCGGTCGGCGAAACGCTGCGCGCGGCGCAGCTGCAGCGGGGAGCGCAGCGGTTGCTGGCGGGACAGGGCCGCTACGAGGCCGGCCGCAAGCCGGGTGGCCAGCCCGGCGACCGCCGCGTGGGCGTGGTGTGGCACACGCAGGGCTCGGGCAAGAGCCTGACGATGGCGTTCTACGCCGGCCGAATCATCCGCGAGCCGGCGATGGAGAACCCGACACTGGTCGTGCTCACCGACCGCAACGACCTCGACGACCAGCTCTTCGGCACCTTCTCGCGCTGCCGCGACCTACTGCGCCAGCCGCCGGTGCAGGCCGGAAGTCGCGCGCACCTACGCGAGCTGCTCAGCGTGGCGGCAGGCGGGGTGGTGTTCACCACCATCCACAAGTTCTTCCCGGAGGAGAGAGGCGACCGCCACCCGATGCTCTGCGACCGGCGCAACATCGTCGTGATCGCCGACGAGGCGCACCGCAGCCAGTATGATTTCATCGACGGCTACGCGCGCCACATGCGCGACGCGCTGCCGCACGCCTCGTTCATCGGCTTCACCGGCACGCCGATCGAGCTGACCGACGCCAACACGCGCGCGGTGTTCGGCGACTACATCAGCATCTACGACATCCAGCGCGCCGTGCAGGACGGCGCCACGGTGCCGATCTATTACGAGAGCCGTCTGGCCAAGCTCGCGCTCGACGAGGCCGAGCGGCCGATGATCGACGCCGGCTTCGAGGAAGCGACCGAAGGCGAGGAGGTCGAGCGCAAGGAAAAGCTCAAGACCAAATGGGCGCAACTCGAGGCCGTGGTTGGCGCCGAGAGGCGGCTGGAACTGTTGGCCAAGGACATCGTCGAGCACTTCGAGAAGCGGCTCGAGGCGCTGGACGGCAAGGCGATGATTGTCTGCATGAGCCGGCGCATCTGCGTCGAGCTGTACCGCGAGATCGTCAGGCTGCGGCCGGATTGGGACGGCACCGACGACGAGCGCGGCGCGCTCAAGGTGGTGATGACCGGGTCGGCCTCCGACCCTGCGAACTGGCAGCCGCACATCCGCAGCAAGCCGCGGCGCGAGGCGCTGGCCAATCGCTTCCGCGACCCGACGGACCCGTTCAGGATTGTCCTCGTGCGCGACATGTGGCTCACCGGCTTCGACGCGCCGAGCCTGCACACCATGTACCTCGACAAGCCGATGCGTGGACACGGTCTGATGCAGGCGATCGCACGCGTGAACCGCGTGTTCAGGGACAAGCCCGGCGGGCTCGTGGTGGACTACCTCGGCCTCGCGCAGGAGCTGAAGGAAGCGCTGGCGACGTACACCGAGAGTGGCGGCAGCGGGCGCACGGCGCTGGACCAGGACGAAGCGGTGGCCGTGATGCTGGAGAAGTACGACGTCTGCTGCGGACTCTTCCACGGCTGCAACTGGTCGCACTGGACGACCGGCACGCCGCAGCAGCGGCTGGCCCTGCTGCCGCTCGCGCAGGAGCACATCCTGGCGCAGGAGAACGGCAAGGAGCGGTGTGTCGGTGCCGTGCGCGAGCTGTCGCAGGCTTTCGCGCTGGCGGTGCCGCACAGCGAGGCGCTGCGCATCCGCGACGACGTGGCGTTCTTCCAGACGGTACGGGCGGTTCTCGCCAAGCGCGCGCCCGGCGATTCACGGCCGGAAGAAGACATCGAGCACGCAGTGCGGCAGATCATCTCGCGCGCGGTGGCGCCGGAGGGCGTGATCGACGTCTTCGCCGCGGCAGGGCTCGCCAAGCCCGACATCTCGATTCTCTCCGAGGAGTTCCTGGCCGAAGTGCGCGGCATGTCGCAGCGCAACTTGGCGGTCGAATTGCTGGCGAAGCTGCTGCAGGGCGAACTGGCCGCGCGGCGGCGCAAGAACGTCATCCAGGCGCGCTCGTTCGCCCAGATGCTGGAGCAAACGATCCGCCGCTACCAGAATCGGGCGATCGAAGCGGCGCAGATCATCGAGGAGTTGATCGGGCTGGCCAAGGAGATGCGCGAGGCGCACGCACGCGGCAGCGCGCTGCGGCTCTCCGAGGACGAACTGGCCTTCTACGACGCGCTGGAAACCAACGACAGCGCGGTGAAGGTGCTCGGCGACGAAACGCTGCGGACGATCGCGCAGGAGCTGGTGAAAACCGTGCGCGCCAATGTGACCATCGACTGGACGCTGCGCGAGACTGTCCGCGCGCGATTGCGCGTGCTGGTGAAGCGGATTCTCAGGCGCTACGGTTATCCGCCGGACAAGCAGGAGAAGGCAACGGCAACCGTGCTGGAGCAGGCCGCTCTGCTCTCCGCGGAATGGGCGGCGGTGTGAGCGAAGCGTCCAGGAGTCAGAATATTGGCGGCGCGGCAGCAACCCACCAAAGAGGAAGGAGAAGATGATCGACGCCCGCCATTATCGTGCCGAGGACAAGCTGCGTGACGGCAGAAACGTGGTCATCCGTGCGATCACTCCCGAAGACAAGGCAGCCATGCTCGAGGCCTACCATGGTCTCGACCCGGCCACCCTGTACATGCGCTTCTTTGCCCCACGCCGCGAGCCGACGGCGAAGGAACTGCGCGAGTGGACCGAAGTCGATTTCGTATCGACCACCCGCCTGGTGGCATGCATCGCCGCCGATGACGGCAGCGAACGCATCATCGGCGGCGCTTCGAGCTTCAGGCTGGCAGCCGCTGAGGCCGCCAGCGCCGAGATCTCGTTCACCGTCGAGGAAGACTTCCAGGGCCAGGGCCTTGCCGGCAAGCTGCTGTGGCACCTGGCGCACATTGCGCGGGCGCAGGGAATCAGCTGCTTCATCGCCGAAATGCTGCCGGCGAACCAGGCGATGCTGGCGGTTTTTGAGCGCAGCGGTCTGCCGATGCAACGACGCCGCGTCGCTGGTGTCGTCCACGTCAGACTGGAACTGTGAACGCCGGGTCCTTGCCGGCAGCCGTGCGCTGGCCACCGCGGCAGCGGCCGGCAGGCCGCGACTCAGGATGATGCCAGGTGTTCGCCGCCGGCTTCGGCGAGCGGCGTCACGGTGACGGCCACCTCCAGATCGTGTGTCTCACCGCCCAGGATGACACCACGCAGTGGCGAGACATCGGCGAAGTCCCGCCCCCAGGCGAGGGTGATGTGCTGCGCGTCGGGCAACAGGTTGTTGGTCGGGTCGAAATCGACCCATCGCCCGCCCTCCAGTTCGGGGCAGTAGACCGAAACCCAGGCGTGCGAGGCGTCGGCTCCGACCATCCGTGGCTGGCCAGGTGGTGGATGGGTGAGCAGGTAGCCGCTGACGTAACGTGCGGCAAGACCCTGCGAGCGCAGGCAGGAGAGCATCAGGTGGGCGAAGTCCTGGCAGACGCCGCGCTTTTCCGCCAGCACCTCGAGAACCGGCGTCGCCACCGTCGTCGCTTCGGGATCGAACTCGAATTCATGGTAGATGCGGCTCATCAGGGCCTGCACCGCCTCCAGCACCGGGCGTCGGGGCGTGAAGCAGCTGCGCGCATAGGCGGCGAACTCGTGCTTCACGCGCACGTGCGGCGACTCGAACTGGTAGCACGCGGCGTCGAGCAGGACCGGCCGCACGCCGTAGGCCAGCGCATCACGCACGCTCTCCCAGGCCGGCGAGGCACTCAGGTAACCGGGCGCACGTGGCGAACCGGCTGCCGCGGCCGCCCTGGCACCGGCAAGCGCCGCTGCCGCTTCCCGCGGCAGGTGCGACGCCACCTCGACCGTGCTCTCGGCACGCACGTCGAGCGTGTCGTGCGGGAATTCGAGCGCGAGTTCGCGGACGAGATTGCCGAAGCAGTCGTGGCGCTCGCGCTCGGCGGTGGGCTGCGGCGAAACACCGATCCGGTGCTCGAGGCAGCGTTGCCAACCGCAATCGCGCGGCGTCAGGTGGAGCAGCTGGCGTGACAGGGATACCGGGCTCTCGTAGCGGTATCTGGTCTCGTGCAGGATGTGATAGCGGGCCGGCGGCGAGGTCACGATGATCAGGAAGCGAAGGTCTGCCGGCTGACATCGCCGACGTGACTGAAGAAGCGCATCTCCAGACGATCGGAGAGCGCCGCGGCAGCGAGCGATATGTCGCCGAGAAGCAGCGCCAAGTCGAGGCAGGGATCGCACACGCGACACTGGCTGAAGCTCAATCCCTCGAAGCGGCCGAGGTCGAAGCCCCGCAGCGCTGCGCGCGCCGAGCGCATGCTCTCTTCCGGCGGGCCGCCGAGCAGGCGGGTCAGGTTGTCGAGGTAGCGGACGAGGATCTGCAGCTGGAACGATACCGAATGCGGATTGCCCTCGTCGAAGACGATCAGGTCGATGGTTGGCAACACCTGCGGCTGCGTCATGTAGCGCGAACGGTAGGTGATGATGCTGTCGCTCAGCTCGAGCAACCACTCCAGACTGCCGGCAGCTCGCGTCGACTCGAGTCGCAGGAAGCCGGCGACCATGTTGGCAAGGAACATCAGCCGCTCGATCCGCCGGCCGATGATCAGGAAACGCCAGCCATCGTCGCGCGTCATGTTGTCCATCGCGAAACCGGCGAGCGACGACGAGGTGAGCAGCACCTCGTCGAGGAAGGCCAGCGCATCGCTCGGTGCCGGCGGCAGCGCCTTGCCAGCGGTGCTGTAATGCTGCAACCTCTGCTGCAGCCGATTGATCGCATGCCAGTTGTCGAGCGAGAAGCGCTCGCGCACCTGCGTCGCCACCCAGAGCAGGCGGCGGATGTCACCGGCCAGACCCTCGCCCCACTCCTTGCCGCAGACGGCGCGCAGCAGTTCGGCTTCGCGCGATGGCGGCGCTTCGGTCGTGTCGACCTTGCCACTTTCCTGTTCGGCGGCCGGCAGCACCTGCAGGATGCGGGCGAGATCGCAGACGGCGCCGAGCGCGTTCTGCGCGTCGCCACCGGCATCGATCAGCCGCGCCAGGGCAACGCGCAGCACACGGGAGGTCTTGTCGCAGCGTTCGGCATAACGTCCGAACCAGTAGAGACTCTCGACGACGCGCGACGACAGGTTGCGCCCGCCACGGACGAGGTCCGCCTTGCCGACCGAGTGCTTGAGCAGGCTGAAGGTATTGACCGCCTGCTCCGTGAGCACCCACGTGTCCTTGCTCGAGCCGCCGCGCTGCATCGAGATGATGCGCGCGTTGGAGACCGCGGCGACGCGCGTCAGGCCGCCCGGCATGACGACGTGGCCGGCCGGCGTCGCCGCGACGAAGACGCGCAGGCCAACTCCGCGCGGCAGCAGCGCGCGCTCGTGACGCTCGTGCCACGCCGGCGCCTGCGAGAAGTTGACGAGTTCCTGGGCGACATAGGCCTGCGGTCTGGCGCGCAGGCGGGCGATCATCTCCTGCCGCTGGCTGCCCCTCAGTTCGTTGCCAAAGAGCGGGTCGAAGCGCTGTGAGGGATAGGATCCCTTGATCACCAGATCGTCGAGGTGCTCGATGGTGAATTCGAGGGCTGCCCGTTCGCCGCACCACCAGGTGGCAACCGAAGGCATCAGCAGCTTCTCGCCGAGCAGCTTCTCGCTGATCGCCGGCAGGAAGCCGGGCAGCGCCGGCGATTCGAGCAGGCCGCTGCCGAGCGCATTGGCAACCAGCACGTTGCCGGCGCGCACCGCCTGCATCAGTCCGGGGATGCCCAGGGCCGAGTCGCTGCGCAACTCGAGCGGATCGCAGAAATCGTCATCGAGACGCCGCAGGATGGCATGGACGCGGCGCAGGCCGCTGAGCGTGCGCAGGTACACGCGCTCGCCGCGCACCGTCAGATCGTGCCCCTCGACCAGCGGGAAGCCGAGGTAACGCGCCAGGTAAGCGTGTTCGAAGTAGGTCTCGTTGTACGGTCCCGGCGTCAGGAGGACGACCAGCGCCGTCTCGCCGCTGGTTGGCGCCCAGTAGGCCAGGCTGTCCTGCAGGTCACGGAAGAACGACGCGAGATGCTGCACGTGCAGGTCGCGGAACTGCTCGGGAAACACCCGGCCGACGATCGTCCGGTTCTCGAGGGCATAGCCGGCGCCCGAAGGCGCCTGCGTGCGATCGGCGATCACCCACCAGCGACCGTCCGGCGAGCGCGCCAGATCGGCGGCGTAGAGGTGCAGGTGAATCTCCCCCGGCAGCCGCAGCCCGCGGCAGGGCCAGAGATAGTTCTTGTGCCCGAAGATCAGTGCCGGCGGCAGGCTGCCGTCATGGAGCAGGGTCTGCGGGCCATACAGATCCTGCAGCACGGCATTCAGCAGGCGTGCCCGCTGGGTGACCGCGGCCGAGAGCTGCCGCCACTCGCCGGGTGAGAGGATCAGCGGCAGCGGATCGAGTTCCCAGGGACGATCGGCGCCCTTGGGATCGGCGTAGACGTTGTAGGTGACGCCGTTCTCGAGAATGCGCCGCCGCACGTAGTCGAGCCGATGGCGCATCTGCTCCGGCGTTGCCGCATCGAGCTGGGTGACGAAAGACTGCCACGACGGCCGCACGCTGCCGTCGTCGGCGAGCATTTCGTCGAAGCGGTCGGCCTTCTTCGGGTAGAACGAAACGAGCGATGGCGGCATGCAAACGAGACGCGGCGACGACGCCGCGCCAGGGATGATCAGGATCGCCGCAAGTCTAGCGTAAACGGAAAGCCGACATTCGCCGGAACCGGCTGCAGGTCGATCGCGCCGGGCGTGTGACCGAAGGGGATGAAGCGCGCCAGGCGGCGACCTTCGGCCTCATTGGCGTTGACCGGATAGCGATCGGGATTGCGTCCGCCAGGGTGCTCGACGTGGTACTGGCAGCCGGCGAGCGAGCGCTTCATCCAGGTGTCGACGAGGTCGAAGATCAGCGGCGCATGCACTCCGATCGTCGGATGCAACGCCGACGGCGGATTCCACGCGCGGTAGCGCACGCCGGCAACGAATTCGCCAACCCGGCCGGTCGAGCGCATCGGCAATGCCTGGCCATTGCAGCTGACGACATAGCGATCGCCGGCCATTCCCGTGACCTTGACCTGCAGGCGTTCGAGCGACGAGTCGACGTAACGCGCGGTGCCGCCGATGCTGCCCTCTTCACCCATGACATGCCAAGGCTCGAGTGCGTGCCGCAACTCGAGTTCGATGCCGAGGGCGCTGATCCTGCCATGCAGCGGGAAGCGGAACTCGAAGTGCGGTGCAAACCACTCGTCCTGCAACGCGTAGCCGGCGGCGCGCATCTCGGCGAGGACATCGGCGAAGTCCTGCTGGACGAAATGCGGCAGCATGAAGCGGTCGTGCAGTTCGGTGCCCCAGCGCACCAGCCGATCCGGGGCGTAAGGCGAGCGCCAGAAGCGGGCGATCAGGGCGCGCAACAGCAACTGTTGGGCAAGCGACATGCGTGCATGCGGCGGCATCTCGAAGGCGCGCATCTCGAGCAGTCCGAGACGGCCATTCGGTCCGTCGGGCGAATACAGCTTGTCGATGCAGAACTCGGCGCGATGCGTGTTGCCGGTCGAGTCGATCAGCAGATTGCGCAGGACGCGGTCGACGACCCACGGCGCGACACACTCGCCATCGCCACCGCCAGCCGGAAACTGGCTGAAGGCGATCTCGAGTTCATAGACCGAGTCGTTGCGCGCCTCGTCCACCCGCGGCGACTGGCTGGTCGGCCCGATGAACAGGCCGGAGAAAAGGTACGACAGCGACGGATGATTGTGCCAGTAGCTGATCAGGCTGCGCAGCAGGTCAGGGCGGCGAAGGAATGGCGAGTCGAGCACCTGCGCACCGCCGAAGACGAAGTGGTTGCCGCCGCCGGTGCCGGTGTGCCGCCCGTCGAGCATGAATTTCTCGGTACACAGGCGGGACAGGCGCGCCGCTTCGTAGAGGTGCGTCGTCCGCTCGACGAGTTCGGGCCAGCTCGCTGAAGGCTGGATATTGACCTCGATCACGCCCGGGTCGGGAGTGACGCGGAAACTGGCCAGACGGGGATCGGGCGGCGGTTCGTAACCTTCGATGATGATCGGCGTCGCGAGTGCCTCAGCGGTCGCCTCAAGCGCAGCGACGAGTTCGAGATAGTCGTCGAGCGCCTCGGTCGGCGGCATGAACAGGTGGAGCACGCCATGACGGGCCTGCGCCGAGAGTGCGGTACGGACGACGTCCGCCGCCGCGTCCTGACGCCACGTGCCCGCTTGCACGCTGGCAGCATGCCCGATTGCCTCGGAGACATGCTGCAGTTCGCGCTCGCCGAAGCGATCGCCACTGATCGCCGCCTCTTCGGCAGCGAAGCCTGCGCTGTGGCTGACGGCGAACTGGGCGCGGATCTCGGCATGCTCGCGCAGCGGTGGAAAGGCCTGTGTCGGATCGGGCGTGTGGATGTAAGGATAGTGCTCCTTGCGCACCCACGGCTGCGAATCGAGTGGCAGACGGTAGCCGATCGGCGAGTCACCAGGGATCAGATAGCAGCGACCGCCGCGCAGGAACCATGGTCCGCTCTGCCAGCCACCTGTCGGCACGCGCCTGATCGGCAGCACATGGCCGACGACGTGGTCGAGCCCCTGGCGGAAGACGCGCAGCAGGCGCTCGCGTTCGAGTGGATCGTCGAGCCGGGAATCGAGCGGGTCGACGTTTGCCGGCAACCGGTGTTCGCGCCAGAGGTAGTAGTAGACGTCCTCGTAGGCGGCAAACACGTGTTGCCGATCGATCCGCAGCCGCTCGGCAAGGGCTTCCAGAAAGCGACCGGCGAGAGCCGCGTCTGCGCCGTGGTCGCGACCTTCGTCGGCGTAGAGCGCCGGGTCGTTCCATATCGGCTGACCGTCACGCCGCCAGTAGCAGTTCAGCGACCAGCGTGGCAACTGCTCGCCCGGATACCACTTGCCCTGACCGAAATGCTGCAGGCCATGTGGCGCATACTTCTCGCGCAGACGCTGGTAGACCTCCGCCGCGCGCAGTCGCTTGCTCGGTCCGAGGGCGTCGGTGTTCCACTCGGCACCGTCGTGATCGTCGATCGAGACGAAAGTCGGTTCGCCGCCCATCGTCAGGCGAACGTCGCCGCTCGCGAGCTCGGCATCGATCCGCTCACCCAGCTGGTCGATCGCCCGCCACTGCCCGTCGCTGTAGGGAAGCGTCACGCGTGGCGCTTGCCAGCAGCGCTCGATCCGCATGTGGTGCTCGAATTCACATTCGCATTCTTCGCTGAAGCCGGTTATCGGTGCGGCCGAAGACGGCTGCGGCGAGCAGGCGAGCGGTATGTGTCCCTCGCCGGCGAACAGGCCCGAGGTTGGGTCGAGGCCGATCCAGCCGGCGCCGGGGAGGTAAACCTCGCACCAGGCGTGCAGATCGGTGAAATCACGATCGGTTCCCGAAGGACCGTCGAGCGACTTCACATCGGGCACGAGCTGGATCAGGTAACCGGAGACGAAACGCGCAGCCAGCCCGAGATGGCGCAGCAACTGCACCAGCAACCAAGCTGAATCCCGACACGAGCCGCGACCGAGCGCCAGCGTCTCTTCCGGCGTCTGCACGCCGGGTTCGAGACGGATGACGTAGCTGACGGCGCGCTGGATCTGTCGATTGAGGTCGACGAGAAAGTCGACGCTGCCGCGCGGCGCCCGCGGAACGCTCGCCAGCAGTTCGCCGAACAGTGGTGTCAGCGGCAAGCAGTGCAGGTAGGGCTCGAGTTCCTCCTGCTGCCATTCCTCGTAGGCGAAGGGAAAGGTCGCCGCATAGGGCTCGGGAAAGAAGTCGAAGGGGTTGATCACGGACATGCTGGCGACCAGATCGACCTCTACGCAGAACTCGCGCGTCTTCTCCGGAAAGACGAGGCGCGCCAGGTAATTTGCCTGCGGATCCTGCTGCCAGTTGATGAAGTGCTGCGCTGGAGTGATCTTCAGCGAATAGCTGAGGATCGGCGTTCGCGAATGCGGCGCGGGGCGCAGGCGGACGACCTGTGGCGAGAGCGAGACCGGGCGGTCATAGCGGTAGCGCGTCAGATGGTTGAGGGCGACATGGATGGACACGTTCGGCTCCGGGGGTGGTTGACTGGCTTGCTGTTGCAGGATGAGGCGCTGTCGGCTCAGAGCTGCAACTGTCTGAGCAGGTCGGTCTCGAGCCTGACGCGACTGGCGCTCTGTTCGAGATGGCCGCCACTGATCAGGAAGGTATCCTCGACGCGTTCGCCGAGGGTGGCGATCTTTGCCGTGTGCAGGCTGGCGCCGTGCCCGGCGAGTTCCCTGGCGACGATGAACAGCAGGCCCGGCCGGTCGGCGGCGACCACCGTGAGGACGAAGAGCCGGCCGCTGTCGTCGGCTTCGAGGCTGATCACCGGCCTGATGCTGACCTGTGGCTGCAGCGGGAAGTACCTCACCTGCCGCGGCATGCGCCCGTTCGCCGGCGCCTCGGGCGGCAGGCGGTGGGCCAGCCGGTCGCCGAGTTCGTGTTCGATGTAGCTGATCATCGCCCGGTCGCAGTCGCGGTCGCTGACGTCGAGCAGGACGAAGGTGTCGAGGGCATAGGCATGCGCGCTGGTGTGGATGCGGGCATCGACGATATTGTAGCCGGCACGGCTGAAGAAACCGACCATGTGCAAGAAGAGCTCCGCCTCGTCGTGCGTGTAGACCATCACCTGGATGCCGGCACCGAGCGGATTGAGACGGGCGCGGACGACCGGCTGGACACTGTCGACACGGTCGTACAGGGCAGATGCATGCCAAGCGATCTCCTCGGGCGACTGGCGCAGGAAATAAACCGTATCGAGCTGTTGCCACAGCCTTTCCTGCGCTCCCTCGGGCAGCGCCAGGTAACGCATCAGGCGCATTGCCTCGCTTTGCCGCTGGGCGATCACACCGCGGCTCATCAGGGTCTCGCCGTTCGACAGCAGACTGCGCCGGGTGGTGTCGAACAACTGTTCGAGCAGTTGCGCCTTCCAGCTGTTCCACACCTTTGGACTGGTACCACGGATATCGGCGACCGTCAACAGGTAGAGGGCGATCAGGTGTCGCTCGTCACCGACGACGGCGGCAAATGCCGCCACGACGGCCGGATCGGCGACGTCCTGTTTCTGCGCCACGCGCGACATCAGCAGGTGGTGGCGGACGAGCCAGACGATCAGTTCGGCATCCTCGGCCGCGAGACCATGCTCGTCGCAGAACTCGCGCGCGTCGATGGCACCGAGTTCCGAATGGTCACCACCGCGCCCCTTGGCGATGTCGTGAAACAGCGCGGCGATGTAGAGCAGCCAGGGCCTGCCGAGGTCGCTGATCAGGCGGCTGCACAGCGGATACTCGTGCGCGAAGTCGTCCATCGTGAAGCGGCGCAGGTTGCGCAGGACCTGCAGGCTGTGCTGGTCGACCGTGTAGACGTGAAACAGGTCGTGCTGCATCTGGCCGACGATGCGCCCGAAGCACGGCAGGTAGCGGCCAAGGACACCGAACCGGTTCATCAGGCGAAACACCTGGACGAGCCCCCGTTCGTGCTGCAGGATCTGCAGGAAGAGCGAACGGTTCTCCGGCCGCTGGCGGAAATCATCGTCCACCAGCTTGCGCGCCCGCCAGAGCGCCCGCTGCGCCCGCGCGCTCATGCCCTTGAGCTCGGGATGCCCCTGCAGCAGCAGGAAGGCCTCGAGGATCGCCGATGGCTCGTCGACGAAGACCTCTTCGTGGACGACATCGAGGAACTCGTGCAGGTTCTGGAAACGCTCGTTGATCGCCAGCGGTGGCTCGTCCGGCGGTGGCAAGAGGGTCGCCGCCAGGTTCTGCAGCAGGATGCCGCAAACCTGCGTGACCGTCTTCGCCCGCCGGTAGTAGCGCTGCATCAGTTGCTCGCTCGGAAGCTGCGTCGCGCTGCCGGTGCAACCCAACTTCTCGGCCAGGGCAATCTGGTATTCGAAGAGCAGGCGGTCTTCGCGACGTCCGGCATGCAGGTGGAGCCGTGTCCGCAGATGACGCAGGAAGTCTTCGCACTCAACCAGCAAACTGGCCTCGTCCGCGGTGATGAAGCCACCGTGCACGAGGTCGTGCCAGGACTCGCCGAAACCGGCAGCCTTGGCGACCCACAGGACGAGCTGCAGGTCACGCAGCCCACCCGGCCCATCCTTGCAGTTCGCCTCGAGACTGTTCGGCGTATCGCTGAAGCGGCGGTGGCGGTCTTCCTGCTCGATCCGCTTCGTCTGCAGGAAGACGCCCGCGTCGATGCTGTCGGCAAGGATCGAGCGGAAGCCGGCGAACAGCCGCTGGTCGCCGATGAGCAGTCGGGATTCGATCATCGCCGTCTGCACGGTGGCGTCGCCGGCGGCCTCTTCCAGGCATTGCTCGACGGTGCGCACGCTGTGCCCGGTCTCCAGTCCGATGTCCCAAAGCAGGCAGACCAGCCGTTCGAGACGCTCGGCCAGCGGCCCATCGGCCTCTGCCGGCAGCAGCACGAGGAGGTCGATGTCCGACGCCGGGTAGAGCTCGCCACGGCCATAGCCACCGACCGCGACGAGGGCGAGCGATGCCGGTACAGCCAGCGCTTCCCAGGCATCGCGCAACACCGCGTCGGTCAGCCGGCAGCGGTCGCGCAGGAGGATCGCGGCATCGGCGGTGGCGGCGAAGGACTCCTCGATGGCCTTTTGCCCGTCCAGCAGCCTGGCCTTGAGGTCGGCGACGAGCGTCTTCCGCGCTGGCGTCTGCCCGCTCATCGTCGGGTGACGAGGGGCGCGAGCCGCCTGGAAGACCAGGCGGACGACAGCAGTCCGGACCACAGCCAGTGGCGCGACCACCACGACCAGCTTTCGAGACCACCCCGCAGCATGCGCCAGGGCCACAACACCGCCGCCTGCGGGCGCCAGCGCTCGAGCTCGAGCAGTTCCTGCAGCGCCGCGAGGGACGCACCCCAGTAGGCGGACGAATCCGTCTCGCCGACCACTTCCTCGGCGCGCAAGATCGCTGCGCGCCACAGGACCTCGGCGCGCGCTTCGCTGACTCGTGCCCGGCTGGCCAGCCAGGGAAGAAGCATCGGTGTTCTCATCGGTGTTGCTCCACTCTGCGTTTGGCCCGGCGCTACACGCCGGGAGACGAAAATCCGGCGGCCACGCGGTGCCAGGCCTGACCTGCCGACTGGCGCGACCGGGGTCTTGGCCCTCTTGTCAAGCAAGATCCATGCGAGCACCGATCGCAACGCGGCGTGCACTTGCCGTTCGTCGGTCCGGCGAGGCTGCCGCCGCTCCGCCGCCCGAGTCGTCGGTGGCCCGCCGGGTTGCCGGAAGACGCCCTGCTGCGGCCGAGGGCACGGTGGCCGGGAGCTTCGACCAGCAATCGCAAGGACCCTCCTGGTCGGGGGCATGGCGGCACAAAGACGGTGCGTCGACCCGCCATGGGGCCCCAGGACTGGGCATTGGCCGGCGACAAGAGCGGCTCGCCCGCTGCCGGCAACGGCAGCCCTGCTGCAACGAACGGTTTGCGGTCCGCGAACCACGGCGGTCCTTCCTCCTGTCCAACAGGGCCGGGGCACCGGTGATTCGCTCTTGAGTTCACAGCGACCAGCCGGTCACGGCGCAGGGCGCTCCTGCCGCAACGCAAGAGGCGCTTGGGCGTCTGCGGTTGCGATCAGGTACGCGTCTTGCTTTGCTGTTGGGTGTGGCAGCGCCGCGGCGGCCAGCCATGCCTGCAAGCACGATGCGCTCCGCTGGCAGCTGACCGGTGGCACGATGCCGGAGCGTCGCCGCGCCACGGGGTCCCTGGAATGGACATTGGCTCGTGCCGAACGCTGCATGCCAGGAGTGAGCGACGAGGTTCTTCAAGACTCGGGAGGAACGACATGGGAAGCGGGATACCGGTAGCGATCTTCAAGGTGGATGCCGAGCCGGCGGTCGAACTGCCGCTGCTGCGCTCGACGCAGGGCAGCACCTGCCTGGACATTCGCAGTCTCGGCGCCACCAGCGGCTGCTTCGCGTACGATTCCGGCTACGGCTCGACTGCCTGTTGCCGGTCGAGGATCAGCACGGTCGACGCCGAGAGCGGCGACGTTCTCTATCGTGGCTACCCGGTCGAGCAACTGGCCGAGCAGTGTGACTACCTCGAGGTCGCCTACCTGTTGCGCAGCGGCGAGCTGCCCGACTTGCGGCAACGTGCCTCCTTCGCTGCGGCGATCGGGCGTCAGGCGGCGCTGCACGAGCAGATGGTGAAGCTCTATGAGGGCTTTCGCCGCGACGCCCGGCCGATGGCGGTGATGGTCGGTGTCGTCGGCGCCCTGTCGGCATTCGATCACGCCGCCGGCGAGTTCAACGCGCCCGAGCAGCGACAGCTTCGCTTCGAGCAGGTCATCGCCCGGCTGCCGACCATCGTCGCCATGGCCTACAAGTATTCGATCGGACAGCCGTTCATGAAGCCGCGCCGGGACCTTTCCTACGCTGCGAACTTCCTCTACATGCTGTTCGCGACGCCGCGCGAGGAGTACGTCCCCAATCCCGTGCTCGTCCGCGCCGTCGACCGGATGCTGACGCTGCACGCCGACTGTGGACTGGATGCCGCGAGTGCGACGGTGCGCATGGCCGGTTCGTCGGGGGCCAACCCCTACGCCTGCCTGTCGGCAGGGATCGCCTGTCTGTCGGGAAAGGCACTTGGCGGATCCGGCGAAGCGTGCCTGGCGATGCTCGCCGGCATCGGTGACGCCGCCCGCGCCGGCGAGCTCGTCGCGCGGGCGCGCGAATTGCCCGCAGGCGCACGATTGCCCGGCTTCGGCGGCGGCGTTTGCGGAGCGGAGGACCCGCGCCTGCCGGTGATGCGCGAGACCTGCCACGAAGTCCTGCGGGAGACCGGTCTGGCGGACGGTCGTTTCGGCAGGCTGGTGCGGGCGATCGAAGGTGTCGCACTCGAGGATCGCGTTCTTGCCGAGCGCAGGCTGCAGCCGGACACGGAGTTCTACTGCACGGTCGCGCAGCATGCACTCGGAGTTCCGTCATCGATGTTCGCCTGCACCCAGGCGATGGCACGGGCTGCAGGCTGGATGGCGCATTGGGAAGAGATGCTGACCGATCCGGAGTACCGCATCGCGCGTCCACGACAGCTCTACACCGGACCGTTGCGGCGGCCGCTGGCGGCGTCGCCGGCAGGCTGAACGCGTCGGCAGCGGCGGCGGCAGCCGCCCGCGTCGCCGGCAGCGAGACGACAATCGGCGGCTGCGCCAGCGGAGAAGCATCGTGGCCTGCCGGCTGACCGCTCGTTGACCGGGTGCAATCGGAAGTGCGACTGACGCCGGGGCGAGGTGGTTGGCGGTGGCATTCGGCACTAGACAATTGGGCGGAGGTGGGGTAAATAGTGATGGGTTACTTCACCTTGGAGCGAGACCCATGACAGAAAGGTGGTCGGAAATGGAGGGGCGACTCAAGCCGAGTCGGGGTTTGGAAGAGCGGTTTAGAGATCATCCCGAGCTCCAAGCCAAGATCGAGTCGTTGCTGGCGGTGGTCGAGAATGCGGCCGGCGATGTTGAGAAGGCGGCGGAGGCGGAGCGGCGGGTGACGGAGGAATTGCGGCAGTTGGGCAACGAAGCGTTGCACGGCTGGGCGCGACGGCAAGCGCAGCGGAAGGAAGAAGAGGTGGCGCAACAACCGGGCGTGCAGCGGAAGGAAAAAAAACGTCTATTGGCAGACCCGGTACGGACAGATCGAAGTAGCGGAGCAGGTCTTCCGGCAAGGGACGCGCGGGCCGGAGATCCGGCCATTCACGCGTTCGGCGGAGGTGGTCTGCCGGGGCTGCTCGGAGCCGCTGCAGCGAGCGATCGTTGATTTCGGGGCGGACGCGCCCGCGGCGCGCATTCCGCAGAAGCTGAAAGAGCACTACGGTATCGAGGTGTCCGCCAGTACGTGCTGGCCGATCGTCTTGCGGCATGCCGCGACGATCGACGAGCGCCCGAAAGCGGCGGCAAAAATCCCGGCACGAGACGGCGTAGAGCAGTTGATCGGCGAGATCGATGGGAGCATGATTCCCGTCGTGGAGACGGCCGAATCGGACGACCAGAGCGCGAAAGTGGACCGCCGCAAGACCCGCCGGGTGGGCTGGAGGGAAGCGCGTTTGAGTCTGGTCCATGCGCCGGGCTCCGTCACCCCGGTGTTCGGCGCCACCGTGGGCCCGCCCGACCAGGTCGGAGAGACGCTGTTGCGCACGGCGGTTCAGGCCGGACTGGGGCGTAAGACCAAGGTCCATGCGGTCAGCGACGGCGCCGCATGGATTGCGGATCAGGTGAGTGAGCAATTCGGACTGCAAGGCCACTTTCTCGTCGATTTCTACCATGTCTGTGACTACCTGACGGCCGCAGGGGACACGATCGCCGGCACGGCGGCGAGGGCTTGGCTGGAAACGCAGAAGGATCGGCTGAAACAGAACCGCCTCCAGGACGTCGTCGAGGAACTGCAGCGATTCGTCGAGGACGACACCGTTCCCGATGCCAACGCCCCGGTGCGCGCGGCGCATCGCTATCTCACCAATCGCCCGGGACAGTTCAACTATCAAGACGCGCTCGTGGCCGGGCTGCCAATAGGGTCCGGCGAAATCGAAAGCGCACACCGTTACGTCATCCAGGACCGTCTCAAGCGGGCCGGCGCTTGGTGGAAACTGAAAAACGCCAAGCACATGCTGGCGCTGCGTGTCTGCCGCGCCAACCAGGAGTGGGACCGCTATTGGCAGTCCACACGTCAACAGGCCGCCTGATCCACAGTCGCACTTCCGATTGCACCCTCGTTGACCAGCAGACCGCTCCCGGCGCATAATCCGTGACAGTTGCAGGGTGTCCGTTGCGTCGTCCTGTGGTGGTCGCCGGGGAATGGCCATGCGTCGTTGCAGTCGCTGGATCTGGCTGGTTCTGATCGTCCTCTCGGCGCTACCGGTCAGGGCTGCGAGCCTCGCCGAAGGGTTTTCCCGCCTGCCGGCAGGCGCCGTCGTTCTGCTGATGCCGCTGGACATCGAGCTCTTCTCGGTCAGCGCCGGTGGAATTCTCGAACCGCAGGCCGAGTGGACCGAAAGAGCGCACGCAAACCTCAGGCAGGCCTTCCTGACCCGCAGCAGCGCGCTGAAGATCAACTTCATGCCGCTGCCGGGCGAGGTCGATGAAGTCGTCGAGCGGCTGAACCGCCTGCATGGCGCGGTCGGCCAAGCGATCGCCCTGCACCACCAAGGTGGCTTCGCGCTACCGAGCAAGGAGGGCAGGCTCGACTGGTCGCTCGGCGAGGAGGCGGCGCTGATGCGCGAGCGCACGGGCGCCGACTACGCGCTCTTCGCCTTCGTTCGTGACAGTTACGCGAGCAGTGAACGGGTCGCCATGATGGTCGTCGGTCTCCTGCTCGGCGTCGGCCTCGGCGGTGGCATGCAGGTGGGCTACGCTTCGCTGGTCGATCTCTCGACCGGACGGGTCGTCTGGTTCAACACCCTGCTGCGCGCTTCCGGCGACCTCCGCGACCCGGAAAAGGCACGCGAATCGTGCGACGCGCTGCTCGACAAGTTCCCGGAGTAGGATCCGTGGAGCGACGTCGGTTCGTCACTGGTTGCGCCTGCTGCGGGCTACTGGCCAGCGCATCGACGCTGCTGGTGGCCGGCCAGGCTGTGTTGCCGGCACGCCTCGACCGGCCAGAGCCAGGCAGCGACGAGGGCGGGCTCTGGTCGCTGCTGACGCGCGAAGAGGAACGCTTGCAGCGAAGCCGCTTCCTGCTGCGCGACGAAGCCCTCAACGCCTACGTGTCCGGACTCGCTTGCCGTCTGGCCGGCGAGCATTGCCCGGATGTCCGCGTGTATATCGTTCGCTCGCCCTTTTTCAAGGCGATTTCCGCAAGACGTCATACCAGCGGCCATGGTGGCAGGCTTGTCTGATTAGATATGGTCTCTTGCTCATAGTGTTGTATGCGATACTTCGAGTCAGTTCTCAGATTGTTGGAGTCACTGATGAAGGTCGCCATGGTAAGTGAAGGGGGGGTTTCTCTTGAAGCCAGTCATGTGGAAGACATCCGGCTTGCGTCGAGCAAGATGACGGGATCGGAGCGCCGGGCGTTTCAGGCGGAGATGGCGGTGAAGTACTGTAGCGGCAGCGCTCGGTGCGCAGAGGAGGTTTTCGGCTGGAGTCGGGAGGCTGTTCGGCTTGGTCTGAACGAGAAACGCACCGGGATCGTTTGTGTGGGGCATCACGCGTTCTGTGGTGCGAAGTTGTGGGAGCAGAAACACCCGGAGGTGGCGGAAGCGCTGTGGAGACTGGCGGAGAGTCATGCCCAGCAGGATCCGACTTTTCGCACGACCTTGTCGTTCACCCGCTTGACGGCGGAGGAGGCCCGCAAGCAGTTGCAAGCGCTGGGATTTGCCGACGAGGTGCTGCCGTCCCGAAGCTGCATGTCGGAAGTGTTGAACCGGAACGGGTACCGGCTGCGTCCGGTGCTCAAGGCCAAACCCCAAAAAAAGTCCCCGAAACCGACGCCATCTTCGCCAACATCCGGGAACATGACCGGGATTGCCAAGGCGCAGCGTTCATGCGCCTGAGCATGGACTGCAAGGCGACGGTGAATATTGGCGACTACTCGCGCGGTGGCAAGACGCGGGGTGACAACCAGGCGGCAGACCACGACATGGGGTGCCAAGAGAAGCACACCCCATTTGGTGTCGTCAACGAAGACAGTGGCTCCCTTCATCTGTCCTTCGGAAGTTCGGCGAAGACCAGCGATTTCATCATCGACAGCCTGTACGCCTGGTGGGCATGTCAAGACCCCGATGCGTGTGCGCGCGTCACCCACATCCAGATCAAGGCCGACAACGGGCCCGAGAGCAATGGTCGGCGCACGCAGTTTCTCAAGCGCATGGTCGAGTTCGCCGACCACATCGACAAGTCCATTCGCCTCCTCTACTATCCGCCGTACCACAGCAAATACAATCCCGTGGAGCGCTGCTGGGGAATCCTCGAGAAGCACTGGAACGGCGCCAAGCTCACCGATACCGAAACAATGTTGGCGTGGGCGAAAAGCATGACCTGGAAAGGCATCCATCCCGTCGTCCAACTGAGCCGGACCACCTATGAAAAAGGAGTCACCGTGGCCAAGGTTGCCATGCAGGCTGTTGAGTCCCGACTGGCAAGAAACCCGCTCCTGCCCAAGTGGGACATCCTGATCCGGCCAGCTTCCACGGTATGACTATTCGCGGCAATCACCCAACGCCTCGATGGCGCCCAACGGCATGTTGCAGGTGTGGACCGGCCTGCTGCTGCGGATGGACAACGAAGCGCAACTGGCGGCCGTTCTCGGTCACGAGATCGGTCACTACGTGGGCCGCCACAGCCTCGAGCAGTTGCGCGACGCCAAGTCGCGCACCGCTCTCGGCCAGTTTCTCGGCATGGCGTTCGGTGCCGCCGGTGTCGGCGCGGCCGGTTCGATCGCGCAGCTGGCCCTGCTCGCCGGCATGTTTGCCTACTCGCGCGAGCACGAACATGAGGCGGATCGCATCGGGCAGGAACTCGTCGCCGCCGCCGGCTACCCGCCGATCGAAGCGGCGAAGGTCTGGCAACAACTGGTTGCCGAACTCAAGGCGGAGGCGGAGTGGTCGGGGGACGCCGGTAGCCGCAGCATCTTCTTCGCCAGCCACCCGGATCCGGAGGAACGCAGCCAGGTGATGGCGAGTCGGGCAGCGAAGATGAACGGTGACCGCGGCGACGTGGCGAGCGCCCCCTACGCACGGCAGATCCGTGGCCACCGCCGGCAGTGGCTGGAAGACGAGCTACGACGGCGCAAGGCGGGCGAAACGATTGCACTCTGCGAGCGCTTGCTGCGACAGTCCGATGACGGCGAAACCCGTTTCTTCCTTGGCGAGGCCTACCGGCTGCGCGCCGGCGACGGCGACGGAGCGCGAGCGCTCGCCGAGTACGCGCTTGCCGGGTCACGCAGCGACTGCCCGCCGGAGATGTACCGTTCGCGTGGCCTGTTGCAGCGGCAGGCTGGCGAGACGGCTGCAGCGAGCGCTTCGTTCAGCCGCTACCTTGCGCTGCGCCCCGCGGCCGACGACGCCGAAATGATCCGCAGCTATCTGCAGGAGGGACGCTGAGATGTCACGCTGGCTGCTGCTTCTGCTGCTGACGCTCCTCGCGGGCTGTGCCGGCATGGCGAAGGTCGGTCCGGGCGAGGTGACCGTGCGCGACTCGCTCGCGGTGACCCTGGATGGCGCCTGGAACCAATATGCGATCGGCCTGACGCGCAAGAGCGAAGTGTGGACCCTCGACGGTCTGCCGCTGGACCGTCTCGTCTTCTTCGTCGGCATCGCCGACGGTGAGGCGCTGGCCGAACTGGCGCAGCGCAAGGACCGTCAGATCCCGAAGTTCCGGGCAAGCATGCGGGCGCACGAGGTCGTCGAGATGTACGAGGTCTTCGCCACCCACGACGGCAGCTCGTTCCAGCGCCTGAAGCTGGCGCCGGCTCCCTTCGCCGGTGGCGACGGCTTCCGCTTCGAGTTCTCGCGTGTGCGCAAGGCGGATGAGCTCGAGATGCGCGGCATCGGTTACGGTGCGGTCCGCGCTGGCAAGCTGTATCTGCTGATATTCGAGGCGGCGCGCAGCCATTACTATGCGCGCAACGTCGGACGCTTCGAAGCGGTGGTCCAGTCGGTGCGTATCCGTGGCTGAAGCGCCGCCCTGACATTCGCAGCCGCGTCGGCAATACACCGGAGCGGACGGTGCGGCATCGTGACTACTGGGAGAATGGCCTTGCGCATCGTCGTCGCTCCGGATTCCTTCAAGGGCAGCCTGCCGGCGAGCGACGTCGCTGTGGCGATGGAGCGCGGCATTCGGCTGGTGTTTCCCGCTGCCGATGTGCGAGCGGTTCCGATCGCCGATGGCGGGGAGGGTACGGTCGCCGCGCTGGTCGCCGCCACCGGCGGTACGCTTCGCCAGACACGCGTCAGCGGGCCGCTGCACGAGCCGGTACGGGCGCAATGGGGCGTACTCGGCGATGGAAAGACGGCGGTCATCGAGATGGCGGCGGCATCGGGGCTCACCCTGTTGGCGCCCGGGCAGCGTGATCCGTGCCTGACGACGACCTTCGGCACCGGCGAACTGATCCGCGCCGCACTCGACTGCGGACTGCGCCGAATCATCATCGGGCTCGGTGGCAGCGCGACCAACGATGGTGGAGCCGGCATGGCACGCGCCCTCGGGGCGCGCTTCAGCGATGCGGCTGGCCGCGAGTTGCCAGACGGCGGCGCGGCACTGGCGCGTCTCGAGCGGGTCGACATCGGTGGCCTCGACCGAAGATTGCAGGAAGCCGAGATCATCGTCGCCTGCGACGTCGACAACCCGCTCTGCGGGCCGCGCGGCGCCGCGGCCACCTTCGCCCCGCAGAAGGGAGCGAGTGCCGCGGCCGTCGCCGTGCTCGACTCGGCTCTCGATCGCTACGCCGAGCAGCTTCGCCGGGCAACCGGTCGCGACGTCGCCGGATTGGCGGGTGCCGGAGCCGCCGGCGGACTCGGTGCCGGGCTACTCTTCTTCACGCCGGCGAAACTCCGGCCGGGAGTCGAGATCGTCCTCGAAGCGGTGGGCTTCGCCGAGATCGTAAGGCAAGCCGATTTCGTGGTCACCGGCGAGGGCCGAACGGACTTCCAGACGGCCTTCGGCAAGGCACCGGTCGGCGTCGCCAAGCTCGCGAAGCGATTCGGCGTTCCGGTCTTCTGCCTCTCGGGTGCTCTCGGCAAAGGTGCGGACGATGTCCTGGCCCTGGGAATCGACGCGACGATGAGCATCTGCGAGCGGCCGATGCCACTTGACGAATCCATGCGAATGGCGGGGCCGCTGATCGAATCGGCGACGGCCCGCCTGTGCCGCATCATCCGCGCCAGCCGGTGCGGCCGCGTGAGCGCCTGAAGGCGGCGCGGCGAAGGCCGGCGGCGGCTTGGCTCAGCGCGGCAACTGGCGGCGCCGAGGGCGGCGGATCATCCGAAGTGGCAGACGTAATCCAGGGTTTCGAGGGTCTCGATGTCGAAACTCGAGTTGCCGGGCACCACGAAGCGCTCACCACCCGAGTAGCTGCGCCACTCGCTCTCGCCCGCGAGCCGGATGCGGCAGCGGCCAGCATTGAGTTCCATCACCTCGGACACGGCGGTGTTGAAGGTCAACGACGAGGGGAAGATGACACCGATCGTCTTCCGCGTGCCGTCCGCGAACAGCAGCGTATGGCTCACGCACTTGCCGTCGAAATAGATGTTGGCCTTCTTGACCACCGAGACGTTGTCGAACTGCGACATGGTTTTCCTTTCGATTCTCAGGCAGGCAGCGACAACGGCAACGCCAGGCCCTCCGCCGGATCCCTGATCGCCGATGCGTGCTGCGCCAGCAGCTTCTGTTCCGCACGGTCCGCCGGCGCTTGGCGGCCCCGGCGAGCAGGCGCATTCTGCCACATCAGGGAAGCTGACGGGAGGAGAAGCAGGCCAGCGAAGTGGTCGATCCCGCTTCCTCGATCCGACGTGCAGACGGACCTGTGCTGACCTCCGGCCGCTGGGGACGCATCGTCCGGGCGGCTCGGGCCGCGGGTCGCCACCTGGCGTCCTCACCACCCGCAGGCGGGTCCGGCCGCACTGGGGTCACTGCCCGTCGATTCATGGATCTCGTCGGGCGGTCGCTCGGAATCCTTGCCGGCGTCGGAAGGCTCGCTATCGATGCAGAAGCTAGCGACTAGGTGCAAAGCCTTGCCGTTAAAGGCGGTGAAAAATGCGAAGGCCCGCAATGGGCACAACTATGGGCACACTTCTTTAGGTTGTCCCCCTGTGCGACGCCGGCCGACAGGTTTTCAGCCCGGCCTGGTCGGCGATCACTTGCTCGCGAGAGATTCGCAAATCCCCGCTTGGCGAAAACCAAGTGACAGGCCGGCCAGCGTCGGCAGCCTACTTCGTGACAGTCCCAATCCTCCGGCGCTTGCACAGGTCGGGACCGTTACGCAGTAACCGTGCGCGTCTCGGTTTGGCTATCTGTCGTTTCCGACAGATGCGACCCGTCAATAGCCTGGATCGCGGCCCGACGACAGCCAGCAATACCGCAGCCAGGCTACCTAATCGCGCCAAGGGCAGCGATCTGCCCGGAGTCAGATGAATGATGCGCGACAGTAGCCCGCTAGATTCTCCAGGCGGAAAATCTGGTCTTCCTCGTTGCGCCCGGTCTTGGGGAAGAACCTGACTGTCATGAAGCGACCGTCATCATTCTGTGTCAGCATCAAAGGCACGCCGTACAGCTTGTGTTCGGCGAGAATCTTGTCCACCGTAGCATCGCCGTTGAGGATGTGCCTACCCTTGATTTCCACTAGGAGCAGTCTACTATCCGGCCCAGGGCCAGCCACCTTGACGGCGAAATCGGGGAAATAGCGGTCGCCGCTGGGCATCACGATGCAGATAGACCACGGCTTGCGCGGTTCGTTGCGGAACCAGTAGTCGACCGTGCCGGTGGTGTCGGCGTCGAGCAGGTCGGCGAACGCCCGTTCCGGCCCGTTCAGATCTTGCGGCATGACGCCATAGACATTGCGGCGCGACCGCTGCGCGCCAGCCTGCGTTTCGACAAACTCCGGCAATGGTGCCGTATCGAAAACCTCCTTGAAGCGGGCCGCGCAGGTACGCGCCGCCACCCGGATCAAGTGGGGACAGGTGGCCATGATGCGGTTCAAGGCACGTTCCAGCCCCGTGTGGTCGACGTCGATCCCACGGTGGCCAAACTCGCTTTTCAACCGCGTCAGGAGCGCATCGTGTAGATCCCGTGGATCGACATAGCCGGCGTCGAACAACACGCTTTGCGCCCGTCGCGCGATTTCGTCGTCGGACAGGCGAGCCTGCAGCGACTCTGTTTCCTCGCTGCCCTCGAACACGTCAACGATTCGCCGAGTCACCTTCACCGACTGACGCAAGCCGGCTTGAAAGACCTGATGGTCAATGGCGATGCTGGCAGCGATGCAGGTCAACAGATCGCCGGTTGACAGCGGCAGACGCTCAGCGCGATGGACGCGCGGCACACCGTTGCGAACGGGAAAGCGCCGATTGCCCGAGAGCAGCGGGCTCCTGCGGGGTGTGTCCGGCGATTGCGGTGCGGTTTCCGGTGGCGTCAGCACCAGATGCGTCAAAATCCCGGTCGGCTGCCAGCTCGGTGGTGCAGCCACATGCGCCCCAGCGTTGCCGCTGCCCGCGTCCGCTACAGACCAAGCGGGCGGCGTGTAGGGCACCGACAGCAATTGCGCCTGGCCATTGTGCGTGACCTGAATTTCGTTGCGTCCGGCCACCTTCACCACCATCGTGAACGGGCAAACTTGGGATAGCTCGCTCTGGATCGCGTTGATTTTCTCGCCGGCATGCACCAGCCCGCTCTGATTCGCCGCATCGGCCAGAAACACATAGCCGTAGCGCAGCAGCTCGGGCAGCTTCTGTTCCAGCGTCGGCCCCTGCAACCGGCCATGCACGCGCAGGATGCGACCGACCACCTGAATGCCGAAATCCGTGTCCTTCGCCCCGCGCATCGACACCAGCGTGAAGGCGCGCGGCGCGTCGAAACCCAGCGCAACGGCTACCTTGAAAATCAGCACTTCCTTCTGTTCGTCGATAGCGACCGCCAACAGATCGTCGTTCGGGTCGTCCGCCGTGTACCAGGCGATTTTCGATTCCGGCACGCTCAAAGCGGCCAGCAGGGTCCGCGCTTCTTGGACCGCCGCGTTGCTGTTCCCCACCTGCACCAGCATCAGCGGCACCAGGCCAATGCCGGCAGCCTGCAAACCCTGCTTGATGGCCCCGTGCATGCCCCAGCCATCGGCCAGCGCGGTCGCCGGAAAGTCCACCAGTTCTTTCTGATCGTCCGCCGCCAGATAGGCGATGGACTTGATGCCGTCCTTGATCAGCCCCGCATCCACCGCCTCCTTGCGGCTGACGCAGACGCGGTGCAAGTGCCCAATACCCGCCGCCTTCTTGAACTTGTCCACGTCCTGATCGTCGGGCGTGGCGGTAATCATCAGCGTGAAGTCCGGCCGCATGGTCTCGCGGTAGAAGCGCACGGCCTCTGCCGCTCGCGTGAAACCATGGTGCGCCTCGTCCACCACGACTCCGATGCGGAAACCTTCCGCACGCAGTTCGCCAATCAAGTCGTCCAGCGCCACCACAGAGTCGCCGCTGCTGCGAATCTTGCGCGTTTCCTTGTTCGTGGCCGCCACCGAGGCCCAGGTGGTGACAAACACGTCACCGCTCTTGATGCCGCGTGTCTTGCGGTCGCCTTGCAGGTTACGCACGCGCAGGCCGACGAAGGTGGATTTGATCGCCCCCTTGGCCTGCTCGACCAGTCCGGCGAAGGGGGTGAACCAGAACCAGACGATGCGCGCATTGGCATCCCAGTCGGGTGCCGAAAAGGTCTCGGCGATCATCCCCGCCATCAGCGTCTTGCCCGAACCAGTTGGCGCTTCCAGCAGCAGGCAGCCGTTGAAGGCCGTCGCTGCTGCGCGGCTGGGTTCATCCTCTGCCTGGCGCAACTGACTTTCGGCGTAGCGGAAGATCTCCAGCGCGTTGGTCACCGCCTCACGCTGATACCCTTTGGGTGCTGGCGCGCTCATGGCCGCCCCACCGCCGAGGAACGAGCGCCGAAGCGATTGACCAAGAAGGCAGGAATCGGCTCGAAGGCCAGGCGCGGATCGGTCAGCCGTTGCGCCAGCAAGGCCGGCTGCCACGAGTACACCACCGCCTGCCCGGCGGCGTGAATCGAACTTTGTAGCGCTTCGAGTACCGCGTCCGTCAGCTTGGGCAGATAGATCACCAAGCCGCGCTGCCCTTCCGCAGACTGGATCGGCAATGCGTCTTGATAGGGCGCTAGCGCCACGTCGTGAATCATCTGAAGCGCCGTCCACACCTGTGCGTGCTGGATGCCACGAAACACCGTCGCCGCCGGAATCCGCCGGCAGCGCAGATAGGCGAATCCGCCGCCCAGCCCGGCTACCGCTTGCCCCTTCTTGTTGTCGTAACCGGCGATCACGCGCCGCACGCGCTCGGCGCAGACGTCCCGACAGAGGTTCTTGTCTGGCGCATCGGACGTGGCTTCGGTGCTGGAGACAAGAATGAAGCGGCGCTCGCCACCGTCCTCGCGATTCAGATTCAGCACAGCCTGCGCCGTGGTGCCCGAACCGGCAAAGAAATCCAGCACGATGGCATTGGGGTCGCTGATCATGCGCAATAGACGTTCTATCAATTCGACAGGCTTGGGTGTGCTGAACAAATCGGAAGTATCGAAGATGTCGCGCAGCATGGCTTTTGCTTGGCGCATCGTCGGCAAGTCCGCCCAAATAGTCGGGTACGGCCGAACCGGGGTATCCGGGGCGAACTCCCGTGCATAAGGTTCCCACACCGTCTTGCCAAGCTTTTGCCGTTGCTTCCAGATCAGCGTGCCCGCCATACGATGCCTTTCGACTGTATCCTTGCCCATCGCCCAACAAGCTTCTTCACCATTGTCGTGGATCGGCAAGACTGGAATGCCGTCGGGATCGATGATTGGGAAATACATCGTTGGCCGGTCGCGCCGCAAGCTGTTCTTCCCGTTCTTTTTTACCAGCCGGTCACGGTATCGCGAGCCATCTGCCGCCAACCTGTACGCATTGATGATGTCGGGCGCAGAAAGGGGCGCAAAGTGGGCTTGCTGCTTATCTGAGGCATAGCACAGGACAAACTCGTGGTCGGGTGTAACAGCGACCTTGTTATCGTTCGGACTATCGACTTTGCGCCAAATGAAATTTGCTACGAAATTCGATGCGCCGAATACTTGCTCCATGAGTAGGCCGAGATGAAAGGCTTCGTTATCGTCGATCGAAACAAAAATCACCCCGTCTTCAGTCAGCAGTTCCTTCGCCAGTTCCAGCCGCCGATACATGAACTCCAGCCACTTGGAATGGCGGTAGCTGTCTTCCTTGTCGACGAAGCGGTCGTTGTAGATGAAGTCGCGGTTGCCGGTGTTGTAGGGCGGGTCGATGTAGATGCACTTGATGCGGCCGGCATGGGTCATGCGCAGATAGCGCAGCGCGTCGAAGTTGTCGCCCTCAATGATCACATTACTCTGCGGCCCTTCGCCGCACGATAGCTCGGCATCCCAATCGAGCGCGACGAAATCGTTGTTGACCGACAGGTCGTGGTCGATCTCGTCGCGCTCCCACACCAGCCCGAAGCGCGGCCGACGGTCCCGCTCGCGCAGCAGGCGCAGGAGTTGCTCGCGGGTGTAGTCGTCGTAGTGGTCAGCCATTGAGGGGAACTGCCATCAAGTATCGAGGCGGCAGTTTACCCTAGCTGGTCCATCAGCGCCCCCTTTCAGGTTTTTGCGAAACAGCCCGCACGCCGTCAAGCCGCCGCTCGATCAGCCCCAGGCGGGCAGACATACCGGCCAGCGATACCCCAACGAAGGCATCATGCTCGGCAGTCAGTCGATTGAAGGTGCGCCAGTGCATCCCCTTTGGCCTGCCGCCGTTCGGGTTCAGGATGCCCACCTGCCAGCCCAGCCTTTCGCGGATGCTGTCGGCCCGCCGCGCCGCTCGATCGTCAGCCGCTTCCCGTTGGCAGGCATACGCCAGCCGGTAACAATGACGGCAGGCGAAGATGCCAGCGCCGCCAATGTAGAGCAGCGCCACGCGCCGCCCGCATCCCTCCGCCGGGCAGAGGAACCACGCGCGCCGCCCGCCCAGGGTGCAAGCCGTCCATTCCAGCCGTACCGGGTAGTCCATCGGTTGCCAGTCGTTACCGCCGCTCTTGTGGCGATAGATCAAGGTCACGTGCTCGGCCTCCGTCCGCGCTTGGATGGTCGCTACCTGCTCGCCGTTGCGTGACCAGTTCAAGGTGATGCTCTGGCCTGGTGTCAGCAGGCCATCGCGTTGCAACTTGCGAATATCCAGCGGTCGCATGTCGCTTGTCGTTTCTTTGCCCCACCGCCGCCCGCTACCGAATCCGCCCATTGTTCTGCCTCGCTGGATTTTCCGAAATCATTTGGGAAATCGCGTGTATGTCAAGCCCGCGAATCGCCTGAATCCCTTGCTGTAGCTGGCGTTGCGTCGGGTCTTGATAGGGGCAGTTTTTGCGCCAGCTCCGCCGCGATTGCGACCTTGACGCTTTCCTTCCAATCGTCGTTTTCGTGTGACGTTGGGTAGAGTGCCCGGTCAAGAATTGGCTTTGCCAACTTCTCGGCAACCGGATCGCCCCCGCTCCATTGCTGAACCACGACGGTCAACGCGCTTGGCGCCTTTGTCTCTGGCTTGCCGACGAGATATTGACCCAGCCAGGCCCGCGCCGCGGGGTCACCGCCCTTCGCCGCTTGCAGTGCGCCCGCTACCACGTCCCGCCAATCGTCCAGGGTTACGGTTTCGAGCAGCGCCCCCATGTAATCGCTTTCGGTGCGCCGATGCGCTGCCGTACCGCGGATGAAAGATCCTTTATTGCGCTTCGCCGTCATTTCGCCTATCTCGTCTGATTGGTCAGTCCGGGTCAGCGTTCGCTGCCCGGCCAAGGAAGTATTGCCGTGCATCTCCGTCGTGCCTGCACAGGGCCAGGACGTCGTCGATGATGGCTCGGTCGGTTTCTCCGATCTGCGCCAGCCAGGCGATGACTGCCGCTTCCTGATCACCGGCCAGCAGGGTGTCGGGTTGCCGCCAGGCCGGCCCAATCGGTTCCGCGGCCACCGCACACGGGTAGGCGTCGAGCACCTCGGCATGGGTCGCTGCTGGCGAGAATGCCACCGTCAGCGGCTCGTGGTCGGAGAAGTGCAGCAGCCAGAACTGCCGCGTATCGGCGGCATGCATTTCTTCCAACACCCCACATGGGGAACCTAAAAAACCTAAACAATTCGGCTTTGGCAATTCTTTAGTTTCTTTAGGTCCGGCGTCCGACCCATTGGCAATATTCTTCAGTTGGTCGAGGTAGCCCATGGTCAGCCCCTCGCCCGCGTCGCCGGGTTGATGTGATAGGAAATCGCCGGCCTTCCTGCACCTTGTTGCTGTCGAGTGACCACCCTGCGAAGATGACCCAGGTCACACAACATCTGTGCCGCCGACTTCACGACTTCAGGCGAGCCAAGGTACGACCAGCCCTTGAGGTACACATCCGCCGGCTTGAAGTCATCGACCACCGCGCCGGCCTTGATCTTGGCCAGCAGTGCGGTCGCGCCGTCAGTCTCCGGCCTCGTGCCTGCCGCGTAAGCCCTCGCTGCATGCGTTTGCAGATACTCGGACCATGCCAGCGCCCGCAGCAGATCCTTGCCGTCCACCTCGCCCTTGCCGTCCGCCAGCGCACAAACCAGCGCGATCGCCGGCACCAGCTTCCGATACTTGGCCAAGTGCGATTCCATTGCCGGGTGATGCTCATCAGATCGCAAAGCGGTCTCGAACGATTTCCGCCAGTCGTCGAACAGGGCCTGTGCCGGATCCGAGAAGCGGTAGACCGCGGGAACCTCCTTTCCGTCGTCGGGATCAACGCCAGGCGCCAAGGCATCAAGCCTCTGGAAAGTCTCGAACGCGACGCGCTTGGCGTCGGTGTCCGGCCACCGGTCGACGTTGCGCCACTCGCCGGTCACGTCCGGCCAGACCAGCAACCCAAAACGCTGCAGCAGCCCGTCATCGCCCGCGCCACCGCTCACGGCGTCCCGGATGTACGCCTGCAGCTTGCCTGGCTGGATACCGCCCAGCATCGCAATGCAGACAGCGTCGATGTGCAGGTTTCGCCCGCGCAGGATGCGATCGGATGTGTAGCCCTGGTTGCCATCGTAGCCTTGCAAGTAGAAGGCCCGCGCGCCTTCCTGCCCTTCCTTGTCGAGACTCCGCAGCAGCCCGTTCAACTCGTCACGATAGGCGAGCGTGCCCCAGGGGTTGTCTATCAGGATCTCGCTCAAGGCTTCCATGGTGGCGTCAGTCACCTTGTAGCGACGCAGGGCAGGCTTGCCGGCTTCCTCTGCATCGGCAGCTCCGGCGAGTAGTTGCTCGGCCTCGCCGATCTTGCCGGCGGCCACCAGCTTTTGCGCCTTGGTCTCTGCTGCCTTGCCGGCCATGCCTTCGAGCTTCGCCTTGATCTCGTGGTCACGCAGCGCCGCTTTGTGCGCCTCGCCGGCAATCGCTGCCAGTCGATCAAGCGGCCTCAGTACCTCGGCCAGCGCCGGGGATTTCATCACGCCAGGTCGCCCCACGATCACGCCCCACAGGTTCGGCGTTACCTGCCAATCATCGTGCCGCTTCGGTCTGATGCATGCCTTTCTGCCGACGACCGACGACAGGGCCACCATGGCGCCGACGGCGGGGAAGTCGATAGGGCATTGCATCCGCTCGGCGATGTCCGCCACCCACGGTGCCAGCGCCTCCGGCAGCAGCGCCACGTCGAACGGTTCTACCGGCAGCAGTGCGGAAGGAATCGGCAACGGCTCGCCCCATGGTTCCGGCTCGGGTTCGCCCGCCCATCCGTGCGCCTTGGCCAGGGCAAACACGGATGCCGTCGTCACCGGTTGCGTTGCGCAGTAGTCAGGGTTGGACTTCTGGAACACCGCCAGCGAGGCGCCGCCCGTCATCCGGTCCCACTCGCTGCACAGCGCCGCCCCCTCGCCCTCGTCGATGCCCGACAGCGAATGCCGAAGCGCCATGCCGATGAGATTCGATGCCGAGTGCTTGCCGGACTTCGCATCTTTGGGAATCGCCGCCAGCGCACCGCGCAGCTTGCGCCCGTCGCCGCTCAGGGCGCTTTCAGGGGTTGCCCCTTGTCCTTGGTTCAGTAGGCCGGAGAAATCCACCGCTGGTTCTTGGCGTTGCTCTCGCGCCCCGTCCACCAGCGCCCGGACATCCTCCCATCTCTTGCCAGAGCACGAATTGTGCTGGCACTTGAAGCCCAGGGCGCCGCTGGTTTTTCTGAAGATGGCTGCCTCCCCTTTGCCGTGCTCGGGGTTGAACGGACAGTGCGCCAGTTTGAAGCGATCGCTGCCTTCGTGAATGTCCTGTTCGGCAGCAATGCCCAAGCGCACCAGGAAGTTGTCCAGGTCGAAAGCGCCTAACTGCCCGTTGCCGGGTTGATGGCTGGCAGATTGCGCTAGGGGCGTGGCCGTTTTCGCCGGTATCCAAGCGCGCAGTTGATCAGCGGTGACCACTGCGCTGCGCTCCGGTGTCGCCACGAGTTGCGACAGCCTCCAGGGTGCCAACGGCGTATGGTCGCCCTTGGTCGCCACGGTGCCGTATAGCTTGATAATCCTGCCCGCATTGAAGACGCTTTGGTCGAGCTTTACCTGATCGGTGTCGAAGCGCGCCGCCAGCCCGGCGAGTGCGCCCTTGACCAAATCCCGGCTCTCCGTGTCGTTGGGAAGATCCAGCGCATAGAGCAGGTGGGTGCCGTTGCCGGATTCGGCCACAAGAGGATCGGGCCAGCCCTCAGCCCGCAACGCTTGCCAGCACACGCGCGCTGCCGCCTTGGCGTGTTCCAGTTGCGCATCGGTCGCGCTTGTATCGGTCGGTCTCGCCGGGTCGAAATCGAGCAGCAGCCAGCGCCGACGGGTTACTTGCGCGTCCGTCGTCGTCGCCTGCGCGCCGTGTTCGATCCGATTGGCGTAGCGGCTCAGTAGTTGCGGGTCGATCGGGTTGAGGGTCACATAGACCGCCCCGCCGGTCTTGTTCAGCCGGACCGCGTGCTCCGCCAGCGCTTGCCGGTTCCCGCCGTCGAAGTATCCCGCGTCGGTGCGCTTGCGACCCCCTTTGGCGAAGGACCGCAGTTCTACCACGTCGTCAGGCTGAAACAGCGCCGCCAGCGCGCTGAGGATCGTCGCGGGATCAGGTTGCGGAATGGGACAGGGTGCGTTCATTCGCCGCCCCCTTGATCGTCAAGGAAGCCCGACGCCGGCCATTCCGGCTTACCCAGCGAGTACAGCGCGACCTTGCGCCGGATGACGCCCCGGAATTCATACTCGGGCATGATCACCGTCAGGACGTTGAACCCTTTCGCTCGCAGCTCGTGAATTCGCGCCGCGGTTTCTGGAATGGCATGGTCAGCCGTCAGGATGAAGGACGGCATGGGCTGAAGCGTGCGCAGCAAGTGCAGAACATCCGCGCACTGCCCGGTGACCATCGGCGGCCTGTCGTGATTTGCCGTACTCATCGCCGGCCCCTCTCGATCAGCGAGGACAGCGCCGCCACAATCTCCGGCAAGGATTCGAGCTTGATCGACAAGCCTTTGCCCGGCCGCAGTTCGCCGGTGGTGGCGTCGTCGAACCAGACGCGAACGTCGACCAGCGGATAGCCTTTGAAGTCGCGCCGCACGATGCGGTAGACCTCTCGGCTGTTCTTCGGGATCTCGGCTACAATGTCACCGTCGAATGCACTGCTTGAAGCCGCCTGGTTCGCCCCCGTGGCGGCTTTTTCTTTGGGGGTCATGGTCGCGCGCCCCCCCTTCAAGCCATGCGGCTCTTCTGGATTTGGGCAGTCAGCCAAGCCTCAAGCTCTGACTCCACCCAGCCGACAGCCTTTGCTCCAACGGATACCGGCCTCGGGAAGGTGGGGTCATAGTCGCTCGGCCTCTTAGGGTTATGCCGCAGCTTGGCATAGATGGTCGAACGAGAAAGCCCGGTGCGGGCTTCCACTTGCTTGCGCCGAATGATGGTAAGCGCAGTTTTGATTTGTGCAGCCATGTTTCGCTTTCTCCTGTGAAAGGCAAAGCGCCCCGGAACAGCCCGGAACATGGCATGCAGTCTATAGACGGCGCATGGACAAGTCAGACACAAATGCAGGAGGAACTGTGTCCTCTCTCTTTACAAGATTGGGCGGCCAGATCGGCGAGGAAGCTCCAGAATTCCGTGGCCTGAGCAGTAGCTGACTCCACCGGGGTTGCCGGGCGGTATATCCTTGATTCGTGTCCCGTGCCGCCGATATATTTCCTCAACATCGCGCCGGGGCAAACCTGTAATCTCTGAAACGTGGCCGAATGCCTCCTCTGCATTCAGACTCCCGCCCTCACACCGATATTTTGTGAGCTGGCCAATGACATTGCCAACGTTGGCCTTGATTCGCTCCTCGCGTCGCCGCGCCCGTTGGCTCTCAAACCTGTTGCCAGCGCCGCAAAAAAACTCGTTGAAGTCCTTGCACTCCCCGGACTTCAAGGCCTTCTCGCCCTCAAGGATGACATCGGCAGCCCATTCCGGAATTACAGCTTGAAAGCGAGCGCAAAGCGCAATGGCTTCATAGAGTGCCGTCCTGTTGCCGGCACTAAAGGCGTCCTCACAGCTCTTTAGGTGACGAATGACTGCCTCGTCACCAAACATCTTTTCCTTTAGGGCCTCTGATAGGTTTATGTTCATGCAGTGTCCCCTTCCCTCTCCCTTGAATCAGAACGCACACCAGCCAGGCAAGGATTTCCCGGTTTTCGCCCCGTCGGGATACGTGCGGCAAGACTTAGGTTTTTTCAGGTCATGCGGCCGATTGATAAGCCTTCCCGAAAGGCCCGATGATTACCTTGCCACGGCCGTCCTGAATCTGGCTATCCACGAAATCCGCCCACCATTGGAGCATGTCGCGCCGTTGGTCGGCGTACTGCGCCCGGTTGTAGACGCCCCGGATGCCCTTGGTTTCATGAGCAAGGGCCTTCTCGATCCAGTCGGAATTGAATCCGGCCTCGTGCAAATGCGTTGAGGCAGTCCGCCGGAAGTCGTGAATCACGAAGTCCCGCACATCGACTTCGAGCGCTCGCACGGCCACGTTCAGCGTACTGTGAGCAATCGGTTGATGCAGGTCGCCGCGACTCGGAAAAACCCATTCAGAACCGCTCGCCAGCGCCTTCAGTTCCTCGAACATCGCCGCAGCTTGCCGGGACAACGACACAAGGTGCGGCCTGTCCATCTTCATGCGATCGCCAGGGATCGACCATTCTGCCTTGTCGAAGTCGATTTCCTCCCACTTCGCCGCGATCAGCTCCCCCTTTCGGACCATGCACAGAATGAGAAGGTGCAGGGCCAGCTTGTGCGCCCGCTTCATGGACGATTGGTAGATCGCCCGCAAGAGTCGCCCGACCTCATCCGACGACAGCGCTACCTCGCGGCTTCTGGCGGTGGCGATAAATTTCGCTTCCACCGCTGCAGCAGGGTTGAACGTCATCTTTTGGCGTGCGATGGCATAGGCGAACAGGCGCTTCAGCACGTTGCGGGTTTGCAGTGCCATCTGATCGGCGCCGCGGGCCTTGATCGCGTCGGTGATCTTGAGCACGTCGTCGACGGTCACATCGAAAATTTGCTTGGTGCCGATCGCAGGCAGCACGTCCTTCTCCAGGATGCGCTTGATGTTGCGGGGCGCACTGTTGGCAGGCTCGGCAACCTCGGCAAACCATCGCCAGACGAAGGCTTCCACCGTATCCGCTTGCTTGGTTTCGGCCTCTTTCGCCTTCACCTTCGCCACCGTTTGCAAGCACCATTTGTTGAGAAAGGCGGTTGCCAGCGCTTTGACTTCCGGCAGCGTGTCGTCGTCGATCTTGTCGCCGCGCTTCAAGGCCATTGGCGACAGGCCACGCTGCACCAGTATCGTGCATGCCTCGCGCCACTGGCGAGCCTCGGCCAGCGAATAGGCGGGGTACTCGCCAAGGGTCATCTTTTCCTGCTTCCCTGCAAGGCGGTAGCGGATACGCCAGACCTTGGCCCCGCCGGTCATGATTTCCACGAACAACCCACCGCCGTCCGACTCTTGAAACACCTTGTCGCCCGGCTTGATGTTCTTCAGTCGGGTATCGGTCAGCGCCATGTCACGCCCCTTGTTTGTGCCCATGAAGCAGCGCCACCATGGGCACACAACGAAGTCATGGGCACAACTGCCCGTATCCCTTGTCTTGCTTGGCATGTAGGCATTTCACGGCTCCTCTCTTGCCCTTCAGTCTGATTTCTCCGAAGCGGAAATGGTCGATTCAATGCTGATTCCGCTCTTTGACTGTGCCCATGGTCACGAACAGACTTGGGCAATGGGCACAACCATGGGCACAATTGTATGCGGCTTCGTGCGGAACATGCAAGCCAACAGCAGACCAGAAGACCAGTGTTTTCACAGTCTTTCAAGTGGTTGGGTGTACTCTCCGGAGCGCTTCGGAAGGCTCGCTATTTTCCGATGCAGAAGCGGCCGAAGATTTGGCCGAGAAGGTCGTCACTGCTGTACTCGCCGGTGATCGCCGCGAGCGAGCGCTGTGCCAGGCGCAGCTCCTCGGCCAGGAGTTCGAGTTGCGGCAGTTGCCCCTGCGCCAGTGCCACGTGCGCACACGCACCCGCGAGCGCCTGCAGATGTCGTTCGCGGGCGATGAAGACGTCCTCGGCCGGCTGCCAGCCGGCGATTCGCAGCAGCTCGTGGCGCAGCAGCTCGACGCCTTCGCCAGAGCGGGCGGAGAGCGAGATGAGCACGCCATCGTCCTGCTGGCGGCGCTGCGGGCGCGCCGGGACGAGGTCGATCTTGTTGAAGACGGTCAATCGCGTCGGATGCGCAGGCAAGCGGGCGAGGATCTCGCGCTCGGCAACGCCGACACCATGCCGCGCGTCGGCAAGGAGGAGAACGACGTCAGCGCGCTCGATCTCGCGCCAGGTGCGCTCGATGCCGATTTTTTCGATCTGGTCTTCGGTGTCGCGCAGTCCTGCGGTATCGATGATGTGCAGCGGTATTCCTTCGAGCTGCAGCGTGCCGCGAACGAGGTCGCGTGTCGTACCCGGAACGGCGGTGACGATCGCCAGGTCGTCCCCAGCGAGGCAATTCAGCAGGCTCGACTTGCCGACATTCGGCTGGCCGGCGAGGACGACATGCAGGCCGCCCTGCAGCAGGCGGCCTTGCCGGGCGCGCTCGAATACCCCGGCCAGACGCGCCTGCAGGCGGTCGAGGCGGCCGCGGGCGTCGGCCGCCTCGAGAAAGTCGATTTCTTCGTCGGGAAAGTCGAGCGTCGCCTCGACGAGTGCCCGCAGTTCGACGAGCTGGTCAACAAGCTGGCTGACCTCGCGCGAGAACTCGCCCTGCAGGGAACGAAGCGCGCTGCGGGCTGCGGCAGTCGTCGCCGCATCGATCAGGTCGACGACGGCTTCCGCCTGCGCGAGGTCGATCTTGCCGTTGAGGTAGGCGCGGCGGCTGAACTCGCCCGGTTCGGCGAGTCGGGCGCCGAGCTCGAGGCAGCGGCTGAGCAGCATGTGCAGGACGACCGGACCACCGTGGCCGTGCAGCTCGAGAACATCCTCGGCGGTGAAGGAATGCGGCGCTGGAAAGTAGAGCAGCAGCCCACAGTCGATCACCGTACCGTCGGCGGCGCGGAAGTCTGCGACGGTGGCGTGCCGCGGCGCCGGGTGCTTGCCGCTCAGGTGATGCGCGAAGTCCAGCAGGCCGGCGCCGGACACGCGAATGACACCGACGCCGCCACGGCCACTGGCGGTGGCGATGGCGGCTATGGTGTCGCTGGCAGCTGCCTGCTCAGGCCTTGCTGTCGTTGGCGGCCTTTCCGCCACTCTCGATCATCCTCGTGATCTGCCATTGCTGGGCAATCGACAGGATGTTGTTCACCACCCAGTAGAGCACCAGGCCGGAGGGGAACCAGAAGAACATGATGCCGAAGATGTACGGCATCATCAGCATGACCTTGGCCTGGATCGGGTCGGGTGGCGTCGGGTTGAGCTTGGTCTGCAAGATCATGGAGGCGACCATGATGATCGGCAACAGGCCGATCGGCATGTCGATGACCGGAATCACGCCGAACAGCGTATCTGGCGCCGAGAGGTCCTTGATCCAGAGAATCCAGGGCGCGTCGCGGATTTCGACGGCGCCGAGAAGGGCCCAGTAGAGGGCGATGAAGACCGGGATCTGGACAAGAATCGGTAGACAGCCGCCCAGAGGGTTGATCTTCTCGCGCTTGTAGAGCGCCATCATTTCCTGGTTGAGCTTCTGGCGATCGTCACCGTAGCGCTCCTTGAGTTGCATCAACCGTGGCGTCACCGTCTTCATCTTGGCCATCGACTTGTAGCTGGCGGCCGACAGCGGAAAGAACAGCAGCTTGATGATGATCGTCAGGATGACGATCGCCCAACCCCAGTTGCCGACCACCTTGTAGATCGCCTCGAGGCACCAGAAGATCGGCGCGGCGATGACCGTCAGCCAACCATAGTCCACGACCAGCGGCAGACCCTGCGCACCGATGCCGCCGTCGGCTTTGGGTTTCGCCAGTTGGTCCAGTGTCGTCTGGATCTGCGGTCCGGCGTAGAGCGGCACTTCGAGAGCCACCTTGGTCCCTGGAGCGGCAACCGGCACCGGGACGATGACGCCGGCAGCGACTGCCGGCTTCTGGCTGTTCTCCAGTTTGCGCATGTAGAACTCGCGCGGCAGACCGGGTTCGGGAATCCAGGCGCTGGCAAAGTAGTGCTGGATCATCGCGATCCAGCCGTTGTCTGCCTTGCTCGCGAACTTGGCCTTGCCGGCCTCGATATCGGCGAAGGTGACCTTCTGGAACTTGTCCTGCTCGGTGTAGACGGCAGGGCCGGTAAAGGTCGAAACCATCGAACTCTCGCCGTCGGGCGCCTTGACGTCGCGCTGCAGTTGGTAATAGGCGTGTGCGACGAGTTCCCTGCCGCCGGCGTTCTCGATCTCCTGCTTCAACCCGATCAGGTAGCTGCCGCGCTTGAAGGTGTAGGTCTTGGCGACCCGGACACCATTGCCCGCTTCCGCTTCGAGGCGCAGCACCACCTCCTGGGCATCCCCGGAAAGTTCATGGACCCCCGGTACCAGCGAGAACCGCGTCTTGTGGTTCGGCAGACCGTCGCCGATCAGACCGCTCTGCGCGTAGTACTGGTGCTTCGGCTCGAAGAGCGCGAAGACCCGTTCCTTATGGACGCTGTCGCGATAGTCCTTGAGTTGCAGGCGGACGATGTCGCCGCCCTGAAGGGAAATCTCGGCCGTGAAGAGGTCCGTGCCGATGGTCACCGTCTCGGCTTTTTCGGGAGTGGCCACGGCGACCGGCGCCGGTGCCTCCGGCAGCGGCGTGTGCAAACTGCCGCTTGGTTTCGGCGCCGGCGCCTCGGCCGTGCCCGAGGCCGCAACCGGTGGCGCTTTCGGCAGATTGTGCTTCTGCCACGCATCCCACAGCATGACCAGGGAGAAAGAGAAGATGAGCAGCAGCAGGAGGCGTCGGTGGTCCATGAAAACCTACATGTTCAGTCGTTGATCAGGGTACCGGATCGAAACCGCCCGGGTTCCAGGGGTGACAACGTGACAGCCGACGCAGTGCGAGGCCCGAGCCGCGGCAGGCGCCGTGACGCCGTACCGCATCGGCGGCGTACTGCGAACAACTGGGAAAGAAGCGGCACCGTTGTCCCAGGATCGGGCTGACCGCATATCGGTAGAAGGCTATCAGCGCAAGCAGAAGATGTTTCATCGGCTCATGGTTGGGGTGAAGCGAGCTTGCAGAGAAGGCGGCGAATTTCCTGGGCCATGGCTTTCCGGTCGAGAGCCGACGGCTTGACCGCCAGGCGCAGGACGAGGTCATGCGAAACCAGGTCGACCCGCAGTAACCGGAATTCTTCCCTTGCCAATCGTCGCAGCAGGTTCCGGTCGACGGAGCGGCGCAGAAAACGTTTGGCCACGACCAGGCCAAGCCGCGCTCCGGCAGCTTCGACAGCCTGCTGGGGACGATAATGTAGCAGGAAATGGCGGCTCTTCAGTGCCTTGCGGAAAGCAAAAACGGATGAGTACTCATCCGTCCTGAGGAGCCGGCAGGTCTTTGGAAAAGCCGCCGGGCGCGGCTGGCCCTCACTTGCTGCTTCAGGCCACCGGCTCAAACCCCGAGGCGATGGCGACCCTTGGCGCGCCGGGCGCTGATCACGCCACGTCCACCGCGAGTGGACATGCGGACAAGGAAGCCATGTGTCCGCTTGCGGCGAACGACTGACGGCTGATAGGTACGTTTCATGGCTAAGCCCTTGAAGTGAAAGACGCAAAAAACGTGCGATTAGACAGCTTCGGGGCAACCCTTGTCAAGACCATATTTTTTTCGGCGCTGTGGATAACTTCCGCGCAACGGGTTAGAATCTGCGTCTTGCGGGTTCTGACAGCAGCGGCAGCAGGCCATCGGGGGAAGGTCGGTGTCGCTTGGACAGGTACTGTCGTGGCCGCCAACCATCCCGGGCAACGCCAGCAATGCTTCTGATTTCATTGGAAAAGCCACTGTTTTTCGCAGCGGGCCAGGGTGTGGTCTGGCAGCCGGACGTTTTCACGATGATCGCCGATGAGTAGTTTCTGGGCCTCGTGTCTGAGTCAGTTCGAGCAGGAACTACCACCTCAGCAGTTCAACACCTGGATACGTCCGCTTCGTCTCGAGGGTGAGGAGGAGGTGGCAAACGGCCTGCGCTTGCTGGCGCCGAACGGATTCATCCTCAAGTGGGTCAAGGAGCGGTACCTGGCGCGCATCGAGGCGCTTGGCAGCGAGTATTTCGAACTGCCGGTCAGTATCACGCTCAGCCTGGCGGAGCGACGGAGCTCGACCAGCGAAGCCTCACCCGCTCCCGCCGAGAGGAGCGAAGCCGCTCGAACCCTGGCCTCGACGGGCTCTGCCGGTCCCTCGAGCTCTGTCGGTATGACCGAGCGAGACTGCTCCGGCTATGAGAAGACACGTCTGATCGCTGCTTTCACATTCGACAACCTGGTGGTCGGCAAGGCCAACGACCTCGCCCGCGCCGCTGCGCATCGCGTCGCGGACAACCCTGGAGGCAGCAGCTACAACCCGTTGTTCATCTACGGCGGTGCCGGGCTTGGCAAGACCCACCTGATCCACGCGATCGGCAATGCCATCCTGCAGCAGCGGCCGAACAAGGTGGTGCGCTACGTGCACGCCGAAGACTACTATTCCGACGTCGTTCGCGCTTATCAGCAGAAGTCCTTTGATGTCTTCAAACGCTATTACCGGTCGCTCGACGTCCTGCTGCTCGATGATGTCCAGTTCTTCAACGGCAAGAACCGAACCCAGGAAGAGTTCTTCTACGTCTTCAATGCGTTGAGCGAGTCCAAGAAGCAGATCGTGATCAGTTGTGACACCTACCCGAAGAACATTTCCGGCCTCGAGGACCGCCTTGTGACGCGTTTCGACTGGGGACTGACGGTACAGATCGAACCACCGGAGACCGAAATGCGGGTGGCGATCCTGAAGAAGAAGGCGGAGCAGGAGGAGGTGGCGCTCGATGATGAAGTGGCGTTCTACATTGCCAAACACCTGCGCTCGAACGTCCGCGAACTTGAGGGAGCCCTGAAGAAGGTCCTTGCCTACTCTGCGTTTCATGGCCAACAGATCGCCCTCGAGCTCGCCAAGGAGGCGCTGAAAGATGTCATTGGTTCGGTCAACAGGCAGATCACGATCGAAGGAATCCAGAAGACGGTGGCAGAGTACTTCAAGATCAAGGTCGCAGACCTCTTCTCGAAGAAGCGGACACGCGTCGTGGTGAGACCGCGACAGATCGCGATGTGGCTGGCAAAAAACCTGACATCGCTGAGCTATCCAGCGATCGGCGAGCATTTCGGTGGCCGCGACCACACGACCGTGCTGCACGCGGTACGTACGATCGATCAATTGCGCATCAAGGATGAGACTTTGAACCATGATGTGCACGTGCTTGAGCAGGTGCTCAAGGGGTGATCGGGACAGGGGAAAAGTCGGTGGGGAACCGACTGGCTGACGGTGGACAACCGACGACGAAGCGCCGCGGACGAAAGTTTTCCTTTTTTCCCCACAGCTTCATACCGTCCTTCTCCACCCTTCCCCAGAACATCTAAATTGATGAATGGAATGGTTTAAGTGATGATATCAACAGACTTGTTCGAACCTTGGTCTTTATAGGATTGAGATATATATGCTTCTTATCAAAACACGGCGAGACGTTCTTCTGGCACCGTTGCAGGCAGTTTCGGGGATCGTGGAGAGACGCCACACATTGCCCATCCTGTCGAATGTCCTGCTGGAGAAGCGTGGCGAGGTGCTGACGCTGCTGGCTACCGATATCGAGATCCAGATCACGACTTCGACCGCCGATGTCGGAGGCGAAGGTGAGGGCGCGGTGACCGTGGCAGCGCGGAAGTTGCAGGAGATTCTTCGATCGCTTCCGGAAACGGCGGAAGTCAGCCTGCAACTCGAGGACAGGCGCTTGCAGGTGAAGGCGGGCAGGAGCCGCTTCAACCTGCAGACGCTACCGGCGGAGGATTTCCCGAGCATGAGCCTGTCGCAGCAGGAGGACGCGCATAGCCTGAAGCTGACGCAGAAGGAATTCCGGCAACTGCTTGCGCAGACCCACTACTCGATGGCGACGCAGGATGTTCGCTACTACCTCAATGGCCTTCTGCTGCTGCTCGCCGATGGTCAACTGCGGGCAGTGGCAACCGATGGCCATCGGCTTGCTTATGCCAGCATGTCGCTTGCCGAGGGAGCGGGTGGCAGCGGCGAGGGCAGCGACGTCCGCCAGGAGTTGATCCTGCCGCGGAAGACCGTGGTGGAACTCAACCGTCTTCTTGCCGATACGGACGAGCCCTTGACGATCGACATCCTGACGAACCAGATCCGTTTCCGCTTCGGGCAGATCAGCCTCGTATCGAAGCTGATCGACGGCCGGTTCCCGGACTATCAAAGAGTCATACCGATGACACTCAAGGACGTCATTCGCGTGCAGCGGAGTGTCCTCTTGCAGTCGATGGTCAGGGCAGCCATCCTGACCAACGAAAAGTTCCGCGGTGTTCGCCTGGTTCTTGGCGAGGGCAGCCTGAAGATCATCGCCGCCAACGCCGAGCAGGAGGAAGCGCAGGAGGAAATCGAGGTCGAGTACAGTGGCGAGCCTCTCGATGTCGGCTTCAATGTCTCATATCTGCTGGATGTCCTGAACAACAGTGCTGGCGAGATGATCGACTGGGGATTCAACGATGCCAGTTCGAGTGCGCTGTTGACCATACCGGGGAATGATCATTTCAAGTATGTGGTGATGCCCATGCGTATCTGAATCGCAGCGGCAGGAGCTCGGAGCTTGGCAGAGAGGTTGAACGGCGGCAGAATGGCGGGTTGATCATGAATGAAGAGAAGCAGCAGACGGAGACGTACGACGAGTCGAGCATTCAGCAACTGGAGGGTCTGGAGGCCGTTCGCAAGCGGCCGGGCATGTACATTGGCGACACTTCGGACGGGACTGGTCTGCACCACATGGTCTTCGAAGTGGTCGACAACGCGATCGACGAGGCTCTCGCAGGATATTGCGATGACATCGTGATCACCATTCATGCCGACAACTCGATTTCCGTCAGCGACAACGGGCGGGGCATCCCGACCGGTATCAAGCTCGACGACAGGCACGAGCCGAGGCGCTCGGCGGCCGAGATCGTCATGTGCGTGCTGCACGCAGGGGGGAAGTTCAACCAGAATTCGTACAAGGTTTCCGGTGGGCTGCATGGCGTCGGTGTCTCCTGTGTCAACGCACTGTCCCGCTGGCTCCGGCTCATCATCCGCCGTGATGGCTGGAAGCACATGATCGAATTCAGGCGCGGGGCGGTGCTTGACCGCTTGGTCGAAGTGCGCGACGGCATCGAGGTTTCACCGCTGCGGGTGGTTGGCGAGACGGAGAAGCGCGGTACGGAACTGCACTTCATGGCTGATGAGGAGATCTTCGGCCACGTCGAGTTCCACTACGAGATCATCGCCAAGCGGCTGCGTGAGCTGTCCTTCCTCAACAATGGTGTCAAGATCAGGCTGAACGACCAGCGCACGGGCAAGGAGGAGAACTTCGCCTTTCTCGGTGGTGTCAAGGGCTTCGTCGAGTACATCAACCGCACGAAAAGCGTCTTGCACCCGAACATCTTCCATGCTGCGGGCGAGTCGGTCACGGCCGGCGGAGCGATCAGCGTCGAGGTGGCGATGCAGTGGAACGACAGCTACGCTGAACAGGTCCTGTGTTTCACCAACAATATTCCACAGGCGGATGGTGGTACGCACATGACCGGTTTGCGCGCTGCGATGACACGCGTCATCAACCGCTACATCGAAGAGAACGAGATCGCCAAGAAGGCGAAGGTGGACATCAGCGGCGACGACATGCGGGAGGGACTTGCCTGCGTGCTGTCAGTGAAGATGCCCGACCCGAAGTTTGCCTCGCAGACGAAGATGAAGCTGGTGTCGTCGGAGGCACGCCCGGCAGTCGAGGAAGTGGTGGCCGCGAAACTGGCGGAATTTCTTCAGGAGCGGCCAATCGACGCCAAGGTCATTACGGGCAAGATCGTCGAGGCGGCACGGGCACGCGATGCGGCCCGCAAGGCGAGGGAAATGACGCGACGCAAGGGCCTCCTCGATGGTGTCGGTTTGCCGGGCAAGCTGGCTGATTGTCAGGAAAAGGATCCGGCGCTCTGCGAGCTGTACCTGGTGGAGGGTGATTCAGCCGGAGGATCGGCGAAGCAGGGTCGGGACAGGAAGTTCCAGGCGATCCTGCCGCTGAAGGGAAAGATCCTGAACGTCGAGAAGGCGCGTTTCGACAAGCTGATTTCGTCGCAGGAGATCGCCACCCTGATCACCGCCCTGGGTACGGGGATTGGCAAGGACGAGTACAAGCCGGAGAAGCTGCGCTATCACCGGCTGATCATCATGACCGATGCAGACGTAGACGGAGCGCACATCCGGACGTTGCTGCTGACCTTCTTCTACCGGCAGATGCCGGAGCTCGTCGAACGTGGACACATCTACATTGCTCAGCCACCCCTCTACAAGGTCAAGCACGGCAAGGTCGAGCGCTACATCAAGGACGACCAGGCGCTGAAACAGTTTCTCCTCACCCTGGCGCTGGAGGGAGCAGCGCTCACGCCGCAGGCTGGTGCTGCGGCAATCGGCGGCACGGCACTCGAGCAGCTGGCACGCGAGTACCTGCTCGCCGAGGCAGTGATCAACCGACTGTCGCATCTGATCAACCCGGAAGTCTTGCATGCCCTGATCGACGGCAACCTGAAGCTTGAGCTTGCCAATGAAGAAGCCGCCGTGGCAACGGCAAGGACGCTGATGGCAGCACTGGACAGCCGGTCGGAGATCAACATCGTGGCCGGCTATGATTCGGTCAACGAGCGCTGGCAACTGCGGCTCGAAAAGATCCTGCATGGCAATCTGAAGCTCGGGGTGATCGACGACGACCTGCTGGTCAGCGGTGACTACGCGCAGCTTCGGAAGACTGCCGAGATCCTGGCTGGGTTGTTCGGCCCTGGCGGCTTTGTCGCCCGCGGCGACAGGAAGAAGAGCGTCAGCAGCTTTGCCGAGGCCATGCAATGGCTTCTGGGCGAGGTCGAGCGAAGCGTCAGCAAGCAGCGCTACAAGGGTCTCGGCGAGATGAACCCGGAGCAACTATGGGAAACGACGATGGACCCGCAAGTGCGCCGCTTGCTCAAGGTGCAGGTCGAAGACGCGATCGGTGCCGACGAGATCTTCAGCACGCTGATGGGCGAACTGGTCGAGCCGAGACGCAACTTCATCGAGACGAATGCATTGGCGGCGCGCAACATCGACGTCTGATCGACGGGTCGATCCCGGTTGGGTCCGGCGGGACGGTCTGCCGAAGGCAGTTGTACAGCCCGCTCATGGCGAGGCTGCCACGGATGTCGACGGGCGATGGCGGTTGATGGCGTCACGGGTTTCACGCGCAACGCTCCGCGAGGCGGCAGCGTAGTCTTCGCCGCGGCTGGCGTAAAGAATGGCGCGCGACGAATTGATCATCAGCCCGTTGCCATTGCTGTTGCATCCTGCACGGACGGTCGCTTCGATGTCGCCGCCCTGCGCGCCGATACCGGGAACGAGAAGTGGCATGTTTCCGGTCAGCTCGCGGACGCGGGCGATCTCGCGCGGGAAGGTGGCACCGACGACGAGGCCACACTGACCGCCCTCGTTCCACTCGTCGCTGACCAAGCGGGCAAGGTGCTCGTAGAGTTTCTCTCCGCCGACGTCGAGAAATTGCAGGTCGCTGCCGCCCGGATTCGACGTGCGGCAGAGGAGGATGACACCCTTGTCGCGATACGCCAGGTACGGAGCCACGGAGTCGCGTCCGAGGTAGGGATTGATCGTGACCGCGTCAGCCTGGTAGCGCTCGAAGGCTTCGATCGCGTACTGTTCGGCGGTGCTGCCGATGTCTCCCCGCTTGGCATCGAGGATCACGGGTACGCCAGGATGACGTGAATGGATGTGGGCCACCAGTTCTTCGAGCTGCTCTTCGGCGCGGCAAGCGGAGAAATAGGCAATCTGTGGCTTGAAGCAACACACCAGATCGGCCGTCGCGTCGACGATCGCACGGCAGAAGTGCAGGATCGCGTCCGCTTGGCCCTTGAGATGCTCGGGCAGGCGCGCAGGGTCGGGATCAAGGCCGACACAGAGGAGACTGTTGCGCTCGTTCCAGGCCGAGGTTAGTGCATGCATGAAGTTCATCGTCGAATGGCCGCAGGGAAAGAAGTCATTCTACGGTCAATTGCAGTTTCCAGATGCGGGCAACAATGGCTTGCGCGGCGCGTAGAGCAGTCAACGCCACGCGGGCAGGTGAGTGGTGCATCGGAAGGTTTTTCACCGTCGGAGGTGGCGCGCAAGTGAAGAGAATCACAGCGGAGGAATACCAGCGGCTGCGAGCCGGTGCCGAGGTGCTGGAAGCCGACAGTTTTGGCGACAAGGTCCTGCGTCTGGCGGACGGGACCATTCTCAAGCTCTTTCGTCGCAAGCGGCTGTTGTCTTCAGCGGCATGGTACCCGTATGCACGGCGGTTTGCCGACAACGCCGTGGCCATGCGCCGGCGGGGAATAGCGGTACCCGAGATCATCGATCTCATGCGGATACCGTCCGTCGCTCGTGACGCGGTCCACTACCAGCCACTGCCGGGGGTGAGCCTGCGGCAACTGCTGCGGGCCGGAATGGACGCGAACAGAAGGCAGACGCTGCGGACCGCGTTTACCCGTTTCGTCATCGAGCTGCATGACAAGGGGATCTACTTCCGCTCTTTGCATCTGGGAAACGTCCTTCATCTGCCCGATGGCCGCTTTGGCCTCATCGACATAGGCGATGCCCGCTTGCGACCGTGGCGCCTGAGTCGGAGTCTCCGTCGCCGCAATCTTCGACTGCTGCTCGCGGCTGCCGGCGAAAGCGAGCTGGTAGACACGGCAGCGGTGCTCGCGGGCTGGCGCAGGGAGTCCCCTTGAGACGCCGTGGGACGCTGTGCGGCTGTCTTTACAACACCTTGGCCGAACCCTATAATCGCCGCTTCTTTCGAGCGGGGGTATAGCTCAGCTGGGAGAGCGCTTGCATGGCATGCAAGAGGTCCGCGGTTCGACCCCGCGTACCTCCACCAGCGCAGCGAAAGATCATTGATCCGGGTCCCCATCGTCTAGAGGCCCAGGACACTACCCTTTCACGGTAGGTACCGGGGTTCGAATCCCCGTGGGGACGCCAGCTCTTGCGGTTCTCGGCGCCGCTGGCATTCTTGCCAAGGATCAGCAAATCAATTAAGTTGGCAGTGCAGGTTGGTGGTTGCCGGCTGACCCCGTCAGCACCGACGGCGCAGCCCGACTGATGGCGCGCACAGGTGGCAATGATCCGTCCACCTGTCGGGGAGCAGCGGAATGCGGAATGAAACTTTGTCCCGGGCGCCCGGTCAAGCCCTTGCATCCAGAAATTGCAACGCCAGGCCCGTCATTCGCCTTTGCAAGGAAGAACGATGAATGCTAACGAGAAGTTCATGGCCGCTGAGGCGCATGTCGATGAGGCGGCGATCAGGCCGCTGCCAAACTCACGCAAGATTTTCGTCGTTGGCAGTCGACCGGATATCCGCGTGCCGATGCGCGAGATTACACAGGCGGACACCGATACCGCTTTCGGCGGCGAGAAGAATCCCCCGATCTACGTTTATGACTGCTCCGGTCCGTACTCGGATCCACTGGCGCGTGTCGACATTCGTCGGGGTTTGCCAGCCTTGCGCGCGCGGTGGATCGCTGAACGTGGCGACAGCGAACCATTGGCAAGACTGAGTTCGGAGTTTGGGCGGCAGCGGGCCGCTGACGTGGCGTTGGACGAGCTGCGCTTTCCCGGTTTGCAGAGGAAGCCTCTGCGTGCCAAGCCGGGTGGCAACGTGAGCCAGATGCACTATGCGCGACGCGGCATGATCACGCCGGAGATGGAGTATGTAGCCATCCGTGAGAACGGCAATCGACAGCAGTATGTCGAGCAGTTGCGTCAGGCCGGGCCGCAAGGCCAGCGGCTGGCGGAAATACTCTGTCGTCAGCATCGCGGCAACAGCCACGGCGCAAGCATTCCGGAGGAGATCACGGCCGAATTCGTCCGTTCCGAGGTGGCTCGCGGCCGGGCGATCATACCTTGCAACATCAATCACCCGGAAAGCGAGCCGATGATCATCGGCCGCAACTTCCTGACCAAGATCAACGCCAATATCGGCAACTCGGCACTTGGATCGAGCATCCAGGAAGAGGTCGAGAAGATGACTTGGGCGATCCGCTGGGGTGGCGACACGGTGATGGACTTGTCGACCGGGAAGAACATTCATGAAACCCGGGAGTGGATCATCCGCAACAGCCCGGTGCCAATCGGCACGGTGCCGATCTACCAGGCACTGGAGAAAGTCAGCGGAAAGGCGGAAGAGCTGAGCTGGGAAATCTTTCGCGACACGCTGATCGAGCAGGCTGAACAGGGCGTCGATTACTTCACCATCCATGCCGGCGTGCTTCTGCGCTACGTGCCTCTGACAGCTGGACGGCTGACGGGGATTGTGTCGCGTGGCGGTTCCATCATGGCGAAGTGGTGCTTGGCGCACCACCGCGAGAGCTTCCTGTACACGCACTTCGACGAGATCTGCGAGATCATGAAGGCCTACGATGTGGCCTTCAGCCTTGGCGACGGCCTGCGGCCCGGGTCGATCCATGACGCCAACGATGCGGCGCAGCTGGGCGAGCTGAAGACCCTGGGCGAGCTGACCGACATCGCCTGGAAGCATGACGTGCAGGTGATGATCGAGGGCCCGGGTCACGTGCCGATGCAGATGATCAAGGAAAACATGGACTTGCAGCTTGAGTGCTGCCGCGAGGCGCCGTTCTACACCCTCGGACCACTGACCACGGACATTGCCCCAGGCTATGATCACATCACCAGCGGCATCGGGGCGGCAATGATCGGTTGGTATGGCACGGCGATGCTCTGCTACGTCACGCCGAAGGAGCATCTGGGCCTGCCGGACAAGGATGACGTCAAGACCGGTATCATCACCTACAAGCTCGCCGCGCACGCTGCGGATCTGGCTAAGGGCCACCCTGGCGCACAGATTCGCGACAATGCGCTGTCAAAGGCCCGCTTCGAGTTTCGCTGGGAGGATCAGTTCAACCTTGGGCTCGATCCGGACAAGGCGCGCGAGTTTCATGACGAGACGCTGCCCAAGGAGTCAGCGAAGGTGGCGCACTTCTGCTCGATGTGCGGACCACACTTCTGCTCGATGAAGATCACCCAGGAGGTACGGGAGTTCGCTCTGGCTGAGGGTCTCAGCGACGAAGAGGCATTGGCAAGAGGGTTGGAGGAGAAATCGATCGAGTTCGTCAGGAGCGGAGCAGAGGTGTATCACAAGGTCTGAAGGGTAGAGGGCGATGGCATGCAACCGGCGTGCAGCAGTCTAAAAGGCCGTCGCGGCCTCCCAGAGTACGAAGCCCTCTTCCCGTTGCGTCCACTGCAGGAGCTCGATCAATGGAAACGCTCGCTGGCCGAGACCGACGGGCCGTGCCTCATCGTCGTCGCCGACGGTACTCGCGCGTCCGGCGTCGTCGCCCGATGAGGCCGGTGGCGTGGCTCGATGCTCGGCGGCTGCCTGGCGCAGACGTGTGATTGCTTCGGGGAGCTGTTCGGTGGTGATGACGCCGCGCGCGCTGCAGTCCTTGCCGATGGACTCCAGGAGTTGTCGTGCGATGGCGGCGAACATCATGATCTGGCCGGAGGTGCTTGAGGTGAACGTGACCAGCATCGCTTGCGTCTCCTTGGGTCGTGAACCGTACAGCCATTGTTGCAGGTACGGGATCGAATGACAATAGCGTGATGGAGCTCGCTCGCCTGTTGCAGTCGCAGGGTTTTGGCAGTCGCGCCGAGTGTCGGGCGCTGGTCGCCAGCGGCCGGGTGTGCGTGAATGGTCGGCGGTGCACGGACTGGGCGCGGCCGTACGAAAGCGACGGATTGGTCTTTTCGGTCGATGATGTCTGCTGGCGCTATCGCCAATCGGCCTATCTGGCGCTGCACAAGCCAGCGGGCTACGAGTGTTCGCATCGGCCACAACAGCATCAGAGCGTGTACTCGTTGTTGCCGCTGCCATTGATGAGGCGCGGTGTACAGGCGGTTGGCCGCCTCGACCAGGATACGACGGGTCTGCTGCTGCTGAGCGATGATGGCGCCTTCGTTCACCGCTACACTTCACCCCGCAAGCTCGTCGAGAAGGTTTATGAGGTGAGGACGCGGCACGTGGTCGATGACGGGCAAGTGCGGGCCCTGCTCGCCGGTGTGACGCTGCGCGATGAAGCCCGGCCGGTGGCTGCGGTGAGCTGCCAGCGCCTGGACGACAGACAGCTGCGTTTGAGCGTGACGCTCGGTCGCTACCACCTCGTCAAGCGGATGCTGGCGGCGGTGGGTAACCGGGTGGAAAGTCTGCATCGGGTGTCCATAGGCGGTTTCGTGCTGCCGCCAGACCTGCGCGCGGGGGAGTGGATCTGGCTCGAGGCGGCTGACCTCGATCTTCTTGCTGTCGGCAGCCTGACGGCGATATGCGGTGGAGCGGTGCACCGTGACCGTCCGGCGACTTTGGGAGGGCAAGGATCGTGACGAGATCGCTGGCGTCGGTCGCTGTCGTGCTGATGCCGGCAGCTGCAGTTTTCGCTGGGGTTTCCTGCGCCCGGTGCCGAAGTGATGCCCGTTCCGTGGGAGGCGGGAAATGACCCTGACCGAACTGCGCTACATCGTGGCACTGGCGCGTGAACGACACTTCGGGCATGCAGCCGAAAAGTGCCACGTGAGTCAGCCGACCCTGTCGGTGGCCGTCAAGAAGGTTGAGCAGCGGCATGGCGTTGTTCTTTTCGAGCGTTCCTCGGCCGACGTACGCCTGACGATGATGGGTGAGCAGATTGCGCGACAGGCGGAGCGGGTACTGGAGGAGGCCGCGCGGCTGAAGGAGGTCGTGGCGCAGGGCAAGGATCCGTTGCTGGGGCCATTGCGGCTTGGCGCGATCTATACGGTGGCACCTTATCTGCTGCCGCGGCTGATCCCGGCGCTGCACGCGCGCGCACCCCGGATGCCGCTCTACCTGCAGGAAAACTTCACCGTCAATCTGGCAGGGCAGCTGCGGCGGGGAGATCTCGACGTGATCGTCGTCGCCCTGCCGTTCGCCGAGCCTGGGGTGGTTTCGCGAGTGGTCTACGAGGAGCCTTTCTGCGTCGTGATGCCACCGCAGCATCCTCTGACGCAGCAGGAGCGGATCGACGCCCGGCAGGTCGCCGCCGAGAACCTGCTGCTGTTGGGCAATGGCAACTGCTTTCGGGATCAGGTGGTACAGGCCTGTCCGCAACTGTCGGGGCCCGGCGGGACCGAAGGCTCGCTGGAAGGCAGTTCGCTTGAGACTGTGCGCTACATGATAGCCAGTGGTGCCGGGATTTCGGTCGTTCCGGCGTCGGCAGCGGCGTCTTGGCCGGGTGAGGATTCCCTGTTGAGCGTGCGCCAGTTCAGCGAGCCGGTCCCGGTACGGAAGGTGGTGATCGCGTGGCGGGCGACGTTTCCAAGACCACAGGCGATCGATGTCCTGCGTGCCGCGATCGTCGATTGCCCACCACCGGGAGTGCTCATCGTCTGACGGAGGTCGGGAACCGGTGTTTCACGTGGAACAGGCGTATAACCTGTGTTAGCCGCCGGTCGTTCAGCCGACAGACTTTCGGCGTCGTGCTGGCGGCGTCTCGGCGGTCGCGACCGCTGTCGTTGCAGCAGTCTTGCCGGCCGCACCGCGTGCCCTCGCTGCAGTCGGCTTTGCTTCCCGCTTCTCGAACTCGAAACCGACCTTGCCGTCGGTCGTACGGACGAGATAGGCGGAAAACTTGCGGCGGGTGCGGGCAGATACGAATCCTCGCAGGAGCTCGGAACGTCCGTCTGCGAGAAGCCTGCGCATCTGTTCGGGTTCGATGGGTTGCTGCAGGATGACGGTACCCGAGCGGAAGTCGCAGATTCGGCCTGCGGTGACGGACTTCTCGCAGACGTAGGCCACGCCGTGCCGGAAGACACGAGCACCACACTTGGGACAGGCACCGAGCGCTTCGCTTTCGGAGAAGTCCGGCTCCTCGGCGCTGCCATCGTCGTTGGTGCTGCCCTGGCCGAAATCGAAAACGGGTGCATTCTCATCATTGAGCAGGATGATCGCGCTGAACGGGCGGCCGAGCTTGTTGCGAAAGCCGGTCAAGGGGCCGATGCGCCGCTGCTCGAGTAGCTCGTCGATCTCGAGCGCTTCAAACTGGCGCCCGGCGACGATCTTCCAAAGCGAGAAGTCACAGGCCTGGCACTGGAACTTCTTGTACGTCTCCTTGATGACCCCGCCACATTTGGGGCAGGGAGCCGCCAGCTCGCCGAAATCACCGGGAACGCTGTCACTGTCGTAGCTCTTGGCGCGGTCGACGATTCGCCGGGTCATTTCGGCAATTTCGCGCATGAAGTCGACGCGCGTCATTTCCCCACGCTCCATTCGTGCCAGTTTCCACTCCCACTCACCGGTCAGCTCGGGTGCGGTCAGCTCGGGGATACCGAGTCCATTGAGCAGCGTCATCAGGGAGAAGGCCTTGGCAGTCGGGAGTAGCTCGCGACCTTCGCGCAGCAGATACTGTTCCGCCAACAGGTTCTCGATGATCTGGGCGCGGGTGGCGGGTGTACCCAGACCGCGGCCAGCCATCGCCGCACGCAGATCCTCGTCGTCCATGGTCTTGCCAGCGCCCTCCATGGCCGTCAGGAGCGTGGCTTCGGAGTAGCGGGCCGGTGGGCGGGTCTGATGCCCGGCGATAACCACGTCGCTGGTGCGTACCATCTCGCCTGGCGCGACGGCTACCAGGTTGCCCTCTTCGCCTTCCTGCGCCTCGCGGCCATAGACGGCCAGCCAGCCGGCATTGACGAGAACCCGGCCTTCGCTCTTGAAGGGCTCGCCCTCGACACGGGTGATGCGGGTAGTGATCTGGTACTCCGCCGCCGGATGGAAGACGGCAAGGAATCGCTTGACGACCATGTCGTAGAGCTTCGACTCGGGCTCGGACAGGTGCTTTGGAGCCTGCAACGTTGGAATGATCGCGAAGTGATCGGCGACCTTGGCGTCGTTGAAAATCCTCTTGTTGGGCTGCACCCAGTGACGTTCAAGGATCGTCTGCGCAAAGGGGGCATAACGCGCCAGTAGCCCCTCGGCATGCGCCTTGCTGCCCGCATCACCGGCGAGCATCGCCAGCGTGCTGGTCACCGTCGGTCGGTAGTCCTCGGGCAAGGCGCGGGAGTCGGTGCGCGGGTAGGTGAGGACCTTATGTTTCTCATACAGTGCCTGCGCCAGCCCAAGGGTAGCCTTGGCCGAGAAGCCGAAGCGGCTGTTCGCCTCGCGCTGCAGGCTCGTGAGGTCATAGAGCAGGGGCGAGACCTGGCTCGATGCCTTGGATTCCTCGCCGACGCTGCCCGGCTTGCCAAGGCACTTCCGTTGCAGGACCGTTGCCCGCTCCTCGTCCCACAGCCGGTCGGCACGGGCGTGTTCATCGTCGTCCTTGCCCTGGAACTTCTCGTCGAACCACTTGCCCCGGTACTCCCCTGCTGCGCAGGCGAAGCTCCCCTCAAGCTCCCAGAAGGCGCGCGGCCTGAACTTGCGGATGCGGTCCTCGCGGTCGACGATCAGCGCGAGCGTCGGAGTCTGGACGCGCCCGACGGTAGTCAGGTGGAAGCCGCCGGTCTTCGAGTTGAACGCCGTCATCGCCCGTGTGCCGTTGATGCCGACCAACCAGTCGGACTCCGAACGACAGACCGCTGCCTGCGCCAGCCCGTGCATCTCGCTGCCCTGGCGGAGTCGGGTAAAACCCTCCCGGATCGCCTGTGGCGTCATCGACTGCAACCATAGCCGCTCAATGGCCTTGCCGCTGCCAGCGTGCTGGCTGATGTAGTTGAAGATCAACTCGCCTTCACGACCAGCGTCGCAGGCGTTGACCAGTGTGACCACATCCTTGCGTTTGATGAGACGCAGCAGCAACTTGAGGCGGGCTTCCGTCTTGGCGATCGGCTGCAGCGCGAAATGCGGGGGAATCACCGGCAGGTGAGCAAAGGACCACTTGCCCCTCTTGACCTCATACTCGGCGGGGCAGGCCAGTTCAAGCAGATGGCCGATGGCCGAAGAAAGAACGTAATCGTCACTCTCGAAATAGTCTTCATGGCGAACGAAACCGCCCAGAGCGCGCGCGATGTCAGCGGCGACGGACGGCTTCTCGGCAATGATCAGTTTCTTGCTCATCGGGGTCTCTGTCAGCCGCACGGGGGGCGAATGTGGGGTTTCGGGGTACGCTGCAGCCGAGCTGCTTGCGGACGATGATAAGAGCAGTTCGCCGCGCTTGGCAAGCGAGCACGGCGCGCAGCCGGCCGGTAGCCGGCATCGCTCCTGTCCGGTTGTTGTCGGCAGGGCGCTGTGATGACGGGCATGTAGTCGCCGGCGCCGATTCCTTCTGTGTCGGTGTCCGCGACGGGTTTTGCCCTGGAAGCCCGCGCGGCGCCGGCCAAGAGCTGCGCCGGGTGAGCTAAGAGCGGCCGCTGATCGATGGGGCCGACAGCCTCTGGTAGCGGCCGCCCGGCATGCTGGCGATCTGACCCTGCAGCTCGAGTTCGAGCAAGACCACAGCGGCACACTCAGCGGTCAGGCCGGCTCGTGTGAGCAATTCGTCAAGGCTGAACGGATCGAAACCGACGGACTGCAGGAGGAGGCCGGCGTCGGTGGCTGTGTCAGCAGGCGCGTCCGCTGCTGCTTCTGTGGTCGTTGCCGAGTTCTCTCTCGTCGTGCTCCAGCGCAGCTCGTCCAGGACGTCGGCGACGGTTTCCACCAGCTTCGCTCCCTGCTTGATCAGCAGATGGCAGCCGCGCGATTGGGGCGAGTGGATCGATCCCGGGATCGCGAAGACCTCTCGCCCCTGTTCCGCAGCGATGCGGGCGGTGATCAGCGAGCCGCTGTCGACGGTCGCTTCGATTACCAGTGTGCCGCGCGAGAAGCCGGCGATCAGCCGATTGCGACGTGGGAAATTGGCCGCCGCTGGTGGTGTCCCGAGGGCGAACTCGGAGATGATCGCACCGCGGTGACCGATCTCTCGCGCCAGCTCCCGATTGCGGGCGGGGTAGACACGGTCGATACCGGTCCCGATGAAAGCGACGGTGTTTCCCGATCGCGCGAGCGCACCCCGGTGCGCGCTGCCATCGATACCCAGGGCGAGACCACTGGCGATCGTCAGACCGGCATCGGCCAGCGCTGCGGCAAAGCGCTCGGCGTTGCCGAGGCCCTGCGGCGTCGGGTTGCGGCTACCGACGATCGCCAGCGCTGGCGAATTGAGGAGTTCAAGGCGTCCGAGGACATACAGCAGGGTGGGTGGATCAGGGGTCTGCAGAAGCGATTGCGGATATTCGGGATCGGCGAGACATACCAGGTGCTGTGCCGGCTCTGTCGACCATGCGAGGGCGCCCTCGACTCGTTCGGCATCGTTCTGGTCGAGCACGAGGCTAGCGGCACGTTCGCCAGCCACCGCCGCCAGCGCCGAGCGGCCGGCGCTGTAGATCGCCTCCGGAGGACCAAAGGCGCGCAGCAGCTTGCGCTGAGTCTCGCCGCCAATTCCGGGGGTCAGAGTCAGGCGTAGCCACGGCAGCAGCTCGGCTGCCCGGGTACCCATTACTGCGGCACGCGGGCGAAGTCGTTGACCTCGACGGTACCGATGGCTTGAACGACGAGGCCGTAGGAAATCCGTTGAAATGTGCGGAAGATGAACAACAGCCCGACCCGCTCCGGCGGTATCGGGATGACGACGGTGGCGTCGTGTTCGTCGCGCTCGACGACCGTGCGGTTGCGCTCGAGAGCGAGCACGTGACCGATCTCCATGCCGTCGGCGCGGCCGCGGTTGATGGCGACGATCGATCCCCGGCCGGCAGCATCGACACCACCATAGACCGATATCACTCGGCCGTCGACCGCAAAATCGGGCTTGTGGGGGACGTAGGGAACCAGCTCCGGACGTACTAACGGCACCAGGCGGTCGCCACGTCCGATCTCCTCCTTCGACGTCAAGATCTCGAAGGTGGCCGGATTGCCGGGCTCGACTTGGCGGGCGGTGCCCAGATAGTAAGCCTGGTAGCCGAGGATCTCGTTGCTTTCCGGATCGACCAGGGGCTTGCCTTGGCGGTAGATTTGCCATCCGCGCTGGCCGGGATCAGCATCGGCGACATAGGCCCTATCGCCGCGGCCGAGGAAGAGGCGATCGGGCGGCAGGGCGACGATGCGTGCAGCGTTCGCGAGTCCGTCCTTGTCGACGATCAGCGGCTCGGAAAGGAAAGGGCGGATCTCGTTCGGCGGAATCGGCGGTACGCCCGGGTCGATCCCCTCGGCGTAAATCTGGGGCAGCAGCTTGGCACTCTGCAGCCGCAGCCATGGTGTGCCGTCGGCGTGGCGTTCGAGGACGATGACGTCTCCCGGGTAGATGCGGTGCGGATTGCGGATCTCGGATCGGTTCATGCGCCAGATCAGCGGCCATTCCCACGGGTTCTTGAGGAACTTGCCGGCGATTCCCCAGAGCGTGTCTCCAGGGACGACGATATGTCTTTCGGGAGCACCGCTGGCCAGCTCGAGGCCTTGACCGGCGGCGCCGGACATTCCGCCAAGCGTGGCCAGGATGAAGGCGAACAGGAAGCGGATCATCGTGTTATCCTCGTACGTGTAGCCGCACTCTCGGGGGAACTCAGGGTCACTGCTCCTGTCGGAGCGTAGCGATTGGGCAGCCCGGCCGCCAAGCTTCCGGTGCGTGCGATACACGGACGCCGGCATTGTCGAGACACTGCCTTAAATTCTGCACGTAGTTACTTATTCGATCAAGTTTTTTATGTCTTTGCTGCCGATACTTCGTTTCCCCGACCCACGTCTGAAAAAGGTTGCCGCGCCGGTGGTGGCCATCGATGACGGCATACGCCGGCTGGCGCGCGACATGGCCGAGACAATGTACGAGGCGCCGGGGATCGGTCTGGCGGCGACACAGGTCGACGTGCACCTGCGTTTGATTGTCGTCGATGCATCCGAAACCCGCGACCAGTTGCTCGTGCTCATCAATCCGGAAGTCCAGGCGCAGGATGGATCTCAGAAGTGCGAGGAGGGCTGTCTGTCGGTACCGGGCATCTACGAACGGGTCGAAAGGGCCGAGCATGTGGTGGTGCGCTATCGTGACCTCGACGGGCGGGAACAGATCGTCGAGGCCAGCGGCTTGCTGGCGGTCTGCCTGCAGCATGAAATCGACCACCTCCAGGGGCGGGTATTCGTCGAGCACTTGTCACAACTGAAGCAGTTGCGCATCCGTAGCAAGCTGGCCAAGCAGGCACGGATCACTGCATGAGGCTGGGCTTCGCCGGGACGCCCGAGTTCGCAGCCGTTGCCCTGCGGGCCGTGCTGGCAGCCGGCCACGCGGTCGAGCTGGTGCTGACGCAGCCCGATCGTGCCGCAGGCCGTGGTCTGGCCCAGCGTCCGTCGCCGGTGAAGCGGTTGGCCCAAGTCGCGGGACTCAGGCTCCTGCAACCACCGACACTGCGTGACGCGGTCGTCCAGCAAGAGATTCGTTGCCGCGAGTTGGAGGTCCTGGTCGTCGCCGCTTACGGTCTGATCCTGCCGCAGGCCATTCTCGACCTGCCGCTGCGGGGCTGCATCAACATCCACGCCTCGCTGCTGCCACGCTGGCGGGGCGCGGCACCGATCCAGCGCGCCATTCTGGCGGGAGATCGGGAGACCGGCATCAGCATCATGCAGATGGACGCCGGGCTGGACAGCGGTCCGGTGTTGTTGTCGGCGGTGCAGGACATTCGTGACGATGACACCGCCGCTTCGCTACACGACCGGCTGGCCGAGATGGGTGCCGGCCTCGTGCTCGAGGTGCTCGATCGACTGCCGTTCGCCGGCTGCGAGCAGCCGGCGGAAGGGATTACTTACGCTGCCAAGATCGACAAGGCTGAGACTGTGCTCGACTGGCGCCAGCCTGCCGCGCAGCTCGCACGGCAGGTGCGAGCGTTCAATCCGCTGCCGGTGGCCCGTTGCATGCTGGGGGGCAACGTGCTCAAGGTCTGGGCGGCAACTCCGCTGGCTGCGAGCGGCTCTCCCGGCCTGATCCTCGCAGCTGGCCGGGACGGCCTGCTGATTGCCTGTGGAGAAGGAGCCCTGCGCATCGAAGAAGTGCAGCAGGCAGGGGGTCGGCGCATGTCGGCAGCAGATTTCCTCAACGGCACAGCGGTGCGGGTTGGCTCCCGCTGCACCTTGGTGGCGCCCTGAAGTGGCCTGTTGGCGCCTCGATAAAGGGCGCTGCCGGTTGGTCTTCAGTCTCCGCTGACGCATGTTCCACGTGAAACACCACGCATGTCCGGCTGCCTGGATGCCTTTCCGCTGGGAGCCTCGCGGCTTGCCAGCACGGTACGCAACAGATCGGCGAGTCGGTAGCCGGCCTCGCTGACGCGGCGATTGGCGATCTCCACCGCCTGCCGGTGAAAGTCGTGACCGATCGTCGGTACCTCTTGGCCACTTGGCGGGTACGCATGGTCACGCGCGAGGCGCCAGCTCTCGTCGATCAACCGCGCCGCCTCCGTTTCCCTTGGCGGTGGCGCATGGCGGCTCGTGAGGCTGCTGACCGCGGCTGCCAGACGGCTGTCGCGCAGCCACGGCGGGCCTGGCAGATCGTCCCAGTAGCGGTGCAGTGTCGTCTCGGGGTGGCGCGTGTTGAACGGATTGACGATGCGGACCGTGTTGCCGCCCTGATCACTTCTGCCGTCAGGCAAGTAGCGACTGGCAGCGTGCAACGGCTGATGCGCGTCTCCGACCAGGTGAATCAGCCAAGGCAAAGCGTAGGCACGCTCCGCCGGACTGGCGTGAGGGTTGCCGACCACCCGGGCCAGCCTCTCGATCTGCCGTTCGATGTCACCCGCTGGCGCCTTGCGGACTGTTGCGCCCTCGAGAGGCCGGTCGACGTAATGCCAGTCGAGCCGTCGCTCCATGTCCGGGAAGCCAGGCAACGTCGGCGTCGGTTCCTCGTTACCGGCGGTATAGAAGCGCTGGTCGCGGCGGATGTCGTCGGGCCAGGTAGAAGCTTCGACAAAAGCGCTTCGGCCAGGATCACCGTCCTTGCTGCGTGCCAGCCAGCGGCCGAAATCGGGATGCCCGCGAAGGATCGTCGTCACCGCGGCCTGGCAGGCGTGGTCGAGCTTCTCCCAGGCAATCATGGCGCTGATGCGATGGCCAGCGGCGTTCCACGCCGCTGCTGTCGGCGCGAGGCCGAGCAGCAGGAGCAGCAGGATGGCTTTGCCTGACGTTCGCAGCATGCATGCATTATCGGCCCTCGGTGCCCGGCTCGCCAGTTGCCGGCATCGTGCTAAACTCGCCGCACTCTTGAACGCCGATGAAAACCCAGCGCTTGCCCTCACCAACAGCCGCCCCGTCGCCGCGCGCCCAGCGGGTTCGCGGTGGGGCATCGGCCAGCCAGCCCAGTCGGCTGCCACCCGATTCGCTGGCCTTCAGCCTGCTGCTGGCGGCACGTGTCCTGGCTGCCGTGCGCGTTGGACGGAGTTTGACGCAAGCTCTGGCGCCGCTGGCCAGTGAGCCTGCTTCTGCCCGCGCCGAGGCGCAGGATGCCGCTTACGCGACGCTGCGGCGCTACGGCTGCGGCGAGTTCCTCCTGCGCCGCCTGCTCGCCAAGGCGTTGCCGCATCCGGAGACCGAGGCACTTCTGCTGGCCGCGCTGTATCGCCTCCAGTCGCGACCGGAGAGCGCCTACGTGGTGGTGGACCAAGCGGTGACGGCGGCTGGCGAACTGGCGGAAGGCGCCTTCAAGGGACTGGTCAACGCGGTCTTGCGCAACTACCTGCGCCAGCGAGAGGACCTCGAGCGCGCGATGCTCGACGACGAGGAGGCGAGACATCAGCACCCGGCGTGGTGGTTGAAGCGGCTTCGCCGCGGATACCCAGACTGCTGGCAGCGGATCGTCGCTTTCGCCAACCGGCCGCCGCCGATGACACTGCGCGTCAATCGGCGGCGCTGTTGCGTCGCGGAGTACGCGGCGAGGCTGAATGCCGCCGGCCTCACCGCGCGGCCCATCGGCCCGGCTGGCTTGTTGCTGGCCGACGCGGTTGCCGTGGACGCGTTACCCGGTTTTGCCGATGGCCTGGTGTCGATCCAGGATGCGGGGGCGCAGCGTGCCGCCGAGTTGCTGGCGCCACAGGCGGGCCAACGCGTTCTCGACGCATGCGCGGCTCCGGGAGGCAAGACCTGCCACCTTCTCGAACTGGCCGACGTCGAGTTGCTGGCGCTCGACGTCCAGGAAAGCAGGGTGCGAAGGATCAGAGACAACCTGCATCGCCTGCGCCTGCCCGCGACGGTGGTACTGGCGGACTGCCGGCGGAGTCCGGATTGGTGGGACGGACGAACCTTCGACCTCATACTCGCCGATGTGCCCTGTTCGTCTTCCGGTGTCGTGCGACGGCACCCGGACATCAAGTACCTGCGCCGCCAGAGCGACATCAGGCAGTTCGTTCACCTGCAGCGGGAAATCCTCGATGGCCTGTGGCCCTTGCTCAAGGCGGGCGGAAAGATGCTCTATGCGACCTGCTCGCTGTTTGAGGAGGAGAATGCGGCGCAGATCGACGCTTTTCTCTTTCGCCAGGCCGCTGCCAGGTGCCTGACCGAGGAACGCTTGCTGCCCCGGGAAGAACATGACGGATTCTATTATGCGCTACTGGAGAAGGCTGCTTAACGCCTGGCTTTGCGGCCTGCTGCTGTTCGGGTCTTCCACCATCCTGGCTTCCGACATCAGTGTCCGCAACCCCGTTCTTTCGCCCAGCGACGAAGGCTACCTGCTGTCGGCTGACTTCAACATCAATCTGAATGCCCGCCTCGACGACGCCATAGCACGCGGGGTCACACTGTACTTCGTCGTCGACTTCGAACTGACACGGGCGCGTTGGTACTGGCTCGACGAACAGGTGATCAGTCGCAGCCAGACCTTTCAGCTTTCCTACCACGCCCTCACCCGCCAGTACCGCCTTTCGAGCGGCGCCCTGCATCAGAGCTTCACTTCGCTCGATGACGCACAGCGGATCCTGTCACGCCTGCGCAACTGGCTTGTTCTCGAGCGCGGTGCCTTAAGATTTGGGGAGAGCTACCAGGCCGCCGTCCGCATGCGCCTCGACTTGAGCCAGATGCCGAAGACCTTTCAGGTCAACGCCCTTGCCAACCGCGACTGGAATCTGTCGTCGGAGTGGGCGCGATGGATTTTCACCCCGTCGGAACTCGTCGTACCGGTGGTGCCCTCGGCAGTGCCCGTACCCGCCGCCGCCGTTTCCGACAGCAGATGAAGAGCCTGATCGTCGCCGCCGCCTCCTTTGGCGGCATCCTGCTGTTTCTCCTTGCTTCGGCGAGCGCCAATACGGCGCTGTTCGCCAGCCACTATCCGTGGTTGCTCGGCCTCAACGCCATCGTCGCGCTTTCGCTCCTGGCACTGATCGCCTGGCAGTTGCACGCCCTCTGGCGGGAGCACCGGGCGCATGTCTTCGGTTCGCGTCTCAAGTTGCGCCTGATGATCATGTTCGGGCTGATGGCGGTGTTGCCCGGTGTCCTGATCTATGCCGTTTCGGTTCAGTTCGTGACCAAGAGCATCGAGACCTGGTTCGATGTCCGCGTCGAGAAGGCGCTCGAGGCCGGTCTCAACCTCGGACGCAGCGCGCTGGATTCGCTGCTCGAGGATCTGGCGGTGAAGGCACAGATCATGGCGCTCGAACTGGCCGATCGTTCGGAAACGCAACGGCGGCTCGATCTGAATCGGCTGCGTGAGCAGCACGGGGTGCAGTCGGCAGCGCTGTTCTCGACCAGCGGCGAACTGCTGGCGACGGCGACGGGCGATCTGGCGACGCTGCTGCCGTCGCAGCCGGCCGACGAGCAACTCCGCCTGGCCCGCCAGGAGCGCCGATATGCCGTCATCGAGGGCAGCGGTGAGAAGGATCTGACGCTGCGCGTCCTGGTCGCCGTCATGCCGGCTGGCCTCGCGGGCGAGACCCGCTTGCTGCAACTCATCGACCCGGTCCCAAGTGCCTTGGCGCTCAACGCCGACCGGGTGCAGACGGTGTACGCGGACTATCAGGAGCTGTCGCTGGGTCGCGAGGGCCTGACCCGCATCTATGCCATGACCCTGACGTTGACGGTGCTGCTGGCACTGTTCACGGCCATCGCCCTGGCCTTCGTTCTTGCCCGTCGCCTGTCGGCGCCGCTGTCCATTCTCGCCGAGGGAACGCAGGCCGTGGCCGCCGGCGACTACACGCCCCGTCAGGCGGTCTACAGTCGCGACGAACTCGGCGTTCTGACCCGCTCTTTCAAACAGATGACCAGCCAGCTCGACGAGGCGCGGCGCGACAGCGAGCGCCACCGCAGCGAACTGGAAGCGGCTCGCGCCTACCTCGAATCGATCCTCGCCAACCTCTCGGCCGGTGTCTTGGTCTTCGACCGGCGCTTGGTCCTGCGAACCGTCAACCAGGGTGCGTCGACCATCCTGTCTGACGATTTCGACGGCTTGCTGGGTCAGCCGGCCGATCTCTGGGTGCGCCAGCAGTTGCTCGGGAAGGCGATCGACCGCGCCTTCGTCCACCACGAGCGTCGCGAATGGCAGGAAGAGATCGAACTCGATCACGCCGGTGGCCTGCCGCAGATTCTGCTCCTGCGTGGCACCGAACTGCCCGCCGAGTCACACGGAGGCTATGTCGTCGTGTTCGACGACGTCACGCGACTGATCGCCGCGCAGCGCAGCGCGGCCTGGGGCGAGGTGGCGCGCCGTTTGGCGCACGAGATCAAGAACCCGCTGACGCCGATCCAGCTCTCCGCCGAGCGCTTGCAGATGAAGCTTGCCGATCACCTGAGTGGCGCTGACGCCGAGATGCTCGACCGGGCGACGCGAACGATCATCACCCAGGTGCAGGCGATGAAGCGCATGGTCAACGATTTCAGCGACTACGCGCGTTTGCCGGCACCCGACCTGGCGGCGGTCGACCTGAATGCGCTGATCGCCGAGGTACTCGGCCTTTACGAGACCTCCGGCGTGCACATCAAGCGCAAGCTCAACCTCAGGTTGCCGCTGGTTCTCGGCGACGCCACCCAGTTGCGACAGATCATCCACAATCTCCTGCGCAACGCCGAAGAGGCCCAGGAGGGGGCCGCTGCGCCATGTGTCGTCATCGTCACCCGCTGCGCAGAGAACATGGCCGAGCTGGTGGTGAAGGACCATGGGCCCGGGTTTCCGCCCGAGATCATCGCCCGCGTCTTCGAGCCCTACGTCACGACCAAGGCGCGTGGTACCGGACTCGGCTTGGCGATCGTCAAGAAGATCGTCGATGAGCATCATGGGCGCATCAGCATCAACAACCGTCAGCCGGTCGGCGCAGAGGTCAGCATCAGCCTGCCACTAGCGCCGCAAGCGGACTCCGACAGCCATTTCAAGAAGACTCTTTCCGGGACCTGAGCATGGCGCAAGTACTGATCGTCGATGACGAAATGGGCATTCGAGAACTCCTGTCGGAGATCCTGGCCGACGAAGGCCACTCGGTATGGCTGGCGGAGAATGCCGCGGCAGCGCGCAGGCTGCGTGCCGAAAGAAGACCGGATCTCGTCCTGCTCGACATCTGGATGCCGGACACCGATGGCATCTCGCTGCTCAAGGAGTGGTCGGCGGGCGGACTGTTGACGATGCCCGTGGTGATGATGTCGGGGCACGGCACGATCGATTCGGCGGTCGAGGCGACGCGCATCGGCGCAGCCGATTTCCTCGAGAAGCCGATCGCGCTGCAGAAGCTGCTGCTCACCGTCAAGAAGGCGCTCAAACATGAGACTTTGCAGGTCAAGAAGCCGCTGACTCTCGATGCCTTTGCCCACTCCCCGCTGTTGAAGGATCTCAAGCGCCGTCTGGAGCAGGCAGCGGCGAAGACGTCCGTACTGCTGTTGAAGAGCACCTCGGGTGCGATTGCCGAGATCTGCGCCCGCACACTGCAGACGCCGCTGACCCCCTGGCTCGACCTGTCGACCGCGAGTTCGGCACTGACGCAGGAGATGCTGCAGAAAGCCAGCGGCGGCGTCGTCTTCATCGCCGATCTGGCGCATCTCGGCAAGCTGCAGCAGATGAGCCTGGCCTTCGCCCTGGAGCGGCTCGAGCGTCTCAACCTGCAACTGGTGGCGGCTTCCAGCCGGCCGCTGGCAACCCTCGTCGAGTCAGGCTGGGATGCGGCGCTGGTGAGCCGGCTGGGCGAAGTGTGGGTGGCTCTACCGCAGATCTCGGGTCACGCCGATGATGTGCCGGAGATCGCCTCGCTGCTGCTGGCGCATCTGGCGGAGCGTGGCGAAGTGCCCTTGCGGCGTTTTTCCAGCGGCGCGCAGAACGCCCTCCGCATGCACCGCTGGCACGGCGAGTGGGCGGAACTGCTTGGCACGGTGCGCAACCTCGCCCTCTCCGCGCTCGAGGAGGAGATCAGCAGCGAAGACGTGACCCGTATCCTGCAGACCGAGGTGGTCGAGAACGGCGTGACGCAGGCCTTGCCGGCGGCCTTTTTCGACCAGCCGTTGCGCGAGGCGCGGGAGGCCTTCGAGAAGATGTACTTCGAGTACCATTTGACTGGCGAACGCGGTAGCATGACGCGTTTGGCGGAGAAGACCGGTCTCGAACGGACGCACCTCTATCGCAAGTTGAAGCAGCTTGGCCTGAACATCGGCCGGCGTGGCGACGAACGCGACTGAGGCGGGACCACCGGTTTCCTGCATGTCGGGGCAGAGGAGGGGCAGTGCGCATCGTGATCCTGGGTGCTGGGCAGGTAGGGGCCAGCGTTGCCGAGAGTTTGGCTTCCGAGAACAACGACATCACCATGGTCGACAGCGACCAGGACCGCCTCGCCTACCTGCAGGACCGCCTCGACATCCAGACGGTACATGGCAACGCGGCGCATCCTTCCGTTCTGGCGAGCGCCGGTGTGGACGACGCCGACCTGCTGATCGCCGTCACCCAGAGCGACCAGACCAATCTCGTCGCCTGCAAGGTGGCGCACAGTGTCTTCAACGTACCCTCGCGAATCGCCCGCCTGCGAGCCGCCGACTTCGTCGACAGCGAAAAGCTGCTGGCGCCCGAGAACTTCGCCGTCGATTACGCACTGGTACCGGAGAAGGTGATCACCGAATACATCGCGCGCCTGGTGGACTTTCCGGAAGCGCTGCAGGTGCTCAGTTTTGCCGGTGGTTCGGTGGTCCTGGTGGGCGTCCGGGCCTACGCGGGTGGCCTCCTTGTCGGCAGCCCGATCAAGGAGATGCGTGGCCACCTGCCGCCCGAGATCGATGGTCGCATCGCTGCCATCTACCGCCGCGACGGCGCCATCACGCCGAGCGGCGAAACGGTGGTCGAGGACGGCGATGAGGTCTTCCTGCTGGCCGCCGAGGAGCACATCCGGGCCGTGATGCGCGAGCTGCGCCGCTCGGTCGAACCGGTGCAACGGGTGATGATCGCCGGCGGTGGCAACATCGGGCTGCGCGTCGCGGAGGCGCTGCAGGCGCGTTGCCAGGTCAAGGTGATCGAGGTGGATCGACGGCGTGCCGAACACGTCGCCGGTGCGCTGAAATCGGCCCTGGTGCTCAGCGGCGATGCCACCGACGAGGAGTTGCTGCAGCAGGAGGCGATCGACGCGATGGACCTCTTCCTTGCACTGACCAACGACGACGAAGACAACATCATGGCCGCCTCACTGGCCAAGCGGATGGGCTGCGCCCGCGTCCTGGCGCTGATCAATCGCCGGGCCTACGCCGAACTGGTCCAGGGCGGCCCGATCGACATTGCCATCTCGCCGGCGCAGGTGTCGATCGGTTCGTTGCTGACCTATGTCCGGCATGGCGACGTGGCGCAGGTGCACAGCTTGCGACGGGGCGCCGCCGAGGCGCTCGAGGTGGTCGCACACGGCGATCGCAAGACGTCGAAGGTCGTCGGCCGGCGAGTTGACGAGTTGCCGCAGATTCATGGGGCCTTCATCGCGGCCATCGTCCGCGATCTCGACCGCCACCGCGACGTCGGCTACCTCGGGCTGGCGAAGAAGAAGCAGAAGGGCCGCGTGCTGATCGCGCACAAGGACGTGGTCGTCGAGACCGATGACCACGTGATCGTCTTCTGCCTGGACAAGAAGGTGGTCAGGCAGGTCGAGAAGCTCTTCTCCGTCGGCTTCCACTTCTTCTGAGAACGCGCCATGCAACGCTATTACCCGGTGGTGCGGGTGCTTTCGCTGGTCATCCTGATGTTCGGCATGACGATGCTGGTGCCGTTGCTGCTTTCATGGCTCATGCACGATGGCGCCGAGAGCGCTTTCGACGAGGCGGTCGTTCTCACCGTCGCCACCGGTCTCGGCCTGTGGTGGGCGACGCGCCGCGAGACACGCGACCTGACCATTCGCGACGGTTTCCTGATGGTCGCCCTGGTGTGGACCGTCCTGCCCGTTTATGCGGCGCTACCGCTGGTCCTGCAACTCAACCTCAGCTTCACTGATGCCTATTTCGAGGCGGTTTCGGGTCTGACGACCACCGGTGCGACGGTTGTCGTCGGTCTGGATGAGCTGCCGGTGTCGATCAACTTCTGGCGTACCCAGCTCGTCTGGCTGGGCGGCATGGGCTTGATCGTACTCGCCGTCGCCATCCTGCCGCTGCTGGGAATCGGTGGCCGGCAGATGTTCAAGGCCGAGACCCCCGGCCCGATGAAGGATTCGAAGATGACCCCGCGCATGGCGGAGACGGCGAAGGGGCTGTGGCTCGTCTATGTACTGATCTCGATCGCCTGTACGCTTGGCTACTACTGGGCGGGGATGTCGTGGCTCGACGCGATCATGCACATGTTCGCGACCATGGGCCTGGGTGGCTTCTCGAGCCATGACGCCAGCTTCGGTTTTTTCGATTCACCGGCGATCGAGGCGGTCAGCATCGCCTTCATGCTGATCGCCGGCTGCAACTTCGCCACCCATTTCCTCGTCCTCTCGCAGCGCTCGTTCAGTCCGTACGCGACCGATCCCGAGGCCGGCTGGTTCCTGCTGGTGACCATCGGCAGCGTCATCGGTATCGCCGTCTTCCTCGACGTGCATGAGGTTTATCCAACCTTCCTCGAGGCGCTGCGCTTTTCGGCGTTCAATGTCGTCTCGATCGCCACCACCACCGGTTTCGCCAATACCGATTACGCGCTTTGGCCATTCTTCGCGCCGTTGTGGATGCTGTTCCTGTGCAGTTTCGCCACCAGCGCCGGTTCCACTGGTGGCGGCATCAAGATGATCCGCGCCATCGTCCTCTACAAGCAGGTGTACCGCGAACTGGCGCGGGCGATGCACCCGAGCGCCGTGCACCCGGTGAAGATCGGCAACAGCGTCGTGCCTTCGAACATCCTCTTCGCCGTGCTCGCCTTCGGCTTCATCTACATGGTGTGCATCGTCTCGATGACCTTGCTGCTGTCGTTCTCCGGTCTCGAGATCATCACCGCGCTGTCGGCGGTCATCGCCAGTATCAACAACACCGGTCCCGGCCTCGGCGAAGTCGGGCCGGCGAACAACTTTGCCGGGCTCACCGATTTCCAGACCTGGGTGTGTACGGTGGCGATGCTTCTCGGCCGTCTCGAGATCTTCACGCTGCTGGTGGTCCTGACGCCTGCCTTCTGGCGCAAGTAGCATCGGCACCGGCGGACGATTCCCTGTGTGCAAACCAATCCCCGAACCGTGGAGCAGACTGTGAGCCGACCGAGCAACGACACCCTCCTGCGCGCCCTGCGCCGGCAGCCAACCGAGCAGACGCCGGTCTGGCTGATGCGCCAAGCCGGCCGCTATCTGCCCGAATACTGCGAAACGCGGCGACGTGCCGGCAGCTTCCTGCAGTTGTGCAAGAACCCGGCGCTGGCCTGCGAAGTGACGCTGCAGCCGCTCGCGCGCTACGACCTCGATGCCGCCATCCTCTTCTCCGACATTTTGACGGTACCGGATGCGATGGGACTGGGACTCTTCTTCACCGATGGCGAGGGTCCGCGCTTCGAACGCCCGTTGCGCGAGGAATGGGCGATCCGCGACCTGACGGCACCGGACCCCTGGGACCACTTGCGCTACGTGACCGATGCCGTCGCCGAGATCAGGCGGGCATTGCACGACTCGGTGCCACTGATCGGCTTCTCGGGCAGTCCCTACACCCTCGCCTGCTATATGGTCGAAGGTGGCGCGAGCAGCGACTACCGCCACATCAAGAGCATGCTGTACGGGCGGCCCGACCTCCTGCACCGGATTCTGTCGGTGACTGCCGATGCCGTCACCTCCTACCTCAACGCGCAGATCGAATCCGGCGCGCAGGCGGTGATGATCTTCGACTCGTGGGGTGGCTCGCTTTCGGCTGCAGCCTATCAGGAGTTCTCTCTGAGCTACCTGCGGCGGATCGTCGACGGCTTGATCCGCGAACGGGCGGGTGAGCCGGTGCCGTCGATCGTGTTCACCAAGGGCGGTGGCCTGTGGCTGGAGTCGATTGTCGACAGCGGTTGTGACGCGATCGGTGTCGACTGGACCATCGACATCGGCGAAGCGCGCCGTCGTGTCGGTCAGCGTGTTGCGCTGCAAGGGAACCTCGATCCCGCTGTCCTCTTTGCGTCGCCGCAGCAGATCGTCGCCGAAGCCACGAAGGTCCTCGCCAGCTACGGTGCCGATGGTTGCGGCCACGTCTTCAATCTTGGACACGGGATATCGCAGTTCACGCCGCCGGAAAACGTCAGAGCGCTGGTTGACGCGGTGCACCAACACAGCCGCGAACTGCGCCGGTCCGGAAACGAATTGACTCGGGGGAGTTGACTTGTTCACAGAAATGTCCCATGGGCGCGACGCCGCCGCCCGGTCTGCGAATGACGCCGCCCATGTTTTATAACTAAATGATTTATAAGTGTTTTTGAATTGCTGAATTTTTGGGCAAGTACGCTGCAGCCCTTGCTGCAAGGGCCTTCGCGAGGCTTTCCGGCGTTTCGATCCACAGAGTTGTCCACAGGTTCTGGGGACGAGCGAAAACGTGTGCTAATTGAGCGTCTTACCCTTCTTTGCCAGAATTTGCGCGAGCTTGTGGTGCTAAGTGGTCCAATCGGGACACCCGTCTGAGAGATGGCCGAACGACGGACTGAGCCGTGCTTGGTGCGCGTCGCGCTCGACCTGCCACTGCGCCGCCTGTTTGACTACCGTTGCCCGGACGATCCACCGCTGACCCTTGCCGATGTCGGCTACCGGGTCCGCGTCCCGCTGGGCCAGCGGCAGAGGATCGGCATCATCGTAGCCGTCGGTGTGGACAGCGACGTCAATCCAGAGGACCTGAAGCCGGTCGGCGAAGTCCTCCGCGACCTGCGCCCGTTGCCGGATGCATGGTTCCGGTTGACCCGATTTTGTGCTTCCTATTATCACGTGCCACTCGGCCAAGTCATGCTCGCCACGCTCCCTGCCAGACTGCGGACAGTGGCGGCGGTGAGGACGCGGGTTGGGCGGCACCCCGCGCAGGTCCGCCCAGCCCTGCAGCCACCACCGCTGACGGTCGAACAGCAGGCGGTCCTCGGTGCCGTGCTGGCCGGGGGAACGGGGTTTCGTGCCTACCTGTTGCATGGCGTGACGGGCAGCGGCAAGACCGAGGTATACCTGCGCCTGATCGAGTGGGCGCTGACAGCCGGACGGCAGGCGCTGGTTCTGGTGCCGGAGATCAACCTCACCCCCCAGCTCGAAGCACGCGTCGGCGAACGCTTTCCCGCTGCCGGGATGGTCAGTCTGCACAGCGATCTTGCCGAGGCGGCGCGCAGCCGCAACTGGCGGGCGGCATGTGGTGGCGAGGCGCGCATCGTTCTCGGTACCCGGCTGGCCGTGTTCACGCCGCTGCCGGAACTCGGTCTGATCATCGTTGACGAAGAGCACGACGGCTCGTTCAAGCAACAGGATGGGGTCCGCTACTCGGCGCGTGACCTGGCGGTCTTCCGGGCCCGCGACAGCGGCGTTCCGGTCGTTCTCGGATCGGCGACGCCGTCGCTCGAGAGCTGGGCGAACGCCATTGGCAACGGCGGACGCGGGCGTTATCGCCTGCTCACGCTGCGCCAGCGGGCTGTCGAAGGTTCTCGGCTGCCGCTGGTGCGCATCATCGACACGCGGCTCGAGAAGCCGCAGGACGGGCTCACGGGCACCCTCCTGCAGGCGATCGGGCAGCGACTCCAGTGCGGTGAACAGAGCCTCGTCTTCCTGAACCGGCGCGGTTACGCGCCCGTGATGAGTTGCCCTGCCTGCGGCTGGATCTCCGGCTGCCAGCGCTGCGCGGCGCACCTCGTGCTGCATCTGGTCGACCGCCGCCTGCGCTGCCACCACTGCGGTTATCAGACCCCCTTGCCGCGGCAGTGTCCGACCTGCGGCAACCAGGACCTGCGTGCCCTCGGCCGGGGCACGCAACGTCTCGAGATGGTTCTTGCCGAACGCTTTCCGCAGGCCCGTCTGCTGCGCGTAGACCGGGACTCGGCGAGCAGTCGCAAGCAATGGACAGAACTGCTGCGGCGGATCCACGACGGCGAGGCAGACATCCTGGTTGGCACGCAGATGCTTGCCAAGGGCCATGATTTTCCGAAGCTGACGCTGGTGGGAGCGATCGCTCCCGATGCCGCGCTCTTCGCCGCTGACTGGCGAGCACCCGAACGCCTCTTTGCCCAGTTGATGCAGGTAGCCGGGCGCGCTGGCCGGGCCGAGCGCCCGGGCGAAGTGCTGCTGCAGACGCAGTTTCCAGACCATCCTCTCTATCAGGCCTTGTGCCGCCATGACTACGAGAGCTTTGCCACCGCCCAACTCACCGAGCGCCGGCAGGCCGGGTTTCCGCCCTACACGCACCAGGCGGTCTTGCGCGCAGAGGCGCCACACATGGCCGATGCCATCGCTTTCCTGGTGGCGGCGCGGGATTGCGCGGCAGTCGCCGCCGCGGCGGCACTCAGCTTCTACGATCCGGTGCCGATGCGCCTGGCACGCCGTGCGAGCATGGAGCGGGGTCAGCTTCTCGTCGAGTCGCCGTCCCGTCGTGCCCTACAGGCCTTTCTCGCCGATTGGCTGACGCAGATCGAGACGTTGCGCGCTCCGTCACGGTTGCGCTGGCACCTCGAGGTGGACCCGCTCGATCTCTGACCGTTCGCTGGTAGTCGAGCGCCACGAAGCAGGAGCGGGCCGCCAGGCGCTCGCTGACCCTCGCGCTGCTCATCTCGCCGCAACAGGCCGACGAACGCTAGAGGACATGTCGCCGACGGGCGCCGCTTGACTGCCGGCGGTGAAGGCGCCGATACTCGAGACGAATGCGGCCCGCTCCGGCTGCCTGCTCAGCCGGTGTCCGTCCTTTCTCCGTCTGTCAGCCTGAGGAGTATTCCCGTGTCTTCCGATTTCGTCGCTGCCATCGACCTCGGGTCGAACAGCTTCCACATGGTCGTCGCGCGCATCAGCGACGGCCACGTCCAGATTCTCGACCGCTTGCGCGAGATGGTGCAGCTTGCCGCCGGACTTGACGACCACAACCGCCTGTCGGCGCAGGCCCAGCAGCGGGCCCTCGACTGTCTGGCGCGCTTCGCCCAGCGTCTGCGCCACATTCCCGCGGCGCGCCTGCGCATCGTCGGCACCAACACCCTGCGCCAGGCGCGCAACAGCGCTGACTTCGTCGCCCGCGCCGAGCAGGCTCTCGGTCATCGCGTGGAGGTCGTCAGCGGCCAGGAAGAGGCGCGGTTGATCTACCTCGGCGTCGCGCACAGTGTTGGCGATCTTGCCGGACAGCGCCTGGTGATCGATATCGGCGGCGGCAGCACCGAGCTGATCATCGGCGAGGCTTTCGACCCGCTGCACCTGGCCAGCCTGCGCATGGGTTGCGTCAGCCTCAGCCGCGCCTGTTTTGGTGATGGCCGGGTGACGGCCAACCGCTTGCGCCAAGCCGAACTGCTGGTGCAACTGCATCTCGAACCCGTCCGTGAGGAATATCTCGCGCGTGGCTGGGAAATGGTGACCGGTGCCTCCGGCTCGATCAAGGCGATCCAGGAGGTGATCGTCCGCGAGGGCTGGAGTCGCGCGGGGATCACGCTTGACGCGCTGCACCGGCTGCGTGGTGCCCTGCTCGAAACATCGGACATGGCGGGACTCACCAGCCGCTGGCAACTCGAGCCAGCGCGCGCGCGCGTGTTCGCCGGTGGCTTCGTGGTCCTGCATGGATTGTGCGAAGCACTCGGCATCGAGCGGCTCGAGGTCTCGGAAGGCGCCCTGCGCGAGGGGCTGATCTATGATCTGCTGGGTCGCATCCGGCATGAGGACGTGCGCGACCGGACCATCGCCGACGTCATCCGCCGTTTCGCGCTCGATCAGGCACAGGCCGAGCGGGTCAGCGCGACGGCGCTCGATCTGCTGCGCCAGGTGCGTGCCAGATGGGGTCTTGCCGGCAAGGATGCGAAGCACGTGCTCGAACGGGCCGCCCGCCTGCACGAAATCGGCCTGCTGCTGTCGCACGACCAGTACCACAAGCACGGCGCTTATGTCCTCGAGCATGCGGACCTGCCGGGCTACTCGCGCGATGACCAGCTGCTGCTGGCAGTTCTCGTCCGGCGCCACCGGCGTTCCTTCCCCGCCGATGCGTTCGCTGCCTTGCCGAAGGCGACGGTTGGTGCCGCCCGGCGTCTCTGCACGCTCCTGCGTCTGGCGGTCGTCCTGCATCGCGGTCGCAGCAGCGAGCCACTGCCGCCGATCGCCCTGCAGGTAGACCGCCAGCGCTTGCATCTGCTCTTCCCGTGTGGCTGGCTGGCAGCCCATCCGCTGACTCGGGCCGATCTGCAGATCGAGGCGGCGCTGCTGGCCAAGGCCGGCTTCGCGTTGCGCTTTGGCGATGCCAGGCAACCCGACCGGCAGCTGCCGCCCAGCACCTCCTGAGCGGGCGGCGAGTGCGGGCTTGGCTGCTTCTCTTGTTGCCACCGCTGCTGGTGGCGGCCTTGTTGCTGGTGATCACCGACCGGCAGCCCCTGGTCAGCCGCAGTGAAGGCGTTGCCACTGGCTCGATCGTCGAGGCCCGGCGTTTGCTGGCCAACCGAGATTCCGGTCGCCTGCAGCGCGCTGACGAGCGCACGGCCATCATTTCCGCCGCATTGCTCGACACCGCCATCGACCATTTCGCGAGTCACAATCTCGGGGCGCGTGCGGCGTTCGTCATCGTTGGGCGCAGCGGCGAGCTTCGTTTGAGCATCCCCCTGCGGGGCCTGCCCGATACGCGCTACCTCAACCTGTCGGCCGTCATCGCCGCAGCCGATGGGCGCCCACGGATCGCCTCGGCTTCATTGGCCGCGCTGCCGCTGCCCGGGTGGCTGGCTGAAGCCGCCGCCGGCCAGGCGATCCGCGCTGCGGGCTTGGCCGGGCAGTGGCAGGTCGCGGCACGGGCGGTCAGACGGGTGGACTTCGATGCTGCTGCCAGCCATGTCGTCGTCGACTATGTCTGGCAGCCGGAGCTGCTCGAGCAGCTCCGCTCGTTCGCCGTTACGCCCGCAGACACGGTCGACCTGCGCAACGCCCAGGCGGCCCTGGCTGGGCTCCTCGACCACCGTGCCGGGGTGGTACCGCTGGGACAGGTTCTGACGCCGCTTCTGGGTTGCTGCGGAGGAGGGTCAGCCGGCTATGGCCGCGCCGCGTTGCTCGTCCTGGCAGCACACGTTTCCGGCAACTCGCTCTCGCGCCTACTGCCGGAGGCCCGATCCTGGGCTCGCCCGCGCCGCGTCAAACTGAGCCTGCGCGGTCGCCATGACAGCGCCCAGCATTTCGTCGTCTCAGCGGCGCTCGCGGCTTGGGCGGGTGAGTCGGCAGCCGACGCGATCGGCCTCGACAAGGAAATGCGCGACGCGCGCAGCGGTAGCGGATTTTCCTTTGCCGATCTCGCCGCTGACCGCGCCGGAAGCCGCTTCGGCGAGCTGGTTGCGGCGAACTCGCCGCGTCTGCAGGCGGCTCTGCAGCGACCCCTGAGCGACAGCGACCTGGCGCCGTCGCTCGCAGGGCTGCCCGAAGGCCTGTCGGCAGCCGAGTTCGAACGCCGTTTCGGGGCCCCTGAGAGCGTGGACTACCGGCAGGTCACGAGCGAGATCGAGCGTCGCCTCCGCGCAATGCCGCTCTACCGCTGACGGCGGGCGGCGGGCAAAGGCGACTGGCGGCGATCCTCAGCGCCGCCAGCGGCCAGCGACCCAGAACCAGATCAGCGACGGTGCCTGCGTTGCGAGCAGCACGAGGAAGGCACTGCGGTGTGCCATCGCCGGGCTCTGCCCGTATCCCTGCAGCAGATCGATCAGCAGGCCGAGCCCCCACTGGACGCCGAAGGCACCGATGAAGACCATCAGGTTGAAAGCCGTGTTCGCTCGACCCGAAAGGGACAGCGGGAAACCGGCCGCTGCCTGCGAGTACGCCAGCGTGCCAAAACTGGAGAAGGTTCCGTAGACCAGCCAGAGCAGGTAGCTCTGCTGTAGCCCTCCGTTGACGATCAAGGCCAGCATGACGAGCAAAATGCTGAGACCGGCGCCGAGCAACTGCACCGGCCTGATCCCGCGTCGCGCGAGGGTGGTGGCGAGGAGCCCGATGAACACGTTGGCGTGTAGCGCGGAACCGCTCATCCCGGCCATATGCTCGGCGGCAACGGCGCGCGTGTAGCCGCTGACCTGCATCAGCCAGGAGATCGACTACAGGCTTTGCACCGCCATGAAGCCACCCGCGAGGCACAGGCCCAGCGGGGCGAAACGCCAGAAATGGGCGCTGCCGAAAACCACCTTCACCCCCTCCCCACTGTGTCGCGAGGCTCTCCCGCCGGCCTGTCCCCTGCTCTTCCGGGACACTGATGAAGAGCCAGCCGGCGACGACCAACGTCAGCCCGGCGAGGACGGTGAAGATCTCTCGCCAGCCGGCCAGTTGCAGTGCCACTTCCAGCGGTGCCGTCGCCGCCAGCGCTCCGAGTCCGCCCGAAGTCATGATCCAGGCCGGTCAGCGAAGCCTGTCGCTCGGCCGGAAAGCTCAGCGAAAAAGCCTTGAACGCGGCCATCAGGCAGGCGGATACGCCGAGGCCGCTCAGTCCTCGCCCGACGGCCAGCCCGAAGATTCCCTGGCCCATGGCGAAGGTGGCGGCACCGGCGGCGGCGATCAGGAGGAGCGCCGACTCCACCCGGCGTGCCCGGAAACGGTCGAGCAGCATGCCCAGCGGCATGCTGAGCGGCGGCGAAGGTGAGGAAGCAGGCGCTGGTCAGCAGACCCAGATCGCCGGCACCGAGTTTCAGCTCGTCGGACAGTACCGGTCCGATGACCGCGTTCGCCGTCCGCTAGAGGTAGGAGAGGAAGTAGGCGCCGGCAAAGGGAAGGAAGAGTCGCAGCCACAACATCGCCTACGCGGCTCCGGTGATGCCGGCAGCCGCGCGGCGATCGAGCGTGCGGCCGATCCGCCGCATCGTGCGGCGGTGCCCTGCTGGCGATGACTTCTCCATGGTGCTCAGTCGGCACTCCACAGCCAGGCTGCGCCACGCACGCCCGAAGAGTCGCCATGCCGGTTGCGTAGAAGCTGGGTCTGAACGACATCGGAGAAGACGTGTCGGTGCCACAGTCGCGGCACCGACCGGTAGAACCGGTCGATGTTCGAGAGCCCGCCACCGAGCACGATCGAGTCCGGGTCAACGATATTCACCACCATGGCCAACGCCTTCGCCAAGCGTCGCTCATAGCGCTGCAGGGTCGCCTCGCAGGCAGCATCGCCGCTGCTCGCCCGGCTGTCGATCTCCACGGCGGTCAGCGCGACGCCAGCGTGGCGCAGATGATCGGCAGCCAGCGCTGGCCCTGAGAGCCAGGTCTCGATGCAGCCGCGGCGTCCGCAGTAGCATCGCGGCGGTGGCTGGTCCTCCTCGTCCGGCAGGGGCAATGCGTTGTGCCCCCACTCGCCGGCAATTCGGTTGGTGCCCGTGAGCACCCGCCCGCGCACAACGAGGCCGCCGCCAACGCCCGTACCGAGGATGACGCCAAAGACCGTTTCCGCGCCTTTGGCGGCGCCATCGGTCGCCTCGGAGAGCGCGAAACAGTTCGCGTCGTTGGCCAGACGCACTTCGCGCTGCAAGAGGTCTTGCAGGTCGTTGCGCAGCGCGTGGCCGATGAGCCACGTCGAATTGGCGTTCTTGACCTTGCCATCGACCGTAGACTCGGCGCCCGGCATGCCGACGCCGACGCTGCCCCGCTGCCCGAGATCGTGTTCGGCTGCCGCCACCAGCTCGCCGATGGCGGCCAGCGTCCCGTGGTAGCTCCCGCGAGGGGTCGGTCGCCTTCGCCGAAGGAGGACCTGTCCGCCGTCGTCGAGCGCCACCAGCTCGATCTTGCTGCCACCCAGGTCCACACCGAGTCGCAAGGTCGCACCTCCCCTGATTCATCCTGTCGCGCAGTCGCCAGCAGCTGCGCGGTCAAGCGGCATCGCCAAACGCCGGCAGGATGGGCGAGAACGCAGCGGAATGCAATAGTCCGCAGGCATCCGCGAAAGGAGCGCCTGCCTCTTGCATCGGCTCATGGCAGTCGGTATACTCCGCGCCTTTCGACTGATCCGCAGCATTTCAAAAGGACCCGACTCATGGCCAACAGCGCTCAAGCTCGCAAGCGTGCCCGGCAAGCCGTCAAGCAGCGCGCTCACAACACCAGCCTGCGCTCGACTCTGCGCACCGCGGTGAAGCGCGTCCAGAAGGCGGTTCTGGCGGGCGACAAGGCTGCTGCACAGAGCGTCTATCAGTACTCGGTGTCGGTCATCGACCGCATCGCCGACAAGAAAATCATCCACAAGAACAAGGCGGCACGCCACAAGAGCCGCCTGTCGGCCCAGATCAAGGCCCTGAGCGCCGCCTGAGGCGACGTCTTGTGACAGCCAGGCGGCGCCAGCAGGCGCCGTCTTGCGTTTACCCGTCCGCTGTCGCCCGCGGCCAGCCGGACCGTGGCGGTTGCCAGCCCGGTCGGCGCCGAAGGCGGGCCGATCAGGTTATAATCGCCGCCGCAGGGGCAGACGCGGAAAGCGCAACCTGCTTCCAGGATGACTGACGACACGCTTGCGACGGGGAATGCTATGGCTGTGGTGAATATGGACATGGAGCGGGCTCGCTTCAACATGATCGAGCAACAGATTCGCCCCTGGCAGGTTCTTGACCCAGCCGTACTCGACATGCTCGGCGAAGTGAAGCGTGAGGACTTCGTGCCGGAGGCATTGCGGACATTGGCCTTCGCCGACGTCGAGTTGCCCATCGGCAACGGCCAGACCATGCTGCAGCCGAAGATCGAGGCTCGCGTGCTGCAGGAACTGGCGATCAGGAACACCGACATCGCCCTTGAAGTTGGTACCGGCAGTGGCTACATGGCGGCCCTGCTGGCCTCGCAGGCGGAGTACGTGTTCAGTGTCGAGATCGACCCGGTTCTGGCCGAGAGCGCCAGGCAGCGGCTGCAGCAGGCGGGGGTGGTGAACGTCACGGTGGAGACCGGGGACGCATCGAGAGGATGGTCCGGTCCATCGCCCTACGATGTGATCCTCATTTCCGGCTCGCTCCCCGAGTTGCCGCAGGCCTTTCTGCAGCAACTGAAGGTGGGTGGCAGGCTGGTCGCGTTCATCGGCCAGGCTCCGGTGATGGAGGCTCGCCTGATCGTCCGCACCGGCGAACAGGCCTACAAGACTCGCAACCTCTTCGAAACCGTGGTCACCCCGTTGACTGCGCCTCAACATTCGGGCTTCGTCTTCTGAGACGAAGCCCACCACCAGTGGCAAAGTGAGGCCGCTGCGCGCTGCCCGGCGCTTGCGTGATCCCGGCCGAAAGTGAGATAGCTCATGCTTCGTCCTCCTGGCGCCGGAAAGCTGGCCTTCCTGCTGTCCGGCTTTCTCCTTGCCGGGTCGGTGCTGGCGGCCGACCTGCTGCAGGTCTATCGTGATGCCCTCGCCTACGACGCGCAGTACGCTGCGGCGCGTGCTGCGGCCGAAGCCGGGCGGGAGAAGCAACCGCAGGCGCTTGCCGGCCTGTTGCCCACGGTCGCCGCGACCGGGAATACTTTTGCCAACGATGCCAGGTTCGACACCCGGATCAGTGGCAGCCCGATCAACGTCAGTACCCGAAGCAGCTTCAACAGCAACGCCTACAACGTCAACCTGACGCAACCGCTGTTCCGCTGGCAGAATTTCGTCCAGTACGACCAGTCGAAGCTGCTGGTCATGCAGACCGAGGCCAGCTTTGCGCAGGCCGGGCAGGATCTGATCCTGCGCGTCTCGCAGGCATACTTCGACGTCCTCGTCGCGATCGAGAAGCTGCGCGCGGTGCAGGCCACCAAGACAGCAATCGCGCAACAGCTCGAGCAGGCCAGGAAGAACTTCGAGGTCGGTACGGCAACCATCACCGACACTTACGAGTCGCAGTCACGCTTCGATCTGGCGACGGCGCAGCAAATTGCCGCCGAGAACGAGCTGGAAGTGAAGCGTTACGCCTTGCGCGTGCTGGTTGGCAAGGATCCCGGCGAACTCAACCGGCTGAAGCAGAACGCGGTCATGGAAGCACCGCAGCCCGCAAACATGGAGCCCTGGGTCGAGGCCGCCGAGCGCGACAGCTTCGTCGTCCAGGCGCAGGAGGCGGCGGCGGAGGCCGCGGCCAAGGCGGTCGAGATCAACCGTGCCGGTCACTTCCCGACCGTCGATGTGGTCGCCAACTACGGCCAGAACAACGGTCCGGGCCAGTCCGGGCTGGGCTCGGTCGACACGACGACGCGGCAGATCGGCCTGCAGGTCAATATCCCTCTCTTTCAGGGTGGTGCGGTCAATTCACGTACCCGCGAAGCCGCCGCCCGTCGCGACGCGGAACGGGCCTCGCTCGACAACATCCGCCGAACTTCTGCGCTGAACGCGCGGCAGGCCTATCTTGGTGTGGTCAACGGCCTCGCCGAGGTGCGCGCGCTGGAAGCCGCGCTGCTGTCGAGTCTCAGCTCGCTCGAGTCGAACCGGCTCGGCTACGAAGTGGGCGTGCGGATCAACATCGATGTCCTCAATGCCGAGAACCAGGTTCTGGTAACGCGCAGGGATCTGGCACGAGCCCGCTACGATACCCTGCAGAACCAGCTCAAGCTGAAGGCAGCCGTCGGCACCCTGAACGAGGCCGACGTCGAACGGATCAACCTGCTGCTCGAGGCGCCATGAGGCTGTCGATCAGCGCTGCCGTCCGTTCGGTGGCGCCTCGATGTGCTTGGCTGAAGCCGCGCGCGGCAGCGCGCATGCGGGCCAGCTGCTGAGGCTGTTGCAGGAGCTCTGCGGCGGTGGCAACGGCCTCGTCGGCATTGGCGACGCGGCGGGCGGCGCCACAGGCGATGGCGTCCACGCTGGCTTGGGCGAAGTTGAAGGTATGCGGTCCGAGCAGCACCGGGCAGCCGCAGGCTGCCGCCTCGATCAGGTTTTGTCCGCCGAAGGGCAGGAGCGTGCCACCGATCAGTGCGATCTCGGCCAGCGCGTAGTAAGCCGGCATTTCACCCATGCTGTCTCCCAGCCAGACGCGCGTTTCCTCGTCCGGCAGGCTGCCACTGCTGCGTCGGCAGGAGGCCAGTTGTCGGCTGGCGATCAGCTCCGCGACCTCGGCGAAGCGCTGCGGGTGTCGGGGCACGAGCAACAACAGGTGGCGCTGCGGCAGGCGGGCGAAAGCGTCGAGCAGCAGTGCCTCCTCACCCTCGCGCGTGCTGGCGGCCAGCCACACCTGGCGGTGGCCGAGCGCTTGCCGCCAGTGCGCTCCGAGGCACAGCTTTTCGGGCGGCGGCGTGACGTCGAACTTCAGGTTGCCGCAGACGACCGTCTGCCTGGCGCCGACGGCCCGCAGGCGCTCGGCGTCGGCCTCCGTCTGTGCGGCGATCGCGTCAAGAGCGGCGATCGCCGGCCGGCTGAGACCCGCAAGGCGGGAATAGCCGCGCTGGGAGCGGGTTGAAAGGCGGGCATTGACCAGTGCCAGCGGCAATCCTCGCCGCTTTGCTGCGGCGATCAGGTTGGGCCAGATCTCCGTCTCCATCAACAATCCGACCCGCGGCCGGTAATGATCGAGGAAGCGACCGCAGGCGGCCGGCAGGTCGTAGGGAAGGTAGGCCTGATGCAGACGGTCGGGGTGACGCTGCACCAGGTCACGGCCGGCCGTCCGGCCGGTCGGTGTCATGTGGGTCAGCAGCATGCGGTGTTCGGGGTAGCGCTGCAACAGCAACTCGACCAGCGGCTCGGCGGCGCGGGTCTCGCCGACGGAAACCGCGTGCAGCCAGATCAGCGGCCCGCCCGACGACGGTGGGTAATGGCCATGCCGCTCGCCAATGTGCTGCAGGTATTCGGGCTGGCGGCGGGAACGCCAGAGCAGGCGCAGCCAGACCAGCGGCATGGCCAGATGAAAGAGCAGCGAATAGAGCAGCCGGATCACCGACGCAGCGCCCGTTCGGCGGTCGCGACCACCTCGGCCGGTGTGGGCGGCCTGCCGGTGTTGCCCAGGTTGCGGATGAAACCGTCGCCGAAGACCCCGGTGAGTGAAGGATCGGTCGCCACGTAGAGGGCAATCACCGGCACGTGCAAGGCTGCAGCAAGGTGTGCCAGGCCGGTGTCGACGCCAATCACGACGCTCGCTCCTGCCAGCAGCGCCGCCAGTTCCCGCAGGCCGAGTGGTGGCGCGACCATGGCGCCGGCAACGGCAGCGGCGATGCGTTCGGCACGCTCGCGCTCGCGCGCGTTGCCGGCCGGGAGCACCGCGGTCACTCCGGCGCCTGACAGTGCGCGACCGAGCGCGTGCCAGTGTGCCTCTTGCCACAACTTGTCATCACGGCTGGTGGCCGTCAGCAGGACGGCAAAGGGTCCGGCCGGTAGCCAGCCGATGTCGATGGCCGGTGGCGATATTCCGTAGTCGAGTGGCAGGTCCACAGGGTAGTCGAATGCCGCGGCTGCCAGCCAGCGGTTGCGCTGTACGGCGTGCAGGTTGCATGGAATGACGAAGGTGTCGTCGTAGAAGTGGGCGGCGAAGGATTCGCGCGCCGCTTCGGCGGCGTAGCCGAGTCGCCGTCCTTGCGCCAAGCGGCCAACGAGGGCGCTCTTGACGAGGCCCTGGGTGTCCAGAACGAAGTCGTAGGTTCGCGATCGCAGCCGTTGCCGGAAGTCCCGCATCTCGCGCCAGGTTGCGACCCGGCCGAGCTGGCGGCGCCAGCGTCGGATGGCCACCGGAATCACCTCGCGAACCGCCGGGTGCAGGCGTGGAATGTCGGCGAAGCTCTCCTCGACGCACCAGTCTATACAGGCTTCGGGGAAACAGCGCCGCAGGTCGCTGACCACCGGCAGGTTGTGAATTACGTCACCGAGAGACGAGGTCTTGAGCAGTAGGATGTGCATCGCCGGGTCAGGGTGACGGGATCGGTGGCAGCCGGGAAGTGCGAATTATAGGCCCTCGGCGACCGTCGCCGGGCGACCTCGGCCGGCTATAATCCCGCCTCGCGCGAGCCCAGCGTGGCAAGTCGGTTCCGTCTGGAGACGATGCAAATGAAACCCCCCGTGATTCGTCCGGTCATCCTCTGCGGAGGGTCAGGGACCCGTTTGTGGCCCCTCTCACGGACCCACTACCCGAAGCAGTTCCTTTGCCTGGTCGATGACTACTCGCTGTTGCAGAACACCTTGCGCAGACTCGACGGCCTCGCCGGCCTGGGCAGGCCGATCGCCGTCGCCAACGAGCACCATCGTTTCCTGGTAGCCGAGCAGTTGTTCGAGATCGGCCTCAAGGCCGACATCCTGCTCGAGCCGGCAGCCCGCAATACGGCGCCGGCCGTCGCCGCAGCAGCCATCGGGGCACTTGCCGACACCGCCGGCGACGCGCCGCCGCTACTGCTGGTGCTTCCTTCCGACCACGTCATCGCTGGTGTCGCCGCATTCCAGGAGGCCGTGCGGGCGGCAGTTCCGCATGCCCAGGCGGGCGCCTTGGTGACTTTTGGTGTCCTGCCGGACCGGCCGGAAACGGGCTATGGCTATATCCGACGCGGCGCTCCGCTGGCTGGCGGCTATGTTCTCGACCGCTTTGTCGAGAAGCCGGACGCGCAAACGGCGAAGACCTACCTCGACGCTGGCGACTACTTCTGGAACAGTGGCATGTTCCTGTTTCGTGCCGACAGCTTTCTCGATGCCCTGCAGCGCTTTGCGCCGGTCATGCGCGAGCAGGTGGCCGCAGCCTGCCAGGCGGCACGACGGGATCTCGATTTTCTCCGCCTTGATGAAGCTGCTTTTGCCGCCAGCCCAGCGAACTCGATCGACTATGCGGTCATGGAAAAGACCGATCACGGCGTCGTGATTCCCCTCGACGCCGGCTGGAACGACATCGGCGCTTCGGATGCGCTGGCGACCGTCGGCCAGGTCGACAGCGATGGCAACGCGCGACGCGGTGACGTCCGCAGCATCGATACCAGCAACTGCGTGCTGTTCTCCGAAGGCAGACTGCTGGCCACGGTCGGCGTCAGCGATCTGGTGGTGATCGCGACACCCGACGCGGTGCTGGTAGCCGACAAGGCGAAGGCGCAGGACGTCAAGATGCTCGTCGATGACCTGAAGCGCGCAGGACGCTGTGAGACTGAATTTCGCCATGTCGTCCATCGGCCGTGGGGCAGCTACGAAGGTCTCGCACATGGCCCACGCTACCAGGTCAAGAGGATCCTGGTGAAGCCCGGTGCCAGTCTCAGCCTGCAGAAGCATCACCATCGTGCCGAGCACTGGGTTGTCGTCAAGGGCACGGCCGTGATAGCCCGCGGCGACGAATCGCTGCTGCTTTCCGAGAACCAGTCGACGTACATCCCGCTCGGGGTCGTCCATCGGCTGGAGAATCCGGGAAAGATCGATCTCGAGATCGTCGAGGTACAGTCCGGCAGTTACCTCGGCGAGGACGACATCGTCCGTCTCGAAGACACCTATGGCAGATGACCCTGGACTCGCAGCCGGTTCGCCGGCGGCAGCCCCACGCGAAGGCTGGTGCACATGATTCTGGTTACTGGTGGCGCCGGATTCATTGGCGCGAACTTCGTGCTCGACTGGCTGGCGACGAGTGACGAGCCGATCGTCAATCTCGATCGGTTGACCTATGCTGGCAATCGGCAGAGCCTCGCCTCCCTGAGCGGCGACGACCGCCACATCTTCGTGCATGGCGACATCGGCGACGGCGAACTTGGCGCCCGCCTGCTCGCGCAGTACGCGCCGCGGGCGATCATCAACTTCGCTGCCGAGTCACACGTGGACCGCTCGATCCATGGCCCTGCCGACTTCATCCAGACCAACATCGTCGGTACCTTCCAGTTGCTCGAGAGCGTGCGTGCGTACTGGAAGGAACTGCCGGAGCATGGCCGACAGAGCTTCCGCTTTCTGCACGTGTCGACGGACGAGGTCTATGGCTCGCTCGCACCGGAGGCACCGGCGTTCACCGAGGATCACCCGTATCAGCCGAACAGCCCCTATTCCGCGAGCAAGGCAGCCAGTGACCATCTGCTGCGCGCCTACCACCACACCTACGGTCTGCCGGTTCTGACCACCAACTGCTCGAACAACTATGGTCCCTACCAGTTTCCGGAGAAGCTGATTCCGTTGATGATCGTCAACGCTCTGGCGGGCAAGCGGCTGCCGGTGTACGGTGACGGCCAGCAGATTCGCGACTGGCTGTATGTCGGCGACCACTGTGCGGCAATCCGGCGCGTACTTGCTGCCGGCGTTCCGGGCGCCACCTACAACGTCGGTGGTGGCAACGAGAAGGCGAACCTGGATATCGTGCACACCATCTGCGGACTGCTGGACGAACTACGCCCGCGTCCTGACGGCCGGGCCTATCGCGAGCAGATCACCTACGTCACCGACCGTCCCGGCCACGATCGCCGCTACGCGATCGATGCCCGCCGGATCGAACGGGAACTGGGTTGGCGACCCGCGGAGAGCTTTGCCTCCGGCATCGGCAGGACCGTTCGCTGGTATCTGGAGAACCAGGATTGGGTGCACAACGTGCAGTCGGGAGCCTACCGCGAGTGGGTCGAGAAGAACTACGCCGACCGGGAAAAAGTGGGATCATAGCCGTCTGCAAGTTCTTTCTGCCGGGAGGCGCTCTTGGGCTGGTGGCTGGCGTACGTCGCACTGGGCTTGTTCAGCGGTTTTTCGGCAGGCGCGCTGGGGATCGGCGGTGGGCTGGTGCTGGTGCCGTCACTGACCATCATCTTCGCCGCGCAGGCCGGTTTTCCCGCGACCGAGGTACTGCACCTGGCGCTCGGCACTTCGATGGCGGTGATCCTGTTCACCTCGCTTTCCAGCCTGCTGGCGCACCATCGTCACGGCGCGGTGTCGTGGCCGATCGTCTGCCAGATCACGCCGGGCATCCTGCTCGGTACGATGCTCGGCACCCTGCTGGCTGCCAGCGTCCCGGCGCAGCCGCTCGCCATCTTCTTCAGTGCCTTCGTCTGTGTGGTCGCGGTGCAGATGGTCTTCAACCTGAAGCCGAAGGCGTCGCGCGAGTTGCCGGGGCGCGCCGGTGTCGTCATTGTCGGCATCGGCATCGGAGCCGTCTCGGCGCTGGTGTCGATCGGCGGCGGGTCGCTGACGGTCCCCTTCCTCACTTGGTGCAACGTACGCGTTCATGATGCCATCGGCACCTCGGCAGCGATCGGTTTTCCGATCGCCATCGGTGGTTCGCTGGGTTACCTGTTCAACGGCTGGGAACATCCCGGGCTACCGGCGGGGAGTGTCGGCTTCATCTACCTGCCGGCTTTCCTCTGGCTCGTGCCGAGCAGCATGCTGATGGCACCGTTCGGTGCGAAGCTGGCGCACAGCCTGCCGGTGGCTACCCTGAAACGCCTCTTTGCCGGTCTGCTGGTGGTGCTTGCGGCGCGGATGCTGTGGCGGCTGTTCGCCTGATTCCCCCTCAGCAGCCGCGGAACCGTGGTGCCCGCTTGGCGAGGAAGGCGGTCAGCCCCTCGCGGTAATCTTCCGTCTCGAGGAAGGCGAAGGAGTCACGCAACTCCCCTGCGCTCAGCGGCTGGTTCTCCTGCAGGCGCTGCAGCAGCTTCTTGTGCCAGCGCGCGACCAGGGGCGCCCCCTGGCAGATGCGCCGGGCCGTCCCGTAGGCTTCCGCGACGACTTCGCCGTCGCCGACGACACGCGTCACGAGTCCCTTGGACAGAGCCTCGGCTGCTCCCAGGATGCGCCCCTCGAGCAGCAGTTCGCGCATCGTTGCGGCGCCAGCCAGGCGCAGCAACGCCTGCATTTCGACCGGATACATCGAGAAGCCAAGCCGGTTGATCGGCGCGCCAAAGCGTGCAGACTCACCACAGACGCGCAGGTCGCACTGGGCGGCGATCTCCAGCCCACCGCCAATGCAGGCGCCATGGATCAGTGCGACGGTCGGCAGCGGGCAGTCGCCAACCGCCCGCAGCGCGGCTCCAGCCTGCGCGTGATAGGCCATTGCCCGGTCGACGGTGTCACGCTGGGTGCTGAACTCCTCGATGTCGCCGCCGGCGGCAAAAGCCTGCTCGCCTTCACCTCGCAGCACGAGGCAACGCAACTGGGGGTCGGCAGCCAACCCGCTGACCACCTGCGTCAGTTGCAGCCACATGGCGGAGTCGACGGCATTGAGTTTGGCCGGATTCGAAAGGGTGACGGTCGCCACCTCGCGATCGCGGGTGCAGTCGATGCGGCCGCTCATGACAGCGCCTTCGCTTCCTCGGTTGCGCCACGCACGAGCGCCTGCCGGCCGGCAAGGATGTGGTCGTGCATCATCGTCTGCGCGCGCAGCGCGTCGCCGGTCCTGATCGCCTCGAGGATGCCCACGTGTTCATCCAGCGACTGCTGCAGTCGCCCATCGATACTCAGTGAGAAGAGCCGGGTCAGCTTGAGCACCTTGCGCAGATCCTGGATCATCTGCCGCAGCCAGCGGTTTCCGGACATTTCCTGGATACGCAGGTGGAATTCCTGGTTGACCTCGAAGAAGCGCCCGATCTGGTTGCCGGCGGCAAAGCGCTGCAACTGCCGATGCAGTCCTTCGAGCCTGGCGATCTGCTCCGGGCTGGCCTTTCTGGTGGCTTCGAGGGCGCAGCGTCCTTCGAGCATCGCCATCAGCGGAAAGATCTCGTCCAGATCCTGATCGGAGATCTCGGTGACGAAAGCGCCGCGGCGCGGTCGCAGGGTGACCAGCCCCTCGGCGGCGAGCACCTTCAGTGCCTCCCGCAGTGGTGTCCGGCTGATGCCGTATTCAACGGCCAGCTGCTGTTCGTCGATGCGGATTCCGGGCAACAGCTCGTGCGCGAAAATCCGTTGTCGCAGCCGCTCGGCCACCTCCTGGTAGAGAGCGGTCTGCGCTATCCGACCTGGTGCCATGACTGGCCCTTCCTGCCCGGCGAATCGGGGTCCTGGAAACTTGCTTTCATAATTATGGATACAGTATTATTCGCTGGGCGGGGTGTCAAGAGCTGGAAAAGGCTGCGCCAAGGCGCGCGTCTCCCGCCACGAATACCATGGCTGCGGCCTCGCCAAACGGCTTGCCCGCCCCAATCCACAGATTTCCTGAAAGGTTCCGTCATGTCCAACGAGAACAAGCCTGAACTGCCGAATTCCGCCAATCTCGACGCCTGGAAGAAGGCCGCCAGCAAGTCCGCCCCGGGTGGCAACGTCGACGCCCTGAACTGGGTGACGCCCGAGGGCATCGTCGTCAAGCCGCTGTATACGAGGAAAGATGTCGAGGATCTGCAGTACACCGACACCCTGCCCGGCTTGGCGCCGTTCGTCCGTGGCCCGCAGGCGACGATGTACGCCGTGCGGCCGTGGACCATCCGCCAGTACGCCGGCTTTTCCACCGCCGAGGCGTCGAACGCCTTCTACCGCAAGGCGCTGGCCGCCGGCGGCCAGGGTGTCTCGGTTGCCTTCGACCTGGCGACGCACCGCGGTTACGATTCCGACCATCCGCGTGTCACCGGTGACGTCGGCAAGGCGGGTGTGGCGATCGATTCGGTCGAGGACATGAAGATCCTGTTCAATGGCATCCCGCTGGAGAAGATCTCGGTGTCGATGACGATGAACGGCGCCGTGCTGCCGATCCTGGCCGGCTACATCGTCGCTGCCGAAGAGCAGGGCGTGCCGCAGGACAAGTTGTCGGGAACGATCCAGAACGACATCCTCAAGGAGTTCATGGTCCGCAACACCTATATCTACCCGCCAAAGCCCTCGATGCGGATCATCTCCGACATCATCGGCTACACGGCTCACCATATGCCGAAGTTCAATTCGATCTCGATCTCCGGCTACCACATGCAGGAAGCCGGGGCGACACAGGCGCTGGAACTTGCGTTCACCATCGCTGACGGGCGCGAGTACGTGAAGACGGCGCTCGCCTCGGGTCTCGACGTTGACGAGTTTGCTGGCCGGCTGTCGTTCTTCTTCGCCATCGGCATGAACTTCTACCTCGAGGTCGCCAAGCTGCGGGCTGCGCGCCTGCTGTGGTGGAGGGTCATGCGCGAGTTCTCACCGAAGAGCCCGAAGTCGATGATGCTGCGCACCCATTGCCAGACGTCCGGCTGGTCGCTGACCGAGCAGGATCCCTACAACAACGTCGTGCGCACGACGATCGAGGCGATGGCCGCCGTCTTTGGCGGCACGCAGTCGCTGCACACGAACGCCCTCGACGAGGCGATCGCCCTGCCGACCGAGTTCTCTGCGCGCATCGCGCGCAACACGCAGCTGATCATCCAGGAAGAGACGCACATCACCAACGTCATCGATCCGTGGGCGGGTTCGTACATGATGGAGAAGCTGACGCAGGACTTGGTCGACGAGGCGTGGAAACTCATCGAGGAGGTCGAGAGCATGGGTGGCATGACGCATGCCGTCGAATCCGGGTGGGCGAAGATGAAGATCGAAGGCTGTGCCGCCGACAAGCAGGCGCGAATCGACTCGGGCAAGGACGTCATCGTTGGTGTGAACAAGTACAAGCTGGCGAAAGAGGACGCGATCGACATTCTGGACATCGACAACAACGCCGTGCGCGAGGCGCAGGTGGCGCGCCTGAAGTCGGTTCGTGCAAGCCGCGACACCGCCAAGGTCGACGCGGCGCTTGCCGACCTGACCCGTTGCGCGGAGACCGGTGAGGGCAACCTGCTCGACATGGCGGTACGCGCGATGCGGCTGCGGGCCACCGTCGGCGAAGTGTCGGACGCCATGGAACGGATTTTCGGGCGCTTCCGTGCGACACAGCAGACCGTTTCCGGTGTCTATGGCGCGGTAGTCGACGGCCTGGCGAGTTGGGAGACGCTGAAGGCCGAGATCCTCAAGTTCAACGAGGAAGAGGGTCGTCGGCCACGGATCATGATCGCCAAGCTTGGGCAGGATGGCCACGACCGCGGCGCCAAGGTGGTTGCCACCGCCTTCGCCGATCTCGGCTTCGATATCGACGTCGGACCGCTTTTCCAGACACCCGAAGAAGCCGCGCGGCTGGCGATCGAGAACGACGTGCACGCCGTCGGCGTGTCCTCGCTCGCCGCCGGCCACAAGACCTTGCTGCCGGCTCTCGTGCGCGCGCTCAAGGAGCAGGGAGCCGATGACATCATCGTCTTCGCCGGCGGTGTCATCCCGGCGCAGGACTATGACTTCCTCTTCCAGGCCGGCGCGAAAGCCATTTTTGGCCCCGGCACACGCATCGAAGATTCGGCCATGACGGTTCTGGCAGAGATTCGCAAGGCACGCGCACACGCTCCCGCCTGAGCGCTTTCGTTGCCGGCGAGCAGGAATTGGATATGACCAGTGCAACTGCCGGCAGCCTTTCGGCTGCCGACCAGCACCTAGTGGACGGCGTTCTCTCCGGTCGTCGACGGGCGCTGGCGAAGACCATCACCCTCGTTGAGTCGACCCATGGTGAGCACCAACGGCGCGCACGCCAAGTGCTCGCCGCACTGCTGCCGCACACCGGGCGAACGATCCGCGTCGGGATCTCGGGGGCTCCCGGCGCCGGCAAGTCCACCTTCATCGAGTCGCTCGGGCTCCACCTCATCGAGGCCGGGCGACGGGTCGCCGTGCTCGCCGTCGACCCGTCGTCGTCCGTCTCAGGGGGCTCGATCCTTGGCGACAAGACGCGCATGGAACTGCTCTGTCAGCGCGACGAGGCCTTCATCCGGCCGAGTCCATCGGCCGGTTCGCTCGGCGGCGTCGCCGACAAGACGCGCGAGGCGATGCTGGTCTGCGAAGCGGCGGGTTTCGATGTCATCATCGTCGAGACGGTCGGTGTCGGGCAGTCGGAAACCACGGTCGCCGGCATGGTCGATGCCTTCGTCCTGCTGCAGTTGCCTAACGCCGGCGACGACCTGCAGGCGATCAAGAAGGGCATCGTCGAGATCGCCGACCTGATCGTCTTCAACAAGGCCGACATCGACGAGCGGGCGGCGGCCTTTGCCCGCAACCAGATGCGCGCCGCTCTGACCATGCTGCGCAGCACGAGCCCGAACTGGCGACCGCCAGTACTGACGATGAGCGCCCTTGCCAAGCGCGGCATCGCAGAGTTCTGGGCCGAGGTGGAGCGCTATCGGACGACGATGCTGGCCAGCGGCGAGTTCGATGACAAGCGACGCCGCCAGGCCGTCGACTGGATGTGGAATCTGATCGACTCCGGCCTGCGGCAGTATTTTCGTTCGCATGCGACGGTGCGCTCAGCGCTGCCGGTCCTGACCGGCGATGTCGCCGAGGGCCGCACGACGCCCGGTGCCGCGGCCTCACGTCTGCTCGCCTACCTGAAACACTGAAAGCACAAAAGAAGACGCACCCGCCTGCCGGGGGGGGGCAAGCGAAATCTCCGACCTGTTTGAGTAGTTCTGATTGACGCGACCGTTAGGGAGTAGAACTTATGCACGACATCATTCGCCAGCTTGCAGAGAAGCGCGCGGCGGCCTGTCTTGGTGGTGGCCAGAAGCGCATCGACAGCCAGCACAGAAAGGGGAAACTGGCAGCCCGCGAAAGGATCGAACTGCTGCTCGACAGTGGCTCCTTTGAAGAGTGGGACATGTTCATGGAGCACCGCTGCACCGACTTCGGCATGGCCGAACAGTCGGTGCCCGGTGACGGTGTGGTCATCGGCTGCGGGACCATCAACGGCCGCCTGATGTTCGTCTTCTCGCAGGACTTCACGGTTTTTGGCGGTTCGCTGTCGGAAGCACACGCCGAGAAGATCTGCAAGGTGATGGACCACGCGATGAAGGTGGGCGCACCGGTGATCGGCCTCAACGACTCGGGTGGGGCGCGCATCCAGGAAGGCGTCGCCTCGCTTGCCGGCTATGCCGAGGTCTTTCAGCGCAATGTTCTCGCCTCCGGGGTCGTGCCGCAGATTTCGCTGATCATGGGTCCGTGCGCTGGCGGCGCCGTTTACAGCCCGTCGATGACTGACTTCATCTTCATGGTCAAGGACTCCTCGTACATGTTCGTCACTGGTCCGGAAGTGGTGAAGACGGTCACCCACGAGGATGTCACGGCGGAGGAACTCGGCGGCGCGATCACCCATACCAGCAAGTCCGGAGTTGCCGATCTCGCATTCGAAAATGACGTCGAGGCACTGATGATGCTGCGTCGCTTCATCAGCTTCCTGCCGTCGAACAACCGCGAGAAGCCGCCGCGGGTGCCGTCGCAGGATCCGGCCGACCGCCTCGACTTCTCGCTCGACACGCTGGTTCCCGACAACCCGAACAAGCCGTACAACATCAAGGAACTGATCATCAAGGTGTCCGACGATGGCGACTTCTTCGAACTGCAGCGCGAGTACGCCAAGAATATCGTCATCGGCTTTGCCCGCATGGATGGTTCGACGGTCGGCATCGTTGCCAACCAGCCGCTGGTGCTGGCCGGCTGTCTCGACATCAAGAGTTCGATCAAGGCCGCCCGTTTCGTCCGCTATTGCGATGCCTTCAACATTCCGGTGATCACCTTCGTCGACGTGCCGGGTTTCATGCCGGGCACCGCGCAGGAGTACGGCGGCATCATCAAGCACGGCGCCAAGCTGCTCTACGCCTACGCCGAGTGCACGGTGCCGAAGATTACCGTCATCACGCGCAAGGCTTATGGTGGCGCCTACGATGTCATGGCGTCGAAGCACTTGCGGGGCGACGTAAACTTCGCCTGGCCGTCGGCGGAGATCGCGGTCATGGGACCGAAGGGTGCGGTCGAGATCATCTTCCGCGAGGAGAAGAACGACCCGGCCAAGCTGGCTGCGCGCGAGGCCGAGTACAAGGCGAAGTTCGCCAACCCGTTCGTTGCTGGCGCACGTGGTTTCATTGACGACGTGATCATGCCGAACGAGACGCGCAAGCGCATCTGCCGCTCGCTGGCGATGTTGCGCAACAAGAAGTTGGAAAACCCGTGGCGCAAGCACGGCAACATTCCGCTCTGATACCCGGGGAGAAATAGTGATGTTCAAGAAGATTCTGATCGCCAACCGGGGCGAAATCGCCTGCCGGGTGATGAAGACCGCCAAGAAGATGGGCATCAAGACGGTCGCCGTCTACTCCGAAGCGGACAAGGATTCGATGCACGTGATGATGGCCGACGAAGCCGTCTGCATCGGTCCGCCTCCGTCGAAGGAGTCATATCTGGTGATCGACAAGATCATCGACGCGTGCAAGCGGACCGGCGCCGAGGCAGTGCATCCGGGCTACGGCTTCCTGTCGGAAAACGAGGAGTTCTCACGACGCCTCGAGGAGAGCGGTATCGTCTTCATCGGTCCGAAGCATTACTCGGTGGCGGCGATGGGCGACAAGATCGCCTCGAAGAAACTGGCGATGGAGGCGGGGGTCAACACCATCCCCGGTTACAACGCCGAGATCGCCGATGCCGCACAGGCGGTGTCAATTGCCGGTGGTATCGGTTACCCGGTGATGATCAAGGCTTCCGCCGGCGGCGGCGGCAAGGGCCTGCGAGTCGCCTTCAACGACAAGGAAGCGGCCGAGGGATTCGATGCCTGTCGCAACGAGGCACGCAACAGCTTCGGTGACGACCGCGTCTTCATCGAGAAGTTCGTCGAGGGTCCGCACCACATCGAGATCCAGATCATCGCCGACTCCTTTGGCAACACCGCGTACCTGTTCGAACGTGAATGCTCGATCCAGCGCCGCCACCAGAAGGTCCTCGAAGAGGCGCCGTCGCCGTTCATCGACGAGAAGATCCGCAAGGCGATGGGCGAGCAGGCGGTCGCGCTGGCGAAGGCGGTGAAGTACCAGAGCGCGGGAACGGTCGAGTTCGTCGTCGGCTCGGACAAGTCGTTCTATTTCCTGGAGATGAACACCCGCCTGCAGGTCGAGCACCCGGTGACCGAGATGATCACGGGGTTGGACCTCGTCGAGCTGATGATCCGCGTCGCTGCCGGGGAGAAACTGCCCTTTGCCCAGGAGGATCTGAAGATCAATGGTTGGGCCATCGAGTGCCGGATCAACGCCGAGGATCCGTTCCGCGGCTTCCTGCCGTCGGTCGGGCGTCTCGTCAAGTACCGCCCGCCCGAGGTCACCGAAGGCCAGGTGCGGGTGGACACCGGCGTCTTCGAGGGTGGTGAGATCTCGATGTACTACGATTCGATGATCGCCAAGCTGATCTGCCACGGCGGCACCCGCGACCAGGCGGTCAGCCGAGTGCGTGACGCGCTCAACGCCTTCGTCATCCGCGGCATCGACTCGAACATCCCGTTCCAGGCAGCGTTGATGCAGAATCAGCGCTTCCTCTCGGGCGTGTTTACCACCTCGTTCATCGCCGAGGAGTTCCCGAACGGCTTCGACGAGTCCTGCGTCGTGCATCAGGATCCGGGTCTGCTCGCCGCGCTTGCCGCCTTTGGTCGTCGTCGTTACATCGATCGTGCCGTCCAGATCAGCGACCAGATGCCGGGGCATCAGCGCAAGGTCGGCAAGGACTGGGTCGTCCAGATGGAAGGCAAGGATTACCCGGTTTCGCTCGTGCCGATCCCGGGAGGCTACTCGGTCACGCACGGTGGCGACACGTACGATCTCGTCTCTGACTGGAGGTTCGGCGAGCTCGTCTTTCGCGGCACCTGCAACGGAGCGCCGATCTGCCTGCAACTCGAGCGCATCGGTCTGCTCTATCGCGTGGTCCATTTTGGCAAGCAGGTCAAGGCTACGGTGATGACCGCCAATGCGGCGCGCATGCTCGCCCTGATGCCGAAGAAGGTACCGCCGGATCTGTCGAAGTTCCTGCTCTCACCGATGCCGGGGCTGCTGCGCGAGGTGGCCGTGGCGGACGGGCAGGACGTGGCTGCTGGCGAGAAGTTGGCCGTGATCGAAGCAATGAAGATGGAGAACGTTCTCAAGGCCGAGCGCGACTGCAAGGTCAAGAAGGTCGTTGCCTCTCCGGGCGAGAGCCTTTCGGTCGATCAGGTCATCATCGAGTTCGAGTGAGCTGCCGCTGCCGGCCGTCTGACAGCAACAAGAGCCCGCCACTCGGCGGGCTTTTTTTGACCTTCGCCCGCGCTGCAGACCTTGCCTGCTGCGCATGACGCCGCCCGGTCGACGCGCGAGTTGTGCTCGCTGCCGAGGCCAGGAGCACCCTGGACCGAACCCGGCCTATACAGACGCCGCACACCAGACCGCCAGCGCCGATGGCGACGGACGTGATCCGATCATGATGAAGTCAGTACGGGCGCATGGTTGCCAGCCGCGCGTCCCTTCAGCAGGAAGACGCGCATCGAGCCCTTGCCCTTGACCGGAATCTCGCCTCGCTCTTGGCAGACGAAGTCCGCCGTGAGTCGGGCGCGTGTCGTTTCGCTGATTTGAATCTCGCCGGCGATACCCTGAGACTCCATGCGCGAAGCGATGTTGACCGTGTCACCCCAGAGGTCGTAAATGAAACGTTTCTTGCCGATTACGCCAGCGACGACGGCGCCCGAGTTGATGCCGATGCGGATCTCGAGTCCCGGGAACTCCCGGATCGCCTCCTGCAATCGCAAAGCCAGTTCCGCGACTGCCACGGCGTGATCGGCTCGTGCTTCGGGGATTCCGGCCGCCACCATGTAGGCATCGCCGATCGTCTTGATTTTTTCGAGACCGCTCTGCTCGGTGAGATCGTCAAACTTGGAGAAGATCGCGTCGAGCAGGCCAACGACGTTCGGCACCGATTCAGAGAGTGAAGTGTAGCCGACGATATCGGCAAAGAGAACGCTGCACTCGGCGAAGGCATCGGCGAAGGTCCGCCCCTCACGACGCAGACGCTGGCTGATCGACGCCGGCAGCATGTTCTCGAGTAGCTCCTCGAGCCGCCCGTTGGCGCGCGCAAGCTGTCTTTCGGATTCCGCCAGATCCGCGAGAAAGAGATGGGCAACGTACATCAGCGAGGAAACACCGGCAAAGAACAGGATCCAACGGCCGTTTTCCTGCTCCTCCGGCGACCAGGGGAGGCCGACGGCCGGCAACGACAGCAAGCCTAGTTCGACGGCAACGAAGATCAGCAGACAGACCAGTGCGTACAGTTCCCGGGCGCGGCTGCCGTGCTCGAAGAACAGCAGGTAGGCACCCATGGTCAGCGGCAGCAGGTGATAGTGGCTCATGCTGCGAAACGGCCCGGCGACGCCTTCGAGTGCGATCAGGCTGGCGACGACGGGAATCACGACCCAGAAGTAGCCGTGGCTGGCTAGGCCGAGCTGTCCTCGCGAGAGGCGGCACCACACCCACGCCGCACCGCAGAACGACACACCCTGCAGCAGCAACGTCGGCAGATCGTCACGGCGCAGCGCGACGAGGCTCCAGACGATCGCGTAGGCGACCAGAAGGCCGACCCCGGTCCGCAGTAGCCGCTCGGCCCGGCGTCGTCGATATTGGCGAAACGCAACGTCCGTGAAGACGAAGTCGCGCGTGTTGTCTTCCTTGCTCACGATCAGGACATTCCTCGCGGCCTCCAAGGCGGCGGGCGGAGTATGCGTTCTCGACCGCCGGCAGTCAAACGCGGCTGCCGCGCGGCACAGGCGCCGCCGTCTGGCACGGAAGATGGCGGTGTGCGAGGTCTTTGGCGACCTCGCAGATCGAGCACGCCTCCGTCCGCGAAGGAGTCGGATCAGGCGAATGCCCAGCCGGAAGTCGGGCCCTGAGGAGCGACCGGCTGTGCCCGTCGCTTGCGATACAATGACTGCAGGCAGGTTCGACTCGAGCACCGGCTGCATGCCTGCACCTCGCCGCTCGACAGAAAACCTCCTCCCGGTTTCCGGGAGTCGAGAATCGCACGCTTGGAGGAACGTTCGATGCCATCGTTCAATGAAATTGCCGAGATCGTCGGCCTGCTCTTCGACGGCCTCGGAGTCGTCGTCATCGTCCTCGGCACGCTGCTCGCCGCGGGTCGCTTGGTCATCCTGAACAGGCGCGCAGGTGATGGCTACAGGCAGTTCCGGCAGGACATCGGACGCGGAATCCTGCTCGGCCTGGAGTTTCTGGTGGCTGCGGACATCATCCGCACCGTGGCGGTGACGCCGACGCTCGAGGGCGTCCTGGTCCTTGGCCTGATCGTCCTCATCCGGACCGTCCTCAGCACGGCTCTGCAGGTCGAACTCGAGGGCCGCTGGCCCTGGCAACGGGCCAGTGAGGGCGCGGTTCGCCCACAGGAAACTCCCTGAACAAGAGCTGGGCCGTGTTCCCCGTCAGCTCTCCGGCGTGCGCCAGGGAAGCTCGAAGGCGCGTCGGATGGCCTGTATGCTGTCGCCCCCCAGAATCCGGTCCACCGCATCGACGATTTCGCGCAGGTTGGCGACCCGGGTCGTCCCAAACACACAACTTGCTATCCCGGGATTGCCGAGGACGTACGCGATGGCCGCTTGTGCCGGCGACATTTCGCTGATCGCCGCCAGGGTCTCGCGCATGTACCGCGAGCGTCTCCGCAATTGCCGGCCACTCGGTCGTAGCCATGCTCGCGCCAAGTACCACAGGTCGGCTGGACTCCGCAGGCTGCCGATCTTTCCCTTGACGAGATGCCCCTGTCCAAGCACGGTTCCGGCGACGACTCCCGTTCCGGCTTCCGCCAAGCGGCGGATGACCGGTTCTCGGTCGAGCTGCACGACACTGTAGTCGATCAGTGCCATGTCGAAGATCTCAGGGTGGCTTGCGACAAAGGCCATGTCGGGCTCGCTGTGCGTGTTGATGCCGAGGAATCGATACATCCCCCGCCGTTTCATGGCGTAGAGGCGCTCGAGCAGCGGTTCGCCGATTTCGGCGGGAGTGATCCCGTGCAGCTGGAGGATGTCGAGGTAGCCGCAGTCGAGGTTGGCGATCGATTGCGCACAGGAGCGCTCAATATGGTCGGGGGAAAAGTCCTTGACCCTGCCACCTGGGCGCCGGAAGAGCGCACCGGCCGGCACGACGGTGCCGGCTTTCGACGACACGACGACGCGCCCGCGGTCGTGCGTGAGGATTCTGCCGAGCAGTCGTCCGAGACGTGGCTCGGCATTGAATGCCGAATAGTTGTGGCCGGTATCGAAAAAGTTGATTCCGTGCTCGATTGCCTCGCTGACCACCGCCGCCGCCTGTTTCTCCGGGAACTTGCGGTCACCCCAGTAGCCGGAGCAGCCGAGGGCAACCTCGGAAACCTCGAGGTCCGTCTGGCCAAGTCGTCGGTACTTCATGCCCATGCCTTAAACAGCCGTCGACGGAGGGGCGCTGATCGCTGTCGCGTCTGGATCATTCGCGCGTGCCGATGTCCGCCACCGAAGCCGACCGGCCGCGGTTTACTGGGCCCCATCGCCAGCCCGGTCGCCGGCGTTGCTCGGCCCGGAGACCTCGTGGAGGATTCGTTCCATCTTCCGGCGCGTCTGTTCGGCCGAGAAGTGGGAGCGGACGAAGGCGAGGCCGTTGGCACCCAGACGCTCGCGGCGCCCGGCGTCATCGAGCAACTCGCTGATCAATCTTGCCAGCTGCCGGTCGTCGTCCGGTTCAAAACCGAGTCCCGCCTGCGCCGTGTCGAGAATCCGCCGTGCCTCGCCGCGGATGCCGCACAAGACCGGCCGTGCACAGGCCATGTAGTCGATCAGTTTCGTGGGGATCGCGCCGTCGAACAAGGGGATGTCCTGCAGCGTGACCAGGCAGAGATCTGCGGCGCTGAGATAGACCCGGGCCTGGTCCTTGGCAACGGGTGGAAGAACGACGAGGTTGGCCAGTTTGCCGGCCGCGACCTCGTCTTCGATCGCACCGCGCCGGAGCCCGTCGCCAACGAGCACGAAGAGGATGTCACCGCGGTCGCGCAGCGAACGCGCCGCCCGCAGGATCACCGGGATGTTGTTCGCTTCGCCGAGGGCTCCGAAGTACAGGACGACCTTCCTGTCCTCCCAGCCGAGAGCCCGGCGCGTCCGCGCCGCTCCTTGCGGATCCGGGTACAGCCGGTCGAAATCGACGCCACAGGTGACCACCTCGAGCTTCTCCTGCGGCCAGCCGCGCGTGCGGATGTCGTCGCGAATCCCTTCGGTCAGGGCAACGATGCGAGCCGACTGGTCGTAGAGCTGCCGTTCCATCCACTCCATGATGCGGATGAGCGTCCGGTTCCTGAGGATTCCCATCTGCACGGCAGACGCGGGCCACAGATCGCGGACCTCGAGCACGAGCGGGATCCGCCGCATGCGGCAGACGAGGGCAGCAGCGAACATAGGGAAAATGGGCGGTGTCGAGGCGAGCACCAGGTCCGGTTTGTCGATGCTGAGCAGGCCGGCGGCGCCGGACAGCGAGAAGGATGCGAAGCTCAGCAGGCGACCGAGGTAGCTGCGATGCAGCTCCGAGTAGGTGAAGGTGCGCAGCACCCTTACCGCGCCATCGCGTTCTTCACGCCGCAGGCGACGGTACCACGGCCGGGCTGGGGTATCGCACTGCATGTACCCGGTCTCGCCGCTGACGACGGTCACCTCATGACCACGCCCGGCAAGGTACTGCGCCAGCTCGTAGATGAGCGAATGGCCCGGAGCGCCCGTCCCTTGGTAGTACTGATAGACGATCGCGACCTTCATCGCAGCGCCTCGTAGATCGCCAGGAGCTTTCCTTCCTCCGCCTCCCAACAGACAGCCCTGCGTGTCTGTTGCAGATTCTCCCGCCAGGCATCGAGGCGCGCCTCATCGCCGAAAAACTCGTCGATCAGCGCGGCCACGGCCGGGGCACTGCTCATGTCGCCGACGAGGCCAATCCCTCGTCCGGTGACCATGCTCCTGATTTCCGGCAAGTCGCTGCCGAGTATGGGGACGCCGGCGGCGATGAACTCGAACAGCTTGTTTGGTGTGCAGAAGTAGTTGTTGAGACAGGTCGCCCGGTACGGGATCACGCCAGCATCAGCCGCGGCGGTATGGCTCAGCAGTTCATGCTGAGGAACCGCGGCCTGGAAGAAGACTCTTTGGGTGCCCGGCTGCCGCCGGGCCTCGCGCGTCAGTCGCTGCTTCAATGCCCCGTCTCCAAGGATCACCAGGACGATCTCCGGATTCTTCACGTGGCGCATGGCTGCAATCAGCGCCTGCAGGTTCCTGTTGGCCGACAGGCCGCCCTGGAAGAGGAGAATCTTCCGCGTCGCCGGCAGCCCGAAAAGCTCATGAAAGAGTCGCGAGCTGGGCGCAGCGTCGGTCGCCCTTTCGGCATTGCTGATGACATGCACCTGAGAGAGCGCATGACGACGGGCGAGTTCGCCGGCGATCGACTGGTTGATGGTCATCACCGCGTCGCAATTGCCAATGTAGCGCGCCTCGATCTCTGCCCACCGCCTCCTCTCGCGAGCGGAGAACTCCTGCTCGCTGTAGAGCTCGTGGCTGTCGTAGACCAGGCGCGCAGCGCAGCCGCGCGCGACCTGGCTGGCGACTGGCAACATCGGCAGATCGTGCGCAACGACGACTCGCGGCGCGAAGCGTGATGCGACGTCGCCGTACAGCCTGGCGTGAAAGGTCTCCTGATCGACGAGGAACCGCCAGGCGAGCCGCTTCAAGCTGCGCATCAGGGAGCCATTCATTGGCAGGCGTCTGGCGAGCTGGCGATACCCGTAAGCCACTTGCTGTTCGCGCCCTCCCCCCTGGCCGCCAGCGCCTGCGCGGACCACTCTCGGCTCGTCGCGTCGCTGGGTGTCGTCATCCGTCATCGCCAGGATCGTCACTCGCCAGCCGGCCTTTTCGAGGCTGTCGGCCTGCAGGAGGATTCGCCGGTCGATCTGCCGGTCTGCCGTCAGCATCAGGATCGAGTTCGATTCGTGGTCCTGACGCGCTGCTGCAGCGTCCATGACTTCACCCCCTCAGTCTTGACCAGACGGTCCGGGCCAGGCGCGAGACGGTTGGCGAACGGTCGACGAAACGGCTCAGGTTGCGCCTGAACGACTGCCGGCGCCAATGCTTCGCGTACGTCTGCCGCATGTCCTGTTCGTAGCGACGAATCGTCCGTTGCACGGTTTCGGTGTGTGTGGCCGGGCCGCTCCCGACGCGATGCGATTCGATGAGCCCGATCACGGTGGCGGCCTTGTGCCGGTAGTGCAACTCCTTGCTGTCAAGGATCGCTTCCCGGCAGTTCCTGATCAGTCGATCCACCAGCTGGCGGTCGCGCATCGCCTCCAGAACCTGCGGAAAGTCGGTGGCATCGGAGCGGATGGGAATGTAGTGCTCCCAAGGCCTGACGATACCGCTATAGTCGCCCTCTACCAGCACTTGGCAACTGCCGAGCAACCCCGCTTCGAGGACGCGAGGCGAAATCGCGGTGAATGAGTGGCGCCCGTCGACGCCGGGGAAGCAGTTTGCCTCGACCTCCTCGAAAGACGCTGCCGGGTGGGCCTTGAGGTAGGCTCGGACCCTTCGTTGAATGTCCCCGCGCGGATCGAGCAGGCTGCTGCCGCTGTTGGCACCAAGGGTGAAGCGGCAATCGCCCAGGAAGTCCAGCCACTGCGGGCCAAGCAGTGTGCCCTGATCGCCGAGCACGATGTCGGTCGTCAAGCCGGCACGCCTGGCAGGGTTCTCCACCCGTTCACCAATCGCCCACTTCGTCTCCCCGATCCTGCCGAAGTAGGGCGGAAGTCGGCGTGCCCGGTAGCCGATGTCGATCCGCCTGAGGTCGAATGGCCTCCCCTCCTTGGCGAGGAGCGTCGGGTCGACGTACCCTGTATAGGCGAGGCGTATCGAGCCCTGGCGATGGTAGCGGGGATAGAGGACATCCCAATGCGAGGAGATCACCGAAAAAACGCGGTCTACCCGCCAGTCGCACATCCAGTCGTCTAGCAGCTCGTTGCAGTCGTACTCGTCCTGCGGGAACGCAAGCCTCAGTCCCCCGCTGTCGCGGACGAAGCTGTACGTCTCCTTGATGTTCTGGAACATCGCCTCGGGTAGCCAGCGAATGCACAGGAAGGTGACATCGAGAACGATGGCATCGAAGTCGACATCCCGCACGTAATCGGGCAGCGGCAGCTCCGTGTCGTGGTAGAGGTAGTTGTGCTCGGGAAAGGCGTCGCGCAAGGCAAATACATGGTGACACAGGAAGCTCGGGGCCAGGCGAGGGTTCCCGAGTCGATGCAACACCATGATGTTGAGGCGGCTCATCCCTTTCTCAATCGATGAACTGCTGGTGCCACAGCTCCAGGCTCAACAGCGCCCACAGGTTTCGGCCATAGGTGCTCTGGGTATCCAATACGGCATCGATCGAAAGCGGTCCGTTCAGATAGGGGCGTGAGCGCGCAGCCTGCGATGCGAAGAGGTCGCCGATCAGCTCACGTGTCGGGCCGGGCCGCTTGAGCCACAGATTGAGCGGAACCGGGAAGCCCATCTTGTCTCTGCGTTCACGAATCGCGACGGGCAGACGATCCGAGAAGACCGCCTTGAGCAATCGCTTCAGCTCGCCATTGCGGAACTTGATGTCAGCCGGGATGGTGGCGGCAAACTCGACCAGTGGATGGTCGAGAAAAGGCACACGTGCCTCGACGCCATGCGCCATGCTCATGCGATCCTCAACCTGCAGCAGTGCGGGCAGCAAGGTCTTGAAATCGAAGTGAGTCATGGAATCGAAGTACGACTCCTTGCCGACATTGCTGCCCCAGAAGATGCTCCTGAACTCTTCGAAGGTCGATCGTTGGTCGAGAAGCTCGGGAGCGATGATCGTCCCGAAGGTATTGGCCCGGTTCACCAGACGCCAGTAGCGCTCATCCCGTTCGCCAAACAGACCGCCTGCCCAGAACTCCCGCAGCATTGGTTTGTACTGCCGAAGGCTTTCCAGGTTAGGAATGATCGATTCGTAGGTCACCACGTAATTCCCATTGTGCAGCGAACCTTCGATGGCACCCTTGATGCACTGTTCGAAATACGCAACGAGATAGCGCGCATAACCGCCAAAAATCTCGTCACCTCCCTGGCCTCCGAGAACCACCTTGATGTGCCTTCCGACTTCCTTCGACACCATGTATTGCGGGAACGAGCCCGGGCCAGCGGCTGGCTGATCGAGATGCCAGATGACCTTGGCTATGTGGTCGACGAAGTCCTGCTCACCGATGTCCGCAACAAAGAGTTCCATGCTGCGTTCGTCGGCCAAGGCTCTGGCATAAGCGGACTCGTCGAACTCAATGCCGTCGAGGAAGCGCCCGTTGAACGCCTTGAACGGGCCGCTTGGCCGGACTTCGCGAGCGAGCGCTGCCAGTAGACTCGAGTCGACACCGCCGCTGACGTAACTGCCGACCTCGACGTCAGCACGCAGATGCATCTTCACCGAGTCATGCAGCAGCTCGATCAAACGGTTGGTGAACCAGCGTTCCGTATGATCGTAATCGATGTCGTAGTGGACTTCCCAGTAGCGACGAACGAGCTCCTCCTGCCCGGGTGAGAGAATGGCGTAGTGCGCGGCAGGTAGTTGCCAAACTCCCTCGATCAGCGTCTTGTCGCCAAGGCAGAACTGGAAGGTCAAATAGTCAGCCAATGCTGCCTGGCTCACACGGCGTCGTCCCAGAAAGGGCAGCAGTGCCTTGGCTTCGGAAGCAAAATAGAACCCATGGTCGGTTCTGGTCCAGTACAGTGGCTTGATGCCGAAGCGGTCCCGCGCCAGGAAAAGCTTCTGCTCACGGGCATCCCAAATTGCCAGAGCGAACATGCCGCGCAGGTGACTGACACAGTCGACTCCCCAGCGTTGAAAAGCACGCAGGACGACTTCCGTATCGGAGCGCGTCCGGAAAGGGTGTTCGCCGAGTTCGGCACGCAGTTCCAGATAGTTGTAGATCTCTCCGTTGTAGATGATGGTGTAACGTCCATCATCACTGTGCATCGGCTGCGCTCCGGACTCCAGATCGATGATCGCCAAGCGCACGTGGCCCAATCCCACCTGGCCACTCTCGGAAGCCCATTTGCCGGCCCCGTCAGGGCCGCGATGGCGAATCTCGTGCATGCCTACATCGAGATCCCGGGACGAGGTAGACTGCTCCCTGATACCCGTTGCGAGGAAACCAAAGATTCCACACATCAGCTTCTTCTCCGTTTGATGATTCGCTTGAGGACTGGCTTCAGCTCGCTCCGGATGTTGCCCGGAAGGCGCGCCCACAGGGTATAGCCCAGTTGTCTAGCGAGGGACGGCACCTCGGCCGGGACTGTAACGGCGGCTCGTACTGGGGAGGTAGTGATCGGTGATGGTTGGTCAGGAAGCGAACTCCGGTCGTTCGCCGCCACCAGCCTGCCGCGATTGCTCGGCATAGCGGCGACGGCACGCTGAATCTCCTCATCGACCATGAGCACGAAAGCCTGATAAGAGTACTTGCCGGAGGCGATCACGTCACGATACGCACGTTCAGCCATGGCGTCCACGTAGGCGCCATCCTGCAACCTGGAAACCACTTCGTCGAGGTTACTCCCGTCCTTTCTTAGCGCAATGAAGTGCTCTCCGGCTTGAACGACCCCGGAGTAGCTCCCTTCGAAGAGCACAAGAACGGTTCTGAAGGCGATTGCCTCGAAGACTCGCGGAGAAACCTGGTTCATCGCGCCGTCAATCTCATGCGGACGAACCAGCCTCTCGTAGACCGACTCGTCGGTTGCCGCGGGATCCGTCTTCTTGAAATCCGCGATACGGTCGCCAAGGGAACCATCCCAGTCGAAAACATTGCTTCCGCTCTCGGATCCCAGCATGGCGCGACAAGACATCATGAACTCATACCACTTGGGCCCATATATCCTGCTCTCTTCGCTCCATGATATATCCGACGATATCTGGTGCACGTCACAGTAAGTCTTGACCATCCTGCCGACGGCGACCTTTTCGATCCCCAACTGTCCGTAGCGGACTGGCAAGGGACGTCCGCGATAGCCTATCAGCAGCTGCCGTTGAGAGGGCGGAGACAAGTGGGGAATCGCCTCTCCCAGATACTGCGGAACGTAGCCAGTGAGATTGCTGACAAAACGGACGCCGGGAAACTCCGCCGCAGGGTATATTGTCGAGATCTGCCTGGTGGGCACCACAGTAAATACAAGGTGAAAGCCCAGCTGTTTGATCCAGTGCCAGGCGCGATGCGTATGATCGTACTCGTCCTGGATAAAGAGGAACTTTGCACCACCATATTCGGAAAGTGCTCTTCCGAGTGAGGGAGATACCTGGTCAAACGGTAGTCGCACGCTGTAGTGGAGACCGATCGCCGCGAAGCGGGACAATTCAGCAGAAAATTCGGAATACTGATCCGCATGACAGAAGAAAAACCTGTGCCGAGATTGTCGGGCAAAACAGGCCAAATGCTCAAAGACGGTGTTTGTGTAAGTCTGCGTCGCGTTATAAAGAAGAAGAATGTTCATTTGCATCTCTTGTTCACAGGAAACGATGACCGAAACGCACGCCGACCAGGATCGAAGGCTCAGAACGAGCCTCGCGAGTGTGCAATCGCGTCATCAATGATCACACCCGGAATCAAGCGACGTGGGAAGAGTCGGCGTCACCCAGGCACCGTCTCGTCGTCCAAGCCAAGAACTCGACTCTCTCCTGGTGCAGCGCAGTCCGCCTGTTGCTTGCCGCCGCCTGGTACTTCCGTCGACACTCGTGGCAAGCACCGAGATGGTAGGAGGGGCTGCAAGAACGAGTGACGGGACCAATGACTTCGGTGCGCCGGCGTGCTTGGAACAACGAAAGCCGAACCCGGGGGGGACCAGGCGCGTGCAACGCTGGTGGTGGTCAAGGCCGTCTCGGGCCTGTCGGCGATCGCGCGCGTTTGTCTTTTCATCAGAAAGGGTATCGTACGGCAGGAACGAAAGACGACCGCTTCCTACGAGTCAATTTCGGCTCTCGAAAGTGATCCGGCACGCCACCACCCGGACCGGTATATGCACAGCCATTCCGACAGACTGATCCAGCGCCAAAGCTCCCAAGAGTGATTGTAATGCCCTGATTGATGTTCCTGCCAAAGCGTCGCCATCTTCTGACCGTGGTAACCTGGCAGGGAATGCAGAGCGGTAGCCATGATTCGTTCGTGCGCCCAGTCATGCAGCTTGTCCCTTAACCAGTGATCAAGGGGGGCGGCGTAGCCGACCTTGTCCGCGCGCCACCGGATGGATCGCGGAATGGTGCTCCCCGCAGCCATCCGCAAGATCCACTTTTGCCAACCGTTCCTGACGTAGAGGTCGTCCGGAAGGCAAACGCAGAAGTCCACCAGATCATGGTCGAGAAACGGCAATCTTCCTTCACGAGAGAAAGCCATCGCGTTCCGGTCGGCATAACGGAGAAGCATTGGCAGGCTGTTGTACAACAAGGCTTCAGAAATCGTCCGACGCAACCGAAAGCCGGGCTTCGCCGGCGCGGTGCCAACGCAGTAGGGATAGTGGGAAACCGAAGACGATGGCCGGCCAAGCTTTTGAAGTTCGTCGGCGGAGTATGCAACGGATGCGTTGAACCGCCTCTGCGACCCCTGGTACTGCTCGCTGGCGATGCGCAGGCGACGATTGAACTTTGCCGACTCCCTGGTCGCCAGAGCGAGGCGACCCTGGTCAAGCAGATCAAGTTGCCGTTGCCGAAAGTAGAACTGATAACCCGCGAGCAACTCGTCCGCACCCTGCCCGTCGAGCAAGACCGTCGTATCATGCTGACGTGCAAGGCGCGCGACGCACCATTGCAGGTAGATTGAGGCAGAAAGGAATGGCTCTTCCTGATGCCAGTGAAGCAATGCCGACTCCTGCGCCAGTCGTAGGGGGTCCGGCGTCACTTGAAAGGACGCAACGCCGGTGTGTGCGGTGACCGCGTCGATTTCCTTGCCTTCCGACATCGTCGGATCCTCTGGAAACACAGCGGAGAAGGTGTTCTGGGTAAAGCTTGCAGAACTGCGTTCACGGGCAAGGTAACCGACAATGACCGAAGAATCCAGTCCGCCTGAAAGACTGGATCCGACAGGCACATCGGCACGCAGCCTGAGGGTGACGCTTCGCTGCAACAGTTCGGAAAATCTATCCACGGCCTCGCGCGGCGTCAGGTCGCTGTTGATCGATGTGTAATCCGGGGTCCAGTAGCGCCACCGCCGCTCTTCGCTTCCATCCTCACGGAACCATGCCGCACTCGCAGGAGGAAACCGCTCGACATCTTCGAAGAAGGTCAGTTCATCGTCCTCGTACCAAGTCCCGCCGGCAAAGCGTTCGAGAGCGCGCTCGCTGACGCTGCAGCGGACCAGCGGGTGAACCAGGATGGCCTTCATCTCGGAAGCCATGACGAGGGTATTGAAGCGTCCTCTACCGAGAAAAAGCGGCTTTTCGCCAAACCGGTCGCGAGCCACCAACATTCTGCGGGACCGTTCATCCCACAAAGCAAACGCGAACATCCCGTTGAAGCGCTCCAGAGCCCCTTCGCCCCACTGGTCAAAGGCTGTCAGCAAGACTTCGGTGTCGCTACGGGTACGGAATACATGGCCGAGTGCCGCGAGCTCGCTGCGCAATTCGAGGTAGTTGTAGATTTCCCCGTTGAAGACGAGACGCAAGTTGCCGTCTGCCGTTGCCATCGGTTGATCTGCCAAATGCGAAATGTCGATAATCGACAACCGACGATGCGCCAAGCCAACTCGGTCCCCCTGTCGAATCCAGTTCGATCCGTTGTCGGGGCCCCGATGAACGAGCCGATCGCGCATCGCCGAAAGCAGGTCATCGCGTATGGGTAGCGCTGGGGAGATGACACCGACAAAACCGCACATGTCAGCCGTCCTCGCAGCCAGCGCCCCGACACATCGCGGGCAGGACGCGAAGGCGTAGGAAGCCAACATCCGGATGATGCGTTGATACTTGGGGGGACCACGATCGCTGGTCGCCTTGCGCTGATGGCGCTGCGGCACCAGCGGTCGCCCCTTGAGCAAGATCCAGCCTGAACCGACGAGACGCGGAGCGCTGCCGGGAGCGACTGACAGCCGAGAGAAGGCGAGCCAGAAGGTCCTTGAAGTCTCTAACGGCTGAATCGCTGAGGCTCAAGATCGCGAGGTGGAATCCAGTGCTCCGCACGCTAGCCCCCCTTGACGATCTTCCAGATCCTGGAACGAACACTCAGTGGCACCTTTGAATAGACTATTCGTGCGAGCCGGTTTGCCATGGGTTGCTGTGCTACTGCGGCATGCACCCTGCGCAGAGGAGGAGCGCCGTACCGCAACAGCAGTTGCTTCCCCATCCGCAGCACAGCAGCCCTGCTCTCCGCACCTTGCGCCGCCGACTCCGTTAAGCTCCCCGCACCCGGGTCGCTCTTGTCTGCCAGCGATTGCAGCAGCTTCTGCTGAATTCCCTGAAAGGACTCCTTTCCGTCCAGCACATCCGCAGCACCAGCCAGACCCAAAGGAATGGCGGGAAGGCACGGACTGACCACACCTGCGTCGCTCACCACATAGACGGCGCCGTACATCGTTCTTCTCGGCACTCGGCGAAGACAGCGTGCCCGCAGATCCTCATCGACGCCCTCGACGAATGCCCGATAGGAGTATCTTCCAGAAACAATGACCTCGGAATACGCCCTTTCAGTCATCGATTGGATGAGATCATCGTTCTGCAGCTTGCGCACGACCTCTTCGAAGTTCGAAAAGTCCTTTTTCAGTGGAATGTAGTGCCGATTCGGCTCCACGACTCCGGAGTAGTCGCCTTCGAAAAGGATCAGTGCCGTGTGCAGCCGGATTGCCTCAAAGATCTTCGGCGAAACCTGATTCATGCGGATCTTGCCGTCATGCTCGCGCAGGACGGTGTTCCAGATTTCCTTAAAGGACGCCTTGGGGTTTCGCTCCTTGATGCGAGCGATCTGTTGGCTCAGGGAGCCGTCAAAATCGAACACATTGGAGCCACTTTCAGTTCCCAGAGTGGCCCGCGCGGAGCCAAGAAACTCGTACCAAGCATCGCCATAGATGCGCGCTTCCGCCTCGCAGGAGATGTCGACCGGCAGGCCCATGGCTTCAGAGAGCCGCTTGACCTCGGTGCCAATCACGTATTTTTCATGGCCGAGCTGGCCGTATATTTCTGGAAGTCGGCGCCCCCGGTAGGCGATCGCCTTGCTTCGCTCGGCGAGAGAGGTCACGAAGCGATCGATCCCTGCCGCCTCCGGAACATACCCGGTAAGCGTCGGGAGAAAATCCGTTGCGGGAAATCTGTAGGCCGGATAGACAGCCTCTCGCTGTTCCAGCGGAACACAGGTATAGACCAGATCAAATCCCAATCGATCCATCCACGTCCGGGCGCACTCGACTGCTTCGTACTCGTCCTGGATGAAAAGCACCTTCAGTCCGTGGAATGATTCCAAGGCGATGGCAAAATTCTCGACAAGGTGGTGCGGCAACGAGACGCGGATCGAATAATGAACGATGACGACGTCAAAGAGCGAGAAGTCGATGGCGCCAAATGTCTCGACTGTCGAAGTGGCGCCGGAAACGTTGGTTGCCGGTACGAAGGTGAAATCATGCGCAGAATAGCGCCGAAATGCCCGGATGTGCTCGGAAACCGTGCCCACGTGACAAGACGCCGGGTCGAACAGAAGCGCCACGTTCAATGGCAATTCCGATCGGCGCGCCCGTCGCGAGAGTGCGTCCAGTTCCGCAACAACGGTCGCGAAGCGGTTATCGTAGGAGTTCTCACGGGCCAACTCGCGCCGCTGTCGAAGCAAGGCGGGATCATCCCGGAGGCTGCTCATACGAGTGATGGCTTCGGCGAACTCTGACGCAGTCCGGGCAAACCGGAGAATGCCGGCGTGGACCGCATGCCTGGCCAGAGGATCGATCGGCACGGAAATGACCGGCAAGCCGCAGGCAATATACTCGAATGTCTTGAGCGGAAGCGAATTGCGGATCCATTCGTCCTGAACGAACGGTATGATTCCAACGGACGCCCGCAGCATTTCGCCGGCGAAATCCTTCGGGCACCTCGGCCCGAGCAGTCGTACGTTCTCGAGCTTCCGTAGTCTGCTCAACCCGACAGATTCCAGGCAGGGTCCGGCAAAACGAAATTCGTATTCTGGCAGGAGCACGGCAAGCGCGTGCAGGAGTTCATAGTCCAGGCGGGAATTGAGCGCACCCTGATAGATCACGACGGGCGCGCGACTTGGCTGTTGAGGAGTTGCATTCACAGCGTCGCCCAGACTGGCAAAGAACTCGTAGTCGCACGCGTTCTCCGCCACCAGAGCGGGGCCAGCATAGCCGGAATTCGATCGTAGTCCCGCTAGGACAGGCTCGGTGACGGCCACGATCAGGTCAATCTTTCCGATGAGCCGTTGAATAGACTCGCGCACAGCTGCCGTGGCGTGCATCGACGAAGACGGGGTGAAATAGTCTTCGGTTGCGTGGTAAACACGCAGCGACCTTGGCAGGGCAGAAATCAGGTGCCCGTAGTGCATTGAATCGTAGATCCAGAGCAAGGGGCATTTGATTCCGCGGTGCCGCAAGAGCTCGAGAATGGACTTAGTCTGGCTTGGCCGAATTGGTGCGCTGACATTGACTAGATCAATGTCAGGGAGGCCACTGGCAGCGACCCGGATCCTCTTCCCGACCAACTGCTCATTTTGAACAAATATTACGGGCCCGTATTGGGCAAACCTTGTTGCATAATGGTAGCGATTGCTGCGTGGTTCGGTCTGCCAATCCGACCAAGTCAGGAACAGGACGGCATCGAATTGATCGAGGGCGGGTGCTGATGCGAGCTGTTCCGTTTTCATGCTTAGATGGCAGAATCAAAAGAGCCCTTGGCGCGGCGGAATGCCGCGAGCCCGAAATGAAAGATGACCCAAGAAAGCACGCCAACGAAGCCAAGGCCGACGGCGCTGGGGAATTCATGGGCAATGAGGATGGAGCGGTACGCGTCGGCAATCTGGTAAAAGGGATTGGCCAGCGAAACCCTTTGAATGATCGCAGGCATGCTGTCAAAAGGGTAAAAAATCGGGGTCATGAACATGATCGCCGTCAGCAGGGTAGGCAGAATCTGCAGGACGTCACGGACGAATACGGCGATTGCCGACAACCACATCCCGAGCGCGATGATCCAGAAGAACTGCAGCAACATCACCAGCGGCAGCAACACCACGTGCGCGGTGACTGGCGTTCCCGCCCACACGAACAGCACGAAGAGGAAGAAGAGGCTGACCGCGAGATTCACGGCACCGACGAGAGCGCCGGCAATTGGCAGGAGCTCGGTCTTGAACGCCAGGTTCTTGACCAGCCCTGCTGCACCGACCACGGAACTCGCTGCACCCATGAGCGCTTCTGTCGTTGCAATCCAGGGCCCGTAGCCGGTGATGAGCCAGATGACGTAAGCGAGAGTCGTCTCGGAACCGGGCAGCCTGACCTTGAAGACGAAGCCAAAGATGTAGGTATAGAGGGCGAGCATGAACAGCGGGTTGGATACGGCCCAGAAGCTCCCCAGGGAGGACCCGAGATAACGGTCGCGCAGATTCATCTTGAAGAGATTGATCAGCAGCCGGAAGTCGTAGCGAGTAAACCCGAACACGGGGGCGTCTCCATTGATCAGGCCTGCACCGAAGCCGTGATGGGGTAGTAAAGCATCGGCCTTCCGCCCGCAGGCGGAACCGGCGTGAAGACTTCGAACACCGTCGAGTGCTCGCAAAACGTGGCGGACGGGCTCTGCGCGGAGCCGAGAAAGAACGCATCGAGTCGGTATACGGCTGCTCCCAGGGTCAGAGGGGCAAACTCCAGTTCGATGCCCACCGCGCCACGGGCAGTGGAAAAGTCGGCCAAGGGGAAATCGCTCTGAAAAACCACCAAATCGTCGAGACGTACGATTCGTATGCGGCAGAGGGCGGGCTCCGCGAGATGATCGTGCCTGCCGGCAAGCCGAATCCGAAGCCTCGCATGCGCCTCTACGCGCGGCGAGCCCAGGTCGTCACCACCGGAAAGGAGCGAAACGCGGCCGATCTCACTTCCCGCCCGGTACGAGCGGCTCCCGACGTGCGCCCGGAATCTCGACATCAGTGCGGCTTCATCCTCTGCACGGACCTCCTCGAGATAGGCGTTCGTCACATCCAGCGGCGGGCCGTCCATGAGAATCTGCCCAGCCTTCATGTAAATGCAGCGATTGCAGATCTGTCTGACTGACTGCATGCTGTGGGAGACGAGAATGACGATCTTGCCGCGGGCGCAGATTTCCAGGATGCGTTCCGTAGCCTTCATGGAGAACGCAGCGTCACCAACGGCAAGCGCTTCGTCAATGATCAGTATTTCCGGATCGACGTGTGAAATCATCGCAAATGCCAGGCGCGCTTTCATCCCAGTCGAATAAGTGCGGACCGGATAGTCGATGAACTTGCCCAATTCGGCAAACTCGATGACCTGCGCGGCAACCCGCTCGACCTCAGCACGCGACTTTCCCTGGATCTCACCATCAACGTAGATGTTCTCCCTGCCGCTCAAGTCATCACGCAAACCCACACCCAGGGTCATGATCGAGGTCACTCTTCCGTTGACCCGAATGGCCCCGGTTGTGGGCTCGCAGATGGCGGCAATCATGTGCAGGAGGGTGGACTTGCCGGCACCATTGCGTCCGATGATGCCGAGGCGATCGCCTTCCGCAATCCGCAGGCTGAGTCCGTCGACCGCAAGCTTGCCGCTGGGAACGGTCTCGTGCCCGGCATCGCTGGTCATTGCCGCGACCAGTTCGCTGGTGGCCGAGCTGCCGACAGGGTACATTTTGGATACTTCCTGCAGCTCGACGAAAAGGCTCATACCAGCTCCGCCGGAATTGGTCGCACGGTAAAAGGCAAGGTGACGGCGGCGGGGAATGGTTTGCCTTCAACACGCAACGTCAAACCATTCCCGTAGGTCCAGGATCGGCAATCGAGGCCGGTCTTCGGTCGCATTCCCGGCAATGGCCGCTGAGCGAGGAAAAGGTTCAGGGAATACTTGCCGGGTGCCAGCGGCAATGCCGGGATTCTGAACTCCACCGTGTAGTTGCCCGCTGTATCGGCTACCGGGTAGTACTCGGAAAGAATGACGATTTCCCAACCAATGCCGATACGCAACATTTCTACCGATATGGCCAGATCGACTGCCACATCGTCAAGAATCTCGACCGGCAATCTGATGACCGAATCCTCACCGGAGCGCAGGACGAATTCTGGCGGGATGGCGTCCGGAAATCGTGCTGATTCGGCCGGAGGAACACGCAGGTCGAGATAGCGGACGACCGCAGAATCACTCGAACCGACGAACGAAAAGCGGCCCTCGTCGATGACGCAGGCCTGTTCGCAGAGCTTGACGATGGCTGTCCAGTCGTGCGTGACGAGAACTCCGGAGGCACCGCCGAGCAAGCGCTCGCGCATCCTGCGCCAGCACTTGGCCTGGAAGTGCTCGTCACCAACCGAAAGCAACTCGTCAATCAGGTAGATCTCGTGCTGGTAGGCTGTGGCCACGGCGAAGTACAACCGCGACGCCATTCCCGACGAATAGGTGCGAATGCGTTGATCGAAGGCATCGCCCAGTTCCGAGAAGTCAGCGATATCTTCCAGAATATCCGCGACGCTGTCACCGGCGACGCCCATGAACTGCAGGTAGCGCGTGGCATATTCGCGGCCCGTGAGGTTGGTATTTCCCATGCCGCCCAATTCGAAAAGCCCGGCAACCTGCCCGTTGATCTCGATGCGGCCGGTCGTCGGCGTGTAGACCTGTCCGAGGAGGCGCAGCAAGGTACTCTTGCCCGCTCCATTCCGGCCGAGGACTCCGACGATCTTCCCGCGTGGGACAGTAAGGGAAATGTCCCGCAAAGCCTCGACCACTGGGCCACCCCCGCCCCTTTCCATCCCGAGAAGTATGCGCCAGACACGCTGCTCACGCTGCACGGCAAACGTCTTGCTGACGTTGGCGCAGCGCAAGGCAAAACTGGGACATGTTTGCTCCATGCGGTGAACTCAAGCGCTTCGTCGCAAGAGGGGATCACCAGCGAGCAGCGCAGCGTAGATCCGATCGAACCGTGTTGCCCCGGCCGCAGCGGAATGCCATTTCAGAGCAAAATCCCTGCTGCGCCGGCCGATCTCACGCCGCCTCTCGGGATCGGCAATCAGGTCGCGCAGGACGGACTCGACGGTGTGCGGCGTCGCGCTGACAACGGGTAGTTCTTCAGCATAATCGGGGAGCTCCTCGCGCACGCTCTCCAGCCACTCGGGACGGATGAAGCAGATTACCGGCTTCGCGAGCATCATCGCTTCACGGATGTTTGCGCCGAACCAGCCGTACGTCAGCATGTCCAGGAAGATGTCTGCCTGCGCCTGCAGGAAGCGGACCTCCCTGTTGGGAATGCCGGTTGGCTGGATCAAGTCCAGTACCATTCCCTCGGTGCGCAGGCGCTCGATCAAGGGGAGATACACGTGGGAGGACTTGATGTTGAGTCCATCGCTGCGGGTTCGCTCGTCACGGTGTCCGACGGCGTGATAAAGACGCACCCCGCCGTCAGGTAGCGATGGCAGACGATACTGCTCGGGAATCGCCATTTCCGGATGCCATAGTTCGGGATCCAGGCAGTAGAACTCCGGAACTTCGTGGACCCTTCGGTCGGCGTTGCAATCAACCCGGTTTCCGCCCAGCGTGCACTGAAAGTCAGCGACGGAGTTCCTGAACTGTCCCCATGCGAGGTTGCGTTCGTCACTGCAGACTGAGGGTTCGTGTTGCCAGCGGCAGATCGCACAGACCGACTCCGGACCCCATTTGGCGAAGGCCGTCTGAGAAACGCCGTCAAGGCAACCGTTGTGCGAGTAGACCACCTTCTTCCCGAGTGCCTTGAGGAGGTGGATTTCCGCGTGCATCCCGAGGCGCTGTGCGACGGCCGACTGGACACCCCACCCGAAGGCAATGCCATGGGCGTTGGAGAAATGGAAAACGTCGTAACCGTAGATGGCCAGAAGGTAGAAACCCAACTCTCCTTCGACACCTACCGGGATATCACCGCCGAGCCGGTAATCCTCACCATGGTAGTAGATCCAGTTTCCAGGATTGCTGTCCCAGTTATAGACATCGGCCTTCCATCCAAGGTGACGCAGGGCGCGCGAGAGGTACCAGACGTTGTAATAGGACTGACCGCAGAACAGCACCCGCCGGGACGCCAGCGCATCGAAAGCTGGCTTGAGGGTGTGCGCGGCGCAGTGGAGAAAGGCGACCTCGGCCAGCAGGTCGTCCGCAGCTGGCGGGTCGCAACGATCCACCGGCAGGCCGGCGGCTGAACGGACCAATCGGCGCAGTTCGCGGGCAGCTGCATCCATGCTCGTGGGGTTTGCCGATCCTTCTGCGCCGACCGCGGCGCGAAAGGCTGCAACGCGGCCGGAGAGATCATGAAGACGACCAACGGATCGCAGCAGCTCGGCCTTGAGCTCGGTCTCCAGTTCCGCCCTGAGCTCGGCCCTGAGCTCGGCCTTGAGTTCCGCCATGGGCCCGGCCTTGAGTTCCGCCATGATCTCGGGTTTGAGCTCTGCCTTGAGGTCCGGCTTCAAGGATGAATTCAGCCTGCTCTTCAGCTCTTGCTTCCACTCGGCGGGTACGGTGTTGACGCCTGCACGCGCCACACGCTTGACAAGACGATCGTACGACCCCACGGACTCTTCCTTGCGACCAATCGGTCATTCTACCGCCAGCAGCGCCCGTACTCCAGCTCTGCCGACATTTGCCAATGAATCGACGATCGAGAGCCCCGGCAAGAAGTCGCCTCCACCTGCCTGTGGATACACGGGATGGCGAAAGCCCTGGTATGCCAGAGAAACGCCGGCCCGGGCGAATGCTTCATCGTCCTGATAGCCGGAGGCTCCGCCGCCGCACAGGTAGCGTGTGCCGCCGACTCTGCGTGTCAGGTTGATCAACAGATCGCTCCCCTGCCCATCGCAGCCAAGAGAAGAGGACGTTACACAATGGTCATACCGCAAGCCAATCTGCGCGGCGATCGCCTTGATCATCGCGCTGTTGTAGCGCGCCAGGTTGCTCTCCGGTGCAAGAACCAGTGGTTCAAGCCAAGCCATGGTTTCCTTGTAGAACGGTGCTCTCGAGTACGTTGCTGTCAGTGTCTTCAGCAGCTTGCTGCGCCACGGCTGCTCGTCAGCCCATTCGATTTCGTTGATCGCCCGGACTCCATGGAAGGCTCGCTTGATCGGCCCGGTGACCCAGCGGGCCTGGTCGCCACTGCGCAATCGTACGCGATTGCACCAGACGCCGCCGGTCTTGGGGAACTGTACGTCATCAAGAAAGATGAACACGTCGCTGCGTGCAATCTTGTCGAAGTAACCGAGCCAGGGCAGAAAATTGGGCTGGTGGATGGCAACCGTCCTGTTCATTCGTCGCGCTCGATCAATCCCATCACGGCCAAGTCGAGCCATATGCCGTCGACCAGGACGGCCTCGGTCAATGAACCCTCGCGGACAAAGCCCGTTTTCTCGCAAGCACGGATGATCGACAGCTCGGTCTCGGCAGCGTGCAGGCAGATACGATGAAGGTTCAGGTCCACGAAGGCAAACCGGCACAGGAGCCTGATCGCCTCGGCTGAGTACGCTTCGTCCGCAGACGAGCCATCACTGATCCGGACCTGCAGTTCCGCGTTGCGGTGCCGCCAATTGATGTTCTGCAACCGGCAAGTGCCGATCGCCTTGCTGCTCGCCCTTTCCTCGATCACGAACAGCAGCAGATCCGTGCGCTCTGCAAGCCTTGATCCCACCGGTGCCAAGTGGTCCTGCTCGGACCAATGACGAGAAGCTGAATTCAGGATCAGTGCCTCGTCGTGTGACGACCATTCCTCAACGAGCGGTGCATCGGCTTGCCACAGGGGACGTAGACGGACCGAGTCGGTCTCGAGGATGCATCCTCCCAACGGCCCGTACTTGAACGCCGTTACCTCGCACGGGGTCAAGTAGCGATCCATGCCGACGCGCCGGCCCTCGCCATCGACATAGAAGGCGGGCGGGAGCGGCGGCAGCAGAGCGCGGATACGGTTGTAGATCGCAACCACCGGTTGGCGCCATGTGAAAAGCCCATCATCGGGAGTCCGCCGGCAGCAGTAGTTGGCGGCCCGCTCGTCCTGGTTCTGGGCAGTCCAGTTGCCAGAGAGGATCTGTGGCAGACTCGCCGCGATCAGGTCGTCTGTCGCTCGCGCAAGGCGATCGCGCAGCGTTTGCCAGGTGTCCTCAAAGAGCAGCGCCACGCGCCGCTGGGCGATGATGGGCCCTTCGTCGATGCCGGATGTCAATTCGTGCAGGGTCACACCCGTCTCGGTGTCGCGGTTGATGATCGCCCACTGAAGCGGATTGCAGCCGCGATTACGTGGCAATAGCGCATGGTGGATATTGATGCCGCCGAGGCGAGAGAGACTCAGAACGTCCGCCCGAATGATCATGCTGTAGGAGTTGACCCAGATCAAGTCTGCATCAAGGGCTTCAATGGCGGCCGCGAAACCCGCATAGTCCGGGCTACCCCATCGCGGCTGGACAAGGAAGGGCACCGTCATTCGCGCGGCAACCTCCAGCAGACCATCGTGATACTGTGGTCTGACCGCTGCACCCACGATGGCAACCACGTGGCCCACGGGAAGATGACGGAGAAGTTGGGAAACCCCAGCAACATCGCCAAAAAGCAGGATTCGCAACACTTTCGTGAGTCGCTCCAAAGGGTCAATGGGATCAGAAAGGCAGGGCGAGCCGCTCCGCTCCCCCGTCGTCCCGACCCGCCCCAGCCCCAGCTGTCTCTGGCCGCACTGCCGCGCCGGCGGCGACAGCCCCCAGGTGTTTCTGCAAGGCTTCCCACCTGGTTCGATACGCCTCGCAGACTTCGCGGCTGCGCTGTTTTTCAGGATCCCCGGCATCGTGCGGTCCTTGCCTGGTGTCCGCTGCATCGCTGGCAGACTCTTCCCGGCTCAGGCCGTCAAGGCCGATTGGCTCTCCCCTGCCCCACACGGCGAGCGACTCGATTCGCCCGCACAGCTCCACGCAATCTGCCTCAAGCGCTTCGTCTGCCGCCTCCGGCACGCCTTGCGCCAAGCGCTCGCGCACCATAAGTGACTTCCTGTGTGCCGCATCGTGTGCCTCTCTCGCTGGCAGCCAGCTTCTTCCGGAAATGCATTTGAACAGGCTCAATCCATCGAAACCAGCACTGGCCCGGTCGAGAAAACCGCACACCTGCGCCACCGGAATCCGCCATTCCGAAGTCAGGATTGCCTTGCAGATCCGCCTGAGCTGTGTCTCATGGAGTCGCGAAAGTTCGAGGAACAGCGTCGCGAAGCGCCGCATGCTCCAAAGATAATCGAGGGCCTCAAAGATCTCATGGTCAACCGATCGCAGAAAGCTGATCGACGCTGCTGCACCGGCGAAGTTCTCGCGATTGCAGGCCTCGAGCGCTTGGTCGTAGAACAGCATCGTCGCTCGGGCGCGACCGAAAGCGCAGCGGAAAACCCGCTGCCGCGGCGGCATGGCGCGTGATTGCCACCAGCCCGGGTGTGTCAACACCTGCAGGCACGAATCACTGGCCTCGCTCAGCACCTCTGACAAGCGACGAAAGCGCCAATATCCGTTCGAGTCGGAACAGTACGGCACCTCGGTCTTGAAGCGCCGTGAGTAGCAATTGACCAGGCCACCATAGGTTTCTGCCTCACAGCCGAGATGAAACGCCGTCGGGTTGTGAAAGCTGAAAGCCGCGGGGCGTTGACCAAGAAACTCCTCGAGCAGTCGAGCCTCGCGGGCGACTTGGTCATGCAGTTCGTCCTCCGAGCGCGTGGCATGAAAGGCCGCATCGAAGTGCAGGGCGACCTCGTGACCCAAGCCGAGCAGACTGTTCAGGATTTCGAGCTGGCTACGCTCAAGCAGATTGTAGAACTCGCTGTGCGGATTCACGAAGAAGGTAGACTGCAGGCCCTCATCGTGCTCCGCCCGTCCCACGGCGAGTGCCCGATTGAGGGAATAGTCGCAGTCGTGTCGCCAAAGGACGAAGCGTTGCCCCCATGGAATGCGGTCGTAGCTGGCAGGCGTGTACGAGGACAGGCAGAGGCGAACAAGACCATGATAGGACTCGATCGTGAAGTCCTCGTCTTGCGGGGCTGCGTTCGGCGGCGGGTTATCTACCGATATCATGTGCTTCTCTTCCTTCCTGCCACGAGAGCGCCAGAACGACATCGCGTGCAATCTTCAGTCATCGCCAGGGACCGCTCCGAAACCGCCGCCAGAAATGGCGAAGATCCTGGCCGTCACGCCTCGTGCCCGCAGCCTGTCGATCACTGCCGGGTGGTACTGCTCACTCAAGGTGAGTATTATTGGTCGCGTGTTTCCGAAGATCCTGTCGTCCGGCCGATCTATTGTCAGTGGGGTATTCGGCATCAGTCGACCCTGGACCACGGGGTTGTCATCCACTATGGAGATGCGGTCATACCATCCTGCCCGGAAGTCGGACGCATACAGCAGGGCTGTAGCCGACAAGCCGGCGCCATAGAGAATCACGCCCTCGTCGCTGCCATCGATGAAAGCGCAGACCTGAGCGATCACCTGTCTCAGGGATGCGATTCTTGCGCCAGGATCGTAGCTGCTGCCGGAGCTGCGGCAAAATGCGCAGATCAGACTGGGCTCGCTGGCACCGTTCAAGAAACGGATCTCGAAGCCGTGACCGGTGATCATTGCCGCGAGGGAGTTGCGACAGAAATAGTGCGGGTGTTCGTGCGCGAACATGTTCAGAACCCCGAGCCGCAGGAAGTGCTCGGCGTTCGGCACCTGCATGATCGCGATGCCATCGATCTTGAGATTCAGGTGTAGCTGCTCAAAGAACGCGTCGACATCCACGATATGCTCGAGATTGAAGCGCGAAACAATGCAATCAAAATCTCCAGCTATCGGGGTAAGACCATAATAACCATCGATGAAATGCACATCGCCGCCTTGCCTGGCCCCCGGGTTGACCGCTGTGCAGCGGTATCCCTGGTCGAGGAAGTATTTCATCTGCTGCACGTCATCGCAACCTATTTCCAGAAGGCTGCGTCTGCCCGGGGGGCAGAATACTGGCAGCAACCTGTCGAACGGCTCGCGATAAAAGACGTTCAAGGTTTCGAGTGCCTTGAATGGATAGAGGTTGTAGTAGTCAGCGTACAGTCTCTCGACAAAACCAGGGTCGATGCGTGTCAGGAAGACGTGCTGACAGGCAGAGCAGGCCGCTGCGTGGACTTCTCGTGCCGGCACATCGGTTGCACGAGTACCTTCCACCGGGAACAGAATCGCGGGCAACTCGCCGCCGCACGGGATCTGGATGATCGCCGAGGAGCCGCAGGCAGGACACGCGTTCCTGCCGACCAGGTTGGACGTGGGTCTAGCCATAGTAGTGCTCCGTCAGGTTCCTGAGGATCAGCCCTTTGCCGTACGCGAAACCGACATCCAACTTTTCCTGCAGCAAGTGCCTGCGTATCAGAAGGTCCGGTTCGTTATACCCAACCATGGCACGCAGTGAGGTGGTCCCGGAGAACCTGGGGTTGATCTCGAAGACTTGGACTACGCCTCGGACCAGGCGGCACTGTATGTTCAGGGGGCCTCTGGCACCGATCGCCATGGCGATCGCCCTGCACTGATCGGAAACAATCGGGAATCTGTCGATCTCGCCCTGGCTGATTCCCGAGCTGATGACCAGGCGCGGTCCGAGCTCTGCTCTTCCGGTCGTGTTGGCCACGCTCGTTCGAATGCTGAGCTGCCCGGTCAACGAGCGCTTGACTGCGATGGCATTGATGTATTCTCCCTCCATGTCATGGAGTACGCCGACCGTGTACTCGGCATCAGGAGTCCCAACGTACTCCTGAATGAAGAACTTGATGTCATTGGCGCCGAGGTTGAGAAACTGCGCCAGACCGTCCAGCTCGTGCGCGTTCCGCGCGATATAGACGTTGCTCGAACCGCCTCCTCCCAGTGAAGGCTTCACGACCACAGGAAACCAGTCAATCGCTGCCAAATCGCTAGTCGCGTCTACGACGGCGAAGCGGGGAGCGGAAAACCCAAGTTCCAGCAGGCGCCTGTTGGTCTTCTCCTTGTCCATGCACAGGTCGATCACAGCGGTCGGGTTGACCGGCAGGAACACACCCTGCTCTTCAATTTCTCGTCGATGCCTGGCGAAGAGCCTCAATTCGGGTTCACAACCGTGAAAGAGGACCTGTATCCGGTGGCGTGCAATCAGGGCGAAAAGCTCATCCATGTAGGTTGGCGAACTGGCTAGCGGCAGCACAGCGCGCTCGTGTACCATATCGAACTGCGGGCAGGCCGGGTTGGCGTCGGCTCCGACGATCCAGTAGCGTTCATTCTTGGCGAGCCGCAGCGCTTTCAGGATCTGTTCTCCATGGCCGCCGCCGCCCATCGCCGTAACCAGAATCCTGATCATGAATTGCTCGCTTTCTTGGCTTCTATGACCGTCCCGGCCAGCGAAGCCGCTCGCCGAGCGAAAAGACGAAGGACTGATGGGTGTACCAAACTCAGCGAATCCGCCGGCAGGGAAGCCAGCGACTTGCTGATGTCAAAACGATACAGGCGCGCTTCCTCGTTCGCCGGATCGAAGGTCGCGAACGAACCATAGCGCCCATCATCCCGCGGCAAACCACAGCTTCCCACGTTGACGAATGTGGTGCCGCCTACCATGCGGATGAATGGGTAATGGCTGTGCCCCATGAAGACGAATCTCTCCCTGAGGACGAATCGGCTGAGATCGCTGTCGGGATACAGATACTCGTTCGTGAAATCCGCCGGGCTTCCGTGTACAAACAGCAGTTCCGTCTGGCCTTCGGAGTGCCGACAGTGCGTCGGCCAGGTTCGAATGAACGCTGCCTGCCGCTGGGTCAAGCGATTCCGGATGAGCTGATGCCCGTATAATGGTTCGCGCTCCCGATCCATGCCGCCCTTCAGCAGGAGATCCTCATGGTTGCCGAGAACGCAGCTAACCGTCGTTCCCATCCGTTCCAGTTCGCTGATCACTTCGACGGTCGGAAAGTATCCCACGGCATCGCCAAGAAAGTAGAACCGTTGTGCGCCGAGTTGCCGCAAATGATCGATGGCCGCACGAAAAGCGGCGGTGTTACCGTGGGCGTCCGACAGGATCCCGATCACAGGTATGCCTTCATCCACGCTTCGACGTTCAGCAGCGACCAGATCAACAGGCGCTGATTCTCTTCACCTCGCATGTGCTGCTCTATCATCGGTACCAATGCCTTGCGGTCGAGGACGTCGTAGATGCGCGCGCTCCTGTCCAAAAGGCTGCGTTTGACGAAATCAATGCTTTCGCCTTTGAACCAGCTGGCATCCGGTCCGGAGAAGCCCTGCTTCAGGCCACCGGTGATCGAGTCCGGAATGTGTCGGGCCATCACGTCCCTGAGGATCTGTTTGCCATCGCGTGTGCGCTCGAAATACTTCGACGATTTGGCTCCCGGCTCGTTCTCGTTCATCCGCACCACCTCGGAGAGGTTGTTGAGTTTCAACGAGACCGGGCAGCGCATGGCAAACTCCACCAATTCGTTGTCGAGAAACGGTACCCGACTCTCGAGACCGTGCGCCATGCTGAGCTTGTCCTCGACGATCAGCAACCCATGCAGGAACGTCTTGGCCTCGAAATACAGAGAGTGGTTGATGTAGTCGACCGGAGAATAGAGACTGTCTGAATGATGTTTGAAAACATCACGAAAGATATCGCGTGTCCAGACGTACTTCACGTCGCCCCAGATCGGTGCGAAGACCTCTCGCAGGCGCTGGTTCGGCATCAGCCGCTGCCAGAACTGGTAGTACTTGTCGATGTATCGCTCGAAATCATCATTGACCACGGCCCGATAGTAACGCCATGGGTAACCGCCAAACAGTTCGTCACCACCTGCTCCGGAGAGGACCACCTTGACGAACTTCGACGCAAGTTGTGCTGCGTAGTAGTTCGGATAGCTCTGGCCGACACGCGGCTCCTCAAGATGCCAGGCGAGCCGGGGCAGGACACGCTCCATGTCGCCCGCTTTCAGTACCATCTCGTAGTGCTCGGTCTTGAAGCAATACGACATGTACTCAGCCTTGCTCCGCTCGTCGAACGCCAGTTCGAGGCCGGAAGCCGAGTTGAGATCGAAGCCGCAGGTGAAGGTCTTCATGTATGGGTAAGACTGCGCCGCGACGGCAGTGATCGAGCCCGAGTCCATGCCGCCGCTGAGGTAGCTGCCGAGTTCCACATCCGTGACCAGTTGACGATTGACCGCCTGCCGGAAGAGGCGATCCAGTTCGCCCTCGTAGGCCATCTTGTCCACCTTGCCCGATGGTTCACGGAAATCGAAGTCCCAGTACTGAGAGAATTTCAGTTGGGGAGCCCTGCTGGCGAAGTCGAGCACGGCGTAGTGGCCAGCCGGACACAACCTGAGGTCCTGCAGCAGGGTCCTGTCGGTGAAGATGTTCTGGAACGTGAAGTACTCGAGCAAGGCCTCCCGGTCAAGTTGCCGCGGGAATCCCGGCTGGGCGATGATCGCCTTCTGCTCGGATGCAAACGCCAGGGTGTTTCCGACCACTGCATAGTACAGAGGCTTCACCCCATAGCGGTCTCGTGCCAGCATGAGCCTTCGTTCATGCCGGTCCCACAAGGCGAAAGCGAACATGCCGTTGAGGCTGGCGAAGGCCAGTGGTCCCCAGGCGGCCAGTGCGTTCAGGACGACCTCGGTATCCGACTGCGAGCGAAAACGGAAACCCTCGGCTTCAAGATCGGCGCGCAGCTCCCGGTAGTTGTATATCTCCCCGTTGTAGGCAATGACGTAACGATGGTCCGCGGAGAGCATTGGCTGATGCGCCGCGGTCGAGAGATCGATGACTGCCAGCCGGCGGTGTCCCAACCCGACGCAACCTTCGGTCCATCGTCCCTCGCCGTCAGGTCCGCGATGTGCGATGGCGTCGGTCATGTGCTTGAGGATGGCAGGTGAAACTGGCCGTCCGTCAAGATTCACGAGGCCGGCGATGCCGCACATGGCTCAGCCGATCCGGTGCAGCGACTCGACGACATGCGTGTAGTCGGCTGCCGTCATCCGATTGTGAAGTGGAATGGCCATGGTCTGGTCGTTGCAGTCGCGAGCTACCGGGAAGTCTTCCGGCCGCAGTCCATAGCGGCTGGCGTAGTAGCCGAGCAGATGCACCGCGTGCGTACCCGGTCGAGTGGCGACGCCGCATGCTTGCAGCCGCTCCATGAGCTCGTTGCGCGGGGCCGGAGCCTTGTATGGATCGACGTAGAGGACGTACGCCTGCCAAGCGTGCTGGCCATCTGCCGGGGCCTCCGGCGGCTGCAACCACTCGATGTCGGCCAGCGCACGCGTGTAATAGTCGGCCCAAGCGGTTCGCTCGGCAATGAAACGATCGAGCTTTGCCAACTGCACCAAGCCCACCGCCCCCTGCAGGTCGGTCATCCGGTAGTTGTATCCGAGCAGGTTGAACTCGGGCAGAAGATAGGGGCGTGGGCCGCTGTGGCGCTGTTCTTCGGAGATGCTCGCGCCGTGGTTGCGCAGCATGTTGGCAGTCGCCGCCAGTACCGCATCGTTGGTGGTCACCATGCCACCCTCGCCGGTGGTGATCGACTTCCGCGGATGAAAGGAGAATGCTGCCGCCAACCCGAGTGAACCCGCGGGACGTCCCTTGTAGCTGGCGCCGGCAGCACAGGCGGCGTCCTCGATGATCGGGACATGCGCGGGCAGTACCGCGCGCAGCCGATCGATGTCCGCACACAGCCCGAACAGGTGAACCGCGATCACGGCCTTCGTTCGCGGGGTGAGCCGTTGTACGACATCGCCGACATCAAGGTTGTTGGTCCGACGATCCACATCGGCGAATACGGGCGTTGCGCCACA